>NZ_JAODOR010000008.1 GCF_025398275.1 Microbacterium memoriense | reverse complement strand
GGTGGCCTTTTCTCGTTAACGCGCGTGCGCGCATCCGAGACCGATGACAGATGAAGGACGCCCCCGCCGCGACGGTGGCAACCCCCGATACTCCTCCGATGCGCAGTCGCATCGCCTTCAGTGAGGGTGTCAGCTCTCCCTCGAACTCACCGGGACGACCACGACCTCCGGCATCCACGCCCACGCGCTCGTGTGACTCGTCTTGCGCGAGAGCGCCGCGATGTCAACCCGTTGGGTGGATGCGGACCGCACCCTCTAACGTAGAGGGCGCGCGGCAGCCCGCGCGTACCCGGGGGGATGTCATGACGGAGGGGATGGAGCAGTCGCTCCCGACCGCACCGGTGCGACCCGGCGGTCGGCGCCTCGGCGGGCGCTACATTCTGCAGTCACCCATCGGCGAAGGCGGCATGGGCGTCGTCCATCTCGCCCAGGACGAGTTGCTCGGACGGACCGTTGCGATCAAGGTCTTCCGGGAGGGGACAGCGGATGCCGCACGTGCGACGTCCGAGACGCGACTGCTCGCGGGACTGAACCACCCCGCCCTGGTGACGCTGTTCGACGCGCACGTCGAGGGGCCCGCGCCCAACTACCTCGTGATGGAGTTCGTGGACGGTCCGACCCTCGCCGGCCGCATCCTGCGGGGCCCGATCCCCGAGGATGTCGTGGCGACGGTGGCCCGCGACCTCGCGGACGCGCTCCACGTCGTGCACGCCGCGGGGGTCGTGCATCGTGACATAAAACCGTCCAACGTGCTGCTGCGCACGTCCCCCGTTCCGGGTGAGGAGTTCCGGGCGAAGCTGGCGGATTTCGGCATCGCGTACCTCGTCGACTCGACACGACTGACCACCCCCGGGCTGCTGATCGGCACGGCCGCCTACGTGAGCCCGGAGCAGGTCCGCGGCGCCGCCCCGACCCCGGCCGCCGACATCTACGCCCTCGGGCTCGTCCTGCTCGAGTCGCTCACGGGCGTTCGGGCGTTCGCGCAGAAGACGCCCCATGAGGCGGCACTGGCCCGCTTGTCACAGGCCCCGCCGGTCCCGGCGCATCTGGGGTCGGAATGGGCGGCCCTCCTCACGAGCATGACCGCCGCCGAACCTGCTGATCGGCCTTCAGCACTCGACGTCGTCGTCGCGGTCAGCGGCTTCGGCGGATCGGGTGGTGACGCAGCGGCAGCTGCCGCACCGGCGGCCACGGCACTCGCGCCGGCGATCACCATCGCGGACGGCCCGGTGGCGAGCGACTCCGGTGTGTCTGGGCCTCCGGTCGACCATGACGGCGTGACGCGCGTGTGGGAGGAGCCGTTGTCCGCAGCTCCGGGTGCGCCGCAGCCGGAGCGCGCTCGATGGCTCCCATTCGCGGTGGTGGCCGCCATCCTCCTCGCGTTCGCCATCTCCGGCCTGATCATCTGGGGATCCCTCGCGGCGCCGCCCGCCGAACCGGTGCTGCCGAGCATCGAAGACCCGCTCGGCGCCCACCTCGATCAGCTCTGGGACTCGGTGACACCATGACCTCCGCCTTCCGCGTCGCGGCCTCCGTGGCCATCGCGACCTTCGCGATCCTGCTGGCGGCCTGCGCCGGCCCCGCCCCGGGTCTCGCCGACGCGGCCGGCCGGGACATGCAGGAGACCGTCGCGGCCGTCGCCGCGCACGTCGCGGCGGGGGACACCGCAGCGGCACTTTCCGAGCTCGATGCGCTGCAGCAGCGCCTCGACACGGCGGGTGCTGCAGACGAGATCACGGCCTCGCGGGCGGCGTCCGTGCAGCGCTCGATCGATCTGGTCCGGGCCGACCTGGAGGCCATCGCGGCGGCGACGGTGCCGCCCGCCCCGGCGGTGACGGAGGACACCGGCGGCGGAAGCGCGGAGACGCCCGGCGACGGGTCGACCGACGTCAGTGGGAACAGCGGCAACAGCGGGAACAGCGGCAAGGACAAAAACGACAACGGCAAGAACGACGGCAACGGCAACGGCAACAACGGCAACGGCAACGGCAACGGCAAGGGGAATGGCGGCTGACACCGGGTGATCCGGTCGCCACGCGTGCCTTCGGTGATCCAGGCGGCGCCCGGGGGAGGTCAGCGGAAGAGCTCCTGCAGCCGCTGCACGCCCGCGAGGATCTGGTCATCGCCGAGTGCGTACGACAGGCGCAGGTATCCGGACGGGCCGAACGCCTCGCCGGGGACGACGGCCACCTCGGCCTTGTCCAGGATGAGATCGGCCAGCTCTAGGGAGGTGGTCGGGGTGACCCCGGCCCATTCCCGGCCGAGGAGTCCCGTGACGTCAGGGTAGACGTAGAACGCGCCGAGCGGGTTCGGCACCGTGACGCCGGGGATCTTCGACAGCTCGCCGACGATGAGCGTCCGGCGGCGGTCGAAAGCCTGACGCATCTGCTCGACCTCGGTCTGCGGCCCGGTCAGCGCCGCCAGCGCCGCCCGCTGCGCGATGTTGTTGACGTTCGAGCTGAGGTGCGACTGCAGGTTCGCGGCGACTTTGATGGCGTCGGCGGGGCCGACCATCCAGCCCACCCGCCATCCGGTCATCGCGTACGTCTTCGCGACGCCGTTGACGAGGATCGTCTGTCCGGCGAGCTCGGGCACGGCCTCGACGATCGAGACGGCACGCACACCCTCGTAGACGAGGTTCTGGTAGATCTCGTCGCTGATGACCCAGATGCCGTGCTCGAGCGCCCATTCACCGATCGCGCGGGTCTCCTCGGGTGTGTAGACCGCGCCGGTCGGGTTGGACGGCGAGACGAAGACGAGCACCGTCGTCTTGTCGGTGCGGGCGGCCTCGAGCTGCGCGACGGTGACCTTGTAGTCCTGGTCTGCTCCGGCGAAGACCTCGACGGGGGTCCCGTCGGCCAGCGTGATCGCTTCCGGGTAGGTCGTCCAGTACGGCGCGGGCAGCAGCACTTCGTCACCGGGGTTCACGACCGCCTGGAACGCCTGGTAGACCGCCTGCTTGCCGCCGTTGGTCACGACGACCTGCGACGCCGCGACCTCGAGACCCGAGTCGCGCAGCGTCTTGGCGGCGATCGCCTCGCGCAGGACGGGGAGTCCGGCAGCGGGCGTGTAGCGATAGTTCGCGGGGTCGTGCAGCGCCTCGGCGGCGGCATCCACGATGAACTGCGGCGTCGCGAAGTCGGGCTCGCCCGCCGCGTAGGAGATCACGGGGCGACCGGCCGCTTGGAGAGCCTTGGCTTTCGCGTCGACCTTGAGTGTCGCCGACTCGGCGATGGCGGACAGTTTGCGGGAGAGCGGAGCGCGTTCGGTCACGGTTCGAGCGTAGTCGGCTCACGCCACGGATGTGCGGTCAGGGATCGACTGTGCCGAACAGACCTTCGCCGTAGTTCACCAGCGCGTCATACGCCTCGCCGTACGTCTTCGGGACGGCGGATTCGCGGCTGAATCGCGACATGAGCAGCCCAAGGAGCCCCCGTGCCGGCGACGTCAGCGGGCGGCGTTTGTGTGCCTCGGTCGTGTGTTCGGCGACAGCCTCGGGGTTCGCTGGTTTCCACAGCGACGTCGGCTTCGGCCAGGTGTAGGGCTGGCGGGGCGACGAGCTGTTGATCGCGTTGAAGATCGGGTTGGCCCCGGCATCCCGCGCATTGAGCGGGCGCAGCCCGTGCTGGCGGCAGAGAGTGTTGATGATCGAGCCGTGGTGCATCTCGTCGTGGATCACGGTTCCGGCGGCCGTGTAGGCGCTCACGACGATGGCCGGCACTCGGAGGCCGAGGCGATCGAACGCGAATCCCATTTCGCCGGGTTCGCCTGTTCCGGGAGGAGTCGCGCCCGGAGGGGCGACATGATCGAAGGTCCCACCGTGCTCGTCGAACGTGATGACGAGCGCTGTGTTCATCGCGTTCGACCCGGTCGTGTTGCGGCTGGAGCGGACGGCATCATAGATGTCCTGAACGAGCTTGTCTCCGGCGCGGACGTCGGAGTGCGCACTGTTGTCGATCTGGAGCTTCGACCCGTCGTCGAGTTTCAGCTCACCGTCGCGAAGCTCTCCCCACGGTGGGTGCATGTCGTTGTGGTTGAACACCATCCGCGGCTCGACGAACGCGTAGGCCGGCAGTGTGCCGCCGCGCACATCGGCATAGAACTGGTCCATGTCGCGGAAGTTCGTCTTCCAGTACCGCTCCAGAACCGAGGCGTGCAGCATTCCGGTGAGAGAGGCGAGCTGGGTGGGGTCGTAATAGACGCGCCACGGGATGCCGGCTTCCTCCAACCGGTTGAAGATCGTCGGCGTGACCGGCGCATTGATCCACTTCTCGTAGTCGTCGCCGTTGTGGTTCGTGACGTACCCGTGCGACGTGGAGGCGTGGAAGAACGAGCGGTTGCAGAAGGTTTGCGAGGGCACCCCGGCGAACCAGCGATCGTAGACGGCGAACTCGCGGGCGAGCGTCGAGATCACCGGCAGCATTTCGGGCGTGAAGCCACCCATCGCGACGCTGTATTCATCGGCGGTCGGCTCGCGGCGTTTGCTCAGCCGGTAGTTGACGATGTAGTCCGTGACGAAACGTCGTTGGTCGGCGTCTGCTCCTCCGCGGGGGAGTTGAAGGGAGCCGCGATCGGGCCGTTCGTCAGGTCGGCGTTGGAGGCCGGGTCGATCACTCCGAAGAGCTGAGTGTTGACGTGAGGGTAGGTTTCGCCGGGATCAGGTTGCGGCTGCTGCATGATCGCGTCGGTCGACCCGCTGTAGATGCTCGGCGCCGTCTGGCTGGCGGTGTGGATCGACCGGCGCATCGAGCGACGATCACACGGGAGAGGGCCGGATGCCGACGCACCCGCCCCGCTCTCTCACGCAGCGTCCGATCGCGTCAGCTGAACTGATTCATCGTGTTGTCTTTGCCGCCGGCCTTGAGGGCCGCGTCGCCGGCGAAGTACTCCTTGTGGTTGTCGCCGATGTCGCTTCCGGCCATGTTCTGGTGCCGGACGGTCGCGATCCCCTCGCGGATCTCGCGACGTTGGACACCCTTGACGTAAGCGAGCATGCCCTCGTCTCCGAAGTAGCCCTTTGCCAGATCATCGGTCGACAGTGCGGCCGTGTGGTAGGTCGGCAGCGTGATCAGGTGATGGAAGATGCCGGCCCGAGCCGAACTGTCCTTCTGGAACGAACGGATCATGTCGTCGGCGTAGCGGGCGAGGTCCGTCTCGTCGTACGTGACGTCCATGAGGTCGGCCCGGTCGTACGCAGACATGTCCTGACCCTGCTGGGCGAGCGCGTCGTACGCCTGCTGGCGGAAGTTGAGTGTCCAGTTGAACGACGGGCTGTTGTTGTAGACGAGCTTCGCGGTGGGCACCGCTGCGCGGATCTCATCGACCATCCCGGCGATCTGAGCGATGTGCGGTTTCTCAGTCTCGATCCAGAGCAGGTCCGCGCCGTTCTGCAGTGACGTGATGCAGTCGAGCACGCAGCGCGCCTCACCCGTGCCGGGACGGAACTGGTACAGGTTGCTCGCCAGCCGCTTCGGGCGCAGCAGCTGGCCGTCACGAGTGATCACCACATCGCCGTTACCGAGCATGTCGGGGGAGACCTCTTCGACATCGAGGAACGCGTTGTACTGATCTCCGAGGTCTCCGGGCTCGTGCGAGACGGCGAGCTTTTGCGTGAGCCCGGCGCCGAGTGAGTCGGTGCGGGCGACGATCACGCCGTTGTCGATGCCCAATTCGAGGAATGCGTAGCGGATCGCGTTGATCTTCGCGAGGAAGTCCTCGTGCGGCACCGTGACCTTGCCGTCCTGGTGACCGCACTGCTTCTCATCCGACACCTGGTTCTCGATCTGGATCGCGCACGCGCCCGCCTCGATCATCTTCTTCGCGAGAAGGTACGTCGCTTCGGGGTTTCCGAAGCCGGCGTCGATGTCGGCGATGATGGGAACGACGTGCGTCTCGTACGTGTCGATCTGAGACTGGATGAACTCGACGGCCGTCTCGTCGCCGGCGGCGCGAGCGTCGTCGAGCTTCGCGAACAACAGGTCGAGTTCCCGGGCATCCGCTTGCCGCAAGAACGTGTACAACTCGGTGATGAGCGCGGGCACCGAGGTCTTCTCGTGCATCGACTGGTCCGGCAGAGGTCCGAACTCCGAGCGGAGTGCCGCGACCATCCACCCCGAGAGGTAGAGGTAGCGCTTGTCGGTGGACTTCAGGTGCTTCTTGATCGAGATGAGCTTCTGCTGTCCGATGAATCCGTGCCAGACCCCGAGCGACTGCGTGTACGCGGAGGAGTCGCCGTCGTACTCGGCCATATCCCGGCGCATGATGTCGGCGGTGTACTGCGCGATCTCCAGACCCGTCCGGAAACGATTCTGCGCACGCATGCGGGCGACATTCTCGGGATCGATCGCGTGCCAGGCGGAGCCGATCTGGGTCTTGAGTGCGTCGATGGATCGGACGTCGTCGTCGTATGTGGTCATGTCGGTTCTCTTTCGGTGTCGTTGGTTGTGAAGGAGGGGGCGCTCAGTCGGCGTCGACGAGGTAGTTCGAATAGGCCGTGAGCGTCAGGAACGTGGGGAAGTCGTCGCCGAGCGCTACCTCGCGGAAGATCTCCGCGGCGTCGTCGAACCGGTCGCCGCCGGTGCGTGTCACTTCGCCCAGCACCCGCGCGATCAGCCCTTCGATGTACTCGCGGGTGATCTTCGTGCCGTCGTCGGTCGAACGGTCCTGATGGATCCACTGCCACACCTGGGACCGGGAGATCTCGGCGGTCGCGGCATCCTCCATCAGGTTGTCGATCGCGACGGCGCCCAGGCCACGCAGCCACGCCTCGATGTAGCGGATCGCCACCGACACGTTGCCGTACACGCCGGCGGTCGAGATCGGCAGGCCGATGTGCACATCGATGAGCTGTGACGCCTGCACGTGCACCTCGGGGCGCTGGCGATCGACCTGGTTGGGCCGCTCGCCCAACACGGCGTCGAACTCCGCCTGAGCCACGGGGATCAGATCCGGGTGGGCGACCCAGGTGCCGTCGAAGCCGTCGCCGGCTTCACGCTTCTTGTCCGCGGAAACCTTCTCGAACGCCTGCGCCGTGACCTCCGGGTCGCGGCGGTTCGGGATGAATGCGCTCATGCCGCCGATTGCGAAGGCGCCGCGCTTGTGGCACGTCTGCACCAGCAGGTCGGTGTAGGCGCGCATGAACGGCACGGTCATCGTGACCTGACTGCGATCGGGCAGGACGAAGCGTGCTCCGCGACCGCGGTAGTTCTTGATCATCGAGAAGATGTAATCCCAGCGGCCCGCGTTGAGACCGGCGATGTGGTCGCGCAGTTCGAAAAGGATCTCTTCCATCTCGAACGCGGCCGGCAGCGTCTCGATCAGCACGGTCGCCCGAATGGTTCCGTGCGCGATGCCGACGTAGTCCTCACTGAAGGTGAAGACATCGTCCCAGAGCTTCGCCTCTTCGGCCGATTCGATCTTCGGGAGGTAGAAGTACGGGCCGACACCGTTGTCGATGAGCCGCTGGGCGTTGTGGAAGAAGTACAGGCCGAAGTCGACCAGCGAACCGGATGCCGCAAGTTCACGGCCCGCGCGGTCGGTCAGCGTGATGTGCTTCTCGACAAGGTGCCAGCCGCGCGGGCGCATCACGATCGTCGGCGTGCGTTCGGCGGTGACCTCGTAGACCTTGCCCTCGGGGCTCGTGAAGGTCAACTCGCCGCGGATGGCATCGCGGAGCGACAGCTGGCCCTCGATGACGTTGCGCCAGGTCGGGCTGGTCGCATCCTCCTGATCGGCGAGCCAGACCTTCGCGCCCGAGTTCAGCGCGTTGATCGTCATCTTCGGGTCGGTGGGGCCGGTGATCTCGACACGGCGGTCCTCGAGGCCGGGGCCGGCTCCCGCGACACGCCAATCGGCATCGTCGCGGATGTGCGCAGTGTCGGCGCGGAACTGAGGATCGTGGCCGTTGCCGATCTCGAACCGACGGCGCATGCGGTCAGCAAGCCGGTCATGGCGACGACCTCCGAAGCGGATGTGCAGATCGGCGACGAACGCGAGCGCTTCGGGAGTCAGGATCTCGTCGTAACGAGGGCGCATCGTGCCCGTGATCGTGATGGGCGCGGTGCCGGTGGCGGTGGGAGTCATGGCCCTGTCCTTCTGCGTTGATGGTGGCGGTGGCATCGACCTTGCGGCCTCTGGCATCCACTCTCAGTGAAAGTTCGCACCCCCTGTGACCAAAACGGCTGTGAAGTTTTGCCGAAATTCACGTTTCATGACACACTTCCCGTCATGACGAACGATGAAGTCCGCTCGGACCACGTCGCCGACGCCCTCACGATCGGCCGCCGGATCCGCCAGTTGCGGACGGCGAAGTCGATGACGCTCGACGAGCTGGCGGCATCCGTGGAACGCGCCCCCAGTCAGCTGTCGATGATCGAAACCGGCAAGCGCGAACCGAAGCTGACGCTCCTGCAGGCCATCGCTCACGCGCTCGGGACGACGATCGACCAGTTGCTCGAAGCGCAGCCGCTCGACCAGCGCGCCACGCGCGAGATCGCCCTCGAGCGCGCCATGAAGGGACCGACGTTCCAGGCGCTCGGCATCGCGCCGTTCCGGATCGGCAAGGCAGTCCCCGACGAAGCCCTGCACGCGATGCTCGTCCTGCAGGCCGAGATCGAGCGGCTCACGGACGAGCGTTCCGCGACGCCCGAAGAGGCGCGGCGCGCCAACGTCGAGTTGCGTCATCTCATGCGTCGGCAAGACAACTACTTCGCCGAGCTCGAAGACCATGCGCGCGCGATCCTCGATGCCGTCGACCATCCCGGCGGTCCCCTGACGCAGCGCACGGCGTCTGACATCGCGGCGCACCTCGGGTTCTCCCTGCACTACGTCGCCGACTTGCCGCAGTCCACCCGCAGCGTCGCCGACCTCAAGAACGGCCGCCTCTATCTCTCGAGCACGGTTCCCGCGAAGGGCGATTCGCGTACCGCGGTGTTGCAGGCGCTGGCCAGTCGCATTTTGGGGCACAGCGAGCCGCGCTCTTATGCGGAGTTCTTGCGGCAACGGGTCGAAACCAATTACTTGACCGGGGCGCTCCTCATCCCCGAGGCGCACGCCGTGCCGTTCCTTCAGGATGCGAAAGCGCGTCGTGCGATCTCGATCGAAGACCTCCGCGACGCCTACTCCGTCTCGTACGAGACGGCGGCGCACCGGTTCACGAACCTCGCCACCCGGCACCTCGACATTCCGGTGCACTTCCTGAAAGTGCACGAGTCGGGCACGATCACGAAGGCCTACGAGAACGACGACGTGAACTTCCCCGCCGATCGACTCGGCTCGATCGAGGGGCAGTTGTGCTGTCGACGGTGGACGAGTCGGACAGTGTTCGACGTGCCCGACAAGTTCAACCCGTACTACCAATACACCGACACCGGCAACGGGACGTTCTGGTGCACGGCGCGCGTGGAAGCGTCGAGTGAAGGGGCGCACTCGGTGAGCGTGGGTGTGCGCTTCGACGATACGAAGTGGTTCATCGGTCGCGAAACGGCTCACCGTGGGATCTCACGGCACTCGGCCGAGGTGTGCTGCCGACGCGCCCCGGAGGGTCTGGAGGCGACATGGCGCGATCAGGCGTGGCCGAACGTCCGGACTCCGCGGACGCTCCTGGCCACCCTCCCGACCGGGGCCTTCCCCGGGGTCGACACAACCGACCTGTACGAGTTCCTGGACGCGCACTCACCGGCATCCTGACTCAGGCGTCAGGCCGTCGAGACGAGCGCGGCCCAGAGTTCGGCGCGTGCGGGGAAGGCCGACAGGTCGACGCGCAACAACGTCTGCGCCTGAGCCACGCGTGCGCGCACTGTATGGCGGTGGATGCCGAGGCTCCGTGCGGCGGCGTCGATCCGCGCATCGTGCTCGAGCCAGACCCGGACGGTCGACAGGAGTACCGTGCCGTGCGCTTCGTCGTGCGTGCGGAGCGGCGCGAGGTGGGCTTCGGCGACGGCGCGGGCGTCCGGCCCGGCGAGCTGGGCGAGCACCCCCTCCCCAGCGAGATCATCGAAGCGGGCTACGTGGCCGATCGTGCCTCGTCGGTTGCGCGCGGTCACCGCTTGCGCATGCGCATGCGCGAACGCCGTGTACGCGCTCGTCTGGGAGGCGCCGATGGTTGCGCCGAAGAGGGTCGCGAACTCGTCGAGAAGATCATGGTCCTCCGCGGAGACGGCGATGACGAGGCCCGCGGCACCGCGCCCATGGAAGACGGAGCGATCGGTCCGACGCAGCTCCAGCCAGTCAGCGGCGGCATCGGCTCGGGCGGGGGCGACGGTGGCCACCGCCACCACGATGGGCGCCGAGGGCAGGGCGCCCCACAACTCGCGGGCGACCCGCCGCGCGAGGCTGGGGTCATCGGTCAAGAGGCTGTGCACGAGGCCGGCACGCAGCAGATCGCGTGCGCGATTGAGTCCGACGTTCTGTTCGAGTGCGAGGCCGGCCATCGCGATGACGGAGGTCACCACGCCACGGCCCTCGAGGTCCAGTTCGCCGCCGGCGATGACGATCGCGCCGCGGAGATGCCCGCCGCGCCCCAGGGTCTGCAGAGTGAAGCGCTCGCCGCCGATCTCGACGCTCGATCCCGCGCGCGCACCGCGTCGGAGCACCGCACCGACTTCTGCGGTCAGTTCGACCCGGACGTCCGGGTCGAGCCCACCCGAGGGGTGCTCCCGGGCCAAAGCCCCGGTCGCGTCGAAGAGCCCGGTCCACGCGCCGAGCTGGCGGCCGAGCTCGGCCACCGTCGCGCCGAGGCCGTCAGGCCGCAGTGCGGCGAGCGAGATCGCCCGCTGCGCCGACAGCGCCCACGTGCGGCGCGCGTAGGCCTGGGCGGCGACCGCCTCGGCATTCGCGCGGGCCAGGGCGATGAAGGGCGTGCGATACGGGACCTCGAACAGCGGCATCCCCGCGTCCCGGCACGCCTCGGCCAAGGCAGGGGGGATGCCGTCCCGCACCACTTCGGTGCCGAACCCGAGTCCCTGCACTCCCCGGCTGCGCAGGCGGGTGACGTACGCGCGGTAGTCGTCCGGCTCGGCGTCGACCGCGAACTGCGTGCCGGTGGTCAGCAGGAGCAGGTCGTCGGCGAGGAACGGTGTCGGATCGGCGAGGTCCGAACTGTGCACCCACCGCAGTGGTGCATCGAGCGCATCCGGACGCAGAGCGTCCTCAGCGGAATCCAGCCGCAGTCCGAGTTCTCGGCGTCCGAGCAACGCGCGCAGCGTGGGCTGAGGGTCATTGCTCATGCGCACCTCCGTCGGTGATGGACGCGGTGTATACCGCACAGTGGAAAATGTACACCGGGGAAGGTGTCTGCGACGGGCGTCGCGGCCTACGCTCACCGGCATGAGCTTCATCGATGCGACTCTCACGATCCCTCTCGGCGGCCCGACGTTGCCGCAGGAACGCCGGCTCGTCACCGCGCTCCCCGGACCGCGGTCGCAGGAACTGCTTGCCCGCAAAGCGGCTGCCGTCGCGGCCGGGGTCGGACACACCGTGCCGATCCACGCGGTTGCTGCGGGGGGTGGCGTCGTGGTCGATGCCGACGGCAACTCCCTCATCGATCTGGGGTCCGGAATCGCCGTGACGACCGTCGGCAGCGCCCACCCGAAAGTCGCGGCCGCGATCGCGGCGCAAGCCGCGCAGTTCACGCACACCTGTTTCATGATCTCGCCGTACGAGGACTACGTCGCCGTCGCCGAGGCGCTGAACCGTCTGACGCCGGGTGACCACGAAAAGAAGACCGCGCTGTTCAACTCCGGTGCCGAAGCGGTCGAGAACGCGGTGAAGATCGCCCGCAAGGCGACGGGACGCCAGGCGGTCGTCGCCTTCGACCACGCCTACCACGGACGCACGAACCTCACGATGGGCCTCACGGCGAAGGCGATGCCGTACAAGAGCGGGTTCGGACCGTTCGCCGGCGAGATCTACCGTGCACCGATGTCGTACCCGTACCGGGACGGGCTGTCGGGAGCGGATGCGGCCGCCCGCGCGATTTCGATCATGGACAAGCAGATCGGCGCCGCGAATCTCGCCGCTGTCATCATCGAGCCGATTCAGGGCGAGGGTGGCTTCATCGTCCCCGCCGAGGGCTTCTTGCCGGCGATCGTGGACTGGTGTCGCGCGAACGGCGTCGTCTTCATCGCCGATGAGGTGCAGTCCGGTTTCGCGCGCACCGGCGTCATGTTCGCGAGCGAACTGTTCGGCATCGTTCCCGATCTCGTCACGACGGCCAAGGGGATCGCGGGGGGCATGCCACTGGCCGCCGTGACGGGTCGCGCCGAGATCATGGATGCGTCGCACAGCGGCGGGCTGGGGGGAACCTACGGAGGAAACCCCGTCGCCTGTGCGGCCGCATTGGCCTCGATCGAGGCGTTCGAGAACGAGGGGCTGCTCGAACGCGCGCGCGAGATCGGGGAGATCCTGCGCGCGCGCCTGGAGTCGATGCAGGCCGGCGATCCGCGTATCGGCGAGGTGCGCGGCTTTGGCGCCATGATCGCCGCCGAGTTCGTCGATCCCGCTACGAAGGCTCCGGATGCCGCGCTCACCGCGGCCGTGGCCAAGGCCGCGATCGCGGAGGGCGTCATCGTCCTGACGTGTGGGACATACGGCAACGTCGTCCGGTTCCTGCCGCCGCTCTCCATCGGCGACAACCTCCTCCACGAGGGCCTCGACGTCGTCGCCGCGGCCCTCGCCGCAGCCTGAGCACCACCGAGTGCGCTGGCTCGTGCCGACCGCGCCGCTCGTGAACACACCTTGACCGGCGCACTCGACACCAACCAGCGCAGTCGCCATCGCGAGAACAGGAATCCACCCATGACCGAGATCACCCGTGACGTTGTCGTCGTCGGAGCTGGTGCCGCGGGGCTCACCGCGGCGCACGAGCTGAAGAAGGCCGGACTGTCGGTCGCGGTGCTGGAAGCGCGCGATCGCGTCGGCGGGAGGCTGTGGACCGACGTCATCGACGGCGCCATGCTCGAGATCGGCGGACAGTGGGTTTCTCCCGACCAGCAGGCGCTGATCGACACCGTTGCCGAGCTCGGGCTCGAGACCTTCAGCCGCTACCGCGAGGGCGACAGCGTCTACGTCGGGCCGGACGGGGTGGCCCACCGTTTCACGGGGGAGTTGTTCCCCGTCTCGCCCGAGACCGAGAAGGTCATCGCCGAGATCACGGAGCGTCTCGACGCCATGGTCGCGGAAATCGACCCGGATCGGCCCTGGGCGCACGAACGCGCCGCCGAGTGGGACAGCGTGTCATGGGACGCGTGGTTGCGGGCGCAGACCGATGACGACGAAGCCGTGCGCAACCTCGCCTTCGCGACCGGCTCGGCGATGCTGACCAAGCCCACTCACAGCTTCTCGCTGCTGCAGTCGTTGCTGATGGCGGCCTCTGCCGGCAGCTACTCGCACTTGGTCGACGCGGATTTCATCCTCGACAAGCGGGTCGTGGGTGGCCTGCAACAGGTCCCGCTGCTGCTTGCCGAGCGCCTCGGTGACGACGTCTTCCTGAACCAGCCGGTACGCACGCTCGAATGGTCGGATGCCGGAGTGACCGCGATCGCCGACGGAATCACGGTGCACGCCCGACAGGCCGTTCTCGCGCTGGCCCCCGTGCTGTACAACCGGATCTCCTTCGTGCCGGCGATGCCGCGGTTCCAGCACCAGATGCACCAGCACCTCTCGATGGGTTTCGTCATCAAGGTCCACGCCGTCTACGACCGTCCGTTCTGGCGTGAGCAGGGGCTCTCCGGTACCGCGTTCAGCCCCTACGAGCTGTCGCACGAGGCGTACGACAACACCAATCACGAAGACGAACGCGGCACACTCGTCGGTTTCGTCTCGGACCAGCACGCCGACGACGTCTTCCTCCTGAGCGCCGAGGAGCGCAAAGAGCGGATCCTCGAATCCCTCTCGCACTACTACGGGCCCGAAGCGAAGAACCCGATCGTCTACTACGAAAGCGACTGGGGCTCGGAAGAGTGGACGCGCGGCGCGTATGCGGCGAGCTTCGATCTCGGCGGTCTGCACCGCTACGGTTCCGAGCTGCGCACGCCCGTCGGGCCCATCCGCTTCGCCTGCAGTGACCTCGCCGGCGCCGGTTATCAGCACGTGGACGGGGCCATCCGTATGGGCCGTCTGGTCGCACAGCAGATCCTGGAGGAGAACCGCACATGACCGCGCACATCGTCGTCGGCTACACCGCGACCAAGACCGGCCGGGATGCCGTGGCCTTCGCCGCGCGCCTCGCCATGGCCACGGGGGCGGTTCTCGACGTCGCGATCATCCTCCCCGCCGACAGCCGGAGCGTCATCACGCCGCCGGATGCCGGCTACGACCGGCTGCTGCGCGAGCAGGCGCAGGCGTGGATCGCCGCGGCGATCGACAAGACGCCCGCCGAGGTCGTCGCCCACGCGCACGTGCGGTCGGCCGAATCGTTCGCGGAAGGCCTGATCTCGCTCGCCGATGATCTGGGCGCATCGCACATCGTCGTCGGCGCGGCCGATGGAGGTCTCCGCGGCCGGCACCGACTGGGAACGACGACGTCTGAGCTCCTGCACTCTTCGGATGTGCCCGTCGTGCTCGTCCCGCGGGGTGCACGCAAGGTCGCCGCCGAGACGGGTGTGACCCGACTGACGGTGGCCGTCGGTACGCGTCCGGGCGCCGACGCCCTCATGGTGGATGCGGCTGCTCTCGCCGCAGCCACCGGCGCGTCCGTGCGACTGCTGTCGTTGCTCACGGTCGACCTGCCGCCGACCGCCGACACCGGAGCGATCCGCCTCGCCGGCTCGACCGAGGCGGACGAAGTCCTGGCCGCCGCGCAGACGGCATTGCCGGAGGGGCTCGTCGTGGAGGTCGTCGTCGCCGACGGAGACAGCATCGAAGACGCCGTCTCCCACCTCGACTGGCAGCCCGGCGAAGTGCTCCTCGCCGGTTCCAGTCGCCTCGCCCAGCCGCGGCGATTGTTCCTCGGGTCGACCGCGGCCAAGATGCTCCACGAAGTCCCCGTTCCCGTCATCGTGGTTCCTCGGACCCACCTGGGCGGCACCACCCAGGAAGGGTCACAGCGATGACTGCACCCGACGCAACACCGCTCGTCTCCGGCGCCACCGAACCGGACGGGAAGGGGGGACTGTCGAGTAAAGGCCTGAGCGCCGGCACGATCGGTCTGATCGGTGCCGTCGTCATCGGTATCTCCTGCATCGCCCCGGCGTACACTTTCACGGCGGCCGTCGGTCCCACCGCATCCGAGGTCGGTGCGCAGATCCCCGCCGTGATCCTCGTCGGATTCATCCCGATGCTGCTGGTCGCCTTCGGCTACCGCGAGCTCAACAACCGCATGCCCGACGCGGGCACGTCCTTCACCTGGGCGTCGCGAGCGTTCGGGCCGTGGGTCGGCTGGATGGCGGGCTGGGGGCTCATCGTCGCGACGATCCTGGTCCTGTCCAACCTCGCCGGCGTCGCCGTCGACTTCCTGTTCCTCCTCCTCTCGCAGATCACCGGCAACCCGGCCATCGCGGACCTCGCCGCGGAGACCTGGATCAACATCGTCGTCTGTCTGCTCTTCATGCTGGGCGCGACATTCGTGTCGTACCGCGACATGCAGACCACCCAGAAACTGCAATACGTGCTGGTGACCTTCCAGGTCGCCGTGCTGCTGTTCTTCGCGGTTGCCGCGATCGTCACCGCCATGAGCGGCAACGGCTTCGACTACCAGCCGTTCGATCTCAACTGGTTCAACCCGTTCGCGATCAGCTCATTCAGCGCGCTCGCCGCCGGTCTCTCGCTGTCGATCTTCATCTTCTGGGGGTGGGATGTCACCCTCACCATGAACGAGGAGACGAAAGACCCCGAGAAGACGCCGGGACGGGCGGCGACGCTCACCGTCGTGACGATCGTTTCGCTCTACCTGCTGCTCGCGGTGGCGATGATCATGTTCGCCGGAGTGGGCAGCGGGGAACTCGGTCTCGGCAACGCCGACATCCAGGACAACGTGTTCTTCTTCCTCTCCGGCCCGGTCCTCGGCCCGCTCGCGTTCCTGGTGTCGCTCGCCGTGCTCACGAGCTCCGCGTCGTCACTCCAGTCCACGTTCGTCGGCCCGGCCCGGACGCTCCTGTCGATGGGGCACTACGGCGCACTGCCGCCGGCGTTCGCGAAGGTGAGCCCGCGGTTCTTCACCCCGGGCTACGCGACGATCATCTCGGCGATCGTGGCATCCGCGTTCTACGTCGTCATGCGCATCGTCAGCGAGAACACGCTGTGGGACACGATCCTGACGCTCGGCATGATGATCTGCTTCTACTACGGCATCACGGCGTTCGCCTGTGTCTGGTACTTCCGCAAGCAGTGGTTCGATTCGACGCGCAACGTCTTCTTCACGTTCCTGTTCCCGCTGATCGGCGGAATCATCCTCGCGGTGCTGTTCTTCACGACGCTGCTCGACTCGATGGATCCCGCCTACGGATCGGGCGCCGAGATCGGCGGAGTCGGCATCGTCTTCATCCTCGGCATGTTGATCATCGTCGTGGGGATCGTCATCATGATCTGGCAAGCGATCAAGCGCCCCGCGTTCTTCCGGGGGGAGACGCTGTCGCTCGATGCCCCCGAGAGCCTCAAGAAGAGGGTGCGCCGATGAGTGTCGAGACCGAGAAGACGCTCCGGGCGTCCCTGCCCACGCAGCTGCTCATCGGTGGTCAGTGGACGGATGCCGCCTCCCGCGCGACGTTCCCGATCTACGACCCGGCGACGGGCGATGTGATCGCCGAGATCGCCGATGCGAGCCCGGAAGACGGTCTCCGCGCCCTCGACGCGGCCGTCGCGGCGCAAGAGGCGTGGGCCGCGACAGCGCCGCGCGAGCGCAGCGACATCCTCCGTCGGGCCTTCGATCTCGTGCAGGAGCGCAAGGAAGACCTGGCGCTCCTCATGACACTCGAGATGGGCAAGCCGCTTGCCGAGGCGCGAGGAGAGGTCGCGTACGGGGGCGAATTCCTGCGCTGGTTCAGCGAGGAAGCCGTGCGCATCGCCGGCCGATACGGGCTCAACCCCGAAGGCACCGGGCGTATGGTCGTCTCGCAACGACCGGTGGGGCCGTGCTTCTTCATCACGCCGTGGAATTTCCCCCTGGCGATGGCGACGCGCAAGATCGCCCCCGCGCTCGCCGCCGGCTGCACGGTCGTCGTCAAGCCGCCCGAGCTCACACCCCTCACGACGCTGCTCTTCGTGCAGCTGCTGCAGGAGGCGGGGCTGCCGGACGGCGTGGTCAACGTCGTGACCACCACTCATTCCGGCGACCTGTCGGCGCCGATCATCGCCGACCCGCGTTTGCGCAAGCTCTCCTTCACGGGCTCGACGTCGGTCGGAAAGAAGCTCATCGCGCAGGCTGCCGAGGGGGTGCTGCGGGTCTCGATGGAACTCGGGGGGAACGCGCCGTTCGTCGTCTTCGACGATGCCGATCTCGACAAGGCGGTCGACGGCGCGATCGCGGCGAAGTTCCGCAACGTCGGGCAGGCGTGCACGGCCGCGAACCGCTTCATCGTGCACACGTCGATCGCCGACGAGTTCGCGCGGCGCGTGACCGGGCGTGTCTCGGCCATGTCCGTGGGGCGCGGGACGGAAGACGGCGTGCAGATCGGTCCGCTGATCGACGAGAAGGCGGTCGCGAAGGCCGACGAACTCGTGACGGATGCCGTGGACCGCGGCGCACGCCTCCTCACAGGCGGCGAGATCCTCGACAGGCCCGGCACGTTCTATGCGCCCACCGTCGTCGCCGATGTCGCGGCGGGGAGCGCGATCCTGCGCGAGGAGATCTTCGGCCCGGTGCTCGCGATCGCGACGTTCACCGACGAGGATGACGCCGTGCGGCTGGCCAACGACACCGAGTACGGACTGGTGTCGTACGTCTTCACGCAAGACCTCGCTCGCGGCCATCGGATGATCGACCGCCTCGAGACCGGGATGATGGGGCTCAACGTCGGCGTCGTCTCCAACGCGGCCGCGCCGTTCGGCGGGGTCAAGCAGTCCGGCGTCGGCCGCGAGGGTGGCCTCGAAGGCATCCACGAATACCTGTCCACCAAATACACGTTGATCCCCGTCGATTGACGCGGGACGAGATCGGAGAGCCATGAGCGACTACGTCGTCGTCAACCCCGCCACGGGCGAGACCCTCGCCACGTACGACACGTTCACCGATGCGCAAGTGGACGACGCTGTCGCCGCTGCCGAGCAGGCGTACCGCACGTGGGGACGCACGTCGTCCGTCGCGGAGCGTGCGGTGCTCATCCGGCGGGTGGCGGAGCTCTATCGTGAACGGCGGGACGAGCTCGCCGCGACGATCGTGCGCGAGATGGGCAAGCCGCTCGCCGCGGCGCTCGGCGAAGTGGACTTCGCCGCCGACATCACCGAGTTCTACGCGGACAACGCCGAAAAGATCATGGCCGACCAGCCGATCGACATCCTGGGCGAGGGGACGGCGGTCATCCGCAAGGCCCCGCTCGGGCCCCTCCTCGGGATCATGCCGTGGAACTTCCCGTATTACCAGGTGGCCCGCTTCGCGGCGCCCAACCTGCTCGTGGGCAACACGATCCTGCTAAAGCATGCGCCGCAGTGCCCCGAATCGTCGGCGGCGATCGAGCAGCTGCACGTGGATGCCGGTTTCCCGGAGGGGGCCTACCTCAACCTCTACGCGACCAATGACCAGGCGGGGTCCATCATCGCCAACCCCCGCGTGCAGGGTGTCTCGCTGACCGGATCGGAGCGGGCCGGCGCCGCAGTCGCCGAGATCGCCGGACGCAACCTCAAGAAGGTCGTGCTCGAGCTCGGGGGCTCCGACCCGTTCGTCCTGCTCTCCACGGATGACCTCGACGCGGCGGTGTCGTCGGCCGTCGAGGCGCGCCTCGACAACACCGGCCAGTCGTGCAACGCAGCCAAGCGGTTCATCGTCGCGGACGAGCTGTACGACGAGTTCCTGGAGAAGTTCACGGCCGGAATGACGGCGGCCACCGTGGGTGACCCGTTCGCCGACGGCACCGATCTCGGCGCGTTGTCGTCGCTCGCGGCAGCCGAACGTCTGCAGGAGCAGGTCGAGCGGGCTGTGGCGCAGGGGGCGACGCTCGTGGCCGGCGGTACCCGCGACGGCGCGTTCTTCGGCGGGACAGTGCTCGCCGACGTCACGCCCGAGATGGATGCCTACCGCGAGGAGTTCTTCGGGCCGGTCGGCGTCGTCTATCGCGCGACGGACGAGGACGACGCGGTCGCGATCGCCAACGGGACACCGTTCGGTCTGGGCTCGTACATCTTCACGACCGATCCCGCTCAAGCCGCCCGTGTGGCCGACCGGATCGAGGCCGGCATGGTCTATGTCAACATCGTCCTCGCCGACAGCCCTGAGCTGCCGTTCGGCGGTGTCAAGCGATCGGGGACGGGGCGCGAGATGGGGCTGTTGGCCGCCGACGAGTTCGTCAACAAAAAGCTGATCCGCATCGCCGGCTGACATGACCCTGCACCGGGCATTTTGTCCGGTGCAGGGTCTGTCGGCGCGCTGCTCGGCGGGCCATGATGGATGCATGGACGAGAACTCGGACGCCGTCACTTTCCTCTCCGACCGTGAGTGCTGGGATCGGCTGAAGGAGCAGCAGCTCGGCCGACTCGTGACCCACGTCGGCGACGTGCTCGACATCTTCCCGGTCAACTACACCGTCGACCGGGACAGCGTCGTCTTCCGCACCGCCGAGGGCAGCAAGTTGACCGAACTCACGATCAACCATCAGGTGCTCTTCGAGGTCGACGAGTACACCGATGCCGATGCCTGGAGTGTCGTCATCCGCGGGACAGCGGTACGGCTGGAGACCGCTGACGAGGTGCGCGCCGCCGACGAATTGCCACTGAAGCCATGGATCCCCACGCTCAAATACCACTACGTGCGGATCGTCGCAGCATCCCTCTCGGGTCGCGACGTGCGCCGAGGCGACGAGCCGGATCGGTACGGCGTGCAGCAGTACTGACGAGCTCGGGCCAATTCGCATGCCGTCGGGGCATGACGTACACTGGGGAGAGCAGTTGAAGTCTGCATTCTTTCGCCGTGCCCGCGGATCGGGAACCTCCTCAACCTCGGTCGTGGTGGATGTGCGGACTTCTCCGAGATCGTGAGATCTCTAGGGCGGTAGCTCAATTGGCAGAGCAGCGGTCTCCAAAACCGCAGGTTGCAGGTTCGATTCCTGTCCGCCCTGCACGCGCCAGCATTCGCTGGCACGGAAGTAAGTCACACAGGTGGGTACATGGTCCAGGAAGAGGCGAACGGCGACGTCGTCGCAACAAGCGGCGTGCCCCGCGAGAAGAAGCTGAACTTCTTCCAGCGGATCGCTCTCTTCATCCGCCAGGTCTTCGCCGAGCTCCGCAAGGTCGTCACCCCGACCCGTCAAGAGCTCGTGAAGTTCACGGCGGTGGTTCTGGGTTTCGTCGTCGTCATGATGGCGATCGTGTACGGCCTCGACTTGCTCTTCACCTGGGTGGTGCAGGTCGTCTTCGGCGTCCCGTCCTGAGTGAGGCTGAGCCTCCTCGAATGCGCGGCCCGCGGCCGCACGACCCACACATGGAAGAGAACGCACGTGTCTGAAAAGTATGTCGACGACGCCGACTGGGCGACCGCTGCCGAGCAGTCCAGCGAGGATGACGAAGCCCAGGAGGGCAACATCCTCGCGGAGGAAGAGCTCGCTTCCGCCCCGGCTGAGCACCTCGCCGTTCACATCGTCGATGACGGGGACGAGCAAGACGACAGCGACCTGGACGACATCGACATCGACGACCCGGAGGCCGACGCCATCGTGAACGACGCACTCGAAATCGACAGGGCCGACGAGGCCGAGGCTGCCGCTGAGGTTCTCACCGACTCGCTCGCCGAAGAAGAGGCTGAGCGCGCTGAGCAGGCTGCCGACGAGGTGCTCCCGTACGACGGACCCGATGTCAACGGCGAGCCTGACGCCGCCGAAGACGGCGAAGCCGAGGAGCAGGACCCGTACGAGGCGTTCCGCGCCGACCTGCGTTCGCTCCCAGGCAAGTGGTACGTCCTGCATTCCTACGCCGGCTTCGAGCGCAAGGTGAAGGCCAACATCGAGCAGCGCAAGAACACGCTCGAGGTCGAAGAGGACATCTACCAGATCGAGGTCCCCATGGAGGACGTCGTCGAGATCAAGAACGGTCAGCGCAAGATGGTCACGCGCGTCCGGATCCCCGGTTACGTGCTCGTGCGCATGGAGCTCAACGAAGACACGTGGTCGGTCGTCCGCCACACACCCGGGGTCACCGGGTTCGTCGGCAACGCGCACAACCCGATCCCGCTGCGCTTCGAAGAAGCCTTCAACATGTTGAAGTCGCTTGTTCAGGTCACCGAGACCGCCCCCACCAAGGGTGGCGGCGCGAAGGGTTCGGCGACGCAGGCGCGCAGTGTCATCACCGAGGTCGACTTCGAGGTCGGCGAGACCATCACCATCAAGGAAGGCTCGTTCGCGGGCCTGCCCGGATCGATCAGCGAGATCAAGCCGGAGAGCGGAAAGCTCACCGTGCTCGTGTCGCTCTTCGAGCGTGAGACTCCGGTCGAGCTGTCGTTCGACCAGGTCACCAAGCAGTAATCAGACTTCCCGGGCTTCGGCCACGGGGGAACCGCGATCCGGAAATGCCGGATGCGCGGGAGAACGGATGCCACCGGCATCCGCTCGAGGAAAGGAAAGAGAATGGCACCCAAGAAGAAGGTGACCGGCCTGATCAAGCTTCAGATCAAGGCTGGCGCCGCCAACCCGGCACCGCCGATCGGGCCCGCGCTCGGTCAGCACGGCGTGAACATCATGGAGTTCTGCAAGGCGTACAACGCCGCGACCGAGTCGCAGCGCGGCAACGTCATCCCCGTCGAGATCACCGTCTACGAGGACCGCAGCTTCACGTTCATCCTGAAGACCCCGCCGGCTGCAGAGCTGATCAAGAAGGCCGCCGGTGTGGCCAAGGGTTCACCCACGCCCCACACCACCAAGGTCGCCAAGCTCACCAAGGATCAGGTCCGCGAGATCGCCGAGGCCAAGATGCCTGACCTGAACGCGAACAACATCGAGGCCGCCTCGCTGATCATCGCCGGCACCGCCCGTTCCATGGGCATCACGGTTGAGGGCTGAGGGAGATAACGATCATGTCTAAGTCCAAGGTTTACGAAGCAGCAGCGGCCAAGATCGACCGCTCCACGTTCTACAACGCCACCGAGGCGGTGCACCTGGCGAAGGAGACCGGCTCGAAGAAGTTCGACTCCACCGTCGAGGTTGCGCTCAAGCTCGCTGTCGACCCGCGCAAGGCGGACCAGATGGTCCGTGGCACGGTCATCCTGCCCCACGGCACGGGCAAGACTGCCCGCGTCATCGTGTTCGCGACGGGCCCGGCGGCTGAGGCTGCCATCGCCGCGGGTGCGGATGAGGTCGGCGGCGCCGAGCTCATCGAGCGTGTCGCCGGCGGATGGGTCGACTTCGACGCCGCCGTCTCGACGCCCGAACTCATGGGCCAGGTCGGTCGCCTCGGCAAGGTCCTGGGTCCCCGCAACCTCATGCCGAACCCCAAGACCGGCACCGTGACTCCGAACCCGGCCAAGGCCGTCGAGGACATCAAGGGTGGAAAGATCGCCTTCCGTGTCGACAAGCACGCCAACGTGCACTTCGTCGTCGGCAAGGTCTCGTTCACGGCCGAGCAGCTCGAAGAGAACTTCAGCGCGGCGATCGAGGAGATCATCCGTCTGAAGCCCTCCAGCGCCAAGGGTCGCTACATCCAGAAGGGTGCTGTGTCGACCACGTTCGGCCCCGGCATCCCGTTGGACGTCAACACCTTCGCCTGATCCCGCGATCAGTCGACATCGAAGGGCCTCACCGCTCAGGTGGGGCCCTTCTGCGTGTCACCCGTCGCGGCGGACCTCGAAGCCGTGCCCGTGCAGCGGAGAGCGGTCGGTGGTGGTGACTCCGCTCACGTGGCCTCCACGAGGCCCGTGGGCCGCCCACGCGAGGACGGCATCCACCTGATCCGGAGCGCCCTCGACTTCGGCCTCGACGCGACCGTCGCGGAGATTGCGGACCCAGCCGGTTGCGCCCGCCTCCGTCGCCACGCGTTGCAGGGTGTACCGGAAACCGACGCCTTGCACCGCGCCGTCGATGAGCAGATGAACGCGCTTCATGCCTTCATCTTGCCGGGTCGACGTGTCACTGCGGCAGGACGAGGCTCACCGCGATCGCGAACATCACGACGGCGATGATCGCGTCGAGGACCCGCCACGCGCGTGGCGTGGACAGCACCCGGCTGAGGAAGCGCGCGCCGAGCGCGAGCGAGAAGAACCACACGATCGATGCCGCGACCGCGCCGATCGCGAAGAGCCAGCGTGCGTTGCCGTAGGTGGCGGCCACCGAACCGAGCAGGAACACCGTGTCGAGGTAGACGTGCGGGTTCAGCCAGGTCAACGCGAGACACGTCGCGAGCACGGGGGCAAGCCGCGAAGTCGTGACCACGCCTCGCTCGCTCTCCCTCGTGCCGGCGATCGGACCGTTCGGCGCGGGGTCGATCGACAGTGCGTCGCCGGAGGGACGAATCGCGCGGCGCGCGGCCAGCACGGCGTATCCCGTCAAGAACAGCGCACCGGCCCACCGCACGACCTCGATCACGCCCGGAGCGGCCTCGAGGATCGCTCCGAGACCCGAGACCCCGACGACGATCAGGGCGGCGTCCGACACGGCGCACACCGTCGCGACGGCGAGGACGTGTTCGCGCCGGATCCCCTGACGCAAGACGAAGAGATTCTGCGCGCCGATCGCGACGATGAGCGAGAGGCCGAGGCCGAAGCCGGCGAGGACGGTAGGGATCACATGTCGAACGCTACGGTTCACGGAAGATGCAGTCCAGTTCACATGTCTTCACTTGAGTAAGCTGGCCTAATGCTCCGTGTCCCGGCCGACCTCGCTCTGACGCTCGCTACGGTTCTCGACGAAGGCAGCCTGGATGCCGCCGCGCGCCGGCTCCATGTGACCCCGTCGGCGGTGAGCCAGCGGATCAAGGCGCTCGAGGAGCACGTGGGGCGCGTGCTCCTCGTTCGCGCCAAGCCGGTGCGCCCGACGGCCGCGGCGCACGCCGTGGTCCGCTACGCGCGCCAGATCGCACTCCTCGAGCATGAGGCGGTCGTGGCGCTCGGCGGTGCGGATGGGGCACTGCTCAGCATTCCGCTCGCGGTCAACGCGGATTCGCTGGCCACCTGGTTTCTGGCTCCGCTCGCGCGCGTCGCGGAGCGGCATCCGCTCGTGTTCGATCTGCATCGCGACGATCAGGACTTCACCGCGGGGCTGCTGGAGTCCGGCACCGTCATGGGCGCCGTCACGTCGCGCGCACAGCCCGTCGCCGGATGTCGGGTGAGTGCGCTCGGCACCCTTCGCTATGAGGCGGTCGCGACCCCGGAGTACTACGCCAGCTGGTTCGTGGATGGTGTCACGGCGCCCGCATTGACGCACGCGCCGCTGATCGATTTCGACCGTCGTGACGATCTTCAATCTCGGTGGCTGTCATCATGCGGCGTCGATCCGACGCATCCGCCCCGCCACCGCGTGCCGGCCTCACACGACTTCGCGACGGCCACGACGCTCGGATTCGGCTGGGCGCTCCTGCCGCGATTCCAGTCGCAGGCGCACCTGGATGCCGGTCGACTCGTCTCGCTGGGCGGGCCACCCGTGGATGTCCCGCTCTACTGGCAGCAGTGGAACCTCGCATCCGATGTCCTCGAGGCCGTCGCCGGTGAGATCATCGCCGAGGGGCGACGCGTCCTGACGCCGTGATTCAGCCTTCGCCGATCGACAGGACGACTTTTCCGCGGGTGTGGCCCTTCTCCAGCTCACGATGCGCGGCAGCCGCCTCAGCGAGGTCGAAGACGCGGTCGACGTAGACCTGGATCGCGCCGGATTCGAGCAGGCGACCGAGCGTGGCCAACACCCCACCGTCCGGGGTCACCTTGTACGACGTCGCGCGGACACCCGCCGCGGCGGCGGCCGTCGCATAGTCGGGCCAGCCGCCCGTGGGCACCAGGACGTACAGACCGCCGGGGCGGAGCACGGTGAGCGAGCGCGTGCCGGTGTCATCGTGCACGTTCCCGACCAAGTCGATGACGACGTCGACCTCGCCGACGATGTCTTCGAAGCGGGTGCTCGCATAGTCGATCACGACGTCGGCGCCGAGATCACGGAGCCACGGGAGGTTCGCCGCGGAACCAGTCGCCGTCACGTGTGCGCCGAAGTAGGCGGCGAGCTGAACGGCGAAGTGCCCCACACCACCGGACCCGGCGTGGATCAGCATCCGCTGTCCCTCGTGGGCGTGCGCGGTCTCGACCACGAGCCCCCACGCGGTGAGTGCCGCCAGAGGCACGCCCGCGGCCTCGACGTGGGAGAGTGACGCGGGCTTGCGCGCCACCGACAGAGTGGGCACGACGGCGTAGTCCGCGTAGGTTCCCCCGGTGCGGGGGAAGGCGACCATCCCGAAGACCTCCGTCCCGACCGGTAGCGGGTGGGCTTCGAACGGGGTGGCGACCACGATGCCGCTGAAGTCGAAGCCCAGCGTGCTCGGGAAACCGGTGATCGCGCCACTCACACCCGCGCCGCTGCGTGTCTTCACGTCGATCGGATTCACGCCGGCCGCCATGACCCGCACGAGCAACTCGCTGATCACGGGACGTGGGAGCGGCAGGCTCACTTCGTGCAGGACGTCAGGGTCGCCTGCGGCGTCGAACACGACGGCCCGCATCTGCTCGGGCAGCGTCGGGGCCATCAGGGACGACGGAGCATCCGTGGGGGATGTCGCGCGTAGCGGCCGGAATCTCATCCTCGCTCCTTCCGCGTGCGTGTCGACATCGGCAGCACGTGCTGTGGTGTGCACACAGTCAACCCCGTCATTGTCTCGCCGGTGTTACGCGGGTGCTACCGGGGGGAGAAGGATGCGAGCTCAGACGCGCGCGGTGAGCGCGGACGTCGGAATCCGATCCTCGATGTCATCCGGTCACTGGTAGCTACTCCGTCGGCCGGGTACCCGTCGTGAGCGCGTGCAGGAGAGCCGTGAGCCGATGGATGTCGTCGAGCTCCCATTCGGCGAGTGACTCGTGCAGGCCTCTCTCTTGGGGGCGGCGCGCCGCCTCCAGGCGTTCCAGGCCCTGGGGTGTCGCAGAAAGCAGGCTCGAGCGGCCGTCGGACGGATCCGGCGTGCGCTGGATGAGCCCGAGGGTTTCGAGCTCGCGTACGGTCCGGCTGATCTGACCCTTGTCGAGCATGAGGAGCTCGGCGAGCGCCGATGACGTGATGGACTCGCGGCGGACGATCGTCGTGAACAGCTTGTACGCTCCGGGGAGCATTCCGGGGCTGATCCGGTGGGCGGCTTCGGAGATCAGCCGTCGGAACTGACCGATCAGCTCGCCGAACTGCGACTCCAGGGCGCGCACGGCGTCGGCACGCGCCCCGGTGTCCTCAGTCATCCGACCCACGCTCCGGGTTCACCGTGCGCACCGAGCCGGTCGCCGTGAGGGTCGCCATGGCCTCGGGGACCGAGACGGTCGCGAGATCGGCCTCGCTCGCCTGCATCCGCTCGGTGGTCGTCATGGTCGTCAGCGGCTTGTTGGGCAGGAACACGATCGCGACGAGCGAGATGACGGCGAACGGCACGGCGATCAGGAAGGAGTGCGAGATGCCGTTCGCATAGATGTCCTCGAACACGACGCGCAGTGCTTCGGGCATGGCCGACACCTGGGGGAGCGTGCCGGACTGCAGCTGCTCGCCCCAGTACTGCGCGTTGTCGCCGAGCGTCGTGAGGGCGGCGGTGATGTCGTCCTTCCGGTCGGCGACGAGGTCGATGACCCGCGCCGCGAGCGCCGCGCCCATGACCGAGACACCGATCGTGCCGCCGAGGCTCCGGAAGAACGTCACTCCGGAGCTCGCGACACCGATCTCCTCCGGACGCGTCGTGTTCTGCACGACGAGAACGAGGTTCTGCATTGTCATGCCGACGCCCGCGCCGAGAAGGAACATGTACACCGAGACGAGGAAGAAGTTCGTGTCGTAGTGGATCGTCGACAGCGTCGTGGAACCGGCAATCAGCAGCACGGAGCCGACGATCAGGTACGGCTTCCACTGCCCGTACTTCGTCACGAGCGCGCCGACACCGATCGACGAGATCAGGAGCCCACCGATCATCGGGATCGTCATGAGACCGGCTTCCGTGGGTGTCGCGCCGCGGGCGAGCTGCATGTACTGGCTGAGGAACACGGAGGCCCCGAACATCGCGATGCCGGTCGCGATCGACGCGATCACCGAGAGCGTGAAGGTGCGGTTCCGGAAGAGCGTCAGCGGGATGAGCGGTTCCTTGGAGCGCAGCTCGACGACGATGAACAGCACGGCGGCCAGCAGCGCGCCGCCGACCATGAGTACCGACGACAGGCTCCACCAGTCGTTGTTGGTGAGATCGGACCAGGCGCCGGTCGTCGCCGTTCCGGCATTGGTGACCCAGATCAACAGCAGTGAGACGGCCGCAGACAGGAGGACGATGCCGACGTAGTCGATCGAGGTCTTCTTCTTGGGGCGGGCCGGCACATGCAGAGTTGCCTGAACCAGGATCAGCGCGCCGACGGCGAAGGGCAGAGCGACGAAGAAGTTCCAGCGCCATCCCCAGGCATCCGTGATGAGACCGCCCAGGAGCGGGCCACCGATCGTGGCGACAGCCATGACCGCGCCGAACAGGCCCATGTAGCGGCCACGCTCACGCGGGCTGATGATGTCGGCCATGAGTACCTGGCTGAGCGCGGCGAGGCCACCCGCGCCGATGCCCTGCACGGCGCGGAAGGCGATCATCACTTCCGCGCTCTGCGAGAATCCGGCGGCGGCCGTCGCGAGCACGAAGATCACGATCGCGATCTGGAAGAGGAGCTTGCGGTTCGTGAGATCGGCGAGCTTTCCCCAGATCGGAGTCGAGATCGCGGTTGTCAGAAGCGTCGCCGTGACGACCCAGGTAAACGCCGCCTGGTTGCCGTCGAGGTCGTGGATGATGACCGGCAGCGATGTCGAGACGACGGTGGATGCGAGCATCGACACGAACATGCCGAGGAGGAGGCCGGACAGCGCCTCGAGCACCTGGCGCTGGGTCATGCGCGGTTTCTCGAGCGCTTCGGAGGATGAAGACATGAAGATTCCCTTGACAGGAGGAGGGGTGGACATGCGCGTCGATACGCGAGAAGGTTGAGGTGGATCAACCGTTGAGATTGGTCAACCATATGCCTGTCGTTGATCCATGTCAACTATCGGCGGGAACGGAGCGCGTCAGTCGGCGAGCGCCAACGCGCGGTACGGCTCGCGCGCTCGGCGAGGCGCGGCATCCGTCGGTGCGGTGCGTGGCGGCAACGGCCGCTGGGTCGTGCGGCGGTAGAGCTCGTCGATCAGGTCCGTCGCGAGGCCCACGAGTTTGCCGATCTCGTCCTCGTCGCGGTCGATCCAGGCGCACCGGGGCTCATCGCCGACGGGGACGAACGCATCGTGCTCCTCCCACACCACGAGCGTGCGCTCGGCGCCCAAGACGTGCTGCTGCCACCAGATCTGGCGCAAGTAGGTGCGGGGGATCGACCGCCACGTCTTGTTCGTGGTCTTGATCTCGCAGAGCGTCACGCGGCCGGTCGCGTCCTGCATGATCCCATCCGGTGTCGCGAGATGACGCTTCTCCACGAGAGCGTGGAAGAGAGCGGACGACGGCTGGATGCCGTGGGTTGCCGCGACCCACGCGGCGATCTCCGGCTCGCGCCTGCGGCCGTGGTTGGTATAGGCATTGCCCGAGAATCCGGATCCGCCACCGAGCTTGGCGTCGGCGGCGCGCGCGATCGCAGCGTGGCTCGTGAGCCCGGCGACATCGGTCGCGGTGATGCCGCGCGAACGTGCCCGCATCCACGCCACGCGGTCGCGCGAGTCGGCGACGATACGCGCAGCGAGGTCCGGAGTCACGTCATCGAGGCTAACCCCGCCGCCCGCCCCCTCGCGCCGCCGACGCGCGGATGCGCCGCATCCCGCCCTTCACTCGCACTCGGCGTGAACCGGCGCGCTCGGCGGGAGAAGGGGAGAGAGGGGGAGGAGTGCGGATTTGGGGGAGGGGGCGGTGTCGCGTAGAGTGGGGGTAAGCCAAAGACCGCTGGTCTCGGTGTGCGCGCAAGCGGATGCCGATGAAACTCTGCACCGCAGGGGCCCGCGCAGGTGTACAGACAGATTCCCGGGAAACCGGATTGAAGCTCCGTGCGCATGCGCCGGAGCTTTTTCGTTGTGAGGGTGGTCGTAGCTGTCGTCCCGCCACTGCGGGACGTCTCGTACATACAAGGAGTGACCATGGCGCAGAAGGATGCATCGGTCGCCGAGCTCACGAAGAACTTCGAGAACTCGAACGCCGTACTGCTGACCGAGTACCGCGGTCTGACGGTTGCCCAGCTCAAGCAGCTGCGTAACAGCATTCGTCAGGACGCCGACTACGCCGTGGTGAAGAACACGCTGACCAAGATCGCGGCCAACAAGGCCGGGATCTCTGCGCTGGATGACGACCTCAAGGGGCCGTCCGCCGTCGCATTCGTGCATGGTGACTTCGTCGCCACTGCGAAGGCTCTGCGTGACTTCGCCAAGGCCAACCCGCTTCTGGTGATCAAGGGCGGCGTGTTCGAGGGGAACTCCCTCACCGCCGACGAGGTCAACAAGTACGCCTCGCTCGAGAGCCGTGAGGTTCTGCTGGCGAAGGCGGCGGGCATGATGAAGGCGACGATGGGCAAGGCTGCCGCGACCATCGACGCGCTTCGCGAAAAGCTGGAGACCGCTGAGGCCGCGTAAGCGACCGGCGTTCTCATCCCCACAACCCCATCAATCTAGGAGATACATCATGGCAAAGCTCACCACTGAGGAGCTGCTCGAGCAGTTCGCGGGTCTGACCCTCGTCGAGCTCAACGACTTCGTCAAGGCGTTCGAGGACAAGTTCGAGGTCACCGCTGCTGCTCCCGTCGCCGTTGCCGGCGCCGCCGGTGCAGGCGCCGCTGAGGTCGAAGAAGAGAAGGACTCGTTCGACGTCATCCTCGAGGCTGCCGGCGACAAGAAGATCCAGGTCATCAAGACCGTCCGCGAGCTCACCTCGCTCGGTCTCGGCGAGGCCAAGGCTGTCGTCGACGGTGCTCCCAAGGCCGTCCTCGAAGGCGCCAACAAGGAAGCCGCCGAGAAGGCCAAGGCCGCTCTCGAAGAGGCCGGCGCTACGGTCACCCTGAAGTAATTTCGCTTCTGCGAACATCTGAAGGCCCCCGGTTCGCCGGGGGCCTTCGTCGTGTCAGACGCTCGGCGAGGCTGTCGAGGTGCGCACGATCATGCGCGCATGCATGAGCTCGCGTGTCCGCGGACGCGCCGGATCGGCGATCTCGGCGAGGAGGAGCTCGACCGCAGCCGCGCCCTGTTCGCGCGGAATTTGCTGAAGAGTCGTCAGCGAGAACATCTCCGCGAACTCGTGATCGTCGATCCCGACGATGCTGAGCGCCGATGGCACGGCGATTCCGAGACGTCGCGCCGCGATGATCGCGCCGATCGCGACCTCATCGCAGACCGCGACGATGCCCGTCGGTCGTCCTCTCGTGTCGCCGAGAAGATCTGCCGCGACGGCGTAGCCGCCTGGCAGGGTCACGTCCGACGCGATGTGCCGTTCGAACTCTGCCAGCCCCGCTTCCTCCATCGAGCGGCGGTACCCGGCGAGTCGCTGCTGGTCGACGTGGGCCCATTGCGTTCCGCCGCGGTCGCCGCCGCCGAGGAATGCGATGTCGGTGTGACCCAGAGTGATCAGATGCTGCGTTGCGCGGCGCGCGGCCGAATCATCGTCGACGGCGACGATGCTCGCCTGGTCGCCCGCGCCGACGACGCTGACGATCGGCCGTCCGATCTGGGTGAGCTGATCGAGCTCGTGGTCGGCCGGATCGAGTCCCACGGCGATCAGGCCGTCGAATCGCTTCCTGGCGAGGAAGTCTCCGAAGATGCGGGCACGCCCTGTCGTGCCCGGCTTTGCGTCGTACAGGGTGAGATCGAGGCCGTGCGTCAGGAGCGTCTGCTGGATGCCCTCGAGCACCTCGGCGAAGAACCACCGATTGACGTACGGCATCACGACGCCGATGTTCTGAGTGCGACCTGTTGCCAACCCCACGGCTCCTGCGGAGGGAACGTATCCCAGTGCCTCGGCTGCCGCGCGGACGCGCACACGGGTGTCCTCCGACACGTACCCACTGCCACTGAGCGCCCGCGAGGCGGTCGCCTTCGAGACGCCCGCTCGCGCAGCGACATCCGCGATACCGGCCATGCGGCTCCTCCTCGAGTCGTATTCGTCGGTCAGGTCCCCTAAGTATGGAACCGGTTGTGCATATCATTCACCCCGACGGGCGGCGATGGTTCCGGTCGTTATCCGCTTGTAACAGTTCGCGCCTTGTGTCGTGGGAGCGTGTCCAATAGTTTGGGCTGGAATCGGTTCCCTAGCGGGAGCCTTGTGCATCAGGAATCACCGGAGCACTCAACGAGGAGGAATCACATGGGGATGTCACGTCGGCGCTGGATTGCGCCTCTGGCTGTCATCGGAGTCGCGACGTTCGCGCTTGCGGGCTGCGCGGAAGGGGGCGACAGCGGAAGTGGGGGAGAGTCTTCCTCCGGTGGCGGAACGGTCCGCGTCTCCGGTGGCATCACCGGAACCGAGGCCGATGCGCTCCAGAAGGTGTTCGACGACTGGAGCGCCGAGAGCGGTGTGAAGGTCGCCTACACCGGCGACAAGGGCTTCGAAGGCAACATCGTCACCAAGGTGAGCGGTGGAGACGCGCCTGACATCGCGATCGTGCCGCAGCCCGGCCTGTTGCGCACCCTCGTGGAGACCGGCGAGGCCCAGGCGGCACCGGATGCCGTCTCGGCGAACGTCGACGCGAACTGGTCGCCGGACTGGAAGCAGTACGGCACGTTCGACGACGTCTTCTATGCCGCTCCGATGCTCGCCAACATCAAGGGGTACGTCTGGTACTCGCCGGCTGACTTCGCCGAGTGGGGTGTCGAAGTGCCGAAGACGTGGGATGAGATGATCACGCTCACCGACACGATCCGCGCGGCGACCGGCGAATCGCCGTGGTGTGCCGGATTCGAGTCGGGCACGGCATCCGGTTGGCCCGGTACCGACTGGGTCGAGGACCTCGTCCTGCGCCAGTCCGGCGCAGACGTCTACGACCAGTGGGTCGCCGGTGATGTGAAGTTCACCGACCCGGAGATCGCCGACGCGTTCACCGCGGTCGGTGACATCCTCCTGAACCCGGAGTACGTCAACGCGGGCTACGGCGATGTCGCCAGCATCAACTCGACCGCGTTCGGCGATGTCGCCACCAACGTCGCCAACGGCACGTGTGCGATGACCCACCAGGCGTCGTTCCTTTCGGCCAACCTGCTCGAGACCACCAACGCGGCGGGCGAGCCCACGACCGTGGCACCCGACGGAGACGTCTACGCGTTCGTCATGCCCGGCTATGAAGAGGGTTCGGCCACGATCGAGGTCGGTGGCGAGTTCGTCGTCGCGTTCTCCGACTCGACCGACACCGAGAAGGTGCTCGAGTTCATGTCGACGCCCGAGTTCGCCGATGCTCGGGTGAGCGAAGGCGGCTCGATCTCGGCCAACCTCAACGCCGACCCGAGCCTGGCCTCCAGCCAGTTCCTCACCGAGGCGATGGAGCTGCTGCAGAACCCCAACACGACCGTCCGTTTCGACGCGAGTGACCTCATGCCGGCCACGGTCGGATCGGGCTCGTTCTGGAAGGGAATGGTCGACTGGATCGACGGCAAGGACCAGGCAACGGTCCTGAGTGACATCCAGGCAGGCTACGAGAACTGACGTCGAGAGGGATGCCGGGTATCGCCCGGCATCCCTCTTCTTCTCTCGTTTGTAGTACCCCGCGTTCGCCGTAGCACTCGGAGGCTTTCATGACCGACACCCGCACCACGTCCGCGCCACCGGCAACGGCGGCACCCCCACCACTCGCGCCGCGCAAGCACTTCTCATCCGCCAAGACCCGGCTCGTGGTCATCGCCGGCTTCGCCGTCGCTTTCGCGCTGGTGGTCCTGCTGTTCCTGAGCCCCGCCGCCGAAGATCCGCGACCGACGTCGCTGGGCGTCTCGTTGCGCAGTTTCTTCGTCTGGCTGGGCAACCTCAATCCGCTGGTCCAGATCCCGATCGTGCTCATCGCCTTCGGCCTCGTGGTGGCGCTCATCCTCTTGCTCATCGAGTACGCGCCGCGCGCGGGCACGGGCTACTTCTGGTTGCGACTGGCCGCGTGCTTCGTCATCCCCGTGGTGGCGTTCATGCTGCTGCGTCCGTATCAGAACGCCCTGATCTACGTCATCGGAATCGCGATCGTGTTGGGCGCGATCCTGTTCTGGGCCGACTCGCGATCGGGCAAGGGCGCGGGATATCTGTTCCAGCTCATCGTCTTCGCCGCTCCGGCCGCCATTCTGCTGATCGTCGGTCTGATCTACCCGGCCATCTCGACGATCGTGCAGTCCTTCTTCGACAAGACCGGCGACAACTTCGTCGGCTTCGAGAACTACATCTGGACCTTCACCAACCCACAGGGTTTCTGGTCGGTCATCAACACGATCATCTGGGTCCTCATCGCACCGGCGGTGGCGACGATCATCGGTCTGGCCTACGCCGTCTTCATCGACAAGGCGCGCGGCGAGAAGTTCCTGAAGATCCTGATCTTCATGCCGTTCGCGATCTCATTCGTCGGTGCCGGCATCATCTGGAAGTTCGTCTACGACTACCGGCAGGGCAATCAGATCGGCATCCTGAACGCGATCGTCACGGCGTTCGGCGGCGATCCGGTGTCGTGGCTCGCCGTCGAACCGCTGTTCAACAGTCTGTTGCTCATGGTCGTCTTCATCTGGAGTCAGACCGGCCTGGCGATGGTGATCCTCTCGGCTGCCATCAAGGCGGTCCCCGCCGAGCAGAACGAGGCGGCGGCGCTCGACGGTGCGAACGCGTGGGAGAGGTTCCGCAATGTGACGGTCCCCGGCATCCGTTCGGCGATCGTCGTGGTCGTCACCACGATCGCGATCGGCGCCCTGAAGATCTACGACATCGTCGCCGTGATGACCGGCGGCCGATCGAACACCACGGTGCTCGCCTTCGAGATGGTTAACCAGCAGCAGCGTTTCCAGAGCTTTGGACACTCGGCGGCCTTGGCCGTCGTGCTGTTCCTCTTCGTCACCCCGCTCATCGTGTTCAACATCATCCAGATCCGGAAGCAGAGGGAGATCCGATGAGTACCGGAGTCGACATCATCGAGCCCCTTCCCGACAAGCGCCTCGCGCGGGAAGTCGCGCGCGAGACGCGCCGCCACGAAAAGACCGCGCAGAAGCGGCTCACGTCGAGGGGCGCGACGATCGCTGCCGTCGCGATCGCCTTCTTCTGGACCATTCCCACCTTTGGGCTCTTCGTCACGTCGTTCCGCCCCGGCGCCGACGCGCAGAGCACCGGGTGGTGGACGGTGTTCGTCGACCCGTCGTTCACGCTGACCAACTACGACCAGGCGCTGACCTTCGGCAACACGACGCTGACGCTGGCGCAGTCCTTCGTCAATTCGCTCGCGATTACGATTCCCGTCGTGTTCTTCGCGCTGGCGGTCGCCTCGCTCCTGGCATATGCGTTCGCGTGGATCGACTTCAAGGGCAAAAACATCGCGTTCATCTCGGTGTTCGCCCTGCAGATCCTGCCGTTGCAGATGGCACTCGTGCCGCTGCTGACTCTGTTCTCGCGCGGTCTCACGATCAACGGGGTGCCGGTGTTCCCGGGCCTCGAACTGCGTGACGTGGACCACAGCTTCGCGACGGTGTGGATCGCGCACACGATCTTCGCGCTTCCTCTGGCGGTCTTCCTGCTGCACAACTTCATCTCGGAGATCCCGAGCGAAGTGATCGAAGCGGCGCGCGTGGACGGGGCCGGTCACGGTCAGATCTTCTTCCGGATGATCCTTCCGCTCGCCGCGCCTGCGCTTGCCTCTTTCGCCGTGCTGGAGTTCATCTGGGTGTGGAACGACCTGCTGGTCGCGACGATCTTCGCACCGTCGTCGTCGTTGCCGCTCACTCAGACGCTCAACTCGCTCTCGGGCACGTGGGGCAACCAGTGGTACCTGCAGGCGGCGGGAACGTTCATCTCCATCGTGGTTCCGCTGTTGGTGTTCTTCTTGCTCCAGCGGTTCTTCGTCCGCGGCCTGCTCGCGGGCGCCACGAAGGGCTGATCGCCACAGACCTCGAAGGGCGGTGCGGCGCTGTTCGTACCGCCCTTCGGCGTGTGCCGACGCGGTCATCGCGGCCGGTCTTGCGCGCAGGAAGTTGATCAGGCGCCGCAGGCGAGACCGCGCTGGAGCGTGGCCATGAGGTCTATTTCGGCGGACTGTGTCGCGATGACGCCTTCGGCGACCTGGAGTGCGCGCGGTTCACTCCCGAGCTGAACGAGCGCTTGCGCCATCGGCAGCGCGCCCTCGTGGTGGCGGGTCATGAGTGCGAGGAACATGCAGTCCGCCTCCGTTCCCGTCGCCGCGCGCAGGGCGCCGAGCTCCTCGGCCGTCGCCATGCCCATCTCTGTCAGCAGGTCTTGTTCGGATGCCGTCGCATCGCCGTGTGCATGAGACGAGCCGGCCATCCACGACATCAGCGGAGTGCCCGCCTGTGGCAGATTCCACTTCACGAGCCAGTCGTAGAACTCGCCCTTCTGCCCTGACTGGGTCGTCGCGATGTCATAGGCGAGCACGCGGATGTCCGGATTGTCGGTCGAGCGATAGATGTCCATCGCCATCTCGACGGCTTGCCCATGATGCACCTGCATGTCGCGAGCGAACCCCGCTTCGGGCGAATCGCTGCCCGGTGCGCCGGCGGTGGCACCGAACGTGGAGAAGCGGCCGATCGCGAACGCGAGCCCGGCGATCGCCAGCGCCACCAGGAGCACCGCCCACCACGGCGGGAGGGTGCGCGGTGCCGAGGCGTCGGTCACGACTGCTTGCCGGGCCCGTCGATCGCGCCGCTGCAGATGGCCGTCGGTTCGGGAACATTCTGGTTGCGCCAGAACTCCTCGAAGAAGGTCGGGATGCGGGCATCCGTCGCGCTGTCGAGCTGCAGCTGGGCATTCCAGGCGCTCAGCACGATCGGTGCGGGCAGCCCGTCGAACGGCGAGAGGAGGACGTAGGTCGATGGGAGCTGCGCCTTCAACGCGTCAAGGTCCTCCGCCGACACGGCGTCGGCGTCGTACGTGACCCAGATCGCGCCGTGCTCGAGGGAGTGGACGGCGTTCTCGTTCACCTGCGGCTGGTCGTAGACGCCGCAATTGAGCCAATACTGGTTGTGCGCTCCGCCGGCAGGAGGTGTCTGCGGGTAGTCGACCGTGCCCTCGACGTGCTGCGTCTCGTTCGAGAACCTCTCGACGCCCTCGATCTGTGCGCCGTCGCCGCCCGCGGAGTAGCTGGGTGCAGCCTTCGGGCCGAAGACCAGCGATGCGACGATCAGGCCGACGATGACGAGCCCGGCCGTGCCGCCCACGATCCACCACATGAGTCCGGTTCGGCGACGTCGCGCGACCTGGCGCTGATACTCCGCCAGTTTCTCGCGCTTCTGAAGGTCGCGTTGCTGCTTGACGGTGAGTTCGATTTTTGCCTGGGTCGCGGGATTTCCGCTCTGGCGCTTGTTCGAGGAAGTCGGGGTCATGGGGGTGATCTCGGCCTTGTCTTCGCCGGATCGAGTGTCCGGACGGGATCAATCTTATTCGCCGGAATGAGCCCGAGGGCTGGGAGGTGGCTAGGATTGACGAGCCTTCGAATCGTTTCGAGACGATCATCCCGTTGCCGCGCCGCACGTCCCTGCCGCGCGAAGTACCTGCTTTTCCGCTTCTTTCCCGTCTGGACACCGTGCTCGACTCTGCCTCAATCCCCACCCCAAACGACGCCCACCGTCCGGGGGCGCCGACCGGTGCGATCCGCACGATCGGCGCCAATCCGGCCACCGCGCCGATCATGCTGCACCCTGGCGATGCGATCTCGACTCCGCGGCGCGTCGTCTACATCATTCTGCTCGGCGCGCTCACGGCCCTCGGGCCGTTCACGATCGACCTGTACCTCCCCGCGTTCCCGGTGCTCCAGGAAGACTTCCGCACGAGCGCCGCGGCGATCCAGCTGACCCTCACCGGCACGATGATCGGCTTCGCCCTCGGGCAGCTCATCGTCGGACCGCTGAGTGACAAGGTCGGCCGGCGCCTCCCGCTGCTTCTGGTGACGGCGCTGCATGTGCTGGCGAGCGTCGCCGCCGCACTCGCGCCGAGTCTCGAACTGTTGAGTGTCGCGCGCGTCGCGATGGGCATGGGTGCCGCCGCGGGTGGTGTCGTGGCGATGGCGATCGTCCGCGACCTGTTCGGCGGACGGCGCTTGGTCGTCATGCTGAGCCGCCTTGCCCTCGTCTCGGGTGTCGCGCCGGTTGTCGCCCCGTTGATCGGATCCGCGCTGCTGTCGGTGATGTCCTGGCGCGGGATCTTCGTCGTCTTGGCGATCTATGGCGCCGTCATGCTGGTCTCCGCGATCGCTCTCGTGCCCGAGACCCTGCCGCGCGCACGTCGCCAAGACCGGGGTGCGGACACCGTGCTCGAGCGATACAAGAGCGTGTTCAGCGACCGCGTGTTCGTCGGCGTCCTGATCATCGGCGGAATGACCTTCAGCGGGCTCTTCTCCTACCTGTCGGCATCGTCCTTCCTCTTCCAAGGGACCTACGCGTTCGACGCGCAGCAGTATGGATTGCTGTTCGCGGCAAACTCGATCGGACTCGTCATCGGAGTGCAGACGGCGTCGCGGCTGGCCGCGCGGTTCGGGCCCCAGTGGGTGCTCGCCTTCTCGACCGCGACCCTCCTGGTTGCGGCGACGGCGATCATCATCACCGACCAGATGGGCCTCGGGCTCTGGGGCACCATCGTGCCGCTGTTCGTCTTCATGACCGCGTGCGGCTTCACGTTCCCCTGCACGCAGGTGCTCGCGCTCGACCGGCACGGTAAGGCGGCCGGGACGGCCGCATCCATCCTCGGTGCCTGCAACTTCGGGATCGCCGGGCTGATCTCGCCGATCGTCGGGTGGCTCGCGAAGGATGCCGGGATCACCGCGACCACGATGGCCTCGGTCATGGTCGGATGCTCGGTGATCGGCCTGCTCTCGCTGTGGCTGATCGTGCGCCCACGGACAGTCGAGCGCCTCGCACCGTGAGCCTTCGTGCACAATGGGGCGATGACTGAGCAACGACCCGCCGAGCGGATCACCGATCTCGAGATCACGTTCCGACTGCAGTGGCTCGTGATCGGGCTCGCGCTGATCTTCGCGACCGTGGTCCTCGGCGTACTCGTGGCGTTCGACGTCGAGCTCGTCGACCTGGATGCCTGGTGGAACAGCTACGTGGCGGCGTTCGCTCCGGCCTTCCTCGGGATGTCGATGGCGCTCAACGTCATCGGCGGCGGATGGGTGGCCGCCCTCGCGATTCCGTTGGGACTCGCCCTCGTGCTCGTGATCGTGCGCCGCCCGTGGTCGGCGGTGTACTTCCTGGCGGCCTCGCTCGCGAGCGCGATGCTCGTGCAGATCTTCAAGGTCGTGTTCGGGCGCGTGCGCCCGGAGGACATCCTGGTGCTCTCTGACCAGGGATCCTTTCCCTCGGGGCACACCGCGAATGCCGCCACGATGGCCGCCGTCGCGGTGGTGCTGTTCCCCCGGCTCTGGGTGTTCCTCGTCGGTACGGCGTGGGTGCTGCTCATGGCGCTGGGGCGCACGATCGTGCACGCGCACTGGATGACCGACACGATCGGCGGCACGCTGGTCGGGATCGGCGCGGCCCTCGTCATTGCCGCCGTCTTCGCGGCCAGAATTCTCCGCGAACGCGAACCCTCCGCTCACTAGGCTGAGCGGCATGAGCACACCCGATGCTGCCGCCGCTGAACTCCACCGTCTGCAAGCCGAAGCGGATGCCGCTGAAGCCGCGCTGAAACTCGCCCAGGCGAAGGCGGCGCTCGCCGCCGCACAGGCCGATGCCGCGCGTGCCGCGGCCGCCCCGGCATCTGCGCCGGTTGCTGAGGAGATGTCGGATGCTGAGGAGCGGCAACCCGCATCCACTCCTCAGAACGCCACAACTCCTCAGGAACCGACGGCGGAGACCCCCTCCGGGCCGCTCGACGCCGATGAGATCGCGGCGGTCGCGAAGGGCTACACGTTCGAGGCGGCGACGCTCGATGTCGGTGCGCTCATGAACACCGACCCGGTGCCGAGTGCGCAGATCCGCATTCCGCTCGCGATGATGAACCGGCACGGACTCGTCGCCGGCGCGACCGGCACGGGAAAGACTCGGACGCTGCAGGGGCTTGCGGAGCAACTCGCGGCCAAGGGGGTGCCCGTGTTCGCCGCCGACATCAAGGGAGACCTCTCCGGCGTCGCGACGCCGGGTGTCGACAGTGAGAAGCTGCGCGCCCGCACGGAGGCGATCGGGCAAGAGTGGACACCGACGGCATCCGTCACGGAGTACTTCGCGCTCGGCGGCATCGGTAAGGGCGTACCCGTGCGGGCCACCGTCTCCGGGTTCGGGCCGCTGCTGCTCAGCAAGGTCCTGGGGCTCAACGAGACCCAGCAGTCGAGCCTCGGGCTCGTGTTCCATTACGCCGACGCGCACGGGCTGGCGCTCGTCGACTTGTCGGATCTGCGCGCCGTCCTCAGCTGGCTCACGAGCGACGAGGGCAAACCGGAACTCAAAGAGCTCGGCGGCCTGTCGGCTGCGACAGCGGGCGTCATCCTCCGCGAGCTGATCACGTTCGCCGATGATGGAGCCGATGTCTTCTTCGGTGAGCCGGAGTTCGACGTGCGTGACTTCCTGCGCACCGCGGCCGATGGGCGAGGGATCATCTCGTTGCTCGAGGTGCCGGGCGTCGTCGACAAGCCGGCACTCTTCTCGACGTTCCTGATGTACTTGCTCGCCGAGCTCTTCGAGATCCTCCCGGAGGTCGGCGATCCGGACACGCCCAAGCTGGTGTTCTTCTTCGATGAGGCCCACTTGCTGTTCCGGGAAGCGTCGAAGGACTTCCTCGCGGCGATCACCCAGACGGTGCGACTGATCCGTTCGAAAGGCGTCGGTGTCTTCTTCGTCACCCAGACGCCGAAGGACGTGCCCTCGGACGTGCTGGCGCAATTGGGATCGCGCATCCAGCACGCTCTGCGTGCGTTCACTCCGGATGACGCCAAGGCGCTACGGGCAACCGTCGGCACGTATCCGAAAAGCGGTTACGACCTCGAGCGGGTGCTGCAGGAACTCGGCACGGGTGAGGCGATCGTCACCGTGATGAGCGAGAAGGGCGCACCGACTCCGGTGGCCTGGACCCGATTGCGCGCGCCCGAAGGGCTGATGTCACCGACCCCCGATCCCGACATCGAACGCGCGGTGCACGCGTCTCCCCTCCTCGCGAAGTACGGGACGGCGATCGACCGGGAATCGGCGCGGGAGATCCTCACCGCGAAGATGAACGCCGCGGCGCAGGCGGAGGTCGCCGCCGAAGCCGCCGCGCAGGCCGAGAAGGACCGGATCGCCGCGGCCAAGGAGCAGGCGGCAGCCGAGAAGGAACTCGCCCGACAGGAAGCGGCGATCGCGAAGGCCGACGCCGCGGCCGAGAAAGAACGCCAGCGCGAGTATGACCGGCTGATGAAAACCACCGGAGTGACGAAGACCCGGACAAGCCGGGCCGCGAGCTCGAAGAGTCCGCTCGAAGAGGTGCTGGGCTCCAAGACCACCCAGACGATCCTGAACGGCGTCATCCGCGGGATCTTCGGCACCGGTCGGCGCTGACGCGCTTTCGCACGCGCGGTGACGGCGGCGCAAGGGGATGGGCGCAGAGCTCGCACGCGCGTACCGTCAGACGCATGACCCCATTGCCATATCCCTCCGGGCGCGAAGAGCCACTCCGCGCGGTGCCGCGCACCGACGGATCGGAGCCGCGGGCGCTCGTTCTCGGGGCCACGGGCTATCTCGGCGGCCGGCTCGTGCCGCGCCTGCTCGCCGGCGGATACCGGGTTCGCGTCCTCGCTCGCGACCCCGCCCGGCTCGCGGCGTTCGCCTGGAGCGGGCAGGTCGAGGTCGTCGCCGGCTCTGCCACCGACGCCGCGGTGATGGCTGAGGCGACGGCAGATGTCGACGTGCTCTATTACCTCATTCACTCGATGGGCCAGGGGGGTGGCTTCGAGCAGACCGACCTCGATGCCGCCCGGACCGTCGCGTCGGCGGCGTCGGCGGCATCCGTCCGGCGGATCGTCTACCTCGGGGGGCTTCATCCGAACGGCGTCGACCTGAGCCCGCACCTGCGTTCGCGTGTCGCGGTCGGCGACATCCTGCTCGGCAGCGGCGTGCCCACGCTCGTGTTGCAGGCGGGCGTCGTCATCGGGTCGGGATCGGCCTCGTTCGAGATGATCCGCCACCTCACCGATGTGCTGCCGTACATGCCCGCGCCGCGCTGGGTGCGCAACTTCATCCAGCCGATCGCCGTCCGCGACGTGCTCTACTACCTCCTCGCCGCGGCACGCGTGCGCGCCGACGTCACCCGCGCGGTCGACATCGGCGGTCCCGACGTGCTGCGCTACGGCCAGATGATGAACGGATACGCTGTCGAGGCGGGGCTGCCTCAGCGGGCGATCGCGCCGCTGCCGGTGCTCACGCCGGGACTCGCATCGCACTGGGTGAATCTCGTCACGCCGGTGCCGCGCTCCATTGCCCGGCCGCTCATCGCCTCACTCGTGCACGAATGCGTCATGGACGACCACGACATCGACAGCCTGATTCCGCCGCCCGAGGATGGTTTGACCCCGTACCGTCGCGCCGTCGCGCTGGCGCTGGGCCGCGTCGAAGCCGACACCGTCGAGACGAGTTGGCAGGATGCCGAAGTCATGGGCCTGCCGTCGGATCCGCTGCCGAGTGACCCGGATTGGGCCGGCCGCACGGTGTACACCGATCTCCAGGCCGTGCACACGACGGCATCGCCGGAGCGATTGTGGGCGGTGATCGCGGGGATCGGCGGTGAGAACGGCTGGTACTCCGCGCCGCTGCTCTGGGCGGTCCGCGGGTGGATGGACCGTCTGGTCGGGGGGGTCGGTCTCGCCCGAGGGCGACGGAGCCGGACCGCGGTCGCGGTGGGTGACGTGATCGACTTCTGGCGGGTGGAGGTCGTCGAACCCGGGCGCCTCCTGCGCCTGCGGGCGGAGATGAAGGTCCCCGGGTTGGCGTGGCTCGACCTCGAGTGCGAACCGGACGGCGAGGGGGCGCGATACCGCCAGCGTGCCGTGTTCTTCCCCGCGGGGCTGGCCGGCCGGTTGTATTGGCTGGCGGTGCTCCCGTTCCACGGATTCATCTTCCGGGGGATGGCCGAACGCATCACGGCAACAGCCGAGGCCGACGCCGCCGAGGCGGCGGGCGGCTCGTAGACTCCCCGGATGACCCACATTCGCCCGTTCCGTTCCGGTGACGAGCCGGCGCTCGCCGACATCTGCCTCAAGACGGCGGATGCCGGGACCGACGCGACCGGGATCTTCACGGACGATGATCTTTGGGCCGAAGTGTTCGTGCTGCCGTATGCGGCGCGGCATCCTGATCTCGCATTCGTCGTCGAGACCGACGACGAACGTGTCGCCGGGTACATCGTCGGAACGGATGACACGCGGGCGTTCGAAGACTGGTTCGCCACGCAGTGGTGGCCGCAGTGGGCCGCGCGGTGGCCACGGCCCGGGGAGGGGGAGGCGACCCGGCAGGGCGGGACGCTCATCTACGCCTACGGGCGGCGCGCCGGGGCGGAGCCTTACGGCGACACGTACCCCGCGCACCTGCACATCGATCTGCTTCCCGAGCTGCAAGGGCAAGGGTGGGGGCGACGCCTGATCGACACCCTGTCGGAGGCCCTGCGCGCGCGGGGAGTCACCGGGCTGCACCTGGCCACGGGGACGGAGAACACCGGTGCGATCGCGTTCTACACGCGCATCGGGTTTGCGCCGCTGGCGTCCCACCCGGGCGTGCAGGCGTTCGGGCGGACACTGTGATTCAGGCGACCACGTAGCCCGACTCGAGTCGCACGACCCGATCGATCAGTCGTGCCGGCACGGTGACGTGGGAGATCAGGATGACAGCCTGGTCCGCGCCGACGGCGGAGAGCAGGTCGGTCAAAAGAGCATCGGATGCTGCCGGGTCCACTCCTGCGGTCGGCTCGTCGAGGACGAGCATCGGGAAGCCGTGCAGCAGCGCGCGCGCGAGCGCGATGCGCTGGGCCTGCCCGCCCGACACCAGCGCGCCGCGCTCGCCGACGCGCGCGTCGAGGCCGCCGCGTTCGCGTAACCAGGGCCCGAGACCGACGCGCGCGAGGACGTCCTCGAGGTCGGCGTCGGTCGCGTCGTCGCGCGCGAAGAGGAGGTTCTGGCGAATGTCCTCGTCGAACAGCATCGGACGCTGCTCACACAAGCCCACGGTGCGGCGGACATCGTCGGCGGCGAGTGTCTGCACGTCGACGCCGCCGATCGTGTACGAACCGGAGACGTCGAGGAACCGCACGAGGACATGCGCGAGGGTGCTCTTGCCGGCGCCGCTCGAGCCGACGACGAGCAGACGCTCGCCCGGGGCAACGTCGAGATCGATGTCGTGGAGGGCGGGGGATGCCGCACCGGGCCACGTGGCTGCCACGCCGCGCAGGCGGAGCCCCGCACCGAGGGCAGGCCCGGTCCCCGTCGGTATGCCCTGCTCGCGCACGAGCCCGGCGGGGACGACGTCGGGCGTGGCGGCGGCGATACGCGTGGCGGCCGACCGCACCTGACGCCACGAGGATGCCGCCAGCGGGACGGACGTGAAGACCTCGAACACCGCCATCGGAATCAGCACCGCAACCGCGAATGCCGGACCCGTGAGTCCGCCCGACGTCACGGCCGGTGTCGAGACGAGCACCGCGAGGACCGATGCGATCCCCGCCAGCAGTGACACCAGTGCGGTGGCACCGGCTTGAGCCCCGGCGCGGCGGACGACCGCCCGTCGCACATCGGCATCCGCGGCGGCGATCCGGGCGCGACTGGACTCTTCGGCCCCGCAGGCCACGAGCACGTCGAAACTGCCGAGGTGATCGAGCACGGCGTCGGCGAGACGCCCGCGCAGCGGGGCGATGGAGCGCTCCGCGCGGCCGCCCGCGACCCAGCCCCATCCCGCCGCGACGACCCCCGCGACGATCAGACAGCCCAGCAGTGTCAGGCCTGCCGGCGGGTGGATGATCGCGACCAGAATGACGGCGCCCAGCGCGACCGCCGCCGAACCGATCAGCGGTTGCACCACACGCAGCGGGAGATTCTGCAGCTCGTCGACGTCGTCGACGAGCGATCCGAGGATCGATCCGCGGCTGGTGCGGGTGAGCCCGTCCGGGGCGAGCGGGATCAGACGCCGCACAAGATCGGTGCGGGTCGCGGCGAGTTGGCGGAGCGCCGCATCGTGGCCCGCCAGCCGCTCGAGGTAGCGGAAGACTGCGCGACTGAGTGCGAACGCCCGGACCCCAACCACGGCCATCGAGATGTACAGCACGAGCGGCTGTTCGGATGCGCGGACGATCAGCCATGCGCTCACCGCGAGGAGCGCGACGGCCGACACCTCTGACAGGAACCCGGCGGCAGCTCCCGGCCAGAATCGACGCGCGGGCGGCATCGCTCCGCGAAGGACGTCAGCGGGGGTCATGTGGGCACCGCCGCCGTCTCGAGCGTCACGACGTGGTCGGCGATCGCGCGCGCCGACGTGCGGTGCGACACGAGAAGGACGATCGCGCCGGAATCGGCGATCTCCCGCACCGAGGCCCACAGTGCGGATTCGGTGCGCTCGTCGAGAGCGGCGCTCGGCTCATCGAGGGCGACGACCGTGCCCCATCCGCGCGCCCGTCGGTAGAACGCGCGGGCCACGGCCACGCGCTGTGCCTGCCCGCCGGAGATCCCCGCGCCCTGGACGCCCAACTCCTGGGCGGGATCGAGGTCGACGGCGCACGACAGAACGAGGCTCCGCGCGACCAGGTCGGCGCGGGGAGCGGGGTCGCCCAGTGTGATGTTCTCGGCGATGCTCCCGGCGATCAAGCCGGGATCCTGTCCCGCCCAGGCGAGCCACGTGGACGCCGGGTGAGTGGAGGCATCCGCGGTGCCGAGCGTGATGGTGCCGTCGAACACGGCGGCACCACGGAGCGCGGCCAGCAGGCTCGATTTTCCCGCGCCGCTGGGTCCTTCGATCAGGGTGACGGTGCCCGGCGCCGCGCGGAACGACACCGGCGGCAGCGCGTGGTCGCCGCGCTGCACGCGCACCGCGCGCAGTTCCAGCGCGCCGTCGACGGGCGCGGTCGGCGCGGCGGCAGCAGCGGTCACGGGCGTTGCCGCGCGTGCGGCGTCGAGGACCGCGAACACGTCCTCGGTCGCGGCGACGCCCTCGGAGGCCGCATGGAACTGGACGCCGACCTGGCGGATCGGCAGATATGCCTCGGGGGCCAGCAACAGCACGAAGAGCCCGACGCTGAGCGCCAGCGACCCGTCGATCAGGCGGAAGCCGATCGTCACTGCCACGATCGCGACCGCGACCGACGCGAGGAACTCGAGTGCGAATCCGGACAGGAACGACACCCGCAGGACGCGCATCGTTTCGGTGCGATACGTGCCGGTGACCCGTTCGATCGAGTTCGCCGCCCGATGCTGCCTGCCGAACACGGTGAGCGTCGACAGGCCCTGGACGGTGTCGGCGAAGCGCGCGGCCAGCGTCTGCAGCGTCGCCCACTGCTTCTGTTGCACGGCGCGGGTCGCCAGGCCGATCAGGACCATGAACAGGGGGATCAGCGGGATCGTGAGCACCACGATGAGTCCGGAGATCCAGTCCTGCCACCACATCACGGCGATGAGGATCGGCGTGGCGATGATCGTCTGGACGAGCTGCGGCAGATAGCGACCGAAGTAGGCATCGAGGGCGTCGAGACCTCGGCCGGCAGTCACGGCGAGGCGCGCGGTGTTGGCGGTCCCGAGCCATCCCGCACCGAGCCGAGCGACGGCCTCGAGCAGATGCGCGCGCAACTGCAGCTCGACGCGGGCGGCTGCCCGTGCGGCGATGATTTCCCGGGCCCACAGCAGTACCGCCCGGAGCGCGGCGGTGCCTGCGAGCCAGCCGAGAAGGGCGCCGACATCGTCACCGGCAAGGACCCCCACGACCACCTGGGTCAGCACCCACGCGAATGCGACGATCACGAGCGTCTGAGCGAGGCCGATCGCGCCGATCGCGACGAAGAACAGGCGGGATGCCGAGGCGTAGCGAAGGAGGCGTGGATCGACCGGACGTCCCCGCGTCGGGGCGGCCTGCTCCTCGGATTCCGGCATCCTTCGATCCTGCCTTACGTTGCCCCGGCGGAACGTCAGTGTGCGGCGGCCGCGGCCTTCTCGATCGTCGTGCGGCTGACGCGCTTGCGGAAGATCCAATACGTCCACCCCTGGTAGAGCAGCACGAGCGGCAGGAAGACCACGGCGGCCCAGGTCATGATCGTCAGCGTGTAGTCGGTGCTGGATGCGTTCTCGATCGTCAGGTTGAACGCCGGGTCGGTCGAGGAGGGCATGACGTTCGGGAAGAGCGCGACCCACAGCGTCAGCACCGCAAAGGCCACGGTTCCCGCGCCGAAGCCGAACGCCCAGCCCTCACGGTCGCGCGTATTGGCCAGCACGGAGGCGATCAGGAGCACCGCCGCGACGGCCGCGCACAGGACGACCAGCCCGACGAGCGGAGCGCCGTTGCCGAAGGCGGCCGCGACGGTCCAGGCGAGGAAGATCGCAGCGACGACGACCGTGAGCAGTCCAGATCGCAGCGCGAGTCTACGGGCATCCATCCGCACCTGGCCGTCGGTCTTGAGCGCGACGAAGTACACGCCGTGCGTGAAGAACAGCAAGAGCGTCGTGAGGCCGCCGAGCAACCCGTACGGGTTCAGGAGCGTCAAGAGAGACCCCGTGAACTCATGATCGACATCGAGCGGGACGCCCTGCACGATGTTGGCGACGGCGACACCCCAGAGGAACGCGGGGACGGCGGAGCCGATCACGATCATGCGGTCGAAGCCCGCCTTCCAGCGGAGGCTCTCTCGCTGGTGCCGGTATTCGAAGGAAACGCCACGCAGGATCAGTGCGAGCAGGATGAGCAGCAGCGCGAGGTAGAAGCCGCTGAACAGCGTCGCATACCACTCGGGGAATGCAGCGAACAGGCACGCGCCGGCCACGATGACCCAGGTCTCGTTGAGATCCCAGACCGGGCCGATCGTGTTGATGATCTGACGGCGCGAGATGTCATCCTTCCCGAGGAAGGGGAGCGACATGCCGACGCCGAAGTCGAACCCGTCGAGGACGAAGTAGCCGACGAAGAGCACTCCGACGATGAAGAACCAGACGTATGCGAGATCCATCATGCGCTCCTAGTAGACCGTCGTCGGGGTGTTCTCGACCGAGGGCTGTTCGGCCTCGGGGCTTCCCGGTTCGGGTAGGGGATCGGGTCCCTTGTGGGACGTCTTCATGATGAGACCGACTTCGACCACGGCGAGGATCGCGTAGATCGCGGTGAACGCGATGAGGGAGATGAGCACCGTCCAGCCCGGCACGCTCGGGGAGACGCCGTCCTCCGTGAGCATGAGCCCGAAGACGATCCAGGGCTGCCGGCCCATTTCTGTGAAGACCCATCCGACCAGAATGGCGACGAGCGATGCCGGCCAGGCCCAGATCGCGAGCTTCCATGCCCAGTTGGGGACGTCGCGCTTCGCCTTCTTGCGGGTGAGCCAGAGTCCCACGACTGCGGTCAGCGCGGCGACGCCGCCGAGGCCGATCATCCAGCGGAACGACCAGTAGGTGACCCACAGGATGGGAGCGAAGTTGCCATCGACCTGATCTGCGAACTGGGGGAACAGCTCGTTCGTGTAGAGCAGGTTGAGATCGTTGATGCCCTCGACGCAGCCGTCCAGAGTATGCGTCGACAGGAACGCCAGGAGGTAGGGGACACGGATCGAGAAGAGCTCGCTCGTTCCGTCAGGGGTGCCGAGAGTGAAGATCGAGAAGGACGCATCCGCGCTACAGGCGGAGTCGAACAACGCCTCGGCGGCCGCCATCTTCATCGGCTGGGTCTGCACCATCACGAGGCCCAGCTGGTCGCCGGAGAGCGCGACGCCCGCGAAGGCGATGATCATGCCCCAGAGTCCATAGCGGAGGGATGTGCGCATCATGTCGACGTTCTGCCGACGGATCAGATGCCAGGACGAGATCGAGATGATCACGCCCATCGTCATCATGAATGCGGCGAACAACGTGTGCGGGAGGGCAGCCAGCGCGACGGGGTTCGTCAGGACCGCGAAGAAGTCGTTCATCTCCGCGCGGCCGCCGTCCTGCGCCATCTGGTAGCCGACCGGGTTCTGCATGAACGCGTTCGCCGCAAGGATGAAGTAAGCGGAGAACCACGCGCCGATCGTCGCGATCCAGATGCTCGCGAGGTGCAGTCCCTTCGGGAGCTTGTCCCAGCCGAAGATCCACAGGCCGATGAAGGTCGCCTCGAAGAAGAACGCCATCAGGCCTTCGAACGCGAGTGGGGCCCCGAAGACGTCACCGACGAAACGCGAGTAGGACGACCAATTCATGCCGAACTGGAACTCCTGCACGATCCCCGTCACGACGCCCATCGCGAAGTTGATCAGGAAGATCTTCCCGAAGAAACGCGTCAGGTGCAGCCACTTCAGGTTGCCGGTTCGGTACCAGGCCGTCTGGAAGATCGCGACGGTCAGCGCCATGCCGAGCGTCAGCGGGACGAAGAGGAAGTGATAGAGCGTCGTCAAGCCGAACTGCCACCGCGCGAGCAGCAGCGGATCAAGAAAATCCATCCCACGTCCTCCCCAAGTCCGGGTCTTCCATGCAACTGAAGGTACTCAGCGTGCGCTCAGGTTCGACGAGGGCCGAGCCGTGAATAACCCGTGTCAATTGCGGCCGCCGGCGTGGAGGAGCTGCACGACGCACGCGCGAGGATCACACGATGAGCGCATTCCATCGACGGAAAGCGGTCCACCTGCTTCGTTCAGGACGCCTTGCATCAGGCTGAGATGCACGCTGCACAACACATCGCGATGATCCGCCTGCGCGGTCGCCTGCGCGCAGGGAGTGAGGTCGATCGTCAGCTCGGTCTCGTCCACGAGGGGATCGAAGCCGGCGTCGATGAGGTCTTCGACCAGGGCATCGACCTGATGGAGAGCCGCGGTGTCGAGTTCCGGCGCGATCCCCGGGATCACCCGGCGCATCAGATCGCCGCGCTCCGCGGCCGCGCGCACCTTGCGCTGCTGAACCGCGCTGGACGCACTCCCGCCGTCGGCGGCGCTGTAGAGTACGCGCGGACGGCCCCGCGTCTTGCGGTCTTCCGCGGCAGAGATCACGTAGCCGTCATCGATCAGGCGCTTCAGGTGCTCGCGCACGGTGTTGGCGTGGAGGCTCGTGGATTCGACGATCTCGGCGATGGTTCGCCGCGGGTGGTCTTGTACGAGGTGAAGGATCTCGACGCGCGAGTAACTCGAGATTGCGCTGTAGCCCGCCGGGCGTCCTGTGGTCATACCTCATATTATTCACGGCTTTGCGCCCGCCCGCGACCGTTTCCCGAATGTTTTTTCACGGGATGCCGTCGGATTCGGACAATGGCATCGGATTCGGACCAGAAAGGGCCTTCCGGGCCGATTCTGCGGCATCCATCCGAATCCGATGTCGCCTAGCATCGTGCCGTGGACACTCAAGCACGGATCGTCGCGTTCTGGAAGCAAAGTCGGGGCGCCGTCGACGGGCTCCCGGAAGCGGTGCCGGATGCGTGGGCGTTCGGCGCCACGCCCGAGCACGCCGATGGGCTCTTGAGCCTTGTGCTGGACGGGACGAAGACGGCGACGGCATCGTCGTTGTGGGACTACGAGGCGACGGGGGAGCCCGTTCCCGCGGTCGACAGTTACAGCATCCTGCTCGATGGGCAGGGGCGACCGGTCGCGGTGATCCAGACGACCGCCATCTCCATCGTGCCGTTCGACGCCGTGACGGAGTCTCACGCGTATCGGGAGGGGGAAGGCGACCGGACGTTGGAGTACTGGCGGGAATCCCACGAACGCTACTGGCGGGCTCACTCGGAGAACGCCCGCGGCTTCGAGCCGGACATGCCGGTCGTGTGTGAGGGCTTTCGGCTGATTTACGCCGCCTCGGCTTCGCTCGCGTGAGGTTGTTCGCCCGCGTCAGCTCAGCGTGGACTTCCAGCCGAGCGACGGCGCCACGTGGGTCGCGAACGCCTCGATGATCCGGAGGTTGAACTCGACACCCAACTGGCTCGGGATCGTGAGCATGAGGGTGTCGGCCGCGGCGATCGCGGCGTCCTGTTGCAACTGCTCGACGAGCACTTCCGGCGACGCGGCATAGGTCTTGCCGAACGTCGACCGGAACCCGTCGATGTAGCCGATGCCGTCGCCCTCGTTCGAGTGGCCGAAGTACAGCTCGTCCTCGGCGGTCGTGATCGGGAAGATCGAGCGGCTGACGGAGGTGCGGGCAGTACCCGGATGACCGGCTGCGCGCCAGGCCGCGTGGAATTGCTCGATCTGCTCGGCCTGGAGGATGTCGAACGGCCGGCCGTCCGCCTCGGTCAGCAGGGTCGAGGACATCAGGTTGACGCCCTTGCGCCCGGCCCACTCGGCGGTCTCGCGCGTACCTGCGCCCCACCAGATGCGTGAGCGCAGTCCTTCCGAGTGCGGTTCGATCCGCTGCATCCCGGTGCCTCCGCCGAACGGGCTCTGCGCGTCGCGCTCGGCGAGGCCTTCGCCTTCGATCGCGCGCAGGAACAGATCGAAGTGGTCGCGGGCCAGGTCGGCGCCGCGCGGGTCTGCTCCGGTGTAGCCGAACTTCTCGTAACCGCGGACGACGGTCTCGGGTGACCCGCGGCTGACGCCGAGCGCGAGCCGCCCGTCGGAGATCAAGTCGACCGCCGCGGCTTCTTCGGCGAGGTACAGCGGGTTCTCGTAGCGCATATCGATCACGCCGGTGCCCATCTCGATGCGCTGGGTCTTCGCGGCGATCGCGGCGAGCAACGGCATGGGCGCTGCCTGCTGGCGGGCGAAGTGGTGGACGCGGAAGGAGACGCCGTTGACCCCGAGGTCGTCCATGCCCTGGGCGAGATCGATCGCCTGGAGCATCGAGTCAGCGGCGGTCAGCTGGCGCCCGCCGCCGAGAGGTCCGTAATGGCCGAACGAAAGGGTTCCGAAGCTCTGCATGATGCCTCCAACGCTACGCCCCCGGCATCCATTCCTGTGAATGGATACCCGCGACAGCGAGAACGCCCGGGAGCCGGCGTGATTGGATCGAGGAATGACCCGCATCGGCAGCAGTGACCTCGACGTCTTCCCCCTCGCCCTCGGCGGTAACGTGTTCGGCTGGACAGCCGACCGCGACGCCTCGTTCCAGATCCTGGATGCCTTCCACGCCGGCGGCGGCAACTTCATCGACACGGCGGATTCGTACAGCGCCTGGGTCCCGGGGCACACGGGAGGGGAGAGTGAGGCCATCATCGGCGAGTGGCTCGCCGCACGCCGGCCCGAGGGCGTCACGGTCGCCACGAAGGTCAGCCAGCATCCGGACTTCACCGGCCTCGCAGCCGGCAACGTGCGGGCGGCAGCCGAGGCCTCGCTGCAGCGACTGGGCGTCTCGCAGATCGATCTGTATTACGCACACTTCGACGACGCCGCAACGCCGCTCGAAGAGACGGTCGCCGCGTTCGGTCAGCTCGTCACCGACGGCCTCGTCCGCTACACAGCCGTGTCTAACTACTCGGCCGAGCGCATCGCGGCGTGGGTGCGCATCGCGCGGGAGCTCGGTGTCGCCGAGCCGATCGCGATCCAGCCGCACTACAACCTCGTGCACCGCGAGATCGAACAGGACATCGTGCCCCTCGCGGTCGCCGAGAACCTCAGCCTGGTGCCGTACTACGCCCTCGCCAAGGGATTCCTGACCGGCAAGTATCGGTCGACGGATGCCGAGGGTCATGTCTCGCCGCGCGCCGCGGGGGCGTCGCGCTACGCGACGCCGCAGGGACTCCAGATCATCGACGTGCTCGACCGCATCGGCCAGGACCACGGGGTCTCGATCGCCGCGACCGCGCTCGCCTGGCTTCGGGCCAAGCCCGGCGTGGTCGCACCGATCGCGTCGGCGTCGAAGCTCGCTCAGGTCGATGACCTGCTCGACGGTGCGCGCACCGACCTGACGGCGGACGAGGTCGCAACGCTCGACAACGTCTCGGAGTGGACGCCCGCCGACATGTGAGCGCGTCAGCGCTTCTTCGGCGTCCGGTTTTCGGCGCTCACCATCCACGACAACTGCTCGAGCCGTTCGAGCACCGCGTGCAGGATGTCGGCGCTCGTCGGGTCCTCCTCGTCGACCGCGTCGTGCACGTCGCGGCACGTGCCGCAGACGTCGTCGAGGCGTTCGGTGATGAGGTCGATGACCTCCGTCGTCGCGATCTCGCCCTGCGGAAACTCGGGGAGGGTCGTGGTCTCGGCGACCTGATCGCTGCGACCGTCCGGGAGCGCGTGCAGCGCACGCATCCGCTCGGCAATCGTGTCGGCGAACTCGCGGGCGGCGTCGATGATCTCGTCGAGCTGAAGGTGGGTGTCGCGGAAGTTCGTCCCGACGACATTCCAGTGCGCCTGCTTGCCCTGCAGGGACAACTCGATCAGATCGACCAGGACCTTCTGCAGGTTCGCGCTCAGGTCGGCGGATGCGGTGAACCCCTTCTCGGCGTTCTCGCCGGCGGTGAGCTTCGCGCCGGAGCCGCCGGCGGCGCGACGGCGATTGCGGGTGGGGGACTTCGTGGGAGTAGCCATGGCACGAACCTACGATCGGATCGTGGCCGAGGGAACGCCCTTGCCGGACTCCGGGGGCCGTGCTATCGACCGTAGGCTGGTCGTGTGTCCGCCGTCCTCAACGTCTCCGCGTATCTGTTCACGCACATCGTCGACCCCGCGGGGCTGCGTCCGGTGTTGCGGGATCGCGCGGTCACGGCGGGGTTGAAGGGCACGATCCTGCTGGCAGAGGAAGGCATCAACCTGTTCCTCGCGGGAGAACCTACGGCCGTTCGCGGCTTCCTCGACACGCTCCGCGCCGACCCGCGGTTTGCGCGGCTGTCCGCCAAAGAAAGCTGGTCGGATACGCAGCCGTTCGGAAAGATGCTCGTCAAGCGCAAGCGCGAGATCATTCGCATGGACCGTCCGACGATCCGGCCCGAGTCGGGGCGGGCGCCGGTCGTCGCCCCCGAGACACTGCGCCGCTGGCTCGACCAGGGCCACGATGACGCCGGTCGCGACGTCGTTCTCCTCGACACGAGAAACGCGTTCGAGGTCGACTACGGGGCGTTCGAGCATGCCGCGGATTGGCGCATCGAGCGCTTCACGCAGTTCCCCGACGCCGTCGCGGCGCACCGCGCGGAGCTGGAAGGCAAGACCGTCGTCAGCTACTGCACCGGCGGCATCCGCTGCGAGAAGGCGGCCATCCATCTTCGCGAAGAGGGGATTGACGCCTGGCAGTTGGATGGCGGCATCCTCGGCTACTTCGAACAGGTCGGCGGGGCACATTTCACGGGCGATTGCTTCGTCTTCGACGAGCGTGAAGCCGTCGGCGCCGACCTCTCTCCCCGCGCGTCGTAACACGGCGACACCGCGAATAGGCGGGTGGATGCCGTGGGGCCCAAAATGGGCTGTCACGCGAAGGAGGACGGCGATGGGCCGCAAGGGATTCACGACGCGCCAAGTGCAAGGCTCCGGCCAGACGGGGGCCACCCCCCGCGCGACGCCGATCTACCTCACCGCAGGATTCACGTTCGACGAATTCGGCGCCGCCGGTGCGCATTTCGACACGGGCGAGGGCTATGCCTACACCCGGATCGGGAATCCCACGATCGAGGCCGTGGAGTCCACGCTCGCCGGGCTCGAAGGCGGGACGGGCGCGTTGCTGCTCGCCAGCGGTCAAGCAGCGACTTCGGTCGCCCTCATGACCCTCGTGTCGGCTGGTGACCATGTCGTCGTGTCGAACCACATCTACGAGGGCACGCGGGGCCTCTTGCTCGACAGCCTGTCGCGCTTCGGGATCGACGTCTCGTTCGTCCACGACATCCACGACCCGTCCGCGTGGGAAGCCGCGATCCGGCCCGACACCCGGGTGCTGTTCGCCGAGTCGATCTCCAACGCCACGAACCGTCTGCTCGACGTCGCCGAGGTCTCTGCCGTGGCGCACGCGCACGGCCTTCCGCTCGTCATCGACAACACCTTCGCAACGCCGTATCTCTTTCGGCCGATCGAGCACGGCGCGGATGTCGTCGTGCATTCGGCGAGCAAGTTCCTCGCCGGGCACGGCGCGGTCATCGGCGGCGCGATCGTCGACGCCGGCACGTTCGACGTGACCTCGACCCTGTTCCCCCAGCTGACCGAACGCGATCGCAGCGGCACACCGAGCCCCGCCGAGCGCGCGGGCGCCGGCGCCCGTCTGGCGTACGCCCGCGAGAGTGTCGGTCCGCGACTCGGTCCCACACCGTCGCCGCTCAACGCGTTCCTCATCGGCCAGGGCATCGAGACCCTGAGTCTGCGCGTCGAACGCCAGTCTGCGAACGCGTTGATCGTAGCCCGGTGGCTCGCCACGCACGATGCCGTGGAATCTGTCGATTACGTCGGCCTCGACGGGCACGCGGATCATGCGCTCGCCGAGCGCCTCTTGCCGGACGGGTTCGGATCGGTGTTCACCGTGACGCTCCGCGGGGGCGCCGCCGCGGCCGAGAGGGTCATCGAGGCTGTCCGCACGTTCACGCACATGACCCACCTGGGCGATGTGCGCTCGCTCGTCCTGCACCCGGCATCCACCAGCCACATCCACCTGAGCGACGCCGAACGCGTGGCGCTCGGCGTCTTCCCGGGCACGCTGCGACTCTCGATCGGCATCGAGGATGCCGCGGACCTCATCGACGACCTCGCCCACGCATTCGCAGCGATCGCCGCCCGCGACGATCTCCTGGTATGAGCAGACTCCAGCACTTCGGCTGGTTCTTGGCGCGAGGGTTCGGCCCACACGGCTGGGGGCACCCGTACCTCGACTGGGACTACCGGTGGACGTCGCCGGAGCTCTATCAGCAGTCCGCCCGCGAGCTCGAACAAGCCGGCTTCGATTTCCTTCTGATCGAGGATGCGCCTTCGCTCGGCTCTGCCTCGACGATCGATCTGCGGGTGCGCCATGCGTTCGGGGGGCCCAAGCACGACCCGTTGCTGCTCGCGCCGTACCTGTTCGCCGCGACGCAGCGGCTCGGGGTCATCCCCACCGTCAATCCCGCGGCCTATCTGCCGTATACAGCTGCGCGACAGTTCGCGACGTTGCAGCACCTGAGCGGTCACCGGCTCGGGCTCAACGTCGTCACCGATACCGGGAGCGCCCGCCACTTCGGCGACGCGCCGCAACTGGATCATGACGCGGCGTACGACCGGGCCGAGGAGTGGCTCGAGGCGGTGCGCGCTCTCTGGCGCTCGTGGGGTGAGGGTGCGTTGGTCGCCGACCCGGCCTCGGGCGTCTACGCCGACGGATCGAAGCTGGACGCGGTCCGCCACCGCGGAGAGTATTACGCCTTCGAGGGTCCGCTGAACGCCGTGCCGTTCACGCACGGCGAGCCGGTCATCGCGTCGCCGGGGGGTTCGGGTCGAGGCCTCGGGTTCGCCGGTGCGAATTCCGACATCCAGTTGGCGCTCGCGCCGCTGACCGAGAAGAGCGTGCGCGACTATCGCGCCAAGATCCACGCCGGCGCCGCCGCGCGCGGGCGTCGAGCCTCGGACATCTCGATCATGTTCGCGATTCAGCCGACGATCGTCGCAAGCGCGGAGGAGGCCGATCGCCTGGTCGCGGCATCCGCGTCGCCGTCGGATGAGACGCTCCGCGTGATCGCGCAGCGTCAGTCCAGCGACCTCGAAACCGACCTCACGGCGCTCGACCTCGACCGGCCGCTGGATCTTGCGATCTTCGGCGACCACGTCTCGCAAGGCTCGATCCGGCGACTCACGGGCGATCGGGATCCGGCATCCACCCCGTTGCGTGCACACCTGGCGGCGCTCGCGCGGCTGGGACGCATGTCTGACCGATCCGGGTTCGTCGGCACGGCGGACGAGTTCGCCGATCTGATCGAGGAGCTCGGCGAATGGGGCAATGACGGCGTGCTGCTGTGGGGCGACCTGCACCCCGTCACGGTGCACCGCGTGCTGGATGACCTCGTGCCGATCCTGCGCCGCCGCGGCATCCTCCGCCGCGAGCTCGTGGACGGCGGCCTGCACGCCAATCTCCGCGCCTTCTGAGCGCGAGGCTCGCTGTCTGGCTCACCTCCGCTGGGCCGCCCGCCCGGTCCCTTTTCTCGGCGCTCCCCGACCCGTGATCCCGGCGCCCGCTGACCGTATTCAGTCTGCACGGCGGCCGTGCGGTGGAATCGGGGATATCTGGGCACCTTCCGGTCTGCGCAGACTGAATACGGACAGGGTGGAGGGGACAGAGGCCGGTCCGGCGGTCTGAATCCCGACGCGGCGGTCCGACGTCGGACGCGACGGCCAGGCAATCCGGGCTGACATGCGAGAGCCCCGGTATCCCGCGTGAGGCGGGATGCCGGGGCTCTCGGCTAAGGATCAGCTCAGGTCGTTGGCCGCGAGCCACTCGGTCGCGATGTCCTCTTTGGACATCTGGTCGACCGTGGACTGGACGTTCAGAGCCACCAGGCCCTCGGGCGTCAGCGCGGCGCTGACCGCGTTGATGACGTCGGCGATCTCATCGGCCACCGTCGTGCTCACGACCGGCACCACGTTGGAGGCGAGGAACAGTCCGTCCGGGTCTTCCAGAGTGACGAGGTTCTCGGTCTGGATGCGCGGGTCGGCGCTGTAGACGTTCGCGATCTGGATGTTGCCGGCCACCAGCTCATCGACCGTCGTGTCGGCCGTGCCGCTGAAGCGGACATCGACGCCATAGACCGACTTCAGGCCCTCGGGGCCGTAGGGACGCTGCTCGAGCTCGGGCGCTCCGCCGAGGACGAGGTTCGGAAGTCCCGCGAGGTCGGCGATCGAGGCGAGGCTGTTCTCCTCCGCGAACGCCGCCGTCACGTTGTACGAGTCCTGGTCGGTCGCCGAGGACTGGTCGAGCACCGTGAGGCCCTCGGGCAGGGCTTCCTGCAGCGCGGCGAAGACGTCGTCCGAGCTCGTGGCGGTCGTCTCGGGGTCGAAGAACTGCAGCAGGTTGCCGGTGTACTCCGGGAACAGCTGGATCGAACCGTCCTCGAGCGACGGGATGTAGGCGTCGCGCTGGCCGATGCTGAACTTGCGGTCGACCGTGAAGCCGGCGCCCTCGAGGGCCTGGGCGTAGATCTCGGCGATGATCTCGTTCGAGTAGTAGGCCTGCGAGCCGATCGTGATTGTGTCGGATGCCGGTGCTGCCGAGCTCTCGCCGCCGGTGAGCGGGTCGGAGGACGCGCAGCCGGCGAGGGCGAGGGCCGCGACGGCCGAGCCGGCGAGTGCGACGGTCAAACGGGTGCGGATACGGGACATGGTGTGCCTTTCGTAGGGATGCTGTGGACAGAGGAATCAGGTGGCGTCAGCACGGTCAACCGCGGTGACGCGCGCGGTGTTCCCCGTGGGTCGGGCAGCTCGGCCACTCACACCGCGGGGGACGACGACGCCCTCAAGGAGTGCGAACAGTCCGTCGAGGGCGAGCGCGAGCACCACGACGACGAGCGACGCACCCAGGATGACGTCGAACTGGCGGAGTTGGATGCCTTGGATGATGAAGAATCCGAGGCCGCCGAGGCCGACGTAGGCCGCGATCGTCACGGTCGCAACGACCTGCAACGTCGCTGCGCGGATGCCGCCGATCAGGAGCGGAAGCCCGAGCGGGACTTCGATCTTCCAGAGCACCTGCCACGGCGTCATGCCCACTGCGCGGCCGGCTTCGATGACCGTACGGTCGATGGCCTGGACCCCGGTGTAGGCGCCCGCGAGGATCGACGGGATCGCCAGCAGGACGAAGGCGAACACCGCCGCTTCGGTTTTGTGGACGACGCCGATCACCAGTACGAGCAGCAGCACCAGGCCGAGAGAGGGGAGCGCGCGCGCTGCGCCGGACAAGGCGACGGCGATTTCGCGTCCGCGCCCGGTGTGGCCGATCAGCCATCCGAGCGGAATCGCGATCAGCGCCGCGATCGCGACCGAGCCGAACGTGAACGCAAGGTGCTGCCAGATCGCTTCGGGAAGCGGGAGCGAACCCGTCAGACGGTCGGGCGAGAAGATCCAGGCAAAGGCATCGAAGAAGACGTTCATGCGGCGCCCCCGACAGCGAGCGCGCGGCGTTCACGGCGCGTCGGCGAACGGCGCGGGAGCCAGGGCATTGCGACCCTGCCGATGAGCACCAGGAGGAGGTCGACGATCAGGGCGATCACGACGACTGCCACGACCCCGGCGAGCACTTCCGGGATGATGCGACGCTGGAACCCGTTCGTGAACAGGTAGCCGAGGTTCTGCACCCCGATCAAGATGCCGACCGTCGCGAGGGAAATCGTCGAGGTCGCGGTCACCCGCAGTCCCGCCAGCAGAACGGGGCCGGACAGAGGGAGATCGACGGTCCAAAACCGGCGCCACGGACCGAAGCCCACTGCGATCGCCGCGCTCCGCGTCGTGGCGTCGACCGAATCGAGACCGTCGGCGACCGAGCGCGTCATGATGGCGATTCCGTAGATCGTCAGCGCGACAATCAGATTCAGTTCCGACAGGTAGGGGATGCCGAACCCGGCCGCGAGCAGGGCGAAAAGGCCGAGCGAGGGGATCGTGTACAGCAACCCGACGGTAGTGAGCACGGGACCTCGCAACGAGGTGTACCGCCAGGCCGCCCAGCCGATCGGCAACGCGATGAGGAACCCGAGTGCGATCGGAAGAAGGCTCTGACGCAGATGATCCAGCGTCAGGCTTCCGATCAGGTCGAGGTTGTCGAAAATCCAGTTCACAGACCCGCCTCGGGTCCGTTGCCGGTGAGCACGCCCTGCGTGCGACCGGCGGCATCCACCAACACCGTTCCGTGCGGCGTCTTCTTCAGGGACAGCGCGCGCGACCCGCGGTCGACGCCGACGAACTCCGCCACGAAGTCGGTGGCCGGGTTCTCCATGATCTCGCTCGGGCTTCCGACCTGCGCGATGCGGGCGCCTTTTTCGAGGATCACGACCTGATCGCCCAGCAGGAAGGCTTCGTCGATGTCGTGCGTGACGAAGACGACGGTCTTGTCGAGGTCGCGTTGCAGACGGATCGTCTCGGTCTGCAGTTCTTTCCGCACGATCGGGTCAACGGCGCCGAACGGTTCATCCATCAGCAGGATGTCGGGGTCGGCGGCGAGTCCCCGCGCGACGCCGACGCGCTGCTGTTGCCCGCCGGAGAGTTGCCGCGGATACCGATCGGCGAGTGCACGATCGAGGCCGACGATATCGAGCAGTTCGAGCGCGCGGGCGCGCGCCTGCTTCTTGGACACTCCGCTGAGCACCGGCACCGTCGCGACGTTGTCGAGCACGGTGAAGTGCGGGAGGAGCCCGGCGTTCTGCAGGACGTAGCCGATGCCGCGGCGCAACTGCACGGGATCGCGATCCTGGATCGGCTCGTCGTCAATCGTGATCTCGCCGCTGGTGGGTTCGATCAACCGGTTGATCATCCGCAGGAGCGTCGTCTTCCCGCACCCGGAAGAGCCGACGAACACCGTGGTCTTGTGAGTGGGAAGCACCAGGCTGAAGTCGTCGACGGCGATGGTGCCATCGGCGAATCGCTTCGTCACGGAGCGGAATTCGATCGCCATGCTTCTCTTCCGGTCGGGGATTCCACCCAACCACATCCCGTGGACATCGGCGCGAGGGGTGGCACATGGCGTCACACTCGGGTATGCGTGGGGGTATGGATACGGCAGAGTTCGACCTCATCGTGATCGGCGCCGGGCCCGTCGGCGAAAACGTCGCCGATCGGGCTGTGCAAGGCGGCCTGTCGGTCGTGATCGTCGAGAGCGAGCTCGTCGGCGGCGAGTGCTCGTACTGGGCCTGCATGCCCTCCAAGGTCCTACTGCGCGCCGGGGCCGCGCTCCGTGGCGCGCGCGATGCGCCCGGCGCCGGCGTGGCGGGCGCCGTCGACGTCGCCGCGGTGCTGCGTCGACGCGACGAAATCGTGCACGACTGGAATGACGCCGGGCAAGTCGAGTGGCTGCAGGGCGCGGGGATCGAACTGGTGCGCGGGCACGCACGCATCACGGGGGAGCGCGAGGTCACCGTCGACGGCGAGCGAGTGCTGCGCGCTCGGCACGCCGTCGCCGTGTGCACGGGATCGGCCGCCCTCCTCCCCGACATCCCCGGATTGGTCGACGCCGCGCCGTGGACCTCGCGAGAGGCGACCGCCGTACGCGAGATCCCGGAGTCGCTCGTGATCCTCGGCGGCGGCGTCGTCGCGTGCGAGCTCGCCACGGCCTACGCCTCCTTCGGGTGCGCAGTGACCGTCCTTGCCCGATCGCGGCTCCTCGGTGGGATGGAGCCGTTCGCCGGCGACCGGGTCGCCACTGCCTTGCGCACGGCCGGCGTGGACGTGCGTACGGGCGTCGATGCCCAGCGGGTAACGCGGTCCGGGAGCCGCGTCACGGTGGAACTCGGCGACGGTACGCGGGTCGCGGCATCCGAAATTCTCGTCGCGACCGGACGCACGCCGCGCACCGGCGACGTCGGTCTGGATGCCGTGGGCCTCGAGCCCGGCGCCTGGATCGACGTCGACGACACGATGCGGGTGCGGGGGAGCGAGTGGCTCTACGCGGTGGGTGATGTCACCCACCGCGCGCTGCTGACCCATCAGGGCAAGTACCAGGCGCGTGCCGCCGGTGACGTGATCGCCGCCCGTGCACAGGGGGTCGCCGTCGACGACGCGCCGTGGGGCCGCCACGTCGCCACCGCAGACCACGCGGCCGTCCCGCAGGTCACCTTCACCGACCCCGAAGTCGCCTCGGTCGGACTCACCGAGGCCGCAGCGCGGAAAGCCGGCATCGCGGTGCGTGTGCTCGATTACAACCTCTCGTGGGTCGCGGGGGCCAGCACGCACTCCGCGCGATACGACGGCACCGCGCGCGCGATCGTGGACGAGGACCGCGGCGTGCTCGTGGGGGCGACCTTCGTCGGACCGGACGTGGCCGAGCTCCTCCACTCCGCGACGATCGCGATCGTGGGCGAAGTCCCGCTCCGTCGGCTGTGGCACGCGGTGCCGCCGTATCCGACGCTCAGCGAGGTGTGGCTGCGCTGGCTGGAGGAGTACGATCGCTGACCTTCACGCGCGCTCCTCCGGCGTGGCCAATGCGAGCGCGCGCTGTTCCTCGGTCGTCAGTGGCGCCCGCGTGACGATGTCGTGGACGAAGGCCAGCTTGCGCTGGACGGGCGCGGTGATCGTGAACGGGTAGAGGTCGGAGAGACCCATGGCGCGGTTGATACGGTTGAATCCGCGCGACAGCCATCCTCCAGGGCGTCGCCACCCCTGCCTACACTGGCCGACATGCACGAGCTCTCCCGCGATGAGGCGCGCCGACTGGTCGTGCGTGCGCAACTTCTCGATGCCGATCGACCGGGCGACGTCGTCGAAGTCGCCGAACAGCTCGCCGCGATCAAAATCGATCCGACCGCGACGATCGCCACGTCCGAGCAGACGATCCTGTGGTCGCGCATCGGCTGGTCGTACGAGCCGGGACAGCTCCGCAAAGCCGTCGAAGGCGACCACCTCCTCTTCGAGCACGATGGGCACTTCCACGCGGGTTCGTTGCTGGCCGCACGCGTCGCGCGCATGCGCGGCCGAGTCTTGCGGGCCCAAGCGACGCAGTGGTTGGCGGCGAACGCACGCTTCCGTGCTGATGTCTTGGCTGCGTTGCGCGCCGAAGGGCCCCTGCTGGCGGCGCAGATCGCCGATACCAGCCAGGTCGCTCACGCGAGCGAATCGGGCTGGTACGGATCCAATCAGGTCCCGCGGATGCTGGAGCTCCTGTCGTTCATCGGGGAGGTCTCGATCGTCGGGCGGGAGGGCCGCCTGCGCCGCTGGGACATCGCCGAGCGCGCGTTTCCGGCAGACATGCCCGTACTCGACTACGACGACGCGGGCCGCATCCTGGATGAGCGCCGGCTGCAGGCGGCCGGTCTCGCGCGGCAGAAGTCCCCGTGGACTCCGGTGGGCGACGCGGGGGAGCCGGCGACGGTCGAGGGATCGACGTGGAAGTGGCGCGTCGACCCGGTCGCGGCCGCGGGGCTGTCCGACGATGCGGGCGGCCGGGTCGCGATCCTCAATCCCTACGACGGGATGCTGTACGATCGCCCGCGCCTGAAGGAGTTGTTCGATTTCGAGTTCGTCCTCGAGCAATTCAAACCGAAAGGGCAGCGCGTGTTCGGGTACTTCGTGCACCCGATCTTGGCCGGTGACCGCTTCATCGGTCTGCTCGACGCGCAGCTCGACAAGAAGAGAGAGACGCTGGTGGTCGGCGCCATTCATGAACTCGTCGGCTTCGACGCGGACGAGCGAGACATGGTCCACGCCGAAATCCGCGACCTGGCCGAGTGGCTGGGCGTGGCGGTCGTGGGGCTGGGCTGACCTCCTACACTGAAGCGCAAGGAGGTCCTGTGGACACGACGTGGGTGCTGGTCGACGGTGAGAACATCGATGCGACGCTGGGGGGCTCGATCCTCGGTCGCCGTCCGCAACCCGATGAGCGTCCGCGGTGGGATCGCATCCTCACTTTTCTGCAGGATCGGTGGAATCAGCCCACCCGCGGCCTCTTCTTCCTGAACGCCAGCACGAACCTGCCGATGTCGTTCGTGCAGGCGCTGCTGGCGCTCGGATACCAGCCCATTCCGCTGTCGGGGGAGACGGACGAAAAGGTCGTCGACATCGCCATCCAGCGAACGCTCACGGCGCTCGCCGAGCGCGACGGCGACGTCGTCCTGGTCAGCCACGACCGGGACTTCGTCACCGAGGTGGCTGCGCTCACCGGCACGCGCCGGGTCGGCATCCTCGGGTTCGAAGAGTTCCGCAGCTCCGAATACAGCCACCTTCCGGGGCTGGAGTTCTTCGACCTCGAATACGACGCCGGCGCATTCGACGCAGCGTTGCCGCGCGTCCGCGTCATCCCGATCGACGAGTTCGACCCCGCGCAGTTCCTGCGCTGACGATCTGAGGAGACCCGTGCCTGATACCGACCGTGCCCGCGCCCACGCCGAAGACCTTGCCGACTTCGTCGCCGCATCGCCGTCGAGCTTCCACGCCGCCGCCGAGGTCGCCCGTCGCCTGGTGGATGCCGGGTTCGCCGCTCTCGACGAGACCGAGGCCTGGCCTGCACAGCCCGGATCGAAGCACCTTGTCGTTCGGGACGGCGCCGTGATCGCATGGGTCGTTCCTGCTGGCGCCTCCGCGGACACCGCGTTCCAGATCTTCGGTGCGCACAGCGACTCCCCGGCGTTCAAGCTCAAGCCGCGGCCCACCACGGGCCGGCTCGGCTGGCTGCAGGCCGGGGTCGAGATCTACGGTGGGCCGCTTCTGAACTCGTGGCTCGATCGCGAGCTCCGCCTCGCCGGTCGGCTCGTGCTCGACGACGGCACGGCGGTCCTCGCGGCGACCGGCCCGCTGCTGCGTCTCCCGCAACTGGCCATCCACCTCGACCGCGAGGCGAATGATCACCTGGCGCTGCACAAGCAGACCCAGACCCAGCCGGTGTGGGGACTCGGCGAAGCCGCATCGGCCGACCTGCTCGGCGAGCTCGCGGGCGTGGCCGGCGTGGATGCCGCCCGCATCCGCGGTTACGACATCGTGACCGCCGACGCCGCGCGCGGCGCGATTTTCGGCAAAGACGACGTCTTCTTCGCCAGTGGCCGGCTCGACGATCTCGCGTCGGTGCACGCGGGCGTGGTGGCGCTGCTGGCACACGAAGCCGCCGATCGGATCGCGATGCTGGCCGTGTTCGATCATGAGGAGGTCGGCTCCGGGACGCGCTCGGGCGCCGCGGGACCCTTCCTGGCCGACGTGATCGAGCGGGTGCAGCTCTCGCTCGGGGCCGGCCGTGAGGAGCAGTTGCGCGCGCTCGCGGCCTCATGGTGCGTCTCGAGTGACGTCGGGCACTCCGTGCATCCGAACTATGCCGACAAGCACGACCCCGTCGTCCAACCGGTGCTCGGCAGCGGCCCGATCCTCAAGATCAACGCGAACCAGCGCTACGCGACGGACGGTGCCGGCGCCGCCGCGTGGCACGGCTGGTGCGCGGATGCCGGGGTCACCTCGCAGGAGTTCGTCTCGAACAACGCGGTGCCGTGCGGCTCGACCATCGGCCCGATCACCGCGACCCGGCTCGGGATCCGGACGGTCGACGTCGGCATCCCGATCCTGTCGATGCACTCGGCGCGCGAACTGGCCGGCACGAGCGATCTCCTCGACCTCAGCCGGGCCGCGGGAGCGTTCTTCGCCGGCTGACTCACTCTTGGGGTTCGCTGTGAGTCGGGCAGCATCCACCCTGACGGATATCGATCGACGTATCGTTGGGTATCGCTCGATATATCGTTGGAGGATTTCATGGGTACTTCATTCACGGACGGACGTTTTCCGGGCAAGGGTTTCGGACAGGCCTTCGGCGGCGCCTCCGCTGACGACCTGTGGAACACCCTGGGTCAGATCAAGGACGGTCTCGAGCAGAGTTTCGGCGACACGTTCAGTCAGTTCGGCCAGAAGGTCGGCACCCGTGCGCCGCGCGGTGACGTGCGCGCAGCCATCCTCTCGCTCCTCGTCGAGCAGCCGATGCACGGCTATCAGCTGATCCAGCAGATCGAAGAGCGCAGTGGTGGCGCGTGGAAGCCCAGCCCGGGCTCCGTCTACCCGACGCTGCAGATGCTCACCGACGAAGGCCTCATCCAGGTCGAAGAGTCCGGCGGCCGCAAGACCTACTCGCTGACCGTCGCGGGGCGTGCCGAAGCGGAGACCGCCGACCGCTCGTGGGCGACCTCGGAGCCGTCCGGCGCCACCGGGACCCCGCGCGGACACCGAGGTGGCGCGCCGCTGACGAAGTCCGGTGCCAACCTCGCCCAGGCGGCGATGCAGGTCGGACGCACCGGCACGCCCGAGCAGGTCGCCGAAGCGGTGTCGGTTCTCGACGACGCCCGGCGCAAGCTCTACGCGATCCTTGCCCAGGACTGAGCGGATGCCGGCGGAGCGCTCGCGCTACCGCCGGATCACCCGCTTCGCCCTGCGGTACATGCTGCAGGCGTGGTGGTACGAGCTGTTCCTTCCGCGCATCGGGTTGCGTCGCATCGCCGAGCGCACGCGTGCGCGGAGGCTCCGGCGCATCTCGCAGCGGTTCCACACCCTGGCCGTCGACCTCGGTGGACTGATGATCAAGGTCGGCCAGTTCCTGTCATCTCGGCTGGACATCCTGCCCCCCGAAGTCACCGCGGAACTCGAGAAACTCCAGGACGAGGTGCCCGCGGTTCCGTTCGCCGAGATTCGTGCCTCCGCCGAGGCGGAGCTCGGACTTCCCCTCGCCCGCGCATTCGCGTCGGTCGATGAGACCCCGGTCGCGGCCGCCTCGCTCGGGCAGGTGCACCGCGCCCGCCTGACGGCCGAAGACGCCGCACTCACCGGACTCGACGCGGTCGTGCTGAAGGTGCAGCGACCGGGCATCGATCGCATCGTCGACGTCGACCTCGCGGCGCTCCGCCGTGTCGCCGAGTGGCTGAGCCGTGTGCGTCTGGTCTCCGACCGAGTCGACATGCCGCTGCTCGTGGAGGAATTCGCGGCGACGAGCCTCGAGGAGATCGACTACCTGCGGGAGGCCGCGAACGCGGAGGGGTTCCGCGCGAATGTCGCCGACGGTGCGCGCGTGTCCGCACCCGAGATCGTGTGGGAGCGTTCGACGCGGCGCGTGTTGACTCTCCAGGACGTCACGGCGATCAAGATCAACGACGTCGACGCACTCCGTGCGGCGGGAATCGACCCGTCCGCCGTCGCGGCGGAGTTCGCGTCCGTGATGTTCGATCAGCTGTTCGCGGACGGCTTCTTCCACGCTGACCCGCATCCGGGAAACGTGTTCGTCACGCCGCACGCTGCGGATGCCGTCGGCCGCACGTGGACGCTGACCTTCATCGACTTCGGGATGATGGGGCAGATTCCCGCCGGGCTCCGCGCGGGACTCCGGAAGCTCGTGATCGCCGTGGCATCCCGCGATGGCGCCGGAATGGTCGCCGGGTTCGAGCAGGTCGGCGTGCTCTTGCCGTCGGCCGACAACATCGAACTCGAGCGTGCGCTCACGGTGCTGTTCCAGCGCTTCGGGGGCATGGGGTTCGCGGAACTGCAGAAGGTCGATCCGCGTGAGTTCCGCGGTTTCGCCGACGAGTTCGGCGAAACGATGCGCGCGCTGCCGTTCCAGTTACCCGAGAACTTCCTTCTCATCATCCGCGCGATGTCGCTCGTGTCGGGGCTGTGCAGTTCGCTCGACCCGCAGTTCAACATCTGGGAAGCGGTCGAACCCTATGCCCAGAAGCTTCTGCGGGAAGAGACCGGCAATGTCGTGGCGGACGTCGCCGGTCGAGTGGTGGATGCCGCGGGCACCGCTCTCCGCCTCCCCGGCCGCATCGACCGCACGCTCACGAAACTCGACGCGGGTCTCATCCAGGTCGCGAACCCGGGTGTCGAACGCCAACTCGAGCGGCTCGAACGGACGCTTCGCCGGGTCGTGTCGGCCGTCCTGTTCGTCGGGCTACTCGTCGGCGGCATCCTGTTGCTGGGCCCGGCATCCGTTCTCGGCGTCGCGCTGATGATCGTCTCGATCCTCCCGCTCCTGCATGCCCTGTTCGCCGGCGCCCCGCGGCGCCCCTCTGCGCACGCGAGGCGATCGCGGTAGAATCGATCGAGATATTGGTGCACCTACCTGCTTGCGGAGCAAGGCGGCACGTGAAAACGAGCTGACTACTTCGGAGGTCGTGCGTGAGCGAACCGTCACTGATCCGCCATACCGGCTGGGGTTATTTCCCCATCGCGGCGCTCGCGCGGTTGCCGTTCGCGATGATGGTCGTCGGGGTTTTGACCCTCGTCACCAACGCCACCGGATCGATCGCCCTCGCCGGGTTGACCTCCGCAGCGACCGGCGTCGGTGTCGTCGTGGCCGGTCCGCTCATCGGCGACCTGGTCGACCGGTTCGGGCAACGCACTGTGGTACTGCCGGTCGGGCTGGCGAACGGCATCCTGCTGGCACTCTTCCCCTTCGTCGTCATGAGTGATCCGCCCGGTGGCGTGATCCTTCTCGCGGCCGTGCTGGTCGGGCTCACCGCGCCGCAGGCGGCGGCCCTTTCGCGTACCCGGCTCGTCGGAATCACCCGCGATCGCATGTCGGATGACCGACGCGAGCGCACGATGTCGCGCGTGATGTCGTACGAGTCGGCCGTCGACGAGACCGCATTCATCATCGGTCCCGTGCTGGTCGGAGTGCTGGCGTCATTCGTCGCGCCGTGGGCGCCGATCGCAATGGCGGCCCTGCTCAGCTTCGCGTTCGTCACCGCGTTCGCGGTGCATCCGACGGCCACCATGACGACGGATCCCGCAGCCACCCGCGCACCGATCCGAGCGGTGCTGTCGGGACCCGTGCTGGTCGTCGTCGGCGCGACCTTCGGCGTCGGGCTCTTCTTCGGGGCGACGCTGACCTCGCTCACCGCCTTCGCACAGTCGGTCGGTCACGGCGAACAGTCGGGACTGCTCTACGGTCTGATGGGAATCGGCTCGGCGGTCTTGGCGCTCATGGTCATGCTGTTGCCCCCGCGGTTCCCGCTGACCCTGCGCTGGCTCGTGTTCAGCGGAATCCTCGTGCTCACCGCGTGGGGCTATGCCACCGCCGGTGACCTCGGGACCGTGATCGTCATGCTCTGCCTCATGGGGCTCGGCGTCGGGCCGACCCTGGTCACACTCTTCAGCCTCGCCGGCGACCGGAGCCCGGAGGGGCGGTCGGCGACAACGATGACCCTCGTGGGATCAGCGCTCACGCTCGCGCAGGCGATCGCCTCTGCCGTGACCGGCGCGCTCGCCGAGGCGACCTCGGCATCCGTTGCGATGCTGTTGCCCGTGGGGGCCGCGCTCCTGGTGCTCGCCCTCGGCGTGGTCAATGCGGTGGCCTCACGCCGTGCGCTCGCGACTCTCGCTTAGGCTGGATGCGTGAACAAAAGCAGCCTCTGGACCATCGTCGGCGTGATCGTTGCCATCGTCATCGCCTGGGTGCTGGTGAACGTGCTGTTCAGCGTGCTCGCCTTCTTCTTCAAGGCGCTGGTCGTCCTCGTCGTCGCCGTCGTCGTGTTCTTCGCGCTGCGGGCGGTCTTCGCCGGATCCGACGAGTAGGCCTCAGGCGAAGCGCACCCAGTTGGCGCCGCGGCCGGTCTCCGCGCGCTGGCGCAGGTCGAGGCTGTCGCCCGTCACGGCGTAGAGCGACACATCGGTCGACTGCTCGCCGGCGGCGACGAGCCACGCGCCGTCCGGGCTCACGGCGAATCCGCGGGGCTGCTCCTCTGTCACGACGAAGCTCTGCGCATCCGTGACCGAGCCGTCGGGGGCGACCGCGACCGGGGCCAGCGTCGAGGCGCTCCGCTCCGACGCCCACAGCACGTCGTCGCCGCTGAAGTGCAGGTCGGCGCCCCAGATCAGGTGCTCCGCGCGCGGGTCGGCGCCGAAGCGACTGTGCGTGAGGCCGGCGTTGGGGTCGACCGCGCTTGCGGAGCCTCGCGCGGTGAGGGTGCCGGCATCCACATCACGTGAGAAGTGCAGGACCTCGCCGGAGTACTCTGTCAGCACATACGCGGCGTCTTCGGAACCGTTCAGCACGATGTGACGCGCGCCCGAGCCGGTCGGCGCGGCGACCGTGGCCGGGGAGAGCGGGTCGAGGGTCAGATCGTCGGTGATGGCGTACTGCGCGATCACATCGTCGCCGAGCGAGACGAAGTAGGCGAATCGGCCGTCGGCGCTCGTGATGACCGAATGCAGATTCGGGAACGTGATCTGGGCGGTCGGCTCGCCGACGACACCGTCGGTCACGGGGGCGATGAATCCGTATCCGGCACCGTACGCAGCGCCCAGCAGCGCAGTGCCGCCGCGCGAGAGCGTCAGATAGTTCATGGCACCCTTCGGGAGATCCCGGCGCGAGACCGGGGTCAGCACACCGGTCTCGCGGTCGATCGAGAGGGTCAGGATGCCGGACTCGCCGCCGTTGTCGTCGGCCTTGACCGATGCGTGGATGAGGCCGAGCTCGACGTCGATCGCGAAGTTCGAGCACCCGGTGACCCCGCCCGTGACGGCCACCCTCTCGAGGCTCCCATCCTGCAGTCGGAAGGTGCTGATGCTGCTGTCGCCGGAATTGGCGACGAAGACGAAGGAGGAGTCGGTCATGCTTCGATCGTAGGCGCGGACGGGTACCGGTGGCGCGTCTCGGTCGCCGTGCAGCACGTAGTCTCGAAGGGACGGAAGGAGCCACCCATGGCCCGCATCCTGCTCATCGGCGGTCACGGAAAGGTCGCGCTCCTGCTGGAGCCGCTTCTGGCCGCGGCCGGTCATCACGTCACGGCGGTGATCCGCAATCGGGATCACGAGGCCGAGGTCGCCGCGACCGGCGCGACACCGCTCGTCGCTGACATCGAAACCTTCGACCTCGATCAGTTCACGAACCTCGTGAGCGGTAACGACGTCGTGATCTGGTCGGCCGGCGCCGGCGGGGGAGCCCCCGAACGCACGTACGCGGTCGATCGGGATGCCGCCATCCGATCGATCGACGCGGCCGCTGCCACCGGCGTCTCGCGGTACGTGATGGTGTCGTACTTCGGTGCGGGGCCGGACCACGGTGTCGATCCGGACAACTCCTTCTTCGCGTATGCCGAAGCGAAGGCCGCGGCCGATGCGCACCTGCGTGCGAGCGCGCTGGACTGGACGATTCTCGCGCCGTCCGCGCTCACGCTCGACGAGCCGACCGGCGCCATCGATGTCGACGCACGTGAGTCGGCTTCGGTGTCCCGCGCCGACGTCGCCGCCGTCATCGCGGCAGCCGTCGAGGAACCCGCCACGATCCGCCGCACGATCCGGTTCAACGCGGGGTCTGTTCCCATCACCGCGGCGTTGCACGCGTGACGCGGACGATCGTCCTCACCGGCGCGAGCGACGGCATCGGTGCTGCCGCGGCGCGGCAGTTGCACGCGGCGGGGGAGAACGTCGTCGTCGTCGGACGCGATCCGGGTAAGACCCGCGCCGTCGCCGAGAGCATCGATGCTGACGCGCACGTGGCCGATTTCGCCGACCTCGCGCAGGTGCGCTCCCTCGCCGCGACCCTCCTCGAGCGCTACCCGCGGATCGACGTGCTGGCCAACAACGCCGGCGGGATCTTCGGTGCTCGCACGGTCACGGCCGACGGGTTCGAGCTGACCTTTCAGGTCGATCACCTTGCGCCGTTTTTGCTCACGCATCTGCTCACGGAGCGATTGATCGCGAATCGCGCATCGGTGATCCAGACGTCCAGCGTCGCAGCGCAGCGTTTCTCGCGTTTCGACATCGACGACCTGCAGGGCGAACGCGACTACTCGGCCAGCGCGGCGTACGGCAATGCGAAGCTCGCGAACGTGCTGTTCACGAAAGAGCTGCAGCGTCGCTTCGGTGGCCAGGGACTCTCCGCCGTCGCGTTCCATCCGGGCGCGATCGCGTCGAGCTTCGCGTCGGCCTCGACCGGAATGTGGCGCTGGATGTACACGAATCCGCTCGTGAGCCGGCTCCTCACCGGCACCGAGGTCGGTGGCGGGCGACTGGCCTGGCTTGCGCTCGGCGCGCCCGGCGTCGACTGGACGCCGGGGGAGTACTACGCGAAGAACAAAGTCGCAAAGACATCGCCGCTCGCCGACGACACGGAGCTCGCGCGGGACCTGTGGGAACGCAGTACTCGGATGCTGGGGATCGACGCGTAACGAGCGCTGTCAGAGAATCTGGCCGATCGGTTCGCGCTTTTCGGCCTGGAAGCGATCCTCCGTGCGGCCGCGCGCCCAGTAGCCCGAGAGCGAGACCTGGCCGCGGTCGAGCCCGCGCTGGTCGAACAGGACGCGCCGCAGTGCCTTCATCGACTCGCGCTCACCGTGTGCGAACACCTGCACGACACCGGCGGGCCAGTCGAACTGAGCGAGGACCGAAGCCAGTGTCTCGGCCTTATGGGTGGGGTCGACCACCCACTCGATCTCCACGCCCGCCGGGGCCTCGACCGGGATGATGGCGGTATCGGAGGAGACCTCCACGAACACATGACCCACGGCATCCGTCGGCAGCGCGGCCAGCGTCGCGGCGATCGCCGGAAGCGCCGACAGGTCACCGAGGAACAGATGCCAGTCCGCCTCAGCATCGGGGCGATACCCGCCGCCCGGCCCCATCAGGCCGATGAGGTCGCCCGGGCGGGCACCGGCCGCCCACGGCCCCGCGAGGCCTTCGTCGCCGTGCACGACGAAGTCGATGTCGAGTGTGCGGGCCTCGTGGTCGACGCGGCGCACCGTGTACGTGCGGGTGACGGGCACGGCATCGGCGCCGGTGAACTTCAGCTTGACGTATTTGTCTGTCTCGGGCCGGTCCTCGAACTCACCGAACCCGGCGCCGCCGAGCGTGACGCGCACGAGGTCCGGGCTCAGTTGCGCCGTCGCGACCACCTCCCACTCGATCGTGGGGCGGGGCGGGCGGAGAGCAGTGCGCGAAGAAAGGGCCACCTCTCCACGGTAGTCGCCAGAACGGGCGGGGGGCTGATCTGCGGGCGTAGCCTGAGAGGGTGCCCGCTGCCTCCGTTTCACCCCCGACCGCACGCGCACACCTCGAGCGAATCGCGGCCGAGGGTGGTCCGATCGGCGACACGCGGGGGTTCCCGATGCCGGCAGATCCGCGCGCCGCGGCTGTGCTCATCCTGTTCGGTGTCCTCGACGACCTCCCGAGCGATCATGTGGCCTCCGCGGTGTCCCGCGATCTCGACGTGCTGCTCCTCGCCCGCGCGACGACGCTGCGCTCGCACCCCGGGCAGGTGGCTTTTCCCGGGGGGCGGCTGGATCCCGGCGATGACGGCCCGACCGGTGCGGCACTTCGTGAAGCTCGCGAAGAGACGGGGCTCGACCTCGCCGGTGTCGATGTGCTCGGCGCCCTCGACCCGGTGCCGCTCGAGTACTCCGGCCACGTCGTGACCCCCGTTCTCGGATGGTGGCGGCATCCGTCTGCCGTGGGGGTCGTGGATGAGGCCGAATCCGCCGCCGTCTTCCGCGCACCCGTCGCCGATCTTCTCGACCCCGCGCACCGCGGGGTCACCGTCATCCGGCGGGATGGACGCGAGTGGCGGGGCCCGGGGTTCGTCGTCGACCATCCGACGGGTGTCCATCTGGTCTGGGGTTTCACCGCTGTGCTGCTCGACGGATTGTTCACCCGCCTCGGATGGACCGAGCCCTGGGACCGCACGCGCGAACTCCCGATCCCGTAGCCCGGGCGAGGAGCGCGCGTCGACCTGAGGTAGGATCGTCCCTTGGAAGTGTGTCCGAGCGGCCTAAGGAGCATGGCTGGAATCCATGTAGGCGGGGTAACTCGTCTCGCAGGTTCAAATCCTGTCACTTCCGCCACAGAGAAAGCCCCGACTTCGCGGTCGGGGCTTTTTCGCGTCTCGCGGGAATGACAGCGCTATCCCGGTCGTTGTGCCGCGTGGCCCCCGCATCCAGATCGATACATCGCATCACTCGGCATTCGCCGTCCCCCAGGAGATACACGTGAGTTCCACCCCGACCGGCGCGACAGCGCGCAAAAAGAAGCCCTTCTACCGCTCGTTCGGATTCCAGATCACGCTCGCGCTGATTCTCGGCGTCGTGCTGGGCGTGCTCGCGCTCAATCTGGGCACGGACGCGGAAGGCAACCCCAACGGGCTGACCGCGACACTGTCGACGATCGGCAACGGCTACGTCACGCTGCTGAAGGCTGCCGTGATTCCGCTCGTCTTCCTCGCGATCGTCGCGAGCATCACCCAGTTGCGCCGGGTCACCAACGCCGCGCGGCTGGCCGGCCAGACCCTGCTGTGGTTCGGGATCACCGCGCTGATCGCCGTGACGATCGGCATCATCCTCGGGGTGACGATCCAGCCCGGCAATCGTGTCGATCACAGCGACCTGACCGCCGGTGACCCCTACGCGGTAGGCACCTGGTGGAACTTCCTGAAGGGCCTCATCCCGCAGAACTTCCTCGGCCTGACCGTGTCGAGCTCCGCCGATGCGGCCACCGGCGCAGTCACCTCGAGCGTCGGATTCAACGTCCTCCAGGTCATCGTGGTCTCGGTCGCCGTCGGGATCGCGGCGCTCAAGCTCGGAAAGCGCGCCGAGCCCTTCATCTCGGTCACCGAATCACTTCTGAAGGTCGTCCAGCGGGTGCTCTGGTGGATCATCCGGATCGCCCCGATCGGCACCCTCGGGCTCATCGGTTCGGCGGTCGTCTCGTACGGCACCGACAAGCTCCTCACGCTCGTCTGGTTCGTCGTGGCGGTGTATGTCGGACTCGTGCTCGTGCTGTTCGTCGTCTACCCGATTCTGATCAAGGCCAACGGGCTGTCGGTCCGCCAGTACTTCTCGGGCGTTTGGCCGGCGGTTCAGCTCGCCTTCGTGTCGCGCTCGTCGATCGGTACCTTGCCGCTGACGCAGCGGGTCACCGAGCGCAACCTCGGCGTGCCGCGGGAATACGCGTCGTTCGCGGTGCCGCTCGGTGCGACGACGAAGATGGATGGCTGCGCCGCGATCTACCCCGCGATCGCCGCGATCTTCGTCGCCCAGTTCTTCGGCGTCGAGCTCAACATCATCTCGTACGTGCTGATCGTGCTCGTCTCGGTCGTGGGCTCGGCCGCGACCGCCGGAACGACCGGCGCGACCGTCATGCTCACCCTGACGCTGTCGACACTGGGTCTTCCGCTGGAGGGCGTGGGTCTCCTCCTCGCGATCGACCCGATCCTCGACATGGGCCGTACGGCGGTCAACGTCGCGGGACAGGCGCTGGTTCCCACGATCGTGGCCAAGCGGGAGGGGATCCTCGACGAGGCGCTCTACAACGCACGGCGTGACGGAGAGCCGTTCGCGGACGACTCGGACGACGCCGTCGAGGATGGCGCATCGCCGTCAGCGGAGCCCGTGCGCGCGTGACACCGCGACGAAGCCCCACTCCCGTCCTCGGGGGTGGGGCTTCGTCGTGTCCGATCAGCGGGCGGATGCCGGTGTGCTCACGACGTGCTCCGCGAACGCCGAACCGGGGCGCACGACCAGGGAACGGGGGCGCAGCGCTGAGGCGACGCGCGCCCGTCCGGAGACCGCGGCACGCATGCCCTCGCGAATGGCCGCCGCATCCCCACGGACATCGCCGACAGCTGGCGCAGGGGCCGGCGAGTAGCTCACGTGCTCGACGGCTGCGACGAGTCTGCGCGTCTCGTCACGCGGCGCATCCGCGGACGCGACGAGCCGCGCGCCGAACGCCCGCGGTGTCTCAGCGGACGTGACGTCCACGCCGAGATCGATCGCGGCATCCTGGACGTACCGCCACCCGGCGCCGACATTACCCCGGCCTGCTCGGCGCAGGAGCAGTCCGCGCCGGAGAGCCCCCGCCGCCGCCGGAGCCAGGAGCACGATCAGTACGATCCCGAGGACGGTGGCGGCCGGCCGCGGGTCGAACGCGGGGCCGGTGATGGCGCCGGCCTGCGTGTCGGTGTCGCGGTCGGCCGCGTTCGGTGCGGCCGTGGCGGAGGAAGTGGCGGTCGGTGTCGGGGTCGGGGCTCCCACATCCGTGCCCCCGTCGTCAGTGGGAGCCGACGCGGCAGGGACGAACCGCGTCTGCGTGCCGAGGCTCTTGGTCGGTTCGAACTGCACCCATCCGATCCCGCTGAAGTAGACCTCTGGCCACGCGTGCAGCTGCGCGGTCGACGCCTCCGCGACGCGCATGCCGTCGATCGATTCACCCGTGAAACCTCCGGGCAGGAACCCCACGGCGATGCGCGTCGGCATGTCGAGAGAGCGGGCCATGAGCGCGAAGGCGCCGGCGAAGTGCACGCAGTAGCCCTCCCTCTGCTCGAGGAACTGTGCGACAGCCTCGGCACTGCTCCCGTCGAAGCCGTCCGCCACGGGGGCCGTCAGCGAGTACCTGAACTCGGGGCCGCGGAACCAGTCCTGCAGCGCGATGAGCCGGTCGTAGTCGGTCGTCGCGCCGGCGGTCACTTGTGCGGCAAGCTCGCCGACGACCGGCGGCGTGCCTTCCGGGAGCGATTGCAGGTCGATGCGCGACTCGGTGATCTCGGTCTCGGCCGCACGGATCTGCTCGAGGGTCGGACGGGGGACGTGCGTGATGACCTCGTACTGCTGACCCTGCGCGTTGCTTTCGCCCGTCTGGACCGTCCGGCTGTACGGGACCGACCGCCACAGCCCCTCGAGGCCGTTCACGCCGACGGCCGGAAACGAGACCGGCAGATACGCCGAGGACAGCTGGTCGATCGAGACGAACGTGCGGTATTCGGTCAGGCGCACGCCCTCGTCGACGGCGACGGGGGCCAGCGGCGCCTCTTCGAGCGGCACCGAACGGAGGCGGTCCGGCATCCACACCGCGCCATCGAAAACCGACAACGTCGCCACGCGCAGGTACGGCGGTGTCGGGGAGTCGCTGTAGGTCGACAGGACGGGCACATCGGAGCGTTGCCGCAGATCATCGCCGAGGTCGAGGCTGGGATCGATACTCGCGATCAGCCCGCCGGCGCCGGCAGTCGCGGGCGGAGGGGGGAGCGCGGGTGCCGCAACGAGCGCGGCGACGATCGCGACCGCGCCGATCGCGACGGCGACCGGTGTGACGCCGGCCGCACGGCCACCGGTGGCGGGCGCTTCGCGTGTGCGGGTGTCGGCACGGATCAGGAAGAGAAGGGATGCCGCGAGCACGGCGAACGCGATCACATCGACGCCCGAGGGGACGGCGATCGCGGGCACGAGCCACACCGCGACGAGCGCGATCCCGGCCAGCAGCGGCATCCGTGCGGTCAAGACGACGTGGTCCAGGGCAATCGTGAGGAGCCCGAGCGAGGCGACGACCAGGAAGTTCAGGCCTGCGCTGGCCGGCAGGGGCGCGGCCCCGAGGAGAATCTCGTTCGACGCGGACTGAACGAGCAGTCGCGCCGCATCGAACGCGCCGCCGGTCGGGATGACACCGAGGAGCGACTGCGACGGGAAGGCGACCAGGGTGATGACAGCGACCCAGACGGCGAGCTCGACCCCACTCACCGCGACCGCCGGCACCCGTCGCCGCCGGAGCAGATAACCGACGGTCAGCAGGACGGCCGGCATCGCTCCGGCTCCCACGACCCACAGTCCGGGCGAGATCACCGAGTACAGCGGGATCACCATGGCCTGCAGTGCCAGCCACAGGGCGATCGTCACGCGCAGCGCGCCCGGCCGGGCGCCGGGGCGGCCGTCAGCCGCCGACACGGCTGGTCCCTCGATCGACGACGGAGCGCCAGGCCTGGGTCAGATCGTCGTCCGGACCGATGCCGGCCGCACGCCAGCCCGCGTCGGACGCACGGGCGAGCGCCGTGCCGTGCGGGGCGACCGCGAGCAGAATCGGCAGGGAACTGTGGTGGGCCAGCGGGCCGAGGAGCGCGGCATCCGCTTCGTCGAGGATGCCCGTGACGACCACGAGCGGGCCGGTCATCGTGCCGGCGAACAGCCGGACCGTGGCATCGAGCGAAGCCTGCCCGTGGGTGACGATCGTGGCGAGCGACATCGCGAGATGGAGGGCGCCGGCCATATCGCCGCTGTCGATCGGTGCGCACAGCTCCGCGCCGTCGACCTCGAGCACCGAAACCCGATACCCCTCCGCGACGAATCGCGCGACGGCGGACACGGCCGCGCTGACGGCCGCTTCGAAACCGGGGTCCGCGCCCGGAGCGCGGGCGGCGCTCTGGTCCCACCGGCGCACGGCGCGATCGAAGATCACGGTCGCCTCAGGGGCGGTCTCCTGCTCCTCCTGCCGCACCATCAACTCGTCGCGATGGGCGCTCGCCCGCCAGTGGATGCGGCGCATCGAATCGCCCGGCGTGTAATGGCGGGGGACGAGGTTGTCGGCGCCCTGACCCAGCTGGTGCGTGGCGGTGTGCATGCTGCCGCCGGCTTCGCCGGGGAGATCTGCGAGGGCGCCGAGGTCGACGATGACCGGCGCGACCGTGAGTGCGACCGTGCCGCCGACGGCATGGCGGCGTCGAGCGAATCCGAACGGATCGGTCGACGTGATCGTGAGCGGCCCGAATCGGCGCACGCCACGGCGCTCGGCGCGCACCTGGTACGTGATCTCCACGCCGTTGCGTTCCGTGCGCATGCCGGAGGCGACCGCCGGGAAATCTCCCGTGGCGTCCCCGGAGATGCCCCGGGGCAGGGTGTCTGTCCACCGGCCCTGCGCGATCGGCAGGGGAGAGCGGATGGCGACCCGTGCGCGCACGTCGACGTCGCTTCCGACCGCCACGACATCGGGGGAGAAGGACCGTGACACGGTTTCGGTGCGCCTGACGAGATGGAGCGTGGCCACGCTCGCGATGACGACCGCGGCCAACAGCACGCCGACGTAGATCAGCTCGGTGAGGCGGAACTCGTGTGCCAGCACGAAGCACAGCAGGCTCAGCAACGCTGCGCCCGTGCCCCGGACTGTCAGCGGCCAGCGTGTCATCGGAGGATCAGCGCGTAGCGAGAGGCACGCGGACGGAGCCGGCGATCGACTGCACGATCCCGGCAACCGTGTCGCCCGCGCTGTGTCCGCGTGATGCTGCCGAGGTGCGGGCCGGGATCAGTCGGTGCGCGAAGACGGGTTGCAGGAGGGTGACGAGATCATCGGGAATGACGAAGTTCCGGCCATCCAGCGCGGCCCAGACCTTCGCGGCCCGGACGAGCTGCAGCGTCGCGCGCGGACTCGCCCCCAGTCGCAGCTCGGGGTGCTGCCGGGTCGCGCGGGCGAGGGAGACGGCATACTCCTCGACCGCGGGGGAGACATGGACCATCCGCGCCCACTCGATGAGGGCGCGCACCTGACTCGCGTCGGCGACCGGTGAGAGCGCATCGAGCGGATTGACGGCATCCCGCTGCCGCAGCATGAGGGCTTCGTCGGCGGCTTCCGGATACCCCATCGAGATGCGCATCATGAATCGGTCACGCTGCGCTTCGGGCAGCGCGTAGGTGCCCTCCATCTCGAGGGGGTTCTGGGTCGCGACGACCAAGAACGGATCGGGCAGAAGGTGGCTCGTGCCGTCGACCGTGACTTGCCCTTCCTCCATCGCTTCGAGGAGCGCCGACTGGGTCTTCGGCGATGAGCGGTTGATCTCGTCCGCGATGACGATGTGCGCGAAGATCGCGCCCGGCTTGAACTCGAATTCCCGATCGACGGGGTTGTAGACGCTGACGCCGGTCACGTCGCCGGGTAGCAGGTCGGGCGTGAACTGGATGCGGCGCACGGTCGCCTCGATGGATGCCGCGAGCGCTCGCGCGAGCATCGTCTTGCCGACGCCGGGAACGTCCTCGATGAGGAGGTGGCCTTCGGCGAGGAGGCACACGAGGGCTGCCCGCACGGCGGCCGGTTTGCCGTCGATCACTCGCGAGACCGACGCCGCGATCGCGTCGGTGGACTCGGCGAAGCTGGTGGCATCTACAGCGGGGGCGTTGGTCGTCAAGTCCGGCATGCGGCTCCCTGCAGATCGGGATCGGCGGTGGACGCGGCGGTGCGGCCCCGAACCGAGCCTAGCCCGGGCGGGAAGGCCGGGGCTGGGAGTCGGCTAGACTTGTGGCGGCTCTCCGCGAGACGGCACCCAGGCCAACTCCCCCAGGACGGAAACGTAGCAAGGGTAACCGGGCTCTGCCGGGTTCGCGGAGAGTCTTACTTTTCCCCCGGGGATGACGGCGTCTGCGGGGAAGACAGCGCGAACGGCCCATCGAGCACGGCCCACTGCAGCAGCATGATCGTCTTCGCATCCTGGATACGCCCGTCGCGGATCATCGCCAGTGCCTCCTCGATGCCGAGATCGAGGAGTTCGATGTGCTCGCCCTCGTCGGCAAGACCACCGCGATGGGTCGTGAGTGCGGACCCGTCGTAGGGCGCGGCGAAGAAGTGGATGCGCTCGGTCACCGAGCCCGGACTCATATAGACGTCCCACACGTGGGTGAGCTCGCCGACGTCGACACCGGTCTCTTCCTGGGCTTCACGGCGGATGGCGGTGATCGGGTCGTCGTCGTCGAGGAGGCCCGCGGCGGTTTCCAGCAGCATCCCGTCGGGGTGGCCGTTGACGTAGACGGGATAGCGGAACTGACGCGTGAGCAGAACGCGGCGGCGTTCGGGGTCGTACAGCAGGATCGTCGCGCCGTTTCCGCGGTCGTAGGTCTCGCGCTGCTGCGTCTGCCAGGTGCCGTCCGGCGCCCGGACCTCGAGGGTCGTGCGGCGCAGGACATGCCAGGCGGCGGCGACCACCTCGACATCGGTCACCCGGACGTCGGGGTTGCCGTCGAGGCCCAGTCCGGTGCGATGGAGCCCCGTGCGCCCACGCTGATCGGGAACAACGGCTCCGGGCTGCAACACGCTGTCTGGCATGATCCCGAGCGTAACCCCGCCGCGTGGGCCGTCGGGTTTTCTCTGGGGTGGATCCTGGCCGGGCTGTGCGGCCAGACCATAGGGTTGGCAGCGTGGCTCAGAGCATCTACATCACATCCGCGGAAGGCCTTTCCGGCAAGTCCACGATCGTGCTGGGGGTGATCGATGCACTGACGCGCGTGACACCGAGGGTCGGTGTGTTCCGTGCCATCGCGCGCTCGACCGCGGAGCGCGATTATGTGCTCGAGATGCTGCTCGACCATATCGACGTCGATCTGGATTACGAGGAGTGCGTCGGGGTCACGTACGACGACGTCCGTCGCGATCAGGATGCCGCACTCTCCACGATCGTGGAGCGCTACAAGGCGGTCGAAGCCAAGTGCGACGCCGTCGTCATCGTCGGCAGCGATTTCACCGACGTCGGCTCGATGACCGAACTCGGCTACAACGCCCGAATCGCGGCGAATCTCGGCGCCCCCGTGCTACTCGTCCTGAACGGGCGTGCGAGCGAAGGCGACCGACTCGGCGTCTCGATCCCGCGTACGCCCCACGAGCTCGGTCAACTCACGGCCCAGGCCGTCACCGAGCTCCAGCATCACCGCGCAGAACTGTTCGCCGTCATCACCAACCGTGCCGATCCCGTCACGCTGTCGGAGATCAATGCGGAGATCGCCCGCACGGTCGCCGATGTGCCGGCAGTGGACGGCACGCGCGAATCCGCCGTGGGCGTGTGGTCGATCCCCGAGGACATCTACCTGGTCGCTCCCGCCGTCCGCGACGTCATGCTGAGCCTCGGCGGCACGCTCCTGCGTGGCGATGAGGCTCTCCTGACCCGCGAAGTCGTCGATGTCGTCGTGGCCGGAATGTCGCTGAACAACGTGCTGGCCCGTCTCGAGGAAGGGGCGATCGTGATCGTCCCGGCCGACCGCACCGAGGTGCTCCTGGGGCTCTTGCTCGCGAACTCGTCCGGCACCTTCCCGTCGATCTCCGGAATCATCCTCAACGGCCCGTTCCCTCTGCCGGGTGCCGTGCAGAAGCTCATGGCGGGCCTGGATTCGTCGTTGCCGATCGTTCAGACCGACCTCGACACGTTCGACACCGCGGTCCGGGTCATGGGGACCCGCGGCCGGCTGGCCGCCGGGTCGCAACGCCGATACGACACGGCGCTCGCGCTTTTCGAGCAGAATGTCGACACGGAAGAGCTGACCACTGCGCTCGGTCTCGCGCATTCGAGCGCGGTCACTCCGCTCATGTTCGAGTATCAGCTGCTCGAACGTGCGCGTACGGGACGCAAACGCATCGTCCTGCCCGAGGGAAGCGACGACCGGGTTCTGCGCGCCGCGGCTACGGTGCTGGCCCGCGGCATCGCCGACCTCACGATCCTGGGGGAGGAGGCCGACGTCCGCGGACGCGCGGTCGAGTTGGGCCTGGACATCAGCGCCGCCCACGTGCTGAGCCCGTTCGATCCGGCCACGGTCGACCGCTTCGCGAAAGAGTATGCGCTGCTCCGCGCACACAAGGGCGTCACGTACGAGAAAGCCGCCGACACCGTCACCGACGTGTCGTATTTCGGCACGATGATGGTCCACCTGGGCCTCGCCGATGGCATGGTGTCGGGTGCGGCGCACACGACGGCGCACACCATCCGTCCGGCGTTCGAAATCATCAAGACGAAGCCCGGGGTGTCGGTCGTCTCGAGCGTTTTCCTCATGGCGCTCGCCGACCGGGTGCTGGTTTACGGCGACTGCGCCGTGGTGCCTGATCCGTCCGCGGAGCAGTTGGCCGACATCGCGGTGTCCTCCGCGGCGACGGCCGCGCAGTTCGGGATCGACCCGCGCGTGGCGATGCTGTCGTACTCGACGGGGGAGTCGGGTTCGGGCGAAGACGTCGACAAGGTACGCGCGGCCACGGCTCTCGTCCGCGAGCGCGCCCCCGAGCTGCTCGTCGAAGGCCCCATCCAATACGACGCGGCCGCCGATGCGGCCGTGGCGAAGGCGAAGATGCCCGACTCCGCGGTGGCGGGGCGGGCCACCGTCTTCGTCTTCCCCGACCTCAACACCGGCAACAACACCTACAAAGCCGTGCAGCGCTCCGCCGGGGCCGTCGCGATGGGGCCGGTGCTCCAGGGTCTCAACAAGCCCATCAACGACCTCTCCCGCGGCGCACTCGTCGAAGACATCGTCAACACGATCGCCATCACCGCGATCCAGGCCCAGGCCGAAGGAGCAGCATCCGCATGACCGTCGTGCTCGTGATCAACAGTGGGTCGTCCTCGTTCAAATACCAGCTGGTCGACGTCGAAGACCAGCGGGCTCTCGCCTCGGGTCTCGTGGAGCGGATCGGGGATCCCGCCGGCGGCATCGCGACGCACAAGGTCGGCGACGCCAAGCACGCGCGTGAGCTCCCGATCCCCGATCACACGGCGGGATTCGCCGTCATGCTCGAGGCGTTCGCCGAGCACGGCCCGTCGCTGTCGGAGCACCCCCCCGATCGCGGTGGGTCACCGCGTCGTCCAGGGCGGTGCCCGCTTCTTCGAACCCACGCTCATCACGCGTCTCGTCGAGATCAACATCGACGAACTGTCCGCCCTCGCCCCGCTCCACAACCCCGGTGCGCTGCAGGGCATCAAGGCGGCACGCGCGGACTTCTCCCAGATCCCGCACGTCGCCGTCTTCGACACGGCGTTCCACCAGAGCATGCCCGAAGCGGCATACACCTACGCCATCGACAAGGCGATCGCGGAGAAGCATCGCATCCGCCGCTACGGCTTCCACGGCACGAGCCACAAATTCGTCAGCGAGGAAGCCGCCCGATTCGTCGGGAAGGACCTCGGCTCCCTCCGCCAGATCGTCCTGCACCTCGGGAACGGAGCGTCCGCCGCGGCGATCGAGGGGGGTCTTTCCGTGGACACCTCGATGGGGCTCACCCCTCTGCAGGGCCTCGTCATGGGCACCCGCTCGGGCGACATCGATCCATCGGCGCTCCTCGTCCTCGCCCAGCGCGAGCACTGGACCCCGTTCGAGGTCGACGAGTTCCTCAACAAGAGGTCGGGGATGCTCGGCCTCGCCGGAGCATCGGACATGCGCGACATCGAGGAGCGCTACGAGGCGGGCGACCCGGACGCCGTCGTCGCGTTCGACGTGTACGCCCACCGACTCCGCGCGTACATCGGCGCCTACCTCGGGCAGCTCGGCGGTGTAGACGTCATCTCCTTCACCGCCGGCGTGGGCGAGAACTCACCGCTCGTGCGCGCGACGGCCCTGCGGACCTTCGGCTTCGCGGGCATCGAGATCGATCCCGAGCGCAACCAGACGCGGAGCCCGGGCATCCGCGTCATCTCCACCGACGCCTCCCCGGTGACCGTCCTCGTCGTCCCCACCAACGAGGAGCTGGAGATCGCCCGGCAGACCCTGCAGGTCGCCCGGCCGCGCTGAGCATCCCGACCCACCCTGCCTGGGAGTTCGTCATGCACCGGAAACAGGGTGCGCACTACGCTGGGACGGTGACAGCCGAAACGCTTCCTGACCTGTCCGCCTACGACGGGGTCCTGTTCGATCTGGACGGGGTCCTCACACCGACCGCCGAAGTGCATATGCACGCGTGGCAGACGATGTTCACCGAGCTGTTCGCCGCGTGGGGCATCGAGCCGGCGTACACCGACGAGGACTATTTCCGGTACCTCGACGGGAAACAGCGCTACGACGGCGTCGCCAGCCTGCTGCGCTCGCGCGACGTCGAAGTTCCGTGGGGTGATCCCTCCGATGACCCGGCCGCCGACACCGTCTGCGGTATCGGCAACCGCAAGAATGCCGTGTTCTCCCGCGTGCTGCGCACCGACGGCATCGCGCCCTATCCGGGTTCCCTGGCGCTGGTCGACCGCCTGATCGCCCTCGGCGTGCCGATCGGCGTCGTCTCAAGCTCGAAAAACGCCGAAGAAGTGCTGACCGTCGCCGGCATCCGCGACCGCTTCCCGGTCGTGATGGACGGCGTGGTCGCCGCGCGCGAAGGCCTGCGGTCCAAGCCCGAGCCGGACATGTTCGCCGTGGGCGCGCGGATGCTGGGCGTGGACCCCGCCCGCAGCGCCGCCGTCGAAGACGCGCACTCCGGTGTCGCCTCGGCATCCGCCGCCGGCTTCGCGCTGGTCGTCGGCGTCGATCGTGGCGCGGGCGCGCAGGCGCTCCTCGACCTCGGCGCACACGTCGTCGTGGACGACCTCGGTGCATTCATGGAGGAGAAGTGATGGATCGCGACCGTTTCCCGATCGACCCCTGGCGTCTCGTCGAGAAGAGGTTCAGCCTCGACGACGCCGGCGTCACCGAAACGCTTTTCTCCGTCGGCAACGGATACCTCGGACTCCGCGGAAACCAGCCCGAGGGCCGCCACGAGCACGAGCACGGCACGTTCATCAACGGGTTCCACGAGACGTTCCCGATTCGGCACGCTGAGCAGGCTTATGGGTTCGCCGAGGTCGGCCAGACGATCGTCAACGCCCCGGACGCGAAGATCATGCGGGTGTACGTCGACGACGAACCGCTGTCGTTCGATGTCGCCGACGTCCGCGAGTACGAGCGCGTGCTCGATATGCGCACGGGCGTCTTGACCCGGCACGTGCGCTGGACGACACCGAGCGGCAAAGACGTCCTCATCGACTTCGAACGGATGGTCTCGTTCGAAGACAAGCACCTGGCCGTGCAGCGCGTCTCGGTGACGGTGATCGGCGCGGATGCCGCAGTCGCGATCAGCTGTCAGATGATCAATCGCCAGGACGGCGAGGATGTCTACGGCGGTGCCGCGCCCGGTCGCGCCCGGAAGGCAGGGTTCGACCCGCGACGCGCGGAGAAGATCGATGAGCGGGTGCTCCACTCCGAGGAATACTGGCAGGACGGGCAACGCTCGGCGCTGGCGTATCGAGTTGCGGCGTCCGGGATGACGCTGTCGGTCGTCGCGGATCACGTCATCGAGACCGAGAACGACTACTCGGCGCGCACCTCGATCGACCCCGACATCGCCAAGAACGTCTTCCGCGTGCAGGCGAAAGCGGGTGTTCCGACCACGGTCACGAAGGTCGTGGCCTATCACACGTCGCGCGGTGTCCCCGGGCGCGAGCTCGTCGACCGCGGACGCCGGGCACTGGACCGGGTGGCGGCCGAGGGCGCGCAGGTGCAGTTCGACCGGCAGACCGAATGGATGGCGGCCTTCTGGGACCGATCCGACATCGTCATCCAGGGCCATGATGACCTCCAGCAGGCGACGCGCTGGTGCCTCTTGCAGTTGGCGCAGGCTGCCGCGCGCGCCGATGGGCAAGGTGTCCCCGCGAAGGGGGTGTCGGGCTCGGGCTACAGCGGACACTACTTCTGGGACACCGAGATCTACGTGCTGCCGTTCCTCATGTACACGACGCCGCAGTGGGCCCGCAACGCGCTGCGGATGCGGTACCTCATGCTCCCCGCAGGGCGGAAGCGCGCCGCACAGCTCAACGAGGCCGGAGCGCTGTTCCCGTGGCGCACGATCAACGGTGAAGAGGCGTCGGCCTATTACGCCGCCGGTACCGCGCAGTACCACATCAACGCTGACGTCAGCTTTGCGCTCGCGAAGTACGTGCGGGCGACCGGTGACATCGATTTCCTCCACCGGGAGGGCGTCGACATCGCCGTCGAGACAGCGCGGCTGTGGTCGACGCTCGGATTCTGGCGCTTCTCCGAGTCGGGCGACATGGAGAGCTTCCACATCCACGGCGTGACGGGGCCGGACGAGTACACGACGGTCGTCAACGACAATCTGTTCACGAATGTGATGGCGCGCTTCAACCTGCGTTTTGCTGCGCGGGTCGTCCGCGAAATGGCCGAGACGGTGCCGGAGGCGTACGCCCTGATGGTCGACCGTCTGGGTCTTGGCGAGGCCGAAGCCGACGGGTGGGAAGCAGCCGGCGAGGCCATGCACATTCCCTACAGCGATGCCCTCGGCATCCACCCACAGGACGCGATCTTCCTCGAACGTGAAGTCTGGGACCTCGATTCGACCCCGCCTGAGCATCGGCCCCTGCTGCTGCACTTCCACCCGCTTGTGATCTACCGCTACCAGGTGCTCAAGCAGGCTGATGTGGTGCTCGCGCTGTTCTTGCAGGGCAACCACTTCACCGACGAGGAAAAACTGGCCGACTTCGAGTACTACGACCCGCTCACCACGGGCGACTCGACGCTGTCCGCCGTCGTGCAGTCGATTCTGGCGGCGGAGGTCGGATACCAGGACCTCGCTCTGGAGTACTTCGCTCAGTCGATCTTCGTCGACCTGGGTGATCTGCATCACAACGCTGCGGACGGCGTGCACGTCGCCTCGGCGGGTGGCGTGTGGACCGCGCTCGTGTCGGGCTTCGGCGGTATGCGGGACCACTTCGGCGAGCTCACGTTCGACCCGCGCTTGCCGGCCGATTGGCCCTCGTTGTCGTTCACGCTTCACTGGCACGGGACGCAATTGCGCATCACGGTGACCGCCGGCACCCTCGAGGTCGTCGCCTCACCGGGCGAGCCGGTGAGCTTCATGGTCCGGGGTGCGTCGTACGTTGTGGCCGGCGGAGAGACGGTCACGGTGCGCCTGCACGGGCAGGGACCCGTGCTGCACGGCCGCCCGACGCTCGAGGATCTCGGCGAGTCGCTCCGCGAGGACGGCACGCTGCTGTCCGCCTCGGTGCCGGCGATGACGACTTCGATCCCGGTGATCACCGGCAGCATGCCGATCATCAGCGGGGACGACGGAAACCTCGGTATCGACACCTGACGCCCATTGCCCGAAAAGTGGGCGCGAATCGTCTCTCCCGCCGCGTATGGGGACAGTTCGCGCCCACTTTCTGGGTGGCGCGTCAGGGGTGAGAGAGGATCGCCCGGACCGCGTTGCGACCGGCGCGGTTGGCGCCGACGGTGGACTGGGACGGGCCGTATCCGATCAGGAACAGGCGCGGTTCGTCGAGCGCGCGGCCGTCCGCGACGCGGATACCCCCGGCCGCTGTCCGCAGCCCGAGAGGCGCGAGATGGGCGATGTCCGCGCGGAATCCTGTCGCCCAGAGGATGACGTCGGCGGGTTCGAACGAGCCATCCGGCATGCGCACGCCGTGCTCCTCGATGCGCGTGAACATCGGATGCCGCAGGAGCACGCCGCGTGCCTCGGCCGCGCGCGCCCAGGGGGTCCAGTGCTGGCCGGTGACAGAGATGACGCTGCCGGGTGGGAGGCCTTGCCGCACACGCTCCTCCACGCCGGCGATCGCCGAGACGCGGGCGGCGGTGTCGAAGTCCGCGGCATCCCACGTCACGTCGTTTCGCGTCACCCAGAAGGTGTCGGTCAGGCGGGAGATCTCATCGAGCAGCTGGATGGCCGAGATCCCGGCGCCGACGATCACGACGCGGCGGCCGGCGAACTCCTCCGCCGAGACGTAATCGTGCACGTGGAGTTGCCGGCCGGCGAACTGCTCGTGACCCGGATAGTGCGGCCAAAAAGGGCGCCGCCACGTGCCGGTCGCGTTGATGACGTACCGGGCCGCCCAGGTGCCGGCATCCGTCTCGACGAGCATCCGACCTGAGGGATCATCGTCCGCGCGGCGGACCGCGTGGACATGGACCGGTCGGCGCACCTGGAGGTCGAACCGCTCTTCGTATTCGGCGAAGTACGCGGGCAGTACATCGGCGCTCGCCGCGGTCGGATCCGCGGGTGGCACCGCGAAGCCGGGCAGTTCGTGGATGCCGTTGACCGTCGCCATCCGCAACGACCGCCAGCGGTGCTGCCACGCTCCGCCGGGCGCAGTCTCGGCATCGAGCGCGACGTACGCCCGATCTCCGTTCTCCGGCGTGTATCCCCGACGTCGGAGGTGATACGCCGCGGACAACCCGGCCTGGCCCGCGCCGATGACGGCGACGTCGACGGCTGCGGGACTCACATCGGAAGTAAACGCGCAGGGGTGGGGGATGTTCCCGGCGTCGTGTCGGTGCCACGCCGTAGGCTGTCCTGGTGACCACCGCCCTGTATCGCCGCTACCGGCCCGAAACGTTCGGCGAGATGATCGGGCAGGCCCAGGTCACCGACCCCCTCATGACCGCGCTGCGCAGCGATCGCGTCGGCCACGCCTACCTGTTCTCCGGCCCCCGCGGATGTGGCAAGACGACCTCGGCGCGCATTCTGGCGCGGTGCCTCAACTGTGCGCAGGGACCCACCGACGTCCCGTGCGGGACGTGCGACAGCTGCGTCGAGCTCAGCCGTGGTGGCGGCGGGTCCCTGGACGTCGTCGAGATCGATGCCGCCTCGCACAACGGTGTCGACGATGCCCGCGATCTGCGTGAGCGCGCGATCTTCGCGCCGGCGCGCGACCGGTTCAAGATCTTCATCCTCGACGAGGCGCACATGGTGACGGCGCAGGGGTTCAACGCCCTGCTCAAGCTCGTCGAAGAGCCGCCGGATCACGTGAAGTTCATCTTCGCGACGACCGAGCCCGAGAAAGTCATCGGGACGATCCGCTCGCGCACGCACCACTATCCTTTCCGGCTCGTCGCCCCGGCGGCGATGCTCGAGTACGTCGAACAACTGTGTGTGCAAGAGGGAGTGCAGGTCGAGGCCGGTGTCCTCCCGCTCGTCGTGCGTGCCGGTGGGGGGTCCCCCCGCGACACCCTCTCGCTGCTCGACCAGCTGATCGCGGGATCCGACCCGTCGACCGGTTCGGGCCCGGACGGCGCGCTGGTGCGGTACGAGCGCGCGGTGTCGCTCCTCGGTTACACCCACGCCGAACTGCTCGATGAGGTCGTCGAGGCGTTCGCGGGGAACGACGCGGGCGCCGCATTCGCGGCTGTCGATCGCGTCGTGCAGACGGGCCAAGACCCCCGCCGCTTCGTCGACGATCTGCTCGAGCGGCTGCGTGATCTCATCATCGTCGCCGCCACGGGGCAGGGCGCATCCGCCGTCCTCCGCGGAATACCCGTCGATGAACTCGAGCGGATGGGGCGGCAGGCGTCGGCTTTCGGCACCGACCGACTCTCGAAGATCGCCGACCTCGTCGTCACGACGCTGGATGACATGACCGGGGCGACGTCACCGCGGCTACAGCTCGAGCTTCTCGTGGCGCGCGTGCTCGCCTCGGCACCGGACGCGGGCAGTGCGCACGCGCCGGCAGCGGTGGTGCGGGTCGACGCTCCGGCACCGGCCGCACCCGCGGCACGTGTCGACGCACCTGCGCCGTCCACCGTGGCTCGGGACGCGTCGGTGTCCGCTCCCGCTGCTCCTCCGCTCCCGGCGGACGAGGCGCCGGCGTCGAACGCGCCGGCCGCCGCCGACGTGCCCGCACCCGTGATCCCGTCCGGGCCGCTGACCCTCGGCCACGTGCGCGATGCCTGGCCTGAGATCCTCCAGCGACTCGAGCCCGTGAGCCGCTCGTCATGGATGATCGCGACCGCAGCGACTCCGGTCGCCTACGCCGACGACGTTCTCACGCTGTCGTTCCAGAGCCAGAACGATGTCGCCTCCTTCAAAAAGCTCTCGGCCGGTGCCGGCCCGAGTGAGGATCTCCGCGGCGCGATCGCGGGTGTCCTGGGCGTCCGGGTCAAGTACGTCGCGCGTCACGACTCCGACACGGGCGGTGCCGGCGGCAGCGCCGGACCGACGGATGGTGGGGGCTCTTCGGGCCCCGGCTCGCGCGGCGGCGGCTCCGGACCACGTGGTGCCGGACCCTCCGCGGGAGGACCCGCACGCCCGGCGGCCGCGAACCGCTCCGCGCCCTCGCATCCCGCGGCATCCTCTCCGGTCACGGAATGGGCGGTAGCCGCGATCCCCACCGGCGATGCCCCCGCGCAGGCCGGAGCTCTGGCGGTCGACGACGAGCCCGAAGAGGCGGCATCCGCTCCGGCGCGGACGCTGACACTGCAACGCGAGGGTGACGTCCTCGACGACGGTCCCGAGCCGATGCCGCCGGACGACGACGACGCGCCACCGCCCCCGGCCGACGTTCACGCTCGGGTTCCGCCGCGCGCCGCGGTCGCCGTCGAGCGCCCCGAACGGCCCGCCACACGCACGGGGGGCATCGAGCGGGTCGGTGAAGCGGTCGTCCGGCAGATGCTCGGTGCCACGTTCGTCCGAGAAGAGCCGTACACGCCCCCGACGAGGTTCAACTAACCCATGTACGACGGCATCGTCCAAGACCTGATCGACGAGTTCGGACGCCTTCCCGGCATCGGACCCAAGTCGGCGCAGCGCATCACCTTCCACATTCTCCAGACGCCGAGTTTCGACGTGTCGCGACTGTCGCTCCTCCTCGGCGACCTGCGGGAGCGGGTGCGCTTCTGCGAAATCTGCGGCAATGTCTCCGAGCAGGACCGGTGCAGCATCTGCCGCGACTCCCGGCGTGACACGGCGCTGATCTGCGTCGTCGAAGATGCTAAGGATGTCTCATCGATCGAGCGCACGCGCGAGTTCCGCGGGCTGTACCACGTGCTCGGCGGTGCGATCAGTCCGATCGCCGGCGTCGGCCCCGATGATCTGCGCATCACGCAACTCATGCAGCGCCTCGCCGACGGCACCGTGCAAGAGGTGATCCTCGCGACGAACCCCAACCTCGAGGGGGAGGCGACGGCGACGTATCTGAGTCGGCTCCTGCACACCCTCGAGATCCGTGTCACTCGCCTCGCCTCGGGGCTCCCCGTCGGCGGCGACCTGGAGTACGCCGACGAGGTCACGCTCGGCCGTGCGTTCGAAGGCCGCCGCGCCGTCTGATGGGCGTTCAACCGTGGGCGTCCGGAACCTGGACGAACGAGCCCGTCGACGCGCGTGTGACCACCGACGGGCTGGTGGTGACGGCGCGCGAAGGCAGCGACGCCTGGCGCCGGACGTCGTATGGCTTCGTGCACGACACCGAACATGCTCTGCTGGCAGCGCTTCCGCAGCGCACCGCCGTCGAAGTGTCCTTCCGCCTCGACTTCACCGCGCAGTTCGACCAGGCTGGTGTCTTCCTCCGCGTCGATGACGAGCACTGGATCAAAGCGGGGGTCGAGTTCAGCGACGGCACGAACAGTCTCGGCGCCGTCGTCACGGCTCGCTTCTCGGACTGGTCACTCGCGCCCGTGCCGGACTGGGCGGGAAGAGACGTCACGGTCCGGGCGAGTCGGTCGGGTGATGCCGTCACCATTCGCGCGCGCGTCGCGGACGAGCCCTGGCGCCTCGTCCGCGTGGCTCCGCTCGACGCGTCTGCAGTGGTAGAGGCAGGGCCCTTCTGCTGTGCTCCGACCCGCGGCGGACTGACGGTGCTGTTCACAGACTGGCGCGTCGTGCCCGCCGACGAGAGCCTGCACCCGGAGTGAGCGTCACATGGCCGTCAGGGCATCCGGCCCTCTCTAAGATGGTGCGGTGGGGCCGGCATCCGTCCGTTCGGGCCTCGTCCACACACCCGGGAGTTCCACAGTGGCGCTGATCGTCCAGAAATACGGCGGGTCATCCGTTGCCGATGCCGAGAGCATCAAGCGGGTCGCCAAGCGGATCGTCGACACCCGCCGCGCCGGCCACGACGTCGTCGTCGCCGTGAGCGCGATGGGCGACACGACCGATGAACTCCTCGACCTCGCGCACCAGGTCGCGCCGATCTCGGCACCGCGTGAGCTCGACATGCTGCTGAGCTCGGGCGAGCGCATTTCGATGGCGCTGCTCGCGATGGCGATTCACTCCATGGGGTTCGAGGCGCGCTCGTTCACCGGCAGCCAGGCCGGCATGATCACCGACGCGACACACGGTGCGGCGCGGATCGTCGATGTCACCCCCGTCCGGCTGCGCGAAGCGCTCGACGAAGGTGCGATCGTCATCGTCGCCGGTTTCCAAGGCTTCAACCGCGACACCCGCGACATCACGACGCTCGGCCGTGGCGGCTCCGACACGACCGCCGTCGCCCTTGCCGCCGCTCTCGACGCGGATGTCTGTGAGATCTACAGCGACGTCGATGGCATCTACACGGCCGACCCCCGCGTCGTGCCGCAGGCACGCAAACTCGACGTCGTCTCGTCGGAGGAGATGCTCGAGCTCGCCGCCAACGGTGCCAAGGTGCTCTACATCCGTGCCGTCGAGTACGCCCGTCGGCACGGGGTCATGATCAACGCCCGCTCGACATTCAGTTCGGGGCAGGGGACTTTTGTCCTGAGCCCGGGAATGACCGCCCCCGCATCGATCGTCACGGCTTCGCCGCGCACACAGGAGAGTCCCATGGAAGAGCCCATCGTCGCCGGTGTCGCCACCGACCTCAGCCAGGCCAAGATCACCGTCATCGGTGTTCCCGACGTTCCTGGCAAGGCGGCCGAGATCTTCAAGATCGTCGCGAAATCCGGCGCCAACGTCGACATGATCGTGCAGAACGTCTCCGCCGCGGCGACCGGTCGCACCGACATCTCGTTCACCCTGCCGAAGACGGATGCGTCGCTCGCTCTGCGCGCGCTCGCCGCCGAGCAGGCCGACGTGGGCTTCGAGAGCCTCGTGCACGACGACCAGATCGGCAAGCTCTCGGTCGTCGGCGCCGGCATGCGCACCCACTCGGGTGTCTCGGCGACGCTGTTCGAAGCTTTGTCGACGGCCGGGGTCAACATCGAGATGATCTCGACGTCCGAGATCCGCATCTCGGTCGTCGTCCGCGGCGACGACCTGGCGGGAGCCGCACGCGTCGTGCACACCGCGTACGGTCTCGACGGCGACACCGAGGCCGTCGTCTACGCCGGCTCCGGTCGCTGAGCCCAGCCCACTCATCCACACCCCGCCCGATACAATCGGGCAACCCCGTTACGCGATCCCTGAGGTAGAGCTATGACCCGCATCTCCGATTCCGGACTTTCCGTCGCCATCGTCGGCGCCACCGGCCAGGTCGGCACGGTCATGCGTGAGATTCTCGCCGAGCGGGCGTTCCCGATCGGTGATCTCCGACTCTTCGCGACGGCCCGCAGCGCCGGCACCGCCGTCGAGTTCGCCGGTCACACGATCATCATCGAAGACATCGCCTCTGCCGACCCGGCAGGCATCGACATCGCCCTGTTCAGCGCCGGTGCGACGGGCTCCCGCGCCCACGCCCCCCGCTTCGCCGAGGCCGGCGCGGTCGTCATCGACAACTCGAGCGCCTGGCGGATGGACCCCGACGTGCCGCTCGTCGTCAGCGAGGTCAACCCGCACGCGACGGAGAACCCGCCCAAGGGGATCATCGCGAACCCGAACTGCACGACGATGGCCGCGATGCCGGTGCTCAAGCCGCTGGCCGACGAGGCCGGGCTCGAGCGCCTGATCGTCAGCACCTACCAGGCGGTGTCGGGCTCGGGCCTGGCCGGTGCACAGGAGCTGCTCGGTCAGATCGAAGGGGTCCTCGCGCAGAACCACACCCTCGATCTCGTCCACGACGGATCATCCGTCGACTTCCCGCAGCCGGAGAAGTACGTCGCCCCGATCGCGTTCGACGTCATCCCGCTCGCCGGCAATCTGGTCGACGACGGCGACAACGAGACCGACGAAGAGAAGAAGCTTCGCAACGAAAGCCGCAAGATCCTCGAATTGCCCGATCTTCTCGTCGCCGGCACGTGCGTGCGGGTTCCCGTCTTCACCGGACACTCGCTGTCGATCCACGCGGAGTTCGCCCGCGACATCACCCCCGATCGTGCACGCGAGATCCTGGCATCCGCACCGGGCGTCGTGCTCGAAGAGGTCCCGACGCCGCTGCAGGCCGCCGGTAAGGATCCCAGCTTCGTCGGCCGCATCCGCGCGGATCAGTCCGCTCCGGCAGGCAAGGGACTCGTCCTGTTCATCTCGAACGACAATCTCCGCAAGGGAGCGGCGCTCAACGCTGTGCAGATCGCCGAGATCGTCGCGGCTCGTCTCGGCGCACAGGTCGCCTGATGGGCGAGAAGGCGCCGCAGGGCACGCTGGCCCGCGTGGCCATCGCGGTCGCCGCGATGACCCAGATCTCGTTCGCCGTGCTGGCGTTCTGGGACCTCGCACACCGCTCACCCGCAGACGTACGCGGACCCAAGCAGGCGTGGGTGCCCGCAATCCTCGTCAACTGGATCGGCCCGGCGGCCTACTTCGTCTTCGGCATTCGCCGCTGAAAATCGCGGCGCCTCGCCCGATGTCCGATTCGCCTCTTCAGCGCGGTTGGGTATCCCATAGCCGGGTCGTCTTGACTCACCGGTAAGAATCGCGTTCCTTCCTGGATGCCGGCACCTCCGCCGGGCCGGCACGGTGCGAAACGCGGCCTAGACTGGAACATTGTGAGTGAACCCGTCGATGTCGTCTTGATCGGTGGTGGCATCATGAGTGCCACCCTGGGAACCCTGCTGAAGCAGCTGCAGCCCGACTGGAAGATCGTCGTGTGCGAACGACTGTCCGAAGTCGCGCAGGAATCCTCCAACGCGTGGAACAATGCCGGCACAGGGCACGCGGCGATGTGCGAGCTGAACTACATGCCCGAGGGTCCGGATGGCTCGATGGATCCGGCGAAGGCCATCGCGATCAACGAACAGTTCCAGCAGAGCCGGCAGCTGTGGACCGCCCTCATCGAGCGCGGCATCCTCGACGGTCCGTCGACCTTCATCAACGCGACGCCGCACATGACGTTCGTCCGCGGGGAGAAGGACGTCGCCTACCTCAAGAAGCGCTACGAGATCCTGAAGAACGAGCCGCTCTTCGCCGGGATCGAGTACTCCGAGGACTCGCGCGTCATCAATCAGTGGGCACCGCTGCTCATGCAGAAGCGCCGCAAGGGCGAGCCGTTCGCTGCCACGCGGGTACCGGCCGGCACCGATGTCGATTTCGGCGCGCTGACGCGCCAGCTTTTCGCTCACCTGCAGGCGCAGGGGGTGGATGTCGTCACGAACCGTGAGGTCCGCAATCTGACGAAGCTCGATGACGGAACCTGGAAGGTCTCGTACCGCCACGCACTGGGGAAGACCCCGGGCAGTTTCCGCGCACGCTTCGTGTTCGTCGGAGCGGGCGGATGGGCGATCAAGCTGCTGCAGGCATCCGGCATTCCGGAGATCAAGGGCTACGGCGTCTTCCCGATCGGAGGGCAGTGGCTGAAGACCTCGAACCCGGCGATCGTCGCGCAGCACAACGCCAAGGTCTACTCGCAGGCTTCCGTCGGTGCACCGCCGATGTCGGTGCCGCACCTGGATACCCGCGTGGTCGACGGCGAAGCATCGCTCCTGTTCGGCCCGTTCGCGACCTTCAGCCCCAAGTTCCTCAAGAACGGGCGGATCACGGACCTCGTCGAGCAGGTCCGCCCCGGCAACCTCTGGCCGATGATCAAAGTCGCCGTCGACAATCCCGGGCTCATCAAGTACCTCGTGGGTGAGCTGCTCAAGAACCACGCTAAGAAGGTCGATTCTCTTCGCGAGTTCATGCCGACGGCGAAAGACGAAGACTGGGAGTTGCTCCAGGCGGGTCAACGCGCGCAGGTCATGAAGAAGGATCCCGACAAGGGCGGCATCCTGCAGTTCGGTACCGAGGTCGTCACCTCCGCCGATGGCTCGATCGCCGGGCTCCTCGGGGCGTCCCCGGGTGCGTCGACGGCCGTGTCGATCATGCTGAACCTGCTGAAGACCTGTTTCCCCGACCGGATCGGTGGGTGGGAGCCGGAGCTGCGGGACCTGATCCCCAGCTATGGCTCGACGCTCAACGGCGATCCCGCGCGCGCGGCGGCATCCGTCACGCGCACAGCCGAGGCGCTGGGCATCCACGAGTAGAGGCGCCCGATGGCCAAACTGTACTTCCGCTATGGAGCGATGAACTCGGGGAAGTCCACGGCGCTCCTGCAGGCCGCGTACAACTACGAAGAACGTGGCCAGCACGTCCTGCTCGCCAAGCCCACGGTCGACACGAAAGGCGCCGAGAAGATCTCGAGTCGTCTCGGAGTCGAGCGCATGGTCGACTTTTTGATCGGGCCCGATGACGATGTGCGCGAGCTGGTCGCGGCGCACGCGCATCCTGCGGTGGCGTGTCTCCTCGTCGACGAGGCTCAGTTCCTTTCGCCCGCACAGGTGGAAGACCTCTTGCGTATCGCGGTGGGGGAGCGTATCCCGGTGCTGGCTTACGGCATCCGGTCAGATTTCCAGACGCGGGCATTCCCGGGATCGGCGCGACTTCTCGAACTCGCGCACAGCCTCGAGGAGCTCAAGACCATCTGCCGCTGTGGGCGAAAGGCGATCTTCAACGCGAGGCTCGTCGGCGGCCGGTTCGTGTTCGACGGTGATCAGGTCGCGATCGATGAGTTGAGCACGGAACGGGTCACGTACGAGTCGATGTGTGCGGAGTGCTACTTACGCGAATCGGACGGTCGGCTCAGCTGATTCGCGTGAGGTCTGACCGTGTTGTATCGTTTCACTCAGCAAATCGGATGGGTTTGCCGGTCTGACCACAGCGCGGTAGTGTGGCCGGACCATTGGGAAGGGCAACGATGACCGAGAACACCCCCGCACGCGCGTGGCGCGTCGTGCTCGAAAAGATCGAAACAGACCTCCTCGAAGGCAGGCTCGGTCCCGGTGACCGCCTCCCTCCGGAACGCGAACTCGCGACCACGCTCGGTGTCGGCAGATCCAGCGTGCGCGAGGCGCTCCGTGTCCTCGAAGTGATGGGCCTCATCCGCACCGCAACCGGCTCCGGTCCTACCGCCGGCGCCATCGTCACCGCGACACCGCACGGCGGGCTGGCGCAACTGTTGCGCCTGCAGGTGGCCGCGCAGGGCTTCGCGATCCCCGATGTGTATGAGACGCGTCTTCTCCTCGAAGAGTGGGCGGTCGCCCACCTGGCCGCGCAGCCGGATGCCGACCTGGCAGAAGCTCGCGCGACGCTCACGGCGATGGATGCCGAGGGTCTTTCCCCCGATGACTTCCTCGCCCTGGATGCGCAGTTCCACTTGCGTCTGACGGATGCTGCCGGCAACGTCGTCGTGGCGGCGACCATGGCGGGCCTCCGCCCGACGATCGACAGTTATATCCGTGCCGGCGTCGCCCGTATCACCGACTGGGATGCCACGGCTGACCGGTTGCGACACGAGCACCACGACGTGCTCAGCGCGATCGAATCCGGTGAAGCCGACCGGGCTCGACACATCGTCCGTGCGCATATCGCCGACTACTACGCCGACGCGGGCATGCTGTCCCCGTCGCAGACCCCCTGACTTCTACGACACCCGAGGAGATGCCATGGTCCAGCGCCAGCTGCCCAAGATTCCCGAGCTCTTGGAGCTCATGCAGTTCAAGAAGCCCGAACTCGATGGCACGAAGCGCCGGCTCGAGGGAGCGCTGACGATCGCCGACCTCCGGACGATCGCGAAGCGGCGTACTCCGAAAGCGGCTTTCGACTACACGGATGGTGCCGCCGAGGGGGAGCTCTCGCTCTCGCGCGCGCGTCAGGCGTTCGAAGACATCGAGTTCCACCCCGACATCCTGCGCCCGGCCGAGCATGTCGACACCTCGGTGGAGATCCTCGGCGGGCGCTCCGCGCTGCCGTTCGGCATCGCGCCCACCGGATTCACGCGCCTGATGCAGACCGAGGGTGAGACCGCCGGGGCCACGGCGGCAGGGGCCGCCGGCATCCCGTTCACTCTCTCGACGCTCGGTACGACGTCGATCGAGAATGTCCGCGCCGCGAATCCGCACGGGCGCAACTGGTTCCAGCTCTACGTGATGCGGGAGCGGGAGCTGTCCTACGGGCTCGTGACACGCGCCGCGGAAGCCGGATACGACACCCTGATGTTCACGGTCGACACCCCGGTGGCCGGCGCCCGCCTGCGCGACAAGCGCAATGGCTTCTCGATCCCGCCACAGCTGACCGTCGGCACGATCGTGAACGCGATCCCGCGCCCGTGGTGGTGGATTGATTTCCTCACGACGCCGAAGCTCGAATTCGCGTCCCTCACGACGACCGGAGGCACGGTCGGCGAGCTGCTCAACGCGGCGATGGACCCGACCATCAGCTACGAGGACCTCGAGATCATCCGCTCCCTGTGGCCCGGCAAGATCGTGATCAAGGGTGTCCAGAACGTCGCGGACAGCAAGCGGCTGATCGACCTCGGGGTCGACGGCATCATCCTCTCCAACCACGGCGGCCGGCAGCTCGACCGCGCGCCGATCCCGTTCCACCTGCTGCCGCAGGTCGTCCGCGAGGTGGGCAAGGATGCGACGATCATGGTCGACACCGGCATCATGAACGGCGCGGACATCGTCGCATCAATGGCCCTCGGTGCGAAGTTCACCCTGATCGGTCGCGCATACCTCTACGGCCTCATGGCCGGGGGGCGCCGAGGAGTCGACCGCACGATCGAGATCCTCCGCACGGAGATCGAGCGGACGATGCAGCTGCTGGGCGTCGCGTCGCTCGAAGAGCTGGAGCCGCGCCACGTGACGCAGCTTCAGCGCCTCACCCCGGTGGCCGCTCCCGCTCCGCACCACGCGCCCGCAGTGCTCTCACCGTAGATGCGGCTTCCCTCGCCCGGTCAGCGCGGCGGGAGGGTGGGGATCAGGGCCTCGAGGAACGTTGCGGTGTCCTCCCACCCCTCGACCGCGTGACAGGCGACGCCCATCGCGAGCACCGGATAGTCGTTCCCCTCGGGGTCGAGTCGGTCGCCGACGAAGAGCATGTCGACGAGCGGGATGCCGGTCTGCGCCGCGAGCTGGTTCATCCCGTATGCCTTGTCGATTCCCTGCTCGGTGATGTCGACCGATGTCGACCCGCCGGAGCGGACCTCGAGGTCGGGGAGGAGCGCGGCAACGGCCGCGCGGAGCGAGTTCTTCTTCGCACCCGTGGGGTCCCAGGCCGTCTTCTCCGCAACCGGGGCCCTCTGCCCGAGGGCCGAGAAGGTAATCTGCGAGCCGCGGTCCTCGAGGATCGCGCCCCAGGTCTCGCTCTCCCACAGTCCGAGGCGACGCGCTTCGCCTTCGACCGCAGCCAGTGCCCGTGACTTCTGATCGTCGCTGAGGGTCCGCGCGTAGATGGTCGTGACGCCGGCATCCGTGAGCCGGTAGTACTGCGTTCCGCAGGTGGGAAGGAGGTGCAAGGCCGCACGCACCCGGTCTGTCGTCTCGGGGAGGCGGTCGACGACCTGCGTCGTGAACTGCTGCAGCTGGCCGCCGGAGATGATCGCCACCTCGACGCGCTCCGCAAGTGCGATCAGCAGGTCGGCCATCCGAGGCTCGATCGCGGTCTTGGACGGTGCGAGTGTGTCGTCCAAATCGAAGGCGACAAGGCGAGGCGTGGGCATCTGAGGCTCCGATCGAGGGGGGGATACACGAGAGGCCCCGCCGTGGCGGAGCCTCTCACTTGTCGGGGTGACAGGATTTGAACCTGCGGCCTCGTCGTCCCGAACGACGCGCGCTACCAAGCTGCGCCACACCCCGTGGCAACCCTCCGAGTCTACCCTGTCTGGCGGCTCACACCGAATCGACGGCGCGCAAAGTCAGGACGGATACTTCCGGACGGCATGCGAAGCGCACGGGCGCGTAGATGGAATGTCCGAGGCCGGCCGAGACATTCAGCGGCACGGTGTGGTTGCCGCGGGTCCAGGTGCTGAGGCCTCGGGCCTGGTCGAGCGGAATGTCGCAGTTGGCCACGAGAGCGTTCGGCGAGAACGGGATGCGCACCTGGCCGCCGTGCGTGTGGCCAGCCAGCAGCACGTCGGCGCCGAGCTCGACGAAGCGGTCGAGCACGCGTCGATACGGGGCGTGCGTCACGCCGAGCGTGACGTCGGCCGGTCGCGGGCGCGCGAGCAGACGGGTCGGATGCAGCGCGGCGAGGGCCTCCGGCAGCACGTCGAGTTCGTCCCAGTCGCGGTGGGCGTCGCTGACACCGAACGCGTCGACGCGCATGCCGGCCACCTCGATCGATACCGCCGCGTTGTTGAGATCGGCCCAGCCGAGTTCTTCCGTGAAGAAGTTGTCCATCGCCGGGGTATCGAGCAGCTCCGAGCGCTGCGCGCGCTCGGAGGGGCCACGGAAGTACAACAGCGGGTTGCGCGCGGACGGACCGATGACGTCGTTCGATCCGTGCACGAAGAAACCGGGCACGCCGCGCAAGGGCGCAAATGCCGTGCGGATCCCGTCGAGTCCTGCCGGGTGACCCAGATTGTCGCCGGTGTTAACGACGAGGTCGGGCTGGATCTCGTCGGCGATGCGGGCGATCCAGTCCTGCTTGCGGTGCTGCCACGGAGCCATATGCGCATCGGAGAGGTGGAGCACGGTCAGCGCGGGCGCGCCGGTCGGCAGCACGGCGAGCTCATGCGAGCGCACGGTGAACAGGAACCGCTCGATGCAGGTTCCCCAGATGCCGGCGGCGACCGAGGCCGCCCCCGTCGCCGTGGCGGCGACGAGAGCGATGCGCGCGGGCGAGGTCACGGGTTGCCGTTGCAGTTCTTGGCCTGGTAGTTGATCGTGATCGAGGTGTTCCGGCTGACGACCGTGCCGGTCGCCGGATCAGTCCCGGTCACGGTCGGCGAGGTCGCCGATTCGGATTCCGTGCACTGCAGCGTGGTTGTGGCGAACCCGGCGCTCTGGAGTGCCCGCTGGGCGTCTTCAGGTTTGCCGCTGACGCCCGGCACGGTGATGCCTTCGCCGTTGCTCGGCCGGATCGTGACCGTTGTACCGCCAGCGACGCGGCCGGCACCCGGATCCTGCTGGACGACAATGCCGGCGGCTTCGGCGCCGTCGACCGCGTCGCCGACATTGACCGAGAAGCCTGCGGCCTGCAGGGTCGCGGTGGCCTGATCCACGCTCATCCCGATGACGGAGGGGAGCGTCGTCAGGACGCGCTTGGTGAGCGCGGCATCCGGCTGCGGGAACGCATCCCCGCCGAACTTCGCGTTGGCAGCGCCCTGCATAGCGGGCCAGATCGAGTTACGGACGCGTGAGAGTCGGTATCCGCTCGCGCTGTGTTGGTCGAGCTTCACCGCGCCCGTCGCGTTTCCGACCCACACCACGGTAGCGACCTTCGTCGACGCGCCATCCATCCACGTCTGCTCGTACTGGTGGATGCCGGTCTTACCGAACACAGGGACGCCGTCGCCGATCCGCGCGCCGACACCCGTGCCGGTCATGACGCCCTGGAGCGTGTAGGCCGCTGTCGAAGCGACGGCCTCACTGAGCTTGCGCTCGCAGGTCGTCTGAGGCGTGATGTCGTTGCCGTCTTTGTCGATTGCCTTGTCGATGAACTTGGACTGACAGAGAACTCCATTCGCCGCGATTGCGGCGTAGGCACCAGCCATGTCAAGCGGAGCCACAGCCGAAGAACCCAGGACGTTGTAGGCCGCATTGGGCGTGACGGTCGACCAGGACGGAACATCGGTGAGCGGCGTCGTGCCATCTCCCCACGTCACGCCAAGCTGCCCGGCCACCTCGTTTGTCGAGCACACGCTGATCTGCTCTGCCATCGCGAAGAATCCCGAGTTCAGCGAGTCTCGGGTGAAGTTGTAGATCGTCCCCGAGTATCCGCTGTTCTGTTCGAAGTTGGCGATGTGGTTGGGAAGACCAGAGTTGTCGGCATTGACTATTTGGATCGCTCCGTCGCAGGTGTCTACTTCTTTGATCCCCACGCGGCCGTTGATCACCTCGTTGACGGATCTGCCCTGCTGGAGCCAATTGATCAGGCTGAAGACCTTGTAGGTAGACCCTGCGGAGTGTCCGATACTTCCACCGAGCTTCTCGCTCACGTTGTAGTTGACAGGAGTCGTACCGGGTACATCTCCCGTCGCGCTGTAGGGGCGGTTCTGCACCATCGACAGGACGCGGCCGGTACCAACCTCCACCTGGACCCCCGATGCACCGAGATCCATGTAGTCCACCGTCCCCGGAACGACCGAGATCGCCTCCAGCGCCGCGTTCTGCAGATCGGCGTCGAGCGTTGTGTAGATCTTCATGCCCCCTCGACGAAGATTCGCTGCTCTCTCGTCGTCTGCGCCAAAGGCGGGGTTACTCTTGATCACGGCCACGACAGATTCGCAGAAGAACTCCGCACCAGAGGCCATCTGACAGCCCTGATCGCGCGTCGTGATGGCCGGCGTGATCGGGGTCGCCTTGGCCTCGTCGTACTCGGCCTGCGAAATCTTGCCGTCGTCGAACATGCGGCCGAGCACATAATTGCGGCGGTCCAGGGTCAATGCATAGCCATCGGCGGCGCTGTTCACCGCTTCGCCGGCGGAGTTCGTGGTCGATCCTTCGGGCCGGTCAAGGCGGAAGGTGTTGGGCTCCTGGACCATGCCGGCGATTGTCGCTGCCTGCGCGATCGTGAGGTTTGCCGCGTCGGTGCTGAAGTAGTACTGGGCCGCAGCGCCGATCCCGTAAACCGTGCCGCCGAAGTTCGTGATGTTCAGATACCCGAGCAGGATCTCGTCTTTCGAATACTGCTTCTCGAGCTGAATCGCGTAGCGCATCTCCTGAAGTTTGCGCTGGTAGCCCTCGGAGCCCGTCGAGACCGTCGTCGACGTGAAACACGCCTCGACCTGCTCGGTGCTCGTCGCCTCGGACTCGCAGTTCTGCTGGAGGACGTTCTTCACGTACTGCTGCGTGATCGAGGACCCACCTCGGTTCGAGCCGCTCGAAGCGTTGCCCACGAGAGCGCTGACGGTACCGACCAGGTCGACACCGCCGTGTGTGTAGTAGTTCTTGTCTTCACTCGAGGTGATCGCATCGAACATCACCGGGGTTACCTGGTCCCAGTTCACCGGGATGCGGTTTTGGTCGTAGAACTGGGCCATCAGCACGTCGTTGCCGACGGTGTCCTTGCGGTAGATCTCGGTCGGCAACATGAGCGGGTCGATCTGAAGGAAGCTCGGCATGTTGTCAAACGTGTCCAGGGCGCTCGTCGCGGCGTAGCCGGATACGGCGATGGCGGGGGTCACGGTCGCGGTCACGAGGACGCCGGCGATCGCGCTCAGGCCGACCAGGCCGGCGAAGCCGCCGAGCACGCCGGTGGCCGTCCGTTTGGGTGTAGGCATAGGGTTGATCGTAGGGGAGATACCTGGGCGAACCCTTGGTAGGCCCCGCAAGCCGCGCCTGCGCGCCGTCACATCCGGGAGCCTCGATGACCACGTGGGAATACCTCACTACGCCTCTTCTGATCCACAACACCGCCGCAATTCTCAACAACTGGGGCAAGCAGGGCTGGGAACTGGTCCAGGTCGTCCCGGGCCCGGAGGGTGGCCTCGTCGCCTACTTCAAGCGCCCGTCGGGCGGCGGCGCCGCCAACGCCGGCCTCGGTGCCGCCGCGACAGCCGCTCAGCAGTTCGAGGGGCAGGCGTGAGCGCCGCCGCATCCGTCTCGGCGCGTCTTGCCGAACTCGGCATCGAGCTGCCTCCGGTCGTTCCGCCGGTCGCGTCCTACATTCCGGCGAACGTCCACGGTGACCTCGTGTACACCTCGGGACAGCTGCCGATGGTCTCGGGCGCGTTGCCGGCGACCGGAAAGGTCGGCGAGGGTCACGGGCTCGTCCCTGCCGCCGACGCGCAGGCCTACGCTCGCCAGAGTGCGCTCAACGCGATCGCTGCCGCCGCGGCCGCCGTGGGGGGCGTCGACCGCCTCACCCGCGTCGTCAAGGTCGTCGGATTCGTTGCCTCGGTGCCGGAGTTCACCGGCCAGCCTGGCGTCATCAACGGCGCCAGCGAACTGCTCGGAGAGGTCTTCGGCGACGCCGCACGCCACGCCCGATCCGCCGTCGGCGTGCCGGTGCTGCCGCTGGACAGTCCCGTCGAGGTCGAAGTCATCTTCGCCTGGGAGTGACGGCCGGCCGTCACTCCCAGCCAGCAGGCCCCGCCGAAGGGATCGTTGCGGCGGGGCCTTCCTGATGGTCGATCAAGCGGGCGGCGTGTGGCGGCGGTTCAGCCGCGGCGCAAGGATGGTCAGGAGCCCGAGGGTGACGAGGCCCACGCCCCAGGCGAAGACCGGGCTGGGGCGGCTGCCCGTCGCGGCGAGCGCGCCGCGCTGCAGCGTGACGTCGGAGACGAGGGTGATCCCGAGGTCGGCGTAGTTCAGGATCAGGTGGTGCGCGCCGTTCGGCACGCCGGACAGGTCGAACGCCCCCGACACGTTGCCGCGATTCCACTGGACCGTGCCGATCGACACCGGCGTCGAGCGCATGTTGCCGATGATGCTCGACCGTGAGTCCTGCATCTTCTTGACGAGGCTCGTCGTCAGGTCGAACGCCTCGTTGCGCTTGTCCGTCATCGACTGCAGGCGCAGCATGTCCATCTGCTGCGTGTTGCCGTGTGCGTCCATGGTCGAACGCAGGACGGAGATGAGTGCGTTCGCATCTGGCATGCCGGTCCCGGCCGACCGGTCGAGGAAGGCGTGCGTGACGCCGGCGGCGCGGACGGCGGTGGTGGCGGCGGCGAACGTGGCCGCGGTGGGCGACGCCACATAGGCTCGCACGGCGCCGAAGGCGGTGCTGGTCAGCGCGAGCGCGTTGTTGCGGTCTTGCACGCCCTGGATCTGGGCCTGCAGCTGAGCGTCGAGCAGCGATGCGCGGTTGGATTGGACCGCCATCATCAGCGCCTCCAGGTCCACCGCGGCGAAGTCGGTGTGGTTGACGGTGAGACCGGGGATCGGATCGGTCACGGGAGTGGTGGGCCGCTGGAAAAGGGCGACGCTGGGCCCGACATGGACCGCCACGCCCAGCACCTGTCCGATGCTGTTGGTGACGCCGACCGTCCCGGTGGCGGACGTGGCGCGCAGGAGCGCGCTCAACTCGGCCTCGCTCATGCCGTCGAGGGCTGCCCCGAGGGTGTTTCCGCCGGGGAAGATGACGGTTCCCGCGAGTCCCGGCGCCCGCGTCGGCGTCGGGGTCGCCGTCGGTGTCGGTGTGGGGATCGGCGTCGGCGTCGGGGTCGGGGTCGGGGCCGGGGTCGCCGTCGGTGTCGGTGTCGGTGTGGGGGCCGGGGTCGGCGTGGGGTCCGGCGTCGTCGTCGGGGCTGGGGTGGGCGTGGGTGTCGGGGTGGGCGTGGGCGTCGGGGTGGGCGTGGGCGTGGGCGTCGGGGTGGGCGTGCCGCCCTCGGGCGCGAGTGCGAACAGCCGGTTCACCTCCACGGCGGTCGGCGACGTGGGGCCGGCGGGGAGTGCGAACGACGCGTTGGGATCGGGCTGGTCGTTCGCGAGGTCGTAGCCGGTCGGCGGCACGAGCGTCAGGCGGTAGTCCGCGGTCGCGCTCGTGGGGAGCGCGCCGCTCGTGAACGAGCCGTCGGCCGTGAGTGCGAGGCGCTGCACCTCCGTGCCGCCGCTCGAGACGATGAGGCCGGCCCCGCTGAGATCGGCCATCGGGACTCCGGCGGCGGTCACGGTGATCGAACCCGACACGATGGCGTATGTACCGTGGAAGACGACCTCGACCGGCTCGCCGTGTTCCGGCACGAATTCGATCCGCACGTCGGTCGATGGGAGGTCGCCCGTCGCGCCGGGCCAGACGGCATCCGCGACATAGGCGGATTCTTCGCCGTCGACGACCATCGCCAGAGAGCCGTCCGCGCCGGTCGTCCCGCTCGCGAGAGCGCTGTCGGGGACGTACGGATTCCGGACGACGACCTCAACGCCGGCAAGGCTCACAGGGCCGGACCCGTCGTCGATGCTGGTTGTGACCGTCACGGGATACGTGACGGGGGCATCGGCGTGAGCGGCGGGGGAGATGGTCGTGAGGGCCAGCCCGGTGGTGGCGATGACGGCGCCGAGGATCCGTGCGCGCCTCGCAGTCACGGAGGCGCGCAGGTCACGTGTGCGTGCAGAAGGATGCATGATCGTAAGTATGGACTGTGTCCAAAACTTGACGCAACCCAAAATATCGGGCGTAGGATCGAACTCCTCATCCACACTACGTAGCGCCAGGCAGGAGCGGACGTCATGGCCGAAGGACTGCGCGAACTCAAGCGCCGCTCCGCGCGCCGCGCGATGGAGAATGCCGCGGTGGATCTCGCCTACGACGAGGGTGTGCGAGCAGTAACGGTCGAGCGCGTCTGTGCCGCGGCGATGGTCTCCCGCAGCACCTTCTTCAATTACTTCACGTCCCTCGAGCAGGCCATCTTCGGAGCGGCCCTCGAATACGACCCTGCCCTGACCGACCGTATCCTCGCCCGCTATCCCGATGATCTGGTGGTGGCGGCGTCTGTCATCGTCATGGAGTCCGTCCGTGGGGCGGACGACGAAATGACCCGGCGTCGACTCGCGCTGTTCACACGGGAGCCGGGCACCACGAGCGCCGTGTCGTGGGCGAGCCACGAGAGCCGCGAGCGCCTCATCGCTGTGATCGCGGCATGGCTCGATGCGCATCCGGAGCGTGCGCGTCTGACGGACGCGGATCACGCGACGGAGGCCCGCCTCACCGTTGCGTTCGCCATCGCGCTGGGTGACGAGGTGCAACGGGACGCGCGGGAGGTCGACGGCGATGTCCGCATCGACCCCGAGACCTTCCGGGCCGCGCGGCGCCGGATGGCGGCGATCAGTGCCGCGGCGGAGTGAGCGCCGCCATCCGGATCACTTCACCTGCGCGGAGATCACGCTCATGACCATCGTGTCGGCGAGCGTCGTCGTATCGCCGATCTCGCGCCCTTCGGCCACGTCGCGCAGCAAGCGGCGCATGATCTTGCCCGAGCGGGTCTTGGGAAGCTCGCCGACGATGTAGACATCGCGCGGGCGGGCGATCGGTCCGATCTGCTCGCCAACCCACTGGCGGAGCGTGCCGGCAAGGCCCTCGGGCGAATGCGCATCGAGATAGCTCTGCTTGATGATGACGAAGGCGACGACCGCCTGACCGGTCGTCTCGTCCGACGCGCCGACGACCGCGGCCTCGGCGACCGCCTCATTGCCGACCAGAGCGGACTCGATCTCGGTCGTCGAGAGGCGGTGCCCCGAGACGTTCATCACGTCGTCCACGCGGCCGAGAAACCAGATGTCGCCGTCCTCGTCGAGGCGGGCTCCATCGCCGGCGAAGTAGAACCCCTGCGTCTCGAACTTCTCCCAGTACGTTTCTTTGAAGCGGTCGGGGTCACCCCAAATCCCGCGCAGCATCGACGGCCAGGGCTCGGTGATCACGAGAAGCCCACCGTTGCCGTTCCCGACATGGTTTCCGTCGTCGTCCACGACGTCGATTGTGATTCCGGGCAGCGACACCTGTGCGCTTCCTGGCTTCGTCTCGGTGACGCCGGGGAGAGCGGAGACCATCATCGCGCCGGTCTCGGTCTGCCACCAGGTGTCGATGATCGGGGTCGAATCGCCGCCGATCACGTGGCGGTACCACATCCACGCCTCGGGGTTGATGGGCTCTCCGACCGAGCCGAGCAGGCGGATGGACGAGAGGTCGAACTGCTCCGGGATCTGACGCCCGAGCTTCATGAAGGAGCGGATGGCGGTCGGTGCGGTGTAGAGGATCGTGACGCCGTACTTCTGCACGATCTCCCACCAGCGGCCCGGATGCGGGGTATCCGGTGTGCCTTCGTAGAGCACCTGGGTCGTCCCGTTGGCGAGCGGGCCGTACACGACGTAGGAATGCCCGGTGATCCAGCCGATATCGGCCGTGCACCAGAACACGTCGCTGGCGGGGTGGATGTCGTGCGCGACCTTGTGGGTGAATGCCGCCTGCGTGAGGTATCCCCCCGACGTGTGCAGAATGCCCTTGGGCTTTCCGGTCGTCCCCGACGTGTAGAGGATGAAGAGCGGATTCTCGGCGGGGAAAGGTTGCGCGACATGCTCGCCGGATGCCGCCGGCACAGCGTCGTGCCACCAGATGTCGCGGTCGGCATCCCAAGACACCTCGTTGCCGGTCCGGCGCACGACCAGGACGTGCTCGACGCTTTCCTGGGGGCCCGCGCCACGGTCGCCGAGGGCGTGGTCGACGGCGGGCTTGAGCGGTGAGACCCGGCCCTTGCGATAGCCGCCGTCGGCGGTGATCACGAGCTTCGCGCCGGCGTCGTCGAGGCGCGAACGCAGACTGTCGGCCGAGAAGCCGCCGAAGATGACGGAGTGGATGGCCCCGATTCGCGCGACGGCGAGCATCGCGGCGATCGCCTCGGGGATCATCGGGAGGTAGATGGCCACGCGGTCGCCGTGCCCGACCCCCAGGCCCTCGAGGACGTTCGCGACGCGCTTGACCTCATCGGTCAGCTCGGAATAGGTGACCGCGCGAGAGTCTCCGGGTTCGCCTTCCCACAGCAGGGCGACGCGATCGCCCAGCCCGGCCTCCACGTGGCGGTCCAGGCAGTTGTAGGCGACGTTGAGCTCACCGTCGGCAAACCACTGCGCGAACGGAGGGTTCGACCAGTCGAGCGTCTGAGTGAACGGGGTGCTCCACTCCAACGCCCGCGCCTGCTCGGCCCAGAAGGCCTCTCGATCCGCTCCCGCCTGGGCATAGAGGTCTGCCGAGGCCACGGCATCCGCCGCGAACTTCGCGGACGGCGCGAATCTGCGGGACTCGTTCAGCAGGTGATCGATCTGGCTGCTCATGGGCGCGCTCCTTTGCGGCGTGAACGGTGTGGGGCGATCCGGATGCGAACAGACGGAGGCACCGACGATGGGTCGAAATCTAACCGCGGCGGCGCTGTGGTCACTACCGCCGATAGTAGGTGTTGCCGGTCGAGAGATATATCGGGTCTGCACGGCCCGGTGCGTTTGGAGAGGGGGCATTCCGCCCCGTAGGCTCGGTCGCGGCCGAACATCGATTCTGGCATCGCAGCATCCCGATCACCCCCCCATTTCGGGATTCTGCGCGTGGCGGCATCCCATTCCCCCCGATGGGATGCCGTCACCTTTTTCGGGCATCGCCTCCTCCACAGACGACGTTCCGGCGGATTTCTCCACCGATCGGACTCGCGCGAGGATGGCGGGATCGCCACCGACGTACCGTCGGGTCATGGCCGACCCCTTCATCGTCCGACCGCGCCGCGCGCTCGCCCCCGAGGCGGTGCGCCGCGCGGGTGTGCCGGTTGATCAGGTGCCGCTGTCGCGAGCAGTGAGACGGCGGCAACTCCCGGAGCACCCCGCGCTGGACCCGCTGCGGGCGCTGCTTTCCGACGCTGACGTCACCGATGTCTTCATCAACGGGTCCGACGGACTCTTCGTCGATCGCGGCGCGGGTATCGAGCGCGTCGCCGGATGGGCGCTCGGACTCGACGAGGTGCGGGCATTGGCCGTGGATCTGATCGCCGTCGGCGGGAGGCACCTGGACGATGCGACACCGCTGGTCGATGTGCGCTGGGAGCACGGCGCGCGCGTGCACGCGGTGCTCGCTCCCGTCGCGTGCGCCGGGGCCGCCATCTCGATCCGGCTTCCCCAGGTCGATCTGCCCGATCTCGACGATCTCGGGCGGCGCGGGATGTTCGACGCCGGCACCGGCGCCCGGCTGGAGGGATTCATCGCCGCACGCGCGAACCTCTTGATCACCGGCGCGACCGGGACCGGGAAGACGACGCTGCTGGCGGCACTCCTCGGACGTGTTCCTGCGACCGAGCGCATCGTGACGATCGAAGACGTGGCCGAGCTCCGCCTGCACCACCCGCATCACGTGCGTCTCGAAGCGCGCCAGGCCAATCTCGAGGGCGCCGGTGGCGTGCCGCTCGCGCGTCTCGTGCGCGAAGCGCTGCGCATGCGCCCCGACCGACTGATCGTGGGGGAGTGCCGTGGCGAGGAGGTGCGCGAACTCCTCACCGCGCTCAACACCGGCCATGACGGCGGGGCGGGCACTGTGCATGCGAGCGGCATCCGCGATATTCCGAGCCGCCTCGAGGCTCTCGGAGCGCTCGCCGGACTGGACGACCACGCGGTGGCACGGCAGGTGGTCAGCGCCATCGGGGTGATCGTGCACGTCGGGCGCGATGTCGCCGGCCGGCGTCACGTGCTCGGTCTCGCGCGTCCCGTACTCCGCGAGGGGCGACTCGGTGTCGAGGAGGAGACGTGAGCGATCAGGATGCCGCGGATGCCGCCGCTGTGGTCCAGCGTCTCGCGGTGCTGCTCGAAGCGGGAGTCTCGCCCGTGAACGCGTGGGCCTATGCCGCCGAAGACGGAGATCCGGTTGCGGCGTCCGTCGTCGCCGAGGTGCACGCCGGCGTGGGACTCGCGACGGCCTTGTCGGCCCTGCCGGGATCGTGGCGCGAGGTCGCGGTGGCCTGGCGTGTCGCCGAAACGGTGGGCGCGCCCCTTGCGCCCAGCCTGCGGCGGTTCGCCGACGCCTTGCGCGATGCGCAGCAATCGCGAGATGACGTCGCCGTCGCGCTCGCTGACCCGGCGGCGACGGCGAAGCTCGTGGCGTGGTTGCCGTTGGTGGCGATCGGCCTCGGCCTCGCGCTCGGGTTCGATGTCGCCGCGACGTTCGGCAATCCGATCGGCGTCGCGTGCGTCGTCATGGGGATCGCGCTCATGCTCGCCGCGCGCTTGTGGACGCGGCGACTGGTCCGCACGGCGCAGCCCGGTGAGGACATCGCCGGGCTGCAAGGGGACGTCGTGGCGATCGCGTTGAGCGGCGGAGTCTCGATCGATCGTGCGCTCGTTGTCGTCGCCGAGGCCAGTGGCGGCGTCACCGAGCCCGAAACCGAGCGGGTCCTCGCACTGTCGAGGCGCGCCGGCGCGCCGGCGGTCGATCTGCTGCGCGCGGCGGCCGCCGATGCGCGCCGTCGCATGCGGACAGAGGGCAGGCTCCAGGCGGCGCGCCTCGGCGCGCGACTGCTCTTGCCGCTCGGCGTCTGTACGCTTCCCGCGTTTCTGCTCTTGGGTGTCGGTCCGATGCTGCTGTCGGTCCTCTCGGGCGCGACGCCCGTGCTCGGTGCCCCCTGACGTGCCCGCCCATCACCGATCGAAGGAGACGAAATGACACAGTCCACACCCACCGCGCTTCCGCGGTTGACCCGTCGCCGCGCCGCGGCGCTCTATGAGGACGACGAAGGAGCGGCGACGGCGGAGTATGCGGTGGCCACGATGGCCGCCGTCGCTTTTGCCGGGTTGCTGGTGGTCATCATGCGCTCGGACGAAGTCCGCGGCATCCTGACCGACCTGGTCCGCCGTGCGCTGACGGTCGCATGATCAGGCGGCGCGACGACCGGGGATCGGTCACGGCCGAGTTCGCGGTCGTCGTGCCCGCTGTCGTCCTCATCATCGCACTGACGGCAGGGACGCTCTCGGCCTCGGGCCACCGGGTGCGCCTCGAGCAGGCGGTGGCGCAGGCGGCGCGCCTCATCGCACGGGGAGAGGGAGAAGCGCGCGCCGGCGCCGTCGTCGCGGCGATCGCCGGTGCAGCAGCGACCCGCATCCACGAGGACGGCGAGCTGGTGTGCGTCGAGGCGACCGCGGCGGTCGCCCTTCCGCTGCCGCTCCCGCCGCTCCGTGCGGTCTCGTGCGCACTGTCGGGCGGTCGCTGAGATGAGACGCCGCTGATGTCGGGCCTTGCGCTCTCGGTCGGTGCGCTCGCGGTCACCGTCACCCTTGCCGTGGGGTGCGCCTCGCTGGGTGCTGCGGCAGCACATGCGACGCGACTGTCGGCGACGGCGGATGCCGCGGCTCTCGCCGCCGCCGATACCGCGTCCGGGCTCCTCTCCGGCATCCCCTGTGAGCGGGCGGCCGAGGTCGCGGCCCGTGGTGGGGCATCGCTGAGCGCGTGCGACATGGACGGCCTCGTGGCGACGGTCCACATCGAGGCGGGTTTCGGGCTTCTGCCGGCGGCGGCGCGTGCCCGCGCCGGGCCGCCGCCCTGACCGGCGGGCGCTGCTCCCAGCATCCTCATGTCCACGCGGTGTGTATGGTGTGCATCGAAGAAAGGACGCCACGTGGCAGCGCGCACGGCAACCGGCAAGAAGCTCGTCATCGTCGAGTCTCCGACGAAGATGAGGTCCATTCAGGGGTACCTGGGTGACGGATACGAGGTCCTCAGCTCGGTGGGTCACATCCGTGATCTCGCCGAGAAAAAGGACATCCCGGCCGAACTGAAGAAGACCTCGGTCGGCAAGTACTCCATCGACATCGAGAACGGATTCACTCCTCTTTATGTGGAGAGCGACCGCGGCAAGAAGACCGTCGCCGAGCTGAAGCGTGCGCTGAAGACCGCCGACGAACTCCTCCTCGCGACCGATGAGGACCGCGAAGGCGAAGCCATCGCGTGGCACTTGCTCGAGGCGCTCAAGCCGAAGGTCCCGGTCAAGCGCATGGTGTTCCACGAGATCACGAAGGATGCCATCCGCGCCGCCGTCGACAACACGCGCGAGCTCGATCTCGCGCTCGTCGACGCGCAGGAGACCCGTCGCATCCTCGACCGCCTCTACGGGTGGGACGTGTCCGACGTCACGCGCCGCAAGGTCGGGCAGGGAACCTCCGCCGGACGCGTGCAGTCCGCAGCGACCCGTCTTGTCGTCGACCGTGAACGTGAGCGTATGGCGTTCGTCTCGGCGTCGTATTGGGATGTCGAAGCGGTCGCAGGCGCCGCCGGTGACGCCTTCGGTACGCGGTTGGCCCGACTCGACGGCGCTCCGCTCGCGCGCGGCACGGATTTCGACGATCGCGGAGAACTGAAGAAGGCCGTCGTCGTCCTCACCGAGACGCAGGCCCGCGAGCTCGCCGCGGCAATCGAGGCCGACGGGTCCGCCGCGGTCACGGCTGTCGAAGCCAAACCCGGCACACGCAGCCCCAAGCCGCCCTTCACAACGTCGACGCTGCAGCAAGAGGCCGGACGCAAGCTCTCGATGAGCGCCAAGCACGCCATGGGCGTCGCTCAGCGGCTCTACGAAAAGGGCTACATCACGTATATGCGTACCGACTCGACAGCACTGTCGACGCAGGCGATCGCTGCGGCGCGCACGCAGGCTGTCGCACTGTACGGCGATCGTGCCGTGCCGCCGAACCCGCGCAGCTACCGCAACAACAGCAAGAACGCGCAAGAAGCCCACGAAGCGATCCGACCCTCCGGCGAAGAGTTCCGAACGCCGTCTTCGGTGTCGTCCGCACTCGACCGTGACGAACTGCGCCTCTACGACCTCATCTGGAAGCGCACGATCGCCAGCCAGATGTCGGATGCGAAGTACGAGACCACCACGATCACGCTCGAGACCTCGGCGGCCGGCCAGGTGGCGGCGTTCACGGCCTCCGGCACCGTCTACACCTTCAAGGGATTCCTCGAGGCATACGAAGAGGGTCGCGACGAGAAGCGAGCCGACTCGGACCGTGACGAGGACCAGTCCCTGCCGATTCTCGCGGTCGGTGATGTGCTTCAGCTGACCGACATCGACCCGAAGGGTCACGCCACCAGCCCGAAGCCGCGCTACACCGAGGCGAGCCTCGTGAAGGCGCTGGAAGAAAAGGGCATCGGACGCCCGTCGACGTTCGCGAGCATCATCGACGTCATCATCAACCGTGGCTACGTCACGAAGCGTGGTCAGGCACTCATACCGAGCTGGCTCGCCTTCAGCATCGTGCGTCTTCTGGAGCAGCACTTCGCCGACCTCGTCGATTACGACTTCACGGCCGCGCTGGAAGACGATCTCGACGCGATCGCGCGGGGAGAGCAGCAGCGTGTCGATTGGTTGAACGAGTTCTATTTCGGCTCGGACAACCACGTGGGCCTGCGCAACATCGTCGACAACCTCGGTGAGATCGATGCCCGCGAGATCAACGCGAACCCGATCGGTGACGTTGCGACGCTCCGCTTCGGCAAGTACGGTCCGTACCTCGACGTCCCCGACGAGGACGGCACGACCCGCATCGTCAACGTGCCGGAAGACCTGGCACCCGATGAGCTGACGCCCGCGAAGGCGCAAGAACTCATCGACGCTCCGATCGCGGGCGACCGTGTGCTGGGCCAGAACCCGGAAACGGGCCTCGACATCGTCGTGAAGGACGGCCGCTTCGGTCCGTACCTCGAAGAAGTCCTCCCGCCCGTGGAAGAGCCGGTCGTCGATCCCGACGCGCCGAAGAAGCGCGGCGCGAAGAAAGAGGTCGCGCCCAAGCCCCGTCGAGCATCGCTGTTCAAAAGCATGTCGCCGGAGACGATCGATCTCGACACGGCACTCAAGCTCTTCTCGCTGCCGCGCACCGTGGGGCTGGACCCGGAGACGCAGACGCCGATCACTGCCCAGAACGGCCCGTACGGCCCGTACATCAAGAAAGGCACCGACTCGCGGTCGATCGCCAGCGAAGACCTCATCTTCGACCTGACCCTCGAGCAGGCCCTCGAGATCTACGCGCAGCCGAAATACGCCAATCGCGCGGCGACGTCGATCAAGGAATTCGAAGCCGACCCGGTCAGCGAGAAGCCGATTCGCATCAAGGACGGCCGCTTCGGCGCGTACGTCACCGATGGCGCCACGAATGTGACGATCCCGCGTGGTCAGACGCCCGACGACATCACGTTCGAGATCGCGGTGCAGATGCTTGCCGACAAGCGCGCGAAGGGCCCTGCGCCCAAGCGGACGACCCGGCGCGCGGCGACGACGCGTAAGCCGGCCGCCAAGAAGAAGTGATGCCTGCAGGGCTCTGGATCACGTTCGAGGGCGGTGACGGGTCGGGCAAGACGACTCAAGCGGCGCTTCTCGAGGATTGGTTGCGCGATCAGGGGCGCACGGTCGTCCGCACCCGCGAGCCGGGCGGCACGGACGTCGGCAATCTCGTGCGCGACATCGTCCTGCACCATCGCGGAGATGTCGCGCCGCGCGCCGAGGCCCTGTTGTACGCGGCCGATCGCGCACACCATGTGGCCACGCTCGTCCGGCCCGCGCTCGCGCGCGGTGAAGTCGTGATCCAAGACCGCTATCTCGACTCGTCGGTCGCCTATCAGGGCGCCGGAAGAGTGCTGGATGCCGGCGAGATCCGGGAGCTGTCGCTCTGGGCGACGGAAGGCGCGCTCCCCGATGTGACCGTGCTGCTGGATTTGGATCCGGCATCCGCCCGTCGACGTCTGGATGCCGCCGACAAGCCCTTCGACCGCCTCGAAGCGGAGAAGGCCGAGTTCCACGAGCGCGTGCGCGCCGCATTCCTGGGCCTGGCGGCGGCCGAACCGGACCGTTTCCTCGTGCTGGATGCCTCTTTGCCCGTTGAGCACCTCGCCGCTGCCGTCCGTGCGCGCGTCGCCCTCGCGCTCGGGTGAGCGTCGGTGGCACCGCTTAGGCTGGATGCCATGACCGCCGCCGCTCCGCCCGCGCTCCCGTGGGGGGATGTGTGGGGGCAGGACGAGGCGCTCGCTCAACTGCAGGCCGCCGCGAGCGATCCAGCTCAGCTCGCGCACGCGTGGCTCATCACCGGTCCGCCGGGGTCGGGACGATCGACTCTCGCGTACGCGTTCGCCGCGGCCCTGATCGCCGAGCCGGGGGATGACGCCGCGATGCGTCAGGTGTTGGCCGGAACACACCCGGATCTGATGGCGCTGCGCACCGAAGGCGTGATCATTTCGATCAAGGATGCCCGTGGCCTCGTCGAGCGTTCCTACTTTTCGCCGTCCCTGGGGCGCTATCGCGTCATGGTCATGGAAGATGCCGACCGGATGGTCGAACGTACGAGCAACGTACTGCTGAAGGCTCTCGAAGAACCGCCCGAGCGCACCGTGTGGATCCTCTGCGCGCCGAGCGATGCCGATCTCCTCCCGACGATTCGGTCTCGCGTGCGCACGCTGCGCTTGCGTGAGCCGGAGGTGGCCGATGTCGCGCGCCTGATCGCCCTGCGCACGGGCGTCGATGACGCGACGGCTGAGCAGTCCGCGCGCCTCTCCCAGCGTCACATCGGTATGGCGCAGCGGCTGGCGACGGACGCCGATGCCCGTGCTCGACGGGAGGAGACCCTCCGGCGTGTTCTCGCGGTGCGTGGCGTGGGCGATGCGGTCGAGGCTGCGGCACGGATCGTGCAGCTCGCCACGGATGACGCCAAAGCTCTGACCTCCGAGCGCGACGAGGTCGAGCGTGCGACGTTGCTGCGCACGCTCGGGATCGCCGCGGGCGCCGCCGTACCTCCGGCGGTGCGCGGTCAGTTGAACGCCCTCGAGGACGATCAGAAGCGGCGCGCGACGCGGAGCCTGCGCGACGGCATCGATCGGGTGCTCACCGACCTCGAGTCGATGTTCCGCGATGCGCTCATGCTGCAACTCGGGCGGTCGGGCGATCTCATCAATCGCGAATTGGAGGACGAACTCACGGCCCTCGCCACGTCATGGACGCCGCGCCGCACCCTCACGGTTCTTGACCGGATCTCCGCGACCCGTTCGAACCTGGAGGGCAACGCCGCCCCGGTACTCGCCCTCGAAAGCATGCTCGTCACCGTTGCGAGTGGAAGGACTCCGTGAAGTACCCCCGACGCCTTCTCGCCGCGATCGCCGGACTGGCGGTGGCCGCCGTCGCTCTCACCGGGTGCCTCTACGCGGCCATTCCGCCCGAGGGTGCAGCGACACCGGCACCGAGCCGCGAACCAGACCTGAACGGCGTCCCCGCCGGATTCGAGGAGTTCTATGGACAGGCTCTCGACTGGCAGAGCTGCGTGGGTGTGGATGCGGGCTCGTACGACTGCGCCACGGTGACGGCGCCGCTGGACTGGGCGGATGCGGGTGCGGGGACCATCGAACTGGCGATCATCCGCCGTGCGGCGACCAGCGGCACCGCGCTCGGGTCGCTGCTGACGAACCCCGGTGGTCCGGGAGCGAGCGGATATGACCTCGTTGCCGACTCCGCAACCTTCGCGGTCAGTGCACGGGTGCTCGACGCCTACGACGTGATCGGCTTCGATCCGCGGGGTGTCGGGCGTTCGTCCGCGGTCGCCTGCCTTGACGCGCCCGAGATGGATGCGATGCTCTACGACATCCCCGCCGACCCGCGCGGGAGCGACGGCTGGACGGCTGAACTCACTGAACGCAACATCGGCTTCGTCGAGGCGTGCGAGGCGAACTCCGCCGGCATCCTTCCGCACATCACGACGGACAATTCGGCCCGCGACATGGACCTGTTGCGCGGGGTGCTCGGAGACGAGACCCTCAACTACCTCGGCTACTCGTATGGGACGTTCCTCGGCGCGACCTACGCGAAGCTGTTCCCCGAGCGCGTCGGCCGCCTGGTGCTCGACGGCGCGATCGATCCCTCGGTGTCGGGCCTCGAGGTCGGGACGACGCAGGCGGTCGGGTTTGAGTCGGCGTTGCGGGCGTACATGGCCGACTGCGTGGGTGGGAGAGACTGTCCGTTCGGCGGCACGGTGGAGGAGGCGATGACCGACCTCTCGACGCTCCTGGCGAGCGTTGACGCGAACCCGATCCCCGGCTCAGATGGACGCATGCTCGGCGCCGACAACCTGATGACCGGCATCATCGCCGCGCTCTACGCCGAGGCGAGCTGGCCCTACCTCTCGCGAGCGCTCTCGGACGCCCTCCAGGGTGACGGGTCGACGGCGTTGCAACTGGCCGACTTCTACAACGGGCGCAACCCCGACGGGACGTACTCCGACAACTCGACCGAAGCGTTCCGGGCCTACAACTGCATGGATTACCCCCTCGACACGTCCGCTGCCGATGAGGATGCTGCGAGCGCGAGGATCGCGGCGGAAGCGCCCACGATCGCGCCGTACTGGCAGGGCGTGGATGTCTGCGCCGTGTGGCCGTATCCGCCGACCGGAGTGCGCGAGAAGATCAGCGCCGACGGTGCGGCTCCGATCCTCGTCGTCGGTACGACGAACGATCCGGCGACTCCCTATTCATGGTCGGTGTCGTTGGCCGAGCAGCTGTCGTCCGGCGTGCTGATCACGCGTGAGGGCGAAGGGCACACCGGCTACAACAAGGGCAACGTGTGCGTCGACGCTGCGGTCGAGGCCTATCTGGTCGATGGCACGGTGCCCACCGCCGACGTGACCTGCGGGGCCTGAGGGCGCCCCAGATCAGCGCCGGAGAACGCGGCGGGCCAGGGCATTCCCCAGGAACTGCACGGCTTGAACGATCACGACGATGATCAGCACCGCCGACCACGTCACCCACGGGTTGAACTGCTTGAACCCGTAGTTGATCGCGAACTCACCCAGGCCTCCGGCGGCGACGGCTCCGGCCATGGCCGTCATGTCGACCAGTGCGACCACGATGAACGTGTAGCCGAGGATCAGGGGCCCCAGTCCTTCGCGCGGAACGAGGCGGAAGAGAATGCGCGACCGGCTCGCCCCGGCGGCGCGGGCGGCCTCGATCACGCCGGGACGGACCGTGAGGAGGTTCTGCTCGACGATGCGGCTGATCGCGAACAGTGACGCGATCGTGATGGCGAAGATCCCGAAGGTGACGCCGATGCCGGGGACACCGACGCTCCGCGCGAGCGGCTGTACCGCGGCCAGCAGGATGATGAACGGAATCGGTCGGATCGTGTTGACGATGACGTTGAGAATTCCGAAGACTGCGCGATTCGGGAAGAGGCTCCCCGGCCGGGTGGCATACAGCGCCATCCCGAGGATGAGCCCGCCGATGCCGCCGAGGATGAGAGCGGCGCTGGCGACGTAGAGGGTCTCTGCCGTGGCTTCCCACAGCTCCGGCAACAGCTCGATGAGCCTATCCACGGTTGTCCTCCTCGGTCAGGGTGGCAAAGCCCGCGGCCGCCGAAATAGCGCGATCCACCGCATCCGGCGCACCGGTGAGGGCGAGCGTCAGATGGCCGAAGACACGGCCCCGGATGTCGTTGATCCCGCCGTGGACGACTTCGAAACGCACGCCTTCGTGAGCGAGCGCCGCGAACACGTCGGCCTGGGCGGCCGTTCCTTCGCGGACGTCGAGCGTCACGATGCGCCCCGGGTGCCGTTCGCGCAGCACCGCGAGATCTTCACCCGTCGGGACGTCTTCGATGATGCTCGACACGAAGCGTGCCGTCGCCGCGTGCTGAGGCGCGGAGAGGATGTCGAAGACCGCGCCCTGTTCGATCACGCGACCGTGCTCCATCACGACGACGCGATCGGCGAGGGTGCGGATGACGTCCATCTCGTGCGTGATGACGAGGATCGTGATGCCGAGCTCAGCGTTCACGCGCTTGAGGAGGGCGAGCACTTCGCTGGTCGTATCGGGATCGAGGGCGCTGGTCGCTTCGTCGGCGAGGAGGATGCGGGGGCTCGTGGCGAGTGCCCGGGCGATGCCGACCCGCTGCTTCTGGCCGCCGGAGAGCTGTTCGGGGTAGTTCTTCGCCTTGTCGGCGAGGCCGACGAAGGCCAGCAACTCGGCGACGCGCGCACGGATCTCACCGCGGGGCCGTCCGGCGACTTCGAGGGGATAGGCGACGTTTCCCGCGACCGTGCGGGAGTCGAACAGGTTGAACTGCTGGAAGATCATCCCGATGTCACCGCGGAGGAGCCGCAGATCGCGCTCGCTGAGGCGGGTGATGTCGGTGCCGTCGATCTCGACAGCGCCCGATGAGGGCGTCTCGAGCGCGTTGACGAGGCGGAGGACGGTCGACTTGCCGGCGCCGGAGTATCCGATGATGCCGCAGATCTCGCCCGCGGCGATCTCGAGCGTGACGTCGTCGACCGCGACGACGGGCGCGGCGCCTTTGCTGGACGGCGGGAAGGCCTTGGTCACGCCCGTGAGGCGGATGAAGGTCATGGTGACTCCTGGGTGACACGCGGATGCGGCCCGTTCGGGGAACGGGCCGCATCCGGAACGGGGTGTTACTGCTGGGCGCGGATCGAGTCCTCGGTGTCCGTCAGCGAGGTGACGAGGTCGGCGACCGGCGTGGTGAGGAGCACGGCCGTGCCGCTGGAAGCCTCGACCACACCATCCTGAACAGCCTGGGTCTCCTGATAGATCTGGACGAGCTTCAGGTAGGTGGGGTTCTCGGCATCCTCAGCCTTCGCCGCGAAGATGTTGATGTAGGGGAAGGCCGACTCGTCGGCCGGGTCATCCTGGGCCAGGAGCTGGTCGCTCGTGAGTCCGGACTTCGCGACGAAGTCGTTGTTGACGACGGCGCCGGCGAAATCGGGCAGCGAGGAGGCGGTGAAGTCCGCGGCGACCGCTTCCACGTTGACCTTCGAGCCGTCTTCGATGTCGGCGACGGTCGAGAAGATCGAGCCGCCATCCTTCAGTTCGATGAGGCCGGCCGACTGGAGGACCAGCAGCGCGCGTGCCTGGTTGGACTCGTCGTTGGGGACGGCGATCGTGTCGCCGTCGGCGATGTCGTCGACATCGGAGTACTTCGTGGAGTAGAGGCCGAGCGGGTAGATCGCCGTCGCCCCGATGGGCTGCAGGTCGTCGTCCGCCGCGACGTTGTAGGTCGCGAGATAGATGATGTGCTGGAACTGGTTGAGGTCCAGTTCACCCGCAGACAACGCGGGGTTGGGCTGGTCGTACGAGTCGAAGTTCACGATCTCGACCTCGATGCCCTCCGCCGCGGCGGCCTCGGTGTAGGTCTCCCAGTACGGGTCGCCCGCGCCGACGACGCCGATCCGGACGGTCTCGGTCGCCGCTCCGTCGGTGGCTGCCGGATCGCTCGAGCCGCCGGCGCACGCGCCGAGCAGGAGGGCGAGCGGGAGGGCCAGCGCGGCGGCCGCCAGACCCTTGCCGCGGAGAATGGTGGGCTTCGACATGGTGGTGCTCCTTGTGGTTCGGGGCACCGCGGGGCGCAGTCCAGTGACGACCGCGCTCGCCTCGTCGCGGTGCCGTTTCGACGGTAGAGGCAAGCGGGCGACCAGGCCAATCCGGACGTAACAAGTCGACACCCCGGAGGCATCTGGCGCCGGTTCGCGACCGACCGATCCACCCTGTAGGATCGATGATCGTGCATGGCGCTCCGGCGACTTGCGCCACCTTAGCTCAGTGGTAGAGCAGCTCACTCGTAATGAGCAGGCCGTCAGTTCGATCCTGACAGGTGGCTCCATCAGTTCCCCCGAGAGGAGAACGCCGTGGATCGCACGGTCGACATCCTCTTCGAGATCTTCACGTGGGTCGGTTTCGGCGGATTCCTCACGCTCGGTGTGGTCGCCGTGATCGTGTGGGCCGCCGACGGCACGTGGATGCCGGCCGAGGCGATCGTGGACCGTGACAGCGGCGAGCCGATCCTCCGCTGGTTCGACGCCGACGGCGACGCCAACAGTGCCGTGCCGGCATCGTCGGACCATGCAGCGGTCGCGTCTCGGGCGACGGTGCCGATCTGGTATCGACACGGGTGGCGTGATCGCATGCGGCTGACTCCCCGCCCACCGGCGCTTCGCGCGGCAGTGATCGGCGCCGTCGCGATGTTGGCGCTGGCGATCGTGTCGTTCGTTGCCGGATGGATTGTGCTCGCGGCTGCCAGCTGACGAGACGCCGACTCACGCGGAATCGGATTGTACGACAGGGGAGATTGCTAGATAAGCTAGCAATATGAGTTCGACTCCCTCGCGCTGGTTGCGCATCGGCATCCCCTCGCTCCTGGTCCTCATCTGGCTGGTGGGCGGATCAATGGGGGGTCCGACGTTCGGCCGCATCGACGAGGTGGCCACCAACGACCAGTCATCCTTCCTTCCCGCCAGCGCCGAAGCCACCCAAGTGCAGGAGCGGCTTGCGGACTTCACCGGCGGTGACACGATCCCCGCCGTCGTGGTGATCACGGGGGAAGGAGAGCTTTCGACTGAGCAGCAGGCTCAGATCAACGAGGCCGTCACGAGCCTCGGGGACATCGAAGGTGTGGGCGAGATCTCACCCGCACTGCTGTCGGAGGACGCAGAAGCCGCGCAGGTCTTCGTGCCGATCGACACCAGCGGTGAGGTCGACGCGACGGTCGAGGAGATCCGAACGGCGCTCACCGAAGACCTTCCAGACGGGTTGGATGCGTGGGTCACGGGCCCTGCGGGGTTCACCGCTGACCTCGTGAAGGGCTTCCTCGGCATCGACGGGCTGCTCCTCGGTGTCGCGCTCGGCGCCGTCTTCATCATTCTGGTGATCGTCTACCGATCGCCCTTGCTCCCGATCCTCGTGCTGCTGACGTCGGTGTTCGCGCTGTGCGTTGCGATTTTGACCGTGTTCTGGCTCGCGAAGGCCGACATCGTCGTGCTCAATGGGCAGGTACAGGGGATTCTGTTCATCCTCGTGATCGGCGCGGCCACCGACTATGCCCTGCTCTATGTGGCCCGCTTCCGGGAGGCGATCGGATCGGGCCTTCGCCGATGGGATGCGACGGTACGAGCGTGGAAAGGCGCGTTCGAGCCGATCGTCGCCTCCGGTGGCACAGTCATCGCGGGGCTCTTGTGCTTGTTGTTGAGCGACTTGGCGAGCAACCGGGCGCTCGGCCCGATCGCGTCGATCGGCATCGCGTTCTCCGTGCTGGCGGCACTGACTTTCCTCCCCGCGCTCCTCGCGCTCGTGGGACGCGCCGCATTCTGGCCGTTCATCCCGAAGGCCGGAGCGACAGATCTTCCCGACGATCTCACGCAGCCGGTCAAGGGTTTCTGGCCGCGACAGGCGCGCTTCGTCGCCCGGCATGCCCGACCCATCTGGATTCTCTCCACGGTCGTGCTGTTGGCGGCATCCGTCGGCGTGCTGCAGTTGAAGGCCGATGGAGTTCCGGCCAGCGACCTCGTGCTCGGCGTGTCCGAGGCTCGTGACGGGCAGGAGGTCCTCGCGGAACACTTCCCCGGCGGCTCCGGCAGCCCGGTCTACGTCATGGTCGCGGAGGGTGACGTCGCGGGCGTCGTCGAGGTTCTTGAGGCGGATGCCGGTGTCGACGGCGTCGCCGTGGTGTCGGCCGACAGTCCCACGGGGCAGGCCTCGGTCACGCTGGAAAACGGAGCGCCGGTCTTCACTGTCCAAGGTCCTCCGGGTGCGGCGGCGCCGTCACCGACTGTCTCCGACGGTGATGTCCTCGTCGTCGGGACGCTCACCGACACCGCCGACTCCGTGGCCGCGGAAGAGACCGTCCGGTCTCTGCGCGCGGAGCTCACGAGTTCTCTCGGCGAGGGTGTGGCGCTCGTCGGCGGAACAACGGCCGTCGACGTAGACACCAACGACACGTCGATCCGCGACCGTACGGTGATCATTCCGACGATCCTCGTCGTGATCCTGCTGATCCTCATGCTTCTCTTGCGCTCGGTGCTCGCGCCGGTGCTGCTGATCCTGAGCGTCATCCTGTCCTTCGGCGCGGCGCTCGGCGTCAGCGCCCTCGTCTTCACCCATGTGTTCGGCTTCCCCGGGGGCGACCCGGCCGTACCGCTCTACGGATTCGTCTTCCTCGTCGCGCTCGGCGTGGACTACAACATCTTCCTGATGTCTCGTGTGCGCGAGGAGTCCCTCGTTCACGGCACGAGACCCGGGATCTTGCGCGGTCTCGTAGCGACCGGCGGTGTGATCACGTCGGCCGGTCTGGTGCTGGCGGCGACGTTCGCGGCGCTCGGCGTGATTCCGATCCTGTTCCTGGCGCAGCTCGCGTTCATCGTCGCGTTCGGTGTACTGCTGGACACGTTCCTGGTGCGTTCGCTGCTCGTGCCGGCCGTCTCGTACGACATCGGCAAGGCCATCTGGTGGCCGTCGAAACTGTCGCGCACCGACGCATCCGCGCCGGAGCCGGTGCCGGCGATGACCCGAGCGGAGTACCGGGCTACGCTCGAAGAATGACCCGGGCCCTCTTCATCGTCGACGTCCAGAACGACTTCACCGAGCACGGTGCGCTCGGCGTCGACGGCGGAGATGCCGTCGCAGAGCGCATCACCGCCTTTTTGGCCGCGCACGCGGACGAGTACGAGATCGTGGTCGCTTCGCGGGATTGGCATGAGGGTGACTCGGACAATGGCGGGCATTTCTCCGCCGAGCCCGACTTCATCGACACCTGGCCACCGCACTGCGTCGCAGATACGGACGGTGCGGCCTATGACGAGGGCTTCGATACCTCCGCCGTGACGCACCATCTGAAGAAGGGGCAGGGGAGACCCGCCTATTCGCTCTTCGAGGGGCGTACCGACGAGGGGCGCACGGCGAGCGCGCTGCTGGACGAGCACGGGATTCTCGACGTCGACATCGTCGGAATCGCCACGGACTATTGCGTGCGAGCCTCGGCGCTGGATGCCGTCGCTGCGGGTCGCCGCATCCGCATCTTCACCGATCTGATCGCGGGTGTCCACGTGGAATCCAGCGATGCTGCCCTTGCCGAACTCGCCCACGCGGGCGCCGAACTCCGGGAGAGTACCCGATGAGCACACCCGCCGGTTGGTATCCCGATCCCTCCGGCGTCGTCGGAACGAGATGGTGGGACGGCGCGCAGTGGACGTCGCACGCGCAGCCCCCGGCCTATCCGGCCGGTGGCTACGCCGCGGTTCCCGCGCCACCCGCGAAGGTCGAAGTGCCGACCAGCACGGTGTGGGTGTGGCTGGCGATCGCCGCGTCGGCCCTGCCGTACTTCACGATCTTCCTGATGGACTGGCACGGCTTCATCGACGCGATCGTGGCGAGTGCTGCCCGTGGTGTCGAGTCTTCCTACCTCCTGTCATGGCAACTGAACTCGCTGCTGGTCTCATTGATCAGCTGGGGGGCCATCGCGCTGTACATCCTCTTCAGCTGGCTCGACTGGCGAGAACTGCGCAAGCGGGGAATCGTCCGGCCGTTCCACTGGGCCTGGGCCTTCTTCGGCCTGCTGACCTTCGGCGTCGCGGTCTACATGATCGGGCGCGCGGTCGTCCTGCGCGCGCGCACCGTGAAGGGGTCGTGGGCGCCTTTGTGGGTCTGGATCGGCGTGACCGTCGTCGGCTACATCGCCGTGTTCGCGTGGGTCTTCTGGTTCATGGGAACCCTGTTCTCCGCTCTCGGCCCCTACCTGACCTACAGCTGATCCGTCTTAGGGACGGACGCGGACCGAGCGCCCTTCGAAGCTGACGACATCGCCGAGCTGCAACTGGCGTCCACGACGTCGATCGACCTCACCGTTCACGGTGACGAAGCCGTCGATGATCGCTTCTTTCACATCGCCGCCCGAGTCGAGCACCCCCGCGAACTTCAGGAACTGACCGAGCCGAATGCTGTCGCCCCCGATCGGGATGTCATCAATGGGCGGTTGATTCGTCATGTCGAGAAGGGTAGTCGACCCGAGGTAGGTCGGTGTGCTGGTCGAAAGGCGCCCGAGGCAGGGGGGGAGTGCGGGTGGTTGCCGGTGGTGGACGTATTTCTTAGCGGGCAGGGCACTCCTTCCAACTGACAACGCCGTTCGCGTGCGCGAACAGCTTCACGTCGAAAGAGAGCTGAGCTCATGTCCACCATCGAGAGCAGCGGGCCCATTGGCACCGAGGTCACCCAGGTCGCCCGCTACCGGGCGTTTGAAGAGACGGCCGGCGGATTCGTCCTGCCGAGTTCGGGAAGCAGCGATCGTCATCTCCAGTTTTCGCTGCCGGGAGCGGTCGCACTTCCCGCCGTGATCTACTACCGAACTCGCCACACCGGAAAGCCGGCGTTCTCGGTCCGGCTCAATGACGCCGTGCTCACGAAATACACGTTCGTTCACGGCGACGAAGTCGAGCGCACCTGGCACGAGATCATTCCGGCGATCACCCAAGGTGAACCCACGTTGCGGCCGGACAACAACGAGCCCGTCTTCTTCGCCAGAGACGGCTCCGTGATCTTCGGAGATGTTGTGATCATGTACACCTCGAATCAGACCACTGTCCCTGTGCGGTACACCGTCGCCGCGGAGTGACACCTCGGCGCAGGCACTCCGTCATCGCGCTGATCGGACCATCGCGGTCGTATCGGGGGCTGTGAAACCGAACTGCTGGTACAGCCCGTGCGCATTCCCGGTGAAGAGCGTCCATCTGAAGTCGCGTCCAGGGCCGTCGTCGATCATATGTTGCAGGATGCGTTTGCCGAGCCCCTGGCCTCGGTGCGCCTCAATTACGAAGACGTCGGCGAGGTACGCGAAGTTGACGCCGTCAGATACGGCGCGAGCAAAACCCACCTGCTCTCCGGTGTCGCCGCGGTAGACGCCGACAACGCGCCACGCAGCGGCGATCTGGGTGTCGATGTCGACACGAGTGCGCTGTCGGCCCCAGTAGGCCTCTGTCGACAGCCAGCCCCAGATCATGTCGAGCTGGATGCGGACAAGGTCATCGTCGAGTTCGTACTCCATTCGATCATTGTGATCCCCGTGCCGCCGACCTCGACCGGGCCAGTCGCTATCTGGTGGACTGTCAGACAGGGTGTCTAACCGGTTGAGTCCAATTCGGCGACGTAGACGACGGAATCTGCGCAGGCGCGCACGGGCTCATCAACCGCTGAGCGATATCGCGCGGGAAGCCCCGGGGCCTCGGCAGAGTCGCCCAGATGTAGGGCTTCCTCGCGTTCGGTCTGCGTCAGGTGCCCCTCAACGAGACGAGCGACGGCGCAGCTATCGGGCCCTGTGAGATCTGCCACGCGGATCATGATCGAACCACGTATGGTCGGCACACGTCGATTCCAGCGGCGGAGGAATCGTGTCGGGAGTCAATAGTGGTCGCGGGCTTGGAGAATGATGACGTGGCTATCGGTGACGTAGTAGACCAGGCGGTTCTTGTCATCGATTCGGCGTGACCACGCGCCCGAGAGAATGTGCTTGAGCGGTTCGGGTTTGCCGATCCCCGCGAAGGGATCCCGAACTACGTCCGCGATCAGCTGATTGATACGCTTCAGCGTCCTGCGATCCTGCGTCTGCCAGTAGACGTAGTCCTCCCACGCGTTCGGGTCGAACCCGATCGTTCGCGTCACGCGTCGAGGAGGTCGTGCTGTTCGAAATCTTCGCGACGGGCGCGCTCGATTGCGGCGAGCAGCCGGTCAGCGTTGGCGGGGTTGCGGAGCAGATACGCAGTTTCGGTCATCGCGTCGTAATCGTCCTTCGACAGAAGGACGGCGTTTCCGTGACGCGAAACAACCTCGACGGCCGTGTGGTCTTCATTGACCTGCTGGATGAGGCCGAAAAGAGTCTTACGGGCCTCAGTCGCGGTGATTGCAGACATCCCTGCCTCCCTAAGTAGTACGTCAAAGCGTACCACTCTACGATCACCGCGCTCGGTCCGTGAAGGGTCATCACGTCGCGCGGACAGACCTTCCGCGACTGATCAGACTCGTCGCGCAGATGCCGGTCGGGGCGGTGAAAGAAGGGTGGGCCCCGTGGGGCTCGAACCCACGACCCGCGGATTAAAAGTCCGATGCTCTACCGACTGAGCTAGAGGCCCTAGGCGTCCCAGCCTACTTGCCCGTGACACCGCCGAACGCACGAAATCCGCCGGAGGTCCGAAGACCCCCGGCGGATTCCTCCCCCCGCATCCGGGACAGTCCCGGATTTCCTGCTTACTCGGCCGGCGGCATCAGCACCGTGTCGACCAGGTAAACCACGGCGTTGGCGGTCTGGACGCCACCGCAAAGGACGGCCGCATCGTTGACCATCAGGTTGTCACCGGATCCGGTGACCTCCAGGTTCCCGCCCTGCACCGTGGCGTGCATGCCGGCGATGTCCGCCGGCTCGATCTGACCCTCGACCACGTGGTAGGTGAGGATCTTGGACAGCAGATCGCTGTCGGTCTTGAGGGTTTCGATCGTGGCCGCGTCGATCTTGCCGAAGGCATCATCGACCGGAGCGAACACGGTGAACTCGCTGCCGTTGAGCGTGTCGACGAGGTTCACGTCGGGGTTGAGCTGTCCGCTGACCGCAGCGACGAGGGTCGTGAGCATCGGGTTGTTCGATGCCGCGACGGCAACCGGGTCCTGCGACATGCCCTGGATCGAGCCGCCACCGGTCGGGTTGGCCTCGGCGTATGCCGCGCAGGCGGGGCCGACAAGGTTGGCGGCGGGGTCCATCTCCATTGCTTCGGGAGTGGCTTCCATCGTGGCCGACGGCTCACTCGACGGCTCAGCTGTGGTGGAACCCATGGAACACGCCGAGAGGGCGAACGTGCCGGCGATGGCAAGGGTCAGAGCTGCCGTGATCTTCTTCTTGGTGCTGAGCATGATGTCCTCCGTGACTCATGGGTCGCTGCGTGCGGCCTCACCAGTCCTTCGGAGCGGTGTGCGGATCGGATGGGACGAATCTCAGAGAATTCTGCGGAGGTGCCGTGCCCAATCCGATCGGGCCCTAGTGACGAACACTCCTCGACAGGAACGAGGCCCTCATGGACGTCATCATCATCGGTCTGCTGGGCGGACTGATCACGGGAATCTCCCCGTGCATCCTCCCGGTGCTACCGGTCATCTTCTTGACGGGAGGTGCGCAGTCGGCGCGGGTCGAGGGCCAGCCGATGGCTTCGCCGCCGCGCAGCCGACCGTTTCTCGTGATCCTCGGCTTGGTGCTGAGCTTCACGATCGTGACTCTCGCCGGCTCTCTCATCCTCGGCGCGCTGAACCTGCCGCAAGACCTGATGAGGTGGCTCGGCATCATCGTGCTGATTCTCATCGGTGTCGGGCTGCTGATCCCGAAGGTCGAGCAACTGCTCGAGCGCCCGTTCCAGTGGATCCCGCGTCGTGAAATCGGCAACGGAGGAAACGGATTCGGCGTCGGACTCGCGCTCGGTGCCGTCTTCGTGCCGTGCGCCGGCCCGGTGCTCGCCGCGATCATCGTCGCCGGAGCGACCGGACGCATCGGCGTCGACACGATCCTGCTGACCGTGGCCTTCGCGGTGGGCGTTGCCATCCCGCTCCTCTTCTTCGCACTGGCGGGCCGCGGTCTGATCGAGCGCATCAAGGCTTTCCGCAAGCGCGAGCGCGGCCTGCGTATTGCCGCCGGAATTGCGATGCTCGCGCTCGCCGTAGGTCTCGTCTTCAACGTCCCGCAGGCTTTGCAACGACTACTGCCCGACTACACGGCGCAACTGCAGACCGACTTGACCGACAACGAGCAGGCGGCCGAGGCGCTCGGACTCGGGGGTCTCGTGACCGACGAGAACCGTGAGCTGGCGAACTGCACCAACGGTGCGGAAGAACTCGAGTCCTGCGGCACCGCTCCGCAGATCCGGGGTATCGAGTCGTGGCTCAACACTCCCGATGGCGCGGGGGTCGATCTCGAAGAGCTTCGAGGCAAGGTCGTGCTCATCGACTTCTGGGCGTACTCGTGCATCAACTGCCAGCGCTCCATCCCGCACGTCGTGGCGTGGGACGAGACCTATCAGGATGCCGGCCTCGAGGTCATCGGCATCCACTCGCCGGAGTATGCCTTCGAGAAGGATGCCGGGAATGTCGCGGATGGCGCGACGAACTTCGGCATCGACTACCCGGTCGCCCTCGACAACAACCTGTCGACGTGGACCGCGTACCGAAACCGCTACTGGCCAGCGCACTACCTGATCGACGCCAGCGGGACCGTCCGCCACATCTCGTTCGGCGAGGGGAACTACGCCGCGACGGAGAAGATGATCCGTGAGCTGCTGCAAGATGCCGACCCCGGTGTCACCCTGCCGCAGACGACGGATGTCGAAGACGACACGCCCGACGTCGGGTCGACGACGCCGGAGACCTTCATCGGATCATCCAAGGACGTCAACTACGGCGGAGACGAGCGCTACGGAGCGGGGGAGGCGGAGTTCACCTACCCGGCCGATCAAGCGCAGGACACCTTCTCGCTCGAGGGCGACTGGAACGTGCAGACCCAGTTCGCGACGCCGACCGGCGATTCGGCCGGCATCCGACTCACCTACCGGGCGTCGGAAGTGCGCATCGTCGCCGCCGGTGAAGGGGATGTGTCCGTCACGATCGATGGAAAGGATGCCGACGACATCTCCGTGGGCGGCACCCCGAAATCGTACGAGGTTCTCAAGGAGAGCGGCTCGCGGACCGGCCTGATCGAGCTCACCATCCCGGCTGGGGTGGAAGTGTACTCGTTCACCTTCGGATGACGACAGGGCGAGCACATGTACACGTCGCAGCGCCGGCATGGTGCATGCTGGGAGAGATGGTCATCGACGGCATGGAAGTACCCGAGGACGGTCCCGAATCGGACCGCATCGGTGAGCTTCTCGTACGCACCGCAGGGGGCGACGAGGCAGCTTTCGCCAGCCTCTACGATTCCCTCTCTCCCCGCGTGTTCGGCCTCATCCTCCGGGTCCTCGTGGACCGCGCGCAGAGCGAGGAAGTCCTCCAAGAAGTCTTCCTCGAGATCTGGCAATCCGCCGGCGCGTTCGCTCCGAATAAGGGACAAGGCCGGTCGTGGGTTCTCACGATGGCACACCGACGAGCCGTGGATCGTGTCCGTTCGGCGCAGTCCGCAGGTGAACGTGACGTGCGGGTCGGGATGAGAGAACTGAATACTCCGGTCGCCGGAGTCGAGGAGCAGGTGGAGCTGCGACTGGACAGCAGGCGCGTGACGCGGGCACTGGGAACTCTGCCAGAACCGCAGCGCGAAGCGATCACGTTGGCCTATTACGGCGGATACTCACAGAGTGAGATTGCGGCGCTGGTGGGGGCGCCGCTGGGAACTATCAAGACGAGAATGCGTGACGGGCTGTCACGCTTGAGGACGGAAATGGGGGTGATGTCGTGAACGAGCAGGAGTTCGCCGAACTGTCGGCCGGGCACGCCCTCTCCGCTCTGTCACCGGCGGACGAGCGCGCGTACACCGCTGCGCTCGCGGCACACCCCGAATGGGCCGCTATCGCCGAGGCCGACCTCCGTGCTGCCGCGGCGCTCGCCGACGGGGCAGAAGAGGTTGCACCGCCGCTCGCGGCACGCTCGCAGATTCTGAACCGTATCCGTCAGGCATCGGGCGAAGAGTCTTCCGCTCCGGAGCAGGCCGACGTTCCTGCGGCATCCGCTCCGTCGACCGAGGTTGTCCAGACCGTCGCGCGGCGGAACTGGTCGCGTGGCCTGTTCGCTCTCGTAGCCTCGATGGTTTTGCTCGTCGGGATCGGCTGGGGTGCGGGCAGTATCTCGGAGATCCTCAACCGGACGCCTGCCGAGAACACGCTCATCCAGATCGAAGCGGCTCCCGATGCGGCACAGGCATCCGGTGACCTCGTCGATGGTGGCACCGCGACGGTGCACTGGTCGGAGTCGCTCGGTCAGGTCGTCCTGGTCAGCCAGGGACTCCCGCAGATCCCGGACGACCGCACGTTCGAGCTGTGGTACGTCCGCGGCGACGGGGCGATCTCCGCCGGCACGTTCGACGCCGGTGACGGCCGGACGACGGCAGCACTCGCGTCCGGGATGGAAGCCGGAGACACGATCGCGGTGACGATCGAGCCGGCCGGAGGGGCACCCGAGGGTGCGCCGACGACCGAGCCGATCGTGTTGATCCCGACGACCGGCGTCTGACCCTTCGCTCTTCGGACTCGGCCTCGGCACGCGATGCGCCGGGTAGCCTGGACGGCGATGAGTGATGACTCCCGCCCGTTCCACAAGCCCGTTCGGCGCCCCGCCGAGCTGTTCGACCGCCTGTTCAGCGCAGAGGATCCGGCTGAAGTGTCGCGCGTCGCGCATGCGACCGCCGCGGCACTGTTGACCCGCGTACGGGAAGCGCCGGCGGATGCCGTGATCGAGCGGCTCGTCGCCTTCACCGACGAGAACGGGATCGACACGATCGCCGACCTCTGGTCGCGCGCACCCGCCCGCTCCCTCCCCGGGGCACTGTGGCGGCTCTACCTGCTGCAGCTGATGGTGCACGACGACCCTCGCACCGCCGCGCTGCTCTACGAGCGGGGGCGGACACGTCTCGCCTCGGTCGACGATGTCGTCGCCGGAGCACCGACACCGGCGGGACCGGATGAGCTGGTCTCGCTGAGCGATGAGATCCTCCGCGGGATCTTCTCCGGCGATTTCGCCATCGCGTTGGAGCGCGCGGCATCCTTCTGCCGCGTCGAAGCGGCCGGTGCGACCGATCTTGCCGACGATTACGATGCCAGCGAGCCCGAGCGGGCACGCACGTTCACGACACGGGCGCTACGGTTGGCGACGTATGCCGAGGAACTCGCGGGCGCGGCAGGCCTCTGGCGGCGGGACGCGCTGACCTGAGCATCAGTCCCTGGAGCCAATAGTGCCGGGCCGCAGAACGCCTCTCGGCGCGGTGCCGCTCGAAGCGGCAAAAGATGGAGCCCGGGGTTACTGCGGCCCGGCTGTTCCAGTGTAACGAATGCCACCGGGTGCGGTATTCCCGCGGCGTAGGCTCGCTTCATGGCACCGAGCTACGCCCTCCTCATCGATATCGCACCGGCGGACGCTGACCGCGCCGACTTCGCGGACACGTTCACGGTGATCGACCCGGCACAGCCGGCGTTGCCGGTGGGGGAGCTGAGTGCCCAACGCGGCGACGGGGTGTTCGAGTCGATCGGTCTCATCGACGGACATGCGCAGGAGGTCACCGCTCACCTGGAGCGGTTGGCGCATTCGGCCGAGCTGTGCGATCTGCCCGCACCGCACCTTTCGCAGTGGCGACAGGCGGTAGCGCAGGTGGCCGCGCACGCGGGCGCCGGCGAGGCGGTGATCAAGCTCGTCCTGAGTCGTGGTGTCGAGGGTGGGCAGAGCCCCACGGGGTGGGTCACTGTCGCTCCGGCCACCGATTTCGCCGCGTCGCGCGCGGACGGCATCCGCGTCGTGACGCTGGATCGCGGGTGCCCTCTCGATGCCCCTGCGCGTGCTCCGTGGCTGCTGTCGGGCGCGAAGACACTGTCGTATGCCGTGAACATGGCAGCTCTCCGCGAGGCGAAACGTCGCGGCGCAGACGATGCGATCTTCACGACAAGCGACGGGTTCGTCCTCGAGGCGCCGACGGCATCGCTGATTCTCCGTCGCGGCGACACGTTCGTCACGCCGGCACCGACCGGCGGCATCCTGCACGGGACGACGCAGGTGAGTCTGTTCGCGCGTCTGGCCGCTCAGGGGTTCGCCGTCGCGTACGAAGAGGTTCCGGCATCCACGCTCGCGTCAGCGGATGCGGCATGGCTGGTGTCGAGTGTGCGCCTGGCTGCGCCGATCATCGACATCGACGGCCTCTCGCTGCCCCTCGAGCGCGAGCTGACGGCATCCCTCAACGCGTACTTGCTGTCCGGACGTGACTGACCCTCGCCCGCGCCGACGCTCCCAGGCGTGACGGTGGTATGTCCCACTTTCGGTTGCTTTCGCGCCCGTGAAACAACCGAAAAGGGGACAACCCTCACCCGAATCGGGACAAGGGCTGCCCCCAGTGGGACACGCGCGTAAGGATGTGGGCTCAGCCGAAGCGGCCGGAGACGTAGTCCTCGGTGGCCTGGATGGCCGGAGTCGTGAAGATCGAGTTCGTGTCGTTGTACTCGATGAGCTTGCCCGGCTTGCCGGTGCCGGCGATGTTGAAGAACGCCGTCTTGTCCGACACACGCGACGCCTGCTGCATGTTGTGCGTCACGATGACGATCGTGTAGTCCTTCTTGAGCTCCTGGATGAGCTCCTCGATCGCGAAGGTCGAGATCGGGTCGAGCGCGGAGCAGGGCTCGTCCATCAGCAGGACGTCGGGGGAGACGGCGATCGCACGCGCGATGCACAGACGCTGCTGCTGACCGCCGGACAGGCCGGAGCCCGGCTTGTCGAGGCGGTCCTTGACCTCGTTCCAGAGGTTCGCCCCCTGCAGCGACTGCTCGACGAGAGCATCAGCGTCGCTCTTGGAGATCCGCTTGTTGTTGAGCTTCACGCCCGCCAACACGTTCTCCTTGATCGACATCGTCGGGAACGGGTTGGGGCGCTGGAAGACCATGCCGACCTGACGGCGCACGAGCACGGGGTCCACGCCCGGACCGTAAAGGTCATCGCCGTCGAGGAGGACCTCACCCTCGACGCGTGCGCCGGGGATGACCTCGTGCATGCGGTTCAGGGTGCGGAGGAACGTGGACTTGCCGCAGCCGGAGGGTCCGATGAAGGCGGTCACGCTGCGCGGCTGGATGTCGATGGAGACGCCCTCGACGGCGAGGAACTCGCTGTAGTAGACGTTGAGGTCGTTGACTTCGATGCTCTTAGACACGGGGTACCTGTGATTTCGATTTCGAGAGGAGTTTCGGGAGGCCGCGTGCTCAGCGGCCGAGCTTGGGGGAGAAGATCTTCGCGACCAGGCGGGCCACGAGGTTCAGGACCATGACGATGACGATGAGCGTCAGCGCGGCGGCCCAGGCGCGGTCGATGTAGGCCGATGCCGGCGTGCCCTGGTTCATGTACTGCGAGTAGGCGAACACGGGGAGCGTCGCCATCCGGCCGTTGAACAGGTCGTAGTTCATCGACGTCGCGATGCCGGCAGTGAGCAGCAGCGGGGCGGTCTCACCGATGACGCGCGAGATCGACAGCATGATGCCGGTCGTGATGCCGGCGATCGAGGTGGGAAGGACCACCTTGACGATCGTGAGCCACTTGGGCACGCCGAGCGCATACGACGCTTCGCGCAGTTCGTTGGGAACGAGTCGGAGCATTTCTTCGCTGGAGCGAACGACGACCGGGATCATCAGCACGGCGAGCGCGACGGAGCCCATGATGCCCATGCGCACGCCCGGTCCGAAGAAGAGCGCGAACAGGGCGAAGGCGAACAGACCCGCGACGATCGAGGGGATGCCGGTCATGACGTCGACGAGGAACCGGATGCCCTGCGCCAGGCGGCTGCTCTGTCCGTACTCGATCAGATAGATCGCGGTGAACAGACCGATCGGGATCGACACGACGGCGGCGGCGAGGGTGATCAGCAGTGTTCCGACGATCGCGTGCAGAGCGCCACCGCCCTCACCCACGACGTTGCGCATGGACGAAGTAAAGAACTCCGCCGAGATTCCGGCGACGCCGTTGGTGACGACGGTTGAGATGACCGAGATCAGCGGCACCATCGCAAGGGCGAAGGCGGCAGAGACGACTCCGACGACCAACCGGTCGACTCCCTTGCGGCTACCCTCGACGACTGTCGAGATGACCGCGATCAGGACGAGGTAGGCCAAGACCGAGACGATGGCCCAGCCGGGAATACTGAACGATCCGCTTTCGGCGAGAGCGATGACACCGAAGATCGCGGCGCTGACGACCGCGCTGAGTCCGAGGAGAGCCCAGGGTGCCCAACGGGGGAGATGACCGCTGGTCAGGCCGCTGGACGTGCGCGGCGCGGATGTAGGCGGCGTCTGTGAGGGAGCAGTGGTGATGGTCATGTCAGTTGGCTCCCGAGAATTCCTTGCGGCGGTCGACGACCCAGCGGGCGACGGCGTTCACAGCGAAAGTGACGATGAACAAGATGAGGCCGGTGGCGATGAGCACGTTGATGTTCGTGCCGTATGCCTCGGGGAAGGTCAGGGCGATATTGGCCGGAATCGTCCCGGGGTTTTCGGAAGTGAGGAGCTGGATGCTGATGACGTTCGCCACCGACAGCACCATGGCCACCGCCATCGTTTCGCCGAGGGCGCGACCGAGGCCGAGCATCGAGGCGGAGACGATGCCGCTCCGGCCGTACGGGAAGACCGCCATGCGGATCATTTCCCAGCGTGTGGCGCCGAGGGCAAGCGCTGCCTCCTCGTGCAGGACGGGGGTCTGCAGGAAGATCTCGCGGCAGATGGCCGTGATGATCGGCACGACCATGACGGCCAGCACGATCGCTGCCGTGAAGATCGTGCGGCCCGTGCCCGACACGGTGCCGGAGAAGAGGGGGAACCATCCCATGTTCGTGTTCAGCCACATGTAGACCGGGAGGACGGCCGGGGCGAGCACGAGGATGCCCCAGAGGCCGAAGACGACGGAGGGGACCGCGGCCAGAAGGTCGACGATGTAGCCGAGGGTCTGGGCGAGCCGGCGCGGCGCGTAGTGCGAGATGAAGAGAGCGACGGCGACCGACAGGGGAACCGCCATCAGAAGGGCGAGGATCGCGGCCCAGACGGTTCCGAATGCAAGGGGCCAGACGTAGTCCCAAAAGTCGCTGCGCAGAATCGAGGCGGTCTCGTTGGTCGCGGAGATTCCGGGGATCGATTGGATGATCAGGAAGATCGCGACCGCAGCGAGGGTAACGAGGATCATCGATCCGGCGGCCAGCGCCGTGCCCGAGAACCAGCGGTCGCCGGCGCGCTGCGGAGGCTTCGGCTTCGCAGTGACAGCCGCTTCGGTTGTCGTGGTCATGAGTCCTTTTCCCTCTTCGATGTGCTCAGGGGTGTACCCGGCCCGGCAGGATGCCGGACCGGGTACGGGGGTATTACTGCGTGACGATCAGATCGAGCGCGCCCTGCATGGCCTCGCGCTGCGAGTCGGAGATCGGTGCGCTACCGGCTGCGGCAGCAGCGGCATCCTGGCCCTCTGCGCTGATCACGAAGTCGAGGAAGCCCTTGACCAGCGGCGCGATGGCGGCGTCGGTGTACTCCTCGCACGCGACCATGTAGCTCACGAGCACGATCGGGTAGGCAGCGGTGTCGGGCGTGCGGTCGAGCGCGATGGCGAGGTCACCCGCGGTGCGGCCCTCTTCCAGCGGCGACGCGTCGACGACGGCGGCAGCGGCCTCCGGCGAGAACGAGACGAACTCGTCACCGATCTGGACGGCGACCTGACCGAAGCCTTCGGCGCGCGAGGCGTCGGCGTAGCCGATCGTTCCCGTGCCACCGTCGACGGCAGCAACGACACCAGAGGTCTGCGGGGCAGCCTCACCGGCGACGGGCGTGGCCGGCCACACACCATCGGCCTCCCAGGTCCACACGTCGGGTGCAGCCTGGAACAGGTAGTCGGTGAAGTTCTCGGTCGTGCCCGAGTCGTCGGCGCGGTGAACCGGCGTGATGGCCAGGTCGGGCAGCGTGACGCCCTCGTTGGTCGCGGCGATCGCCGGGTCGTTCCAGTTGGTGATCGTGCCGGCGAAGACGCCCGCGAGGGTGTCGGCGTCGAGGTTCAGCGTCTCGATGCCGTCGAGCTTGAAGATCACGGCGATCGGCGAGATGTAGGACGGGATCTGAATGATGCCGGTGTCCGCGACGCACGCGCTGAAGGGGCCTTCGGCGATCTCGTCGGTCGTGAACGCGCGGTCGGAGCCGGCGAAGCCGACAGCGCCGGCCTGGAAGGATTCGCGTCCCGCGCCCGATCCGGACGGGTCGTAGGTGATGGTGCTGTCCGGGTTGGCCGTCTGGAAGCCGGCGGCCCAGGCCTGCACGGCGACGTCCTGCGACGATGCGCCGGCACCGGCGAGTTCACCGGAGAGCGCGACGGCGCCATCGGTCGCGCCGTCCGTGGCAGCAGGGGTGCCTTCGTTCGATGCGCAAGCGGTGAGCGTAAGTGCCGCGATGGCGGCGACTGCGCCCAGCTGGGCGAGGCGGGTGAGCTTCACGTGTGTGTCCTTCGGGATTGTCCTGTGATGGCAGCCCTGGTGCAGGGCCAGGCATGACCGTAGACACCGACTCTTACGAGAGTGCGCTGTGTGGGTAAACGCAAGGTGAACGCGGGCCGCTCGAACGGACGAAATGCCGCCTGCGTTCTCCTGTGGTTAACCCACCGGGGCTATCCTGTGCGCCATGGCGAAGACGAGTAAGGCCGAGCGTGCGGCGCGCGAGGCGATCGAAGAGACCTCAGCTGCGGTGTCGCGCGCGAAGAAGACGGCCAAGGGGCTGCCGAAGAAGCAGGCATCCGGTCTCGCGGACTATATCGACGACGCGCGGGATGCGGCCGATGTCTCCACCAAGAAGGTGCGCCGCAAGCCGAAAAGGGTCGCGAAGGATGCCGAGCGCGCCGCGCGCCGACTCGAGCGCGCCGTCGCGAAAGCGGTCGCCGCTGCCGAGCGGAAAGCGCAGTCGCGCGCCGATGCGCGCGCTGCTGCCGCCGCGTCTGAGCGCGCCGCTGAGGACGCCGCCCTCCTCGCGGCCGAGGCGAAGTCGCTCAAGAAGGCCGCGCGGCGAGCTGAAAAGGTCGCCGCGCGTGCGGAACTCGACGCCGCGACGGCGGGAGATGCACTCGCCGCGGAGTTGACGGCACCTGCCGCTGATCTCGCGACGGATGACGATGCGTCCGAGGCTGCCCCTGCCGAGCTCTCGGCCCTCACCGTCGTGCAGTTGCGTTCGCGCGCCCGAGCGGCCGGTCACACGGGACACTCGCGGTTGACAAAGGCGCAGCTGATCGACCTGCTCTCCTGAACGTGTCGGCATCCGGTCAGGAGATTCTGGATCGCTCGTCCGCAGCGCCGGAGCCTCGCACACTTCTGGAGATCATCCGGGCCACGACCGCGACCTACCCGGAGGCCTCGGCGATCGACGACGGATCCGGAGCGCTCAGCTACCGGGAGTTGATGGCGCGGGTCGGCACGACCGCCGCGCGCCTGCACGAAGCCGGGGTGCGCCGCGGCGACCGCGTCGGCGTGCGAATGGCGTCAGGGTCCAAAGAGCTCTATATCGGTATTCTCGGCATCCTCGCGGCCGGCGCGGCATATGTCCCCGTCGATCTCGACGACCCCGATGAGCGCGCCCAACTCGTCTTCGGCGAGGCGGGTGTCCGCGGTGTCATCACCGGTGCCGGCGCGTACACGTCGTCGGTTTCCGAAGGTATGCCGCTGGAGGAATCCGAGCTTTTCGCGGGCGATGCCCCGCATCCCTCCACGCACGCGATCGTCACTGTGCCGCCGCCGACGGTCGACGACGACGCGTGGGTCATCTTCACCTCCGGATCCACCGGGGTCCCGAAGGGTGTCGCGGTTTCGCACCGATCAGCGGCCGCGTTCGTCGATGCCGAAGCCCGCATCTTCGCGCAGGATGAACCGCTCAGTCCGAAAGACCGTGTTCTGGCCGGGCTCTCGGTCGCGTTCGACGCGTCGTGCGAAGAGATGTGGCTCGCGTGGCGCCACGGGGCATGCCTCGTGCCCGCGCCCCGTTCGCTCGTGCGCTCTGGCGAGGATCTTGCTCCCTGGCTGCTCCGGCAGGGGATCACGGTGGTCTCCACGGTCCCGACTCTCGCGGCGATGTGGCCTGCGGATTCGATCGAGAACGTCCGCGTGCTGATCTTCGGCGGGGAGGCCTGCCCGCCTGAGCTCGCGACCCGTCTCGCGGCAGAAGGCCGCGAAGTCTGGAACACGTACGGCCCGACCGAGGCGACGGTGGTCGCCTGTGCCGCTCCGCTGGGCGTGCCGGGACCGGTTCGCATCGGCCTGCCGCTCGACGGCTGGAGCCTCGCGGTGGTCGATGCCGATGGACAGCCTGTTGCCGAGGGGGGAATCGGTGAGCTGATCATCGGTGGGGTGGGTCTCGCGCGTTACCTCGATCCGGCGAAGGACGCCGAGAAGTATGCGCCGTTCCCGACTCTCGGGTGGGATCGTGCCTACCGGTCGGGTGACCTGGTGCGCTTCGAGAGCGCGGGCCTGATCTTCCAGGGCCGAGCGGATGACCAGGTCAAGGTCGGTGGACGCCGCATCGAGCTCGGTGAGGTCGAAGCCGCATTGCAGGACCTGCCCGGCGTGACCGGTGCCGCCGCCGCCGTGCGGATGACCGAGGCCGGCGTACCCGTGTTGGTCGGGTATCTCGCGGCGCCCGCCGATTTCGATCGTCTCGCCGCTCGCGCCGATCTCGCCGCCCGGCTGCCGGCTCCGATGGTTCCGTTGCTCGCGGTCGTCGATGACCTGCCGATCCGTACCTCCGGCAAAGTGGACCGCGCCGCTCTTCCGTGGCCGCTCCCCAACGTCGAGCTGCCCCACACGGATTTCTCGCCGGGTGAAGCGTGGCTTGCGGAGCAGTGGCAGGCCGTCCTCGGGATGCCGGTCACCGGCACGAAGGTGGACTTCTTCGATCTCGGTGGCGGATCGCTCGCGGCAGCCCAGCTGGTCTCCCGCATCCGCACGCGGGTGCCGGAGTTCTCCGTCGCCGACATCTATGACGTCCCCCGCCTCGGGGCGATGGCCAAGGCGCTCGGCGCCGCCCTCCAGGACGATGTCGACGCGACGTTCCACCGTCCCGCGCCGACACCCCGTCGCATGCAGTGGGTGCAGTCGATTCTGGGCGTGCCCCTGTTCATCCTCTCCGGCATCCGGTGGCTGCTGTACCTCCTCACCGCGTCTGCCCTCCTGCGCCTCGCGCCCGGGTTCGATGTGCTGCCGGCGACACCGTGGCCGGTGCTCGTCGTGGGGCTGCTCGTCTTCGCGACCCCGTTCGGGCGCATGGCGATATCGGCCGCAGCGGCCCGTGTGTTGTTGAGGGGTCTCCGACCCGGCGACTACCCGCGCGGTGGCTGGGTGCACGTGCGCCTGTGGCTCGCGGAGCAGATCGCCGACCAGGTCGACGCTGTCGGCCTCGCGGGCGCACCGTGGATCGGCTCCTACGCGCGTGCGCTCGGCGCACGCATCGGCACCGGCGTCGACCTGCATGCTCTGCCGCCCATCACAGGGATGCTGGAGATCGGCGACGGCGCGGCCATCGAGCCCGAGGTCGATCTGTCGGGCTACTGGATCGACGGGGACGTCGTGCGGATCGGCGGCATCCGCATCGGGGCCGACGCGACGATCGGGTCGCGCAGCACTCTGGCGCCCGGCACACGGATCGGCCGTCGCGCCGAGATCGCACCGGGATCGGCCGTGTTCGGACGCGTGCGCGCCGACCAGACCTGGGCAGGGTCCCCGGCCGAACGCACCGGCGGCCGGTCGGGAGAGTGGCCTACCGAGCGGGCTCCCGCCCCCACCCGCTGGCTCTGGGCCTATGCGCTCTCGGCCGTCTTCCTTGCGCTCGTGCCGATCGTGTCGTTCGCCGCCGGTGGCCTCGTCGTGGCACAAGGCGTTATCGGAGCGGACTCCCTCGGGACCGCGCTCGGCGGAGCGTTCCTCTGGCTCGTGCCCGGTGTGCTCGTCACCGGACTCGTCTACGCCGCGACCGTGGTGGTCTCCGTGCGGCTCCTGGCGATCCGCCTGGACGAGGGCACGCATCCGGTACGTAGCCGGGTCGGGTGGCAGGCATGGGCGACCGAACGCCTGCTCGATTCGGCGCGGACGGTCCTCTTCCCCCTGTACTCCAGCCTGTTCACGCCGGTGTGGCTGCGGATGCTGGGCGCTCGCGTCGGGCGCGATGTCGAAGCATCCACCGTGCTCCTGATCCCGTCGATGACCCGTATCGAAGATGGCGCCTTCTTGGCCGACGACACGATGGTCGCCTCCTACGAGTTGCGGGGAGGCTGGATGCGGTTGGGGCAGGTCCGCATCGGCAAGCGCGCGTTCCTCGGCAACTCCGGCATGGCCGCACCGGGACACCGCGTGCCCCGCGACGGATTGGTCGCGGTGCTGTCTTCGGCTCCGATGAAAGCCAAAGCGGGCTCGTCGTGGCTGGGGTCGCCGGCCGTGCGCCTCCGGAGACTTTCGGCGGAGGGCGACGAGACGCGCACGTACCAGCCGCCTGTGCGGCTGCGCGTCGCGCGGGCGCTGTGGGAACTCGGCCGCATCGTGCCGGTCATTGTGACCTGCGGGCTCGGACTGCTGGTGATGTTCACCTTGGCAGCCTTGATCGAGTCCTTCGGGTTGGCCTGGGCGGTCTTGCTCTCCGGGCTCGTCCTCCTGCTCACCGGTGCACTCGCGGCGGGCCTCTCGACGCTCGCGAAGTGGATCATCGTCGGTCCCATCCGCGCCGGCGAACAGCCCCTCTGGTCGAGCTTCGTGTGGCGCACCGAGGTGTCCGATACCTTCACCGAGATGGTCGCGGCGCCGTGGTTCGCCCGCGCGGCGGCCGGCACCCCCGCTCTCGCCGTGTGGTTGCGATCGCTCGGTGCGACGATCGGGCGCGGTGTCTGGTGCGACAGCTACTGGCTGCCGGAGCCCGATCTCGTGACCCTGGGCGACGGATCGACGGTCAATCGCGGCTGCGTTGTGCAGACCCACCTGTTCCATGATCGAATCATGAGTATGGATACCGTCGAATTGGAAGCCGGGGCGACCCTCGGGCCCCACAGCGTGATCCTCCCTGCGGCCTCGATCGGTGCGCACGCGACGGTGGGTCCGGCATCCCTCGTCATGCGCGGCGAATCGGTGCCGGTCGGATCGCGGTGGAGCGGCAACCCCATCGGCCCGTGGCGTGCGGTCAAGGCGCGCGCGTACCAGTCGACATCGTGAGCGGTCACGACCCGTACACACCCGAGAGCGGTGACTCGACCTTCGACGTCGAGTCCTATGACCTTCAGATCGATTACCGCGTGCGCACCAACCGGCTCGAGGGTCGGGCGCTCATCAACGCCGTCGCGACGACGGCCGTGTCCGCGATCAGTCTCGACCTCGTCGGGCTCCGTGCGACGCGCGTGCGGCTCGACGGCGATCGCCGCACCCAATTCACGCAGGGACCGCGCAAACTCCGCGTGAAGTCGGCGCGGGCTCTGCACGCGGGGGAGCGGTTCTCCCTCGACATCACGTATGCCGGCTCTCCGGGGCCCCGCCGGTCTCGGTGGGGCACGATCGGCTGGGAGGAGCTCGAGGACGGATCTCTCGTGGCCGCCCAACCCACCGGAGCGCCCACGTGGTTCCCCTGCAACGACCGCCCCGACGACCGTGCGCGCATGCGCATGTCCGTGACGACGGATGCCGGCTACCTCCCTGTGCCGACCGGTCGCCCGCTGGGGCAGTCGGTCAGCGGCGGACGGGTGACCGTCACTTCGGAATCCGCCGTGCCGGTGGCGACGTATCTTGCCGCCGTCCATATCGGCGCGTACGAGCAGACCGCGCTCGCCGGCGACGCGCGCGTGCGTGTGTTCGCCCCGCCGGCGTTGCGCGCGGGCGTCTGGCGCGCATTTCAGGATGTGCCGCGCATGCTCGCGGTGTTCGAGTCGGAATTCGGCGCGTACCCGCAAGAGGATTGCGCTCTCGTCGTCACGGCCGATGAGCTTGAGATCCCGCTCGAAGCTCAGGGGATGGCGGTGTTCGGCGTCAACCACCTCGTCCCTGAAGAGCAGCGGCTGATCGCCCACGAACTCGCGCATCAGTGGTTCGGCAACAGTGTCGGCCTGGCCCGATGGCGTGACATCTGGCTCAACGAGGGATTCGCCTGCTTCGCGGAATGGATGTGGTCCGAAGCCTCGGGTGGCCCGACGGTTGCGGCGCGAGCTGCGCAATACCATGCGCGAGTGCGGGCGCTTCCGCAGGATCTCGTGCTCGGCGACCCCGGTCCGGACCTCATGTTCGACGACCGGGTGTACAAGCGCGGCGCGCTCACCCTCTACGCCCTGCGGTGCGCGGTCGGTTCAGCTGCGTTCTCGACGGTCGTGCGGGAGTGGGCGTCGGAGCATCGCCATGCCCTGGTCACCAGCGATGACTTCCGCGCATTCGCGTCGGGGGTGACCGGTGTCGATCTGACCGGTCTGTTCGCGGCGTGGCTGGATTCTCCGCTTCTGCCACCGCTGCCGCACCCCGCGGTCTCGACGTCTCGGTGATCATCGCCAGCGCCGTTGAAGTCCTCGGTCGCCGGGTGGCTGAGGCGGCGTGCGCATCACTTCTCCTGACGCAGCCCCCGGACCAGCCGATCCAGCCCGTAGGCGAACGCCTCGTCGACGTCGCCACCGAGTCGGAACGCACCGGCGAGTTCCATCTGGAGGAACCCGGTGGCCCACGCCGTGATGAGTCGGGCCGAGTGCAGGGCGTCAGCCTCGCCCACGAGTGCGGTGGATGCCGAGAGCACGGGGCGCGCGGCTCGCTGGAGGGCATTCAGCGGAGCGGAGGCCGTGAACATCAGCCGAAACCCGGCCGGCTGGGCGTGCGCGTGGGCACGGTACGCTGCGGCGAGCGCGGTGAGGTCCGTTCCGGCCGATTCCAACCGCACGGCAAGGTCGTCGACCACGGCCTCGGCGACGGCAACGAGGAGCGCCTCGCGATCGCGGATGCGCTTGTACAGGGACGGTGCGCGCACGCCGACGCGGGCGGCGACTGCCTGCATTGTGAGCCCCTCCGGTCCCGCGGACTCGAGGATCTCTCGACCTGCGGTGATGATCTCGGCGTAGGACGTTCGTGGCGGCGTCGGCATCTCGACCTCCATGGGTATTGACATTAGCTATGATAGCTATGGGGATTAGACATCGCAGACCTCTGAAAGGGATTCGCCACGAAGCTCGCGCCGCATCTGCATCGCCTGGGCAACGACATCGTCGCCGCCTATCTCATTGATCTGCCGGAGGGAATCACCCTCATCGATGCGGGCCTCCCCGGTCATTGGAACGACCTGCAGCGTGAATTGAAGGCGCTCGGAAAGCGTGTCGACGACATCCGTGGGCTCGTCCTGACGCACGGCGACAGTGACCACATCGGCTTCGCCGAGCGGCTGCGCCAGGCCGGTGTGCCCGTGTTCATCCACGCCGCCGACGCGCATCGGGTGCGCACAGGAAAGAAGCCGAAGACCGAGATCGGCCCGGCCCGTATCGGTCCCGTGCTGCGCTTCCTCGCGTACAGCCTGCGCAAGAACGCGCTGCGCACTCGTCACGTGCACGAAGTGATCGAGGTCGCTGACGGAGAGGTCCTGAACCTCCCTGGTGCCCCGGTCATCATCGGCATGCCTGGCCACTCGCCGGGGAGTGTCGCCGTGCACGTCCCGATCGCGGAGGCCGTCTTCGTCGGCGACGCTCTCACCACTCAGCACGTGCTCACCGGGCGGGAGGGTGCGCAACCCGCTCCCTTCACCGACGAGCCGGCGCAGGCGCTCAGGTCTCTCGATCGCCTCGCCAACCTGTCCGCGACGTGGGTGCTGCCAGGGCACGGTGCGCCGTGGCGCGGCGAACCCGCAGGCATCGTCGCTGCGGTTCGCGGCGCGGGCTGATTCGCGGGGGAGATGTCGTTTGCCGCAGCCAGGCGCCTGATGGGGTGTCATCGCAGGCGTGATGTCTGTTCGACCAGTTCCGCGAGCGTCAACGAGGTGCCGTTCGCGTAGGCATCCCGCCACTCCTGGCTCGAGAGTCCCTCGCGTACGCGCCGACGGTATCGCGCGAAGTCGGCGGGCTCATTCGCCCGCGGGTTGAAACCGTAGCGGAGTCCGATGGCGTCGACGGCGCCGATTATTCGCGCTCCGGCTGCATCTTCACCCAACGCCGCGGCAGCGCCGGCGGCAACGGAGGCCGCGATCAGAACGCTGATCGGATCGGCGAGCACTCGAGGTTCGTCAAGTACTTCACAGATCGCAGCAAGTGACGCGTGAGGATCGCGCGCGTCGAGACGCACTTTGGCTTCCACCACGCGTGACATCAGACTCACCCAACCGTGGCCCGCGTGATCGGCGAGTTCATGCGCGGTCTTCGCATGGTGAAGAGCTCGGGAATGGTCGCCGGCGGCGCGCTCAACCTGTGCGGAGATCAGAGTGACCATCGCTCGCGTGCTCGAGGAGGCCTCCGCCACGTGATCGTGGGCGGCAAGGATCGCGGACATCGCGTGTTCCGCGCCGTCTGCGTCGAGGGTGTGGAGGTAGGCGGAGAACGCATGGGCGAGAGCGAGGAGATCTGGGATCTGCGCGCGCGCGGCGCTCATGATCGCTTCATCGAGCGCGACGCGGGCTTCCGGCACGGCCCCGAGTTGGTATGCCAGGATGCCACGACCGAGTCGTGACTGTGCTTCGATGTGCGGCGGCGCTTCACCGGGGACGGCAGCGGCGCGTCGAGCCAGGCCGAGCGTCGCTTGTTGCGTGCCCGTTTGCACGCCCGCCCACGAGAGGCCGGCCGCGATGCTGAGCGCGCTCGTCCTATCTCCATCCATCACTGCGTTCTCGAACGCCGCGGCGATATCAGCACGCTCGGCGTCCAACCGCTGCCAGGCCTCCCGCGCATCCGTCGTCGTGAGATCGTGGAAGGCGCGCAATGCGCGGGCTGCGAACCACGCCGTGTGACGGCTCCGCGATCCTTCTGGTGGTGCGCTTCCCGTGGCCACGTGACGGCGGATAGCTTCGGGCATCCGGAAGAGCCGAAGGTCGCCGAGTAGCTCCTCGCGCACCAGCGACCACCGAATCAGCGTCTCCAATTCGTCCTGGGTCGTCCCCCCGACGGCGGCCGCGGCGTCCTCAGCGAAGGGCCCGCGGAACTCGGACAGCTCGCGAAGAGCGTCGCGCTCGGGATCCCCAAGGAGGGCGATCGTCGTGTCGAGGGCGGTGTCCAGTGAGGCGCCACCGTCACGCGGAGTCAGCAGCACCTCGATCACCGAGCCGGGTGGTATCTGAGCAACACGGGCCGCCGCCATCTCGATTCCCAGGGGAAGCCCCCCGAGAGCGCTGATGAGGGACTGGACCTCACGATCATCAGGCGACGATCCCATGCGTAGTGCGAACAGCGCCTTCGCGTCTGCATGGCTCAAGGCGGCCACACGGCGCACGCTCTCCCCCGGGAGCCCCAATGCACGTCGGGCGGTGATCAGAACACAGACGCCATGCGCTTGTTCGAGGATCGTGATCAGATCGTCGACAGTGTCGGGACTCTCATCCAGTCCGTCCAAGACGATCGTCCCCCGCAACGGCGCAAGCCTCTTCACGAGATCCTCAGTCGTCCCGCCGGCAGCTCCCACGCTGAGGGATAGCTCCCGCATCCACGAGCGGCCACCGTCCACTCGACAGAACCAGACATGCTCTTGCGTCGAACTCGCTTGGCCGCGCGCCCACTCGATCGCCAGGCGCGACTTGCCCACCCCTGACGCACCGACGAGAGACACCAGGCGGGAAAGCCGCAACGCCGTGGCCAGGCGCGATTCATCCTCCGGGCGTCGGAGATACGCCGCGACAGGCGACGGTACTCCGATCCGACGCGTCGGCGCCGCGGGAAGCGCACCGCGACGCTCGACCGTCGCCGAGACCTCAGAGAAGCTGTGCCCCAGCGCAGACTCTTGTGCGGCAACCAGCAGCCCTCGCACTTCAGGATCGTCCGGGTCGATGGCGAGGAGCCTCTCGGCGATGGCGATCGCGAGAGGGTGCCGGCGGTGCGCATCGACGGCGCGGACGATCGCCCGCCGAACCGTTGCGCTCACCTGCGCGCGCGCCGCGGGCAGGAACGGGGAAACGCCGGCGCCCTCATAAGGCAACGCATCAACCGTCGATGGATCACGGAAGACTTCGAGCGTTTCCAGAGCGTGCGCGAGAGGAACCGCATCCCCCTCGGCAACATCGGCATACCGCCACACGTCCACCGAAAGATGCGGGCCGGGAACGAGGGCATACCCGTCCCGCCCTCCTCTGAGATGCTCACCCAGCGCAGTGGCACGCAGCCGCGAAATAGTGGCCCGCAACGACGAACGCCGACCAGGCGAATCTTCCCCCCATACGTCGTGCAGAAGCGTTTCGGAAGACAAGACCCTCCCTCTCGCCTGGATGAGCGCCGCCAGGAGCGCCCTCGCCCGAGGTCCACCGAGCGTGACGTTGCGATCATCGGCCTCCGCATGCATCGTTCCCAGCGCGCGAATGTGGACCACCGGTGCCGTACGGGTAAATCCGTCCATTGCAGAATCATTGCGGAGGACGGCGGGAACCGCGAGCACACGTGCGAGGTCTGAGGCTACGTACATGAACTCATCAACGGAAGCGCTCACGACGCTCACCTTCGCGACATCACTCGGACGCGTGCACGCACGCGTCCTCGGCGCCGGTCCGACCGCCATCCTTTGGCACGGGATGTTCGTCACTGGAAGCAGCTGGAACCCGATCGTGGACCGACTCGCCCGGACGCGACGGCTCATCGTGCTGGACGGTCCGGGCTACGGCTCGAGTGACGAGCTCGCACGATTGACATCGATCGAGGAATGCGCCGAAGTCGCGGCGCAGATCATCACCCAGCTGCCGGGCGCGGGACCCGTCGACTGGGTCGGCACTGCCTGGGGCGGGCACGTAGGAATGACAGCCGGAGCCCTCTCCCCAGAGCTCTTCAGATCGATCGTTGCCATCAGTTCACCGGTGCAGCCCATCGATCCTGTCTTCCGGATCAAGTTGATCATCGCGAACATGATGCTCGCGCGTTTCGGACCGATTGCGCATCTACGGCACGCCGTCCAGGATGCCCAACTCACAAAAAGCAACCGCCAAAACGCAGCGATGACAAGCCTCATCGACGATGCGATGCGCGGGACCTCCCCGAAAGCGCTGGCACGCACCGTGACGTCGTTCATCATCAACCGGACGGATGCAAGCCACCGCCTACCGCGCATCCACGCTCCCGCACTACTCGTGACAGGCGACGATCGCGGCGAGTGGTCTCCCGACATCATGGCCGAGGCAGCCGCCCTCATCCCCGACGCGCGCACGGCAGTGATTCCCGGGGCGCGAACACTCGTACAAGTCGAACAACCCGCCGCCACGGCCGATGCCATCGAAGCCTTTTGGGATGCCATCTGACCACACCTGACCGGCAAGGCAGCCGGGCCTTGCCGGTCAGGTGGTCGCCGTTCGCCAGGTCCCGCGCCCGCTTAGCGGCGTGTGGGTGTGGCGAGCCGGCGCGCGCCCTCGATGACGGCGCCGCGGTAGCGGTCTTCGCTGGCGTCGTGACCGGTGATCATGCGGACGACGTGGGGGAGCAGCGCGCCGTATCCGGCCAGGGCCAGCAGCATGACGTGGAGCATGTCTGCGTCGAGTTCGTCGGTGAGCGCGGCGGCCCGCTGGCCGGCCTCCAGCTCGCCGGTGCGCTGCCGGTACATCGCGACCCTCTTATCTTCGTCGGGAACCGTTTCGGTGTAGGCGAGCGCCTCCCACATCAGCAGCCTGATGAGTTCGGGATGCTCACGGTTGTAGTCGATCAATCGACCCTCGAACTCGGCGACTTCCTCGACGCCCGAGGGGCGGAAAGGAACTGCCCCCGCCCCTCGGGCCACCTTGTCGCGAAGGACGAGCGCGAACAGTTCCGCCTTGCCGCCGTAGTAGTTGTACACACGCTCCTTGTTGACACCGGCCCGCCGCGCGATGCGCTCGATCGTGGCTCCGTGTTGACCGTGTGCGACGAACTCGACGGTCGCCGCATCGATGATCTTTCGTTTGGTGCCCTCCACATCCCAGGCCATCGCACCCTCCATATCCAACGCATGCGTTGCTAATTTCGGGATATCGCGTAATGACGAACGGCCCGCTCGGCACCCGGCCCCGAGGCATGACGCCGGGCGCGACCATCCTGTTCGCGGTCGCGGGCGGAGCTGCCGTCGGCAACCTCTACTGAGCACAGCCGATCCTCGGCACGATCGCGGACGGATTCGGTGTGTCCACGAGCACCGCAGGACTGCTGGTCACAGCGACCCAGATCGGTTACGCGGTCGGTATGTTCTTCCTCGTCCCGCTCGGTGACATCATCAACCGGAAACGGATGATCCCGGCGTTCATGCTGCTCGCGGCGGTGATGCTCGCCGTGAGCGCCTTCGCACCCACGTTCCCGGTGCTGCTGATCGCCCTCACCATCGTCGGCGCCAGCACCGTGTCGGGCCAGCTGCTCGCACCCCTCGCCGGAGACATCGCCGCCGACGACCAACGGGGTCGCGTGCTCGGCACCGTGGCATCCGGCATCCTGCTCGGTGTCATGATCGCCCGCGCCATCAGCGGGATCGTCACCGACCTGATCGGGTGGCGGGCTCTCTACCTGGGCGTCGCCATCGTCATGCTCGCCCTCGCGATCGTCACGCACCGATCCCTGCCCGCCCTGCCCCCACGCCCACGGGTCGCGTACGGGTCACTGCTGAGATCCGTGCTCCGCACCTACGCGCTCAGCGCCACCGCCCGCTGGGTCGGACTCATCGGCGCCGCCGCGATGGCGACGTTCACCCTGTTCTGGACCGGACTGACGCTGCTGTTGATCGAGGAGCCTTTCGCGCTCTCGGCCACCCAGATCGGCCTGATCAACCTCATCGGAATCTTTGGAGCCGCCGCCGCCCTGCGCGTCGGCCGCCTCTACGACCGCGGACTCGCCGTCCCCGCCATCGGTGCAGGACTCGCCCTCGCAATCGTCGGCTTCGTCGTCGCCGGGCTCGGGGCATCCTCGCTCGCCGCGATCATCGTCGCCATCGCGATCTACTCCATCGGCATCCAATCAGTCATGGTCCTCACCCAAACCCGGATGCTGTCCGTGGACCCCGCCTCCCGCAGCCGCCTCAACACCGTCTTCGTCGTCGGCAACTTCATCGGCGGCTCCATCGGCTCAGCCCTCGCCAGCCTCCTCTGGGACCTCGGTGGCTGGACCACCATCATGATCACTGCCACCGGCATCCTCGCCCTCGCCCTCCTCATCTGGACGGCGGAACGCCAGCGCACCCTCGCCACCTAACACCGGCAAGGCATCGGCCCCGCCTCTCGCAACAGCATGGCGTCGCGGTGGAGCTCATCTGTGGCAACGCCGAGTCAGCGCCGCAGCCGGTTGCGTCGTTCGGCTTCACCGATCTCCAAGCCCCGCGCACGCGACCGAACGGGTCGCAAAAGCGGAGACACGAGAACCAGTGCGTCTACGGGACGTCGGGCCCGAGCATCCCTTCGATCGGGATGCCGGCCGCTGGGCCCTTGAGCTCAACGAGCATGGTGTGAGTCGGGGTGGTCCCGGTGTTTTTTCCGGTGTGCCTCTGAGCGGGAAGCCAGACACTGCGACCCGCTTCGAGCTCAACATCGCGGACCGTTCCGTTCACCTCGAGTTGGCGGCGAAAACCGCTGAGCGTGATCAGTGTCCTTGCCGAGGACACCGTCGTCGCTGCACGGCTCTACGAGATGCTTCTTCCGTATCGGCACCAGCACAACATGACCGTGGCGATGGCACCATACCGCGGCCCGGTTTCGCTGACGCTCGGACGACTCGCCAACTTCCTGGGACGTCGGACTGCGGCACGAGGCCACTTCTCGGACGCCCGGGTTCAGAGCGAAGGAATGCATGCGCCGTGGTATTCGCTCGCCGCACGCGACGCCATCATCGCGCTCGGGGGCGATGACCCGCGCCTGACCCCGCGCGAGGCTCAGGTTGCCGAGCTCGTCACAGAGGGCCTCACCAACCGCGAGATCGCAGGATTGCTCTTCCTCTCGGAGCGCACCGTGGAAAACCATGTCAGCAGCATCCTGCGCCGACTCGACGTACCCAATCGTGCCGCCGCAGCCGCACTGCTCTCACCGGCCCGGTGAGCCGAACCTCCACGACCTGAATCATTGGCGCGGGTCCCGCAGATGTTGTCACTACGGCGTCACGGCAGTGAAAAGGCGGGGCCCGAAGGCCCCGCCATCCCCGTGTTTTCTAAGTGCCCCCGACTGGAATCGAACCAGCGACCTTTGGTACCGGAAACCAACGCTCTATCCCCTGAGCTACGGAGGCGTACCGATCGAGACTATCACCGCGAGATCGCATCGACCGCCGCGTCGAGTCGCTCGGCGAGGTAGCGATGACCGGCCGTCGACGGGTGCTGGCGACCCACTCCCGTGTCGATCACGTTGGCATAGTTCTCGGGCGTGATCCACGCACCGTGCACCGGCGAGACGTACCACCAGCCACGTGCAGCGGCGAGACCGGCGAGTTCGCGGTCGATCGCCGCGGTAGACGACTCCACCGGCAGGACGTGCGGAGCGGGGCCCAGGATCACGATCCGAGCGGACGGATACGTCGCCGCGAGCGCGTCCCATGCCGCATCGACCGCATCCGCGTAGCCGGTCGGATACAACAACCGGTCGTTGATCGACCCCTGGACGATGATGAGATCCGGCGCGATCGCGGGGTCAAGTTCAGCGATCCGCGCGCCGAAGGCAGGACCATCGATGCCGGCCTTCAAATACCCGCTCCCGCGCACACCATCGACGACCGTCGTCCACTCTGCGATGTCGGCAACCACGTAGGCGTACCCGAGCTCGGGAAGGGTGGCGGCGGAGCCGTAGGTCCACGAGTCGCCGAAGATCAGCACGGTCGGGTTCTCGGGAAGGTCGAGATCCTCGGGAGTGACCTGCACGGCGGACTGTCCGGCACCGGCGGCAACGGTCGCTTCGGGGGTCGCCCACGGGCGCCAGATCGCGACGACCGCGGCCAATGTCAGCATCCCGGCGAGGCCGGCGAGAACCCACGCGGGAACTCGTCGCAGAGGGATGCCGGACGCCGTCATGGGTAGAGGGTATGTCAGCCGCTTCCCCGCACCCAAACGTTCGTGTGACCGGAGTGATTGTGGGTCGGAAACCGCCGGTGCAGAAGCACCCCTCCGGGCATGCGAGGATACTTCGGTGCAACGCATCCTGACCGCTGAACTCGACCTGGAACTGGGGTCATCCGTCGACCTGATTTTTCAGATCTCGGCCGCTCAACCGGCGCCCGTCGTGCGTGAGGAACTGACGTTCACCCAGGGCGATCGCGTGTACACGCCGACCGAAGTCGTCGACCAGTCGGGTAGCCGCCTGCACCGCGTGCTCGGCGAGGCCGGGCCCCTCCACGTGCGCTACGAAGCGGTCATCGACGGCCAGGTCGCGCAGCGGTCCACGAGCGACCTCGAGGCCATCACCTACCTGCGTCCGAGTCGGTACTGCCAGTCCGATGAGGTTTTCTCGCAGGCGCGGCGGCAGTTCCGCGGGCTCCAGGGCATCGATCTCATCACGGCCGTGAGTGAATTCGTCGCCTCCAGCACGACGTACACGCCCGGGCTCAGCCAGGGGACCGACTCGGCCGTGACGACGCTCATGACCGGTCAAGGCGTCTGCCGTGACTATGCGCACGTCGTGATCGCGCTGCTGCGCGCGATGGACATGCCCGCTCGGTATGCCGCGTGCTTCGCGCCCGGTCTGCAGCCGATGGATTTCCACGCGGTCGCCGAGGCCTATCTCGACGGGAGCTGGTACGTGATCGACGCGACGCGGCTCGCCAACCGGCGCTCGCTCGTGCGCATTGCGACCGGCCGCGACGCCGCCGATTGTGCGTTCCTCAGCTATCACGGCGGGCACGTGGGCCTCCAGCGCATGCAGGTCGACGCGTGCATTCTCGCCGACGACGCGGCCGATGTTGCGGCACTCGACGCCGCGATCACGGCATCCGATCCCGCCGCCGACGACATCGCCGAGCTGATCCAGCTCGCGTGACACCCGCACTCTGCTCAGTCGTATGGCACCCGTTGCTGGTGTGAACTCCTGAGGCTCACGGGTCGGCTTGCGGCGACCGGACCGTGCGACCGGCCCCCCGGGACCCTCACCCACCCGGGGCACGCGCGATCGCGTGTGTCCGCGGCCCATATTCAGTCTGCACGCGGGCCGGCCAGCCCGTGCTCCGCGTCATGACGGGGGAGTAGCGCCGGGCAGTTCGCGGGGAGACTGAATACGGCACATGTCGGGGTGGCACCGGGCCGCGGCGCGGGGGTGGCTCCGTCGTATGGCGCCTGGGGTTGGTGCGCACTTTTGGGGCTCCAGGGGCGACTTGCGGCGTAGGGGCCCTGCGACCGGACCGCTGGGCACACGGGACGGGTGCGAGAGCGCCGGTAGAATTGGCGCGTTATGAATCCTGAAGCGCTCTCCGCCGCCCTGCTCGCCGTCGTCAGCCCGCTCGCCGAGGCTCGACTCCCGGGATCGAGCGAAGGATGGGTGGCTGAGGACTTCGTGATCGAGCGCCCGAAGAACCGCGATCACGGCGATTGGGCCTCCAACGCCGCGATGAAGCTCGCGAAGGGCCTCGGCGCGAATCCGCGCGAGTTCGCCGCCGAGATCGCCGCCGCCCTCACCGCGACCGACGGCGTCGCGAGCGTCGAGGTCGCCGGGCCCGGCTTCATCAACATCCGCCTCGAAGCCGGTGCGGCCGGTGCGCTCGCCAAGACGATCGTGGATGCCGGAGCTGCCTTCGGTTCGAACGACACTCAGCGCGGTCAGACCATCAACCTCGAGTTCGTCAGCGCCAACCCGACCGGTCCCATGCACATCGGCCACACCCGCTGGGCGGCCCTCGGCGACGCGATCGCCCGCGTGCTGCTCGCGAGTGGCGCGACTCTCGTCCGCGAGTTCTACATCAACGATGCCGGTGCACAGATGGAACGGTTCGGTCGTTCGGTGCTCGCCCGCGCGAAGGGGGAGCCGATCCCCGAGGACGGCTACCCGGGGTCGTACATCGACGAACTCGCCCGGCGCGTGCTCGCCCAGCGCACCGATCTGCTCGATCTGCCGGGCGACGCCCAACTCGACACGGCCCGCGACCTCGCGTACGCGCTCCAGCTGGGTGACCTGCAGGCGTCGCTGGAGAACTTCAACGTGCACTTCGACGTCTTCTTCAGCGAGCGGACGCTCCACGCGAAGGGTGCCAACGGTGAGCCGAGCCTCGTGGACGACGCGGTCGACCGTCTCCGCGCGCAGGGTCACGTCTTCGATCAGGACGACGCGGTGTGGGTGCGCACGACCGATTTCGGCGACGACAAGGACCGCGTCATCCGCCGCTCGAACGGGGAGTACACGTACTTCGCGGCGGATGCCGCCTACTACCTGAACAAGAGCGATCGCGGCTACGCGCACAAGATCTACCTGCTCGGCGCCGATCACCACGGCTACGTCCACCGTCTGAAGGCCCTCGCGGGTGCCGCCGGGGACGACCCGGACCGCGACATCGAGGTGCTGATCGGCCAGCTGGTGTCGATCAACGGCGCGAAGCTCTCCAAGCGCGCGGGCAACATCATCGAGCTCGACGACCTGCGTGAATGGCTGGGCACCGACGCACTGCGGTACTCGCTCGCGCGGTACCCGGCCGACTCGCCGCTGACCCTCGATCCCGAAGTGCTCACGAAGCGGACGAACGACAACCCCGTCTTCTACGTGCAGTACGCCCACGCCCGCACGCACAACGTCGGTCGCAACGCCGCGGATTCGGGCGTGACCCGCGAGGCGTTCGTGCCGGAGCTCCTCGACCACGAGACCGAATCGGCGCTCCTCGGCGCGCTCCAGGAGTTCCCGCGGGTGGTCGCGTTCGCCGCCGACGTGCGCGAACCCCACCGCGTCGCGCGCTATCTCGAGGAGCTCGCGGGCCTGTACCACCGCTGGTACGACAATTGCCGCGTCACTCCGTTGGGTGACGAGGAGGTCACCGACCTCCACCGCACGCGTCTGTGGCTGAACGATGCGACCGGTCAGGTGCTCCGCAACGGCCTGGACCTCCTCGGCGTGAGTGCGCCCGAACGGATGTGACGACGTGACCGACGAGCATCCGACGCAGCCACTTCCGGACCCGGATGCGCGCTGGGTGCTCTCCAGCGACGCGGCGCCCGCGACACGCCGCCGCTGGCCATGGCTGGTCGCGGTGCTCGCCGTCGTGGCGCTCATCATCGGTGCCTGGTTCGCGGGGGAGTACATCGCGCGAGGCATCGTCATGAAGACGATCCGCGACCAGGTGGTCACGCAGCTCTCCCTCCCGGCCGATCAACAGATCGACATCGACGTGCCCGGGCCCATGATCCCGCAGCTGATCGTGGGGAGCTTCGCCGACCTGTCGATCTCGTCAGAGGATGTGCCGCTCGAGGGAATCACCGCCGACGTCAGCGTCACCGCACAGGACGTCCCGCTGCGGGGCGGTGACTGGAGCGGCGCATTCGCGAGGGTCACCCTCGACGAGGACCAGCTCCGCTCCCTCCTCGCGCAGGTCGACGGCTTCCCCGCTGATTCGGTCACGCTCGATTCCCCGGATGTGGCGGCAAGCTTCGAGCTCCGGCTCTTCGCGCTCAGCGTGCCGGTGGGCGTGTCGCTCACCCCGCGCGCCGAGGGCGGCGACATCGTGCTCACCCCCTCGTCGCTCCAGGTCGGCGGCGCGGAGCTCTCCGCAGAGGCGCTCACACAGCAGTTCGGCGCGATCGCGTCCACCGTCCTCCGCGACTGGGATGTCTGCATCGCCGATCAGTTGCCCAGCGCGCTCACGCTGACCGCGATCGCCGTCGAGCGGGACGAGGTCGTCGCCGACTTCGAGATCGACAGCGCGATCCTGCAGGAGAGCGGCGCCGCCTCGCGCGGAACCTGCTCCTGACTCGCGCGGCGTCACACGACGGGCCGTCGCGCGCCGGTGCCCTAGACTGCAAGAACCGTCTGCCCGGATGGCCGGAGCGTGAACACGCCGCCCGCCGTCTGCATCCCATCCGATTGGTGCCCCTCGTGTCTGTCGCCCCCGACCGCCCGCTCGTGCCCGACTGGCTCGCCGTCCCGGATGACGCGAACGCGCTCGCGGCCGCGGTCTGGCCGGCATCCGCCGCCCGTGATGCGCACGGTGTGCTGCAGATCGCCGGAGCCTCGGTGACGCACCTCCGCGAAGAGTTCGGCACGCCGCTCTATGTGCTGGACGAGGATGCTGTCCACTCCCGCGCCCGGCAGGTGCGCGAGGCGTTTGAGACCGCAGCCGCCCGCCACGGCACGCAGGCGCGCGTCTACTACGCAAGCAAGGCGTTCCTGTCGACCGAGGTCGTGCGCTGGGTGACCGGCGAAGGGCTCGCCGTCGATGTCGCCACGGCCGGTGAACTCGCCGTGGCGCTCGCCGCCGGCGCCGATCCGGCGCGGATCGCTCTGCACGGCAACAACAAGTCCGTGGCCGAGCTCACGCAGGCCGTCGAGATCGGCATCGGGTCCGTCGTCCTCGACAGCGAGATCGAGCTCGAACGTCTCGCCGCGATCGCCGAGCGGCGCGGCGTCGTGCAGTCGGTTCTCGTCCGGGTCAACAGCGGCGTCCACGCCGAGACCCATGACTTCCTCGCGACGGCTCACGAAGACCAGAAGTTCGGGTTCGCGTTGACGGATGCTGCGGCTTTCGTCGCCCGCATCCGCGACCTGCCGTCTCTGAACTTCCTGGGCCTGCACTGCCACATCGGCTCGCAGATCTTCGGAACTTCCGGCTTCCAGGAATCCGCGGGGCGTCTCGTCGAGCTCCACGCCGAGCTGTCGGCCGGGGGAGAGATCCCGGTTCTCAACCTCGGTGGCGGGTTCGGTATCGCCTATACCTCCGTCGATACCCCGACTCCGATCGAACAACTCGCCGACGGCATCGTCGACGCGGTCGCCCGCGAGTGCGATGTCCGCGGCATCCCGCTGCCGACGCTCGCGTTCGAACCCGGTCGCACGATCATCGGCCGCGCCGGCATCACCCTGTACGAGACCGGCACGGTCAAGCCCGTGCAGGTGAGCGACGACCTCACCCGCCTGTACGTGAGTGTCGATGGCGGAATGAGCGACAACGCGCGCCCATCCCTCTACGGCGCGCAGTATTCCGCACGCATCGCGTCGCGGACATCCGCCGCACCCGCCGCGCTCGCGCGCGTCGTCGGGCGCCACTGCGAGTCCGGCGACATCGTCGTGGATGCCGAGTATCTGCCGGGAGACATCACCCCCGGCGATCTGCTGGCGGTGCCTGCCACCGGCGCCTATTGCTACTCGCTCGCCAGTAACTACAACTTCGTCCCCCGTCCGCCCGTCGTCGCTGTGCGAGGCGGCGCGGCGCGCGTGATCGTGCGGGGCGAGACGATCGACGATCTGCTGGTGCGCGATGCCGGCATCAACACCGAGGAGTCGAAGTGACCGATTACCGCCGCCTACGCGTGGCGCTGCTGGGTGCCGGAGCCGTCGGCTCGCAGGTCGCCGATCTGCTGCGCAAGCACGGAGATGAACTGGCCGACCGGGCCGGTGCGGCCCTGGACATCGTGGGGATCGCCGTCCGCGATCTCGATGCGCCGCGCGAGACGGACCTGCCGCGGGAACTGTTCACGACGGATGCCGCGGAATTGATCCTCGGTGCAGACATCGTGATCGAGCTGATGGGTGGCATCGAGCCGGCCCGCGAGTACATCCTGCAGGCCCTGAACTCCGGCGCCGACGTCGTCACCGCCAACAAAGCCCTCCTGGCCACACACGGCCCGGAGATCTTCGACGCGGCCGATCAAGTGGGCGCTTCGGTGTACTACGAGGCGGCGGCCGCCGGCGCGATCCCCATCATCCGGCCGCTGCGCGATTCGCTCGCGGGCGACCGCGTGCAGCGCATCATGGGCATCGTCAACGGCACGACGAACTACATCCTCGACCGGATGGACCGCGAGGGCAGCGACTTCGCCGATGTCCTCGCCGATGCCCAGGCGCTCGGTTACGCCGAATCCGACCCCACGGCCGACATCGAAGGCTACGACGCCGCGCAGAAGGCGGCCATCCTCGCCTCTCTCGCCTTCCACACGGCCGTTCCGCTCGAGGCCGTCCACCGCGAGGGCATCACCCAGATCGACAAGAACGTGATGGATGCTGCCCGTCACGCCGGGTTCGTCATCAAACTCCTGGCCGTGTGTGAGCGGATCGTCGGCGATGACGCGGCGGAGCCGACCGGCGACGCGATCTCGGTGCGCGTGTATCCCGCTCTCGTTCCCCGTGAGCACCCGTTGGCCAGCGTCCACGGCGCCAACAATGCGGTGTTCGTGCAGGCCGAAGCCGCCGGCAATCTCATGTTCTACGGCGCGGGTGCCGGTGGCGTGCAGACCGCGTCGGCCGTGCTCGGCGACGTCGTCTCTGCGGCGCGCCGGCACATCGCCGGCGGCGTCGGGGTGGGCGAGTCCACCCGTGCCAACCTGCCTGTGCTGCCGATAGGGCGGGTCACCACCCGCTACCAGATCACGCTTGAGGTGTCGGACGAGCAGGGGGTCCTTGCGACGGTCGCCGGCATCCTGAGCGAGGGTCGCGTGTCGATCGCGACGGTCGAGCAGACCGTGTTGACAGAAAAGAACGGCGATCCGGGAGTGGCCCGCATCGTCATCGGAACCCACCGAGCGCTCGAGCAAGATCTCAGCGAAACGGTCGATCACCTCGCCGCGAGCGGCGTCGTGGAGCGGGTTGTTTCGGTTCTGCGAGTAGAAGGAGACTGACATGGCGGAGAACACGAAGATGGTTCATGTGTGGCAGGGCGTCATGCGCGAGTACGCCGATCGGCTGGGCGTCACGGGCGCATCGACGGTCGTCACGCTGGGAGAGGGCGGCACCCCGCTGATTCCGGCAGCATCGCTCTCGCAGATGACCGGCGCTGACGTCTACATCAAGTTCGAGGGAATGAACCCGACCGGCTCCTTCAAGGACCGCGGGATGACCGTCGCGCTTTCGCGCGCCGTCGAGCACGGCGCGAAGGCCGTCATCTGCGCGTCGACCGGCAACACGTCCGCGTCGGCTGCGGCCTATGCAGCACACGCCGGGATCACGGCTGCTGTTCTGGTCCCCGAGGGCAAGATCGCGATGGGCAAGCTCAGCCAGGCCGTCATCCACGGCGGGCGCTTGATCCAGGTGCGTGGCAACTTCGATGACTGCCTCGAGATCGCGCGCGAGCTGGCCGAGCACTATCCGGTCCACCTCGTGAACTCGGTCAACCCGGACCGCATCGAGGGTCAGAAGACCGCGGCCTACGAGGTCGTCTCCCAACTCGGCGATGCGCCGGACTTCCACTTCATCCCGGTCGGCAACGCCGGCAACTACACGGCGTACTCGCGTGGCTACCGCGAAGAGGCCGCCCGTGGGGTGTCGACCACGGTGCCGCGGATGTTCGGCTTCCAGGCCGAAGGCTCCGCGCCGCTCGTCCGTGGGGAGATCGTGCGCAACCCCGAGACGATCGCTTCGGCGATCCGCATCGGCAACCCGGCATCGTGGGAGCTCGCCCTCGAGGCGCGCGACGCGACCGACGGCTGGTTCGGCGCGATCGATGACGCCCGCATCCTCGCCGCCCAGAAGCTCCTGGCCGGCACCGTCGGTGTCTTCGTCGAGCCCGCCTCGGCGATCAGCGTCGCAGGGCTCCTCGACCGCGCTGACGCGGGTGTGATCCCCGCCGGCTCCAAGGTCGTGCTGACCGTCACCGGGCACGGACTCAAGGACCCCCAGTGGGCCCTCCGCAACGCGGATGGTTCCGAAGTTGCCCCCACGGTCGTCGACGCGTCGACCAGCGAGGTCGCCGCCGTGCTCGAGCTCGCCCCCCAGGCATGACCACGAGCGAGGCGGGTGGCATGCCTGCGCCTGTCACCGTCCGCGTGCCCGCGACGAGTGCGAACCTCGGCCCCGGCTTCGACACGCTGGGCCTCGCGCTCAGCGCGTACGACGATGTGACGGTCACACAGCTTCCGCAACCGGGGCTGGAGATCGTCGTCTCCGGTGAGGGCGCGGCCGATGTTCCCACCGACGCGTCGCACCTCGTCGTACGCGCGATGGCGTACGCCTTCGAATCGGTCGGGCGTACGCTCCCGGGCATCCGTCTGGAGGCGCACAACACGATCCCGCACGGGCGGGGAATGGGATCGTCCGGTGCAGCGGTCGTGGCGGGCCTGTTGGCGGCGAAGGGCCTGTTGGCCGGCGAGGTCGACTTCGACGATGCCACCCTGCTGCGTCTCGCGACGGAGCTGGAAGGTCACCCCGACAACGTCGCTCCGGCGTTGTTCGGCGGACTCACGATCGCCTGGATGGATGAATCCGGCCCGCAGCACAAGAAGCTTCTCGTGCACCGGGGTGTCTCGCCCGTCGTCTTCGTCCCGGATTTCACGATGTCGACCTCGGTCGCACGTGGACTGGCGCCGCTCCAGGTGCCGCGGGAGGATGCCGTGTTCAACGTGTCACGGTCGGCGCTGCTGATCGCGGCACTCACCCAGAGCCCTGAGCTGCTGATGGCGGCGACCGAGGACAAGCTGCATCAGTCCTACCGTGCGCACGCCATGCCGGCGACCGATCGGCTCGTCCGTACACTTCGCGCCGAGGGCTTCGCGGCCGTCGTCTCGGGCGCGGGTCCGAGCGTCCTCGTCCTCGCCGATGGCCCCGGTCAGCGCTTGGCTGCGGCGGAGCTCGCCGCATCCGTCACCGACACCCCGTGGGAGGCCCGCATGCTGGCTGTCGACGTCCGGGGTGGTACAGTGAGGGACAATCCGGAGGGTTCCACGCCTCGCGCGTGAATCTGGCCTCCGTCGCAATCTGCGAACCCCTGCATCACACCCCCGTTGCACCGCCATCCGATATCCGGTTCGGATTCACGATGTCCGCACGGGACTACGCGCCTGTCGTGGACGGCGCACGATGCAGTTGCCCTGTCCACGTGCTACTGAAGGAGAACTCGTGGAGTCCCTCTCCGAGACCCAGACCGAAGAAAACCAGATCGCCGACGAGGATGCCGCGGCCCAGAACGTCGCCGCCGAAGCCCCCGCCGTCGCTGAGGAAACCCCTGTCGAGGAGGCCCCCGTCGCCGACGCAGCCGTCCAGGAAGCCCCCGCTGAGGAGGCTCCCGCTGCTGACGAGGCTCCCGCTGCTGACGAGGCTCCCGCGGCCGACGCAGCCGTCCAGGAAGCTCCCGTCGAGGCGCCTGCGGACGAGGCTCCCGCCGCGGACGAGGCTCCCGCCGAGAAGCCCGCCGCGGCTGCGAAGGCGCCCCGCAAGCGCGCCCCGCGCCGCGCGAAGAGCTCCGATGTCCCCGCCGCGGACGCCGCGCCCGCCGAGGCAGCCGCTGCCGATGCGCCGGCATCCGACCAGCCCGCTGCCGACGCCGCGCCAGCCGCCGACGAGGCACCCGCTGCCGACGCCGCGCCTGCAGAAGAGGCCACGTCCGCTGACGTGGCGCCCGCCGCAGACAGCACGCCCTCGAACGATGCTCAGTCCGCCACCGAGGGCGAGACCGCGACGGACGGCCAGGCACCCGCTGACGGCGAGACCAGCGGTCGCTCGCGGGGTCGCAGCCGGAGCCGGAGCCGCAACCGCAACGGCAACGCGCAGAACGGCCAGAACGGCAACGCGCAGAACGCGCCGGCCACCCAGAACCAGCCGGCCGCGCCCGCCGAGGACAAGGCCGACGAGGACGACCAGCCGCAGAGCGGCGGTCGCGGTCGTCAGCGTCCGACCAAGCGTCGCGGTCAGAGCGGTCCGACCGACGAGTTCGACACCGAGATCGGCGAGGACGACGTCCTCATTCCGATCGCCGGCATTCTGGATGTGCTCGACAACTACGCGTTCGTGCGGACGACCGGCTACCTCCCCGGAACGAGCGACGTCTACGTGTCGCTCGGCCAGGTCAAGAAGTACAACCTGCGCAAGGGCGACGCCGTCGTCGGTGCGATCAAGCAGCCGCGCGAGGGCGAGCAGTCCAGCCGCCAGAAGTACAACGCGCTCGTCAAGGTCGATTCCGTCAACGGACTGTCCGTCGAGGATGCCGCGGGACGCGTCGAGTTCGGCGACCTCACCCCGCTCTACCCCCAGGAGCGGCTGCGCCTGGAGACGGGTTCGGAGAAGCTGACCCAGCGCATCATCGACCTGGTCGCCCCGATCGGCAAGGGCCAGCGCGGACTCATCGTCGCGCCGCCGAAGGCCGGCAAGACGATCGTCCTGCAGCAGATCGCAAACGCGATCGCGACGAACAACCCCGAGGTCCACCTCATGGTCGTGCTCGTCGACGAGCGGCCCGAAGAGGTCACCGACATGCAGCGCACCGTCAAGGGTGAGGTCATCGCGTCGACCTTCGACCGTCCCGCCGAGGACCACACGACGGTCGCCGAACTCGCCATCGAGCGCGCCAAGCGTCTCGTCGAGCTCGGTCGCGACGTCGTCGTGCTGCTCGACTCGATCACCCGCCTCGGCCGCGCCTACAACATCACGGCGCCGACGTCGGGCCGCGTGCTCACCGGTGGCGTCGACGCGTCGGCGCTCTACCCGCCCAAGCGCTTCTTCGGCGCCGCGCGCAACATCGAGAACGGTGGATCGCTCACGATCCTCGCCACGGCACTCGTGGAGACCGGTTCCAAGATGGACGACGTGATCTTCGAAGAGTTCAAGGGCACCGGCAACAGCGAGCTGCGCCTCTCGCGTCAGCTCGCCGACAAGCGCATCTTCCCCGCCGTCGACGTCAACGCATCGTCCACGCGCCGTGAGGAGATGTTGCTCAGCGCCGATGAGGTCAAGATCACCTGGAAGCTGCGTCGCGCCCTCGCCGGTCTCGACCCGCAGCAGGCTCTCGAGGTCGTCCTCGGCAAGCTGAAGGAGACCTCGAGCAACGTCGAGTTCCTCGTCCAGATGCAGAAGTCGATGCCCGCACCCGCCGCCGGTGGGAACAGCCACGGGCACGAGAACAGCATCCGCTGATCGACGTGTTCGAGTCCGTCAAGGGACTGATCGACGAGCATCGCGCCGTTCAGGAGGAACTCTCCGATCCGGCGCTGCACGCCGATGCGCGGCGCGCCAAGCGCGTCAACCGCCGCTATGCCGAGCTCAGTCGGATCGTCGCCGCCTACGATGCGTGGGTGGCGGCGGACGGCGACCTCGACGCGGCACGCGAGCTCGCCCGCGAGGACGACGCCTTCGCGGCGGAAGTCCCCGCGCTCGACGAGCAGCGCGCCGCGGCGCAGGAGCGCCTCCGTCGCCTGCTGATCCCGCGCGACCCGGATGACGCCCGCGACGTGATCATGGAGATCAAGGGCGGCGAGGGCGGTGCCGAATCGGCACTGTTCGCCGCTGACTTGCTCCGGATGTATCTGCAGTACGCGGCGTCGAAGGGCTGGAAGACGGAGCTCCTCGAGCGCAACGAGTCAGATCTCGGCGGCTACAAAGACGTCCAGGTTGCCATCAAGGGGTCCTCCACCGACCCCGCGCAGGGCGTCTGGGCGCATCTGAAGTACGAGGGTGGTGTGCACCGCGTCCAGCGGGTGCCGGCGACCGAGTCGCAGGGCCGCATCCACACGTCGACGACCGGCGTGCTCGTCTTCCCGGAGGTCGACGAGCCGGAAGAGGTCCAGATCGACCCGAACGATCTGAAGATCGATGTGTTCCGTTCCTCCGGGCCGGGCGGGCAGTCCGTCAACACGACCGATTCGGCCGTGCGCATCACCCACCTGCCCACCGGGATCGTCGTGTCGATGCAGAACGAGAAGAGCCAGCTGCAGAACCGCGAGGCCGGGATGCGCGTCCTCCGCGCCCGCATCCTCGCCAAGCAGCAGGAAGAGTTGGATGCCGCGGCATCCGACGCCCGGCGTTCGCAGATCCGCGGGATGGACCGCTCCGAGCGGATCCGCACCTACAACTTCCCCGAGAACCGCATTGCCGACCACCGCACCGGGTACAAGGCGTACAACCTCGATCAGGTGATGGACGGCGCGCTCGAGCCGCTCATCCAGTCCGCGATCAGCGCCGACGAAGAGGCACAACTGGCCGCACTCGCCGCAGACTGACATCTGCGCGATGGTCCGGGCGGGAAGCGCTAGGTTCGAGCCATGATCACGTTCCTCATCCGCGCGGCGATCTTCGTCGTCTCTGCCGCCATCGGCCTCATCGCCGCCGACCTCATCCTCGAGGGGTTCCACATCGACTGGAGCAACTGGTGGGGGTTCGTTCTGGCGGTCCTGATCTTCGCGGTGATCCAGAGTGTCCTCGCCCCTTGGGTGTTCACGATCACCCGGCGTCACGCGCCGGCCATGCTCGGGGGTATCGGGATCATCTCGACATTCGTCGCGATCCTGATCGTCGTCCTGATCCCGCAGGCGGGGCTATCGATTTCCCAACCGGTCGCGTGGTTGCTCGCGCCCGTGATCGTCTGGGTCGTCACCGCGCTCGCAACCTGGCTGCTGCCACCGCTCTTCATCAAGAAGCAGGTGCAGGAGCGCCGCGCCGCCTGACCCTCTGCATGTCCCACTTGCGGCGGAGTATGTCCCACATTCGGTCGCTCTGACCGGCGTGAACCGACCATAAGTGGGACACGGTCAGATGAAATACTCGGGCGCCGTCAGGATGCCCCGGGTCTCCTCGCCGGTCGAGCGGGGGCGCGCCTTGGCGGGGACGCCCACGAGCACCGAGTCTTCCGGCGCATCGCGCGTGACGACGGCGTTGGCGCCGATGACCGAGCCCGCGCCGATCGTGATGGGCCCGAGGATCTTCGCACCCGAGCCGACCGCGACGCCGTCACCGAGGGTCGGATGCCTCTTCCCACCCTCGCGGGTGCGTCCGCCCAGGGTGACCCCGTGGTACAGCATGACGTCGTCGCCGATTTCGGCGGTTTCGCCGATGACGACACCCATCCCGTGGTCGATGAAGAACCGTCGGCCGACCTGTGCGCCCGGATGGATCTCGACACCGGTGAGCCACCGGGTCAGCTGCGACAGCGCCCGCGCGGGAAAGCGCAGGCCGCGCTCCCACAGCACGTGGGCCACCCGGTACGACCAGATCGCGTGCAGGCCCGAGTAGAGCACCGCGATCTCCAGGCCGCTGCGGGCGGCGGGGTCACGGAGTTTCGCGGCGGCGAGGTCTTCGCGCATACGGGCGAACGCGCTCACGCTGCCCCCTCCTCGTCGCGGAGATGCGCATACAGCGCGGTCGACAGGTAGCGTTCACCGGCATCCGGCACGATCACGACGATCCGCTGCCCGGCCGCGTCGGGGCGTGCCGCGATCTCGAGCGCCGCCCAGACCGCCGCGCCCGCCGACATCCCCGCGAGAATCCCTTCGCGCGTCGCGAGCTCGCGCGCGACGCGGATCGCGTCGTCGAACTCCACGTCGAAGATCTCGTCGACGACCGTGCGGTCGAGCACCTCCGGGACGAAGTTCGGCCCGATGCCCTGAATCCGGTGCCCACCGGCCCGCCCCTCGGTCAGGACGGGGGAGTCCTTCGGCTCGACGAGGGCGACCTTGAGCGCGGGATTCTTGGCCTTCAGCGCCTGTCCGACACCGGTGATCGTCCCGCCCGTCCCGGAGCCCGCGACGAACCAGTCGATGCGGCCGTCCGTGTCACGCCAGATCTCCTCCGCCGTGGTCCGGCGGTGGATCGCGGCGTTCGCCTCGTGCTCGAACTGACGCGCGAGGATCGCGCCGGGCGTCTCGGCGACGATCTGTGCGGCGGCATCCACCGCTTCGGTCATGCCCTTGTGCGGATTGGTGAGGACGAGTTCTGCGCCGTAGGCCTTGAGGATCGTCCGGCGCTCCTTCGACATCGACGCCGGCATCGTGAGGATCACGCGATACCCGCGCGCTGCCCCGATCAGGGCCAGGGCAATGCCCGTGTTCCCGCTCGTGGATTCGACGATCGTGCCGCCCGGCTGGAGCTGTCCGGACTGCTCGGCCGCCTCGATGAGCGCGAATCCGAGACGATCTTTCACTGACGCGCCCGGGTTGTAGAACTCGAGCTTGGCGAGGACCTCGGCATCCAGCCCCTCGGTCAGGGCGTGGATGCGAACCAGCGGGGTGTCGCCGAACGCCGTGGTGATGTCGGGGTGGATGCCGGGCACGTCAGTCGCGGAGGTGCTCGTACAGCGCCGTCGACAGGTACCGCTCGCCGAAGGACGGCACGATCACGACGATGTTCTTGCCTTCGGCCTCGGGGCGGGCCGCGACTTCGAGCGCAGCCCAGATGGCGGCACCCGAGGAGATTCCCACCAGGATTCCCTCCTTCGTCGCGACGTCGCGGGCGACGCGGATCGAATCGTCGAAGGACACGTCCTGGACCTCGTCGATGACCGACTGGTCGAGGATCGGCGGGATGAAGTTCGGGCCGATGCCCTGGATCTTGTGCGGTCCCGGCGTGCCCGTCGTCAGCAGCGGGGAGTCGGCCGGCTCGACGGCGACGATCTGCACGCCCGGGACGCGCTCCTTCAGGACCTGGCCGACGCCGGTGATGGTGCCGCCGGTGCCGATACCCGCCACGAAGTAGCCGACTTCGCCGTCGGTGTCGCGGAGGATCTCCTCCGCCGTGGTCGTGCGGTGGATCGCAGGATTGGCTTCGTTGGCGAACTGCTGCGCCAGGACGGCGCCCGGCGTGGCCGCGGCGATCTCTTCGGCCTTCGCGACGGCGCCCTTCATGCCGAGCGCAGGTTCGGTGAGGATGAGCTCCGCACCGTAGGCCTTCAGCAGCAGGCGACGCTCGATCGACATCGAGGACGGCATCGTCAAGATGACCTTGTAGCCTCGGGCAGCTCCCACCATGGCGAGCGCGATGCCGGTGTTGCCGCTCGTGCCCTCGACGATCGTGCCGCCGGGCTGCAGTGCACCGGACGCTTCGGCGGCGTCGACGATCGCGATCCCGAGGCGGTCCTTGACGGAGGAAGCGGGGTTGTAGAACTCGAGCTTGGCGAGCACCGTGCCGGGCAGTCCTTCGCTGATGCGATTCAGACGTACCAGGGGGGTGTTGCCGAACGCGCTCGTGATGTCGGAGTGGATGCCGGACATGGGTCTGCCTTTCATACGGGAGTCGGTCCAGCCTAATTCGGCCTGCCCCACCCCGGCCGAATGTGACGAATCTTCACGGCTAGGCTGGTCGCACCCATGACTGCTGTGCACGAATCCCGCGCGCCCGAGGCTCTCTCCGAGTTGCTGCGCCGTGCTTCCGCGACCCTCGCCGACGCCGGGGTGCCCACTCCGGATGCCGATGCGGAACTCCTCGCGGCGCACGTGTTCGGGCTCAGCCGGGGTGCGCTCGCCGCGGCGGCCTTCCGTGGCGACGCCGCACCGGCGCAGACGCCGGTGTTCGACGCGTTGATCGCTCGCCGTGCGGCGCGCGAACCCCTGCAGCACCTGACCGGCCTGGCGCCGTTCCGCCACCTGGAACTGCGGGTGGGCCCCGGGGTCTTCGTCCCGCGGCCCGAGACGGAAATGGTCGCCCAGCTCGCGATCGATGCGTTGCGGGCGATGCCGGGGGATGCCCCGATCGGCGTCGACCTCGGCACGGGGTCGGGTGCCCTCGCGCTCGCGATGGCGACGGAAGTGCCGCACGCCGAGATCCATGCCGCAGAAAACGCGGTGGATGCCTTCGTCTGGGCGAAAGAGAACTTCGCCGAGCATGCGCCGCACGCACGTCTCGCCTTCGTCGACCTCGCGGCCGCGTTCCCCGAGCTCGACGGCAGGGTCTCGGTCGTCGTGTCGAACCCGCCGTACGTTCCGGATGCCGCCATCCCGCGTGACCCGGAGGTGCGGTTCTGGGACCCCCCGACCGCACTCTACGGAGGTGCAGACGGGCTCGACGTCGTCCGCATTCTTTCCGGCGTCGCGCGTCGGCTCCTCCACCCCGGCGGGACGCTGATCATCGAGCACGGCGAATGGCAGGGCACGCCGATCCGCGAACTGCTCACGAGCGACGGATGGCGCGCCGCGGCGACCCATCCGGACTTGACCACCCGCGACCGCGCGACCACGGCCATCCGGGCCTGACGCGGCCCGTCGTGGGTGCCGGTGGCGCTCCGCCGTAGAATGGATGCGCCATGTCACCCCTCTTCGATTGTCGCGATCCCGAGCAGCTGTTGCCGGGAATGCGCCGGGCCCGCCAGGCCATCGGTCGTGGCGAGCTGATCGTGATGCCCACCGACACCGTCTACGGTGTCGCTGCCGACGCGTTCAGCGCGTCCGCCGTCGCCCGCTTGCTCGCGGCGAAGGGGCGCGGACGGCAGTCGCCGCCACCGGTACTCGTCGCGGGGCTCGCGACCGCACGGGCCCTCGTGGCCGAGGTCCCCGAACCGATCGAGCGGCTCGTCGACGAGTTCTGGCCCGGGGGACTCACGATCGTGCTCCCCGCTCAGCCTTCTCTCTCCTGGGATCTCGGCGACACGAACGGCACCGTCGCCATCCGGATGCCGGCCGAGCGCATCGCTCTCGAATTGCTCGAAGAGTGCGGGCCGCTCGCGGTCTCCAGCGCGAATCTCACGGGACAATCGGCGGCGATCGACATCGACGGTGCGCGCGACATGCTCGGCGACAGTGTCGCCGTGTACCTCGACGGCGGCATGTCGACGACGGGCATCGCCTCGACGATCATCGATGCGACCGGACTGGTCGGTCCCCAGGATGAGGCGCGCCCGGTTCGGGTGCTCCGCGACGGCGTCGTCTCGCGGGCAGCCTTGCGCACCGTCCTCGGCGATCTCCTCGAGCCGGACCCGGAGCACCTCCACGAGGGTCACGGTGCGGCGCCGGGCGTCACCGGCGGACCGGCGTGACCTTCTATCTCTTCACCGTCATCTTGACGGCTGCCGCGACCCTCGCCTTCACGTGGATCGTGTGGCGCGTGGGCATGCGGTACAAGATCTACCCCGAGATCCGCGAACGCGACGTGCACACGACGCCGAAGCCGCGTATCGGCGGTGTCGGCATGTTCCTCGGCGTCGTCGCGGCCTTCGCGCTGTCTTCGCACGTGCCGTATTTCGACATCATCTGGACCGATCCGGCCGTCAACTGGTCGATCATCGGGGCGGCGCTGCTGATCGTGATCGTCGGTGTCGCGGATGACCTCTGGGACTTGGACTGGATGATCAAACTCGGCGCGCAGTTCCTGGCGGCGGGCATCGTCGTGGGGTTCGGCGGCATTCAGATCTACGCCATCCCGCTCGGCGTCCAGGTCATCGTGTCGAGTTGGGTGAGCTTCGCACTGTCGGTCCTGGCGATCGTGATCGTGATGAACGCCGTCAACTTCATCGACGGGCTCGACGGCCTCGTCGCGGGCGTCGCGCTCATCGCCAACGGTGTCTTCTTCGTCTACACCTACCTCGTCTCGCGCGACCTCGGGTCGTCGAGCTACTCGAATCTCGCGTCGTTCATCGCGATCGTGCTGATCGGCGTCTGCGTCGGCTTCCTGCCGCTCAATTGGAACCCCGCGAAGCTCTTCATGGGTGACTCGGGGGCGCTGTTGATCGGTTTGCTCATGGGGGCCTCGGCCATTGCGGTCACGGGCAGCCTCGATCCCGGACTTCTCGGTGACAACGATGTGTTCGGCCGCTCGCAGTTGCTCGGTGCCTTCATCCCGATCCTGCTGCCCGTCGTCGTCGTGCTCCTGCCGTTGCTCGATTTCGGCATGGCGATCGTCCGGCGCATGGCCCGAGGCAAGTCGCCGTTCTCGCCCGACCGCAAGCATCTGCACCACCGCATGCTCGACATGGGTCACAGTGACCGCGACGCGGTCCTGATCTTCTACGCCTGGACAGCTGTTGTGAGCCTGGGTGTGCTTCTCATGTACATCGGCACGACCGTCGATTGGCCCGGCGACTACTGGCCGGGCGTCGCCTATCTCGTCCTCGGTGCGGTGGCCTGCGTGGTCGTCACACTCCTTCCCTCCACGGCGACGCCGCCTTCGCCGGCCGCCGTCCCCCCTTCGATCGAACAGAGAGTCTGATGTCCCGACCGACCGTCTCCAGCACGCCCGTTTTGCGCACGACACTGATGTGGTCCGCCGTGGCCACGGGGACCCTCGCCGTGATGGGCGCCGTCGTGGGCTATCTCGTCGGGGGACCGGAGGGTCTCTGGAGTGCGTTGATCGCCGTCATGCTCACGGCGGTGTTCCTCGGCCTCACCGGGGGCAGCATCCTCTTCGCCAATCGCTGGTTCGGCGACCCGCTGTACATCCCGATCTTCTTCGGGTCGGTGATGGGCGCGTGGCTGGTGAAGTTCGTCCTGCTGATCGTCGTGCTGTTCGTGCTGCGCGGCCAGCCGTGGCTGAATCAGGGCGTCTTTTTCGTCGCGCTCGTGATCAGCGTCATCGTCTCGCTCGTGATCGACGTCGTGGTCATGTCGCGGATGCGGATCCCGCACGCGAGTGACGTGACACTCCCGACCCTCGCCGACCTCCCGGAAGAGGGGAAGGGTCCCGCGGCGGACGATAACCCGCCCCGGGGCTGATACGCTATCCCTGCGCCCGCTCGCACCCGCGATGTGCGTGCGCAGTGACGCTCACACCGACCATCGTCGCATCGGTTCACGCCGACGCCCCGAAGCTGGAGCCAGCGCTGTTCAATCTAGCCGCGACTTTGATCGCACAGACTGCCGAAGACGGACCCGAATTCCACGGACCGTCGATCAATGAGTTCTTCCCGGAAGTTCTCTTCGACATCGTCGGCATCCCCGTCACCCGGATCCATCTGATCCAGTTCCTCTCGACGATCGCGATCGTGGTGATCTTCGTGCTCGGCACGCGCCGCATGCGGATCGTTCCGAAGCCCTTCCAGTCGATCGTCGAGATGGGCTTGGACTTCGTCCGCGTCAACATCGCCGAAGACCTGCTGGGCAAGAAGGACGGCCGCCGGTTCCTGCCGATCCTGACGACGATCTTCTTCATGATCCTGTTCATGAACATCACGGGAGTCATCCCGTTCCTGAACCTCGCCGGCACGAGCATCATCGCCGTTCCGTTGTTGCTGGCACTCGTCAGCTACGTCACCTTCATCTACGCCGGCATCAAGAAGAGCCCGAAGAACTTCTTCAAGAACTCGCTCTTCCCCTCCGGTGTGCCGTGGCCGATCTACATCATCGTCACGCCGATCGAACTGATCTCGACCTTCGTGATCCGCCCGGTCACCCTCACGCTCCGACTCCTCATGAACATGATGGTCGGTCACCTGCTGCTGGTGCTGTTCTTCGCGGCCACGCAGTTCTTCCTGCTCGATCTGGGTGGTTGGTGGTCGGCACTGGCCGCGGGTTCGCTCGCGTTCGGTTTCGCCTTCACCCTGTTCGAGATCCTGGTAGCTGTCCTCCAGGCGTATGTCTTCACCATCCTCACCGCGGTCTACATCCAGCTCGCGGTAGCAGAAGAGCACTGAGCGGGAGGGCGCATGCCCTCCCACCCAACCCCGAAAGGAAACACCCGTGGACGCAACTACGGTTCTCGCTGACATCACCGGCTCGATCGCGACGGTCGGTTACGGCCTCGCCGCCATCGGTCCCGCCATCGGTGTGGGCATCGTCGTCGGCAAGACGATCGAGGGCGTCGCCCGCCAGCCCGAGCTGGCCGGTCGCCTGCAGGTCCTGATGTGGATCGGTATCGCCTTCACCGAGGCGCTCGCCTTCATCGGTATCGCCACCGCCTTCATCTTCGGCTTCTGATCTCGCCCACCAGTCTTAAGGAGACAGGATGCTGAATCTTGTCGCGTATGCGGCGGAGGAGGGAGCGGCACCCAACCCGCTCATCCCCGCGTGGTACGACATCATCTGGTCGGCCGTGTGCTTCGTCATCATCCTGTTCGTCTTCTGGAAGATCGCTCTTCCGAAGATGAAGGACATGCTCGACCAGCGCGCTGCCGCCATCGAGGGCAACATCGCCAAGGCCGACGAGGCCCAGCGCAAGGCCGAAGCGGCACTCGTGGAGTACACCTCCCAGCTCGCTGAGGCGCGCAAGGAAGCCGGCGAGATCCGCGATGCCGCCCGTGAGGACGGCAAGAAGATCGTCGCCGAAGCCAAGGATGCCGCCTCCACCGAGGCGTCGCGTCTGACGGCAGCCGCGCACACGCAGATTGAGGCCGAGCGGCAGTCCGCTCTCGTCTCGCTGCGCAGCGAGGTCGGCACGCTCGCGCTCGACCTGGCCGGCGGCGTCATCGGGGAGACTCTCTCCGACGACGCGAAGGCTCAGGCCGTCGTCGACCGCTTCCTCGCCGAGCTCGAAGCGTCCGAGGCGGCCAAGTAATGGGCAGCGCGACCACTCAGGCACGGGCGGCAGTGACCGCGGCGTTGGACGCCGCGACCGGTGTCGACCTCGACGTCGCACGCGAGCTGTTCGCGGCCGCGCGCGCCCTCGGGGACACCCCCCAGCTGAGCGGCGCGCTGGCTGCCGCGGCGGCTCCGGTCGCCGCGCGGCAGAAGGTCGTCGCCGACGTCTTCGGAGGCTCGGCGCCGGTCACGGTGACCCTGCTGAACGCGATCGCCGCCCAGCGCTGGTCTTCTTCGGCCGACCTCGTCGAGGGCATCGAAGAACTGGCCATCCGCGCCGCATCGATCGCCGAACCTGCGACCGATGTCGCGGGGGAGCTGTTCGAGGTCTCGCGCACGGTCGCGGCGAATCCCGAGCTCGAGCTGGCGCTCGGCAGCCGTCTCGGTGATGCCGCGGCGAAGGGCACGCTCATCGAGGCATTGTTGTCCGGCCGTGCCGGTGCGGCGACGGTGCTGATCGCGTCATCGCTCGTGCGGCAGCCGCGGGATCGTCGTGTGCGCGCGTTGCTGACCTGGGCCAAGGAGCTTGTCGCCGAGCAGCGCGGCCGGATCGTCGGCACGGTGTACTCGGCCGTTGCGCTCAGCGACGCCCAGCTGTCGCGTCTGGGTGCATCGCTCGGCCAGCGCTACGGCGGTCAGGTCGAACTCAATGTCGTCGTCGACCCCACGGTCGTCGGCGGTCTCCGGGTCGAGATCGGCGACGACGTGATCGACGCCACCGTCTCGTCCCGACTGGGTGACCTGCGGCAGCGGCTCGCGGGCTAGAACTTCCCGCTCCACCGGAGCGGACACGGCCGGGTTCTCGCCCAGCCTCCAGATCATTCACGTAAAGGAACACCATGGCAGAACTGTCCATCAGCCCCGATGTCATCCGTGACGCGCTGAAAGACTTCGTCGCGGCGTACGAGCCCGCCGGCGCAGCCGCGACGGAGGTCGGCACGGTCGTCGACGCCGCCGACGGCATCGCGCACGTCGAGGGCCTGCCCGGCGTGATGGCGAACGAGCTCGTTCGCTTCGACAACGGCGTAGAGGGCCTCGCGCTGAACCTCGACGAAGACGAGATCGGTGTCGTCGTCCTCGGCGAGTTCTCCGGCATCGTTGCGGGCCAGAAGGTCACGCGTACCGGTGAGGTGCTCTCGGTCGCCGTCGGCGACGGATACCTCGGCCGTGTCGTCGACCCGCTCGGCAACCCGATCGACGGTCTCGGCGAGATCGCGAACGAAGGCCGTCGCGCCCTCGAGCTCCAGGCGCCCGGCGTCATGAGCCGCAAGAGCGTTCACGAGCCGATGCAGACCGGTATCAAGGCGATCGACGCCATGATCCCCGTCGGCCGCGGCCAGCGCCAGCTCATCATCGGTGACCGCCAGACCGGCAAGACGGCGATCGCGATCGACACGATCATCAACCAGCGTGCCAACTGGGAGTCCGGCGACGTCAACAAGCAGGTCCGCTGCATCTACGTCGCCATCGGCCAGAAGGGCTCCACGATCGCCTCCGTCAAGGGTGCGCTCGAGGATGCCGGTGCCATGGAGTACACGACGATCGTCGCGGCTCCGGCTTCCGACCCCGCCGGCTTCAAGTACCTCGCCCCTTACACCGGCTCGGCCATCGGTCAGCACTGGATGTACGGCGGCAAGCACGTCCTGATCATTTTCGATGACCTGTCGAAGCAGGCCGAGGCCTACCGTGCCGTGTCGCTGCTTCTTCGTCGTCCGCCGGGCCGTGAGGCCTACCCGGGTGACGTCTTCTACCTGCACTCGCGTCTGCTCGAGCGTTGCGCGAAGCTCTCCGACGAGCTGGGCGCGGGATCGATGACCGGGCTCCCGATCATCGAGACGAAGGCCAACGATGTGTCGGCGTACATCCCCACCAACGTGATCTCGATCACGGACGGCCAGATCTTCCTCCAGTCCGACCTCTTCAACGCCAACCAGCGTCCCGCGGTCGACGTGGGTATCTCGGTGTCGCGTGTCGGTGGTGACGCTCAGGTCAAGTCGATCAAGAAGGTTTCGGGAACGCTCAAGCTCGAGCTCGCCCAGTACCGCTCGCTCGAGGCGTTCGCGATGTTCGCCTCCGACCTCGACGCGGCATCGCGCCGTCAGCTCGAGCGTGGTGCGCGTCTGACCGAGCTGCTCAAGCAGCCCCAGTACGACCCGTACCCGGTCGAGGAGCAGGTCGTCTCGATCTGGGCCGGCACGAATGGCAAGCTCGACACGATCGCCGTGGAAGACGTGCTCCGCTTCGAGCGTGACCTTCTGGACTACCTGAAGCGCAACACGTCGATTCTCGACACGCTCCGCGAGACCAACGTCCTCGACGACGCCACCCTCGCCGAGCTCGAGAAGCGCACGGATGATTTCGTCCTGGAGTTCCAGGCCGGCTCGGGACAGGCGATCAATGCGCCGGGTCACGAGGAGATCGCCGCAGCGAACGTGGATGACGTGAACCAGGAGAAGATCGTCAAGGGTCGCCGCGGCTGACGCCGGGGTTCTTCAGCCATGGGCGCACAACTCCGGGTCTACAAGCAGAAGATCTCTTCTGCTCAGACGACCAAGAAGATCACGAAGGCGATGGAACTCATCGCGGCTTCGCGCATTCAGAAGGCGATGACGCGCGTTCGCGCATCCTCTCCTTTCGCGCGGGCCGTGACGCGTGCCGTCTCAGCCGTCGCCACCCACTCCAACATCCACCACCCGCTGACCACGGAGCGCGAGGACATCAAGCGCTCGGCCGTCGTGATCTTCGCGTCGGACCGAGGCTTGGCCGGTGCCTTCAACTCGCAGATCCTCCGTGAGGGTCTGCAGCTGGGCGAACTCCTGCGCAGCGAGGGCCGCGAGCCGGTGTACTTCCTCGTCGGTCGCCGTGCCGTCGGCTACTTCCAGTTCCGGCAGATGCCGTGGGCGGGCGAGTGGAGCGGTGACACCGACACGCCGCACTTCAACACGGCCGAGCAGATCGCGGGTGCCCTTCTGGACGCCTACGACCGTGGCGGCGATCAAGAGGGCGGCGTGGACGAGATCCACCTCGTGTTCAACCGCTTCGTCAGCATGATGACGCAGGAGCCCGAGACCGTCCGGCTGCTGCCGCTCGAGGTCGTCGAGGCCGAGGAGATCTCGAACGAACAGGCCGCGCCTCAGCAGGTGTACCCGCTGTACGAGTTCGAGCCGAGCCCCGAGGTCGTCCTCGACGCGTTGCTGCCGGTGTACGTGCAGAGCCGGGTGTTCAACGCCCTCCTGCAGTCCTCCGCCGCCAAGCACGCCGCGACGCAGAAGGCCATGAAGTCGGCCAGCGACAACGCGGACAACCTCATCACCGATTACACGCGTCTGCGCAACAACGCGCGCCAGGCGGAGATCACTCAGCAGATCGCGGAGATCGTCGGCGGCGCCGACGCTCTGTCGAGCAGCAAGTAATACCCAACCGAAAGAGACACCAATGACCACCACCGCCACCGCCGAAGCGACCACGGTCGTCGGCCGGGTCGCGCGCGTCACCGGCCCTGTCGTCGACATCGAGTTCCCGCACGACTCGATTCCCGGCATCTACAACGCGCTGAAGACCACGATCACCATCTCCGGCGAATCGACCGAGATCACGCTCGAGGTCGCCCAGCACCTCGGTGACGACCTCGTGCGCGCCATCTCGCTCAAGCCCACCGACGGTATGGTCCGCGGCCAGGAAGTGCGCGACACCGGCGGCCCGATCACGGTTCCCGTCGGCGACGTCACCAAGGGCAAGGTCTTCAACGTCACCGGTGACATCCTCAACCTCGAGCCCGGTGAGACCGTCGAGATCACCGAGCGCTGGGGCATCCACCGCCAGGCGCCGAACTTCGACCAGCTCGAGTCGAAGACCGAGATGTTCGAGACCGGCATCAAGTCCATCGACCTGCTCACCCCGTACGTGCAGGGTGGAAAGATCGGTCTCTTCGGTGGTGCCGGTGTCGGCAAGACCGTGCTCATCCAGGAGATGATCCAGCGCGTCGCGCAGGACCACGGCGGTGTGTCGGTGTTCGCTGGTGTCGGTGAACGTACCCGTGAGGGCAACGACCTGATCGCCGAGATGGAAGAGGCCGGTGTCTTCGACAAGACCGCCCTCGTCTTCGGTCAGATGGATGAGCCGCCGGGAACGCGTCTGCGCGTGGCCCTCTCCGCACTGACGATGGCGGAATACTTCCGCGACGTGCAGAAGCAGGATGTGCTGCTCTTCATCGACAACATCTTCCGCTTCACGCAGGCCGGTTCCGAGGTCTCCACGCTGCTGGGCCGCATGCCCTCCGCCGTGGGTTATCAGCCGAACCTCGCCGACGAGATGGGTGTGCTCCAGGAGCGCATCACCTCGACGCGTGGACACTCGATCACCTCGCTCCAGGCGATCTACGTCCCCGCCGACGACTACACCGACCCGGCCCCGGCCACCACGTTCGCGCACCTCGACGCGACCACCGAGCTCAGCCGTGAGATCGCATCCAAGGGTCTGTACCCCGCGATCGACCCGCTCACCTCGACGAGCCGGATCCTCGACCCGCGCTACATCGGCGCCGACCACTACCGCGTCGCGACTGCGGTCAAGCAGATCCTTCAGAAGAACAAGGAACTGCAGGAGATCATCGCGATCCTCGGTGTCGACGAGCTGTCCGAAGAGGACAAGATCGTCGTCTCGCGTGCCCGTCGCATCCAGCAGTTCCTGTCGCAGAACACCTACATGGCGAAGAAGTTCACCGGTGTCGAGGGCTCCACGGTCCCGATCAAGGAGACCATCGAGTCGTTCGACGCGATCGTCAAGGGTGACTTCGACCACGTGGCCGAGCAGGCCTTCTTCAACGTCGGCGGCATCGCTGACGTCGAAGAGAAGTGGGCGCAGATCCAGAAGGAGAACGGCTGACATGGCGCTGACCGTCACCCTCGTCTCCGCCGAGGAGGAGGTCTGGCACGGCGAGGCGAGCCTCGTCGTCGCCAAGACCGTCGAGGGCGAGATCGGCTTCATGTCCGGCCACGAGCCCGTGCTCGCGATCCTCGCCGAAGGTCAGGTGCGCATCACCCAGGCCGACGGAACCAAGGTCGTCGCGACGGCTGAAGACGGCTTCCTGTCGATGGAAGCCGACCAGCTGACGATCGTCGCCGGTCACGCCTCGCTCGCGTCCTGAGCTCGCATCGCCCGAGAAACCACTTCTCGCGCCCGACATCACGGTTGACGTGGTGCCGGGCGCGGGGGTGGTTTCTCGCATTTCCCGGGAGACCCCATGCTCGTGCTGCTGCCCCCGAGTGAGACCAAACGGTCAGGCGGTGACAACTCCCCGCTCGATCTCGATGCGCTCGCTTTCCCCTCGCTCTTCGCGCAGCGTGCGGCGGTGACCGACGCGCTCGTCGCGCTCAGCGCCGAGCCAGATGCTGCCGCGCGGGTGCTGAAGCTTTCCGATCGTCAGCGGGGTGAGATCGCCGACAACGCCGCCCTCCGCAGCTCTCCGACGATGCCGGCGATCGACCGCTACACCGGTGTGCTCTTCGACGCGGTGGACGCTGCGACTCTCACCTCCGCCGGACGGCGGTGGCTGGGTGCACACGTGATGATCCACTCCGCGCCGTTCGGCCCCGTCGGCGCGCTCGACCGCCTTCCGACCTATCGCCTCGCCGCGGGCGCGTCACTGCCCGGGGTCGCTCCTTTGCGTCGTGTGTGGGCGGATGCCGTGAGTTCGGCCCTCGCGCACGCGGCGCCGCCGTTTGTGATCGATCTGCGATCGGAGGCGTACGTCGCGCTCGGGCCGGTACCCGCCGGCGTCCCGTCGGTCTACGTCCGTGTCGTGACCGAGGAGGAGGGTGCAGCTGTGCGCGCGCTCAACCACTTCAACAAGCACGCGAAGGGTGCGTTCGTCCGCGCCCTGGCGGAGGGAAGACCGACCGTGCACACGGCCGCGGGTCTGTGCCGGTGGGCGCAGGCGCGCGGATGGATGCTGCGAGGCGGTCGCCCCGGAGAACTCGACCTCGTGGTCTGACGTCAGTCGCGCTGCGTGTGCGCGGCAGTTCGCTCCGTGTTCTCAGCGATGGCGACGAGGGCGACGCCCGCTTCAATCACGAAGCGCACGACGACGATCGCGAGGAACGCCAGCACCGGTACGACGATCAGGGTCGAGATGATCAGGGCGATGCCGCCGCCCGGGTTCCACCACAGCGCGCTGATGCCCGAGATGATGCCGCCGAAGAACGCCGAAACGAAGCCGATCCCGATCGCGACGAGTCCGACGAGGTAGAAGACGCTGGCGAGCCGTCGCGTGATGAAGTGCGTGAAGCTGATGTCGAACAGTGCCGAGAGGAATCCGCGGCCGATCGAGTCGATCTCGCCGTCCAGGCGACGTACTCCGGTGTCATCGACGCCGGCCACGCCGGGCGCGGGCGCCGCGGCGGCCTCAGCGGCAGGCTGGTGGGGCAGCGGGGGAGGCGTGGAGTCGCTCATGGCGGGTCCTTTCGATGGGTGCTCTGGCCAGGCTAGCGAGCCGAGGACACCACGCGCATCCGACGCGGCCGAAACATGGCAGCGCGCCGTCACGCGCGCTCACTACGATGTGACTCAGCGCGGCCATTGGGGCGGTGCGCAGCAGGCGACGCATGTCGCCTCGGGGAGGATGTTTCACATGCTCGACAACACAGGGTCTACGGCTGCTGCGGCGGCACTTCTGATCTTCGGATTCTTTCTGTTCATCGTCGCGATCGCCGCGTATGTGATCGGCTCGTTCTTCCTCATGAAGGTCTTCGAGAAGGCCGGCGTCGAGGGCAAATGGCGGGCGTGGGTGCCGGTCTACAACTTCATGGTCTTCGCGAAGCTCGGCGATGTGAGCCCGTGGGCCATGCTGATCGCCATCGGCGCTGCGGCCGTGTTGAACCAGGTCCCGGTGATCGGCGGGATCGTGGCTCTCCTCCCGCTCGCCGTCAGCGCCATCGCGGCGTGGCGCGTCGGACTGAAGTTGCAGAAGCAGACCCCCTGGGTCGTGCTGTACGTGTTCCTCGCGCTCGTCTGGCTCGGCATCAACGCCTTCGACCGCTCACGCTGGAACCCCGTCGTCGGTCCGGCGCCGTGGGCGGGTAACTCGTTGCTGGCCGACTCGACGGTCTGGGCGGGTGTGCCGGTTCAGCCGCAGCCGGCCCCCGGATCGGTGCCGCCCGCCGGCTCTGCTCCCGCACCCGGCTACACGCCTCCCGCTCCGCCCGTCGGCCACGCGCCTCCCGCGCCGCCGGCTGGCTACACGCCGCCGCCCGCGCCGCCTGCCGGGACCACGCCGCCAGCCCCGCCGGTCGGATACGAGCCGCCGCCCGCGCCGCCCGCTGGCGCGACCCCTCCGGCGCCGCCGACCGGGGTCACACCGCCGCCCGCCGCGGACGAGCCGCCTCCCGCGCCCACGGGTGACCCCAAGCTCTGATCGGCCATGCACCGGGGCGCGCCCCTCCGTGCCGGAAGGCAGGCGCGGGGGAGGCGTCCACTAGAGTGTGACCGTGTCCGAATCCGCCACTGTCTCGCGCAGCGTCCCCCTTGCGGACGGTGAGCTGTCTCTGCAGTGGTCCGAGCTCACACATCGCGGCCGGCGTCGCGAGATCAACCAGGACGCCGTCCTGACCCTGTACCCGCTGTTCGTCGTGGCCGATGGCATGGGTGGACACATCGGTGGGGAGATCGCGAGCGCCAGCGCAGTCGATCGCCTCCGCGCCGTCGCTGAGAAGGGCGATGTCTCGCCGAAGACGATCGAGAAGGCCCTGGCCCGGGCCGTCGCAGACATCGCGGGCCACCCCGAAGCGACCGACGAGGGCACCGGGACCACCGTGACAGGTGTCTACCTCGACACCACGACACCCGAACCCACCTGGGTCACCCTGAACATCGGCGACTCCCGCGTTTATCTCTTCCGCGACGGTGGGCTCGCCCAGGTGACGACGGACCACTCGGTGGTGCAAGAGCTCATGGCGGCCGGGCGTCTCACTCCCGAAGAGGCGGAGAATCACCCGTACGGCAACGTGATCACCCGCGCGGTAGGCCCGAGCGACGGCGTCGCGCCCGATTACGTCCGCCTCGACGTGGTCGACGGTGACCGGTTCGTCGTCTGCAGCGACGGGCTGACGAAAGAACTCACGGATTACGGCATTCTGCACTTCCTCTTGCAGCACGCGGATCCGACCGACGCGGCTGATGCCATGCTCGAGGCCGCACTCGAGAACGGCGGCCGCGACAACGTCACGATCGTCGTGCTGAATGTGCAGCGCACAGTCTCCTCCCCAACGACCGACTGACGCACGTCATCCACCGATCTGTCTCCCGCCTCCCCGCGGCGGACACCGACACGCTTGACTGCGGCGGTGCGCTCAGACGACATCGACCTCGACACCGACGGACCCCTGCGACTGCCTGATCCCCCGCCGGAGGCACCGCGACCGCCTCTTCCGCTGCTCTCCGCCGTGGTTCCGGTGATCGGCGCCGTCGCGCTGTGGATGCTGACCGGTTCGATCTACGCGCTGTGGTTCGCGGCGCTCGGACCATTGCTCGCGCTCGCAGCGCTCGGTGACGGTCTGCGCGGACGGCGGAAGAGCCGGCGGACCGCGCGGCGCGATGCGGAGCGGCTCGCGGACGCCGTGTCGGCCGCGGTGGATCAGCGTCACGCGGGGGAGCGGCGTGCGCGGTGGGCGCGGCATCCCGACACTCTGGGGTACGCGAGTGATCCCGCGGAGATCTGGCGCCCCGTACCCGGACGAGCCGACGCGGTGGTGATCGGACGCGGCCTCGGAGCGAGCGATCTGCGCCTCGAGGGGGCGCCGCACACCGAGCGTGAGCGTGCCATACGGCAGGCGGCACGTGCGCTCGCCGATGCGCCGATCGTCATTCCCCTGAGAGCGGGGATCGCCGTGGCCGGGCCTCCCGTGCTCGCCGCCGCGGTCGTCCGCGCGCTCGCGTTGCAGATCTGCCTCGCGCAGGCACCGGGCGAGGTGCGCGTCGCGGGACCGGGGCTTCCGGAAGGGCTTCCGCACGCCGAGGCGACGAGAGGCGCACTCCTCTACGTCGGCGATGGTGGGCGGGCGCTGCCGGCGGGTGTCGACATCCCGGTGATCCGCCTCGAGGAGGGCGCGCCCCCGCCCCCGCGGTGCGCCGCGGTGCTGACCGTGCTCTCACCGCGGAGTGCCCGGCTCGATCACGCCGGGCGCTCGCAGAGCGTCGAGGTCGAGGCGGTGTCGATCGAGCAGGCCGAAAGGCTGGTGGAGATTCTCGCCGAGCGCGCTCAGCGATCACTGGGGCAGCGGGCGGATGCGGCGACGGCGCTCGCCGAGGTGTTCCAGGCGGCGCCGTCATCCGGCGGGCTTTTGTCGGCGCCGATCGGGGTGGCCGCGGGCGAGCCGGTCGTGATCGATCTGGTCGAGGACGGACCGCACGCCGTCGTCATCGGCGTGACCGGCTCGGGAAAGAGCGAACTGCTCACCACGTGGATCGCGGGGCTCTGCCGTGGACGATCCGCGCAGGAGGTGAGCTTGCTCCTCGTGGACTTCAAGGGCGGCCGGACTTTCGATTCGCTCGTCGGTCTTCCGCACGTCACGGGTGTGCTGACCGATCTCGACGACGCGCAGGCGGTTCGCGCGGTCGAGAGTCTGCACGCCGAGATCCGTCACCGCGAACGGACGCTGGCCGAGCACGACGCGCGCGATATCGCTGGCGTCGCCGGAGTTCTGCCCCGCCTCGTGATCGTCGTCGACGAGTACGCCGCCCTCGTCGGGGCGCATCCCGGCCTGCATGATCTCTTCGGCGACATCGCCGCGCGCGGGAGGGCGCTGGGCATGCACCTCATCCTGGCCTCGCAGCGTGCGGCCGGATCGTTTCGCGAGGGGGTTCTGGCCAATGCGCCGCTGCGCATCGCGATGCGGGTGACGGATGCCGCGGACTCGCGCGCGGTGCTCGGTACCGATGACGCCGCGCACCTGTCCGGTCTCGCGCACGCCCGTGGCCTGGCGCTCGTGCGGCGCGCCGCCGACCTCGCACCGCTCACGGTACGCGTGGCGCTCTGTGCGCCCGAGACCATCGCCGACCTCATCACGGCATCCGCGCCGCAGCGTGCGCGTGCGCCGTGGCTCCCCGCGCTCCCGGAACGCGTGCCGCTGGCAGGGGTGAGCAGGGCGGGGGAGATCATCCTCGGCCGCGTGGACGACCCCTCGGCGCAGCGGCAGCCGCTGCTGCGACTCGGCGCCGACGGTGGCGGATTCGCGGTCGTCGGGAGCGCCGGATCGGGCAAGACCACGCTCCTGCGTGCCGTCGCCGCTCAGGCGGGCTCGGTGGTGTGGGTGTCCGCGGACCTCGAACACGCGTGGGATGCGCTCGCCGGGATCGACGATGTCGAGCGTGGTACGACCGTGATCGTCGACGACGCCGATGTGGTCGCGGCGCGCCTCGGTCTGGAGTACGCGGCGGAATGGCTGGGGATGCTCGAGCGCACTTCCCGCGAGGCGCGCGGCCGCGACATCCGACTGGTGTTCTCGACGGCGCGACTCAGCGGCGCCGTCGCCCGCGCGGCGGATCTCCTTCCGCAGCGCGCGCTGCTGATGCTCCCCTCCCGGGCCGACCATGTCGCGGCGGGCGGCGACGCGGGGGACTTCCTGGTGGATCTCCCGCCGGGACGCGGCCGGTGGGCGCGCCGACTCGTGCAGTTCGTCGACGCCCCGGCCGTCGCAGTCACCGTCCCGCCGGTCCCGGCGTGGATCCCGGGGCCGCACCCGCTCGGGATCGTCGCCCCGGCGGGGGCCCGCACGCGCGGATTTCTCGCGTGGTGCGCGAGCGTCGGCATCCCCACCCGTCCCGTCGACGAACCGGGAGCGACGCCCGTGCCGGGCGTGCTGCTGTGGGGGAGTCCCGAAGTCTGGCTCGGGCGGTGGGCGGTGCTCGCGGCGTGCCGCGCCGAAGGTGAGCTGATCGTCGACTCCGCCTGCGCAGCCGAATACCGCACGCTCACGGGGCGGCGCGAGCTCCCGCCTTTCGCAGCGCCTGGCGTCGACCGCGCGTGGCGACTGAGCCCGGAGGCCCCTGTGTCCCGCGTGCGCCTTGTCTGAGCCGGTTCGCCCGGAACAGTGGGCGCACATGGATGCGTCCGCCCGCCGAAGGGGCAACATGCGGCCATTTTTGAGCGCACGGCGCGGCGGCTCAGCCCAGGATCTCAGCCAGAGGTGCGGGCTCGAGTCCGTGCGCCGATGCGACGCCGGGGTTCACGACCCGACCACTCGCGACGTTGAGGCCGGCGGCCAACGCCGTGTCGGCGGCGAGCGCTGCGCGCCAGCCGCTCCCCGCGAGACGGCGGATGTAGGGGAGCGTCGCATTCGTCAGCGCTGAGGTCGAGGTGTTCGGCACGGCGCCGGGCATGTTCGCCACGCAATAGAAGACGCTTCCGTGCACCGGGAAGGTCGGCTCTGCATGGGTCGTCGGACGCGTATCGGCGAAGCATCCGCCCTGATCGACCGCGATGTCCACGAGCACCGAGCCCGGCCGCATCCGCGCGACCATGTCGTTCGTGACGAGCTTCGGGGCTTTCGCGCCCGGAATGAGGACTGAGCCGATCACGAGGTCGCTGCCGACGACGGCACGATCGAGATCGAGCGGGTTCGATGCCGCCGTCTTCACCCGCCCCTGGAAGTGATCGTCGAGGAAGCGCAACCGCTGGATGTTGGTGTCGAAGATCGTGACATCCGCGCCGAGACCTGCCGCGATCAGGGCTGCGTTGGCGCCCGCGACCCCGCCGCCGATCACGGTGACGGCCGCCGGTCGGGTACCGGGCACACCGGACATGAGAAGCCCGAGGCCTCCCGCTGAGCGCATGAGCGTCGCCGCGCCGACGGTCGGCGCCAGGCGGCCCGCAACCTCGCTCATCGGAGCCAGCAGGGGCAAGCCGCCGCCCGGAAGTTCGACGGTCTCGTACGCGATCGCGGTGATCCCGGAGGCAACGAGGCGCTCGGTCAACGGGCGGTCGGCCGCCAAATGCAGATACGTGAACAGCACGAGGTCGTCGCGGAAATAGCCGTACTCGCTCTCGATCGGCTCCTTGACCTTGAGGAGCAGTTCGGCGCGCGCCCAGACCTCAGCGGCATCATCGACGAGCACGGCGCCGGCGGCGGAATACTCGGCATCCGTCATCGACGACCCGGCGCCCGCACCGCTCTGGACCAGCACGTCGTGTCCGGCGGCGACGAGGTCGTGCACGCCCGCCGGTGTGAGGGCGACTCGGTACTCGTTGTTCTTGATCTCGGTGGGAACACAGATGCGCATGACTACCCTTTCTGCGCCCCTGCCTCCTTCTGGGAGGGCGACGCGGCTACACCGTCGGCCGGATGGACCCGACGCCCTGTCCGCCGCCCGAAACGGTCAGCGGAAGCTCTGCCATGGTGGCGGCGATCTCGGCAGCCGGCACGGCGCCGACGCGGGCGAGGAGCGCGAGGGCGATCGCCGCCTTCGCACGGTCACCGCCGTCGAGCAGTTTGAGGGCCACGGTGGTGCCGTTCGGGGCCACCATGACCTGGACGCCCTCGGCGCCGCCCTTCGCGAAGACACCGAGGCGTTCGATCATGATCGTGTCCTGCCCGCCCGGGCCGTCGATCGCCCACGGGTGGTCGCGGACGGCGCGTACGAGTGTCCCGGCAGTGCGGTGCAGCGCGAACGGTGAGCGTTCCGACGAGGTGCCGATGCGGTGGATGGCGCGTCCGAGTGCGGACAGGCTCATCGCGTGGACGGGAGCGCCGCATCCGTCGATCGCCGTGGTCGTGATCCGCGACCCGGTGAGGCGTTCGATCACTTCGCGGATGTGGGCCTGGAGCGGATGGGTGGGCGCAAGATAAGTCGCGGTGTCCCAGCCGTTCGCGACGCACGTGAGGAGCATGGCGGCATGCTTGCCGGAGCAGTTCATGCGGATGCGGGACGGTTGGCTGAGTTCGCGCACGAGTTCGTCACGCGTCCCGCGGTCGGTGGGCCAGGCGGCCGGGCACTGCAGATCGTCTTCGCCGAGACCGGCTGTCTCGAGGATGCTGCGGACGACGGCCACGTGACGATCGGTTCCCGAGTGGCTCGCGGTCGACAGGGCGAGGCGCTCGCCGTCCAGACCCGCACCCGCGGAGGCGCACGCCAGGGCTTGCAGCGGCTTGAGGCTCGACCGGGGCAACACCGGTGTCTCGACGTCGCCGAGCGTGAGGACGGGCACGCCGTCCGGGCCGAAGACGATGGCGGCCCCCGCATGGCGCGATTCGACGAATCCGTTGCGCTCGACCACGGCAAGCTCCACCGACGACGCCACACTCACGGTTCCGCTCACGACTGCCACCGCGCCAGCCTACCGCCCGGGTTCGGCCCTGCCGGAGAGAGCCTGTGTGCGGCGTGGCAGACTGGCCGCATGATCGGGCAGCACAACTATCGCCTGCGCAGCCGCTGGGACGGCAACCGGGGCACGGGGACGAGCGGGTATCGGGACTACGACCGTTCGGTGACTGTCGAGATCGAGGGAAAGCCGCCTCTCGCCGCCTCCGCCGACCGTCCGTTCCGCGGCGACGCCGCCAAGTGGAACCCCGAGGATCTGCTCCTGGCGGCCCTCAGCGAGTGCCACCTGCTCTCCTACCTCTATGCCTGCGTGCAGGCCGGCGTGGTCGTCGTGTCCTACGAGGATGCCGCGACCGGAACGATGGTCGAAGACGGGCGAGGCGGGGGCGCCTTCACCGACGTGCTGTTGCAGCCCACCGTCGTGGTGGCCGAAGCATCCATGATCGAGGCGGCGCACGCGGCGCACGTGCAGGCGCATGCGCAGTGCTTCATCGCCAACAGTGTGAACTTCCCCGTGCGCCACGAGGCGACGGTCACCGCCGCTCGTGCGGAAGCACCTGCTTGAGTCGCTGGACCGGATTGGCCGCGGGGGCCTCGTTGTAGGCGTCCGCGAGTTCTTGGCCTGACAGGGCGTGGATCGCCGCCATGATCTCGTCGGTCGCGAGCCGGCGCGCGCGACCGGATGTCGCCGGGCCGTGCGCGGAGAGGTCGATGGGCTCGCCGTAGCGGACCGTGACGCGGGGGGACATTCGCGGCCACTTCGCGCCGACGGGCATGGCCTCGTTCGTTCCCACGAGACCCACGGGGACGACCTGCGCGCCGGTCTCCAGAGCGAGGAACGCCACGCCGGTGCGCCCCTTGTACAGGCGCCCGTCGAGGGACCGCGTCCCTTCCGGATAGAGGGCGATCGCGCGTCCCGACGCCAGGATGCGGCGCTGCTGGTCGAGGGCTTCGAGGGCTGCCTGGCCGGCGCCGCGTTCGACGGGAGTCGCGCCGATCGCGGTGAAGAAGTTCCGGCTGAACCACCCGGACAGTCCCGAGCCCTCGAAATAGGTCGATTTGGCCAGGAAGTACACGGGGCGGGGCGCGAACGCCGGGATGAGGAAGGAGTCGATGAACGACAGGTGGTTGCTCGCGAGAATCACCGGGCCCGTGCGGGGGACGTTGCGCCGTCCCTCGATGCGGGGGCGGTAGATCATCCGGGCCAGCGGGGCGAGCAACCAGCGGATGACGTAGTAGGTCGCTCCGACACCGGATACGCGTTCGGGAGCGGGCGCGGCCTCGTCGGGCGGAGTCTCCTGCTCTTCAGTCACTACAAGAGGTTACTCCCGATTCATGCCGCGCCCGGTATGGGAGCCTCACAGCCCCGACAGAAGAAACTACGACAGGATGGAAAAGCACCCCCGTCAATCCACCCGTGAGGTTTCTCGTGCGTCTGCGCCCGTTCGCCGCCCTGTCCGTCGCCGCCGTTGCGGCTGTTCTGCTCGCCGGTTGCGCCGGCGGAGGTGAGGACTCGGCCACGCCGAGCGCCACCGGAGGGGTTGCCGGCGATCTGTGTTCTGCCGCGGCGCCGAGTGGAGACATCTCGGACGGCATTTCCGCGTCCGGCGATATCGGGTCCGTGCCGACGTTGGACTTCGCGAAGCCGATCGACATCGACGGCCTGACGATCGAGCGCACGGTCATGGTCGAAGGAGACGGTGAGCCGCTCGTTGCAGGCGACTTCGTGAACTATGCCGCCACGATCGTGGACGGGGTGACCGGCGACGTGCTGTCACAGACCGGCTACACGGCGGGGGAGGTTCTCCCCGAGCAGGTCTCGCCGGAAAGCGGCGGACAGATCTTCGGGTGCGCCACGGTGGGCTCCCGATTGGCGCTCGCGGCGGCCACCTCCGATGAGGCCAACCCCTCGCTCCTCTACGTCATCGATGTGCTCGGTGTCACGCCCACGGCCGCCTGGGGTGAGGCGCAGGATCCCGTCGCGGGCCTGCCGACGGTCACTCTCGATGAGTCCGGGGCGCCTACGATCACGATCCCGGATGCCGAACCGCTCGCCCAGACGACGGTCGTCGACCTCAAGAAGGGCGACGGCGCGACCGTCGCGCCGGGCGACCAGGTGTTGCTGCAGTACCGGGGTGTGCGGTGGTCGAACGGTGAAGAATTCGACTCGACGTGGTCCAAGGGCGGCGTGCCCATCCCGCTCGGCACGACCCAGGTCGTGGACGGCTTCCGCCAGGCGTTGGAGGGTCAGACGGTCGGCTCGCAGGTGTTGGTCAGTATGACTCCTGCCGACGGCTACGGCGAGGGTGAGATCAACACCACGGATCTGAAGGGTGACACGCTCGTCTTCGTGGTGGACATCCTCGGTACCGCGACGCCGGCTCCCGCCGCAGCTCAGTAGAGCTCCTGGGTAGGCTGACGGCATGCGCCGCATCCTGATCCTCGGTTCGACCGGCTCGATCGGCACGCAAGCCCTCGACGTCATCCGCTCGCGGCGTGAGCGGTTCGAGGTCGTGGGTCTCGCCGTCGGTCACGACACGGAAACCCTGGCTGCCCAGGCCGCCGAGTTCGGTGTCGTGCACACGGCTGTCGGCGCCGATGAGGCCGAACAGCTCGTGCGCGATGTGGATGCCGACGTCGTCCTCAACGGCATCACCGGCTCCGTCGGACTCGGCCCGACGCTCGCGGCACTCGAGTGCGGACGCACGCTCGCCCTGGCGAACAAGGAGTCGCTCATCGTCGGCGGGGAGCTGGTCAGTCGGCTCGCCGCACCGGGGCAGATCGTGCCCGTCGATTCGGAGCACTCGGCGATCGCGCAGGCGCTACGCGCCGGCGCACCTGCGGAGGTGCGCCGGCTCGTGCTGACGGCATCCGGGGGGCCCTTCCGGGGGAGTACGCGCGACGAGCTGTCGGCTGTCACACCTGCGGAAGCGCTCGCTCATCCCACGTGGGACATGGGTCGGGTCGTCACGACGAACTCCGCGACGCTCGTGAACAAGGGTCTCGAAGTGATCGAGGCCCACCTGCTGTTCGGCGTGGACTACGACGCGATCGACGTCGTCGTGCACCCGCAGTCGATCGTCCACTCGATGGTCGAGTTCGTCGACGGTTCGACCATCGCCCAGGCCTCACCGCCGGATATGCGGCTACCGATCTCGCTCGGACTGGACTGGCCGCATCGGGTGGGGGGGGTCGGCGTGCCGCTGGACTGGACCCGTGCGCAGACGTGGACGTTCGAGCCGCTCGACGAGACGGCGTTCCCCGCGGTTGCACTGGCGGGTCAGGTCGGTCGCGCCGGCAGCACCTACCCGGCAGTCTTCAACGCGGCGAACGAGCAAGCCGTCGATGCCTTCCACGAGGGACGATTGAGCTTCACCGGCATCGTCGACACGGTCTCCGCGACCGTGGACGCCCACGACGCGCCCGCGGTGCTGTCTCGAGAGGCGCTCGTCGATGCGGAGAGCTGGGCGCGCCGCGCGGCCGACGCGCGCATCGCGCGCGCCTGAGGCCGCGGACCCGAGTGTCGACGACGCGGATCGGCCCGCCGGGGGGCGGCAGGCCGATCGCTGCACGTCGTCGTGCGACTGATCGGTGTCGGGGGAACCGCGATCAGTACGTCGGCAGGCCGTGCGCGCGGAATTGTGCCCGCACGCGCTCGGTCAGCTCGGGTGCGGGCGCCGGCGTTCCGTCGAGCTCATAGCGACGGCCCAACGCATCCCACTTGTCACGACCCATCTGGTGGAACGGCAGGACCTCGACCCGTGTCACCATGCCGGGCCGGATGAGGGCGAGCGAGGCTGCGTACTCCGCGACCTTCTCCACGTTGTCGACGTCGTCGGTGAGGCCCGGCACCAGCACGAAACGGATCCAGACCTCGGGTCCGTCCGCGCGCTTGGCGAGTCGGCGTCCGAACTGCAGCGTGGGTTCGAGTTCACGCCCGGTGACTTTCCGATACGTGTCGGGGTTGCCGCTCTTGACATCGAGGAGCACGAGATCGACGTCGTCGAGCATCGCATCCGTCGCCGCAGCGCCGAGATAGCCCGACGTGTCCAACGCCGTGTGCACGCCGAGTTCTTTCGCTCCGCGAAGGATGCGCGCGGCGAACGCGGGCTGCATGAGCACCTCGCCGCCGGAGAGCGTGATGCCGCCGCCGGTCGCGCGGAAGACCGCGAGATAGCGGCGGATGCGGGTCAGCAGCTCGTCGCTGGTGACGCTCCGCCCGTTCTTCATGGCCATCGTGTCGGGGTTGTGGCAGTACAGGCACTGAAGCGGGCAACCGCTGAGGAACGTCGTCAGGCGGGTCCCGGGACCATCGACCGCGGTCACCAGCTCCCACGAATGGACCGATCCGAGGCGTCCTTCGCGCATCGCCGTGAGGCGGTCGTGGTGTGAAGCGTCCGAGGTGGTGAGCCCATCGAGACCGGCGCCCGCGCGCCGCAGCGCGGGCGCCTGGAGGGGGACCTCCAGGCGCACCGCGTCGGCGGGGACGTCGCTCTTCACCGCGACGTCACACTCGGGGCGACGCAGGATCGTCGCAGCCATGTCATCGACTCTCTCTGTTGATCCCGCGCGTCAGATCGCGCCGTGGAATGTGCGCGACAGGACATCGAGCTGCTGCTCGCGCGTCAGTCGCACGAAGTTCACGGCGTAGCCGGACACACGGATCGTCAGCTGCGGGTAGTTCTCGGGGTGCTCCATGGCGTCTTCGAGAGTGTCCCGGTTGAGGACGTTGACGTTCATGTGGTAGCCCTGAGAACCGACGTAGGCGTCGAGAAGACCCGCCAGGTTGGCGATCTGCTCGTCCTTCGTCCGGCCGAGACCAGAGGGGACCACCGTGTTGGTCAGCGAGATGCCGTCCTGAGACTGGTCGTACGGCAACTTGGCGACCGACAGCGCCGAAGCCAGCATCCCGTGGGTGTCGCGGCCGTTCATCGGGTTGGCACCCGGAGCGAAGGGCTCTCCGGCGCGGCGGCCGTCGGGCGTGTTGCCGGTGGCCTTGCCGTAGACGACGTTCGACGTGATCGTCAGCACCGACTGGGTCGGCATGGCGTTGCGATACATCGGGTGACGACGGATCTTCGCCATGAAACGCTCGACCAGGTCAACGGCGATGTCGTCGGCGCGGTCATCGTCGTTGCCGTAGGTCGGATACTCGCCCTCGGTGATGTAGTCGACCACGACACCGCGATCGTCGAACACCGGGGTGACCGAGGCGTACTTGATCGCCGACAGCGAGTCGGTCGCGACCGAGAGGCCGGCGATGCCGCAGGCCATCGTACGCAGCACGTCCTTGTCGTGGAGCGCCATCTCGAGGCGTTCGTAGGCGTACTTGTCGTGCGACCAGTGGATGCAGTTGAGCGCCTCGACGTAGGTCTCCGCGAGCCAGTCCATCGTGAGGTCGAACCGGGCCATGACGTCATCGAAGTCGAGTCGTCCCTCGGCGACGGGCGCCGCAACGGGGGAGATCTGCTTGCCCGAGACCTCGTCGCGGCCGCCGTTGATGGCGTAGAGGAGGGTCTTGGCGAGGTTGACGCGAGCGCCGAAGAACTGCATCTGCTTGCCGACGCGCATCGGGCTCACGCAGCACGCGATCGCCGCGTCATCACCCCACGCCGGCCGGATGATCTCATCCGACTCGTACTGGACGGCGGACGTGTCGATCGAGACCTGAGCGCAGAAGTCCTTGAAGCCCTGCGGAAGGTTGGGGCTCCAGAACACCGTCATGTTGGGCTCGGGGGCCGGGCCGAGGTTGTAGAGCGTCTGCAGGTAGCGGAACGAGTTCTTTGTGACGAGGGGACGACCGTCTTCGCCCATACCGCCGATCGTCTCGGTGACCCACGTCGGGTCGCCGGAGAAGAGGGCGTCGTACTCGGGAGTACGCAGGAAGCGGACGATGCGGAGCTTGATGACGAAGTCGTCGATGATCTCCTGGGCCTCGGACTCGGTGATGAGGCCGGCGGCGAGATCGCGCTCGATGAAGATGTCGAGGAAGGTCGAGGTGCGGCCGAGCGACATCGCCGCGCCGTTCTGCTCCTTGACGGCACCGAGATATGCGAAGTACAGCCACTGGACGGCTTCACGGGCCGTCTTGGCGGGGCCGGAGATGTCGACGCCGTAGGAGGCAGCCATCTGCTTGAGCTCGCCGAGCGCGCGGATCTGCTCTGCGTGCTCTTCGCGCATCCGCACGACTTCTTCCGTGAACGGCGTCGTGTCGAGGCCGAGCTTGTCGACCTTCTTGGCGGCGATCAGCGCGTCGACGCCGTAGAGCGCGACGCGGCGGTAGTCGCCGATGATGCGGCCACGGCCGTAAGCGTCGGGAAGACCCGTGATGATGTGCGAGCTGCGCGCGGCACGGACGTTGGGGGAGTACGCGTCGAAGACACCCTCGTTGTGGGTCTTGCGGTACTTCGTGAAGACCTCTTTCAGGCTCTCGTCAACCTCGTAGCCATACGTGTTGAGCGCGCCTTCGACCATGCGCCAGCCGCCGTTGGGCATGATCGCTCGCTTGAGCGGCGCGTCGGTCTGCAGACCGACGATGAGGTTGTCATCGTCACTGATGTAGCCGGGCGCGTGCGCAACGATGCTCGCGGGAGTGTGGGTGTCGACATCGTAGATGCCCTTTTCGCGCTCTTCCGGGAACATGTCGCTCAGCGTCGACCACACACGCGTCGTGCGGTCCGTGGGGCCGGCCAGGAACGTCGCGCTACCGGTGTAGGGCGTGTAGTTGCGCTGGATGAAGTCGCGGACGTCGATGTCGTCCTGCCACGGTCCGGTGGTGAATCCGGTCCAGGCGGCGGGCTGCACATCTTGTGCGGCGGGGGTGAGAGTAGTCATCGGGATCGCTTCCTTATCCTCGTGGGATCGGCTCTTCAAGGGAGTCGTGCTCTCAGGTTAAACCTTGTGGTCCGACCACACCGGAAGGTGCACGGAATCGACAATGAAAACGTCGATGACGGCAAGATTCTCGTAGTCAGTCCACAAGCATCCCGCTCTCGGAATGGTGTCAGGACAGCGGGCGCGTGGGGTCCGAAAGCGGGGTCGACTCATCCGGGTACGGAACATGCCACGAGGGCTCCGGGACGGCCCAGCCCGCATCGCGCAGCGCGCGCCGCGCAAGCTCTCGCGCCGAGTAGGGCGTGCGGACGCCGCGGATGTCGCGGTAGTCCTGATGGCCGGGACCGGCCCATAGGACGGCATCACCGTCACCGACGAGCTTCACCGCTTCGAGGATCGCGCGCTCCGGGGGTGAGTACTCGTAGATCTCGGCATCCGGCTGCGCGCGCCGAGCGCCTTCGATGAGGGCGCGCCGGATCTCATCCGGATCCTCGTGGCGAGGGTGGTGGTCGGTGACGATCAGGACGTCGCTGCCGAGCACGCCCGTGCGCCCCATGTCGTGGCGTTTGGTCTTGTCACGGTCGCCATCGGCGCCGAACAGCATGACGACGCGTCCCGGTGTCACGCGCCGGACGGCGGCGAGCGTCTTCTCGAACGCATCCGGAGAGTGGCCGAAATCGACGTAGACGGCAGGACCGTCATCGCCCGAGACCCGTTGTGTGCGTCCCGGGAGATGGGCGTCGATTCGGCGACCGCCGAGAGCCGCGACAAGCCGCGACCAGTCGTAGCCGGCCTCGAGCAACATGACGATTGCGAGCCCGGCATTGGCGGCCATGTGCCGACCGATCACCGGGACCGTGGTCGTCAGCGTCCCGGCGGGACCTGTGAGGGTGAACTCGGTGCCGTCCTGGCGCTCGGCGACGATGTGCACGGTCCAGTCGGCGGGAGTCTCGGGATCGGTGGCGATGTCCGGCGTGATGATGGTCACGACGGGCACATCGCTGCGAGCGGCGACCTCGGCTCCGTAGCTCGAATCGAGGCACACGACACCGCGACGCGCGCGATCGGGGCGGAAGAGCGGGAGTTTCGCCTCGAAGTACTCGCGCATGTCGGCGTAGTCGTCGAGGTGATCGTGGGTGAGGTTCGTGAAGCCCGCGACATCGAAGACGATGCCGTCGACACGGTGACGGCTGAGGGCCTGTGCACTCACCTCGACCGCCACAGCCTCGACTCCGCGCTCGCGCATGAGCGCGAGAAGTGCGTGGAATTCGCTCGCTTCGGGGGTCGTCAAGCGCGAGACGATGACCTCGCCGGCGATGTGTCGTTCGGCGGTGGAAGACAACCCGGTGACGACATCGAGCTGGCCGAGGATGCCCTCGAGGAGATGCGAGACACTCGTCTTGCCGTTGGTGCCGGTCGTCGCGAGGAGCACCGGCAGGTCTTCGGACGTTGCGTAGACCCAGGCCGACAGGTCGCCGAGGATCGCGCGCGGGTTCGCTACGACGACGATCGGCAGCCCGGCCGGGGCGGCGATGGCGGCGCCGGCGCCATCCGTCACGATCGCGACGGCACCCTTCTCGGCTGCGGTCATCGCGAATTCGGCGCCGTGACGGTTGACGCCCTGGATCGCGACGAACGCCTCGCCGGCGCGGAGGTCGGCGGTGGCGAGGGTGAGGCCGGTGAGGATGACGCCTGATCCGTCACCCTCGATGCGGCCGTCGAACCGCTCGGCGAGCTCCACGAGGAATCGCTCCGGCGGGCGGGAGGGCCGGAGGACGGGAGGCAACTGGGCGGGAGTCGAATCGCTGGGCATATCCCGTCCATCCTCTCACCCGGGGGCGGCGAGGCGGGGACGCGAATCCCCGCCTCGCCGTGCTCACGCGCGGCGGCGGAAGAGCGCGACGCCGAGCGCCGCGAGCGCGACGACCAGCGCACCGCCGGACAGCCACAGAGCCGTCGGGTCGGCGGCGGGAGCGGCCTCGGCGTGGTCGGTCGCCTCGGCGTGCTCATCCGTGTCGGCCTCGGCCTCGGCGTGGCCGTGGCCGTCCGTGGCGGCGACCTCACCGACGGCGACGACGGGTGCCGGCGCCTCGAGGTCATCCGCGGTCTGGCCGTCGGTCACGACCTCCGCCCAATCGGTTTCGCCGGTGACGCACTCCTGAAGGATCGGGAAGGCGACGTCGGAGTCCGAAACGGACGACGCGAAGATGACGTCCATTTCGACGCTCGCCGCGATCCCGTTCTCGACCGGGGTGACGGCGGTGTAGGTCAGCTGCGTCGGAATGCCGTCGTCGCCGGCGACGCGGGTGATGGTCCACGCCCCGTCGAGAACGGGGGTTGCGCCGTCGATGCCCTCGGGCAGATCGAACACGAGCGCCGTGGTCGGGGAATCCTCGCACCCGTGGCTGAAGCTGAAAGCCAAGCGCGTCGACGCTCCGGCGGCCGAGTCTTCCGGCGTCACGTGGACGTGTGCCGACGCGGCCAGCGGGGCAGCGACGACCAGGGCGGCACCGGCGAGGACGCCGGCGAAAAGGCGCGCGCGACGGCGTGCAGGGGTTGTGGTGTTCATGCGATCTCTCTGTGTCTGTGAAGAAGGGATGCCGCCGGAGCGGCGTTGCTCAGTGAGCGAACGCCGGCGGCCCCCGTCGTGACATAGAAGTGAGGATCAGGACGGCGTGCAGGCGCGGTCGCCAGGACACCGGACGTGGGGGTGCGGCGACCGGAAGTGCGCGGGGATCGGGCGCACGCAGCACGCGCCGGATGCCGCGGGCGGTGGCCGCCAGCATCCGCTCGCCGGTCGCGAGCAGGAACGTCGTGACGACCGCCGCGACGGCATGCCCGGCGGTCATCCCGGCGTCCGTCGGGGACAGCGCTACATCGAAGGACGCAAGAGTGTGCATGTGGCCGTGGAGAGTCGCGGGAGCATCGGTGCCGACCGCAGCGAAGGCGGTGTGCAACATGATCTGCGCGACGGCGACGGTGCCTGCGAGCCGGGGAAGCGAGGGACGCCGGCCGATGAGCGCGACGGCGATCGGCACCGCGAGCACGGTCACGGCGAGCAGGAGCCAGAGCGGGGGTGCGCCGCCGCCGGAGAGCGTGTGTGCCGTGGAGGCGAGGATCGTCGCCACGAACGCCGCGGCCGAGCCGCGGAGAACCCGCAGTCGGCGTGCTCGCATCCGCTCTTTCTGCACGCCTGAAGCCTACCGGCCCGACGGGGCAGCCACGGCTGGGCCAATTCCAAGCGTCGGCAGGTAGCGTGATCGCTCGTGACCGTCATTGCCTTCATCATCGGTGTCGCCCTGCTCGTCGTGGGGCTCGCCGTCTCGATCGCGCTGCACGAGATGGGGCACCTGCTGCCGGCGAAGAAATTCGGCGTGCGCGTGGGGCAGTACATGATCGGTTTCGGACCGACCCTGTTCTCGCGTCGCTTCGGCGAGACCGAGTACGGCGTCAAAGCGATCCCGCTCGGCGGCTACATCTCGATGGCCGGCATGTACCCGCCCTCGCCGTCGGCGAACGGAGAAGGCAAGGCGGGCGGCGGCTTCTTCGCGACGATGGTGCAGGATGCCCGTTCCGCCAACGACGACACGCTCGCCGCCGACGACACTCACCGCAACTTCTACGAACTGTCGGTCTGGAAGCGCGTCGTCATCATGCTCGGCGGCCCCGTCATGAATCTCCTCCTGGCGTTCGTGCTGTTCGCGATCATCTTCAGCGGAATCGGTGTGCAGACCGCGACCACGACGATCGCGTCGGTGAACGAATGTGTGCTGACCGCCGCTGACGACCCCGACCGTGCGTGCACCGATGCCGATCCGGCATCACCGGCGGCGGAGGCCGGCATCCTGCCGGGCGACATTCTCGTCTCGGTCGACGGCACCCCGGTCGACACGTTCGCCGAGGCGTCGGCGATCATCCAAGCCTCGCCCGACACGGCACTCGAGGTCGTCGTCCTGCGAGATGGCACCACGCAGAGCCTGCAGGTGATGCCGATGCTCGCCGAACGTCAGGTGCAGGGCGCCGACGGCCAGGTGACCACCGCCGAGGTCGGCTTCGTCGGGATGACCGCGACGGTCGATTATGTCCGTCAATCGATCTGGTCGGGCCCCGAGGCGGCGCTCGAGCAGACGCAGCAGGTCGCCGGGATCATCTGGCAACTGCCGGCCAAGATCTACCAGACCGCCGCCGACATGGTCACCGGTCAGGAGCGCGACCCGAACGGCCCGTTGTCCGTCGTCGGTGCCGGGCGCCTGGCGGGGGAAGTGGCGTCGGTCGATGCCCCGATCCTGAACCGCGTGTCAGGGCTCCTGGGACTTCTCGCATCGCTCAACATCGCGCTGTTCGTCTTCAACCTGATCCCCTTGCTGCCGCTCGACGGCGGCCACGTGGTGGTCGCGTTGTGGGACGGCATCAAGCGCGCCTGGGCGAAACTGTTCGGTCGCCCGGCGCCGAAACCGGTCGACGCGACCAAGCTCGTCCCGGTCACGTTCGTCGTGGTGATCGGCCTGATCGTGATGGGCGGCATCCTGATCCTGGCGGACGTCGTCAATCCGATTTCGCTCCTCGGCTGAGCGGCGGGGCTCAGCTGAGCGCGTGGGTGACCAGGCGCTCGAGCGTCGTCAGACCGTCGCGCGACAGGATCGACTCCAGGTGGCCCTGCACCGACGCGTAGCCGGGGCCGCGGAGCGCGTACACATCGCCGGATGACGGATCGGCCGAGACCGCCGTCTCACCGATCGTCTCCGTGCCCGCGGGGACCCGCGCCGTGAACGTGTTGTAGAAGCCGATGGAAGCCGGGACCCCGAAGAGGTCGACGGTCTTCTGCAGTCCCTGATGCGGGGCATCGAGCGGCGCGAGTGCGATCCCGAGCCGGTCGGCGAGGATCTGATGGCTGAGGCAGACCGCCAACAGCGGCCGCTCTGCGGTCAGTCGTGCGTGGACGACGGCGCGCATTGCCGCGATGCGCGCGTTGTCGTCGTCGCGCGGGTCACCGGGGCCGGGGCCCGCGACGACGAGATCGACGTCGTCGAGCGTCAGCGGGTCGACCTCGGTCCACGGAGTGATCGTGACCGTGAAGCCCAGGTGGCGCAGCTGGTGCGCGAGCATCGTGGTGAAGCGGTCCTCGGCGTCGACGACGACGGCGGTGCGTCCCGACGCGGGGGCTTCGCCACCCTGGGGGTTGAGCCAGAAAGCCGCAAGGCGCGCATTGCGCGACGCGAGCAGTTCGGCGATCGCCGGGTCATCCGCGAGGGCCCGCGCCGGCGCGGTCGGCGCATCGAGATCGACGGCGGATTCCGCGACGGCGTCGCGGGGGACGGCGCCGATCGCTCCCAGAACACCGGCGGCCTTGCCGTGGGTCTCGCCGACCTCGCCGTCCGGGTCGGAGTGGCGCACGAGAGTCGCGCCGACCGGCACACGCAGAGTGCCGTCCTGGAGATAGGCCGTCCGGATGAGGATCGGCGCATCCAGATCGTGGGTGCCGTCGGCGCGTGGCGTGAACAGTGCCGCGACACCGGAGTAGTACCCGCGCGGGGCGCGCTCGTGCCGCCGGATGACGGTGCAGGCATTCTGCATGGGCGAACCGGTCACGGTCGGGGCGAACATCGTCTCGCGGAGGATGTCGCGCGGATCCATCGTGCTCTGGCCACGGAGCATGTACTCCGTGTGCGTGAGGCGGGACATCTCCTTGAGGTGCGGCCCGGTGATCCGGCCGCCGTCGCTGCAGACTGCCGACATCATCTTCAGCTCTTCGTCGACGACCATGAAGAGCTCTTCGGTCTCCTTCGTCGAGGAGAGGAACTCGGTGAGGGTCGCCGCGGTCGCCCCTCCCGCCGGATGACGGAAAGTCCCCGAAATCGGGTTCATCGTGACGACGCCGGCCTGCGCGCTGACGTGCGCCTCCGGGCTCGCGCCCACCGCGACGTGCCCGTCGGTGACGATGAGGAAGGTCCAGTAGGCGCCGCGTTCGTGTTCGAGGAGAGCGCGGAACCAGGTGAGTCCGGCCGTGACCGGGTCTTCGTCGATGGATGCCGTGAAATCACGTCGGATGACGAAGTTCGCGCCCTCGCCGCGACCGATCTCGTCGGCGATCACGCGGCGGACGATGTCGGCGTATTCGTCATCGGCGATGTCGAAGCCTGCGGCGTGGAGCGGCACGGGGGCGGTCGGCAATGCACCGAGCGCCTCCTCGAGCGGGAGGTGGGTGTGCTCATCGACGACGAGACACCGCAGCGGGGCGTGGTCGTCGTGGCACTCGAATCCGCGCTCGATGACCTGGCGGAACGGTACAAGGGCAAGCACTTCACGCGGGGCGCCGACGGCATCCGTCAGCGGAATGTCGGCCAGCAGAGCGACGTCGACGACAGCGCCGGTGAGGACCTCCACCGTCGCGCCGTCGCGCGCGATCAAGGCGAACGGGCGACCGGAGCGCCGGAGCGCGTCCAGGTGAGCGGGGCTCGGGATCATCGCCGGGCCTTTCGTATCATCGGGCGGGCCATCGTCGCGGGAACGAAAAGACCGCCTCAGCGGGCGGTCTGCTTGTTCGAACGCACACACCGCTTCAGCGGGTGGGCCACCACGATGCGCGTGCGAACATGCGGTCACACTAGCACGCGGCGGAGACGGCGATCCGGCGCCGGTTCGCGGCATCCGCTCAGGTGAACACCGGCCGACGGGCGTCTCGGGGTCGTAGGCTGGGAGGCGTGCCAGCAGTCAATCTCGGGATGCCGCGCGTGCCGGACGTTTTGTCCCCCCGCCGCAAGAGCCGTCAGATCAAGGTCGGAAAAGTCCTCGTCGGCGGTGACGCTCCCATCAGCGTCCAGTCGATGTGCACGACGCCGACGACCAACATCAACGGAACGCTCCAGCAGATCGCCGAGCTCACGGCATCCGGCTGCGAGATCGTGCGTGTGGCCGTCCCCAGTCAGGACGACGCGGATGTGCTGCACATCATCGCGAAGAAGAGTCAGATCCCGGTCATCGCCGACATCCACTTCCAGCCGAAGTATGTCTTCCAGGCGATCGACGCCGGCTGCGCCGCCGTCCGCGTCAACCCCGGGAACATCCGCAAGTTCGACGACCAGGTCGGATCGATCGCGAAGGCCGCGAAGGATGCCGGGGTGTCCCTCCGCATCGGCGTGAACGCCGGATCGCTCGACCCGCGTCTGTTGCAGAAGTACGGCAAGGCGACGCCCGAGGCGCTCGCCGAGAGCGCGCGATGGGAAGCATCCCTCTTCGAGGAGCATGACTTCCACGACTTCAAGATCTCGGTGAAGCACAATGACCCGATCGTGATGGTGAAGGCCTACCGCCTGCTCGCCGAGATGGGTGACTGGCCGCTGCACCTCGGCGTCACCGAGGCCGGCCCGGCGTTCCAGGGCACGATCAAGTCCGCGACGGCCTTCGGCATTCTGCTGTCGGAGGGCATCGGCGACACGATCCGCGTCTCGCTCTCTGCGCCGCCGGCCGAAGAGGTCAAGGTCGGCCACCAGATCCTGCAGTCGCTGAACCTCCGCGAACGCAAACTCGAGATCGTGTCGTGCCCCTCGTGTGGGCGCGCGCAGGTCGATGTCTACTCGCTGGCTGACAACGTCACCGAGGGCCTCAAAGACGTCACCGTCCCGCTCCGCGTCGCGGTCATGGGCTGCGTCGTGAACGGTCCGGGTGAAGCACGTGAGGCCGACCTGGGCGTCGCCTCCGGTAACGGCAAGGGCCAGATCTTCGTTAAGGGCGAGGTCGTCAAGACCGTCCCCGAGGCCGACATCGTCGCGACCCTCATCGAGGAAGCGCGCCGCATCGCCGATGAGATGGGCCCCGACGCCCAGATCGGCACGGCGCAGGTCATCACCGCCTGATCTCAATGCATGCCGTGATCGTTATGCGCTGCGGCCAGCGCCACATCGCTCCGGTGTGCAAGGGCTACCTCTCCGCGTCACGTCGCCCCTGTCGCTGCCGCAGAGGCTGTCCCCGCAGCCTTGCGAGCGCGTTGATAGCGGTCTCCGCTGCCTCCCGCCGCACCTCCTGAGCTCATCGCATGCTGCGACCGACATGCGATGAGCTAGATCGTCACACCCCCGTTGCCCGTGAGGCAGGTTCCGGATGTGAGGATGAAGGCGTGAGGATCCATCGCATCCTCTCCGTCGCCTGAACCGCCGACCGATATTCTCGCCGCCACGATCGACGCGGCTGTCACCAACGCGCGTTCCACGTGGGACGCGCAGCGCGCCGATGTCGCGCCCACGTGGTGGACGCTCGACGCGTGCGCAGATCTGCACGAGAGCATGTCGTTGGAAGCCGCCGCCGGGCCGTACGTCGACGGCTGGTGGGAGGGTTCGGAGCAGCCCGAGATGGCGCTTCTGAGATCGGCCGACGTAGAGCAATACTGCCCGTGGTACACGGATGGCGATGCGACAGGGTCCGACGCCCCGTTCCACATCGGCAACACCACGATCGCACCCGGCGCCGCATGGAATTGGCCCGCGATCCTCGCCACACCGGGAATGGAACCCATCTCGGTCGCCGGTGCTGAGGATGCTGTCGTCGCGACGACGTTCGGGATCGTCTACGCAACCGACGGCGTGAACGTGATCTCGGTCTCCGCGGGGGACGACATCGCCCAGGTCGCCGACATCGCCGGCCGCGCACTCTCCGCACTCGCGGCTGGCTGATCGCCACCGCCTGAGGCGGAGACGGATTCTGCCGTCTCGAGAGACTCCCGAGTACTCAGCTCCAGAGGGAGTGGTAGGCGTTGATCGCGGGCTGGCCACCCAGGTGGGCGTAGAGGACGGTGGAGTCCTTCGGGATGTCGCGTGAGCCGACGAGATCGATGAGGCCCGCGAGGGACTTCCCCTCGTAGACGGGGTCGGTGATCATCGCTTCCAGCTGCGCGCCGAGCGCGATCGCGTTCATCGTCGAGTCGACGGGGATGCCGTACAGGTCGCCCGCCCACCCCTCGAGAACCTGGATCTCGTCGTCGCGGAGATCGCGGCCGAGCTCGATGAGCGCGGCGGTGTTCCGGGCGATGCGCCCGACCTGGTCGCGGGTCTTCTGAAGCGTGGCGGAAGCGTCGATGCCGATCACGCGGCGTTTGACTCCCGTGAGGTCTTCGAGCGCGGCGAAGCCCGCAATCATCCCGGCGTGGGTCGAACCGGTCACCGTGCAGACGACGATCGTGTCGAAGAACACCCCGAGCTGCTTCTCCTGCTCGGCGACTTCGAAGGCCCAGTTCGCGAAGCCGAGTCCGCCGAGCGGGTGCTCCGACGCGCCCGCGGGGATCGGGTACGGCGTGCCGCCGGCCATCTCGACCTCTTCGAGCGCCTGCTTCCACGAATCCCGGATACCGATGTCGAAGCCGGCGTCATCGAGCCGCGAGTCGGCGCCCATCATGCGCGAGAGCAGGATGTTGCCCACCTTGTCGTTGGTGTCGTCGTCCCACGGCACCCACTTCTCCTGCACCAGCCGAGCCTTGAGCCCGAGGTGTGCGGCGACCGCGGCCACCGCACGTGTGTGGTTGGACTGGTACCCGCCGATCGAGACGAGCGTGTCGGCGCCCGCGGCGAGCGCATCGGGAACGATGTATTCGAGCTTGCGCACCTTGTTGCCGCCGAAGGCCAGGCCGCTGTTGACGTCTTCGCGCTTGGCCCAGACCTGCGCGCCGCCGAGGTGCTGTGTGAGGCGCTTCAGGTGCTGCAGCGGGCTCGGGCCGAACGTGAGTGGGTGGCGGGGGAACTCGTGCAGCTTCATGCGTGCGGTCCTTTTGTGTGGGGGTCGGGGTCGGTGAGGGGGCCGAGCGTCTGCCAGGTCTGCTCGGCGAGTCGGGCTGCGCCGTCGGCGTCGCCTGCGGCGCACAGCGCGGTGAGCCTCTCGTGGCGCTCGACCGATTCGGCGCCCTCGTGGGAGGCGAACCGCAACCGCTCGGCGCGGTGGAGCACCGGCTCGTACTGCGCGATGACCGAGCGGACAGCAGCGTTGTCCGAGACCTCGAGCGCCACAGCGTGGAAGTCGGCGTCGGCGCGGAGGGCGCCGTCAATGTCGCCGGCGGACCGCGCGGCGGCGAAGGCGACGTTCGCGTGCCGCATGCGATCCAGATCGCGGTCGCTCAAGAGGGGCACGGCGTGGCGCACCGCGAGCGCGTGCATGGCCGCCACGACGGCCCGGGCATCGCGGACACTGCGTTCGTCGATCGGTGTGACGACCGTCGAACGACCGGGGATCGCGCGGACGAGCCCGGCTCGGCCGAGCTCGAGCAGCGCTTCACGGACCGGAGTGCGGCTGACGCCGAGCCATGTGGCGAGCTCGCCGTCGCGGAGTTGCTCGTCGGGAGCAAGCGTGCCGTCCACGATCGCGTCGCGGAGCCGCGCGAAGACATCGTCGCGGAGGAGTCCGCGCGGCGGCAGGGTCTCGGACGGAATAGGCATGATATGCAATATATCGCATAATCCACCAGGCCGTGAATGAGGGTCAGCGTGCGACGCGTGCCGAAAGCAGGCTGGATCGTGTCGCGCCGGGCCAAGAGCGGCCGAAGAGGTCGATTCAGCCTGCAACTCGCACGGGTGGGGTGACGAGGACGACGCCAGGACCGCGCTCAGGCGGGAACGAGAGTGACGACTCCGTCGGCCACCGATGCCGACGTGAGCCGGAGGCGCACCGCGGTCCCGGGCGCGGCGGTGAGCTCTTTGATCTTGGCGACGACGGGCGGGTCGTGCAGCTGCACGCGCGCGCCGTCCCCGGCCTGGCGGAGCACGATCCCGGTGAACTCCTGGCCCTCGCGTCCGTGCAGCAGAGCCGCTTCGACGCGGTCCAGGGCGCCTGCGGCGAGCTGGCTCGCCTTCTGCGAACTCCGCGCCATCAGATCCGGGAGGGCGCCGAGGCTCCCGCGGGCCCACGCGGGGACCTCCCGTCCGTTCGCCAGCGCTTCGCAGATCACGAGCGACCACCGGTCGACGAGTCGGCGCAGCGGCGCCGTCGTGTGGGCGTAGGGCGCGCCGATCGCCGCCTGCATGATCTCGTCGGGCACGGCGCCGTCGAAAGTGACATACCCCGCTCCGCGGAAGAGACCGGCCGCGTACTCCCGCACGGCGCGCTCGAGGGGACCTCGCCCGAGGCTGCGCAGGTAGTCACCGTAGGGCACCGCCTCGGCCCAGGGCCGCCCGAGTGCGATGGTCTGCGCGCGGAATGCCGCGACGGCGGCGGGATCAGCCGGCGGCATGGTCCGCAGGATGCCGACCTTTCCACGCACCATGATCTCGGCGGCGGTCATCCCCGTCAGCAGAGACACATGCGCGTTCCAGTCTTCGAGGGGCACGCCGTCGGATTGCTCGATCCGGTACCCGTCGCCCTCGGCGGTCACCCGTGTTTCGGGCATATTGAGGCTCGCACCCCCGCGCTCCCGCTCCCGCTCGGCGCGCTGGTGCCCGAACCACGCCAGGGCCGCGAGGGACGCGGGCGCCGCGCCGGCCTCGATCGCTTGCTGTGCGTCCTCGTAGCTCCACTGCGCGCGCGAGCGCACGATGCCGCGCACCAGGATCGTCGCCCGCGGACGTGCCCCCTCGTCGAGCTCGAACCGCCAGACGTAGGCGCGACGGTCGCAGCCGGGCAGCAGCGATGCGGCATCCTCGCTCAAGACGGGCGGATGCAGGGGGATCCGCCCGTCGGGTGCGTACAGTGTCTGGCCGCGGCGGCGCGCCTCGGCATCGACGGGACCGTCGGGCGCCACGTACGCCGGGACGTCGGCGATCGCGTAGTGAAGGACGGCACCGGATGCCGTCCGCTCCAGGTGCAGGGCCTGGTCGAGGTCGGTGGACCCTACCGGGTCGATCGTGAGGAACTCGATCTCGCGTAGATCGGCGAGTCCGGCCGCGGCCGGATCGGTCGATACGGCGCTCGCCGCTCGTTCGGCCGCGGCCTGGACGTCAGGCGGAAAGACCGCGGGCAGGGTGAGCTCGTCGCGCAGCTCCTGCAGGGCGGCAGCGAGTTCTCCGCGTGCCCCCGGAGGGACGAGGTGTGAGCGGCGAGGGAGCACGGGGTCAGTGTAGGCGGCGCCCCGCCGACGGGGAGGGATCGGCTGGCTAAGCTTGGTCCTCGTGGTCACCCGTCTCAGCACATTCTTCCTCCGCACGCTCCGCGAAGACCCGGCCGACGCCGAGGTCACCAGCCATCGGCTGCTCGTGCGCGCCGGATACATCCGCCGCGCTGCACCCGGCATCTTCACTTGGCTGCCACTGGGTCTGAAGGTCAAGGCGAAGATCGAAGGCATCATCCGCGACGAGATGACGGCCGCGGGGGCATTCGAGGTGCATTTCCCCGCGCTCCTTCCCCGCGACCCGTACGAGCAGTCGGGACGGTGGACGTCGTACGGCGATGGGATCTTCCGGCTGCAGGACCGTCGCGGCGCCGACTATCTGCTCGCACCGACGCACGAGGAGATGTTCACGCTTCTCGTGAAGGACCTCTACTCGTCCTACAAGGATCTGCCCCTGACGATCTACCAGATCCAGGACAAGTATCGCGACGAGGCCCGTCCCCGTGCCGGGCTCCTGCGCGGGCGCGAGTTCACGATGAAGGATGCGTACTCCTTCGACTACACCGATGCAGGCCAGGATGCGTCGTACCAGTCGCAGCGCGATGCCTACGAGCGCATCTTCCAGCGCCTCGGGCTCGAGTACGTCATCGTCGCCGCCGACAACGGCCTGATGGGCGGAGCGCGCAGCGAGGAGTTCCTGCATCCGATCGCCGTGGGCGAGGACACATTCGTGCGTTCGGCGAACGGCTATGCCGCCAACGTCGAGGCGTTCACGACGGTCGCCCCGGCGCCGATTGCGCTCGACGGCCTGCCCGCTGCGGTGATCTTCGACTCGCCGAACACGCCGACGATCGACACGCTCGTCGCGCACTCCAACGCGGTGCTGGCGGGGGAGTACACCGCCGCCGACACGTTGAAGAATGTGGTCCTGGCCCTCACTCATCTCGACGGTTCGCGTGAGCTCGTCGTCGTGGGTCTTCCGGGCGACCGTGAGGTCGACGACAAGCGTGCCGAGGTCGCCTTCGCTCCGGCGGCGGTCGAGCCCGCGACGCCCGAGGACTTCGAGAAGCACCCGCTGCTCGTCAAGGGCTACATCGGTCCCTGGTCACCGGAGGGTGCGATCCTCGGAGAGGAGTCGGCCACCGGCATCCGCTATCTCCTGGACCCGCGGGTCGTGGAGGGTACGGCGTGGATCACGGGTGCCAACATCGATCAGAAGCACGTGCACTCGCTCGTCGCGGGTCGTGACTTCGACGGCGACGGATTCGTCGAGGTCGCCAACGTCCGCGCCGGTGACCCCGCGCCGGACGGTTCGGGTCCCGTCGAGATCGCGCGCGGTATGGAGATCGGCCATGTGTTCGCACTCGGGCGCTTCTTCGCCGAGACGCTGGGGCTCAAGGTGCTCGATGAGAACGGCAAGCTCGTCACCGTGACGATGGGTTCGTACGGCATCGGGGTCACGCGCATCCTCGCGATCCTCGCCGAGCTCAACAATGACGCGAAGGGTCTCGTCTGGCCGGCGTCGATCGCGCCGTTCGATGTTCACGTGGTGGCGACGGGTCGAGACGCCGCGGCGTTCGCGTTGGCCGAACAGGTGTCGGCGCAGCTCGAGTCCGCGGGGCTGGACGTGCTCTACGACGACCGCCCGAAGGTCTCGCCCGGGGTCAAGTTCGGCGACGCCGAACTGGTCGGAGTGCCGCTGATCGTCATCGTCGGCCGCGGTGCCGCCGACGGTGAGGTCGAGCTGTGGGATCGCCGTACCGGCGACCGCGATGTCGTGTCGGTCGCCGACGCTCTCGCGCGGCTCACGGCATCCCGCTAGAAGAACAGACATGGATATCGAGCCCGCCTTCGCGACCGTCGCCCTCGTCTTCGAGATGATCGGCGCGCTCGCGATGTCCAGCGGGTTCGTGGTCGCCGTGGTCCTCGGCGTCCGCGCGCTCCGTCGCGGCGACGGCGGGCAGGCCGCGTTCCAGATCCTGCGCACGACGCTCGGCGCCGCGATCCTGCTGGGCTTGGAGGTGCTCGTCGCAGCCGACCTGATCCGCACGATCACCTCGAAGCCGTCGCTGGAGGATGCCGTCATCCTCGGACTCATCGTCCTCATTCGGACGGTGCTGTCGATGTCGATCCAGATCGAGATCGAGGGCGTCCTGCCGTGGCGTCGGGCGCTCCTTACGAGCGGCGGTCAGGTCATCGGCGACGCAGTGGCTCGGGACCGCACGGCGTCGGCCGCGACCCGTACGACGTCGGCCGGTGACACAGAGCGCGAGGGCCGGCTCTGATGAGCCACTGCTGCGCCCTTGCACGTCATCTCGTGAAGGTCTCGAGCACCTCCGCTGCTTGCACAGCACCGCCGGCCGCGGTGAGTTGTTCCGAGATTTCCCGCGCACGTTCCCGGTAGCGAGCGTCTGTGCGCACGCGGTCGACCGCCGCGCGGATGTCGTGAGGTTCGGGCCGCCCGGTGCGGAGATTGATTCCGGCTCCGGCGGCATCCACCCGTCCGGCGACTTCGGGTTTGTCGAGGTCGCCACCCCCGACGACGAGCGGCACGCCGTGGGAGAGCGCTGTCAGCACGCCACCCCATCCACCGTTGGTCACGAGCAGGTCCGCCCGGGGAAGCAGGTCGTCGAACGGCAGCATCGCGGAGGTCCGAGCGTTCGCGGGCACGGGGAACGGGAGAGAATCCTCCCCGCGCACACCGGTTGACGCGACGACGAGCGCGTCAACGTCGGCGAGCGTCTCCCACGTCGGATGCAGCAGGTCCGTCGGATCGACATTCTGCGTGCCCTGCGTGACGGCGATCACCCGTCGCCCCTCGAGGTCGCCCCACCAGGACGGGCGCGGAACGGGCTCGGGTACGGCGAGTCGTCCGACCCAGTGCAGCCGGGCGGGCCGATCCGGTAGGTCGAAATCGAGCGCGGGCACGCCGGAAGCGAGAATCAGCCCCGGGGACCACACCTGACGGTCGAACCCGACGGGGGCTTTCGCCAGACCGACCGCCTCACGCGCGCACCTCGTGCCCGCGCGCGACGAGGGCCGCCGCCACCGCCGCGAGGGGTGCGACGTGGCCCGAGAAGGGCATCGCCGTCAGGAAGAACCGCGCCATGGCCTCAGTGTGGCGCGGTGCGTCGGTCTTGTCACGGGGCCCCGCTGTGCGGCTATCAGCACTGGATCTTGCCGTGGTTCACGATGTCGTCGTCAGGCGTGTCTTTCGTGACGAGCGAGCGCAGCATCCCGGCCGCCATCGCGATCTTGCCCTTCGCCGGCTCCCAGAACTCCGTCACGGTCGGGGTCACCTTCAGCAGCACGATCCCCGGGGTGTCGAGTCCGTCTTCGAACCAGATGTCGAGCGAAGCGGTGTACAGCTCGTCCATCTTCGCGGCGTCGTGCACGACGCTGGCCACACCTGCCACCGAGACGTACCGCATCCCCTTCGCGTCGCAGTACGAGAGGCCGACGTCGCGATGGGCGCGTGCCTCGTCGACCTTTTCCGTGTCTTCGGAGGTGAAGAACCAGATGTCTCCCGCGTCATCCATCTGGCGCGTCGACATGGGCCTGCTCACGAGGTGCCCGTCGTCGTCGACCGTCGTCAGCATCGTGAAGTCGATGTCCTCGACGAGTTCCTTGACGCGCGCGAGGGCTTCCGTTCCAGTGATCTCAGTCATGGTTTCACGGTGTCACTGACTCCGGAAACGGGGCAGGGGATTGACAACGCTCCGTTCACTCAGCGGACACCGGGTGCTCGTCCGACGTGCCAGGCTGGGTGCATGACGGAGAGCTCCATCCCGCCCGAAGCCACCGATGACATCCGTGCCCTGTTGACGGATGCCGGGGTGACCCATGATCCCGACTTGGTCGCCCGCATCCTTGCGACCGGCGTCGGACTGGGCCTCGACGGCACCGATCGCCTCGATCTGAAGATCACGTCGGCGGCGTTGACGGAGATGCGCGCCGCTTTCCGCCTCTTCGCGCCGTATCGGGGCATCCCGAAGGTCACGGTGTTCGGCTCCGCCCGCACCCGGCCTGATGACGCGCTGTACCGGCAGGCGTCGGCGGTTGCCGCGGTGCTCGCCGAGCGCGGGTGGATGGTCGTCACCGGAGCGGGTCCCGGGATCATGCAGGCGGCCGCGGAGGGCGCCGGTCCCCACCGGTCGCTGGGCGTGTCGATCCGGCTGCCGTTCGAGGAGAAGCCGAACGCCGTGATCGCCTCGACCGCGAACAACGTCGCGATGAAGTACTTCTTCACCCGCAAGCTCATGCTGGTGAAGGAATCCAGCGGATTCATCTGCGTGCCGGGCGGATTCGGCACTCTCGACGAGATGTTCGAGTTGCTCACCCTGCAACAGACCGGAAAAGCCGAGCCGACACCGATCGTGCTGCTCGATGCGCCCGGCGGTGACTTCTGGATGGGGTTCAAGCGATACGTCGATGAGCAGTTGATCCCCGCCGGCGTGATCTCACCCGATGACCTCGACCGGGTCCTCATCACCGACTCGGTCGACGCGGCGGCGGCGGAGATCACCGGGTTCTGGCGCAACTACGACTCGCTCCGCTGGGTCGGTGGTCGGCTCGTGCTGCGCCTGCGGGCAGAGCCGACGGCGGAGGAGGTCGCCGCTCTGAACGCGCGGTTCGGTCATCTCCTTTCCAGCGGAGAGATCGAACACCGTGGACCGTTGCGCGTCGAGCGCGACGATGACGACCGCATCCATCTGCCGCGCCTGGTCATGCGCTACGAGCAGGTTCAGGTCGGATCCCTCTTCCACCTCATCCGAGCGGTCAGCGCGCTCGGGAGCGCTCCGGAACCAGCGGCTCCGCCCCATCCGGCAACCTGAGCTCAGAGGCGCGCGTAGCGTGCGCGGAAAAAGCAGAAGACGCCGTACGCGATGAACCCCGCGCCGACGAGGCCGACCAGAAGCGGCCCGAGGAAGACGTCCAACAGGGCTTGGATCGCCCCGTCGAGGCCGCCGGCCGATTCGGCGTCGACTTTCACAGCGGCGACCACCAGCAGCACGCCGACGATCGTGAGCGCGACGCCCTTCGCGACGAAACCCACGACACCCAGGGTTGCGACGACCGCGCCCGTCGGCCCCGACGGGAGGGAGATCTTCTTCTCGAAGCTCCGACGCACTCCCATCACGACGAACGAGATCCCGCCGATTCCGATCCCGACACCGATGAGTGCGAGCAGCCACGACCCGCCCGGGAGATTCAGCACCCCGCGACTCGCCGCTTTGGCGGCACTGTCGCCGCTGGGTTTCGCGCCGAGGGCAACGGAGGCGGCAATCGTCCCGAGCGCAACGAACACCACCGCCTGACCCCACTCCGATACGCGCACGCCCCACTTCTTCACGTCCGAGGCGTGGCTGGCGACGATGCCCTCCAGGACGTGCCAGATTCCGAGTGCCCACAGCAACGCGGCAAGGATCCACAGCGCGGCGAAGCCGAGCGGGGCGGCCGCGATCGCCAAGAAGGCGCCGGCCTGGTCGCTCTCGCCGCGCGCCCCGGATGCGATCGTGAGCACGATCACCCCGATGAGCGCATGCACCACCCCGTTGGCCGCATACCCGCCACGAGCCAGCGCTCGCAGCGGGGTGCTGCTTTCGGCGTCGCGTACCGCGGCCTTGACCGGGTGTTCGCTCACGTCACGATTCCGGGTCGACCGGATCACGGGTTGCGGCCGTCAACCACGGCGGTCCGAGGGGGACGATCCGGCGTTGCATCGTGCGCCAGTAGAACTTCTCGACAAGCATGTACGCCGCCAACGCGGAGGCCGCGAGCAAGAACCATGCGCCGATGACGCCCAGGGCATCCGAGGAGGCGAAGTACCCGATCGATTCGAGGCCGAGTCCGATCGAGACGCACAGCAACGTGAGCGGAAGGACCGTGTTGTGCAAGGCCCCCGCGAACATGAATCCGAACGCCAGGATCGCGAACACCATCGCGAACAGTGGGCGAGCGGGCCCGGAGACCTCGAAGAACCCGAGTTCGCCCCCGAGGAGGAAGCCCGGCATACAGATCCAGTACCAGCCGAACGCGTTGTAGACCATGAAGTGGAAGTCGTCGCCGATGAAGTACGACAGCATCCCGGCCGTCACCTGAACGACTCCGCCGAAGACCGCACCGACCCAGAACACGGCGCTCTCGTTCTGCACGCCGAGGTGGGCAAGCTGGGCCGTGAGAGTGGCGATCACGAAACCGAGAAGCCCGATCAGGCCGGGATCGGCGGGGGACATCGGTGCGGGGCCGCTCTCACGGGCGACGCGACTCGCGCTACGCAAACTCATTCGCCCAGTATGGCCCGGGTCGGAGTCCTCCGGCATCCCCCGCCCGATGGAGCGGCGATCGGGTAACGTTGATGGGATGGCGCCGGGGTGACCCGACGTCGAGAGCTGAATAGGGAGGCCAATGTGGATATCGATCTGGGACTGCTGCGCACGGTGGAGCGCGAGAAGGAGATTCCCTTCGAAGAACTGGTCCACATCATCGAGCAGGCCATTCTGACGGCCTACGCGAAGCACACCTCCCCGGACGACGACCTTCCGGCCGGTGCCCGCGCGGTGCTGGACCGCAAAACCGGTCACGTCGCCATCTTCATGCCTCTTCTCGACGAGGACGACATCGTCGTCGGCGAAGAAGAATCCACGCCCGACGATTTCGGCCGCATCGCTGCTTTCGCAGCGAAGCAGGTCATCAGCCAGCGCTTGCGCGACATCGCCGACGACGCGATTCTCGGCGAATTCAAGGGCAAGGAAGGCGACATCGTCGCCGGCGTGATCCAGCAGGGTCCGAACCCCCGCATGGTCCACGTCGACCTCGGCACGATCGAGGCCATCCTCCCGCCCGAAGAGCAGGTCGCCGGCGAGGAGTATCCCCACGGTGCGCGTCTGCGTGTCTACGTCACGGGCGTCTCGAAGGGCACGAAGGGCCCGCAGATCACCGTGTCGCGCACGCACCCGGGGCTCGTCCGCAAGCTCTTCGCGCTCGAAGTTCCCGAGATCGCATCGGGTCTCGTCGAGATCGTCTCGCTCGCACGCGAGGCGGGGCACCGCACCAAGATCGCCGTGAAGGCGAACGATCCCGCCATCAACGCGAAGGGTGCGTGCATCGGCGAACTCGGACGCCGCGTCCGCGCCGTCACGGAAGAACTCGGTGGCGAGAAGATCGACATCGTCGACTACGACCCGGAGCTGGCGAAGTTCGTCGCGAACGCCCTGTCGCCCGCCAAGGTGACCTCGAGCTTCGTGCTCGACGCGACGATCAAGGCCGTCCGCGCGCTCGTGCCCGACTACCAGCTGTCCCTCGCGATCGGCAAAGAGGGTCAGAACGCCCGCCTCGCGGCCAAGCTCACGGGCGCCAAGATCGACATCCAGCCCGACAGCATCTTGGAAGACGCGTGACGGGGTAGGATGGAACCTGTTCGAACGTGCGTGGGATGCCGCGCGCGCGCTCCCCGCTCCACACTTCTTCGGGTTGTGGAGCAGGCCGGTGTCCTCGTCAGTGACGAGAAGGCCGTCCTTCCCGGGCGAGGCGCGTGGGTGCATGCCACGGATGACTGCGTGAACACCGCCATCCGGCGTCGCGCTTTCGAACGTGCATTGCGTGTGTCCGGTCCGCTGGACACGCAGACCTTTCCCACCACCCACCAGCGAAACGGCTGAACGGCTATGGACTCACAGTGAACGGCTCGAAATGAGACCCGTCCGCCAATAACGGTCTGCCCTGTCCGGGGGAGACCTCAGACAGGAGAATTGTGGCTAACGCCAAACCGCGCGTGCACGAGATCGCTTCCGAACTCGGTGTCGACAGCAAGGTCGCGCTTGCAAAGCTGAAGGAGCTCGGCGAATTCGTCAAGAGCCCCTCATCCACCATCGAGCCCCCCGTGGCTCGCAAGCTCCGCGCTGCCCTCGAGGCAGACGGCGCCGCCAAGCCCGCTGAGTCGGCGCCCGCCAAGCCCGCCGCTGCGGCACGCCCGTCCTCGGGTCCGCGCCCGGGCCCGGCGCGTCCGGCGCCTGCTCCGGCA
>NZ_JAODOR010000007.1 GCF_025398275.1 Microbacterium memoriense | reverse complement strand
AGTGCCTCAACATCAACAGCTTCTATTCGCTACTGCACGCGCAGGTTGTGATCGGCGACTGGAAGGACGAGTACAACCACCACCGCCGGCACTCCTCGCTCGGCTACCTACCCCCAGCTGAGTACGCTCGACAGTGCACCCATCAAATGGAAACCGACGACTCACAGAACGTCCGGACCGAATGAAGGGGGCGGCTCATATGTACTGGTCGTGATCGCGCGAGCCGGGCAGCCAGTATGACCCGATAGACGCTGCCGCACACATCGTGAGGACAAGCCACGGGGGCCATTTGTGGACTGCCGCGAGTGCGAATGTCCAGAAGACCAGCCCGAGCAGAAACCACAACACGGTGCGTGGTGCCGTGATCTCGCCGATCGCGATATCGAGCATCGACAATGGCTTTGCCCATGTGTCCACGCCGAGGGTTCGAAGCAGCACGTACACCGCGCTCCACACGACATAGAGATAGGCGGTCCTTGTCAGTGTGGCCGCAGTGGCGCTGACCCCCTGGCGAACGCGCCGCGCGCCAAGCATCCCCGAAAGTAGAGCGAGCGTCGACAGGTGAAAGGGCCACAGCGTGTTGACAACTGCTGCCCAAGCAGCATTCGTACTCGTATCGTCCGCAAACGGTGCAAAGACAATGACCGTCACGTGCATGAGAACGATCATCACGACCGCAATGCCTCGAGCTGCGTCTATCCAGCCAGTTCTCCCGCTCATGGCCCCATGATCCCATCGGTTCGTGCTCAGCATAAAAGTCTGCGCTCGCGTCCTGTGGCCAGCTACTTCGCAGGATCCCCCCGATTAGTATCGGGGGATGCAGATTGAATCTCGGCGAGCTGCCAGAGCGGCCCGCGCGGGAGGCGAGTCGGCCAGGCGTAGGCGGAATCATGGGCGTGCGTGGCTCATCGTAGCCCTCATCGCCATCGTTCTTCTCGGGGCGGTTTCGTGGCTCGCCTTCCGCGCGCTCACGGTGAAGACCGACTTGGAAGCCGCACAAGCACTTGTCTCCAATCTTGACGACGGACTGCCACTGGATGAGCGACTCGCGGAGGTCGGGGCCCTCGCGCAGAGCGCCAGCACCGCGTCAAACGACCCACTCTGGCGGGCGGCCGAGTTTGTTCCGCTGGCGGGAGAGAACCTTCGGGCAGTCCGGCTCGCCAGCGAGATGCTCGATATGCTCGCCAACAATGTCGCCACCCCGATTCTCGCGCTGAAGAGTGAGCCTGCTGGGGGATCGTTGATCGCCTCGATGCTGCCGATCCTTGAGGAGCGAACGCCAGCGATCGCTCAGCTTTCGGATGAGATCGAAGCCGTGCGCGCATCCACGGCCCTCGTTGGGCCCGTCCGATCCGGTCTCGACCAGATCGGTGAAATCACTTCGTCAGCTGTGCCGCTGCTCGAAGTCGCCCCGGATCTTCTCGGCGCCGACGGGCCGAAGTCCTACCTGCTTGTCTTCCAAAACAACGCCGAGTCCTTGCCGCTGGGGGGCAGCGCCGCCTCGCAGACTCTCATCTCCGTGGACGCTGGCAACCTTGCGATCGTGCAGCAGGCCAGCAGCGCCTCTTTTCAGGAGGGTATACCTGTCGATGTTGCTGTCGATCAGAGTGCGCTCGACCTCTACAGTCGCTATCTGATCGACCACGTCAATACCGCGACCAGCAGGCCAGACTTTCCGACGGCGGCGCAGATCATCCGCGCTTTTTGGAACCGTGACATTAATCCGTCGCACGTCGACGGTGTCATTTCGATCGACCCCATCGCGCTCGGGCGGATATTGCTATCCACAGGGCCGATCGTTGTCGGAGACGTCGAGGTCAATAGCGGGAACGCCGTCCCCGTGCTGTTGAGCGATGTGTATCGCTGGTGGAACCCCTACGCGAGCCCTGCGGAAGCCCTTAAGTCTGATGCCTTTTTCGCCGGGGTTGCGGAGACTGTATTCGCGAAGCTGTCCTCGGGTGAGTTCGATCTGAAGGACATGGCATGGGCCGTGAACGAAAGCATCGCCCAGGGCGACATCATGGTGTGGACCGACGACCCCGAGGTGGGGCAATTTCTCGCGGGGCAACGTGTAGCGGGGACGCTCCCGACAGATAATTCTCTGTCCACCGCAGTGGGAGTCTTCTTTCGCGACACCTCGGCGTCGAAGATCGATTACTACATGAATTCTGGTGTCACCTTGGCGATGTCGTGCGATGCCGGGCTGGCGACCTTTTCCGCTTCCGTGCAGCTGCATCTCGACATCTCACAGGAAGATGCGAACCGCCTCCCGCCGTACGTGAAGAGCGCGCCATGGGGCTCGTCGAAGTTCCGCACGGAAGTGTTCATCTACGGCCCACCGGGCACGACGTTCGTCGAGGCATCGGTCGACGGTCGCGATCTGCAGCCCACACGCACCGATATCACCGATCTGGGGCGACCCGTCGCGGCATTCGAGGTCTTTCTCAAACCCAGCGAGTCAGGAACCGTCACGGCGAGCTTCGCCGGCGCCGGAGAGTTTGGGCCTCTCGAGTTGCGCTCGACGCCGATGATTCGGACGACCCAGGCCACAATCGAGGGCGGATGCACGGGCTAAGCTCTCCCGCAGGGCGGCGACGGCTGTCCGGGATTGTCCGAGTCGCTGTGGGGGCGGGGTGGATTGCAAGGCGAAATGCGTGAATACCATAGCTTGGTGGGAGGGGCACGCTATCGGCCGGCGCTCCAGGGGAGGCGTCAAGGGTGGCAACCGCGAACGTGAAGCAGGCTACGAAGAAGCGAAAGACGGGCTGGCGCGCTACGAGCGGCGCCGCGCCGCGCGTCATTCGAGCCAGACGGTCTGCTCGTGACTGGCCCGCCCGCTACGCGGGACGGCTCGTCTACACCGACGTGGTTGTCATCATCCTCGTTCTCTCGGTCTTCGGCTTCACAGGAGTGAACCTACCCGCCGAAGACCTGACGTGGGAGGGTGGGCCCCGTGTGCCGTACTGGGCCGCGCTCACCTTTGTTGGTGTGGTCTGGGTAATCATGCTTAGCCTCTTCGAAACGCGTGAGCGGCACATCGTGGGTAACGGGGTCACCGAGTATCGGCGAATTGTCAACGGGACGATCGCCGTCTTCGCCGGCGTCGTCACTCTCGCCTTTTTCCTTCGTATTGATGCAGCGCGTTCCCTTTTCCTGGTCGCTCTTCCGACCGGAGCCGTGCTGCTCATCGCGTCGAGGTGGGCGTGGAGACAGTGGTTGCGCAGCCGTCAACGCCGGCTCCAGTACGTCTACCGTGCAATCGTGCTAGGCGAGCCAGCAAAGGTCGCCCACATCATCGACTCGATCCGCCGTGCGCAGGGAACAGGCTTCGATCTCGTGGGTGTCGTGACAAATCACCGGGGAACGTCCGAGATCGGCGGGATCCCGGTGGTGGGCCGGTTCGACACGGTACTCACGGCCATGGATGCCGCGGACGCCGATACCGTGATCGCAGCCGGTTCCGACGAGCTCAACCCGGCGCTCCTTCGCCGAATCGGTTGGGCCGTTGCAGACCGCGACGCGAACCTGGTGGTCGCGCCGGTGCTGACAGACGTCGCGGGGCCGCGCATCCATTCCCGCCCCGCGGCGGGCCTTCCGCTCGTCCACGTCGAGTATCCGACGCTGGAAGGATGGCGCCGCTTCGCGAAACGCTCGTTCGACATCATCGCATCGTCCGTGCTTATCGTGATCTTCTCGCCGATCTTGATTGGCACTGCCATCGCCGTCAGAGTCGATTCACCCGGCGCGGTCTTCTATCAGCAGACCCGGGTCGGCCGGGGTGGCCGCCCTTTCGGGATGATCAAGTTCCGTTCGATGAATGCCAACGCCGACGATCAACTTGCGAGCCTGCTCGATTTGCAGGGAACGACTGACCAGCCGCTCCACAAGGTCGTTGACGACCCGCGGATCACGAAGGTCGGCCGCTTCATTCGCAAGCACTCGATCGACGAGATTCCGCAGTTGTTCAACGTGTTCCTCGGCGCGATGAGTCTGGTGGGCCCGCGCCCGCAGCGCCCCGCCGAAGTCGCCCTCTACGATGACGATGCGCACCGTCGGCTTCTCGTCAAACCCGGCATGAGTGGTCTCTGGCAAGTGAGCGGCCGATCCGCCCTTTCCTGGGAAGACGCGATCCGGCTGGATCTCTACTACGTGGAGAACTGGTCGTTCACGCAGGACATCCAGATCCTCTTCCGCACCATTCGCGCGGTGGTGGCTCCCGGTGACAGTGCGCACTGATCGGGAGCTCAAGCTCCCCTCGACGAGCGGCCCCCGTCATGCGATCGTCGCCGCGTTTTCCGCGGTCTACGGTGTTTTTCTGGCGTTCGTTGCGTTCTGGCCGAGCCCGGTCGACAAACCCGTTGCGTCGCTACTCGACCGTGTGATTGCCGAGCTCCACGAGCGCGGAGTACCCGGCTTCATCGACTACGCGTTCATCGAGTTCTGCGCCAACATCGTCCTGTTCATCCCTGCGGGGCTCGTCTTCGGGCTGATCGTGCCGGTCAGGTTCACTCTGATCGCTCTGCTCCTCGGCCCGGCGCTATCGGGGGCCATCGAGATGGGGCAACACTTCTTGCTCTCGGCCCGCTACGCGACCGTGGCGGACGTCGTGGCGAACTCGCTGGGGGCGACGATCGGCGTGCTCATTGCCGCCACGATTCGTGCGATCGTGGCTGTGAGAGACGAGAAGGTCATTGCGCGCCATGTGGCGCAACGCACGGCTTCGGAGGGGGAGCTCCAGTCACAGCGAACCGCTTCTAGAACCCCCGGCGCGCAACCATTCTGAGCACACTCTTGGCTCGAACCCATCACCGTGACCGCTTTACCCCCGGAAGGACTTCTATGTCCACGCACGCATTCCCGCGACGGCTTGTCTGCCTCTCCCTGCTGGCCGTGCTTGCGCTCACGGCGTGCACGGCGCCGGCGGAGGAACCAGCAGCCAGTTCTTCTCCGACGCCAACTGCTCAGGCGCCCCAGCCAGTTGAGCTGCCCCGCGTCGCGCTAGCGCGTGCGGGGGTCGGGTCATGGTCACTGGCGGATGGCACGGCGCTCGCGGCCGTTCTCCCTGAGGTCGGTGATGCAGCGGCGGGTTCGGTAGCGCTTCGCATCGATGCCCCCGTAGTGGATGCGGAAGCGGCCACAGCCGCTCAGGTGACTGTTGCCGCGGCGCCCGGGGACTCGCTCGACGTCTCTTTTCAAGTTCGTGCTCTCACTTCACTTCCCGCCGCGGTGCCGGCCGCGGTCATCATCGCGGGCAAGCGGATCGACCTGCCGGAGCTTTCCGCGCGCTGGGTCACGGTGGAGGAGCAGCTGACGGTGCCTGCCGATGCCACCGAGGTGACGGTGCAGATCGTGGTTGATGCGGCTGTCAGCGGTGTGAGCTTCGACGACTTCTCGGTCACCGGCTCCACGGGGGGCAATCTTGTTCCCAACCCCTCTTTCGAGGAAACGACGGCGAGCGCGGGTATCGTCAGCGACTCTCTTGTGATGAACACAGGCACCGCAGCGGTGGCGGTGGCGTTGGCTCCCGGGGCGGCAACATGGACGGCGCAGCGCGGTGACGAAGTCATCGCGGGAGAAGCGACCTTGGCCGGGGCCGTCTCAGCTGTACCGCTCGCCGGTATACAACAGGGATACTTCGATTTCACCGTCACAGACAGCGTGGGGTCGTCGATAACAACTCCGATCGCTGTTGTCGATGCGGAAGGCTATGGCATCGCCCCCGATTCGCGCTTCGGCGTTGGGCTTCACGTTGAGAATGAGATCTACGCCGGCGCGGCACGCTACGCGGGCTCGCTGGGGCTCGCTGAGGCGCGAAACGACATCCTCTGGCACCTCAACGAAAAGGTGCGCGGCCAGTATGACTGGGACGCGGCCTACGTGCGGGAGTTCACGCGGCTGCACGTCAACGGCTTGAAGGTCATGGGGATCGTCAATTACGGCAACACGCTGTACGGCAGCACCGAAGTGACCCCTGACAACGATGAAGCGATCGCGGCATACGGGCGCTATGCGGCGGCGATCGCGCAACGCTTTGACCTCGTCGGGCTTGAAGTCTTCAACGAGTTCAATCACGAGCGCTTTAACAAGGCAGGATGCGGCACCGCCCCGTCCTGCTACGTTCCCCTGCTGCGGTCCGTTCACGACAACGTGCGCGCCGTAGCGCCGGATCTCCCGATCGTGGCCGGGTCCACGGCAAACTATGACGCACCGTGGTTCGACGGGCTCTGGCAAGCCGGGGGGATGGACTACGCCGACGCGGCGAGCTATCACCCCTACCAAATCGTCACGAACCCGACGGCGTTGGCCGACATCATTGCCACGTCGCGCGCGAGCATGCAGGCGTACTCGGGGCGGACGATCCCGATCTGGATCACCGAGCTGGGGTCGCCGTCGAAGTCGGGCACGGCTTCACTCATCGAACAATCCGACTTTGCATTCAAAGCATCTGTCACCGCGCTGGGCAACAACGTCGAGAAGTTCTTTTGGTACGATCTGATCAACGACAGCCCCGACCCGGCCGAGCACGAAGGAAACTTCGGTCTCTTCTTCCAGCCGATCCCCGGTGTGACAGCGCTGCCCCCAAAACCTGCGGCAATGACGGTTGCATTGGTGATCAACAACCTCGCGGGGAAGGACCTGGTCGTTGCGGAGCAGCTCTCCACCGCCGTGGCCTCCTACGCCTTTGGTGCCGGCGATGATCTCGTCACGTTCGCCTGGGCGCCGAGCGGCCCCACAACGGTGAGCATGCCCGCGTCGGGTGACGTTCAGGTGACCTCCGCTGATGGCCGAGTGACGACCGTTGTGCCGGTTGCTGGTGTAGCCGAAGTGCAGATCCCCCAGAATGGGGTGATCCTGCAGATTCTTCCGTAGCGGGCGCATCCTCCCTCAGGCCTTCCACTGCCCCAGCAAAGTCGCAACAATGAGCGTGTCAGCGTAGGCGAACAGAAACGAGTAGGCATGGGAATCGACGATGTGGTCAACCAGGGGAAAGCGTTCCTCGAGCAGAACAAGGGCAAGATCGACGAGGCGCTGAAGTCTGAACAAGCCGAAGGCATCAGCGACAGCGTCCTGGACGCTGCTGCCGAGTTCGTCAAGAAGGTCGCTCCGGACAGCGTCGATGCCAAGGTCGACGGCGTGCGCGACAGCCTCGACAAAGCTGTCGGTACCGAATAGCGGACGTCGCCGCGGAGGGGCCGGGAGTGCTTCCCGGCCCCTCCGTCGTGCGAGAGCTGACCATTCGCCGAGCGCGACACGCCCGAGTTTGCGACACGCCCGGGGGACACGTAGACTAGACCAGTTCCACATTCCAGCGCTTCGGCGCGGGATCACTGTCACGACAGTGCATAGGCGGCGCGAGAGCGCAGGGTCCTAGGCCGCGGGCAGTCAGAACACCACAACCCCACTCCCACCTGGCAACAGGTTCCGCATGCGTGCGGATGAGTGGGAATGACACCAGAACAGCGGTGCAGCATCCCTCGCAACCGCGCGGGAAAGTGCCCGGCACACCACCCCTGTGCCACGTGCGTCCGATGCCCAATGAGGTATGACGCGAGAAGAGAGAGAGCAGACAATGGCGGGACAGAAGATCCGCATTCGCCTGAAGTCGTATGACCACGAGGTCATCGACACGTCGGCGCGCAAGATCGTCGACACGGTGACCCGCGCAGGCGCGACGGTTGTGGGCCCCGTGCCCCTTCCGACCGAGAAGAACGTCGTGTGCGTCATCCGGTCGCCCCACAAGTACAAGGACAGCCGCGAGCACTTCGAGATGCGCACCCACAAGCGCCTCATCGACATCATCGACCCGACGCCCAAGGCCGTCGACTCGCTGATGCGTCTCGACCTCCCGGCTGACGTCAACATCGAGATCAAGCTCTGAGGCTCGCGATGACTGACATCAACTCCAAGATTTCCAAGGGACTCCTGGGCACCAAGCTCGGCATGACCCAGGTCTGGGATGAGAACGGCAAGCTCGTTCCCGTCACCGTGATCGAGGTTGCACCGAACGTCGTCACCCAGGTTCGCACCCCCGAGCGCGACGGCTACAAGGCCGTGCAGATCGCCTACGGGCAGATCGACCCGCGCAAGGTCAACCAGCCCCTGACGGCTCACTTCGAGGCCGCCGGCGTGACCCCGCGCCGTCACCTCACCGAGGTGCGCACGGCGGATGCCGGTGACTACACGCTGGGCCAGGAGCTCACCGTCGACGCCACCTTCGAGGCCGGCCAGCTGGTCGACGTCGTCGGCACCAGCAAGGGCAAGGGCACCGCGGGTGTCATGAAGCGTCACAACTTCAAGGGCGTCTCCGCTTCGCACGGTGCGCACCGCAACCACCGCAAGCCCGGCTCGATCGGCGCATCGTCGACCCCCAGCCGCGTCTTCAAGGGCATGCGCATGGCCGGCCGTATGGGTGGCGAGCGCGTGACCGTCATGAACCTCACGGTCCACGCCATCGACGCCGAGAAGGGCCTGCTGCTCGTCAAGGGCGCCGTCCCGGGTGCTCGTGGCCGCATCGTTTACGTCCGCAACGCAGTGAAGGGTGCCTGAACATGGCTGACTCCACTCTCTCGCTCGACGTCCTGAAGGCCGACGGCAAGAAGGCAGGCTCCGTGGAGCTGCCCGCCGCCATCTTCGACGTCAAGACGAACATCCCCCTCATCCACCAGGTCGTCGTCGCGCAGCTCGCGGCGGCTCGCCAGGGAACCCACTCGACCAAGCGTCGCGGTGAGGTCTCGGGTGCCGGCCGCAAGCCCTTCAAGCAGAAGGGCACCGGTAACGCCCGTCAGGGCTCGATCCGCGCGCCGCACATGACCGGTGGTGGCATCGTCCACGGACCGAAGCCGCGTGACTACTCGCAGCGCACCCCCAAGAAGATGATCGCCGCGGCCCTGCTGGGCTCGCTCAGCGACCGTGCTCGCGGTGGCCGTCTGCACGTCATCGAATCGCTCGCGATCGAGGGTGCCCCCTCGACCAAGGCTGCATCGGTCGTCATGTCGACGCTCGCCGCGACCAAGAACGTCATGATCGTCATCGAACGCGGTGACGAGATCACGGTCAAGAGCGTGCGCAACCTCGACTTCGTGCACGTGCTGAACTTCGATCAGCTCAACGCCTACGACGTGCTCGTTTCCGACGACATCGTCTTCACCAAGTCCGCCTTCGAAGCATTCGTCGCTTCGAAGACCGGCGCGACCGAGGAGGTCTCCGCATGACCACCGCACACGCCGCTCTGAACAAGGACCCGCGCGACATCATCCTGAAGCCGGTCGTCTCCGAGAAGAGCTATGGGCTCATCGACGAGGGCAAGTACACCTTCCTGGTGGACCCGCGCTCCTCGAAGACCGAGATCAAGCTTGCGATCGAGAAGATCTTCGACGTCAAGGTCGCCGCGGTCAACACGCTCAACCGCACGGGCAAGGCGCGTCGCACGCGCTTCGGCACGGGAAAGCGCAAGGACACCAAGCGCGCCATCGTGACCCTGCGCTCGGGCACCATCGACATCTTCACGGCAGTCGGCTGACGGTCGGGATAGAGGACAACCAACATGGCTATTCGCAAGTACAAGCCCACGACCCCCGGTCGTCGCGGTTCGTCGGTGGCGGACTTCGCTGAGATCACCCGATCGACGCCCGAGAAGTCGCTGCTGCGCCCGCTTTCCAAGACCGGTGGCCGCAACAACCAGGGCCGCATCACGACCCGTCACATCGGTGGTGGCCACAAGCGCCAGTACCGCGTGATCGACTTCCGTCGTCACGACAAGGACGGCGTCAACGCCAAGGTCGCTCACATCGAGTACGACCCCAACCGCACCGCGCGCATCGCGCTCCTGCACTACTTCGACGGTGAGAAGCGCTACATCCTCGCACCGGCGAAACTGCAGCAGGGCGACGTCGTCGAGTCGGGCGCCTCGGCTGACATCAAGCCGGGCAACAACCTCCCGCTGAAGAACATCCCGACGGGTACCGTCATCCACGCCATCGAGCTCCGCCCCGGTGGCGGCGCGAAGCTGGCACGTTCGGCCGGCACCTCGGTGCGTCTGGTCGCCAAGGATGGCAACTTCGCTCAGCTGCGTCTCCCCTCGGGCGAGATCCGCAACGTCGATGCGCGCTGCCGCGCGACCATCGGCGAGGTCGGCAACGCCGAGCAGTCGAACATCAACTGGGGTAAGGCCGGCCGTATGCGCTGGAAGGGCGTCCGCCCGACCGTCCGTGGTGTCGCGATGAACCCGGTCGACCACCCGCACGGTGGTGGTGAGGGTAAGACCTCCGGTGGTCGTCACCCCGTCTCTCCTTGGGGCCAGGCTGAGGGTCGCACCCGCCACGCCAACAAGGAAAGCGACAAGTACATCGTCCGCCGCCGTAACGCCGGCAAGAAGCGTAAGTAGGAGTAGAGGAAGATGCCTCGCAGTCTCAAGAAGGGCCCCTTCGTCGACGAGCACTTGCTTCGCAAGGTCGTTGTTCAGAACGAAGCCGGTACCAAGAACGTCATCAAGACCTGGTCACGTCGCTCGATGATCATCCCGGCCATGCTGGGTCACACGATCGCCGTGCACGACGGACGCAAGCACATCCCCGTGTTCGTGTCCGAGACCATGGTCGGTCACAAGCTGGGCGAATTCGCGCCCACCCGCACCTTCCGCGGCCATGAGAAGGACGACAAGAAGGGTCGCCGCCGCTAACGCGGGGCGTACCCAGAGAGGACAGAGGAGGAGACAAATGGTGGATTCCATCGCACGCGTCAAGCACATTCGCGTGACCCCTCAGAAGGCTCGTCGTGTCGTCGCGCTCATCAAGGGCAAGCAGGCTCAGGAGGCCTTGGCCATCCTGAAGTTCGCCCCGCAGAGCGCCAGCGAGCCGATCTACAAGCTCGTCGCTTCGGCTATGGCCAACGCCCGCGTCACCGCGGACAAGAACGGCGAGTTCCTGGACGAGCAGGACCTGTACGTGGCGAATGCCTACGTCGACGAGGGCGCGACGCTCAAGCGTTTCCGCCCCCGTGCACAGGGCCGCGCGTTCCAGATCAAGAAGCGCACGAGCCACATCACGATCGTGCTCGCGACCCCTGAGGTCGCAACCGCACCCTCGACCGACAAGAAGGCGAGCAAGTAATGGGACAGAAGGTAAACCCGTACGGCTTCCGCCTCGGTATCACCACTGACCACGTGTCGCGTTGGTTCTCCGACTCGACGAAGCCCGGTCAGCGTTACGCCGACTACGTGGCTGAGGACATCAAGATCCGCAAGCTCCTGCAGACGCAGCTCGACCGCGCCGGCGTGAGTGGGATCGAGATCGAGCGCACGCGTGACCGTGTCCGTGTCGACATCCACACCGCCCGCCCGGGCATCGTGATCGGCCGCCGCGGCGCCGAGGCCGAGCGCATCCGCGCCGACCTCGAGAAGCTCACCGGCAAGCAGATCCAGCTGAACATCCTCGAGGTCAAGAACCCCGAGGCCGACGCTCAGCTCGTCGCGCAGGGCATCGCCGAGCAGCTTTCTGCTCGTGTGGCGTTCCGTCGGGCGATGCGCAAGGGTCTGCAGGGCGCTCAGCGCGCCGGCGCCAAGGGCATCCGGATTCAGGTCTCGGGCCGTCTCGGCGGCGCCGAGATGAGCCGCTCGGAGTTCTACCGCGAAGGCCGTGTGCCCCTGCACACCCTGCGCGCGAACATCGACTACGGCTTCTACGAAGCCAAGACCACCTTCGGTCGCATCGGCGTGAAGGTCTGGATCTACAAGGGCGACCTCACCAACAAGGAGCTCGCACGCGAGCAGGCGAACGCGCCGAAGGCGCCCCGTGGTCGCGATGACCGTGGTGGCGACCGTCGTCGTGGCCCCCGCAGCGACGCACCCGTCGCAGAAGGAGCATCGGCATAATGCTTATTCCCCGCAAGGTCAAGTACCGCAAGCAGCACCACCCCGGCCGTTCCGGCCAGGCGACCGGTGGCACGAAGGTCTCGTTCGGCGAGTACGGCATCCAGGCGCTCACGCCTGCGTATGTCACCAACCGCCAGATCGAGTCCGCTCGTATCGCCATGACCCGTCACATCAAGCGTGGTGGAAAGGTGTGGATCAACATCTACCCCGACCGTCCGCTGACCAAGAAGCCGGCCGAAACCCGCATGGGTTCCGGTAAGGGTTCGCCGGAGTGGTGGGTTGCCAACGTCAAGCCGGGTCGCGTCCTCTTCGAGGTCGCCGGTGTCAGCGAAGAGCTCGCACGTGAGGCTCTGACCCGTGCAATTCACAAGCTGCCGCTGAAGGCACGCATCATCAAGCGCGAGGAGGGCGACGCGTAATGTCTGTCGGAACCAAGACGCTCGCACCGAGCGAGCTCGACACGTTCGAGGACCAGCGCCTCGTCGAGGAGCTGCGCAAGGCCAAGGAAGAGCTGTTCAACCTGCGCTTCCAGTCGGCCACCGGCCAGCTCGAGAGCCACGGCCGCATTCGCGCCGTCAAGCGCGACATCGCGCGGCTCTACACCGTGATCCGTGAGCGCGAGCTGGGCATCCGTGCCACGCCCGCTCCGGTCGAGGTAGCGACGAAGGCGAAGAAGACCAAGGCCAAGAAGGCGGATGCCGCCGACGTGGCCGAGAAGGAAGAGGCCGAGTAATGGCTGACGCAACTGAGAAGAAGGCGCCCGTCAAGAAGGCGCCCGCTGCCCCCAAGGCACCCGCCGCCAAGAAGGCTCCGGCCAAGAAGGCTCCGGCCGCCCAGGTCGACACCGTCGTGGAGACGCCCGTCGTCGCCGCCGGTCACGAGCACGGTGCCAACGACGTCCGCGATGCGGACGCTCGTGGCTACCGCAAGTCGCGTCGCGGCTACGTGGTCAGCGACAAGATGGACAAGACGATCGTCGTCGAGGTCGAAGACCGCGTGAAGCACCCGCTTTACGGCAAGGTCATCCGCCGCACGTCGAAGGTCAAGGCGCACGACGAGGCGAACACCGCCGGCATCGGCGACCTCGTTCTCATCAACGAGACCCGGCCGCTGAGCGCCACCAAGCGGTGGCGTCTGGTCGAGGTCCTCGAGAAGGCGAAGTAAGAAATGATTCAGACTGAGTCCCGCATCAAGGTTGCCGACAACACCGGCGCCAAGCAGCTGCTCACGATTCGCGTGCTCGGTGGGTCCAACCGCCGCTATGCCGGTCTCGGCGACATCATCGTCGCGACCGTCAAGGATGCCATCCCCGGTGGCAGCGTGAAGAAGGGTGACGTGGTCAAGGCCGTCGTTGTCCGCACCGTCAAGGAGACCCGTCGTCCCGACGGTTCTTACATCAAGTTCGATGAGAACGCCGCCGTGATCCTGAAGAACGACGGGGAGCCCCGCGGCACCCGCATCTTCGGACCCGTCGGTCGCGAACTTCGTGACAAGAAGTTCATGAAGATCGTGTCGCTCGCACCGGAGGTGATCTGACCTCATGGCCAAGATCAAGAAGGGTGACCTGGTTCAGGTCATCACAGGCAAGAAGCAGGACAAGGGCGGCGACCGCGGCAAGCAGGGCAAGGTTCTCGACATTCTCGTCGAGAAGAACCGTGTCATTGTCGAGGGCGTCAACTACGTCACGAAGCACACGCGCGTGGGCCAGTCCCAGCGCGGCACGAAGACGGGCGGCATCGAGACGATGGAAGCCCCGATTCACATCTCCAACGTCGCCATCGTCGACCCCTCGACCAAGAAGCCGACCAAGGTCGGACACCGCGTCGAGGAGCAGACGAAGGATGGCGTGAAGCGCACCGTCCGTGTGCGCTACGCGAAGAAGAGCGGTAAGGACCTCTGATGAGCACCACCACTGCCGCGGAGACTGGCAAGATCCAGCCCCGCCTGAAGCAGAAGTACCAGGGCGAGATCAAGAAGGCTCTGCAGGAAGAGTTCGGGTACCCGAACGTCATGCAGATCCCCGGGATCGTCAAGGTCATCGTCAACACCGGTGTCGGTGAGGCAGCTCGCGACTCCAAGGTGATCGATGGTGCGGTCGACGATCTCACCAAGATCACCGGCCAGAAGCCGATCGTGACGAAGGCCCGCAAGTCCATCGCGCAGTTCAAGCTGCGTGAAGGACAGCCCATCGGCGCGCACGTCACCCTCCGTGGTGACCGCGCGTGGGAGTTCCTGGATCGCCTCGTGAACCTGTCGCTTCCCCGCATCCGTGACTTCCGTGGCCTGTCGCCGAAGCAGTTCGACGGCAACGGCAACTACACGTTCGGTCTGCAGGAGCAGTCGGTCTTCCACGAGATCAACCAGGACAAGATCGACCGCGTCCGCGGCTTCGACATCACGATCGTCACGACGGCGAAGACGGATGACGAAGGTCGTGCGCTGCTGCGTCACATCGGCTTCCCGTTCAAGACGGACGACGCCAAGTAAGACCCCCATTGAAGGTCGGCTGCCGTGTAACGGCATCCGAAACCGCATGAACAAAGGAAACAACTCATGACAATGACAGACCCGGTCGCAGATCTGCTGACCCGTCTGCGCAACGCGAACTCGGCGCATCACGACTCTGTGTCGCTGCCGAGCTCCAAGCTCAAGACCCACATCGCGGAGATCCTGCAGCAGGAGGGCTTCATCGCCTCCTGGGAGGTCTCGGACGCACGGGTCGGCCAGACGCTGACCCTGACGCTCAAGTACGGCCCGAACCGCGAGCGGTCGATCGTCGGCATCAAGCGCGTCTCCAAGCCCGGCCTCCGCGTCTACGCGAAGTCCACTGAGCTCCCCACGGTCCTCGGTGGCCTGGGCGTCGCGATCCTGTCCACCTCCTCTGGCCTCCTCACGGACCGTCAGGCTGACCAGAAGGGCGTCGGCGGGGAAGTCCTCGCCTACGTGTGGTGATCTGACATGTCGCGTATTGGACGTCTTCCCATCGACATCCCCGCCGGAGTGACCGTTTCGGTCGACGGCCAGAATGTCGCAGTCAAGGGCCCCAAGGGTGAGCTGACGCTCGCCGTGGCCAAGCCCATCGAGGTTCAGGTCGAGGAGAGCCAGGTTCTGGTCTCGCGTCCCGACGACGAGCGCGAATCGCGTTCGCTGCACGGACTCACCCGCACCCTGATCAACAACAACATCATCGGCGTCACCACGGGTTACACCAAGGGCCTCGAGGTCGTCGGTACCGGTTACCGCGTCGCACAGAAGGGTACGGCGGTCGAGTTCGCTCTCGGCTTCTCGCACCCGGTTCTGATCGAGGCTCCGACCGGCATCACGCTGACCGTCGAGGGCAACAACAAGGTGACCGTCGCGGGCATCGACAAGCAGGCTGTCGGCGAGGCAGCTGCGAACATCCGCAAGATCCGTAAGCCCGAGCCCTACAAGGGCAAGGGTGTGCGGTACGCCGGCGAGGTCGTTCGTCGCAAGGCCGGAAAGAGTGGTAAGTAATCATGGCTGTTAAGTCGAAGAGCGACGCACGTACGCGTCGTCACCTGCGTCTTCGCAAGAAGGTCGTGGGAACCGAGGCGCGTCCGCGCCTGGTCGTCAACCGTTCGGCTCGCCACGTCTTCGTCCAGCTCGTGGACGACAGCAAGGGCGTGACCGTGGCATCCGCTTCGACGCTCGAAGCAGACCTGCGCGTGTTCGACGGTGACAAGACCGCCAAGGCCCGCAAGGTCGGCGAGCTCGTCGCCGAGCGTGCGAAGGCTGTCGGCGTCGAGGATGTCGTGTTCGACCGCGGTGGCAACCGCTACGCGGGACGTGTCGCGGCGATCGCCGAGGGCGCCCGCGAGGGAGGTCTGAACCTGTGAGCGATGCAACTGTGAATGTGGAGAACACCGAAGTGACCGAGCAGCCTGCTGTCGTCGCCGAGGCACCCGTCGAGCGTGAGCGTGAGCCGCGTCGCGGTGGCCGCGAGCGCAGCCAGACCCGCGACCGCGGTGGCCGTGACGCCGAGAAGAGCCAGTTCCTCGAGCGCGTCGTGACCATCAACCGCGTGTCGAAGGTCGTCAAGGGCGGTCGTCGCTTCAGCTTCACGGCGCTGGTCGTCGTGGGCGATGGCAACGGACTCGTCGGCGTCGGCTACGGCAAGGCCCGCGAGGTGCCCCTGGCCATCTCCAAGGGTGTTGAAGAGGCCAAGCGCAACTTCTTCCGCGTGCCCCGCTCCGGCTCCACCATCCCGCACCCCGTGCAGGGTGAGGCCGCTGCCGGTGTCGTCCTTCTCCGTCCGGCCTCCTCGGGTACCGGTGTTATCGCCGGTGGCCCGGTGCGTGCCGTGCTCGAGTGCGCCGGCATCCACGATGTGCTCTCGAAGTCGCTCGGTTCGTCGAACACGATCAACATCGTGCACGCGACCGTCGCCGCTCTGAAGCAGCTCGAGGAGCCCCGTGCCGTCGCCGCCCGTCGTGGTCTCGACTTCGACCAGGTGGCTCCGGCCCGTCTGATCCGCGCCGAGGCTGACGCCGCGGCCGCTGCAAAGGTAGGTGCCTGATGGCTGCCCGTCTGAAGGTGACCCAGGTCAAGTCCAAGGTGAGCGAAAAGCAGAACCAGCGTGACACGCTGCGTTCGCTCGGTCTGAAGCGGATCAACGACTCCGTCGTTCGTCCGGATGACGCGCAGACGCGCGGCTACATCAAGACCGTCGCGCACCTCGTCAAGGTTGAGGAGATCGACTAATGGCTGAGAAGGCCACGAAGGCGACCGAAGAGGTCGTCGAGAAGAAGGCCCCCGCCAAGAAGCCGGCCGCCAAAAAGGCGCCTGCGACGAAGGCTGCGGCTCCGAAGAAGGAATCTGAGACCAAGCGTCCCGGCGTCCTGAAGGTCCACCACCTGCGTCCGGTCCCCGGGTCCAACAAGGCCAAGACCCGCGTGGGTCGCGGTGAGGGCTCGAAGGGCAAGACCGCCGGTCGCGGCACCAAGGGTCAGAAGGCCCGTTACCAGGTGAAGGCCGGCTTCGAGGGTGGGCAGATGCCCCTCCACATGCGTACACCGAAGCTGCGCGGGTTCAAGAACCCGTTCCGCGTCGAGTACCAGGTGGTCAACCTCGACAAGCTCGCCGAGCTGTACCCGACGGGAGGCGACGTCACCATCACGGACCTCGTCGCCAAGGGCGCCGTGCGCAAGAACGAGAAGGTCAAGGTGCTCGGCACCGGCGACATCTCGGTCAAGCTCACCGTGTCGGTCGACAAGGTCTCGGGTTCGGCCAGCGAGAAGATCATCGCCGCGGGCGGTTCGATCAAGTAATCCACGGCAGGGGCCGGCCCGATCTCGATTCGCTCGAGAACCGGTGCCGGTCCCTGTTGCCGTACGCTGGGAAACGGTGCTCCCGAAGCACCCGCCACCCGCAGGCGGAAATCCCACTGGAGGAAATTCCTTTGTTCAGCGCTATTGCGCGGGTCTTCCGCACCCCGGACCTCCGGCGGAAGATCGGCTTCACCCTGGCCATCATCGCGATCTATCGTCTCGGCGCGCACGTGCCGGCGCCGTTCGTGAGCTTCCCGAATGTCCAGTCGTGCCTCGACCAGACCGGTTCCGCCAGCGAGGGCCTGCTCTCGCTCGTGAACCTGTTCTCGGGCGGCGCGCTTCTGCAGTTGTCGATCTTCGCGCTCGGCGTCATGCCGTACATCACCGCGACGATCATCGTCCAGCTGCTGCGCGTGGTGATCCCGCACTTCGAGACCCTCTACAAGGAGGGCCAGTCGGGCCAGGCGAAGCTGACGCAATACACGCGTTACCTCACGATCGCGCTGGCGCTCCTGCAGTCGACGACGCTCGTGACCGTCGCACGGTCCGGCCAGCTGTTCGGTTCGACGAACATCGCCGAGTGCAACGCGCTGCTGACCAACACCGCCTGGTGGGCGCAGCTGCTGATGATCATCACGCTGACCGCCGGTACCGGCCTCATCATGTGGTTCGCCGAGCTCGTCACCGAGCGTGGCGTCGGCAACGGCATGTCGATCCTCATCTTCACCTCGATCGCCGCGACCTTCCCGGCCGCGATGTGGTCGATCCAGCAGGCGCGCGGCTTCGAGGTCTTCCTCCTGGTGCTCGCTGTCGGCGTGATCGTCGTGGCGCTCGTCGTCTTCGTCGAGCAGTCGCAGCGGCGTGTGCCGGTGCAGTACGCCAAGCGGATGGTGGGACGCCGCACGCTCGGCGGCACGAACACCTACATCCCGATCAAGGTGAACATGGCCGGCGTCGTGCCCGTCATCTTCGCCTCCTCGCTGCTGTACATTCCCGCGCTGATCGCCCAGTTCAACCAGACTCCGGATGCCGACGGCAACATCCCCGGATGGGTCAGCTGGATCCAGGCGAACTTCACGACCGGCGACCAGCCGCTGTACATGCTCACGTACTTCCTGCTGATCATCGGCTTCACGTACTTCTACGTCGCGATCACCTTCAACCCGGTTGAGGTCGCCGACAACATGAAGAAGTACGGCGGGTTCATCCCCGGCATCCGTGCCGGGCGCCCGACGGCCGAGTACCTCGACTACGTGCTCACCCGCATCACGTTGCCCGGCTCGATCTACCTGGGTCTCATCGCCCTGCTCCCGCTGATCGCCCTGGCGACCGTCGGTGCCAACCAGAACTTCCCGTTCGGTGGCGCGTCGATCCTCATCATCGTCGGCGTCGGCCTGGAGACCGTCAAGCAGATCGATGCGCAGCTGCAGCAGCGCCACTACGAAGGGCTCCTGCGATGACCGCCGCTCGCCTCCTGATCATCGGACCGCAGGGCTCCGGCAAGGGGACGCAGGGCGTCCGCATCGCCGAAGCCTTCGGGATTCCGGCTGTGTCGACCGGAGATGTCTTCCGGGCGAACGTGAAGGACGGCACGGACCTCGGGCTCCAGGTGCAGGCCATCATCGAGGCCGGAGATCTCGTCCCCGACGAGCTCACCTCGGCGATCGTGCGCGATCGCCTCGCGCAGGACGACGCTGCCGCGGGATTCCTGCTCGACGGGTATCCGCGCAACCTCGGTCAGGTCGGTGACCTCGACGGGTTCCTCGAGGGCCGCGGCGAGCCGCTCACGGCCGTCATCGAGCTCTCTGTGCCGCGCGACGAGTCGATTCAGCGCCTGTCGCTGCGCGCCGCCGAGCAGGGCCGCGCCGATGACAACGAAGAGTCCATCGCCAAGCGCCTCGCTATCTATGAATCCGAGACCGCACCTATTCTCGACGTCTACCGCTCGCGCGGGATTGCGGTGGAGATCGACGGTGTCGGTTCGCTCGACGAGGTGTTCGAACGCATCATCGCGGCGCTATCCGCACGCGGCATCACGGCGTGATGGGGCTTCGTCGCTCGATCTACAAGACGCCCGCGCAGCTGCGGTCGATGGTGGAGCCGGGTCTGATCACGGCAGCATCCCTCGACGCGGTGCGGGCGCTGATCGCTCCCGGTGTGACCACGGGGGAGTTGGATGCCGCGGCGTTCGACGTCATCCGCTCGCGCGGCGCGGAGTCGAATTTCCAGCTCGTGCGCGGCTATCGCCACACGACCTGCATCTCGGTCAACGACCAGGTGGTCCACGGCATCCCCGGCTCGCGTGTCCTCGAGCCCGGCGACATCGTCTCGATCGATTCGGGCGCGCAGTACCAGGGGTGGAACGGCGACTCGGCGACGACGATCGTCGTTCCCGGCGGCGACCCGGTCGTGGCGTCTTCGCGGCAGCGGCTGTCGGATGTGACGGAGGGCTCCCTCTGGGCGGGGATCGCGGCGCTCGCGTCGGCTCGCCGCGTCGGCGAGGTCGGTGACGCCGTGCAGAGCTACATCGACGCGCAGGGGGAGTACGGCATCCTGCGCGACTACGTCGGCCACGGCATCGGCCGCAAGATGCACGAGGCGCCCACGGTCTTCAACTACCACGTGTCCGATCCCGGCGCCGAAGTGAAGCCGGGCCTGTGCCTGGCGATCGAGCCGATGGTGACCGCCGGATCCGACGCGACGTTCGTCGAAGACGACGACTGGACCGTATCCACGGTCGACGGCAGCGACGGCGCGCATTGGGAGCACAGCGTCGCGGTGCACGAGACCGGCATCTGGGTACTGACCTCGCCCGACGGCGGCGCGGCCGCTCTCGCCCCCTTCGGCGTGACCCCGGTCCCCGTCCCCTAACCCCGCGCGCGCTCCGGCGTGCGATACTCCCTCGCTGCGGTGTCGCCTGAGTAATTCCTGCAGGCCCGCGCCCGCTGCGCCACGCATACCCGGATTTCGGTGGTGTCCTCGCCGTCAGGCGCGAGTCCCGCAGGAGTTCTTCAGGGAGAGCACCCGAGAGACACCGCGCCGCGTCGATGGGCCCCGCAGCGGGCGCCTCGACTGCCGGTGGTTCAACGCGCCGCGCTGTCACTGCGCCGCGGCCTGAATATCTCCTGCGCGACAGCCCTCGGCGGGGTGATAGCCGCGGAAATCCGGGCGCTCATCCGCCGAGCGGTGCGTGGCTGCAGGAATTGTTCAGGCGTACGGTGCGTGGCTCGCGAGGAACACCGCGGTGGGGCTCGCTGTGCTCGTTGGCGTGACCTCCTGGATAACTCCTGCGGGCTCGCCCCGCATTGGTGGCACAACAGCGGGATTCCCACGGGTCGCTCCCGGTCCAGTCCGCCAGCTGCAGGAGTTATTCAGGTGGAGGGTGACTGCCCGGTGACCTAGCGCCGTTCACGGGGAATGCATAGCGGGGGATGAGGGAAGATAGAGGAGATAAGCGGCGGCGCGAGAAGAAGGCACACGAACATGGCACAGGCAGCAGCGGGCAAGACCAACTGGTTCGCGATCTGGGTGAGTGTGGCCGTCGTCGCCATCGTCGCTCTCGTGATCGCCCTCGTCGTGTGGATGAACAACTCCGCGAACGACCCCGGCACCCTGCCGACCGGATCCGGCATCGATCAGACGACCGGCGCGATCATCGTGGGGGAGGGCGAGCAGTCCCTCGACACCTACATCGACTTCATGTGCCCGATCTGCGGCCAGTTCGAGCAGACCTACGGCGGTGAGATCCTCGACCTCGTGAACGCCGGCACGATCACGCTGAACATCCACCCGATCGCGATCCTCGACCGCTACTCGCAGGGCACGGCGTTCTCCACACGCGCGGCGAATGCCATGTACTGCGTCGCTGAAGCCGATCCGGATGCCGCGGTCCCCTTCATGCAGGCGATGTTCGAGGAGCAGCCCGAAGAGAACTCCGCCGGCCTCACCGACGAACAGATCCTGGAGATCGCCTCCGGCGTCGGTGTCGAGGGCATCGAGTCTTGCGTCAGTGACGGCACCTACACCGATTTCGTGACCGCGATGACCCAGAAGACGCCGGTCCAGCCGGGCTCGTCGGGCATCGGTACGCCCACGCTCGCCGTCAACGGTGAGGTCATCTCGAACTCGACGATCCCGGCGACGGGCCAGTTCGCCACGCTCTTCAACTGAGCGGATGCGGTGGTTTGCCGCATCCTCCACTATCACGTACACTAGATCTTTGGTGCGTTGCGCCTCCATTGGCGTGTCATTGCACCGAACCCCAACATCCACCGCAGACCGACCGGTCTGCCCAGCGTTAGCGAGCGTATGGCGAAAAAAGACGGAGTCATCGAGATCGAGGGTGTGATCTCCGAGGCCCTGCCCAATGCGATGTTCCGCGTTGAGTTGAGCAACGGACACAAGGTCCTCGCGACGATTTCCGGCAAGATGCGGCAGAACTACATCCGCATCATTCCCGAGGACCGTGTCGTCGTGGAGCTCTCGCCCTACGACCTCACCCGCGGGCGCATCGTCTACCGATACCGCTAGGCCGGTCGAGAAGTAACGAGCGGACGGATGCCGCGGCATCCGCGCGACTCGAAGACAGCGAAAGAAAAATCATGAAGGTTAACCCCTCCGTCAAGCCCATCTGCGACCACTGCAAGGTCATCCGTCGCCACGGTCGCGTCATGGTCATCTGCAAGTCCAACCCGCGCCACAAGCAGCGCCAGGGCTGAACCCACCAGATTTCACAACTGAATACATAACAGGCAGGTTCAGAACCTCTTCGGAGGGGACACCCCGGGCTGGAGGCCCGGGCACCGATCCTGCCCCACACCTCCATTACTCCTAGGAGAAACCGCATGGCACGTCTTGCCGGCGTTGACATCCCGCGCGACAAGCGCGTGGTGATCGCCCTCACCTACATCTACGGCATCGGCCGTACCCGCTCGGTCGAGATCCTCAAGGCCACCGAGATCGACGAGTCGATCCGCGTCAAGGACCTCACCGACGACCAGCTGATCGCCCTGCGCGATCACATCGACGCCGAGTACAAGGTGGAAGGTGACCTCCGCCGTGAGGTCGCCGCCGACATCCGCCGCAAGGTGGAGATCGGCTCGTACGAGGGCATCCGCCACCGTCGTGGCCTTCCCGTGCGCGGTCAGCGCACCAAGACCAACGCGCGCACCCGCAAGGGCCCCAAGCGCACCGTCGCCGGCAAGAAGAAGGCGCGCTGACGCGCGGCCCTCGGCTTCTCACAGGTTCTAGGAGATAACGCACATGGCACAGGCCAAGTCCGCAGCGCGCAAGCCGCGCCGCAAGGAAAAGAAGAACATCGCGCTGGGCCACGCCCACATCAAGTCGACGTTCAACAACACGATCGTCTCGATCACGGACCCCTCGGGCGCCGTCATCAGCTGGGCATCCTCGGGTGGTGTGGGCTTCAAGGGCTCGCGCAAGTCCACGCCGTACGCCGCCGGCATGGCCGCCGAATCGGCCGCTCGCCAGGCGCAGGAGCACGGCGTCAAGAAGGTCGACGTCTTCGTCAAGGGCCCCGGCTCGGGACGCGAGACCGCGATCCGTTCGCTCACCGCCGCCGGCCTCGAGGTCGGCTCGATCAGCGACGTCACGCCCCAGGCTCACAACGGCTGCCGTCCCCCGAAGCGCCGCCGCGTCTGACTCTTTCGACAGGCTCAGGGACCCTCCGGGCGTTCCTGAGCCCGTCGGTCACTTTGCCGGATGCCGCTGTCATCCGGCCGCTCAAAACTCAACACTCACCACCCACACGTGTCATATAGCGGTCACGTGATCGAAAGGAACACATAGTGCTTATTGCACAGCGTCCCACTCTGACCGAGGAGAAGATCGGCGAGTTCCGCAGCCGGTTCGTCATCGAACCGCTGGAGCCCGGCTTCGGCTACACCATCGGCAACGCTCTGCGTCGCAGCCTGCTGTCGTCGATCCCCGGCGCCGCGGTCACCAGCATCCGGATCGACGGAGTGCTGCACGAGTTCAGCACCATTCCGGGCGTGAAGGAGGATGTCACCGAGATCATCCTCAACATCAAGACGCTGGTCGTCTCTTCGGAGCGCGACGAGCCGATCACGGCGTACCTGCGCAAGACCGGTGCCGGCGAGGTTACGGCTGCCGACATCTCCGCTCCCGCCGGTGTCGAGATCCACAACCCCGAGCTGGTCATCGCGACGCTCAACGACTCGGCCAAGTTCGAGCTCGAGCTGACGATCGAGCGTGGCCGTGGCTACGTCTCGGCGACCCAGAACCGCAACGAGTACGCCGAGGCCGGCCAGGTGCCGATCGACTCGATCTACTCGCCCGTTCTGAAGGTCAGCTACCGCGTCGACGCGACCCGTGCCGGTGAGCGCACCGACTTCGACAAGCTCGTGCTGGATGTCGAGAGCAAGTCCTCGATGTCGCCGCGCGATGCTGTCGCATCGGCCGGCCGCACCCTGACTGAGCTGTTCGGTCTGGCGCGCGAGCTCAACGTCGAGGCCGAGGGCATCGAGATCGGCCCCGCGCCGGTCGAGCAGGTCCTCACGAACGAACTGTCGATGCCGATCGAGGACCTCGATCTGTCCGTCCGCTCGTACAACTGCCTCAAGCGCGAAGGCATCAACACGGTGTCCGAGCTCGTCGCCCTGTCGGAGACGCAGCTCATGAACATCCGCAACTTCGGCCAGAAGTCGGTCGACGAGGTGCGCGACAAGCTCATCTCGCTCGGTCTGTCGCTGAAGGACTCGGTCCCCGGGTTCGACGGCGCACACTTCTACGGCGGCTACGACGACGAGACCGTCTGAGTCTCGGCCCTCGCTGACATCTTTCATCTGGAGTAACTGACATGCCCAAGCCCACAAAGGGTCCCCGCCTCGGAGGCGGCCCCGCACACGAGCGCCTGCTGCTTGCGAACCTCGCCGCGGCCCTCTTCACCCACAAGTCGATCACGACGACCGAGACCAAGGCCAAGCGCGTGCGTCCGCTCGCCGAGCGCCTGATCACGTTCGCCAAGCGCGGCGACCTGCACGCCCGTCGCCGGGTGCTGTCGGTCATCGGCGACAAGGGCGTCGTGCACGAGCTCTTCGCCGAGATCGCGCCGCTCGTCGCCGAGCGTGAGGGTGGTTACACCCGCATCACGAAGATCGGCAACCGCAAGGGCGACAACGCCCCCATGGCTGTCATCGAGCTCGTTCTCGAGCCGGTCAACCCGAAGCCCAAGTCGGCCAAGAAGTCCGCTGCCGCGGCTGCTCCGGCCGCCGAGGCTTCGGCTGAGGTCGAGGAGACGCCTGTCGCTGACGAGGCTGCCGACGCCGGCGCTGAGTCGCCCGAGGAGGGCGCAGCCGCTGAGGCTGCGGCCGACGAGGCCGTCGAGGCTCCCGCCGACGAGAAGTAACTCTCTCGCTGTAGCTGAAGAGGCCCGCACCGTCTATCGGTGCGGGCCTCTTCGCGCACGCCGGGGTCCCACGGTTGGTGCGTTCCTCGCTTCGCGTTCCCTCGTGTTCCACCGCTCGCTCGTTCCCTCGCTGTGTGTTCGCGCGTCCCACCTGAATAACTCCTGCAGCATCCTGCGGCGGGATACTCCGCTCACCGCATTTGTGAGGATTTCCGCTCTGGTCTCTGCTCCCGGACTCCGCAACGCAGGAGTTATTCAGGTCACCGCAGCCTCCGGGTCAGGCGGCGGTTCCGCGGCTGCGCTGGCCAGCTCACCGATGCGGGCGCGCCGGCTCGGCCGGCTGGTGGCGTAGTCCAGCCAGACCGCCAGCGCCGTGTGGCCGGAGCTGTTCAGGTGGCAGGAGGGCATAGCTTCCTCCCCAGCGCGCAGATCTCTCGCGTTGTCCCCCGATTGGATCGTGCCCGCCCCATACGCGGTTCACGACCGGCACGCTTCAGGGCATGCCATCAGATCTCCTCTCTACCCAGGTGTACTCGCGCAGCGATCTCCGAGCCTCAGGCTTCACGACATGGCGCATCGAGCGCGACGTCGCCGCCGGCCACCTCATCCGTCTTCGACGCGACCGGTATGTCGTGTCCTCCCACCCCGATATCGACCGCGCCGTGCGCATTGGTGCCCGGCTGTCGTGCGTGACGCTCCTCGCGCTCTGGGGCGCATTCGTTTTCGATAGCTCGGTTCTCCATCTGCAGGTCGAACGTCGCGCTTCCCGATTACGCGCGGCCGACGACCGAGGCGCGCGGTGGGTGCGTTCGGCCACGGCGCATCGAAAGGTCGCCCTGCACTGGGTGAACCTGCGGCACGTTGCGCCGAACCGTCACACCGTCGCGATCCTCGATGCCCTCCGCTGTGCCGTGCGGTGCCAGACGCCGCCCCTCGCGGTCGCCACCGTCGATAGCGTGCTGCACGTGGGGCTGGCCACGATGGCGGAAGTCCGCGAGGTCTTCGCGAGCCTCCCGGGGCGGTACGCCGCAGTGCTGGCCGTGGTCGATGCCCGCAGCGAGTCGGGCACAGAATCGCTCGTGCGTCTCATGTTGCGCCAGATCGGCGCGACATACGAGCTGCAGGTGAAAGTGCGGGGCGTCGGTCGCGTCGACTTCATCATCGACGGCTGGTTGATCGTCGAGTGCGACAGTAAGGCTCATCACCAGGGATGGGAGAAGCAGCAGGAAGATCGCCGTCGCGATATCGCCGCAGCGCGCCAGGGCTACACGACCATCCGCCCGCTTGCCGAAGACATCCTCTATCGCCCGGATGAGGTGCGCGCTGCACTGCGAGAGATCCTCGCGTGCCGACTCTGATCTGCCGGCCGCCGCATCGGTTGTCATCCAGCGCCCACCTGAATATCTCCTGCAGCACGGTCGACAACGCAATTGGTCGCCCGGATTTCGAGGCTTCGCCCCCAGCGACGACGCAACCAGCAGGAGATGTTCAGGTGGCGGCGGTGGAGGGTGGTTGGCCGCGCCACGCGGATGCAGGGGCAAGTCGACCGGCAGTCGCGACCCGGATGCGGATGCAGGGGCAATCGACGCCCGGACTACCGGAGGCGCCGGAGGGCAGGGTGAGGCCGCCGCCGCCGCCGACGGGACCTCACCCCCCTCTCGCCGTCGTGTGGAAGCCAGTGATGGCGCGCCTGCATGGATAACTCCTGCAGCCTGGAGAGCGACGAGGGCGAATAGCCCGGGAACACGGGGTCGGGCGGCAGTGAGGACCTCGGGGCGCAGGAGTTATTTAGGTGAGGTGCCCGCGTTGCGGCGCAAACCCCGGTCACACCCCAGGGCGTCGCAACGCGCGCAGATCCCGCTGCGTCGGCCAGACTGGGGGAATGACATCTCAGGTGCTGGTGATCGGTGAGGCTCTCATCGACATCGTCGAAACTGTCGGCGGCGACCGGGAGCTCGTCGGCGGCAGCCCCGCCAACGTCGCGATCGGCCTCGCGCGGCAGGGCCACGATGTCACGCTGCTGACACGCCTCGGCCGCGATGACCGCGGCGCGCGCATCGCCGCCCAGGTCGAAGAGTCCGGCGCCGTCGTTGCCGATGAGTCGTGGTCGGATGCCGCCACCTCCACCGCGCGGGCGCGCCTGCGCACCGACGGCTCGGCCGAGTATGACTTCGACATCAATTGGACGATCGCCGCCCCGGCGCTCCGTGACGCCAGCGCCGTCCACACCGGCTCGATCGCGCTGTTTCTCGAGCCCGGCGGAACGGCCGTCCTCGACGCCCTGCAGCGCGCGAAGGGCCGCGCCCTGATTACGCTCGACCCCAACATCCGCCCGGCGCTCGTCGGCGAGCACCGCGAGGCCCACGCGCGCTTCGTCGCCGCCGCCCGCACGGCCGACCTCGTCAAGCTCAGCGATGAGGATGCCGCGTGGCTCTTCCCGGGTCTCCTGCCCGAGCAGGTGCTCGCCGAGATCGCCGCCTACGGCCCGCGCATCGTCGTCATCACCCGCGGCGGTGAGGGCGCGCTGGGACTCGGTCCCGGCGGAATCACCGAGGTCGACCCGTATTCCGTCGACGTCGCCGACACGATCGGCGCCGGCGATGCCGCCATGGCCAGCCTCATCTCCAGCGCCCTCGACGATCCACTTCTGTTCGAATCCGAGGCGGCGTTCGAACGGGCCCTCCGCCGCGCCGCGGTGATGGCCGGGATCACGGTGTCGCGCCCGGGCGCGAACCCGCCGGCTCGGGCCGAGGTCGATGCTGCGCTCTGAGGAGGCTGGACACGCGCGTCTGCGCCTCGATCTCGCCTACGACGGCAGCGCCTTCCGGGGCTGGGCGCGCCAACCCGGGCTCCGCACCGTCCAGGGCACTCTCGAGGCAGCGATCGCCCGCATCCTCGGCGGCGACCCGCAACTGGTCGTCGCCGGGCGAACGGATGCCGGGGTGCACGCGGCGGGCCAAGTCGCCCACCTCGACCTCACCGATGCGCAGCGCAACCGGTTGACGAAGGGGCGCTCGCCCGAGCCCGAGGCGCTCGCTGCACGGCTGAACGGCGTGCTCGGCCCGTACTCCGACGTCGCCGTCCACCGCGTGGCAGCGGCGCCCGACGGCTTCGACGCCCGCTTCTCGGCCGTCTGGCGTCGCTACGAGTACCGCATCTCAGACGGGCCCTACGACCCGCTCGAGCGCGGCCGCACGACGACCGTGAAGGCCCCGCTCGACGTCGAGGCGATGGATGCCGCGGCCCGCTCCCTCATCGGCCTCCACGACTTCGCGGCCTACTGCAAGTGGCGCGAGGGTGCGACCACGATCCGCACACTGCTCGATTTCGGCTGGCACCGGGATGACCACGGCATCCTGATCGCGAACGTCAAAGCGGATGCCTTCTGCCACAGCATGGTGCGCGCTCTCGTCGGTGCCTGTACACGGGTCGGGGAGGGGCGGCTCACGCCCGCCGACGTCGTGCGTCTGCGCGACGAGGCCCTCCGCACGAGCGAGTTTCCGGTTCTCGCGGCCCGCGGCCTCACGCTCATCGAAGTCGGCTACCCGGCTGAGGATCTGCTGGCCCTCCGCGCTGAGCAGACACGTGCCCGACGGGGCGTCGAGCACCTAGGCTGAGCCGAGTGAAGGTCATCTCGTACAACCTCAACAAGCACAAGGCCGCCTTGGAGCTCGACGCCCTCGTCGAGTCGACCCACGCCGATATCCTCTGCCTGCAGGAGGCGGTCACCGAGGCGTTGCCCGCGGAGATCGCCGGCCTGCAACTGGCCGAGGCGACCGCGCGCAATCGGCTCGGTCTTGCCGTGTACTACCGTCGCAACACGTTCGAGGCGATGGAGATCCGCACCCTCGCGCTGAAGAAGTCGCTCCACGACCGCGTGCTGAAGCCGGCCGAAGAGCGGATGCTGGCCGTGCGCCTGCGCGACATCGACCACGGCCGCGAGTTCACCGTGGCAAGCTTCCACGCGGCGCCGCTCACGGCTCTCAACTCCCTTCGCCGCAAGCAGATCCAGGCAGCTCTCGCCGAGCTGTCGACGCTCGGCGAAGACCTCCCCATCCTCATGGTGGGCGACTACAACTACCCCGTCTTCAAGGAGAACCTGAGCCAGAAGGTGCGCGAGGCCGGATACGAGCTGACCCTCAGCGACACGCGGACCTACACCCGGTACAAGTTCTTCAAGGGGCACTACGACTTCGCGACGTCGGTCGGTGTCGACATCGGTGACATCACGACGTTGCCGCAGGGGCTCAGCGACCACCTGCCGATCCTTATCACTGCCGAGCTGACCCGGCGCTGACGGGGCGGCACAAAACAAGAGCGAGCCGCACCCGAAGGTGCGGCTCGCTCTTGTTGTTGCGGGTGTTACGCCGCGACGTTCTGACGGTTGCGACGAACGGTCGCAGCCACGGCTACAGCCGAGCCGGCGAGGACGAGTGCGCCGCCGCCGATCCAGACGCCGAGGAGGCCGTCGCCGTCGAATCCGGTGCTGGGGAGCGTTGCCGCGCCACCGGCAGCGGACCCCACGACGATCTGCTGCGTCGCGTTGCCGCTGGCAGCCGATGCAGCGAGCGTGTAGGTGCCGGAGGCGTTGGTCGGGAGCGTCACCGAAACCGGTGCTGCGCCCGCTGCCGTCGCCGACTTGGTGAGCGACGCGCTGCTCACGGCGAACTTGACGAACGCGAGCGTTGCGCCCGCTCCGTTCTCGCCGGTGAGCGTGAAGGTGACGCTTTCGCCGGGCTCGAACCCGGTGAACGTGAGGTTTGCAGTGCCACCCGGAGTGATCGTGGTGGTGCTGCTGTCGGGGCCGCTGGGGGTGTAGGCGTTCGCCATGGCGGGTGCAGCGAACACCGCGGCCGTGGCGATGGCCAGAGCGGCGGCAGCCTTGGTCAGACGGTGCTTCATGATTTCTGCTTTCGTTGAGCGGGTGGTGCAGGGGGATGTCGCTCACCGCGCGCACACACCGTCGAGGGCGTGACCGACGGTGGTTGGGGGGAACTCCGTTTGTCTATGAAGACTCTTCGAGTATTGCGGAGGGCCTCGCTGAGTGCAAGCTGAGAGGATTTCGTGTATGTAAACTTTCGTCATCGTTCATCTCGCTAGACTCGCTCCGAGCGTGACGACAGGAGACCCGAGTGCACCGTGATGATCGGCGATCTCGACGAATCCGGACGCTGGGGGCGCTGGCGGGGACCACGGTGTCCGTCGCGCTGCTCGCTGGATGCGGCCCCGCACCCTGGAACTCCGGCGGGGAGACTCCCACGGCAACGGCGACCGCGGTCGCCCCACCGATCTCCAACGACCTGTCGGGAGGATCGACCGAGCGTGAAGTCGTGGCGGGCGCCGTCTCGGCGACGATCTCCTACTGGTCCACATTGCGTATGGACCGCTGGACAGCGGACGCCGTCAAGCCCGTCAGCCTCTCGATGGTGACCACCGTCAGCCCGGATGACGGCCAGAAGGTCTATCTGCAGAAGGCGACGATGATCGCCGTGCCGGCCAACGGATCGACGGGTTTCGAGCCGCTCGCCACCCAGATCGACCAGTCGACCGTGTCGCCCGGGTATCTCGTGCTCGCGCCCTACAGCTATTCGCAGACCTTCAACGTGGGCACGGTCCCGGCGGACGCGACGTTTGTGACGCTCCAGTTCACCTACGACTTCCTCGTGCAGACGACGCCGACCTCGAATGAGTTCGCGAAGCAGACCGCGACCGACACGCTCACGGTGGCGATCGCCGGCAGTGCCGCGGATTCCGAAGACTGAGCCAACCTCAAGGCCAGCGCAAGACTGCGTCGAGATCGGCTGAAGTCCGGGCGATCAGGATGACCAGGCACGTACCGTGGAGCGAAACCCCGGTTCGTCTCCCGAAAGTCTCCCCATGCGAATTATCTCCCGCCCTCGCGCGCGCTTCCTGGCCACGATCGGCCTTGCCGCGGCACTCATCGCTTCGCTGACGGGGTGCTCGCAGGTCGTCGAAGCGTTCAACGGGCTGAACGCCGGGCAAAACGCGACCATCGCCATACCCACCCCGAACCCGACCGCGTCAGATGTCGCGCGGCCGTTCGACTCCGACTTCAGCTACGACGGCAGCACCACGCTCTCGAGCGAGGTCGCGGACGGACTCGAGCTGCGCATCGATGTGTGGGCGGCCGATCCCAAGCGCACGCAGGAGTGGACGCCCGACAGTGAAAAGGCTTTCGGCTTCGCCGTCAATGTCTACGACTCCCGCGTCGACGAGAAAGCGGTCCTCGCCCAAAAGCGCCGCGTCTACCTCTCGATGGTGAGCATCACCTCCCAGGTGTCGCAGTCGGCGATGAACCAGGGCCAAATGATGTCGCCGTTCCAGTTCTCGGCAGATCCCCGCACCCTCGTGCCGACCGACACGCTCCGCTCGGACCGCGGGCTCTTGCTCAACAGCTTCCAGGGCGGTCTGCTCGTTCCCGAGACGACCATTCACCAGCTGCCGGCCGATGCATACGGCATCACCCTCCAGTTCGCGCTGCAGATCGCCGTCGAGGGCAGCGCCAACGACGACAACAGCTTCGCGACGCAGACCGTCTACCAGGTTCTGCCGATTGCGATCTACTCACCGAGCACCGCGAGTGAATAGTCTGAGCGTGAGAGCGGAGGACACCACCGTGACATTTCCCTATGAGCAGGCGCAACCTGCGCCGTCGGCTGCGGTCGATGCCTACGAACACCCGCTGACGCCGGCGGGAATGGATCCCCTGGCCGATGATTTCTCGTCGGTGTTGGAGAACACGACCGTCCACCGATCGACGATCGGATGCGTCGTCCCGGCGTACAACGAGGAAGAGTCGATCGGCGACGTGCTGCGGTCGCTCCTGGATCAGACGCGCGTGCCCGACGTCATTCACGTCGTCGTCAACAACACGACGGATGCCACGGTGCGCATCGCGAGCGAATTCAGCGGTCCGCACGAGATCACCACGGAGCTCGGCGAGCAGTTCACCGAGGTCTTCGTGCACGACATCGGCAAGAACCCCGACAAGAAGGTCGGCGCGCTCAACTACGGCTACTCTCTCGTCGAGGGATACGACTACCTGCTCGGCGTGGACGGCGACACGACCGCCGACCGTCGCGCCGTCGAGTACCTCGAGTCCGAAGCCGTCTCCGACTCACGCATCGGGGGGATCTCCGCGATTTACACGATCGACGATCAGCCGATCAAGGGCACGATCGCCAAGTTCCTCATCGCGGGGCAGCGCACCCAGTTCGCGGCCTTCAACTTGCAGAACCTGCTTCGCGGTCGCAACATGGCGGTCCTCGGTGGGCAATTCTCGATCTTCTCGACGACGGCGCTGCGCGATGTCATGAAGGCGAATCACCAGAACTCGCCGTGGGTCAAGGACAGCGAGGTCGAGGACTCGCTTCTGTCTCTGCAGATCAAGAGCGCGGGCTATCTGACCAAGATCAGCCCGTTCGCTCGGGCCGAGGTCGGCGGAATGACGACCCTCAAGGGCTACGACGCGCAGCAGGTCAAATGGACCTATGGAGCGATCGAGCTCATGTGGCCAGGCCAGCGCGGTGACACGAAGGGCCAGCCGTTCCACCCGAACCTGCGGCTGCGGTGGTTCGAGAACTTCTCGATGCTCACGAATCTGTTCGTGCGGGTCGCGTTCCTCACCTTGTTGATCGCATCGCTGTCGATCAACGCGTTCGTCTTCTCGCCGTGGTGGCTCCTGCCGCCCGTCGTCGCGATGCTCTTGAACCTGCGTGTCGCGCGGGCGATGAAAAACAGTAATTCGCGTGATATCGGCTTCGCGGTGTTCATGATTCCGGCTGAGATGTTCATGTGGATCCGGATCAGTCACTTCCTGCGTTCGTGGACGCGGTTCCTCTCGCGCAAGAAGGTCGACAACTGGGCTATGCAGGCCAAGGCGGAAAAGGGCGGCGGGAGCATCGGGCACTGGGTGCCCTTCATCCTGCTCGCGATCGTCGCCGTCGCCGTCGCCGTGATCTGGAACCTCCTGAGCCCCGTGGCTCAGTCTGCGATCCTCTGGGTGGGGTGGCCCGTCGTCGGCGTCGTCACCGTGATTCAGACGGTGTTGATGTCGTTCAAGCTGTTCCGACGTCATCAGGGCTTCCGCGTCTGAGCGGAAGGGCCGGGACGGCCTGATACGGGTTTCTGGGGGACCCGCGATCAGGCCGCTTCGGCCGTCAGCCGGTAGCCGACGCCGCGCACGGTCTCGATGTACCGCGGATTGTTCGGGTTGTCGCCGAGCTTGCGTCGCAGGTTCGTCATGTGGGCCTCGATCGCGCGCTTGTCCGCGTCGCCGACGAAGTAGCTCGTGACATAGGACTCGCCGCGGAGGACGAGTGTCAGATCCGCCTTGCTGCGCACACGACGCTTGGATTCCATGAGCGTTGCAAGGAGATCGAACTCGGTGCGGGTCAGGGGCAGGTCGCGGCCCCCGACGATCACCGCGCGCTGATCCGGGTTGACGGCGAGGTCGCGGTGGATCACCCATCCCGGTCCCACGCCGGGGGCGCCCGGGGTGGCGAGGTCGGTGCCCGGAGCAGCGTCTTGTGGGCCCACGTGGGAGGGGACGACGATCGGCGCCGCGTAGCCGGGGTTCTCGGCGAAGACCGGCGTGGGGGGCTGCTGCAGGTCGATGTCGGCCATCGGATCGACCGGTGGCATCCATGTGGGCGGCGGGTATGCGGACGGCGCATCCGGCCGGGCCGCGGGCCGAGCGCCGGGGAAGGACGGTCCGGCGGATTCCTGGCGAGGAATGGCGGGGGCCGCGCTCGCCCCAGCCCGGGGACGGCGCAGGAGCGAGTCGATGCGCGCGCGCAGCTCGCGCGGGCGAAACGGCTTGACGATGTAGTCGTCCGCGCCGGCTCCGAGTCCGATCACGACGTCGGCCTCTTCTTCGAGTCCGGTGATCATGATGATGAACGTGTCGCTCTGCGCCCGGATGCGGCGTGCGGCTTCGAAGCCGTCGATTCCCGGCATATTGACGTCGAGGGTCGTGATGAGCGGCTGGTAGGAGAGCACCGCGCGCACCCCGTCGATGCCGTTGCCCACCGACACGGTCGAGAAGCCCGCCGCCTCGAGGACCTCGACGATGAGGTGGCGGATGTCGGGGTCGTCCTCAATGATGACGGCAGTCTTCAGCAGAGCCGAGGGATCGGTCATAGGACGGTGCTCCGGGGGGGATGGAAGGGGCGTCGGTGAGTCACATGCTACAGGCGTGCCGCCACGGCGGCGTCAGCCCACGTCCTGGGTGAGCTCGACGGCGACATCGGGCCACCACACGCCGGCTGCCGGGCCGCCGTTGCAGGTGCCGTCGCTCTCTCCCGGGGGCTTGATCCACAGGTTCGTGTCGACGACCTCGTCTCCGAAGGTCCCGCCCGGTTCGCCGATGCGCTGGCCCCGCGGGTTGCACCACGTGGCGCCTGCGGTGGCCGCCCCGTTGCGGGATGTGTCGATGATGGCGTGCGTGCCCCCGAGGGCGTCGGAGAGGGCGTGAGCGAAGGCGAACTCGTCGTAGGAGGACTGATAGTTCGACACGTTGAGAGCAACCCCCCGCACGCGGTCGATGACGCCGATCTGACGGATGAGGTCGGCCATCTCGGCGGCACTGCGCCACCGGCTGTGACCGCCGTCGACGTAGATCCAGGTGTGGGGGGCAACGAGCGAGCCGACGGCGGCCTGGAGCGTCCGCGCGCGGTCAGCGATGTCGCCGCAATCGGAGGCGAGGGCGATGCTGTCGGGCTCGAGGATGACGATCGTCCGCACGTCGGGTCCGGTCGCGATACCCGCCGCGATCTCCTTCACCCACACGCGATAGTCGTCCTCTTCGAGGCCGCCCGCAGAATGGTTGCCGCAATCGCGTTCGGGAAGGCCGTAGACGACCACGGCCAGTGTGCGCTTCTCTGTGCGCGCCTGGGCAAGGAGGGATGTCACCGTCGCGCCGGCGGTGCCGATCGGGTCTTGCTCGGGGGTGAGCCAGTAGGCGGTCGGCTGCGCGGCGAGATACTCCGTCGCGGTGACGGCATCGGCATCCATCCCCATCGTCTTGAGGGCGACGGTCGCCTTCGACTGCTCCGGCGCGATGACGGTCGTGCCGTGCGCAGGGGGCGTCGCCACGGCGGCGTAGAAGCCCCGCGTCACGACCCACCCGACGACGGCGAGCACGGAGACGACGAGGATGCCCGCGGCGATGAGCCCGACGACGATCCAGGTGCGTGTCGACGGGCGTCGTCGGCGCCGGGGAGAGCGGGAATGGGCCACCACTGCACTCTATCGAGCGGGATCAGTCGTCGTCGCGACGGCGGCGGAGCCACACGGCCACGAGGATGACGACCCCGGCGAGAACGACGGCGCCACCGCCGATCCACAGACCGAGGAGCTGCGAGCTATCGCCGCCGGTCGACGGCAAGCCGTCCGCTCCGAGCGCCGAGACGCTCGAGGTGCCGCCGGCCGATGTCGCAGAGACGGCGGCGATGTTGTAGATGCCGGAGCTGTTGCTCGGCAGCGTGATGCGGACGGCATCCAGGGCGCCGCTCGACGTCGACGTGTAGGCGCCGCTCAAGGTCGACACCTCGAGGCGAACGAGGGCGAAGCGGGCGGAGGCCGCGTTCTCTCCCGTGAGGGTGACCGTGACCGCCTCGTCGGCGCCGAAGGTCCCGGCGTTGCACGAGAACGTGATGGTTGCGCCGGCAGCGGCGGCGGACTGCGAGCTTTCGCACGCGTCCACGGGCGGGTAGATGCTCGACGCCTGCGCTGCGAAAGGCGCACCGAGAGTCAGCAGTATGATCGCCGCGGCCGTGATGGCAGCGCGGAAGCGGAGCGGCATGCTCACCCTTTCCCCGGGAGACTTTGATCTTACCCGAGGGCTCCGCAGCCGGCGGACACGGTGGTCGCCAGGTCCGCGTCGGCGGTGGGGGTGACCAGCGCTTCCGCGTGATCCGCTCCGGTCACGGCGCGCACGGTGACGGTGGCCGTCGCGGAGGCGCCGGGGGCGAGGACGACGCCGAGCGTGAGGACCTGCCGCCCGTCGTGCATGCCGCCGCCGAACCCGCCGCCGGTGCTGAGCGATGATTCCGTGAGCTCGTAGCCAGTGGGCAGATAGATGTTGCCGACCACATCGGAGTCTCCGGGGGCTGTTCCGAACGCCCCGTCCGCCGTGAGGTACGGCGGGAGGGAGGTCGCGGCATCCGCGGGCGCCGTGCTCTCGAGGGTGAGGGTCAGAGTGAGGGAGCGAGCGGCGACCGTCTCGGAGGGGGCGCACGTGTTCCACGCGAGCTGCACGCTCGGATGCGTGTAGTAGCTCATTTTCGAACCGCCGCCCTCGTTGAGGTACACGCCGAACTGCGCGGTCTGGTCGTTGGTTGTGGGCAAAGGGCCCGCGAGGGTGGTGTCTGCGAGGATGAGCTGCTCATCAGGGTCGGCGCTCCACAGCAGGAGGCGCCGTTCGGCGCCGGCCTGCCCGAGTGCCGAGACGAGGTCGCCCGGCGATGCCGTCCCGCGCGCGAGCGCGTCGAAGACGGCGCCGGCCGCCGCAGAGAAGAACGCATCCTGATCGGCGGGCTTGTCGTATCGGAAATACACCTCATTGAGAAGAAGGCTCACGGCGTTGTCGGCCGTCAGGACGTCGCCCGTGGGTACGGTGACCGGTCCTGTCGCGTCGAGGAGGTATGAGAGGACGACGGGGTCGACGGCGAGGACTCCATCCACGGTGAGGCCCGTCTCACTCCGAACCATCTCGGCGGCGAGGGGGGCGCCCACGGCGAAGTCCGGGATCTGCGTGGTGTTCTGGATGTAGCGCGCGGGTTTGGTGTCGAAGAGGGCCACGATCTCGTCGGAGAGGGGCGCGACCGGGTCAGGGAAACCGGAAGGAAAGTCCGTGGAGGACAACGTGCCGGACAGCGTGAGGACCCCATCCTCGGTATGCAGCAGCACACCCGCGCCGGCAATGCCCCCGAGGGAGCGCCACTCGGCGTTGTTCTGGACGATGACCAGATAGGTGCGCGGACCGTCTTGCCCCAGCATGCCGGGGAGGAGCGCCGCGGCGCGGGCGAGCGCGTCGGTCGCCGTGGCGACCTCGGCGAACTGTGCGTCGGCGTCGCGGACGGCATCCGCCACGACACCCGCGAGGGGAACCGTGTCGATCGCGTGGATGCGCGCCGACGAGCGGGCCACGGCATCGGCGCCGGCGCGGGCTGGTTCGGCGATCGTGGCGAGCGGTGCGGGGTCGATGCGACCATCCACCGGCTTCAGTGCGTCGAGCGAGAGACCCCCCGCCGAGCGGGCGATCGGGGTGAGGCCCTCGGTGAGGACGGCGTCAAGGCCTGCCGCGACGGTGGCGAAGGCGGACAGCTGCGGGCCGATCCATGGAACGCTCTCGCCGAGTCGCCAGATGGGATCGGAGGTGAGATCGCGGGCGGCGGCGGCGTGTGCGGCGAGGCCTTCGAGCGTGGTGCTCGCGGCGGCGGGATCGGCCGAGAGCGCCGCGATCGCGTCCGACGTGCCGTCTTGGACGGCGCGGACATGGCCGTAGGCCTCGGCGCCGCGGACGCCGATCCATCCGGCGATCGCGATTACGGCGAGCAGGCAGGCGCCGAGGGCGATCACGAAGATGCGCCCGGCGGTGCGCGCGGCAGGAGGGAGAACGGGCGCAGTCACCCGCCCGATCCTACGCGGGGCGTGCGTCGGTGATGTTTCCGGTCGGCGCGTTGTCCAGGAAGGCGAGATCGTCCGCGCGCTCCCAGCGGTCGCCTCCTTCACGTTGTGCGGTGTCGGCAGCGTCGGCGGCGGCGGCCAGGAGCGTGTCGAGGGAGAAGCTGAGGAGGCCGACTGGCGCCCAGCCGATGCTCGCCGACAGTCGGGTCTCGATCCCCTGCCCCTCGGTGGGAGTGGCAACCCGCGCCAAGAGGCGGCTGAGGAGGGGGCGCACGGATGCGTCGGGCCGGGGAAGGAGGACGACGTAGCGGCTCGCCGACTTCTGGTCGATGTCGGCTTCGGCGGGAAGCATCGAGAGCACGTCGCTGGCGAAGCGGGCGACGACGCGGTTGTACGCCGCGGTGCTCGTCGCCTCGCGGATCGCGATGGGGTCGTCGAGGCGGATCTCCAGGACCGACCACCACAGGTCGTTGGCGACCTCCGCGCGTGCCAGGCGATCGCGGGCGATCGCGCTGAAGTCGAAACGCAGCGCGTGATGGGTGCCGGCACGTTCTTCGCGCACGAGCAGCAGGAGTGTCACGAGCGCCGCGACGAAGTACACCGCCCCGCCGAGCACACCGAGGGCGCGGAGCGCGAGGACACCCCCGTCGATCTCGAGGGATTCACCGCGCGCGAGGCGGAGGGCGCCGTCGACCACGCCGGCCGCGGTGACGATGATGAACGCGAGCGAGGCGAGCGCGAGCGGGAGGATCTCGTCGCGGTGCAGTGGCCCCATTCGGAAGAGCTCACTGGTCGTCGCTGCGGCTACCGCGGCGGCGACCAGCAACGCCGCGCGGAAGCCGATCTCCGCCCACGAGGTCTCTGCTGAGATGACGATGAGCGCCGTCAAAGCGACACCGAGGAGAAGGATCGGGGCGAGGTAGGTGCGCTCGGCGGCGCGACGCGCGCGCAGACCCACCCACATGCACATCGACGCCGTCAGGACGATGCCGATGCCGGCGGAGCGGAGGGGAGCGAGGCCCAGGACGTTGCCGGCGAGCCAGACGTACGAGGCGCACATCGCTCCGACGAACGCTCCCGACCAGATCGCGGCCTCGCGGGAGGGCCGAGGCAGGAACCCCAACCCGATGATGATGATGGTGCACAGCGTCGCCAGGGCGACGAAGACGATGAACACGTCGTTATCGATCACGACCTTCTCCTTCGAGCGTCGATGCGGCCGGCAGGGTGACCGTGACCGTGGTCCCTTGTCCGAGCGTGCTGGTCACGGTGATATCGCCATGATGGCGACGGACGATTTCGCGAGCGATCCCCATGCCGAGTCCCGTGCCGCCGACATGACCGTCGGTGGCGCTCTGCGCTCGGAAGTAGGGGTCGAAGATGCGCGCGAGATCGTCCGACCCGATTCCGATGCCGGTATCGGCGATGCGGAGCTCCGCCGTGTCGGCGGTGGAGCTCGTGGACACCACGACGGTGCCCCCGCGGGGCGTGTACTTGATGGCGTTGCTGATGAGGTTGTCCACGACCTGACGCATCCGGAATCCGTCGCCACTCACCGGTAGCGACGCGCCCATCTCCTTGACGACCGTCACGTTCTTGGCGGCCGCGGTCGGGGAGAAGGCGGCGACGGCGCTCGCAGCAACGCTGCCGAGATCGAAGTCGCGCGGTGCGCGGTCGGACGGCTGGGTGTTGCCGAGCAGGCCGCGGATGAGCACCAGCATCCGCTCGGCAGCGTTCTCGATGACCGTGGCGTGCTCTTTGGCGGCGGGATCGAGAGTGTCGTCGTCGAGCAGCAGGTCGGCATGCCCGAGGATCGCGGTCAGCGGGTTGCGCAGCTCGTGCGAGACCGCACTGGCCTGCGACCGGCTCTCCGCCTGCTGCCGGACGCTGTCGCTGTCGTCGACGATCTCGATGATGGCACCGCGGGCGCCTCCCGCGTCGATGTTGCGTTCGCGGATGGACAGGCTGAGCGCACGCCACTCTCCCTCGGCGTCGTACAGCCACATGCGTTCGTTCGTCACCCGCGCTCCGGCGGCCGCGCGCGCGACGGAGGTCTGGTCGGGGGAGAGAGCGTCGCCGAGGTAGTCGGCGTATTCGACGGCGGAGGACGGATGGGTGAGATCGTCGCCGGGGTACGAGTACAGCGCGCGATAGGCAGCGTTGGCGGCGAGGAGTTGTCCGTCTTCGTCGACGCGCGCGAGCGCGACGCCGACCGCATCGAAGAGGGCGTCGGCGCGGTGCCCCTCGGCCACGATCCGCTGGATCGCGCGGTCGAGCTGCTGGGACTGCCGGCGCATGAGGTGGCGCAGAGCACGCGTGCGACGCGTGCCGATCGAGATCGTGACGCCGAGGAAGCCGAGCGAGACGATGATGATCAGCAGGGTCAGAGTCGTCTCGACCGTGCGTCCGCCGTTCCACCACTGCGGGACCTGTGTGGCGAGCGCGATGCCGAGGGCGGAGACCAGGGCAGGCGTGCCGTAGTACGTGGCGATCCAGGCGACCGGGAAGCACCAGAGAAAACTGAACGACTGCGTGCTCGCGGCAAGAAGACCGATCGCCGCAGTATCGAGGAGCGGGACGGTCAGCGCGACGCGCGTGGGATGGCGAGTCCAATCAAGACCGATGGCCGCGAGGCCGATGGCGACGATGAGCAGCAGCCCCGTCAGGAAGGGGACGGATCCGAAGAGATGCGGGTCGAGCACGGCGACGACCGCACCCATCACGACGACGCTCAACGTGAGGATGAGTTGCCACTGCCACACCGATCGCGCAATCGACCCCACAAGACTGCGCTCGGCCCACCGGTCGACGCTCATGTGAGACCCTCTACGGCGAGGGGGCCCGCCGCGCGGAGGAGCAGCGTCGCGCGCACGCCGGCACCCGTGCTGGTGACGAGGGAGAGCTCGCCGTGGTTGCGGCGCGCGAGCATGCGCGCGATGGGGAGACCGAGCCCGACACCCGGGGTCGAGTGGAGCGCGGCGTTGGAGCCTCGGTAGAACGGTTCGAACACGTGCTCGGCGACCTCGGGGGGCATGCCCGGGCCCTGATCGCGAACCGAGAACATGATGTCGCTGCCGATCCGCTCGGCCGAGACCGCGACCTCACCGCCCACCGGACTGAAGTTCACGGCGTTGGAGATGAGGCTGCGGAGGATTCGCTTCGCGTCTTCACGGTCGGCCCAGACGGCGAGGTCGGCCGGAGCCGTCATGGCAATCGAGACACCCGCGGCACCGATCGCATCGCTGAGGGGGGCGAGCGCTCCGGCGATGAGATCGGATGCGGACGTCGACCTCGGCCACGGATCGGGATCGTCTTGCGGGTGGGCGAGGGAGAGGAGGTTGCTGAGGAGAAGACCGAGGCGTGCCGTATTGCGGGTGATCGCTTGCACCCATTCGCGCGAGTGGGTGTCGAGGTCGCCGTCGCCGAGCAGTGAGGCGTACCCGGCGATGATCGTCACCGGAGTCCGCAGCTCATGGCTCGTCGTCGCGATGAAGTCTTCGCGCTGTCGCTCGAGCTCATAGCGGGCGCGGAGGGCGGCGGCCGTTTCGCGTTCGGCGTCCGCGATTGCGCGCGCCGACGCCACGGCGGTGCGGTTGCGGAGGACGCTGTCATAGCGTGATGAGACAACGGCAACTGTCACGAGTCCGATGGTGCCGAGCAGGGTGACGGTCGTGACCGCGACCTCGGTGGGGGTGAGCGCTTCGGGGAACGACGCGTACCCGGCACGGGTGAGGATCACCACCGTGATGCCGAGGATCAGGGACTGGGCGTAGGCGATGATCGGCGGGAAGCGTAGGACGGCCCAGATGAGGACCACGAAGACGAGAAAGCTCAGCGGCAGGCGCGAGGCGGGGGCGAAGGCGACGGACAGAGCACCGGCCAGCAGGACGGTTTGGATCGCCACCTCCCACCACCCGACCGCGTCTTCTTCGCGTGGGGGGAGAAGTGCAAACGGGGCCGCCAGCAAGACTGCCGAGGCGTGGGACGCCGCCGCGATGATCGCTGTGAGGAGGATATCTCCGCCAGCGGCGAGGGCGCTCACCATGCCGACGGTGACACCGTAGGCGCTCGCCGCAATCGTCGCGGCCGCGGCGAAGCGCGTCGCGTCGCGCAGGGACGTCAAACGGAAGTCGGGGCGGCGGAAGAAGAGCAGGCTGACGAACAGCACCGTCTCGCCGGTACCGGCGGCGGCGTAGGCGACGGCGGTCATCGGCGCCGTGCCGGCGGCGATGCCCGCCAGCGAGATCGCGGCGAAGATCGCCGCGTAGGCGAAGGCTCGCTGCCGCGCCGGCGTGAACAGAGCGAAGCACGCCGCGGCGCCGGCGGCAGGCCACCAGAGGGAGATGGGCAAGCGGGGCACGATCATCCACACACCGATGACGCTCAGGGCGAAGATGGTGGCCGGTCCCCCCACCCACAGCAAGAGTGCACGAGGGGTCGGCCGGGGGAAGCGCATGACTCGACGCTAGCGCCGATCGGCGCTCGGACGCGTGTACGGTAAAGGAAAACCGGCAAGCTCGCGAAGGATCACCGTGGCATACGTACTGGTCGTCGAAGACGACCCCGATGTCGCTGCGCTTGTTTCCGCGGTGCTCAGCGCGGCGGGGCATGAGGTGGATGTGGCCCGCGATGGTGGCGCCGGTGTCGCCGCTGCTCAGGCGCGCCGGCCTGACGTCATGGTCCTGGATTGGATGATGCCCGTCAAAAACGGCATCGAGGTCTGCGAGACGTTGCGCGCCGACGACGCGTTCGCGGCGACGCGAATCATGATGCTGACCGCACGGTCATCCGCAGACGATGTCGCACGAGCCAAGAACGCCGGGGCCGACGATTTCTTCGTGAAGCCGTTCGCGCCGCGCGAGCTGCGTGCGCGGGTGGCGGCCCTTATCGGCTGAGCCGGGCGACTTCGTCCCCGGACCATGCGACGACCTCACCCTGATCGAGGTCGATCGCGAGGGGTGCGGCAGGGTCGGCAACCGTGAGACAGGCGGGCGTGCCGCCCGCCTGACCGTCGTAGCGGGTGAGCTCGATGCCGGCGCACGCATCGGTCCGGGCGGCGGTGACGACGCCGGCGGGGTCGACCGCGAGAGCGACGACACCGGTCGCGAGCTGGTTCCACTCCGTGCCGGAACGCGCGTACGCGACATCCTCGCAGAGGAGGGCGATGGTGCCGTCGACACGGAGATTGCGGGGGGTCGAGCACGGCGCCGCAATTGCGTCTCCGGCGACGACGACTTGGCCGGGGTCGGCGGTGAGGTAGCTCGCGGCGGCGAAGAGGTTGTCGTAGGTCTGCCAGTATGCGCCCGAGGTGAAGCTGCTGAGAGCCACGGTGTCGCACGCGCTCGCCGCGTCGACGACAGCCGTGGCGTTCACGCCACCGAATGAGGTGAGCGAGCGGACCGCGCCGATCCCCTCCGGGGTGACATCCGTCCACGTGAGGCCGTCGTCGCCGGACCATTCGATCACGGGGGAGGTGCCGTCGCAGGCGCCGCTGGTGGCACGCCACGCGGCCGCGGCGCCCACGCTCAGAAACCGGTCGGCGGTGGGTGCGGAAGGCGTCGGCGTGGGCGTGGGCGTCGGGGAGGGTGACTCGATCTCGAATGTCGGCACGGGCCGGGCGGTGGCGGCGGATGCGGGCGGCCGTCCGTGCTGGATCGCGAGCACGGCGAGCGCGACGGCAGCGACCGCGATCGCCGTGAGGGCCGCGGCGCCCGCGGCGCGGCCGAGGGCTGACCTACGGGCCATCTCAGCTCTCTCGGTCGGCTCCGCGCGCGTCGCGCCGGGTCTCGATGCCGAGATCGGTCAGCGTCGGTGCGGGGGGAACCGACGCGACGGGTGCGGTGCGGCGGCGGCCTCCAGCCTTCTTGGCCTTCCGGCCCTTCGGCTGGTCTTGCACGTAGGCGCCGTACCCGTATCCATACCCGTATCCGTATGCGGAGTAGTACGAGTCGGGGCCGCGCGTGGGCACCATCGACATGACGAACCCGGCGAGCTTGGCGCCGACCGTGCTGAGCGATTCGACGGCGCCGGTGAGTTGGTGCTTCGTCGTGCGGCCCGCGGCGACGACCATGAGGGCGCCGCTCGTGGCGCGGGCGAGGATGGCGGCATCCGTCACGGGCAAGAGGGGCGGCGCGTCGCAGAGGACGACGTCGAAATCGCGCTCGAGGATCTCGAGAAGAGTCGCCATCTGCGTCGAGCCGAGGAGTTCGCTCGGGTTCGGCGGAATCTTCCCGGCGGGGAGGACGAAGAGGGTGCGGCCACCCCAGGGCAGCATGACGTCGCCGACGCGCGCACGCCCGATGAGCACGTCGGTGAGGCCGACGCCGCCTTCGATGCCGAGGTATTCGGCGACCTTGGGCTTACGCAGGTCGGTGTCGAGCAGGGCGACGCGCTTGCCGGCGTCGGCGAGGGCGATCGCGAGGTTGATCGTCGTCGTCGACTTGCCTTCGCTCGGGACGGAGCTCGTGACGACGAAACTCGCACGTCCGCCCATGTCCAGGAATTGCAGGTTGGTGCGGAGCGCACGGAACGACTCGGCGCGCGGGCTGAGCGGGTCGGCGTGGACGATGAGCGGACGCTCTTTCGCCTTGGCGTCGAAGGCGATCGCACCGATCGACGGTGCCGCGGTGATCTGCTCCGCATCGCGGGGCGTGCGCACGCGGTTGTCGAGGACGCTCCGGAGCACGGCGAGTCCGATGCCGAGAGCGAGACCGACGAGGGTGCCGAGCGCGAGATTGAGCGGCACGTTGGGACTCGAGGGAGCCAGCGCCGGCTGGGCGTCGCTGACGCGGCTGAGACGCACGGGGCTCGACCCGTCGGCGGCCTCGGGCTCGAGGCGCGGGACCGCGCTGGAGAGGCTCGCGGCGACGGCGTTGGCGATGTCGGCGGCCGCGACGGGGTCGGGGTCGGACACCGTGACCGAGATGAGGGTGGAGTTCAGCGGCGCGGCAGCACTCACCGACCCGGAGAGTTCTTCCGATGTGATGCCGAGCTCGAGTTCGGCGATGACCGGGTTGAGCACGACGGGCGTGCGGACGAGGCCGACGTACGTGTTGATGCGGGCCTGCGTGAAGTTCGAGCCCTGCTGCAGCTCAGCGGCCGTGCCACCGGTCTGCGTCGAGACGAACACCGTGCTCGACGACTCGAACACGGGCGTACGGGTGAGGGAGTACGCGGCGGACGCTCCGAGCCCCAGGAGGGTCAGCACGACGATCAGCAGCCAACTCTTTCTCAGGACGCGGATGTAATCGGTGAGCTCCATGGTGCCTCTCGGTGACGTGGCTGCACGGATGCGCCGGGCGGTACGGAATCAGTCTGCCACAGGCGTGTTTCGTGTCAGTGACGCGTGAAAGACCCGTGTGACTGCGTCGACGGCGGGAATGAGCTGGGCTGCGGAGCGCTCGTACGTGGCGGCCGAGCGGCCGAACGGGTCGATCACATCGTCGTCGTCGGGATCGGCGGGCGGGAGGGTGAGCCCACGACGGCCGCCGACGACGTCGAGGGCGGCGGCGACGCGGGAGGCGGGATCGTCTCCGGCGGCATGCGCGGCGGCGCGGATCTCGTTGTCGGTGACGTCGGCGGCAAGGCGGGCGAACTCGCGGATCGTGAACGTGGAGCGGAGCCGCGTGGGGTCGGCTTCGACGATGGCGCGGCGGTGCTCGCGTGCCATAGCGAGGAGCAGGACAGGCTCCTGGAGATGTGCGGGCTGAAGGTAGCGCGCCCGGTGGGCGGCGGCGGTGTCGGCGGGGATGCCGCGGTCGGCGGCGAGCTGGGCGGCTTCCGGGGTCATGGGTTCGCCTCCGCGGGCGCGCGTGCCGGCGGATAAGGCGACGACGTCGAGATCGTGCAGGCGCGCGGTGAGGAGCTGGGCGGCGAGGGGGGAGCGGCAGATGTTTCCGGTGCAAACCGTGAGGATCTCGAGCACGGCGGTGACCTTCCTCGTGAGGGGGGAAATCGTGGTGCGGAGGCTGCGCCGGGTAGGTTTAGCGCGTGTCCGATCAGCTTATCGACGCTCCTGACGTGTCCGACGCCGCGCCCGCACCCCGACGGCGGCGACGCGCGCCGCGCCAGGATTGGCGACTCGGTGGGCGCACGGTCCGCCGGTGGGACGTCGTGGTGCTGGCGGTCGCGCTCGTCTCGGTAGGACTCGGCATCGTCGGCGGCGGGCTTCTCAGCCGGGTCGATGCGCCGTGGGCGCCGATCGCGTCGTCGCTCACGCTGTGGGTGGGATTCGCCGTGGCCATCGGTTTCGCGTTCGCGCGGTCGCGGCCGATCGGGCTTCTCCGCTTCCGTCCGGTCGACGTGCTTTTCGGCGTCGGTGTGGGGTTGGCGTTGCGCGGGATGCAGGGGGCGGTTGCGGGCGTCGCGCCGTTTCCGACGGCGGGGATGCTCGACAGTTCTCTGCCCGCATCCTGGTGGCTGACCGACGCCCTGCCGGCCGTGCTCGTGGCTCCGGTGCTCGAGGAGTTCCTCTTCCGCGGTGTGCTGCTCGTCGTCGTCTATCAGCTGTTGCGCCGCGCGGCGGGGTCGCTGGCCGCCGGGTTCGCGGCGTTGCTGGTGTCGACGGGCGCGTTCATCCTGGTGCACGCGATCGGCGGGACCTTGTCGGTTGCGGATGCCGTGGTCTTCGGCGCCGTCGGGCTGACGTGCGGTCTGCTCGTCCTCTTGACGGGGCGCGTGTGGGGGGCCGTGCTCACCCACGTGGTCTTCAACGCGGCCTACGTCGTTCTCATGGTCGTGGGGACCGCGCTGAGTTGATGCTCCGACGCTGATGCGTCCGACCGGGTTTTTCACGGCCCGAACCGTGGCCGCCCGGTGTCGCCGCGAGTAGCGTGCGGGCTACAGGGGAGCCCAACGGAGGGACGTGCCATGTCAGAGAAGATCGTCGTCGGAGTTGCGGGGGCTTCGGACCGTGCCGTGCAGTGGGCGGTCGCGCGGGCGTTGGCGCGCGGGCAGAGCATCGAGCTGATTGCCGTCGTCGGGGGAGCGGTCGGGGCTGTCGGAGAAGGGTCGGTCGTCTCTGCGGCGGCGAGTGCGGCTCAGGATCTTCTCGACGAGCATGTCGCTCGCATCGGGGTGCCCGTGACGACGCGGGTCCTGACGGGGAATCCGGTGACGCATCTGATCGATGCGTCCAAGGACGCGGCGCTGCTCGTCATCGGGAGCGACTATCGCGGTCCGGGCGAGGGGCCGGCTCGCGGCGCGCACGGTATTCGCATTGTGGCGGGGGCGATGTGCCCGGTTGTCGTCGTGCCCGATCTCGACCTCGATGCGGGGGTTGGTGTGGTGGTGGGGCTCGACGGGTCGGCTGTGTCGGAGCGGGCGCTCGCGTTTGCGGCGGCGGAGGCTGATCGGCTGGGCGAGAAGCTGGTGGCGGTGAGCGTGTGGACGCCGCTCACGGCGCCGCGCAATTCGCTGGCGGTGTACCCCGAGGTGTATCTCGCGAACATGCAGGCGGTGACCGAGGAGGTGCAGGCCGTGGCGCTGGCGGGCCTCGCGTCGGACTATCCCGACCTCGTTGTCGAGCGGGTGGTGGAGCAGGGCTACCCGTCGCACATCATCAATGCGCGAGCGCACGGGGCGCGGATGGCCGTGTTGGGGACGCACGGGCGCAGCGCACTCGTCCGCTTCCTCCTGGGTTCGATCAGCCAGGAGGTGCTGGCCCGGCTGGCGACGGTCACCGCGATCGTGCGCTGAGCGCGGGGTCGTTCAGCGAAGGCTGGGGTCGGGGTCGTTCCACTTCTCGATGCTTTGGACGATCCAGAACACGGCGAAGAGGGCGAGCGCGACGCTTTCGGCGAGCAGCACGACGTTCGATGTGGTCAGGTAGGCGACGAGCACAAGGCCGAGGAGTGCTGCGATCCCCGTGTAGATCACGCGGAGCGCGCGCGGCGGGGGCGCGGTGGTGCGCGGGAAGGCATGGAGAATCGCGACGGCGCCGAAGAGGGCGAAGAACGCGACGGTGGCGATGACGTGCCCGTGGGTGAGAACCGCGTGCGGCGCGAGCATCCAGGCGAGGCCGAGTGTGAGGATGACGAGGGCGGCGACGCTGCCGCTTGCGGCGACACCGGCGACCGGCATGTCGCCGGTGAGGGTGAGGGTGACCGCGACGATCAGCGCGAGGGTCGTGATCACGAGGTAGGTGGTGATGCCGTTGGCGACGTCGGGGAGTGCGGCAGGGGGGATGTGCGGTGTGGGGATGAGGGCGATGAGGGGCGCGAGAACGGCGCATGCGTCGAGGAGGGCGCGCTCGGGGCCGCGGCCGGAGAGGGCGAGGAGCACGGCGGCGGCGACGAAAAGAGCGCCGGTGAAGGTGGTGCGGGCGGGGGAGTAGTAGTAGTCGCTGAGGGAGGGAAGCCAGCCGACGTCGGATGCGGCGACGGCGACGGCGGTGAAGATCGCGACGACGGCGCCGACCAGCGTGAGTCTCAGGTAGCGGTAGGTGCGCTGCAGTGCGGTCGTCGGTGGGCTCATGTGTTCACGCTAGCGAGGGGTGGACGCGCGGGGCGGGGCGTGGGTCACGCGCTGAGTCGGTATCGGTTTCGCCCGCCCGGACGGGGCGCGCGGTCGGGGTCGATCCACGGGGGTGGGATGAACCAGACGTGCGCGTCGATGCCGGGGCCGTCGATTCTGATCTCCCACCCGTCGTCGTGCACCTGGTGATGGCATCCGGTGCAGAGGAGCACGCCGTTGCGGAGGTCGGTCGCCCCGGTGTCGCGTTGCCACCAGTCGATGTGGTGGGCGATGGTCCAGGCGACGGGTGCCCCGCACAGGGCACATCCGCCGTCACGTTCGGCGAGGGCGAGCTTTTGAGCGGGGGTGAAGAGGCGCTTGGCACGACCCCAGTCGATGATGTCGCTGTCGCCACCGAGCACGCAGGGGATGACCTGCGTGTCGGCGGCGATGCGGCGGATGGCGGCCGCGGGGAGGGGCTGGTCGATGCCATCGACGGCGGCGAGGCCGGTGCCGGTTTCAAGATCGGCAAGCGTCATGCGCACGACGACGGTCGTGGTCGGCCCGGTGGGCACGGTGGTGCACCCGAGGGCGTGCTGGCACAGGTCGGCCAGGGCGTCGGCGCGCATCTGGCGAGGTGAGCGCTGGTCGCGGGTGGCGTCGTCGGCATTCTCATTCGTGCGAAAGATCTGGGTGAGCATGCTGTCGAGCGCGGTTTTGATGGGGGCGCCGGTGCCGATGTCGAAGATGCCGGTGAGGTGTAGCCGTCCGTCGCGTTCGCTCAGGGTGAGAGAGCGCTCGGCGCGGGCTTCTTCGTGGCGGGGTGCGACGCCGTCGGGGTCGAGGTGGGCTTCGGCCCGGCAGATGAGGCGGGAGAGTTCGTCGGCGCGCAGCCCGGGCGCAAGCGCTACAAGTTCGCGCTCGGCCGTGGCGCGGCGTTCCGGGCTGACCCGCAGGGCAAGGCGGTCGAGGAGCGTCACGATCGCGAAGGCGGCGGTGACACTGAGTGTGGCGGAGGCCACGGCATCCGCCACGAACGGGTGCGGTGACGGCAACGCTTCGCCCGTGAGCGAGAGGCGCGGCGCGGTTGCTTCGGCCACCTGGACGATCTTGATGGCCTCGCCCACGCTCGAGCCGGTCGTGGCCTGAATAAGCGCGACGGGAGAGCGGAAGCCCTGTCTCTTCGCCAGTGAGTCTTTGCCGAGTTCGGTGCGTGACTGACGGGCGATCTCGGCCGCGACGGGCGCGAACGCCGCATCAACTCGGCGCTTGAGTGACCCGAAAGCGGCGTTCAACGACACCAACTCGCCCGGGGTCAGTGCCTCGGGGGCCCGGTCGCCGCCTGCCATCGCGAGCGCGTCGAGCGCTTCGGCGATGGAGGTGAGCAGCGGGTTGTTCATACCCTCAATGTAGAACATACCTCCGACACTCGTCCGAAGTTATCCACAGACCCCAGCCCCCAGGTCACACCCGGCCCTGCCACCACTCCGGCGCCGCCGCGAGGATGACATCGGTGAGGGTATCGACGTCCACCGGATCATCGCTGCGGAGCCACTCCTCGATCACGCCCCCGGTGCCGGCTCCGCCGTACGCAGCGAACGCGCGAAGTGCGAACGCGTCGGACCGGCCCCGGCCACCGCCGGCGCGATCTCAGGGTGGGCGTGGGCTACGCCGCAGATGCGCTCACCGAGCCCCTCCCGTGGGGTGTCGACGTGCGCCGGTCGTACGGAGGGACGCGCGCCGATCAGCGTCAGGTGCTCGACTTGGCCCGTATGGGCGCCATCACGGTCGACACGACGACGTATCCGCAGGCTTTCGTTGACCTCGAGGTGGGCCGCGTTCGCGGTCGCGCGGTGCTCGTGCCGTACATCACAGGTGTCCGGGGCGCACCGCAGCGGGCGCCCCCGCAAAAGGCGCCCCCTTACGGCCGCCCCATGCCGTAATACGTCCATCCCGCCGCGCGCCATGCGGCGGCATCGAGCCCATTGCGTCCGTCGACGACGACGCGTCCCGCTGTCAACGTCGACGCGTGTTCGGGCGCGAGATCGCGGCGGTACTCGTCCCACTCGGTGACAAGAATGACGGCGTCGGCGTCGCGGATCGCCTCATCCCGCTCGTCGATGTAGGTGAGCTGCGGATGCACGCGGCGTGCGTTGGCAATCGCCTCCGGATCGGTGACGACCACGTCCGCACCGAGACCGTGCAGGCGCACGGCCACGTCGAGGGCGGGCGAGTCGCGGATGTCGTCGCTGTGGGGTTTGAACGCGGCACCGAGCACGGCGATCTTCTTCTCGAACACCTGGCCGCCGAGGCCTTCGATCACAAGCTGCACCGCACGTTCGCGCCGGCGCAGATTGATCTCGTCGACTTCGCGGAGGAACGCGACCGATTCGCCCCGACCGAGCTCTTCAGCGCGCGCGGAGAAGGCACGGATGTCTTTCGGCAGGCATCCACCCCCGAAGCCGATTCCCGCGCCGAGAAAGCGCCGGCCGATGCGGACGTCGTGACCGATCGCGTCGGCAAGCTGCGTGACGTCGGCGCCGGTGACCTCGGCGATTTCGGCCATGGCGTTGATGAACGAGATCTTCGTCGCGAGAAACGCATTCGCCGCCACCTTGACGAGCTCGGCGGTGGCGAGGTCGGTCACGATGAACGGCGTGCCCTTGGCAACAGCCGGGTGGTAGACCTCGCGCAGCACGTCGGCGGCGCGTGCTCCGGCCTCGTCGGAGGGCACACCGACAACGAGCCGGTCGGGGTCAATCGTGTCCTCCACGGCGAAGCCTTCACGCAAGAACTCCGGGTTCCAGACGAGCGTCGCCCCGGCAGCCTCGACCCGCGGGGTGAGATCTGCCGCCGTGCCGACGGGCACGGTCGACTTGCCCGCGACGATGTCGCCGGGCGAGAGAAACGGCACGAGCGCATCGACGGCCGCGTTGACGTAGGTGAGGTCGGCGGCGTAGCTGTCTTTCTGCTGCGGCGTGCCGACCCCGACGAAGTGCACCGCAGCGCCGCGAGCCGCAGACATGTCGGTCGTGAAGCTCAACCGCCCCGAGGCGATTCCTTCGGCGAGAATCTCGGGCAGCCCGGGCTCGAAGAACGGCGCCTCACCCGCCGAGAGCGCCGCGATCTTGCGCTCGTCGACGTCGATCCCGACCACCTCGTGCCCGATCGAAGCCATCGCCGCCGCGTGCACGGCGCCCAGATATCCACACCCAATGACAGAAAGTCGCATGCGGGAGAGCGTATCGACGCCGTGTTACAGCTGTGGTCCCCGGCGAACGCGCCGAAAAGCTCATCCGAAAGTTGATGAGACGGCTCTCATTCTTATCCTAGGCTCGAACGACGGAGATCAGGAGTGGACGTCACGCGATACACGGCGGACACATACGACTGATAATCTCCCGAGAGCCGAGATAGAGACGACGAAGGAGGATGCGAAGTGTCGACCGAAGTTGAGGTCGATGCGACGACGCAGTCGCCTCACGACTCGAATATGCACCGCAGCGCACCCGCTGACTCCACCGGACCAGCCGTGCCGCCTGCGCGCCCCCTTCTTATGACTCCCCCCACGCCCGCTGTTGATGACTGGCGCCGCCGTTTTCAGACGCGTCTGGTCATCAGTGACTTCCTCTCTCTCGTGTGGGTCGTCTTCGGTACGCAGATCGCCTGGTTCGGTCTCGGCAATGCGCAGCTGGCGATCCGCGCCGACGCGCGCATCTCTGAGGTGTCGTATTGGGTGTTTTCAACGACCCTGATCATTGCGTGGATGCTGGCCTTGTCGTGGAGTGATTCGCGCAGCGTGCGGGTGCTCGGTTCAGGCCCCGACGAATATTTGCGCGTCGTCGATGCGAGCCTGCGGTTGTTCGGTGCGGTCGCGATCATCGCGTTTCTCACGCAGACCGACGTCGCGCGCGGCTTCTTGCTGATCAGCTTGCCCGCGGGTGTGCTCGTACTCCTCTTCACCCGATGGCTGTGGCGCAATTGGCTCGTCACCATGCGGAGCAACGGACGCTACTCGGCACGGGTGCTGCTGGTCGGGTCGAGCGAGTCGGTCACGCAGATCGCGCGCGAGCTCGGCCGCAACCCCAGCGCGGGGTACCACGTCGTGGGGGCGTGCACGACGAGCGGAGAGATCGGCAACGTGGTGCCCGGCACCCAGATTCCGATGATGGGCAGCGTCAAAGCCGTCGAACGTGCGATGGCGCTGACGGGTGCCGACACGGTTGCCGTGACGAGTACCGACGAACTGCCGCCTGACAAGGTGAAGCAGATCTCGTGGAACCTGCAGGCCGGCCGGCAGCACCTGGTGCTCGCGCCGAGCATTGTGGATATCGCCGGCCCCCGGTTGCACACGCGCCCGGTCGCGGGGTTGCCCCTCATTCATGTCGAGACGCCGCGCTTCAGCAAAGGGCAAGACTTCGTCAAACGGATGCTGGACATCTGCGTCAGCATTGTCGCCATCGTGCTGCTGAGCCCCGTGCTCGCGTTTCTCGCGATGAGCATTCGCCTGTCGTCGGAGGGCCCCGTGCTCTTCCGTCAGACCCGGATCGGCCGCGGCGGCCAAGAGTTCACCATGCTGAAGTTCCGCTCGATGGTGACGAACGCCGAAGAGCTGCTCGAGAACCTGCAACGCGAGCGGCAGGAGCAGGGCGCTGACTCGGGCAACGAGGTCATGTTCAAGATGAAGAACGACCCGCGCATCACTCCCATCGGCCGCATCATGCGCAAGTACAGCCTCGATGAGCTTCCGCAGCTGTTCAACGCGCTTGGTGGGTCGATGTCTCTTGTGGGCCCTCGCCCGCCGCTGCCGAGCGAGGTCGAGCAATACGCAACGCACGTGCACCGCCGGTTCTTGGTGAAGCCTGGGATCACAGGGCTCTGGCAGGTCAGCGGGCGGTCGAGCCTGTCGTGGGAGGAAACCGTCAGGCTCGATCTTTCCTACGTCGAGAACTGGTCGCTGCTTGGCGACCTGGCCATCCTCGCCAAGACGGCGAAAGCCGCTGTCGCCCCCGGCGACACGGCCCATTGACGAGGTCGCGCGAGAACGTGAATCGTGGCTGGTGCGATTTCTCGTCCTAGACCATCGCAATCGGACGAACCTCTCGCTCATCTCAGTCGGCCGACTGAGGTCGCCGGCTACGGTCGGCCCAAACCGTAGTATTCCCAGCCAGCTGCACGCCACGCGGCGGCGTCGAGGCAGTTGCGTCCGTCGACGACGATGCGTCCGGTGGCGAGGGATGCCGCATGTCTCGGCGACAGCTCGCGACGGTGGTTGCGCAGGTCGGTGTCGAGCAGCGCAACGCGCTTGCCGGCGTCGGCGAGGGCGATCGCGAGGTTGATCGTCGTGGTCGACTTGCCTTCGCTCGGAATCGAGCTGGTGATCACGAAGCTCGCCCGCCCGCCCATGTCGAGGAATTGCAGGTTGGTGCGCAGCGCGCGGAACGACTCGGCCCGCGGGCTCAGCGGGTCGGCGTGCACGATGAGTGGCCGGTCTTTAGCCTTCGGGTCGTACGCGATGGCGCCGATCGAGGGCGCGGCGGTGATCTGTTCGGCGTCACGGCGGTTGCGGACCTTGTTGTCGAGCACCGTGCGCAGCACGGCGACACCGACGCCGAGCGCGAGCCCCACGAGCGTGCCCAGCGCGAGGTTGAGCGGCACGTTGGGGCTCGAGGGCGACAAGGCAGGCTGGGCATCGCTGACGCGGCTGAGGCACACAGGGCTCGACCCGTCGGCCGCCTCGGGCTCGAGCTGGGGGACGGCGCTGGACAGGCTCGCGGCGATCGCGTTGGCGATGTTCGCCGCCAGCACCGGGTCGGGGTCGGAGACGGTGACGGTGATGAGCGTCGAGTTCAGGGCTGCGGATGCCGAGATGCTGCTGCGCAGCTCGGATGCCGTGACGCCCAGGTCGAGTTCGGCAATCACCGGGTTAAGCACGACCGGGGTCGATACGAGTCCGACATACGTGTTGATGCGTGCCTGGGTGAAGTTGGAGCCCTGTTGCAGTTCCGCGGCTGTGCCTCCGGTCTGCGTCGACACGAACACGGTGCTCGACGACTCGTAGATTGGGGTGCGGGTCAGCGAATAGCCCGCCGCGGCGCCGAGACCGACGAGGGTCAGCACGACGATGACGAGCCAGTTCTTGCGGAGGATGCGGATGTAGTCGCTGAGCTCCATCGTGCCTCTCGAGGGGACGCGATGCCGACGGGGGCTGCCGGACGTGACCGGATCAGTCTGTCACAGCCCGTGTTTCCAACTGGTATCCGGTCGCACTCTCTTCTCACTTCCCCGCTCACCCGACGCCTCGGCCCAACACGAGCCGCACGACTCGCTCGACGGCGTTGATGCCAGGCGCGAGCTCCTCGGCCGACCGCGCATAGGTGGCAGCGGACCGCCCGATGGGGTCGATGATGTCGTCGTCATCGGGCGACGCCGGCGGCAGCGTCACCCCGCGACGACTCGCGATCACGCCGAGCGCGGCGGCGAAGCGGGCGCGATCGTCGTCGCCGCCGGTCGCGGCGGCGACCCGCAGCTCCTCATTGGGGACGTCGGCGCTCAAGCGCGCGAACTCCCGCGCAGTAAAGGTGCTGCGTCCGCGCGTCGGATCGAGTTCGACGATCGCGCGACGATGCTCGCGTGCCATCGCCAGGACGAGGTCAGGACGCTGCACATGCTGTGGCAGCAGGTAGCGCGCCGAGTGCGCACTCGTCGCGGCCACAGGTACTCCGCGTTCGATGGCGAGTTGCGCCGCCTCGGGGGTCATCGGTGCGCCCTCGCGGGCGTGGGTGCCCGCGCTGGTCGCGACGACGTCACGGTCGGCGAGCCGGGTCGCGAGAAGCTGGGCGGCCAGGGGCGAGCGGCAGATATTGCCGGTGCATACGGTGAGAATCTCGAGCACGGCTGCTCCGTAGGGGGAGTGGGAAATGCGTGTCGCGCTACGTGACGGTAGTTTGGCCACGTGCCCGATCAGCTTAGAGACACCGCCATCGTGCCCAGCACCGAGGCCGCGTCATCCGCGAGTCGTCATCGTCGGCGTCGGCGCACCGACTGGCGGCTCGGCGGCCGCGCCGTGCGCAAGTGGGATCTTTCCGTGCTCGCCGTCGCGCTCATCGCGCTGGGGGTCGGGGCGGTCGGCGGGGGACTGGTCAGTCGCATCGCTGCGCCGTGGGCGCCGATCGCGTCGACCGTCGTGCTGTGGGCCGGCATGCTCGTGCCGATCGTCTTCGCGTTCGCCCGGGCGCGTCCGGCGGGTCTGCTGAAGCTTCGCCCGGTCGACCTGCTCTGGGGCCTCGGTCTCGGACTCGGGCTGCGCCTGCTGCAGGGCTGGATGAGCGGGGCGGACGCCATGACCTTCCCGTCGGCCACGACGCTCGACGGTGCGCTGCCGACCTCGTGGTGGCTCACCGAGGCGCTGCCGGCTGCCGTCGTCGCGCCGGTCGTCGAGGAGCTCTTCTTTCGGGCCGTGGTGCTCGTTGCGGTCTATCAGCTGTTGCGCCGCCGGGCGGGCGGGCTGGCTGCGGCGGTGACGGGACTTCTGGTGTCGACCGGCGGCTTCATCCTGCTGCACGCGAGCGCGGGGGCGCTCACCGTCACCGACGCCATGACGTTGTTCGCTGTCGGGGGGACGTGTGCCTTGCTGGTGCTGCTGACCGGCCGCATCTGGCCTGCGGTGCTGACCCATGCGGTGTTCAACGCGACGTATCTGGCGCTCGTCGTGGCAGGCACCGTGCTGTCCTAGCCGCCACGGCAGCTTCACGCTACGTCGGCCAATTCATTCAAAAGTCGATGAGAGGTTTCTCATCTGTGTCGTAGGCTCAAGATCTGAGCTGTATCACGCCTTCGTCACGTGATACATGGCCGTCACAAGCACCTGCTATTCTCCCGATTGCCGGGGGGCAGACCGACAAGGAGGATGCCGAAGTGTCGACCGACATCCAGGTCGATGCGACGACGGAGTCGCCTCACGACTCGAAAGGTGCCGCCACGTCCAGCACAACGGGCGGCGCGGTGAAGTGCGGAGAGACATCCCACACCTTCGCCATCGCGACGGCATGGATGCGTCGCACCTCCGATGACCGCGCGGCGCGGCCTTCCCTGTCCGGCGCGCACGCCTGGCGAGTTTGTCATCGCTACCCTTCGCTAAACCAACAACGACAAAATGCCCAGTGCAGGTGGATGCCGCGATCGCAGACCCGCCCTCACCGCTCAGCGCGCAATCCCCCACCAAACCGCACGCCTCCGGCCGTCCGCGGTACACTCACCTCCACGCGTGCACCGTGGCAACGCCCCGACTCGTCTGGGAGGCCACATGACCGATGCCCCATCACCCCCGCTGCACATCCCGCCGCGCCCTCCCCTCCCCGCCCTCTCTTCCCCCCGGTCGTTGAGCGAGACCCCCAGGGCCGAGTCGAAACGCCGCAACACCCGCGACCCCCGCGCATACCTGCTCGCCTACACCCTGCTCCTCACAGGCATCGCCTTCTGGCCCGTGCCCGTCGACCAGGGCGCCGGTCCGCTGCTGCGCCTCATCACGCGGGCGATCCCGGCGCTGACCTACGAGCGCATCGAGTTCGCGGCGAACATCCTGCTGTTCGTGCCGCTGGGTCTACTGCTGACGCTCATCCTGGTACGCAACCGCTGGCTCGTGCTGCCGGTCGCGTTCCTCGCGACGGTCACGATCGAGTGCGTGCAGGCTCTGCTACTGGATGCCCGTACGCCGAGCGTCCTCGACATCGTCGCCAACACCGCCGGAGCCTGCATCGGAATCCTGATCGCCGTTTTCATCGACGCGCTGCGCGCCAGTTACCGTCCTCGACGTTTGGATGAGGACTCCCTCATCCACGAGAGCTAATCTGGGAACTTGCTGACCAGCTCCCCTCCCCCCTCTCCGCTGGGCCGACATGACACACGACACATCACCGAAACCTGTACTCGATACGATCGCGCCTGCCGCATCGATCTCGGAGGTGACCAACGTGACAGTGGAAGCGCAGCACGTCCCACCTGCCGAGCGGCTGTCGTCGACCGTCATGCACACGCCGAGCTCCCACGCCGAGGCGCCGATGGCTGAGCCCAGCGCCACCACCGCGCCGACGCCGACCGCCCTGCCTCTGGACCCCTGGCGAGAGCGCTACGCCCGCCGCCTGCGTATCACCGACTTCCTCGTGCTCGTGTGGGTCGTCTACGGCACGCAGCTGGCGTGGTTCGGCCTAGGCAATGCTCAGGTCTCGATTCGCGAAGACAGCCGGCTGAGCGAGTTCTCCTACTGGGCCTTCTCGGCTGCGCTCATCGCCATCTGGATGCTCGCTCTCGCTCTCGCCGACTCGCGCAGCGAGCGCGTGATCGGCGTCGGCCCGACCGAGTACGCGCGTATCGTCCGCGCCAGCTTCGGCGTCTTCGGCACGATCGCGATCCTCGCGTTCCTGCTGCGCATCGACGTCGCACGTGGATACCTGCTGATCTCGTTGCCCCTCGGTGTGTTCATGCTGCTGCTCACCCGCTGGCTGTGGCGCCAGTGGCTCGTCGCGCAGCGCCAGATGGGGCGCTACACCGCGAAGGTGCTGCTGGTCGGTTCGCGGCAGTCGGTCGCGCAGACCGCCCGTGAACTGCAGCGCACCCCCTCCGCCGGCTACCGCGTCGTGGGCGCCTGTGTGCCGTCGGGCAAGGTCGCCGACACGATCGAGGGCACCGGCATCCCGATCATGGGCAGCGTCGACCGCGTCGAGCGCGCGCTCGCGATCACCGGCGCCGATACGGTCGCGGTCACGAGCACCGACGACTTGCCCGCCAACAAGGTCAAGCAGATCTCGTGGAGTCTCGAAGCGGGCAAGCAGCACCTCGTGCTCGCCCCGAGCATCACTGACATCGCCGGTCCGCGTGTGCACACCCGGCCGGTGGCCGGTCTGCCGCTGATCCACGTGGAGACGCCGCGATTCAGCACCGGCCAGCAACTCACCAAGCGCGCGGTCGATCTGCTGCTGTCCGGTGTGGGCGTGATCGTGATCAGTCCACTGCTGCTGATCCTCGCCTTGATCGTCAAGCTTTCGAGCCCCGGCCCCGTGCTCTTCCGCCAGACCAGGATCGGCTACCACGGCCGCGAGTTCTCGATGCTCAAGTTCCGCTCGATGGTCGTCAATGCGGAGGATCTGCTTGCCGACCTCAAAGCGCAACAGGCGCAGGATGCCGGCAATGAGGTCCTCTTCAAGATGACAAACGACCCTCGCGTGACCAACGTCGGCCGGTTCATGCGCCGCTTCAGCCTCGACGAGCTCCCTCAGCTGTTCAACGTGATCGGCGGCTCGATGTCGCTGGTCGGACCCCGCCCGCCCCTGCCCTCTGAGGTCGAGCAGTATGCCGACCACGTCCACCGCCGGTTCCTCGCCAAACCGGGCATCACCGGGCTGTGGCAGGTCAGCGGACGGTCGACGCTCTCTTGGGAGGATTCCGTACGCCTCGACCTCTCCTACGTCGAGAACTGGAGCCTGCTCGGCGATATCTCGATCCTCTTCAGGACGCTGCGAGCCGCGATCGCGCCCGGCGAGACGGTCGCGTAAGCAACGGGTCTGCCCTACCCCACGTCGGCGAGCGTCCTGAGCCGCGCGCCGAGGGAGGCCGCAATAGCGGCCGGACCCGAGCGCTCCGCGAGGGCATCTACGCTGACCGGCGAGCCGTCATTGAGTAGCGCTCCGTCCCGCAGCGAGAAGGTCCACGTCAGCCCGACTTCAGCCGTCGGCCGCTCCGTGGCCACCCGAGGTACGGTCTCAGCTTTGGCGGTGAAGCTGACGAGCTGCTGGGTTACCGGTCCTGTACGAGTTGCGCATTGTGTCGGCTACGGTCAGGGGTCGAGCTCAGCACCGGCCCGGAGATTCCGATCCGGTAGACGGCCGAGGCCGTGGTGGGCTCACCTTCGGGGGTGGCGGATGCGCAGCCGCCAAGCGCGAGCGCGGCTGCACCGACCACCGCGAGGCCCGCGAGCAGCCGGCTTCGGATCCCGGCGGAAAGTGTGAGGGTTGTCATGGTGGTGTCCTTGGGTCGGGTGGGCAGCGAGCGCCCAACCCGCTCAAGATATGTGTCCGGCGCGTCGGCACCGCAGCGAGTTGCATGACGTGACGCGACCTGACACCGGATGAGAGCGCAAGCCGGGCCGCCGGCAGAGTGGAGTGGTGAAGAGGCAACCACGCCAGCCCGGGGTCGCCACAGCGCTCAGCTCGAGCGCAAGAACCCTCTTCATCTGCGAAGATTGACCTGTTGGTTAGTGACTCCCTCTATCGCCCTCCTAGATGAAACCGCACGACACACCTCCGAAACCTGCCCCGGCTACGCTCGACCCCGTCAAGAGCCTTCGGGAGGATTGCGTGGACGCCACACTGATGGACGCAGACGCCGCGCTCGCCGCCGCTCGCCTCGCGATGGCTGAACAAGCGAAGCGAGGCGAAACATCCGATCCCTTCACGACGGGGAGTCTCAGCACACTGTCACAGCACTTCAGTGTGATCGGCGACTCCATGTTGCCCGCCAGGCGACGCCCGCCACGAGCGAGCGAAGTCCCCGATCAAGCGGAGCATGCTCATCGGCGGGCTCTCGCGAGCTTCGGGATCACCGAGGCGCGGCGGGTCTCGGGCTGCTCATCCTTGCCGTGGGATGATTCAGTTCGACTTGACCTCGGTTCCGACGAGAGTTGGCCGCTCCTGGGCGACCAAGTTCTTCTTCGGAGAACCTCAAAAGCCGCGATTGCCGCCAACGGCAGTTCGCACTAGACAATAGGATCTCTTCCTTGCCCTCAGTTGCCATTATCGGAACCCGCGGTTATCCCAGCTACTACGGCGGATTTGAGACCGCCATCCGCAAGCTCGCTCCATACCTCGTGGATCAGGGGTGGGACGTTACGGTCTACAGTCGGCCCGGCGCGACAAGGCCGGATGACCCGGAGCGCGACCCTCGCGTGCGAGTCATTCAAACCTGGGGGCTCGAGAAGGAGTCGCTAAGCACCCTGACATATGGGTTCACTGCTGCGCGCCATGCAGCAAAAGAAAAGCCGGATGTCGCGCTGGTAATGAACGTGGCCAACGGGTTTTGGCTCCCTGCTCTCAAGCGCGCACGGATCCCCACCTTAGTCAATGTGGACGGCATCGAATGGGACCGCGCCAAGTGGGGGCGGGTAGCCAAATGGTTGTTCCGCACAGGCGCGAAACTAACTGCAAAGTATGCTAGCGAATTGGTGGTTGATGCTGTCGCAATCGGTGATCGCTGGGAGACCGATTTTGGCAGACGCGGAGTGTTCATTCCTTACGGTGGAACAGCTATCGACACCGCCCCCGTCCCGCTGGGGTACGAACCTGGGGGATACGCCCTCGTAGTTGCTCGATTCGTCCCCGAGAACACGATTCCCGAGTTCTTGAGCGCGGCCGCCCAGATATCACGAGAGTACCCGGTGGTCATAGTGGGCTCGACAGGCTACGGCGGAGAGCTGGATGAGAGCGCAAGACGGCTAGCGGAGCAGCATGCGAATGTGCGATGGCTCGGGCACGTGAATGACGACGGTCTGTTGTTCGCGCTACTCAACAACGCTGGCGCCTACTTTCATGGTCACAGCGTTGGCGGCACCAACCCCGCTCTCGTACAGGCAATGGCATGCGGTGCGCCGATCGTCGCCCGCGACACGATCTACAACCGCGAGGTTCTAGGTGAACAGGGCACCTACGTCAGCCCAGTACCTGAAGCGATTACGCGGTCGGTGCAAGCCATGATCAGTTCGCCTTACGAGCAGGAGCGAGCAAGGCACAACGCTCGCGAACGTAGCGAACGACTGTACACATGGGATCTCGTGTGCTCTCGCTATGATCAGACCTTGAAGGAGCTCGCAAATGCGCGTCCTCTTTGACGGATTCTGGTGGGTCAAGGGCCCGACCGCCAATCAAACGGTGATGCGTGAGTTCGTGAAAGCCTGGGTACGGGCGTTTCCCCGCGACGAGGTTCTCGTCGCGGTCCGATCTCGCCATCGAGACGACGCTATCTTGCCAGCCACCGCCGCCCCGGTCTACACGCATCTCGCGCCGCAGGCCGCGACCAATGCGCTCGAACTCGGAGTGCTTGCTAAGAAGCATCACGTCGATGCGGTCGTGGCTCACAACTATGCTCCGCTTTTCGGCAGATCAGCCGTGTTCATTCACGATCTTCTTTTCAAGGATCACCCGGAGTGGTTCACGACGAAGGAGCGCGTGTACTTCGCAGCTATGGGTCCACTCGCAAGGCGAGCAGATGCGGTTTGCACTTCTTCGCTTACGGAGGCCTACCGGATCGAACGTCTCGAGCCCAGGCTTCGTCCCGTTAGCGCAACAGGCCTCGGGGTCTCATCTCAACTGGCCGCTGCCACAGCGCGCCGCCCGGCATCACTGCGTGATGTCCGGCGATTCGTCCTATCGGTTGGTCGGATGAATGTTCGTAAGAACCTCGGAGTAGCCATCGAGGGCGCGATGCTCGCTCATTCCGTTTCCTCCGAACGGCCGTTGGTCATCGTCGGCAGCAGCGAGTATTCGGGAGCCGCCGCGGATTTGCCACCGACAGTGAAGGACTATGTTGCGGACGGTCGCCTGGTGTTCCTCGGTCGGATCAGCGACGAGGAGTTGCGCTGGATGTACGAACAGGCCGACGGCTTCATCTTCGTGTCGCGCGACGAGGGGTTCGGCCTCCCCCCCATCGAGGCCAGGCACTTTGGAGCACCAGTCATCGTCTCGGATATCGCCGTTATGCGTGAGGTCGCGGGGCCAGAAGCGGTGTTCGTGAGCCCCAACTCACCGCGTGAAGTGGCTCGCGCGATAGACTTGCTTCCGGCGCGGCGAGGAGTGCATCGTCCAGTAGGTGGTATCGAGCACGAGTGGGAGCGTTGTGTCGCGGTGATTCGAGCACGGCTTGATGGAGACGTTGGCGAAGAGGCCAAACTCAATGACTGACACTTCTTCGAGCCCGCTGCTTTCGGTGATCGTCGTTACCTATAACAGCGCCGAGGTGGTAAGGACCGCGCTGTCCGATCTCCCGCTGGCTGAGATCGAGCTGATCGTGGTAGACAACGGGTCCGCAGACGGGACCGTCGCGCTCGTCTCTGCGGAGTTTCCGAGTGCGCAGGTCATTCAAACGGGCGCTAACCTGGGCTTCGCGAAGGCTGTGAACAAGGGGGTCGCGGCATCAACGGCGAAGCACCTTCTGTTGCTCAATCCGGATGCACAGATATCGGCCGAGACCATTCACCGCGCCATTCAGATCCTCTCCGAGGACGCCACGATCGGCATCCTTGCTCCTGATGTTGTCGAAGCCGATGGAACGCTACGAACTATGGCGGGCGGCTACGAGCCGACGATCATTCGCATGTTCACACACGCAAGCGGCATGTCGCGGTTGGCAAAGCGTTGGCGTTGCCTACGTGGTCACTACCTCTTGCGTGGCCAGATCGAAGGTGATGCACCGATCGACGTTGCGTGGGTCTCGGGCGGATGCCTATTCTCACGGAAGGATACGTGGACTTCACTCGGCGGCCTAAGCGAGAGGTGGTTCATGTATGCCGAGGATGTCGAGTACTGCCTGCGTGCGCGGGGGGCAGGCTTCCGAGTCGTTCTCGCTGGGAACCTATCCGCGAGCCATACTGTAGGCGCGAGCAGCGGGCCGACGACGGCGGTCAAGACGGTTTGGCTGGAGAACCTCTTCGACTTGTATCAATCCCACTATCATGCTGGGGTTGTTCGCAGAGCGGCCTGGCGTGCGATCGTTGGCTCCGGCTACGCGATCCGCAGTTGCGTTGCGCTACTTTCCCCGTCACACGACCGCACCGAGTCAACACGCTTTGCCGCATACGCGCGAGCGGCCTTCCGAGCTCGTCGCAATTGACCTATCGGCTGTCTCCTGTGGGACGCGACGCGACACGTCAGACACCAGAGTCCAATCGTGAAATACTGCCAGTTCTCGAGGATGCAGATCCGCACCAAAGACTCATCACAGCAGAGGAATCGTATCTAGTACCAGGAGTCCACCAACCACCGACCACCCGCTACACCGACACAACCGAGCTCTAAGGGGGCCCGCGCCTCCGCTACGCTCGCGGAAGCGACGTACCCGAAGTGGACACCCAAAGCAGGATTCGGGAGTCAGGATCACAGCATGTGGACGGATCCTCATCAGGCGGCGTACTTTCGCAAGCCACAACGAGCCAGCAGAAGGGAGATGAAGATAGTCCATGGCCACAACCAAACCTCTAGCGAAGCGCGATGACCGCGTCGTGGCGCGTGCGTACGAGACCGCATCGCAGACAGGTGTACTCTTGGCAGTGCTGTTGGGCGTACTTGCTGGCGCTGGTATCGGGCTTTACTTTCAGAATCTCGGGCTCGGGCTGTCGGTCGCCGTTGGATCTTCCTGGCTGATCGCCAGCATCGGTTCCGCATCAAGTGCCGTTGAGCGCTGGTCGCCGCTTCGCGTCTTCCTTCCAGTGCTCTTCACCTACACGTCAGCAGGAATATCGCTATCTGGCAGCGATACAGCGACACTGGAATGGTGGGCATTGGTCCTTGCGCTGATGGGTTTTGGGCTCGGCTACAGCATCGCATTCTCCGGCGCAAAGCAGCGAGCGATTGCAGAGACACCGCTTCCCCCCTCAGAGCCGCGGGTGAAGATGATCTTCCTACTGTTCGCGATAGCGACAGCCGTCTATGCTCTGATGTGGTTGCAGGCTGGTGGTCCCCCAGCGCTCGCCGATGATGTCAACACCGCGAGGACGCAGTTCTTTACTAGCGGGGTGGCCTCCACCTTGGTCTCTATCGGCTATCAGGTCGGACTGATCGTTCCCGTCGGCCTCATGCTGCTGCGCGAGGAGATACCGCACCGGAGGGGACTCATGTGGGTGGCTGCGTTGAGTCTCCTCGCACTTCTGAGCCTCGGAAATCGTGGCGTCATCGTAGGACCCGCCGTCATCCTGCTGATCATTGCCTTGTGGAACCGAGCGCTGCCAATCGTGCTGGGAATGCTGCTGGCGAGCGCAGGCCTGATCATCTTCAGCTATGCCGGCTTCGAACGGAATTTGACCGCGTGGGGGTCTAGCTACCTCAACGATCTCGCGCTTGCAGGATACTCCGATGCGGACCGCATCTTCGCCCCCGTGCTCAGCTACGTATCGGGCACTAGTTGGACGTTCTCGCAAACAATACACCTGATACCGGCTCAGGTTCCTTTTCAGATGGGCCAGCAGTTCTTCGGCCCTATCTTGTTCAGTCCGAGCGCGGACCTTTTCTTGAAGGAGGCCCTCGGTCTTGACTTCGTCGGATTCGGGTTGGCGCTCGGGTTCGTCAACGCCTTCTATCTTGATTGGGGATTGATTGGCTGCTTCGTGGGACCGTTCGTTTTTGGCATCTTTATCGCAATGATCTATCGGCTCGCCCGCTTCAGTTCACCCGCTTGGGTGATCTTGATCGCATATGTGCTTTCAAAACTTCTACTGTCTGTCTACGGTCATCCGTTTGCCTACTTGGCGTACATCATCGCGCCCCTCCTTATTTACTTCGCTGCAGGAGGAACTCTCCGTGAACTTACCCCGCGTCGCAGTTCTACTCCGATTGGGCTAGCGACAGCGTGACGATTAGGCGGCCCCGCTTTCAAGCGAGTGACAAGAGGTCCCGAGTAACGAAGCGCTCGTATCTGCTGGTGGTCTCCTTGTCCGCCGCGTTAGCTCTGAGCCAGATGCTGCTGTTGCCGTTGTTCCTGTCCCCCGCCAGCTTCGGTATCGCGATACTGGCTCTGTCCTTGGTGCAATACATGAACCAGGCCGCGGATCTTGGGTTCGTGAACGCGGCCACTCGAACGGACCTGTCGCCTGCAACCCGCGCATACTTCCGCGAGACCGCGTTCACGCTCGTATCCTGGGTCGCTCTATTGGCGCTCGTTGCACTGTGGATGAGTACGCTCTTCGCCGGGTTTCGAGCGGAAGTCGCAGTCCCCTTGGCTATCGGCGTACTGACAGGCTGGCTACTTACGCCCAACAGGCTACGTGCGAATGCTGCCGCTGCAGGAGGTAATGAGCGTCACGCGCTGTGGTATGGGTTTGCCTGGCAGAATGCGAACAAGGCAGGGATGTTTCTTCTGCTACCGACCGCGAATGTGGCTCTGACGATGCTGTCTGGGGGACTGGCGTCGGCGGCCGCTGGACGACCGCTTCTTCCACGATTCACTGCGTCAGTCGAGTATCTCCGCCGCACAGCACGCTACTGGGTACCAGGGCTTGCCGCATCCTTCTCAGCCTTCCTTCTCTCATGGACGGAAACGTATGTGCTCGGCGCCTACTTCGGGGAAGAGGCTATGGGCGAGTATCAAGCCGTCTTGCGGCCACTGGCGGGGGCTATGTACATATACATACCCTTGATGACGCTGATTCAGGCATCCGTGAGCGTCAAGGACTACTCACGAGCTCGTCGAATTCGAGTCCTAGTCCTGGTACTGACGCTTGGTGCGCTTGTAGTCGGCGCCACTGTGCTGCACGCGTGGGGGAGCACGCTTTGGCCGAGATACCAGTTCCCGCTCATGCTCGTATGCCTCTGCGCGACCGCCGTCCTGTTTGGTGCGCTCTCAATGTCGTATGGGATCGAGCTTGTGGTTGCAGGTCGCCAGCTGTTGGCCGCTTGGATCAATGCGGGATCCGCGGTGGCGCTGGGTCTCTCCGCCGTGCTGCTAGTGCCGCATCTTGGCCTGAACGGGGCCGCGCTATCGGCGACCGCGGGATGGGGCCTGGCCGCGCTGCTACAGTCGTGGGTGGTCTGGCGGATGCGCCGACGGGCAACGCCGTGACGGGGGCTACCGTCTCGCCTTGATGACGTGACGAAGTGAGTGGAGAGCGAACGCCACGATGGCTGATGACCGTAAGACTACGCGGCGACCTGATGGCGCATCCGTAACTCGATTTGCGTGGGTGGACGCGGCGAAGTCGTTCTCCATCCTCCTTGTGGTGTTGGTTCACGTCGAGGTTGAGCTCGCGTTCATTGAGGCTGCTCCGAGCTGGTTGCAGATGGCTTCCGTGGTTTTCGCGCCCTTGCGTATGCCTCTCTTCTTCGCCGCCTCAGGGTTGTTCGCATACAAGTGGACACAAGCGTCATGGACTGAACTCTTCGACCGGAAGATCTCGTTGCTTGCCTGGGTGTTCCTTGTATGGCAGCCCGTGGTCTTCATGTACAAGGTCATCGAGACTGAGGTTCTCCCGAACCAGCCCAGCAATACCATCGCCGATCAAGTGCTTAAGTTCTTGGTAGCTCCGATTCGTCCCAATGGCGAGCTTTGGTTCCTCTGGGCCCTCTGTCTGTTCTTTATCGCCGGGCGCGCGTTGAAGAGGATCTCTACTAAAGTAGTAGTGGTTGCTTCTGCAGCAGTCTCCGTCGCAGCAATGGTTGGTATCCCTGCATTGCCGCCCGAGGTCAATCGGCTTCTCGGCGCTGGCTGGGCCGGTGTGCCGATGTACTTCTTCTTCTTCATCGCGGCCGCCCGACTATCGAAACGAATCCTCTCCATCGTGACGGCGCTCAACTGGTGGCAATCAGCCCTGCTGACTTTGCCTTGGGTTGCACTGACGCTAGTGGCGTCACTATTCCCGGACTCAGCGATCCTCTTGCACTTTCCTGCGAGCATCTTTGCCGTGGCAGCGGGCTTCGGAGTTGCGCGGCTTGTCGAGCGTCTGTCACTGTTCTCCTATCTTGGGCAACGAACGCTTCCAATTTATGTCGCGCACATCGCTGTGATCGTGCTCGTCGTATCCACACTCCATCTCGTCCACCCAGGCTCGTGGGCATGGGCCTGGATAGGTGACGTCCTGGTTCCTGTCGCGCTCTGGGTTGTTGCGATCTGGGTCCCATTGGTGATTCATCACTTTGCCCGTCGCCAGCAGTACGGCCGCTACTTGTACGAGAGCCCAGCAGGGTTTCTTCGAGGCTGGCCTTCGCTCGGTCGACGGATACGAGGTTCCAGCACGGAAGGCTAGGAGGTCTCGTACGCCGATCGTCCGGCGCTTCCGTAAGCTGGCTTGAGTGATTGGTCGGCGTTACACATCTGGTAGTTCTGCCTGACGATCCGGAGATCCTGGCATCCGGTCGATGGCAAGACCCTGTCCAGGTCGATGATACCTCGGGCACCCGCGAGAAGATTGACCCGGCAGGTGCTATGACGGCGCTTAGCGAATCTGGCTCATCGCAAACGAGGGTGTAGGGCGGGTCTGAATCCCCCGGAGCCTGACCCGCTTTTCCGGACACCTGAGTTGAGGCGATGGGAGCCTGACCCGGTTTCCCGGACGGTTCTTGTGGGGCGTGAGGAACGAACTGGTGACAGGTTCGGTTTAGGCCGCGAGTGTGAGCGGCTCGGCTAGCTTGGCTTCGAACTCGATGGGCGTCAAGCCGCCGAGGGTGTCCTGGGCTCGCTGGCGGTGGTACTTCCGTTCGATCCAGACCACGATGGCCAGCCGCAGCTCCTGCCGGCTCGTCCACCGCTGCTGGTTGAGCACGTTCGTCTGCATCGCGATCCTCGGCGGCCTGCTGATCACCTGGCACGAAGCGGGCGCACCATTGCGTCGTCATCGACCACGCCGGCACTGTCCTGCTGTCTCAACGCGTCGAGAATGATGAGGCCGAGCTGCTCGAGCTCATCGCTGCGGTCACGGAGCTTGCTGTTGACGGTGAAGTCTGCTGGGCGACAGATCTAAACGCCGGTGGCGCTGCGCTGCTGATCGCGTTGCTCACCGCGCACGGACAGCGGGTGCTCTATATCCCCGGCAGGATCGTTCACCACGCCGCGGCAACCTATCGCGGTGATGGGAAGACGGACGCGAAGGACGCGAAGATCATCGCCGACCAGGCGCGTATGCGGACGGACCTGCAACCGGTGCGGGGAGCGGACCAGGTCGCGGTGGACGTGCGGTTGCTGACATCTCATCGCCTCGATGTCATGGGCCTTGACCCCGGATC
>NZ_JAODOR010000006.1 GCF_025398275.1 Microbacterium memoriense | reverse complement strand
AATCTCACCCCACCGAAATGGAGTTGAGGTTATTTGGCATTTGACAAGTGCACGCTGTTGAGTTCTCAAGGATCGGACGCTCCCACTGCTCAGCCTCTCAGCCTCGCCCGCAGGGCAACTTCTCTATCTTACACTTCGCTCGGCGCTTGTCAAACCGGCGATTTCCGACTCTACGTCGGTGATCCGGTGATGACAGGTCATCTCACGAAGCGTGATCCCGACCTAGACCTGAAGGTCTTGTTCTCTCTACGAGAGGTTTGGGTTGGGGTGGCTCTCCACTTGAGGGGGCGAGACCTTCCGGCCTTTCGCTCTTCCCTGTGGGGCGAACAAGTAATAAGTTACGCGGGGGTTACAGATCGGGCAAATCCTGGTCTCATCCCGGGCGTGTCGCCTCGATCGCTTCCGTATGTTCTCCCAGATCGGGCGCCGAAAGTGCGCCCTCGGGACTATCGTGTGGCCATGAACGGCCCGGTCCCCCTGCCCTCGCGGACGAATGCTGCGGCGCTCGCGGAGCGCGCTGTTTCCGCGGTCACGCGGGCCGCGATGCGCGCGGCCGACGTGACGGGGCCCGTCCAGCTCGACGCGGACCGTGTGGCCACTGCCTATACGAGCGAGCGCTGGCTCCGCGTGGGCGGCCGCCCACCCGTCGCCTTCGCTCCATTGTCTGCGTTCTTCCGTGTGGCGGACGGGTGGGTGCGCACCCACGCGAACTACCCCCACCATCGCGCCGCCCTCGTGAGTGCTCTGCGGCTGAGCGAGGATGCCGACGTCGACGCGGTCGCGAATGAACTCGCCCGCTGGACATCCGCATCCGCCGCGCGTGCGATCAGCGTCGCAGGCGGCCTGTGCGTCGCGGTGCGCGTACCGGATCCCACCGTCGACGACGCGCTGCGCCGGCATCCCCTGGTCGCCGTCACTCAGCTCGGTGCGGCGCGCCCTCGTCCCCTCCCCGATGCGGCACCCGACGCTCCGCTCCGCGGGATCCGCGTCCTCGACCTCACCCGGGTGATCGCAGGCCCGATCGCGACCCGGACGCTGGCGCTTCTCGGTGCCGATGTTCTCCGGATCGATCCACCCTTCCTGCCCGAACTGTCCGCACAGCATCTCGACACGGGCCACGGCAAGCGGTCCGCCCTCCTCGACGTGGGGAGCGACGCGGGCGCAGCGCAACTCACCCGACTTCTCGCGCACGCGGACGTCGTCGCCCTGGGCTATCGTCCGGCGGCGCTCGCACGGCTCGGCCTCTCCCCCGCTGCAGTCGCTCTCGCACACCCGGGCGTCATCATCCTTCAGCTGAGCGCCTGGGGTGATCCGCAGCGGCGTGGCTTCGACAGCCTTGTGCAAGCGGAAAGCGGCATCGCGATGCTGGAGTCGGCCACGACCGCCCCCGGCGCTCTCCCGGCGCAGGCGCTGGACCATAGCGCCGGCTACCTCCTGGCCGCTGCCGCAGTCGATCTCCTCGTACGGCGGGCAACAGAGGGTGGTTCGTGGCTCGCGGAGACATCACTGCGACGCGTCGCCGCAGAACTCATCGGGTTGCCGCGGCGGACCGCGCCGACGGCCGACATCCGCGACAGCGATCCGCAGGCGCACCTGCAGGAGTTCCTGGTGCAGCGGCAGCTCGTCCGCACCGCCGCGCCCGCGGTGCAGTATCCGGGAGGGCCCGCAGCCTTCCGCTCTCCACGTCCCTGGGGCGGCGATGAACCCGTGTGGAGATAGGGCGAGCGCCGAACGGCCCCCGCTCCGAGGAGCGAGGGCCGTCCGAAGAGACGAGATGCTGTTTACTGCGCGGCGTTCACGATCTCGAGGAGCTTCGGGCTGTTGGCGTATGCCTCGGCCGCGTTCTCCCGCGTCACGATGACGGGCGGCAGCAGGAAGGCCGGGACGACCTTCACACCGTTGTCGTACTGTTCGGTGTCGTTGACCTCGGGCTCTTCACCCTTCTGGAGCGAGATGATCATGTCGATCGTCTGCGCAACCAGGAGCGTCGTGTCCTTGTTGATCGTCGAGTACTGCTCGCCGGCCATGATCGACTTGACCGACTCGGCCTCGGAGTCCTGACCGGTGACGGTGAACTTCGTGATGTCGGTACCGGCCTGCTTCACCGAGGTGATGATGGCGCGTGCCAGCGTGTCGTTCGGCGAGAGCACACCGTCGATCGGGGTCGACGCGTAGTTCGCGACCATGAGGGAGTCCATGCGGCTCTGAGCGTTCTCCGCCTTCCAGCCCTGGGTTGCGGTCTGCGCAACCTCGGTCTGACCGGACACCACGACGAGCGTGCCGTCATCGATCTTCGGCTGCAGCACCTTCATGGCGCCGTCGAAGAACACGGCTGCGTTCGCGTCGTCGGGCGAGCCCGAGAACAGCTCGATGTTCCACGGCGCACCGTGACCCGAGCGCGCCTCGAGCCCGTCCAGGAGAGCCTGGCCCTGCAGTTCGCCGACCTTGAAGTTGTCGAACGCGACGTAGAAGTCGACGTTCGGCGTGTTCTCGATGAGCCGGTCGTAGGCGATGATCTTGACGCCGGCGTCGGCAGCCTGCTGGAGCTGCGTGCCCAACTGCTTGCCATCCTTTGCGCCGATCACGATGACCTTCGCGCCGTTGGTGACCATGGCCGAGATCTGGTTCTGCTGCTCGGCGACCGTGTTCGTGGCCGGTGCATACTGCACGTCCGGCTTGAATCCGGCATCCGTGAGACCCGACGTGAACAGGTCACCCGCGAGTACCCAGTTCTCCGAGGTCTTGTCGGGGAGCGCGACGCCGATCGTGGCGTCGGCGGCGAACCCGGCAGCGGCCGCGTCCGTGCTGGCCGTGTCGGTGCGAGCGCCGGAGCAGCCGGTGAACGCCAGCGCCGCGACGGCGGCCATGGCGGCAGCCGCGAGAGCGATCTTCTTCATTGATTCGTCACTTTCTCTTTGAGTGGGTTGAGGCGAGCTTGCCCCGGGACTAGCCCTTGGGAAGGTCGGCCGGCTGGCTCGACTCATTCGTTCCCGACGTCGGAATGACGGCGGGCACACTGGTGGGGAATTCTGTGGCCTTGTCGCGGCGACGCGTGAGGAGTCCGATGATGGACGGTCCGCCGCGACGCTTGCTCATCACGTCGACCGCGACCGCGAGAAGCAAGACGAGCCCCTTGGTGATCGACACCGTGTCGGCACCGGCACCGACCAGCTGCAGTCCGTTGTTGAGGAACGCCATGACGAGACCGCCGATGATCGAGCCGATCACGGTGCCGATGCCGCCCGAGACCGCCGCTCCGCCGATGAAGACCGCGGCGATCGCGTCGAGCTCCCAGCCGTTTCCATCCTGCGGGCCGGAGGCCGTGGCTCGGCCGACGTAGATCATTCCCGCTACGGCGGCGAGCACCGACATGTTCATCATCACGAAAAAGTCGACGCGGCGATCCTTGACGCCCGAGAGCGCTGCGGCCATGCGGTTTCCACCCACCGCGTAGATGTGGCGACCGAACACGGTGCTGTTGGTGACGAATGAGTAGACCACCACGAGGACGAGCAGGATCACGCCGGAGATCGGGAAGCTCGTTCCCGGACGGCCCGTCGCGAAGAGCCACGCAGCCCAGAGGATGGCACCCGAGAGCACGATGACCTTGAGCGCGGACACCCAGATCGGAGCGGAGGGTGTGCCGATCCGCGCCTGCTGACGACGCAGGCGCCACTCGTTGTAGACGATCCAGCCGACACCGATCAGGCCGAGAAGCATCGTCAAGACGTTGAAGTTGACGGCGATCGGCAGCTCGGGCAGGTAGCCGGACCCGATGAAGCTGAACTCGGGCGGTACCGGCGTCGTGGTCGACTGACCGATCGCCTGGTTGGCACCGCGGAAGATCAGCATGCCGGCAAGTGTCACGATGAAGGCGGGCACGCCGACATAGGCAACCCAGAATCCTTGCCAGGCCCCGACGAGCACGCCGACGACCAGGCCGATCGCGATCGCGAACGGCCACGGGACATTCCACTCGCTCATCGATTTCGCGACGATGATGCCGACGAACGCGGCGACCGAACCGACCGACAGGTCGATGTGGCCCATGATGATGACCATCACCATGCCGATCGCGAGAATCAAGATGTAGGACTGCTGGCTCACGACGTTGATGAGGTTCTGCGATGACAGCGTCGTTCCACCGGTCCAGATCTGGAACACCAGGATGATCGCGATCAGTGACGCGAGGATGCCGAACTGTCGGAGCGAAGAGGTGCCGGCTCCGAACATCTTCTTGAGGTCGGCCAGACCGCCCTCGCTCTTCGTGGGGACCGTTTCGGTGCTCATCGCCCTGCCTTCTGTCGTGCGGAGGTCATGCTGCGCATGAGGTTCTCGGGTGTTGCTTCGGAGACGGGAAGGTCATCGGTGACCTGCCCCTCGAAGATCGTGTAGATCCGGTCGGAGATGCCCAGGAGCTCGGGCAACTCGCTCGAGATGAGGATGACGCCCTTCCCCTGTGCGGCGAGCTGCTGGATGATCGTGTAGATCTCGTACTTCGCTCCGACGTCGATACCGCGCGTCGGCTCGTCGAGGATCAGCAGGTCGGGATCGGTGAACATCCACTTCGCGAGGACGACCTTCTGCTGATTGCCGCCGGACAGCTTCGAGACACCGACGTCGACGCTCGGCGTCTTGATCCGCAGCCGCTTGCGGTAATCGTCCGCAACGTCGCTTTCCGCGTACGGGTCGATGACGCCGCGCCGAGCGATCTTGCCCAGCTTGGCTGAGACGATCGACCGCTTGATCGTGTCCAGGAGGTTGAGGCCCAGTGCTTTTCGGTCCTCACTGACGTACGCAAGCCCATGATCGATCGCGGATTGGACGTCTTTGAGCGCGACTTCCTTGCCGTTGATGAGCACCTGACCTGATTCGTACACACCGTACGAACGGCCGAACAGGCTCATCGCGAGCTCGGTGCGACCGGCGCCCATCAGGCCCGCAAGTCCGACGATTTCTCCCTTGCGCACGGAGATGTTCGACCCCTTGCACACGAGGCGCTCGGCGATCTGGGGGTGCCGCACGGTCCAGTTGCGCACTTCGAAGAACACGTCTCCGATGTGCGGCGTGCGATCCGGGTACCGGCTCTCGAGAGAACGGCCGACCATGCCGCGGATGATGCGGTCCTCGTCGACGCCACCGGCGTGCACGTCGAGAGTCTCGATCGTGCGTCCGTCACGGATGATCGTGATCGCGTCGGCGATCTGCTCGATCTCGTTGAGCTTGTGGCTGATGATGATCGACGTGATCCCCTTGCCTTTGAGGCCGAGGATCAGGTCGAGCAGGTGCTGCGAGTCGTCTTCGTTGAGCGCCGCCGTCGGCTCGTCGAGGATGAGGAGTTTGACGTCCTTCGCGAGCGCCTTCGCGATTTCAACGAGTTGCTGCTTGCCGACGCCGAGGTGCTTGATCTGCGTGTCGGGGTCGTCGCGCAGGCCGACCCGAGCCAGGAGATCGACGGCACGCCCGCGGGCGGCCGACCAGTCGATGATGCCGGCGTGGGCGATCTCGTTGCCGAGGAAGATGTTCTCGGTGATCGAGAGCTCCGGGATCAGCGCGAGCTCTTGATGAATGATCGCGATGCCGGCCTGCTCACTGGCGCGGATGTCCTTGAACTCCACAACACCGCCGCGGAACCAGATCTCACCCGAGTAGGTGCCGTAGGGGTAGACCCCGGAGAGCACCTTCATGAGCGTGGACTTGCCGGCACCGTTCTCGCCGCAGATCGCGTGGATCTCGCCGGCGCCCACGGTGATCGACACGTCGGACAGGGCCTTGACTCCGGGGAACTCCTTGGTGATGGAGCGCATCTCCAGAATCGGGACTGCGTCGGTCATGCGGCGCGACCTCCTCGTCTTCGTCTCCGCGTTCGTTGCGGATCCGGTAAATGTGACCGTTCACATTGCTCACTCATCGTGCACCTTTCGGCCCCTCGTGTCAATCCGCGGATAGGGCCGTTATCGAAGCGTCACTATTGGTGCCCGAATGCCCGTGCAGTCGAGGCGCGGACCACCAGACTCGGCTCGACCGACGCGAGCAGCGGAGGCGCGTCATCGGCGTTGATCAGACGCAGCAGCTCGGTGACGGCCCGGCGTCCGAGACCGGCAAACTGCTGATGGACCGTCGTCAGCGGCGGCCAACTATGTGCCGCGAGGGGGATGTCGTCGAACCCCACGATGCTCACGCGCCGCGGCACGTCGATGCCCACGTCACGAAAACCGTGCATGAGGCCCACCGCCATGGCGTCGTTGGCGGCGAATACGGCGGTGAAATCAAGGCGATGCGACAGCTCCAACGCCGCGCGGTACCCGAAATCTGCGGTCCAGTCCCCCAGGATCGGCGCGCGCGTCGGCAGATCGGCGTCGGACAAAGCGTGCAGGTATCCCCGCATCCGGCTCTCCGCCTCGATCCAGTCCTGCGGGCCCGCGACGTGGACGATCTCGACGTGCCCGAGTTCGATGAGATGCTCGGTGGCCATTTTGCCGCCCCGCATCTGGTCCTCGGCGAGCTCCACGATGCCGCGTTCGGCCGTGTTCAGACCGAGATACGGGATATCGACATCCAGCTCGGCGAGAATGTCGAAGACGCGCACTTGCGGCGCGTGGACGACGATCCCCTCCACCGATTGTCGGCGGAGGTGTTCGACGGCGGCGCGGATGGTCTCCGGCTGCGTGTCACGCAGATATGCCGAATTGACCCAGTACCCGTGCTCACGCGCCGAGTCTTCGAACGCGGCGAGGCTGGACGTCGGACCGTATTCGCCGCGCGAACCCAGGATCACACCCAGGGTGCTCGACCGGCTCGTCACGAGGGCGCGTGCGGCCTGATTGGGCCGATAACGCAGTTCTTCCATCGCATCGAGGACACGTTGTTTCGTGGCCGGCCGGATGCTCGGATGATCGTTCAGGACGCGGGACACGGTCTGATAGGAAACATCGGCGGCACGGGCGACGTCGCGGATGCTCGCCGTCCGCGTGCGTTCTTCGCCAGCCTCGTTCACGCGCCTCACCTCGATGTGTACGTTCACATTACCGCGGCATCCGCGCCGTCGCTATTTTCGAACGGCGGTGCGACGCACAATCAGGATGCCCACAGCCAGCGCCAGCGTGAGGACCGCCCAAACGGCACACGCCGGGGGGAGCACCCGGTAGGCCAGGTGTTGCGGGGTCCACTCGGATGTGAATGCGCCGAAGGTGATGCTCCCCCACACCCACGCGACGACCAGGATGAGCGGAAGGGAGATCCACCACAGCGCCCGCACCGCATCGGGAAGCACGCGGCGGACGTCCGATGTCGGTCGTCGCCGCAGCCACACGCCACTGAAGACGGCGAGCAGGAGAAGGCCGCCCACGCCCGATCCGTACTGCACCCACTTGTAGCCGGCCAGCGGGCCCCACTGCTGGGCGAGCGCGGGGAATACGCTCAGCCCCCACCGACCCTCGTGCGTGAACGCATCCCACGCGATGTGCGAAAGCACTCCCAGCAGGAGCGACACAGTCACGCTGATGACCCACACGAGCGGACGCCCCCAGATCGGCCGCTCGGCGCCCGGGCGCGACGCACGCACGGCAGACCACGCGGCTGATCCGGTGGCATCCCACTCCCCCGGCAGGCGAGCGGCGATCGGCCTCGGCGTCAGTTCCCGAACGGCAGGCCGCAGCACCAGATACCACAGTGCCAAGAGAGCCATGGCGAGCATGGTCGAGAGCACCACGTTGGTGTGGGTCGCCTGGTAGCTGATGGCCGTCCCCCGCACGAACAGCGGAAGGTCCGGCGCCATTGCGCCAATCGCCATCGCGGCCGGAAGCAGCGGAGTGCGCAGGAACGGCAGCGCGACGACGGCGTGCGCGGGGGTGAACGGCATCCGTCAGCGGTCAGACGGCAGTGACGAAGAGGCCCGCGAGGGTCTTCTTGCCGCGCCGCAGCACGGACACCCCGCCCGGCAGCGAACCCGCAACGGCCGCCGCCTCATCGTCGACCTTGACACCGTCGAGGCTCACGCCGCCCTGCGCGATCGCCCGGCGCGCCTCCGAGAGCGACGCGACGAGCTGCGTGTCGACGAGCGCCTGGACGACCGCGGTTCCGGCGGGGATTTCCGCGTTCGGCAACTCCGCGAGCGCCGCGCGCAGAACCTCCGGATCGAGGGTCGTGAGCTCGCCCTGACCGAACAGCGCATCGGATGCCGCGACGACCGCGGCGGTCGCTTCCGCGCCGTGGACGAACGTCGTCACCTCGAGCGCGAGCCGCTTCTGCGCAGCACGGCGGAACGGCTCTGCGGCGACGAGGCGTTCGTACTCCTCGACGTCGGCGCGAGGGAGGAACGTGAAGATCTTCATGCGGGCAATGACGTCGGCATCGTCGGTGTTCAGCCAGAACTGATACATGCGGTACGGGCTGCACATCGCGGCATCCAGCCAGATCGCGTTGCCTTCACTCTTGCCGAACTTCGTCCCGTCGCTGTTGGTGATCAGCGGCGTCCCGATCGCGTGGACCGACGCCCCCTCGACGCGGTGGATCAGGTCCGTACCGCTGGTGAGGTTGCCCCACTGATCGGATCCTCCGGTCTGCAGCACGCAGTCGTACTGCCGGTACAGCTCGAGGAAGTCCATCCCCTGCAGAATCTGGTAGCTGAACTCGGTGTAGCTGATACCGGCGTCGGAGTTCAGGCGCGCGGCGACGGCATCCTTCTTGAGCATCGTGCCGACCCGGTAGTGTTTGCCGATCTCGCGGAGGAAGTCGATTGCGCTCAGCGGCGCGGTCCAGTCGAGGTTGTTGACCATCCGGGCCGTGTTTTCGCCCTCGAAACTGAGGAAGCGTTCGACCTGCGAGCGGAGGTAGCCGACCCACTCCGCGACGGTGTCCTTGGTGTTGAGCGTGCGCTCGGCGGAGGGGCGCGGGTCACCGATGAGTCCCGTCGACCCTCCGACGAGGCCCAACGGCTTGTGCCCGGCGAGCTGGAGCCTGCGCATCGTCAGCAATTGCACGAGGTTGCCCAGGTGCAGACTCGGCGCCGTCGGGTCGAACCCGCAGTAGTACGTGATGGGGCTTCCGCCGAGCAGTGCGCGCAGCTGCTCTTGGTCAGTCGACACGTGCACGAGGCCGCGCCAGACGATCTCGTCCCAGACATTCTCGAATGCCGGGTCGTTGGCGGGCTGCAGCGCAGTCACAGCGGTGCTCAAGGCGGATTCAGACACGCGCTCCAGGCTATCAGCGGGCTCGAGGCCCACCGTGTGGCACTCGGACGGGGTCGGGGCACCGTGTCAGACTGACGACGTGGCCGCTTCTGCCGATCTCCTCGCCACGACGCTGGTCGTGCTCCTTCTGTTCCTCGCACTGTGCGGCGCACTCGTGCTGGTCACGGTATCGCTGCGACGCCCTCGCGGCGTCCCGCTCGTGATCGCCGCCAGCCTGGTGGTGCTCTGCCTCATCGCGGTGACGGTCCTCCCCTACAACGTGCCGCTGTTGTTCGGCGCGATCCTCGCGCTCCTCGGGACCGCGCTCGCGACCGTCGGCGGTGACCCGTTCACCCGATGGGTGCTCGCCGTCGCCGATGGCGGTCGCACCGCCGAGGGGTCGCGCGGGGGGATTCTCGTCGAACTCATGTCGGAGAACTCCGCCCCCCGCCAGGAGGAGATTCTGCGCGGCGGACTCACGATCGGTTACCTCGAGCGGCTCTCGGCCGCGTTGGGGATTCTCGCCGGATTCCCGGCGGTGATCGCCGTCCTCGTCGCCGTCAAGGGTGTCGGTCGCTTCACGGAACTTGCCACCCCTGCTGCACGCGAGAGGTTCATCGTCGGCACTCTCGCGAGCCTCCTCTGGGCGTGCGCGGTCGCCGGCGTGATCCGACTCGCGATCTGGTGATCAGGTTTCGACCGCCGAGGTTCCCGCAATCCGCACCTGCGCGAAGCCCTCGACGAGAGCGCCGGCGCCGGCGGTCGCGAGAGCCTGCGACACAGCCGACTGCGTGATCCCCTCGGCGCGTGCGAGATCCCCCTGGGTGCGACCGAGCAGTCGGCCGTAGGTGAGGCGCCGGGTCCTCTCGCTCATGTCGCTCACCAGCTGGTCACGCGCGAGCAGATAGGCATTGGCGAGGTGAGTGCCGTGATCATCTGCTCCGCCTGCCGCCACGATCCAGGTCCGTGCGCCCCGGACGGCGCGCGACTGGCGCGCGTGCACCATGTCGATGGCTTCCCGAGCGGCCCACCACCCCGGCCCCTCCGCCAGGGCACCGACACGGGAAGGCACCTCACTCGTTGCGCCCACACCGATCCCGTATCGGCATTCGATCCCGTCCGGGAGCGCGAGACGCAGCAGCAGGAGTCCCGACATCGCAGCGGCCACCGTGGGATATACCCCTTGCAGTTCATCGCCGACGGTCGGTTGCAGAGGGCGCTCGGCGCACGGGAAATCCCGCTCGACCTTCAGAACGGCATCATCGATGACGCTCTGCGCGGCCGCGCGATCCGCCAGGGTGCGGGAACCGACGATATCGGCGATGACGGCGACGCTCACGCCAGCAGGTTATCACTGATAGAGGGAGAAAATAAGCCTAAGCGCGATATTCCGGATTCATCAGCGGGGCCGCAGCGGACTGCGCGCGCGTGACCAGTTCCGCCCGCTGCTCACCGACTCGGGAGGGAGCCGTCCCGCCGACGCCCGTGCGACTGGCGACCGATCCCTCGATCGTGAGGACCTCTCGCACCGCCGGTTCGAGGTGATGCGAGACCTGTGCCAGCAGAGCGTCATCCGCATCCTCCAGCCCGATGCTGCGCTCCTCGCACGCCCGCACGAGTGCACCGGAGATCTCGTGCGCATCGCGGAACGGAACACCGCGCTTGACGAGCCACTCCGCGACATCGGTCGCGAGTGAGAAGCCCTGCGGGGCGAGCTCAGCCATCCGCTCCGTATCGAAACGGAGGGTCGCGATCATTCCCGCGAAGGCAGGAAGCACAACTTCCAGCGTCTGCACCGAGTCGAAGACGGGTTCTTTGTCTTCCTGCAGGTCACGGTTGTACGCCAGCGGCAGCGCCTTGAGCGTCGCCAGGAGACCGGTGAGATTGCCGATGAGACGGCCCGCTTTACCGCGAGCGAGCTCCGCGATGTCGGGGTTCTTCTTCTGCGGCATGATGCTGGAGCCCGTGGAATAGCCGTCGTCGAGGGTCACGAAGCCGAACTCGCGCGTGTTCCAGAGGATGATCTCCTCCGCGAACCGCGACACGTCGATGCCGATCATCGCCGCGATGAAGGCGAACTCCGCGACGACATCGCGCGCCGCCGTGCCGTCGATCGAGTTTTCCGACGGCCGCGCCAAGCCGAGCTCGTCCGCGACAAGCTGCGGATCGAGGCCGAGCGTCGAACCGGCAAGGGCTCCCCCGCCGTACGGCGAGACGGATGCCCGCACACTCCAGTCGCGGAGCCGCTCCAGGTCACGCACGAGCGGCCAGGCGTGCGCCTGAAGGTGATGCGCCAGCAGGACCGGCTGCGCGTGTTGCAGATGCGTACGTCCCGGCATGATCGCGCCCGGGTGTGCTTCGGCCTGCGCGACGATCGCGTCGATCACACGCAGGACGTCGCGGGCGATCACCGCCGCGTGATCGCGCAGATACAACCGCACGAGCGTGGCGATCTGATCGTTGCGGCTACGGCCGGCCCGGAGCTTGCCACCGAGCTCGGCCCCCACTTCAGCGATCAGCGCGGCTTCAAGCGCGCCGTGCACGTCTTCGTCACCGGGCTGGGCGACCAGAGTGCCGTCCTGCACGGCTGCCGCGAGCGCATCGAGGCCGGCATGCATGCGGGACTCCTCGTCGACGGTGAGGTACCCGGCGGCGGCGAGCGCTACGGCGTGGGCGTGTGAGCCGGCGAGATCGTACGGGGCGAGGACCCAGTCGAAGTGGGTCGAACGGCTGAGCGCCGCCAGTTCGGGCGAGGGGCCAGAGGCGAAGCGTGCGCCCCAGAGGGCGCCGTCGTTCGTGCCGTGGGCGGTCGAGGAAGTCACCCGCCCAGCCTATCGGCGGTACCCGGCGACGGGACGAGGCGTCGAGAGCAGGCGTCCAGCAGTCTCTCCAGCGGCCCTCTCCCCCACAGCAGCGCCCACGCGGTGCAGAAAAGCACCGTCGCGATCACGAACGGCCAGAACGGCGAGAGCGCTCGGAAGCCCGCGAGGTCTTCAACGTCCCCGAGCAGCAGCGCCGCACCGATGACCCACACGACCAGTTGGCCGACGTACGCCGTCAGGGGCATGGCGCCGACCGCGCGCAACGGCAGGAGGACGGCCCCGATCCGTGTCCGGCAGACCAGGAGACACGCACCGATCGTCGCGACGGCCCCGCCGCCCGACCCCAGGACCTCGAGGAGACCCCCCGTGTGTTCGGCCATCGTCCATACCGGGGCGAGATACGTGTCCGGGTCTGGCGTGACCACGGCATCCGCCACCTGCGCCAGGACGACCGCCGCGGCACCCCCCAGCAGCAGCCACACCTGCGTGCGCACGGTGCGCAGGGATGACCGACCGATCGCGAGTCCCGCGACCAGGAACACGATCCAGAGCGTGAACGGGTAGTGCCATCCGAGCAGGAGCGAGAGGTCGTGACCGCTCGTCCCCTGCCAGATCGGCAGCGCGTTCCACATCGGCTGCAGCCATGGCAGTGTGACGGCGCCCACGCCCGCCCAGATCCACAGGGTCTTGGCGCCGAGGCCGAGGACAGGCAGCGCGAGCACGAACAGCAGGGCGTACGCCGGCAGGATGACGTAGACCGGCACGGTCGTGGCGATCAGCAGGATGCCGATGAGCCAAAGGAGTGCGGCGCGGACGACGATGCGCAAGCGCGCCGTCGTGCGCGCGCGGCCGGCGATCGGCGACGTCCCGCCGGTGATGAGCGCCAGCGAGACGCCCGCCAACGTCGCGAACAGGATCGAGGACCGCCCACCGGCCAGCCCGATCCACGTCGCGGGGTCACCGATCTCGGGGAGCGGTAACGCGATGAGGTGCGCTGCGAACATGCCCAGGACCGCCAGCGCGCGCGCCAGGTCGATTCCCTGCAACCGGGAGGTGCCGTCGAGATAGGCCCGCCCGCGCGCGCCGACGTTCACGCGATCGTCACTGCTGACGCAACAGCCACACCAGGAGCGCCTTCTGCGCGTGCAGACGGTTCTCGGCCTCGTCCCACACGACGCTCTGCGGGCCGTCGATGACGGCGGCATCCACTTCATACCCGCGGTCGGCGGGCAGGCAGTGGATGAAGATCGCGTCGCCGTCGGCGCGTGCCATGGTTTCGGGGGTGACCTTGAAGGGACCGAGGTCACGCAACCGCGTGGCCTTCTCTTCCTCCTTGCCCATCGACACCCAGGTGTCGGTGACGACGACGTCCGAGCCGGCGGCCGCCTCGAGCGGATCGCTCGACAGTGTGACAGAACCGCCGGTCTCCGCGGCGATCCGCTGCGCATCGGCCACGACATCGGCGCGGGGGGCATACGCCTCGGGCGACGCCACCCGCACATGCATGCCGGCGGTCACCCCGGCGAGCAGGTACGAATGCCCCATGTTCGATCGTCCGTCGCCGAAGAACGTGAGTGTGAGCCCGGCGAGCTCGCCCTTGTGCTCGCGGATCGTCAGGAGGTCGGCCAGCAACTGGCAGGGGTGGAAGTCGTCACTCAGCGCGTTGATGACGGGCACGCGGGTACCCCGTGCCATCTCTTCGAGCCCCGCCTGCGCGTACGTCCGCCAGACGATGGCCGCGACCTGTCGTTCGAGGACCCGTGCCGTGTCGGATGGTGTCTCTTTCCCGCCGAGCTGGCTGTTGGCCGTCGAGATGATCAGCGGCGATCCACCGAGATCCGCGATGCCGACCGCAAACGACACACGCGTGCGCGTGGATGACTTGTCGAAGATGACGGCGACGGTCTGCGGGCCCTCCAACGGGGTCAGCTTCCAGCGGTCCTTCTTCAGCGCCAGCGCGAGATCCAGGATCTCGGCCTGCTCGGCCGAGGTCAGGTCATCATCGCGCAACAGGTGACGGGTCATGCGGGCACCTCCGTAGGTGTCGTGGATGCGGGCTGGTCGAGGAGCAAGGCATCCTCGACCGTGCGCAGGGTCTGGGTGAACAGGGTGAGGAATTCATCGATCTCGACGTCGCCGATCGTCAGCGCCGGAGCGATCCGGATCGTCTCGTCGTTGGCCGCGTTGATGATCAGGCCATGCTGCTGCGCAGCCGCGACGACCGCGCCGGCGACGGGGCGGGACAATGCGATGCCGATGAGGAGCCCACGTCCCCGGCATCCGACCACAAGCGGAGAGTCGATCGCGGTGATCGCGGCCCGCAACTGCTCGCCGCGCAGGGCGGCGTTCTCGACGAGTCCGGCCTGCTCGATCTCGCCGAGCACCGCCGAGGCGACCGCCGTCGCCAGCGCATTGCCACCGAACGTCGAGCCGTGCGTGCCGGGCGAGAAGAGCTCGCTCGCCCCGCCGAACGTGATCAGCGCACCGATCGGGAACCCGCCACCGATGCCTTTCGCGACGGTGATCGCATCGGGCGTGATGCCGTCCCGCTGGAACGCGAACCAGTCCCCGGTGCGACCCGCGCCGGTCTGGATCTCATCCACGATGAGCAACGCGCCGTGTCGTGCCGTGAGTTCGCGGGCGGCCGCGAGGTACCCCTCAGGAAGGTCCACGACGCCAGCTTCACCCTTGATGGGTTCGACGAAGAGCGCCGCAACACGGTCATCGAGCGCCGCTTCGAGGGCGTCTACCGTCGAATCGATGAACTCGACGCCGGGCACCATCGGCAGGAACGGCGCCTGCATGTAGTCCTTGCCGGTGAGGGCGAGCGTCCCCATCGTCCGGCCGTGGAAGGCGTTCCGCATCGCAAGGATGCGCGGCCGATCCTGCCCGCCATGGAGGCGGGCGAGCTTGAACGCGGCCTCGTTGGCCTCGGCGCCGGAATTGCCGAAGTAGACCCGGCCGGACTCGCCCGTGCCGGCCAGTCGCTTCAGCTGAGCAGCGAGCGCGAGTTGGGGCGGCGTCGCGAAGAAGTTCGAGACGTGCACGAGGGTCGCCGCTTGCCGGCTGACCGCGTCGACGAAGACCGGATGCGCGTGCCCGAGCGAGGTCACGGCGATGCCGCCCAGGAAGTCGAGGTAGCGCTTATCACCACCGTCCCACAGGTGCGACCCTTCACCGCGGGTGAAGAGGGCAAAGCGGTCACCGGCGTTGCGCACGAGATCGCGTGCCGCGTCGTCCTGCCAGCTCATCGCGTCTGCTGCCGCGCTCATCCCGCCACCACCTCTGTTCCGATTCCGTGTTCTGTGAAGATCTCCACCAGCACCGAGTGGGGCTGACGACCGTCGATGATGGCGGCCGTGTCGACGCCACCGTCGACCGCATCCAGGCACGCCTGCATCTTCGGGATCATGCCCGACTCGAGCGTCGGCACCATCTCGCGCAACTGCGTCGCGGTCAGATGCGAGACGAGCGAATCACGGTTCGGCCAATCCGCGTACAGGCCGGGCACGTCGGTCAGGACGACGAGTTTGGTCGCCTGCAGCGCGATGGCGAGAGCCGCTGCGGCCGCATCCGCGTTGACGTTGAGGGATTGCCCCGGATCGTCGAGGTCGGGGGCGATCGACGACACCACCGGGATGCGACCGGCGGCCAACTGATCGAGGACCGGCTGCGGATCGACTTCCACGACATCGCCGACATACCCGAGGTCGTGGTCGGCACCGTCGACGGTCACCCCGCGGCGACGTCCGCCGAACAGGCCGGCATCCTCACCGGAGAGCCCCGTCGCGAACGGACCGAACGCGTTGATGCGCGCGACGAGCTGCGGGTTGATCTGGCCGGTCAGCACCATCCGGACGACGCTGATCGCCTCGGTGCTCGTGACCCGGTATCCGCCCTTGAACTCGCTCGGAATCGAGAGCCGATCCAGCATCTGCGAGATCTGCGGCCCCCCACCGTGCACGACGACGGGCTTGACTCCGACGAACCGCAGGTAGGCGATGTCCTGGGCGAACGCATCCTGCAACTCCTCGGAGACCATCGCGTTGCCGCCGTACTTGATGACGACGATCTGGTCGCGGAAGCGTTGCAGCCACGGGAGTGACTCGATGAGCACACCGGCTTTGACCGCTGCCTCTTCCGGAGTGGTCTGCTGAAGATCGGTCATGAGGAGTAGGCGCTGTTCTCGTGGACGTAGTCGTGGGTGAGGTCATTCGTGAGGATCGTCGCCGCATCCGCTCCCGACTTGAGGTCGATGAGGATGCGGGTCGCACGCGGCGTCAGATCGACATCCTCGCGGGGGCGATCGGGTCCGCCGGCGGTGCACACGCGCACACCGTTGAACGAGACGTCGACGTCGTACGGATCGAAGGCCGCCGCCGTCGTGCCGATCGCAGCCAGGACGCGTCCCCAGTTCGGGTCGTTTCCGAAGATGGCGGCCTTGAACAGGTTGTTCCGGGCGACCGACCGGCCGACCTCGACGGCGTCACTCTCGGAGGCCGCACCGATGACCTCGATCGCGATGTCATGGCTCGCACCTTCCGCATCTCCCTGGAGCTGCTCGGCGAGATCGAGGCACACCTCGGTCACCACGCCGGTGAACGCGGCGAGCTCGGGCCGAACGCCGGAGGCCCCACTCGCGAGGAGGGTCACCTGATCGTTGGTCGACATGCAGCCGTCCGAATCGAGCCGGTCGAAACTGACCCGCGTGGCCTGGCGCAACGCCACATCGAGCTCGGCTGCCGTCAGGTCGGCGTCGGTCGTGATCACGACGAGCATCGTCGCGAGGCCCGGGGCCAGCATGCCCGCGCCCTTGGCCATCCCCCCGACGGTCCAGCCATCCTGGGTGCGCACGGCACGCTTCGCCCGCGAATCGGTCGTCATGATCGCTTCGCTCGCCGCCTCACCCCCGTCCGGAGAGAGTTGCGCAATGCCCTGCTCGACGCCGTCGAGCACCTTCGCGCGGAAGACCTCATCCCCGGTGCCGATGAGCCCCGTCGAACAGACGATGATGTCGCCGGCGCTCACACCGAGCAACTGGGCCGCCCGCTCCGCGGTCTGGTGCGTCGTCTGGAATCCGAAACTCCCCGTGAAGCAGTTGGCCCCGCCGGAATTGAGGACGACAGCTGCGGCGACGCCGTCGGCGATCACCTGCTGCGACCACATGATCGGGTTCGCTTTGGCGCGATTGCTCGTGAAGACGGCCGCAGCGGCGGAGCGCGGCCCTCGGTTGACGACGACGGCGACGTCGCGCTTGCCGGTCGATTTGAGACCGACGGCGACGCCGGACGCTTCGAAACCCCGTGCTGCGGTGACGCTCACGGTGCCACTCCGTTCACGCTCAGGCCCCGGTCCTCGGGGAGGCCGAGGGCGATGTTCATCGACTGGATGGCGGCACCGGCGGTGCCCTTGACGAGGTTGTCGACCGCGGTCACGACGACGACCCGGTTCGCGGATCGATCGATCGCGAGCCCCATGAGCGCCGTGTTGGCACCGAGGACGTCGGCCGTCCGGGGGAAGTGCCCGGCGGGCAAGAGGTGCACGAAGGTCTCGTCGCGGTACGCGTCTTCCCATGCGGCGCGGATCTCGGCATCCGTGACATCGCCGAGGAGGGGCGCCGTCGAGGTCGCAAGGATGCCGCGACTCATCGGGACGAGCACCGGGGTGAACGAGATCCGGATGTCGTCGCCGCCCGCGGCGGACAGCGCCTGCCGGATCTCGGGGATGTGCCGGTGCGTTCCGCCCACGGCGTAGGGGTTCGCGGAGCCGAGGATCTCACTCGCCAGCAGATTCGTCTTGAGGCTCTTGCCTGCCCCCGAGGGCCCGACGGCGAGCACCGACACGATGTCACTCGGATCGATGACTCCGGCCGCGACGCCCGGCGCAAGCGAAAGGGCGACCGTCGATGCGTTGCAGCCCGGCGCCGCGATCCGCGTCGCGCCGGCGAGGTGCACGCGCTGTTTCGCGCCCTGGACCAGGAGTTCGGGGACGCCGTACGTCCACGGCTCGTGGAAATCTCCGCCGTAGAACGCGTCCCACGCATCCACCGACGTGAGGCGATGATCCGCACCCGCGTCGATGACGAGCGGCACATCGCCGAGCGCATCCGTGTACTGACCGGATTGCCCGTGTGGCAGCGCGAGGAACACGATGTCGTGACCGGCGAGGATTTCCGGAGTCGTCGCCTGGAGCGTGAGATGCGCGAGCGACCGCAGGTGCGGCTGTTGCTCGATCAGCGGCTGACCCGCGTTGGAATGCGCGGTGACAGTGCGGATCTCGATGTCTGGGTGCGCGGCGAGGAGCCGCAGGATCTCTCCGCCTGCGTAGCCGGAAGCGCCGGAAACGGCGACCGAATAGGTCATTGTCCAACCTTATTGTCTGGTGACGTGTCGTCTGGATAGGGCCCGAAGCGGCGAACCGGCGGCTCGACCCGAAAAACGGCGGGGAGCACGCAGGGTCGCCTAGAGTCGGCGGCCGGCCAGACGTCGACGCGCGCGCAGCGCCGTCGAGAAGACGGAAGCTGCGGCGGAGGACATTCCGCGAGGTTAGCGCCGCGACCTCGGGCTCCGCAAATCGGGTGACCGGGCTCAGCTGGTCGGAAGCGCCTTGATCTTCCTCAGCAGATCAGGGCCGGTGCGATCGAGTGTCCGGCCGCCGATCACAACGCCGGCGGCAGCCATCCCTCCTCCGACGAGGACTCCGGAGGCCAGCGCCACCCACCCGAGGACCGGTTGACCCACTGCGGCAGACAGGATCGCGAGCACGATCGATGGAGCTGCCAGCAGCATGCAGGCGCCCCAGACGAGGAACACCAGGAGACCGCCGACGAAAGTCTGGCCCGGGACGCTCTTGAACGGGCTGTCGCCCGGCGCCGGTACCGGTGCGATCACGAGCGCGGACGAGACCGCCGTCACACCGTAGCCGGTCAGCAGAATCCCGAGCGCCGCGCCCACGACGGCCGGCAGATGCTCGAGCGCCCCGGCGAGCGTCGTCGTGACGACGGCCGTGACGAGCGTCAGCGGGATCCCGATCGATGCCGACCCCAGCGCGCGCCCCAGCCGGTCCGCTGCGCCGGGGATGCCGGTGGCCAATACCGATGCGTACGCCGTGCCGTCGTACGAGATGTCGGCGTACCCGGCGATCGCGATGACGAAGGCGACGATGACCGCCGATGAGACGAACATCGCGCCGTCGAGTCCCGAGGTGAAGGCGAACAGGACGGGAAAGAGCGGCACGACCAGCAGCTGCCGCAAGTAACGGGGATCACGAGTCCACGCCGTCAACGAGCGCGCCCACGTCGCGCCGATGCCGCCGGTCGGCATCCACCCGAACAGACCCAGCGCGCCGGGCTTGGCGGCCCGAGTCGCGGGGCGTCCGGGGGCCGACGTGGAACGTTCGAGCGCACGCGCCCACAGCAGCCACACCACGACCAGGGTCGCGAGCGCGATGACCGCCTTCGCGGCCGCGGTGAGCACGTCACCCGTCGCGATATCGGCCGGAACCGCCCACGCCGCGCCGAGCGGCGTCCAGCTGAGCACGGCGGCGGCCTGCGCGAACCGGCTCCCCAGATCGTTCGTGCCGCTGATGAGCGCGAGCACGCCCGTCAAGATCGGACCCGTCATGATGAGGACCGCGAGGACCACCGTGCCGATGAGTTCTCGGCCGCGCCGGCTGCCACCGAGGCCTGCGCTGAGAGCCACCATCAGCCGCGTCGCGACGACGCACGTGACGACCCCGACGAGGGCAGCCGGAACGGCCACGAGTGCGGCAGCAGGCCAGGCGATCCAGACGATCACGGTCGCCAGCGACGCGAGAGTCGTGACGATCCCGGGCACTCCGGTGAGCCCCGTCGCGGCGAGCGCGCGCATCACCTGCGCGGTGGTCAAGGGAAACGGCGCGAGGCGCTCCGCGTCGATCGTCGACTCGGTGCCGGCGATCAGAAGCGGCCCGAGCAACCAGCCCAACAGCAGAGCGGATCCACCGACGACCACAACGACGCGCGACAGGTCGACAGAGTCAGCGACGGCGACGCCGACGAATGTCGCGACGGCGAGGGCAAGGAGCGACAGCGCGCCGACGATGCCGAAGCAGAACCCGACGAGCTGCCACGGCCTGCTCGCGAGGGTGTTCCCGAGGATCCGATACCGAAGTCTCAGGACTGTCGCAACCACTGCGGCCCCTCGCTCGTGTGGCGCCCACCGACGAGAGCGACGAATCGGTCTTGCAGGCTCTGCTCGCCGCGCACCTCGTCGACGGTTCCGGCCGCCAAGACGCGCCCCGCTGCGATCACCGCGACGTGGTCGCACATGCGCTGGACGAGGTCCATCGAGTGGCTCGACACGATGACACTGCCGCCCGATGCGGTGTAGCCACGCAAGACGTCTTCGATGTTCGCGGCCGAGACCGGATCGACCGACTCAAACGGCTCATCCAGCACGAGCAGCCGCGGCGCATGCACGAGGGCACACGCCAGCGCGACCTTTTTCGTCATGCCGGCGGAGTAGTCGGCGACGATCGTACCGGCCGCCTCGCGGAGATCCATCATGTCGATGAGGTCGGCCACGCGGCCGGCGATCTGCTCTCGCGGCAGCGAGAACAGCATCGCGGTGTAGGTGATGAGCTGCTCACCGGTGAGACGGTCGAACAGGCGCACACCGTCGGCGAGGTTGCCGATGATCGACTTGGCCCGCACCGGATCAGCCCACACATCCACGCCGTGCACCCACGCCGCGCCGGCATCCGGACGCAGGAGCCCCGTCGCCATCGACAACGTTGTCGTCTTTCCGGCCCCGTTCGGACCGACGAGACCGAAGAAGGAGCCGGCCGGCACATCCAGGTCGATTCCGGCGACGGCCGCCTTCTCGCCGAACCGTTTGACGAGGCCGCGAAGCTGCAGAGCCGGCGGAGACGGGGCGGTCGAGGAGAGATCAGTCACACACTCGACACTATCCGACGGGCAGGTCCGGGGTTCCTGGCACAGTGGAAGGATGCTGCAGACCCTTGCCGTCGCCGGCTACCGATCGCTCCGCGATCTCATCGTGCCGCTGGCGCCCTTGACCGTCGTGACCGGACCGAACGGCTCCGGAAAATCCAACCTGTATCGCGCGCTGCGCCTGCTCGCTTCCGCGGCGCGTGGCGAGCTCGTCGGCGCGGTCGCGCGCGAGGGCGGGCTCCCGTCGCTGCTGTGGGCGGGGGCGGAGTCGGGCGGCACGCAGGGAACCGTGCGGAAGGGACCCGTTGCGGTGCGCCTCGGCTTCGCGTCGGACGAGCTCGGCTATCTGGTCGACCTCGGCATCCCGCAGGCGGAGCGAGGCGATCCGTTCGCCCGTGACCCCGAGATCAAGCGCGAGCAGGTGTTCGCCGGCACGGTGGCGAAACCGTCGACGCTGCTGATCGACCGGACCCGACAGAACACGCGGGTGCGTGAGGGCGCATGGACGAATCTCGACCAGAAGCTCGCCCCGTACGAAAGCATCGTCACCGACCTCGCCGACGGCGACACCGCCCCGGAACTGTTGGGGCTGCGCCGGATGATGAGCGGGTGGCGGTTCTACGACCATTTTCGCGTGGATGCCGATGCTCCCGCCCGCCGGCCTCAGGTCGGCACGCGGTCACACACCCTCGCCCACGACGGATCGAACCTCGCGGCCGTCTGGGCGACCGTCGTCCAGGCCGGTTTCGGCGCCGATCTCGACCGCGCAGTGGACGAGGCATTTCCGGGAAGCCGCGTGCGCGTCGAGAGTTCCGACGGGCTGTTCCGGCTGACGTTGCAGCAGCCGGGTCTTCTGCGCCCGCTCGAGACGGCGGAGCTGTCCGACGGCACGCTGCGCTACCTGTTGCTCTGCGCCGCCCTGCTTCCGGCGCGCCCTGCGCCACTCATCGTGCTGAACGAGCCGGAGTCGAGCTTGCACATCGCACTTCTTCCCGCGCTCGCACGGCTCGTGGTTCGCGCGGCGGAACGCACACAGGTCATCGTCGTCTCGCACGCGCCGGCGCTCGTCGACGGCGTCGGCGAGCGCGCTCGCATCGAACTGACGTCAGGGCCTGCCGGTACCGACGTCGCCGGCCAGGGGTTCATGGACGTCCCCGCGTGGAACTGGGCATCCCGCTAGAACCGTGGGCACTCGCGACTACTCGCGAATCGCAGCCCCGAATCGCTCGGCGGCCACGGCGACGCCGGCGAGCTTCGCTTCCGACGCCTCGGCGGCCGTCAGCGTGCGGTCGTCGGCACGGAACCGTAGCGCGAACGTCAGGCTCTTCGTCCCCTCGGCCAGGCCCGCACCGCGATAGTCGTCCACCAGGCGCACAGACTCGAGCAACGACCCGGCGCCGTCGGCGAGCGCAGCCCGCACACCGGCCGCCGGGAGTGCGGCATCCACGACGAGGGACACATCCTGCGTCGCCGCAGGGTATCCGGACAGCGCCGCAGCGACGACCTTCTCACCCGCGAGGTCGAGCACGAGATCGAGGTCGAGCTCGGCGACGATCACCCGCCCGGGCAGATCGGCGGCCGCCGAAACGGCCGGCAGGAGTTCGCCCACGTAGCCGACCTCGGTGTCGTCCACCAGAAGCACACCGGTGCGACCGGGATGGAGCGCCGCGCGGGCCGCTTGCGCGACAGTGATCTCGACCCCGGCCGCGACGGCGATCGTGCGGACGGCGTCCAGCGCATCGGCCACGTCGAAGGGTTCTGCCGGCTGACCCGGCTGCTTGGCGACCCGGAGGCCGGTCAGCAGGATGGCGACATGGCGCGGCTGCGGCGGGATCGCGGCATCGAGGGCGGCGAGGGTCGCGGCATCCGGTCGCACGGCTGCCGGCGGCACGGTCTCGGTGCCGTATGTGACACCCACCTCGGGGAGGAAGACGGCGCCGGTTTCGAACAACGCCAGGTCCGTCAGTCCGCGCGACTCGTTGCGGTGCGCGACCTGGAGGAGGCCGGGGACGAGCGAGCGCCGAAGGAACGGCGCCTGGCCGTCGAGCGGATTCGCGAGTCCCATCGACGGCAGGTGCTCTCCCGACGGTGACCCGTGCAGGTCATTCTGTGCCTCGGTGGTGAATCCGAACGAGGGCGTCTCGACGAAACCGGAAGCGGCCAGTGCGTTCGCGACGCGACGCCGGCCGGCCTGCGCGGACGTGAAGCCGCGGCCCGAGGGCGGAATCGGCAGCACGGACGGGATGCGGTCGTACCCCGTGATGCGGGCGACCTCCTCGGCGAGCGTCCACTTGTCGGTGAGGTCCGGACGCCACGACGGCGGGATCACGGTGAGGGTCTCGCCGTCCTCGGTCACCTCTGCGCCGATGGTCTCGAGCGCGCCGATGACCTCGGCATCCGTGTAGTCGACACCGATGAGACCCGCGGGGAAGCCCCGCGGCAGGTCGATCGCCTCGAGGAAGACCTCGGCGAACAACGCGCCGCCCTCCTCGCCGAGCGTGCCGCCGGCGTGGGCCACCATCAGGTCCGCGACGCGCCGGGCGGCCACGAAGGGAATGAGGGGATCGACGCCGCGCTCGAAGCGCTTGGATGCCTCGGACGGCAGCTTGTGTCGACGGGCGCTGCGCGCGATGGTCACGGTGTCGAAGATCGCCGCTTCGATCAGGACGTCGCGGGTCGCGTCGGTCATCTCGGTCGTCGCGCCGCCCATGACTCCGGCGAGCCCGATCGGACCGGAGTCGTCGGTGATCAGGAGATCCTCGGCCGAGAGCGCGCGGTCTTTGCCGTCGAGCGTCGTGAGGTGCTCCCCCGCTCGCGCGCGCCGGACGGTGATGCCGCCCGTCAGTCGATCAAGGTCGTAGCCGTGGATCGGATTGCCGAGCTCCAGCATGACGTAGTTCGTGATGTCGATGAGCACGCCGAGCGAGCGGATGCCGGCGAGCTGGAGCCGCGCGATCATCCACGCCGGCGTCGGCTGGGTCGGATCGACGCCACGGACGACGCGGACGACGAACTCGCTCGCGCCCACGCGGCCGCGGATCGGCGCATCGTCGACCACGGCGACGTCGAACCCGCTCGTCGGCTGCGCGAGATCCTCGAAATCCCGGTCTCCGGGATCGCGGAAGGCCGCACCCGTCGCGTGCGCGTACTCGCGGGCGACGCCGCGCAACGACAGCGCGTATCCGCGGTCGGGGGTGACGTTGATCTCGACCGCGACATCATCGAGGCCGAGCAGCGCGATCGCGTCGGTACCGATCTCGGGGTCGAGGCCGAGTTCGACGAGCCGCAGGATGCCGTCGTGCTCGTCGCCGAGGCCCAGTTCGCGAGCCGACGCGATCATGCCGTCCGAGACATGACCGTAGGTCTTGCGAGCGGCGATCGGAAAGGGGCCGGGCAGCACGGCTCCGGGCAGGGTCACGACGACCTTGTCACCGGCGAAGAAGTTGCCGGCACCGCAGACGATGCCGCGGACTCCCCCGTGGGAAGCACCGACATCGACCTGGCACCACCGGATGGTCTTGCCGTTGGACTGCGGTTCAGGGTCGAAGGAGACGACCTGCCCGACGACGATCGGGCCGGTCAGCCCGAATCCGTGGACGTCCTCCTCCTCGAATCCGACCGACACGAGCGAGGCCAGCACGTCCTCGGGTGTCGTGCCGGCGGGGACATCGACGTACTCACGAAGCCAAGACAACGGGACGCGCATCAGACCACCATTCCGAACTGCTCGCTGAAACGCACATCGCCCTCGGCCATGTCGCGCATGTCTTTCACGTCCGAGCGGAACATCAGCGTCCGCTCGATTCCCATGCCGAACGCGAAGCCGGAATACTCCTCCGGGTCGATCCCCGCGGCGCGGAGCACGTTCGGGTTCACCATCCCGCAGCCGCCCCACTCGATCCACCGGGCGCCGCCGGTGAAGGTCGGGTGCCAGAGGTCGAGTTCGGCGGACGGCTCGGTGAACGGGAAATAGTTCGCACGCAGTCGGGTCTTCGCCTCGGCGCCGAACAGCGCGCGGGCGACATGGTCGAGCGTGCCGCGCAGGTGCGCCATCGTGATGCCCTTGTCGATCACGAGGCCCTCGAACTGGCTGAAGACCGGGAGGTGGGTCGCGTCGAATTCGTCGGTGCGGTACACGCGGCCGGGCGAGACGATGTAGATCGGCAGATCACGCGTCAGCATCGAGCGCATCTGCACCGGGCTCGTCTGGGTGCGCAACAGCAGATGCGCGGCAACCGGATCGACGTAGAACGTGTCCTGCATCTGCCGCGCCGGGTGGTCGGCGTCGAGGTTCAGCGCGTCGAAGTTGTACCACTCGTGTTCGAGCTCGGGGCCTTCCGCGATCTCCCAGCCCATGCCGACGAAGATGTCGCCGACCTGGTCCTGCAACAGTGTGAGCGGATGCCGTGCGCCCACACGCGCGCGCTGCGGAAGAGCGGTGATGTCGATCCGTTCGGCTTCGAGCTTCGCCGCCGTCTCCGCCTCGGCCAACTCGGCCTCTCGGGCGGCGAGCGCTTGCGCCACGCGCCCACGGCCTGCTCCGACGAGCTTGCCGAAAGCGGCCTTCTGGTCGTTCGGCACATCGCGCATCCGCGCGTTGAGCCTGGCGAGCGCAGAGCTCTCTCCGACATGCGCCGAACGAGCGGCTTTCAGCTCGGTCGTGGACGATGCGGCAGCGATGGCCGCGAGCGCCGCGGTGACGGCTGCCTCGACGGCGTCGGCGGTGATCTCAGGTGCGTCAGACACAAGAGACGAGTCTACCGGCGCGCGCAGCCCGCTCCGGGCTCGAGTGGATCAGCCGCGGCGACGCCGGCCTTGCGCCCGCTGAGCCGCGATGAGCTCCGTGTTGGTCGTGCCCTCGTGCGTGAGCGGTGCGAGATTGTCGGCGGCAGCGACAGCGCGCGGCGAGCGACGGAGACGGATCTCCACCCACTTCGCGATCCCGGACAGGATGAGGCAGAGGCCGATGTAGATGGCTGCCGCCACGAGCGCCGCCTGCAGGATCGGCCGGTTGTACGTGCCCTGGCTGCCGATCAGCTTCGCGAACGAGAGCAACTCGGGATACGTGATGATGAACCCGAGAGCGGTGTCCTTCAACGTGACGACGAGCTGCGCGATGATCACCGGGAGCATGGCGCGGATCGCCTGGGGCAGCAGGATCAGCTGCATCACGCCGCTCTTGCGCAGACCGAGGGCATAGCCCGCTTCGCGTTGCCCGCTGGGCAGCGCTTCGACGCCGGCGCGGATGACCTCGGAGAGGACCGAGCCGTTGTAGAGCATGAGCGGGATCACGACGGCCCAGTAGACCTCGACGTCCACGCCGAGCACCGGGAGCCCGTAGTACATCAGAAGCATCATGATGAGGACCGGGACGGCACGAAGAACCTCGACGATCGCCGTGATCGGCACTCGCACCCACGCGTGATCGGACATCCGCCCGATCGCGAGCACGAATCCCAACAGCAGGGCGAGCACGGCCGCAGCTCCGAACGCCGCGAGGGTACGACCCGTCGCCTCGGCGATCTGCACCCAGACGGTGGAGAACGTGAAGACGTACCACTTCTCTGCCGAGAACTGACCGGTCTCCGCGAAGCGGTAGATGATGAAACCGAGCAACGCCAAGATGACGACAACGGTCACGACACCGATCAGCCGGTTCCGGAGGACCGCCCGCGGTCCGGGGACGTCGTACAGCACGGAAGTCATCGCGCCACCCTCCATCGGTTCTCGAGAGATCGTTGCACCCACGAGAGCAGCAGCACGAGCGCGACGAAGATGGCCGCGACCCAGAGGAGCACTTCGAGCGCGTTCTCGCCCTGCTCGCTCATGACCGCGCGGATACGACCGAGCTCGGCGACGGAGAATCCGGCGGCGACCGTCGTGTTCTTCAGGAGCGCGATGAAGACGCTCATCATCGGCGGGACGACGGAGCGGAAGGCCTGCGGAAGGACGACGAGCGTCATCACCTGCCCGAACGGCAGCCCGATCGCGCGGGCGGCCTCGGCCTGGCCCACGGGGACCGTGCCGATACCGGACCGAAGGACTTCGGCCACGTACGTGGCCGTATAGATGCCGAGCGCAACGACGCCGAGGAGCGTGAAGTCGAGCTTCGGAAGCCCGAGTTGCGGGTAGCCGAACGCGAAGAAGAAGAAGACGAGTGTGAGAGGCGTGTTGCGGATGGTGTTGACATACAGCGTTCCGACCGCACGAGCGATGGGAACCGGCGACACACGCGCAGCGCCCACGATCGTGCCGAGGACGAGGGCGATCACCGCACCGCCGAAGAACAGGATCAGCGTGTTGCGGATCGCCTCACCCCAGATGGGGAGGTGATCGAAGATGACGCCCATGCGCCTGCCCTTCTCAGATGAAGCGGAGAGTGTCGGTGACAGGAACGACTGACGCTCCTGTCACCGACGGCAATGTCAGTCGACGGCGGGCTGAGTGACTTCGATGCCCGACGAACCGAGGTTCTTGTCGAAGATCGCCTGCCAGATCTCGCCACCGTCCGTGAAGAGGGTGTTGATGTGGTCCTGCAGAGCGGTGTCACCCTTGGTGATGCCGACGCCGTAGCGCTCTTCGCTGAAGGGCTCTCCGACGACCTTGAGCGCGTCCGGCTGCTGCGCGGCGTAACCGATCAGGATCGCCTGGTCGGTCGTGACCGCAGCGACCTGTCCGTTGACCAGCGCTTCAACGCACTCGGAGTAGCCGTTGAACTCCGTGGTGGGCACGTTGGGGTAGTTCGTGCGGATGTTCTGGATCGGGGTGGAGCCGGTCGCCGAGCACACATTGGTGGTCTCGTCGAGGTCGCCTTCGCCGGTGATCTCACTGTCGCTCGCCACGAGGAGTCCCTGACCGGTGATGAAGTAGGGACCTGCGAAGTCGATGACGTCCTTGCGCTTGTCGGTGATCGAATACGTGCCGACGTAATAGTCGATGTCACCGTTGACGATGGACTGCTCACGTGCCGAGGAATCGACGCGGATGAACTCGATGTCCTGTTCGTCCATGCCGAGCGATGCGGCGATCCAGCGGGCGATGTCGATATCGAAGCCGGTCCGCTCGCCGGTGACGACGTCGAGGTAGCCGAGTCCGGGCTGATCTTCCTTCACACCCACGACGACCTTGCCGGCCGAGGAGATCTTGTCGAACGTCGGGCTGCCCTCGAGTGTGACGTCGGAGGCCACCTCGAACCAGGCCGTACCTTCGTCCGTTCCCTCTTCTGTCCCACCGTCGGTGGGGGCAGCGCCCGGCGTACCGCTGTTGCAACCGGCAAGGGCCAGTGCGGCGAGCGTGATGCCCGCCAGAGTCATGCTGATCCGTGTCTTACGCATGTCGAAGTCCTCCTAGTGTCGTATCTTCTTGAATTTCCCGCGGCCGGTGCAGACCGCGGAAAGTGTGTCAGTGCGTGATGAGTTTGGAGAGGAAGTCCTTCGCCCTATCCGTCTTCGGATGGGTGAAGAACTCTTCGGGCTTGTCGTCCTCGAGGATCTTTCCGTCCGCCATGAAGACGACGCGATCGGCGGCCTTTCGCGCGAAGCCCATCTCGTGCGTGACGACGATCATCGTCATGCCGTCCTGCGCGAGGCCGACCATGACGTCGAGAACTTCGTTGATCATCTCGGGGTCCAGCGCACTGGTCGGCTCATCGAAGAGCATGACCTTCGGTTGCATCGCGAGAGAGCGGGCGATCGCGACGCGCTGCTGCTGCCCGCCGGACAGTTGCGCAGGAAGCTTGGAGGCCTGATGCCCCACCCCCACTCGGTCCAGGAGCACCATCGCCTCCCGTTCCGCATCCGCCTTCTTCATCTTTCGAACCTTGATGGGCCCGAGCGTGACGTTGTCGAGGATCGTGAGGTGGGCGAAGAGATTGAAGGACTGAAAGACCATGCCGACGTCGGCGCGCAGGGCGGCCAGCCCCTTGCCCTCCTTGGGGAGTTCGGTGCCGTCGATCGAAATCGACCCGCTCGTGATCGTCTCGAGCCGGTTGATCGTGCGACAGAGGGTCGACTTGCCCGAGCCGGACGGCCCGATCACCACAACCACCTCGCCCCGATTGACCGTCAGGTTGACGTCGGTGAGCGCTTGAAACTCGCCGTAGTGCTTCTGCACGTTGTCGACGACGACGAGCGGGTCACCCCGGCGCACGGTGATGTTCGACGTCGCGGGGGCAGGATCGGGTGTCGCCATAGCGTCAGCCTATGCAGAGCACTCAGCATCCACCCAGGCTGTCCACAGGATCTTGATCGAGTCGTAACCCGCCTGGAACAAACGGATTAGCCGTCGGTACGCTGCGCGAACGCGGTCTCGTAGAGGCAGACGCTCGCCGCCGTCGCGAGATTGAGCGATTCTGCGCGGCCGTAGATCGGCAGGCGCAACGACAGATCGACCAGGGCCAACGCCTCGTCCTCGAGGCCCCGGGCCTCGTTTCCGAAGAGCCATGCGGTGGGCTCGCGCAGCACATCGCGTCGCGCGAGGAAGTCGTCTCCCCCGACATCGGCGGCGATCACCCGCAGTCCCGACGCGTGCGCCCGTTCGATCGTCGACGCCAGGTCGGCGCCGACAGCGACGGGAACGTGGAACAGCGACCCGGTCGTCGCCCGCACCACCTTCGGGTTGTATGGGTCCACGGTCCGGCCGGTCAAGATCACGGCGTCGGCGCCGGCGGCATCCGCGGCACGGATGATCGTTCCGAGATTGCCCGGATCGCGCACTTCTTCGCAGATCGCGATGAGCTTCGGCGACCCGTCGAAGACGTCGTGCAGAGACGTCGGCGACTGGCGCGCCACCGCAACGATGCCCTGCGGCGTAACCGTGTCGGCCATCGCGTCCAGGACGGCCTCGGTCGTGAACTCGACCTCGATCCCCGCGTCGCGGGCAGCGTCCCGGAGGTCCGGATGCCGCTCCATCGCGGACGGCGTCGCGAACAGCTCGATGAGGGTGTCAGGACGATATGCCAGGGCTTCGCGGGCAGCCTGCGGGCCTTCGAGGAGGAAGAGTCCCGTCTCTTGCCGAGCACTACGCTTGGTCAGCTTGGCGACAGCGCGCACGCGGGGGGAACGCGGGTTCTCGAGCACGCTCTCAGCATAGGGCCGCGAGGGCCTGTTCCCTGGGATGCCGAGAAGGGCGCCTTCCCGGAGGAAGACGCCCTTCTGAGGATGCGTGTCGCGTCAGACGCGCGGCGCGTTGACGTCGGCCGGCAGTGCCGCCTTCGCGGTCGCGATCAGCGACGCGAACGTTGCCGGCTCGTTGACCGCCAGCTCGGCGAGCATGCGACGGTCGACCTGCACGCCCGCGAGGCCGAGGCCCTGGATGAAGCGGTTGTACGTGAGGCCGTTCTGGCGGCTCGCAGCGTTGATGCGCTGGATCCACAGACGGCGGAAGTCGCCCTTGCGCTTGCGACGGTCACGGTACGCGTAGACGAGCGAGTGGGTGACCTGCTCCTTCGCCTTGCGGTACAGGCGCGAACGCTGGCCCCGGTAACCGGAGGCGCGCTCGAGGATGACGCGACGCTTCTTGTGGGCGTTTACCGCCCGCTTGACTCTAGCCATTTCTTCTGTTTCCTAACGTGCGTCGGTACTCAGTGACCGAGGAGTTTCTTGGCGACCTTGGCGTCGCCGTGGGCCAGGACCTGCTCGCCGTTCAGGCGGCGCTTGCGCTTGCTGGCCTTGCCCTCAAGGTTGTGGCGCATTCCGGCCTGCTGCTTCATGAGCTTGCCGCTTCCGGTGACCTTGAAGCGCTTCTTGGCACCCGAGTGGGTCTTCTGCTTCGGCATGATTTTTCCTTCGTTGTGGATCCGGCCGGGCCGGAGTCTGTGGGGATTACTCCGCGGGAGCGGATTCGTCCGGGGCGTCCTCGTCCGAACCCGTACGCGCCTGGCGTGCGGCTTCGCGGTTGGCAGTGCGCTGGGCGTTCTGCTCGGTCTTGACTTCGGACTTGTTCTTGTGCGGCGCGATCACCATGACCATGTTGCGTCCGTCGATCGTGGGGCTGGATTCCACGGTGCCGAACTCGGCCACATCTTCGGCGAACTTCCGGAGCAAACGCACGCCCTGGTCGGGTCGGGACTGCTCGCGACCGCGGAACAGGATCATGGCTTTGACCTTGTCGCCCGTCTTGAGGAAGCCCTCGGCGCGCTTGCGCTTGGTTTCGTAGTCGTGATTGTCGATCTTCAGACGGAAACGGACCTCTTTGAGGATCGTGTTCGCCTGGTTACGGCGCGCTTCCTTCGCCTTCTGCGCGGCTTCGTACTTGAACTTCCCGTAGTCCATGATCTTGACGACGGGAGGCTTCGAGTCCGGAGCGACCTCGACCAGGTCGAGATCGGCTTCCTGAGCCAGGCGCAGCGCGACCTCGATACGGACGACGCCGACCTGCTCACCTGCGGGTCCGACGAGGCGGACCTCGGGAACGCGGATGCGGTCGTTGGTGCGGGGATCGCTGATGTGCGGAACTCCTCTTCGTGCGGTGGCGGCCACCGGACACACAGGAGTGTGTCTCGGGCGGAAGAGCATCACGTCCACCCCGCACGACGCACGCGTCGGCTTCGTCCTTCTCGCACCCGCATCCGATGTTCTGGACAGCCTCGCGGACGAGGCGGAGTGCGTGACCCGGTAGCCTGGAGCGGCAAGCGCGGGTGGGATGTGATCCTCTTTCGATCCGGAGTAGAACACTCCGGTGCCCGCTGAGTCTAGCAGAGAGCGACCCGTGGCCACGAACCCCGCATCCAACGACCGGAACGACCCTCAGGATGCCGAGCGCATCGCTCGGTGGGAGGAACAGGAACGAGCAGCATCCGCGGCATCCCGCGACATCGCCGACGTGCCGGCGGTAGAAGTGATCACCGCGGCCGCCGTCCACCTCCTCAGCGCCTCGGCGGTGAAGGTCGGCCTCGCCGACGATCCCGAGAACCAGCAGGACCTCGACGAAGCGCGCAAGCTCATCAACTCACTCGCCGGTCTCATCACGGCCGCCGCGCCCGAGATCAGCGACATGCACGCCCGGTCCCTGCGCGACGGGCTCCGCTCGGTCCAGCTCGCTTTCCGAGAGGCGTCGGTCATCCCCGATGAGATCGGCAAGGGTCCCGGCGAGAAGTGGACCGGCCCCGTCACCTGACGCCGGAGACGTCAGGCGCGGACGGGCTTGACCGTCAGCGAATCGACCAGCACCGCGATGCGGTCATCGGCGGCCCAGCGCGTCGCGAGCCGCTGAAGGACGGCATCCAGTTGCGTCTTGTCCAGACCGTCGACCAGCTGCAGGCGGACGATGAGTTCCGGGCCGCGCAAGCGTCCGTCCGGATCACCGGACGCGACGGCGAAGTCGAGGACGGCCAACTCGCTTCCGATGCTCTCCTGCAGCGCTGTGAACACCTCCGGCGACTCGTGCGCCGGCTCCCAAGGTTGCCCCTGGCCGAGCGCCCAGACGGCGGGTCGACGCAGAACGAACTCATTCTCGGTCCCCGGGTCGATCACGATCAGGTCGGTGTCGTCGGCGGCGGCCGACAGAGCCGTGCGGACGCCGTCGGCCGGAACGGGCCGGGCGATCGGATCCCACGCCGACATCGCGGCGACGGACGTGAAGACCGGGAGCACGCGACGACCGTCGGGCGCGGCGACCGTGACGATCGACAGCTCCTGTGTCTTGTCGACGCGGAGCCCCGTGGGTCCTCTCCCTTCGTCACCCTTCTCGGCGACGAGCGGGATCAGCAGTCGCGCATGAGCGTAGGCCGCGACGATCGCCGATGCAGATCCTGCTCCGCGTCGGAACGCTGTCAACGCCGACTGCAATGCCTGATCAGCGGACCCGTCATCACCCGCGTGCGGGTTCGCGTCGAAGCTGCGCCCTTCCCACGGCACCCCGGCAGAGTCCCCGGCGTGGTCAGTCTCCGGCGACATCCAGTGCCTCGGCGAGCGTGAACGCGCCCGCATAGAGCGCCTTGCCGACGATGGCACCCTCGACGCCGTGGGGCACGAGTTCGCGGAGCGCGGCGATGTCATCCAGACTCGAAATCCCGCCCGAGGCGACAACCGGCTTCGTTGTGCGTGACGTCACTTCGCGGAGCAGCTCGAGGTTCGGCCCGCGGAGCGTGCCGTCCTTGGTCACATCGGTGACGACGTAACGGCTGCAGCCGGCATCTTCCAGGCGATCCAACACGTGCCACAGGTCGCCGCCGTCACGGGTCCAGCCGCGCGCTGCGAGCGTGGTCCCGCGGACGTCCAGCCCGACCGCGATCGCCTCGCCGTAGCGAGCGATGACGTCGGCAGCCCACTCGGGGTTCTCCAGCGCCGCCGTGCCGAGATTGATGCGTGTGGCGCCGGACTCCAGCGCAGCCTCGAGCGTCGCGTCATCACGGATGCCGCCGGACAGCTCGACCTGCACACCCTTGAGCTGCTTGATCGCCTTGCGGATCACGGCGGAGTTGTTGCCCCGCCCGAAGGCGGCATCCAGGTCGACGAGGTGGATCCACTGCGCGCCGTCGCGTGCCCACGCCAGGGCGGCATCGACGGGGTCGCCGTAATTCGTCTCGGTTCCGGCCGCACCCTGGGTGAGGCGGACCGCCTTCCCATCGGCGACGTCGACCGCCGGCAGCAGGATCAATTCAGGGGTGGACGCGAAATCTTTCATGGCTCCAAGTGGGGGTCGGTGAGCGCGCGAGGTCGTGCCCTACACAGTGAGAGAGACTACCCCGCCTGCGGAAGGGTCGACATCCAGTTGCCCAGCAGACGGATGCCGGCATCCCCACTCTTCTCCGGGTGGAACTGCGTCGCGGTCAGCGGTCCGTTCTCGACCGCGGCCAGGAAGGGAGCGCCGTAATCGCACCAGGTGAGGACGGGTGCGCGGAACGGCCGGATGACATCGAGATGCCACTGCTGGGCGCCGTAGGAGTGCACGAAGTAGAACCGCTCCTCCTCGATGCCGCGGAAGAGCGTCGAGCCCTCCCCCGCCCGGACCGTGTTCCAGCCCATATGCGGGAGCACGGGAGCATCCAATTCGGTCACGACGCCGGGCCACTGGCCCATGCCTTCCGTGTCGACGCCTCGCTCGACCCCCCGACCGAACAGCACTTGCATTCCGACACAGATCCCGAGGACGGGGCGGCCACCGGCGAGTCGTCGCTCGATGAGCTCGTCTCCCCTGCTCGCACGCAACGCGCTCATGACCGCCTCAAACGCTCCGACGCCGGGCACCACAAGGCCTGCGGCATCCTGGATCAATCCACGATCGGCGGTCAGCCGCGCATCGGCACCGGCAGCGACGAGCGCTTTGACCGCGGAGTGGACGTTGCCGGAGCCGTAGTCCAGGACAGCGACCAGCGGTCGCGAGGACTCCGTCACAGAGCGCCCTTCGTGCTGGGGATGCCGGACACCAGCGGGTCCAGCGCCTTGGCCTGACGGAAAGCACGCGCGAAAGCCTTGTACTCCGCCTCCGCGATGTGGTGGGGGTCGCGGCCCCCGAGGACGCGGACGTGGACGGTCATGGCCGCCTGGAACGCGATGGCCTCGAACGTGTGTCGCACGAGCGACCCCGTGAAGTGGCCCCCGATCAGGTGGTACTCGAAGCCGACGGGTTCACCGTCGTGCACGAGGTACGGGCGACCGCTGATGTCCACGACCGCCTGCGCCAGCGCTTCGTCGAGCGGGACGAGCGCGTCACCGTAACGCGAGATTCCTGCCTTGTCGCCGAGCGCCTGCCGGATCGCCTGTCCGAGCACGATCGACACGTCCTCGACCGTGTGATGTGCGTCGATGTCGGTGTCGCCCGAGGCCCGCACGGTGAGGTCGGTCAACGAGTGCTTCGCGAACGCCGTGAGGAGGTGGTTGAAGAACGGCACCGATGTGTCGATGTGACTCTGACCGGTGCCGTCGAGATCGAGATCCAGGTCGACCGTCGATTCGCTCGTCGCGCGGCGGATCGACGCAGTGCGGGGCGCGGAAGTGCTCATAGCCCCACTCTATCGACGCGGGTGAGTCGTCACCGTCCGAGTGACGCCAAAGCGTCGAGGAACGCCGTCGACTCCGACTCGGTGCCCGCGGTGACCCGCAGACTGTGCGCGATCCCCACGTCACGGATCAGGACGCCGCGGTCGTAGAGCCCCTGCCACGTCGCGGCCGGGTCGTCGACTCCGCCGAAGAGCACGAAGTTGGTCCAGCTCTCGTGGGGCTGGTATCCGAGAGCGGACAGCGTCGCCGAGATCCGGTCGCGTTGCGCGACGATCTCGTCGACCATGCTCAACATGGCCGGGGCGTGCCGGAGCGCAGCGGTGGCGGCCGCCTGCGTCAGTGCACTCAGGTGATACGGCAGACGCACGAGCCGAAGAGCGTCGATCACGGCCGGATCTGCGGCGAGATAGCCCACGCGCGCTCCTGCGAAGGCGAACGCCTTGCTCATGGTCCGCGAGACCACAAGCCGTTCGCGACCCGGCAACAGCGTCAAGGCGGACCGTTCGTCACGCGGTGCGAACTCTTGATAGGCCTCGTCGACGATCACCATTCCCCGGCTGGCCGCATAGATCGCCTCGATCACGTCGAGACGCAGGGGCGTTCCCGTCGGGTTGTTCGGCGCGCACAGGAAGACGACATCCGGATCGGCCTCTTCGATCTGTCGCGCGGCCTCATCTGCGTCGAGCGTGTAGTCGCTCTCGCGGACCCCCGCGACATACGATGCGCCGGTCGCACGCGTCAACAGGGGGTACATCGAGTACGTCGGAGCGAACCCGAACGCGGTGCGCCCGGGCCCGGCGAACGCTTGCAGCAGGTGCTGCAGCACTTCGTTGGATCCGTTGGCCACCCAGATCTGGTCGCGAGAGAGACCATGGCCGAGGTAGTCGGCGAAGCCTTCGCGGAGCGCGGTGAACTCGCGATCCGGATAGCGATTGACGTCTCGCAGGGCGTGCGCGATCCCGTCCAGGATGTCGTCGGCGACTTCTTCGGGAACCGGATGTGTGTTCTCGTTGACGTTCAGAGCGACCGGTAGGGCCGCTTGCGGAGCGCCATACGGCGTCAGACCACGCAGATCATCACGGAGGGGAAGGTCATCGAGACGTACGGCCACGTTTCCATCGTAGGGCGCTGAGGCGGACGCCCGCCGTTTCGACCGTCAGTCGGCGGCCGTGTACTCGAGCGGAATGCTGATGGTCTGCCCTGCCTCGAGCTGCCCCGAGGCGAGCGCGTTCAGACGCACGATCGCGTCCACGACGTCACGCGGATCCGCGGCGGGAGCCGCCGACTCTGCGATCGACCACAGCGAGTCGCCCGGGAGCACGGTGACCTGCTCGAACGTCCCCGCCGGAGTACTCGCCTCCCCCGATGCGAGTGCTCCGCCGCCCGAGACGATCGCGATGCTGAGTGCGATGACGGCCGGGAGGGCTGCGAGGAACGCGAGCACCCGTCGACCGCGAACGGTCAGACGCAGCCGCGTCGGGCGCACCGCGATCGCTGGTGCGGTGAACGATGCGGTGAAGTCAATGGTGCTCATGTCTGCTCCTCGGGGCGGGACCTCGGATGGGTGGAGAGATTCGCATCCGCACTCTCGGCCGGGAGAGCCGGATGCGAACCTCTCTTCCGAAGGTATCTTCGAACTAGGGATACTGTCAAGGGCGTCCGGATCGTAGATGAATCGAAGACGACACGCGAACGCTTGCCGGACGAGATCAGCGATACCGGATACGGTTTCGATAACCAGACCCAATCACCTACCTCCGACATTCGAAGACGATGTCTTCTCCGGAGCCGGAAGAGCCGCTACAGAAGGAGCGCGACATGGACAGCACCGGAGCTTCCCGCGAGAAGCCGCAGACCCGCCGGCGCAAGAGCCTGAGCGAGAAGCAGCTCGCGATCCTCGAAGTCATCCAGCGGTCGATCGCACGGCACGGTTATCCACCGAGCATGCGGGAGATCGGTGACGCGGTGGGGCTCAAGTCCCTGTCGAGCGTGACCCATCAGCTCAATCAGCTGGAACTCAGCGGCTACCTGCGCAGAGATCCCGGCAAGACGCGCGCGATGGAAGTGTTGATCGACCTCCCGGGGAGCGCCACGGAGAACCCCGCCGATGAAGCGCCCCCGGTTGCCGACGCAGCGATGGTGCCCCTGGTCGGCCGGATCGCCGCCGGCGTCCCGATCACGGCCGACCAGCAGGTCGAGGAGATCTTCCCCCTCCCCCGCCAGCTCGTCGGCAAGGGCGACCTGTTCATGCTGAAGGTCAGCGGCGAGTCGATGATCGACGCCGCGATCTGCGACGGCGACTGGGTGGTCGTCCGGTCTCAGCCGACGGCAGCCAACGGCGAGATCGTGGCGGCCATGCTCGACGGCGAGGCAACCGTGAAGACCTTCCGCCAGCGCGACGGCCACACCTGGCTCCTGCCGCGCAACTCCGCGTTCGAACCGATCCTGGGCGACGACGCCGTGGTCCTCGGACGCGTCGTCGCGGTGCTGCGCGCGGTCTGATCGCAAGCCCCGCAAGATACCAGAGCCTCGTCTAGGCCACACTGTCGTCATGGTCCCCACCGATGACGTCCTCGACGTGTCCGCCCTGGAAGCGCGCGTGCGGGAACTCGAGGCGGAGAATGCGCGCCTCGTGGGCGGGACCCCGGCCGCCCGGCCTGCTCGTCGCGGTCGCTGGCGCGCTGTCTTGTCGACGGTTCTGATCGTCATCGCCGCGGTCCTCGTCCCGGTCTCGATCGTGGCCGCGTGGGCGCGGGTGATCCTCGTGGACCAGGATCAATTCGTCGCGACCCTCGCCCCGCTGTCGTCGGAGGTCGCCGTCCAAGATCTCTTGATCGACGAGAGCATGAGTGCGATCTCGGACACAGTGGACTTCGCCGAGCTCACCGGTCGCGTCTTCGACGGATTCGAAGATCTCGGCATCCCTCCGCGGGCAGCAGATGCCCTTGATCTCCTCCGCGGCCCGGCCGCCTCCGGCGTCGAAGGTCTCGTCGCCCGGGGAGTGACAGACGTCGTCCGCTCGGATGCGTTCACCGATGTCTGGGCCGCCACCCTGCGCGGTGCGCACCGGGCGCTGACCACAACCGCGACGTCCGACGGTGGCGGGATCATCGTGCAGACCGGCGACGGTCTGGGCATCCAGCTCGGAGAGGTCGTCGCTCGCGTTCAGACGCGGCTCGTCGATCAAGGCGTCGGCATCGCGGGCCTCATTCCGGCCGTCGACAGGGTCGTCATCATCGGCACGGGCGAGAACGTCGCACTCCTGCGGACCGTGTACGCCCTCGCCGTCGGCGTGGGTTGGTGGCTGCCCGTAGTGAGTCTCGCTCTGTTCGTTGCCGGCATCCTCGTGGCCCGACGTCGGAGTACGGCGGTTCTCGGGTCGGGAATCGGCTTGACGATCGGCGCGGGTGCCCTTGCGGCAGCACTGGGAATCGGCGCGAGTGCAGCGGGGATCGTGGCGGTGGATGCCGGAATCTCCGGCGCGGCCATCGACGTGATCTACGCACAACTGGTCGAGTCGATGACCCGCACCGCCTGGGTCTGTGCCCTGGCCGGCGTCGTCATCGCGATCGTCGGGTGGGTGTCGGGTGGATCCACCGCAGCGAACAGAACCCGCGCGTTCACCGATGGCGTCAACGGTTCCGCACGCCGCCGCCTGAACGCCCTCGGCCTCCACACGGGCCGGTTCGGTGAGTGGCTCGGCCGTTCGCGCGCGCTCGTGCGCGGCATCGTGATCGCTCTCGCGGTCGTGTGGCTGCTCGCGCTGCGCCCCCTGACGCCGGGCCTGGTGTTCACGGTGGTCGTCGTCGCGCTCGTGGTCGGCTGGTTGCTCGAGCTCGCGCAACGACGCCCCGAAGAGCTGGACGGCGTGAGCACCGCTGACGATGCCGGGGCCGCGCCTGAATCCGCCGACGCCGACGAGGAATCCCCCGTCGGCGTCGGAAGCGCGGACGTTACGCGCTGACGGACTCGCGCACGTTGCGGCTGGCCTCCACGAGATTGCGGAGGGAGGTCACCGTCTCGTCGTAGCCCCGGGTCTTCAGCCCGCAATCCGGGTTGACCCAGATCTGTCGGAGCGGGAGCTCATCAGCGGCACGACGCAGGAGGGCTTCGATCTCCGCGACCGCAGGCACCCGGGGCGAGTGGATGTCGTAGACACCCGGCCCGATGCCCGCGGCGAACCCGGAGGCCGCCACGTCAGAGATCACTTCACCGCGACTGCGCGCGGCCTCGATCGATGTGACATCCGCATCCAACGCGGCGATCGCCTCGATCACCACACCGAATTCCGAATAGCAGAGGTGCGTGTGCACCTGAGTCGCCGCTGCCGCACCCGCCGTGGCGATACGGAATGATCGCACCGACCACGCGAGATACTCGGGTTGGTCGGCGATGCGCAACGGCAGGAGTTCCCGGAGCGCCGGTTCATCGACCTGGATGATCCGGATGCCGGCCGCCTCCAGGTCGGCGATCTCATCGCGGAGTGCCAGCGCGACCTGATCCGCCGTCTCGGCCAGAGGCTGATCGTCGCGGACGAAGGACCACGCGAGGATGGTGACGGGGCCCGTCAGCATGCCCTTCACGTGCTTGTCGGAAAGCGACTGGGCGAACCGAGCCCACTCGACCGTGATGGGCGCGGGGCGGGACACATCACCCCAGAGGATCGAAGGACGCGTCGCACGCGAACCGTAGGACTGCACCCACCCGTGCTGTGTGACGGCGAACCCATCGAGGTTCTCCGCGAAGTACTGCACCATGTCGTTGCGCTCAGCTTCACCGTGCACGAGCACGTCGAGGCCGAGGTCCTCCTGCAGCGTCACGACGCGCGAGATCTCCTCACGCAGGAATCCCTCGTACGCCGAGGTCGACAGTTCGCCGCGGCCATGCTGTGCCCGAGCCCGACGGATCTCGCCGGTCTGCGGGAACGATCCGATCGTCGTCGTCGGCAGGACGGGGAGGCCGAGCGTCTCCTGTGCCTGTTCGCGCACCGCAAGATCGCCGCGGTCGGCGTCCTCGGCGGTGAGCCGAGCGGCGCGTGAACGCACACCCCCGTCCCGCACACCCGGCGCACCGGCACGGTCCGCCCACGCGGCGGTCGCGGCGGCAAGTTCATCGGCGATCGCCGCACGACCCTCCGCGCGTCCCCGAGCGAGGGTCACGACCTGTTCGACTTTCTGATCGGCGAACGCCAGCCACGACACCAATCGTGGGTCCAGAGCGCTCTCCTCGGTCGCGTCGTGGGGGACGTGCTGCAGCGAGGTCGACGTACCGACGGCAATGGTGGCCGCACCGATCGCCTGCAGGTCCTCGAGCCGGTCCGCGGCGCCGGCCAGGTCGCCGCGCCAGATGTTGCGGCCGTCGATCACGCCGCCGACGACCGTCTTCGTCTCCAGCCCTCGGACACGAGCGGGGACGGCACCGCGGTGGAGGTCGATCGCAAGAGCCTCGACGGGAGCTGCCGCCAACACGCGCCAGCCCTCAGCGGAGAGCGGCCCGTACCCGGCGGCAACGAGGATCGCCGGCCGGTCTTCCGCCGCGCCCAACTCGGCGTACGCGCGTTCAGCGGCTGCGGCAAGGGTCGCCGCATCGACGTCGAGGCTCTCGCTCACCAGTGCGTGCTCGTCCAACTGCACCCACTCCGCGCCAGCCGCGCGGAGAGCCGCGACGAGCTCGCGGTACACGGGGAGGAGGTCCTCGAGCCGGTCCAGCGGGCGGAAGCCCGCGGGCGCATCCTCCGTCGGCTTGGCCAGTGCGAGCAACGTCACCGGTCCGACGACCACGGGGCGCACCGTGAAGCCATCGGCCTTCGCTTCCGCCACCTGTCGGATCAGACGATCGCTCGACAGCGCGAACTCCGTCTCGGGACCGATCTCGGGGACCAGATAGTGGTAGTTCGTGTCGAACCACTTGGTCATCTCCAGCGGTCCCGCCTCACCCGCGCCTCGCGCGGCCGTGAAATATGCCTCGAGCGGAATCGACCCGTCTTCGGCGCGGAGCGTCGCGAAGCGTGCCGGCAGCGCACCGACGGCCAGCGCCGCATCGAGGACCTGGTCGTAGTACGAGAACGATTCGGGAATGGACGAATCCGTCCGTCCCAAGCCCAGTGCGGCCAGGCGCTCCCGCGTCGCGCGACGCAGGTCCGACGTGGTCGCCTCGAGCGCAGCTTCATCGATCGTGCCGGCCCAGAACTGCTCGACGGCGCGCTTGAGTTCGCGGCGGCGCCCGATGCGGGGGTAGCCGAGGATCGTGCCAGAGGGGAATGCAGCGGTCATGCGGAGATCTCCTGAGTCGTGAGGTGCGGGGCAAGGTCGGCGTCGCGGAGGACCGCCAACACCGTTTCGTGATTGTTGAAGGCGTACAGATGGATGCCGGGGGCGCCGCCGGAGACGACGTCTCGCGCGAGCGACGAGGCGTGGGCGATGCCGATCCTGCGGGCGGTCGCGGCATCCGATGCGCGCTCGAGCGCGTCGGCGAATTCCGTCGGCCGCGGGTCTCCCGTCAGCTCCAGCACACGGCGCAGTCGCGACGGCGATGTCAGCGGCATGATGCCCGGGAGGATCGGGATTGTGACGCCTTCCGCGCGCGCACGGCCGACGAAGTCGAGGTACTCCTCCGCACGGAAGAAGAGTTGGGTGATCGCAGACCGGGCCCCGGCGGCCTGTTTGGCCAGCAGTGCGTCGATGTCCTCGAAGCGGTGACGGGATCGGGGGTGACCGTTCGGGAACGCCGCGACCGAGATCTCGACTTTGGTCGGAGCGACCACGCTCGCCGCCCCCGGCACTCCGGGGATGTCGCGTTCGGCATATGCCGCGCGTTCGGCCTGCACCCGGTCGATCAGTTGGACGAGCTGGGCGGCGCTCTCCAGGTCGCCGAGGAACGGTTCGCCCTCGATCGCGCCCACCGGCGGGTCGCCGCGGAGTGCGAGGAACCGGGTGATGCCGGCGTCGAGGAACGTGCGGATCACGTGCGTCGCATCGGCATACGTGGATCCGACGCACGTGAGGTGCGCGAGCGGCGGGACACTCGTCGTGCGCAGAATGTGCGTGAGCACCTCGAGGGATCGGTCCGTGGTCGAGCCGCCCGCACCGAACGTGACCGAGATGAACTGTGGACCCGCGGCGGCCAGGTGCCCGATCGTCTCCCGCAGCGCCGGCATCCCCTCGGGATGACGCGGTGGGTAGATCTCGAACGAGAAGGGCACCGCGGGTGCGGGTGTCTCGATAGGCATGGTGCGCTTTCGGGTCAGGGGGGATCAGGTGGGCCGGCGGCCGCGGACACGCGCACGGAGGCGGTGTCATCGCGGGCGGGTGCCGGGCTCGGCTGTCGCTCCTGCCCGGGCGCAAGGCCGACGGGCTGCTCGAGTCCCCTTTCGGAGCTTCGGGCGTCGATGGAATCACTCTACGACCGCCACAGCACCACCGTGCCTGTGTGACGCGGTGTGACGCGGTGTGACGTCGTCGCCGCCGGAGCGTAGCGTGGAGGTATGGTCACCGTCCTGCCTTTCGGCTCCTGGCCCTCTCCCCTCACCGCCGCCTGGGCCTCGAGCGCCGCTCCTCGCCTGGAGGGCGGGGCACTCGTCGCCGACGAGGTCTGGTGGGGCGAATCTGTGCCCGCGGAGGGCGGCCGCACGACAGTGCGACGGCGGCGTAGCGACGGCAGCGTCGACGAGATGCTGCCGAACCCGTGGAGTGCGCGTTCGCGCGTGCATGAGTACGGCGGCGGGTCGTGGGCAGCGACCGAGGACGGCGTCCTGTTCTTCGTCGAGAAGTCCGACCAGCGCGTGTGGATGCTGCGCCCGGGGATGTCACCCCAGGCGCTCACACCCCCCGCGCTCGACGTCCGCTATGGGGGCCTCCGCTGGCAGGGCGGCGTGCTGTTGGCGGTGCAGGAGAGTCACGGCGAGGCCGCCGTGCCGGCCCGCGCGATCGTCGTGATCGGCACCGGCGCGGCGCCGAAGGTCACCGAGCTCGTGGCTGGGAGCGCGTTCGTCGCACATCCGGCCCTGTCGCCGGGAGGCGACCGACTCGCGTGGATCGCCTGGGATCACCCCCACATGGCCTGGGACCGCACCGAGGTGCGGATCGGACGCATCGAGAACGGCGTTGTCGCGGGCTGGTCGACGATCACGTCCGGTGAGAGCGCGGCGCTGCAGCCCGAATGGGTCAGCGACGACGTCGTGCGCTATCTCGACGATCCGACCGGACGGTGGAATATCTGGGAAGTGCGGCTCGATGCCGATCTCCCCCGCACCGCCATCGCTCCCGCCGACGCGGACACCGGCGGCCCGCTCTGGGTGCTCGGTGCGCGATGGCACGCCGCGCTCGCGGACGGCGCGGCGGTCGCCGTCCGAACCGACGGCGACGACACGCTCGTCCGCATTTCTGCGCAGGGCGAGGTGACTCCGATATCGCTTCCGGCGCGATCCCGACTCAACGTCGAAGCGTCCGACGGCGACCGGGTCCTCGTCTCCGGATCCGCGCCGGGAACGACAGGGCTGTGGCTCGTCGAGGCCGACGGCACCGCCCACCAGGTCGTCGGGGAGTCCGTCGACGCCGGCATCCTGCCGTTCCTCCCTTCCAGTCGCGCCGTGAGCTTCGAGGGTGTGCACGGGCCGGTGCACGCGTTCGACTACCCGCCGACGCACCCCGAGGTGCGCGGGCCGGAGGGCGAGCGAGCTCCCTACGTGGTGCTCGTGCACGGCGGACCGACGGCGCATGTGGCGGGAGTCGCCGACGGGAAGACCGCGTACTTGACGAGCCGAGGTATCGGCGTGCTCGACGTGAACTACGGCGGCTCCACCGGCTACGGGCGCGCCTACCGCGAACGACTGCGCGGACAGTGGGGCGTCGTCGACGTCGACGATGTGGCGGCCGCCGCGACCGGTCTGGCCGCGGAAGGTCGCGCAGACCCGGCCCGGATCGCGATCGAGGGTGGGTCCGCAGGCGGCTGGACGGTGCTCGCTGCGCTCGTCGGCACAGATGTCTTCAGCGCCGGGATTTCGCGCTATGGCGTGGGCGATGCCCGCGCGTTGGCTGCCGACACGCACGATTTCGAAGCGCGCTACCTCGATGGCCTCATCGGGCCGCTCCCCGAAGCCGAAGCGCTGTACGTTGCCCGTTCCCCGCTCAGCCGACCGGAACGCTTCCGCGTGCCGCTGCTGCTCCTGCAGGGCGCGGAGGATGCCGTCGTCCCTCCGGCGCAGGCCGAAGCCATCCGCGGGGCCCTCACAGCGCACGGGGTGCCGCACGCGTACGTGCTCTACGAGGGCGAAGGCCACGGATTCCGGCGGGCAGACACGATCGTGCATGCTCTCGAAAGCGAGGTGGCTTTCCTCGGCCGAGTCTTCGGTTTCGAGACCCCGGGTGTCCCGGCCATCGAGCTCACCCCCGGGCGCTGAGCGCGCCCGGGCACGCCTCAGAGCGCGAAGGGCGCGAGTTCGGCAGCGAGTTTCTCTCCGACGTGCGCGTGGACGGCGGTGCCGCCTTCCTCGTGTGAGGTCGAGACGATGTGCCCGCTCTCGTGGACGGCGTTCACGAGGTCACCGCGGTCGTACGGCACGAGCGCACGCACTTCGATCGCCGGCAACGGCAACGCCTGTTCGATGACGGCACGGAGCTCGTCCACCCCCTCGCCGCTGCGCGATGAGACGAACAGGGCATCCGGTTCGAGACCGCGCAGTACCAGACGGTCGTCGTCATCGACGAGGTCCGCTTTGTTGAACACGACGATCTCACGGGTCGACCGCGCACCGACGTCTCCCATGACGTCGCGGACGGTTGCCAGCTGCGCCGCAGGATCGGGATGCGACGCATCGACGACGTGCACGAGCACGTCCGCCTGACCGACTTCTTCCAGCGTCGAGCGGAACGCCTCGACCAGCTGGTGCGGAAGGTTGCGCACGAATCCGACGGTGTCGGTCAGCGTGTAGACACGTCCGACGGCTGCCTCGGCCCGGCGCACGGTCGCATCGAGAGTCGCGAACAGGGCATTCTCGACGAGCACGCCGGCGCTCGTCAGCCGATTCAGCAGACTGGACTTTCCGGCGTTCGTGTACCCCGCGATCGCGACCGAGGGGATCGTGTTGCGCTTGCGCTCGGAGCGCTTGGCTTCACGTGCGGGTGCGAAATCGCGCAGTTGACGACGGAGCTGCGCCATCTTCGTGCGGATGCGACGACGATCCAGCTCGATCTTCGTCTCACCCGGACCGCGCGACCCCATGCCCGCGCCGCCGGCACCGACCTGGCCACCGGCCTGACGGCTCATCGAGTCACCCCACCCACGCAAGCGGGGCAGCAGGTATTCGAGCTGGGCGAGTTCGACCTGGGCTTTGCCCTCACGGCTCTTCGCGTGCTGGCTGAAGATGTCGAGGATGACGGTCGTGCGATCGATGACCTTGACCTTGACGACGTCTTCCAGCGCACGACGCTGGCTGGGGGCGAGTTCGGTGTCGGCGATCACCGTGTCGGCACCGACGGCCGCGACGAGATCGCGCAGCTCCGCGGCTTTTCCCCGGCCGATGTACGTGGCCGGATCCGGATGCGGGCGCCGCTGCAGCACACCGTCGAGCACGACGGCTCCGGCGGTCTCGGCGAGCGCGGCGAGCTCACGAATCGAGTTCTCCGCATCGCTCTGCGAGCCCTGCGGGTAGACACCGACGAGGACGACGTTCTCGAGCCGCAGCTGGCGGTACTCGACCTCGGTGACGTCTTCGAGTTCGGTGGAGAGTCCGGGGACGCGGCGGAGCGCTGCACGCTCTTCGCGATCCCACTGGTCGCCATCGCTGTCACCGTAGGAAACGGTGGACTGCGACTGCAGGGCTTGAGCTGCGCCGAACACGTGCACTCCCGACCGCGACTCCGCGTGTGCCAGCACGCGTTCCACCGGATCTACCGGGGTCTCGTCGGCGTTCTCGGTGTGCGTCGTGTCGGTCATGCGGTCCTTTCGCGGTCAGCCTTGCAGTCTACCTCCCGCACACGTCGCCGGACCCGGTACGCTCGCAGGATGGGGAGCGACCACTACTTCACCGCGTCCCCGTCCAGCGCCGAGAATCTCCGCCGCATCCGCGTGACCCTTGCCGGTCGCGTCGGCGAGGTCACGACCGCGGGCGGGATCTTCAGTCCCGATCACGTCGACGCAGGGACGGCGGTGCTGTTGGCGAACACTCCGCCCGCCCCACCGGGTGGTCATCTGCTCGACCTCGGCTGCGGGTGGGGGCCCATCGCCCTGAGCATGGCGACCGAGTCGCCGCACGCGACCGTGTGGGCCGTCGACGTCAACGAGCGCGCACTCGACCTCGTCCGCCGCAACGCGGAAGAGTGGGGGTTGTCGAACATCCGTGCTGTCCTGCCCGCCGATGTCCCGAGCGACGTGGTGTTCCGCGGTATCCGCTCGAACCCTCCGATCCGGGTGGGTAAGAACGAACTCCACGGCCTCCTCGACACCTGGATTCCGCGCCTCGATGAGCGCAGCGATGCGTGGCTGGTCGTGCAGCGCAACCTCGGCTCTGATTCGCTGCAGCGCTGGCTGGCGGCGACATTCGGGCACGGGTACAGCGTGACCCGCGCGGCGACCGGCCGCGGTTTCCGCGTGTTGAAGGTGCGCCGGCACGGCACGCCGGTGACCGGTACCATCCCCTTGCCCTGACAGGGCTCAGGCGAGCGTGATCTCTCCTGAGAACGGAAGGGATGCCGGTCCCGACAGCAGCACGTGCTCGCCGTCGTCCTGACGCACGACCCGCACTCCCAATCGTCCGCCGGGCACGTCGACGCTCCAGCGGTCCGGCGCGGCGGAACCTGCCCACAAGCGCACCGCCAGTGCCGCGGCAGCGACACCCGTTCCGCACGACAGCGTCTCCCCCACGCCGCGCTCGAACACCCGCATCCGGATCGCACCGACACCGGCCTGCACGAGCGGATCGGCGGGGACGACGAACTCGACGTTTGCTCCGGCCGGCTGTACCGGGTCCAGCACCGGAAGGACGGTCAGGTCGAGCCCGTCGAGTTCGGCGATGCTGGACAGCGCCACGACGACGTGCGGATTGCCGACGTCGATCCCCTGCGCGGGTCGCGCGACGGGTAGCCCCTTCGCGCGCACGAGGACCTCGTCTGATTCGGGACGCCAAACGCCGAGATCGACCTCGAAGCCGTCATCCGCGCGCGTGACGGTCTTCACCCCGGCGCGAGTCCCGATACGCACCTGCGCGGCTCCCTTGAGGGCGATCAGACCGGCGCTCACGAGGTACCGGACGAAGACGCGGATGCCGTTGCCGCACATCTCCGCGGCCGAGCCGTCTGCATTGCGGTAGTCCATGAACCACTCGGCATCCGCCGTCGCGGCACCCTCCGAGAGGGCTGCCGAGCGGACGACACGCAAAATGCCGTCGCCGCCGATCCCGAAGCGTCGGTCGCAGAGCGCCGACACCTGCGCATCGCTCAGATCGAGTTCGCCGTTCGCATCGGGCACGATGACGAAATCGTTGCCCGTGCCCTGGCCTTTGGTGAACGCGATCGTTTGCGGCATCCCCCCAGTTTAGGGCGGCGCCCGCACCCTCGTCAGCGGCGACGAGGAACGACGCGGGATGGACCGTCAGCGTGCGGTTGATGTCCTGGTAGGGGTTGTTCCATGGACGGGTGGGCCCGGACGGGATCACGAGGGTCGTGTCGGCGAGTCTGCCAGCGCACCCGCATCGGCCGTCGGATCGATCCACACCAGGTCGGGGTAACGCCGGAACCACGACACCTGTCGGCGGGCATAGCGGCGCGTCAGCGTCTGCGTCTCGGCGATCGCCTCGGGCTCAGACAGGGCGCCGTCGAGTTGCGCGAGCGCTTGTGCGTAACCGATCGCGCGCGGTGCCGTGACGCCCGACTCCAGCCCGTGCGCACGCAAGCCGCGCACTTCCTCGATCAGACCCAGCGCCCACATCCGTTCGACACGCGCGTCGAGTCGTGTGACGAGCTCCTCGCGCTCGACCTTCACCCCGATCACCGTCGTCGGCACGTGCCACAACACCGGCTCACTCGGCAGCGACGCACCGTGGGTCGGGCCACCTTGGCCGAGCACCTCCAGCGCGCGGACGACTCGGCGAGCGTTGCGCGGATCGATTCGCTCGGCGGTGACGGGATCTGCCGCGCGGAGACGCGCGTAGAGCGCGCCGGCACCGACGCGCTCGAGTTCGCCCTCCAGCTTCGCTCGCAGTGCATCGTCGTGCGGCGGGAAGCGGAAGTCGTAGACGACGCTGGAGACATAGAGCCCCGACCCCCCGACGAGGATCGCATCACCGCCGCGATCGAAGATCGCCGCAATGTGCTCGCGCGCGAGCGTCTGGTACCAGGCGACGGCGGCTTCATCGGTGACCTCGAGAGTGTCGAAGAGGTGGTGTCGAATGCCGCGCCGCTCCACCTCGGGCAGCTTCGCCGTGCCGATGTCCATCCCGCGGTACAGCTGCATGGCATCCGCGTTGACGATCTCCGCCGGTCGTCCTCGCGCGATCAGGGCTTCCGCGAGCCGCAGCGACAGATCCGTTTTACCCGTCCCGGTCGCTCCGACGACGACCCACAGCCGCCCACCGCTCACGATCTCCTGCTCCCCTGTCCGCGGAGCGCGGTCACTCGGTTGCGCGGAGGGTGGGGATGCCGAGGCCCACTGCCCGGGGTCCGCCATCGCCGGACGCCGGAGCAGGCACGCCGCACGACTCCGCCTGCGTGCGGTCCCATGCGTCTCCCGCGCGCGTGCGGCGCACCCGCAGGGGTGCGCCATCGGGGCTGTCGGCGAGCAGATAGAAGGGCGCCGCGTGCGAGATGACGACCGAAACGACGTCTCCCGGACGGGGCCGAGGGCTCGACTCCGGCAGCTCGAAGTGCACCAGGCGATTGTCCTCCGCCCGCCCGGTGAGGCGATGGGTCGCGGCATCCTTCTTGCCTTCACCCGTCGAGACCAGCACGTGGACCTCGCGCCCGACCTGCTTCTCGTTCTCCTCGAGGCTGATGCGATCCTGCAGGGCGGCGAGGCGCTCGAAGCGCTCCTGCACGATCGCCTTCGGCACCTGGTCGGGCATCGTCGCAGCCGGCGTGCCTTCTCGGATGGAGTACTGGAACGTGAAGGCGCTGGCGAAGCGTGCCTGCTCGACGACACGCATGGTGTCCTCGAAGTCCTCGTCGGTTTCGCCCGGGAACCCGACGATGATGTCGGTCGTGATCGCCGCGTTCGGCATGCGGTCCCGCACGCGGTCGAGGATTCCGAGGAACTTGTCGCTGCGGTACGACCGCCGCATCGCCTTGAGGACGCGATCCGAACCGGACTGCAGCGGCATGTGCAGCTGAGGCATGACCTGCGGCGTCTCGGCCATTGCATCGATCACGTCGTCGGTGAACGCTGCCGGATGGGGACTCGTGAACCGGATGCGTTCGAGCCCGGGAATCTCGCCCGCCGCGCGCAGAAGCTTGCCGAACGCATGCCGGTCGCCGAATTCCACGCCGTAGCTGTTGACGTTCTGTCCGAGGAGCGTCACTTCGATCGCGCCGTCGTCGACGAGGAGCCTGATCTCGCTGAGGATGTCACCGGGGCGACGGTCCTTCTCCTTGCCGCGAAGGCTCGGGACGATGCAGAACGTGCAGGTGTTGTTGCACCCGACCGAGATCGAGACCCATCCGCTGTGCACCGCGTCGCGCTTGGTCGGCAGCGTGGAGGGGAAGACATCGAGCGATTCGAGGATCTCGAGTTCCGCGTCGCCGTTGTGGCGCGCGCGTTCGAGCAGCCGGGGAAGAGACCCCATGTTGTGCGTCCCGAACACGACGTCGACCCAGGGTGCCTTGTCGAGGACGGCGTCCTTATCCATCTGCGCGAGGCAACCGCCGACGGCGATCTGCATGCCCGCGCGCTGATCTTTCCGGCTTTTCAGATATCCCAGGGTGCCGTAGAGCTTGCCGGCGGCGTTGTCGCGAACGGCACATGTGTTGATGACGACCACGTCCGGCTCGTCGCCGGCATCCGCCCGCACGTAACCGGCGCTCTCCATCGACCCGGAGAGGCGCTCGGAATCGTGCACGTTCATCTGACACCCGAACGTACGCACTTCGTATGTCCGAGCGGTGCCGTCGGCAGCGCGGGCTGCCGAGGACGGTGCGATGAGCGTGGGGACGGCGGACGGCGAAGTCATGATGCCCTCATTCTACGAGGCCCTGCGTGAGTGGATGCCGGGCACTCACTCGAAACGAACGCCGCGCGCAGCGGGTCGTTCCAGCTCGTCCAGAGCCTGTCGCGCGGTGCTGAGTGCGAGCCCTCCGTAGCCGCGACGGGACAATTGCCCGACCAGACGACGGACAGCGACCTCGCGATCAAGACCGCGCATGGCGCGCGCCTTCTGCCGTGCGAACTCGAGCGCGCGCTCGGCGTCGTCGTCGGCCACCTCCGCGAGCGCTGCATCGGCCACGTCACGGGGAATGCCCCGCTGCCCGAGCGCGAGCGAGATCGCCTGACGCCCCTGCCCTTTGCGTGTCGTCCCGGCATGGATGAGCTGCTCCGCCAGCCGCGCATCGTCCAGATAGCCATGGCGAACGAACGCGTCGATGACGTGCTCGACCGCATCGGGGGCCACATCCTGCTCGCGCAGGAACGAGCGCGCCTCGCGTTCCGAGAGGGAACGCACGCGCAGCTTCTTCAGCAGTCGCTTCTCGGCCAAGTCGCGCGCGTCCGACTCATCCGGGCGGACCGACTGCTCGAACCGCGGATCGGGCTCGGTCCACGTCGTATGCCACGAGCCGTCGCCGATTCCGGGTGAGGACGTCGAGACAGGGCCTCGCGCGGGCACTCGATCAGCGGATTCCGGCGCGCGCGCGGGCACTCGATCAGCGGAGACAGGGCGCCGCGCCGGTGTTCCGTCCCCGCCGGCGACCCCGTGTTCGGCGGGCGCGGCCGGAGCCGGTCCGCCGAACAGCGGGATCACCGGGGCGAGGTGATCGTCAGCATTCACGCTCACGCGGGACGGCGGGCGGCCAGATCATCGGCGGGATCAGCCACCTGCTTGGGCTGGCCGATGCCGAGCTTCTGCTTGATCTTGGTCTCGATGTCCGCTGCCATGTCGACGTTCTTCAGCAGGAAGTTGCGGGCATTCTCCTTGCCCTGACCGAGTTGCTCGCCGTCATAGGTGTACCAGGCACCCGACTTCTTGACGATGCCGTGTTCCACACCGAAGTCGATGAGACTGCCCTCGCGGGAGATCCCGATGCCATAGAGGATGTCGAATTCCGCCTGCTTGAAGGGCGGGGCCATCTTGTTCTTGACGACCTTGACGCGGGTACGGTTACCGACTGCCTCGGTCCCGTCCTTCAGCGTCTCGATTCGGCGAATGTCGAGGCGCACCGACGCGTAGAACTTCAGCGCCTTGCCACCGGCGGTCGTCTCGGGCGAGCCGAAGAACACACCGATCTTCTCGCGCAGCTGGTTGATGAAGATCATCGTGGTGCCCGTCTGGCTGAGCCCGCCGGTGAGCTTGCGAAGCGCCTGCGACATGAGCCGCGCCTGCAGACCGACGTGGGTATCACCCATCTCGCCTTCGATCTCGGCCTTGGGGACGAGGGCGGCGACCGAGTCGATCACGACGAGGTCGATCGCGCCGGAGCGCACCAGCATGTCGGCGATCTCGAGGGCTTGCTCTCCCGTGTCGGGCTGAGAGACCAGCAGCTGGTCGATGTCGACACCGAGCTTCTGTGCATAGTCGGGGTCGAGCGCGTGCTCCGCGTCGATGAAGGCGGCGATCCCGCCGGCTCGCTGGACGTTGGCGATCGCGTGCAGCGTGAGCGTGGTCTTACCCGAGGACTCCGGGCCGTAGATCTCGATGATGCGTCCGCGGGGCAGTCCGCCCACGCCGAGGGCGACGTCGAGGGCGATCGAGCCGGTAGGAATGACGGCGACCGGTGCGCGCTCATCGCTGCCCAGTCGCATGACCGAGCCCTTTCCGAATTGCCGGTCGATCTGGGCGAGGGCCGACTCGAGGGCCTTTTCGCGGTCTGCGGGTGAGGGCATGACGTGCTCCTTCGTGCTCGTGGTTCTGCCGCCTGTAGGCTGTCGCGACCCGCCCCGACGGGAAGGTTCTGCGACAAGACGTGGGATGTCTGTTGACGCTGTCCACGTTACGAAGGGGCTCCGACATTCGTCGGGGTTCCCGGTGAAACGGTGGAAAACGTGTCGGAGACACCTGTTGTGCAGGAGACTACGTGCGAATCGAACAGAAGTACGAAAGCGACACGCCGCGTGATGACGTCAGCGGGTTTTCTTGTTCGCGTCGAGAAGGCCGACACCGTGACGCCGCGAGACCGGGACGTCGGTCGCGGCGCAGAGTGCCGTCCACACCTCACGCGGTGGCACGCCGTCGCGGAGCGCCTGCTCAGCGGTGCGATACGCCAGCGGAGCGAGAGCCAGATCTGCGACGAGCGAGTCGCCGCGCGCGCCGAACTCGTCCTCGACCGCTCGGCCGAATTCGCTCAGCCGCACGTCAGCGCAACGAGAGTTCAGACTGGATGAGGTCGTCTTCCAGTGCTGCCAGGTCGTCGGGAACGACATCCGGAAACACCTGAAGACCCTCGAGTACGGAAAGTCGATCGCCGACTTCGCGCATGATGATCGAAATGGGCACATCCAACGCGTCGGCGACCGAAGCGAGGATTTCGCTCGAGGCCTCCTTCTGACCGCGTTCTACCTCGCTCAGATAGCCGAGAGCCACGCTCGCGCGGCCGGCAACCTGGCGGAGGGTGCGTCCCTTCTGCAGGCGGAAGTCGCGCAGGACTTCGCCGATCTCTTGACGAACCAGGATCATGTCGGGCCCCCTCCTCTGACAGTCATTGCGCGCCCCGGGTGGACAACAGTACCGGACTTGCTGGTCACAGTATCCCTCGTGCGCTGTGGAATGGTTGGGAATCGCTCATACGTAACCCAGATGTCACAGCGGGTATTCCCACCGACATCGACGATCAGAGCGCATCCAGCGCCAAGCGGATGGCGCGAGCAGTGGCTTCGGCTCGGATCGAATCGCGATCCCCGCTGAGCTCGAGAGACTCGACGCGCGAGCCCAGCGGTGTCGACACGGCCAGATGCACCGTGCCCACCGGCTGCCCGTCCGGTGACAGGGGGCCGGCGATACCGGTCGTCGCAATCCCGACGTCCGCCGTCACGCCGTCGTTCCCCAGCGCACGACGCACGCCATCGGCCATCTGCCGCGCCACGCGCGGATGTACCGGGCCGTGCGCCTCGAGGAGCGTCGGGTCGACCCCGAGGACGCTCGCCTTCACATCCGTCGCGTACGCGACGACACCGCCGCGGACGACCTGAGAGGCGCCGGAGACGGCGATGAGGGATGCCGTGACCAGTCCCCCCGTGAGCGACTCCGCGATCGCGATCGTCCAGCCCAGATCCTTCAGGCGATCGATCAGTCGTTCGGATTCGTTGCGACGACCGAAGGACACCAGGGTGTTCTCCAACTCGTCGGGCAAATCGGGCAGGCCCGAGATGCCACTCACGACGCGCGCCCCTTCGACCGCGTGGCGCGCGATCCGCGTACCTCGGTGAGGACGTAGTCGATCCCACTGGCGACCGTCAGGATGACGGCGATCCACATCGTGACGGTGTTGACCACGTGGATCCACTCCCCCACGATCGTCCACAGCGGCAGCAGCGCGAGCGAGAGCGCGACAGCTTGGGCGACAGTCTTGAGCTTGCCCATCCAGGCGGCGGCGACGACGTGCGTACTCGCGACCAGCAGGCGGTGGACCGTGATGCCCACTTCGCGTACGAGCACGAGGATCGTGACCCACCAGGGCAGCTCCACGAGAATCGACAGTCCGATGAACGCGAAACCGGTCAGCACCTTGTCGGCGATCGGATCGAGGAGCTTGCCGAGATCGGTGACGATCTCGTACTTGCGCGCGAGATACCCGTCGATGCCGTCGGTCGCGATCGCGACGATGAACAGCACCGCGGCCCACCAGCGCAGCGGACCGTCGGACCCTCCGTCTGCCAGGAGCATCCAGAGGAAGACCGGCGCGCACAGGATACGCACGATCGTGATCGCGTTGGGCAATTGCCGAGGGATGCTCACGCGCCGAGCCTACCGAACAGCAGTGCCCGATCCCCGGTCAATCCCGCCCCGTCAGGCCCCACGCATCCTCGGACCCGTCGTCACCCTCGACGACCTCGTACCCATCGAACTGGGTGTCCACGGCATCCGGACCGTACCCGTCGGGGGCGGTTGCCACTGGAGCCGCCGGAGCGACGCCACGCAGACGAGCGAGCACCTCCGGAAGCTGCTCGGGCGTGACGAGGACGTCGCGCGCCTTCGAGCCCTCGGAGGGCCCCACGATCTCGCGCGACTCAAGCAGATCCATCAGGCGCCCGGCCTTGGCGAAACCGACGCGGAGCTTGCGCTGCAGCATCGACGTCGATCCGAACTGGGTCGAGATGATCTGTTCGGCCGCGGCCAGGAGGAGCTCGAGGTCGTCGCCGATATCGGCGTCGATCTCCTTCTTCTCGGCGACCACCGCGACATCGGCCCGATAGTCCGGGCGTGCTTGCTTTTTGACGTGCTCGACGACCTTTTCGATTTCGCTCTCCGCGACCCACGCGCCCTGCACACGCACGGACTTCGACGCGCCCATGGGGAGGAAGAGCGCGTCGCCCTGGCCGATCAGGCGGTCGGCGCCGGGCTGGTCGAGGATGACACGCGAATCGGTGACGCTCGTCACGGCAAAGGCGAGCCGCGACGGGACGTTCGCCTTGATGAGGCCGGTGACGACGTCGACCGACGGTCGCTGGGTCGCGAGGACCAGATGGATGCCGCTGGCGCGGGCGAGCTGCGTGATGCGGACGATCGAGTCTTCGACGTCCCGCGGCGCGACCATCATGAGGTCGGCGAGCTCATCGACGACGACCAAGAGGTACGGGTACGGCTTGAGCACGCGCTCGCTGCCCACCGGAAGGTTGATCTCACCCGCGACAACGGCCTTGTTGAAGTCGTCGATGTGGCGGAATCCGAACGACGCGAGGTCGTCATACCGCATGTCCATTTCCTTCACGACCCACTGGAGCGCTTCGGCGGCCTTCTTGGGGTTGGTGATGATGGGCGTGATCAGGTGCGGGACGCCGGCGTAGCTCGTGAGCTCGACGCGCTTCGGGTCGATCAGGACCATCCGCACTTCGGAGGGCTTGGCGCGCATCAGCAGGCTCGTGATCATCGAGTTCACGAAACTCGACTTGCCCGACCCGGTCGAACCGGCCACCAACAGATGGGGCATTTTCGCGAGGTTCGCGACGACGTAACCGCCGCCGACATCCTTGCCGACGCCGATCGTCATGGGGTGCGTCTGGCTCACCGCAGCGTTCGAACGCAGGACGTCGCCGAGCGTCACGATTTCGCGGTCGGTGTTCGGGATCTCGACACCGATCGCACTCTTGCCGGGAATCGGCGCGAGGATGCGCACTTCGTTGGAGGCGACCGCGTACGAGATGTTGTTCGTGAGCGCCGTGATGCGCTCGACCTTCACACCGAGGCCGAGCGAGATCTCATACTGCGTCACGGTCGGGCCACGCGAGAAGCCGGTCACGCGCGCGTCGATCGAGAACTGCTCGAAGACACCCATGATCGCCCGGACGATGATGTCGTTGGCTTCGGAGCGGGCCTTGTGCGGCGTGCCCTCGGCGAGGGCCCCGACCGACGGGAGCCGGTAGGGCGGAACCGGAGGGCGGCCGTCGTGGTCGTCGCCGAGTCCGGAGATCCCGGGGAGGATTCCGTCGTCGAGGATGATCTCGCCGCTGTCCTCCCGGATGCCGGTGTCGGTCTTCCGCGCCCGTTTCGCGTGCGCGATGACGGCGGGATCGATGATCTCGGTTGCCGCGTCGGGCATCGGCGGAATCGGGGGCACGGCCGCAACCACCGGGGTCGCGATGGCCTGCTCGAATCCGCCCGCGCCCGATGGTGTGAGCAAAGCCGTCAGATCATCGGAGCCGAGGTGGCCGTCGACGTCCTCTTCACGGCCCGTCTTGTTACGCCGCCACCAGGGGGTGCCGGCATCCTTCTCATCCTCGTCGGCGCTCGTGAACGCCACCGTCGGCGCGGTCCCGGACGGGTCGGCGGGCTCGGGTCGTTCGGCGCCGAACATCCAGGCGTACAAGTCACCGAGTCGTCGCCCGATGCGGTTCGGCGGGGTTTTGGTGAGGATCAGGACGCTCAGCACCGTAAGAATGCCGAGCACGACGTAGGCGCCGATGCTCGTGAGGAGGCTGAGCGGCTCGCCGATCATCCACCCGAAGAGACCGCCGGCCTCGCTCAGCGAAGGCAGGCCCTCCTTCGGTTGCGGACGGTTGCCGGCGACGTGGCAGAACCCGGCGATCGAGAGGACGAACAGACCGAAACCGATCCCGATCCGGCCGTTGTCGTGCACGGAAGACGGATGCCGGAACAGCCAGCCCGCGAGCATCAGGAGCAGGACCGGCATGATGAAAGCGACGCGGCCGATCAACGCACCCACGGTGTAGGCGCTGATGTTCGTGCCGACATCGGTACCGATCAGGAACCACTCGGTGACCGCTCCGGCGACAGCGAGCAGAACCAACAGGAACGGGAACCCGTCGCGGCGCTGGTCCTTGTCGAGGGTCTCCGGCCCGAACGCACGGAACATCCCCCCGGTCATGTGAGCCAGGCCCATCCAGGAGCGGACGATGACGGGAGGCTTCTCGATCTGGTCGACGTAACGCTTCGGGGTCGGTTCGCTCTTGCGGGCGCGCGGAGAGGAGCCCTTCGCGGACGCGCGGGCGTTCGTGGGCGTACTGGTGCTCCTGGCCATTACCCCACGGTAGGCGCCGAACGCGGGAAACGCGCGGATTGACGCGGCTATTCGGCAGGCTCAGGAACGACCCTCCGACAGCGCCCGGGCGGAAACGTTGCCGTCAGCGCAGGCGCTTGACCATCGTGTCGCGCCCGACGCCGGGCGCGGTGATGGCGAATCCCTCGCTGCGGTACAGCGTGTGTGCGAAGTTGCCGCGCTCGACCGACAGGCTGATGCGGCCAAAGCCCTGCGCCCGCGCGTGCGCGCACAGGTGTCGCAGAAGCGCACGCCCGACACCGTGCGCGCGCCAGATCGGACGCACGCCGATGATGAGCTCCGGTACTCCCGTGCCGACGTATCCGAATCCGGGGTCGGTGCGCGGCAACATCCGGTACCAGGCGGCGCCCACGGCCTCGCCCTGGCCGTCGACGGCGACGAATCCGGCATCACCCGGCCGCATCCACCCCGCGATATACCGGCTGTGGTCCGGATGGGCGATGATGTCGTGGCGGGGACGAGCTCCACCCTGACGCCAGTTGGCCGCTTCGACGATCATGTCTGCCAAGAACCCGCCGTCCGCCTGGGCGGCGGGGCGAACGCTGAACGAAGCGGGCATGTCCAGACAGTAGCGTGCCGGTGTTACGCCTCGATAACGAGAGGCACGATCATCGGCCGACGACGCAGGCGCTGGTTGACCCAACGGCCGATGGTGCGGCGGACGACCTGCGAGAGAGCGTGCGAATCGCGGACGCCGGACTGCGCCGCTTCGGTGAGGGCCGCGGCGATCTTCGGCTTGACGTCGTCGAACACCTTGTCGTCCTCGGCGAAGCCGCGGGCGTGGATCTCGGGGCCCGTGATGATCTTGCCGGTCGCCGAATCGACCACGACGATGATCGAGATGAAGCCCTCTTCACCGAGCGTGCGACGGTCTTTGAGGTCGGCATCCGTGATCTCACCGACCGTCGACCCGTCGACGTAGACGAAGCCGAGGTCGAGTTGGCCCACGATCTTCGCCACGCCGTCCCTGAGGTCGACGACGGTGCCGTTCTCGGCGATGATCGTGTTCTCCTCCGGGATACCGGTGTCCTGAGCGAGCTTGGCGTTCGCGATCAGGTGACGGTATTCGCCGTGGATGGGCATGACGTTGCGCGGCTTCAGGATGTTGTAGCAGTAGAGCAACTCACCCGCGGCCGCGTGACCGGAGACATGGACCTTCGCGTTGCCCTTGTGGACGACGTTGGCGCCGAGCTTCGTCAGGCCGTCGATCACGCGGTAGACGGCGTTCTCGTTGCCCGGGATGAGGCTGGATGCGAGGATCACGGTGTCTCCTGCGCCGATCTCGATCGCGTGGTCCATGTTGGCCATGCGCGAGAGGACAGCCATCGGCTCACCCTGGGAGCCCGTCGACATGTAGACGATCTTGTCGTCGGGGAGGTCCTTGGCCTTCTTGTAGTCGATCAGCACGCCCTGGGGCACCGTCAGGTAGCCGAGGTCCTCGGCGATCGTCATGTTGCGCACCATGCTGCGCCCGAGGAACGCCACGCGGCGACCGTTGGCCGCGGCGGCGTCGATGACCTGCTGTACGCGGTGCACATGGCTCGAGAAGCTCGCGACGATCACGCGGCGCGGGGCCTTCGCGATCACCTGGTCGAGCACAGGGCCGATCGCCCGCTCGAGCGGCGTGAAGCCCGGAACATCGGCGTTCGTCGAGTCGACCATGAAGAGGTCGACTCCTTCCTCGCCGAGGCTGGCGAACGCGCGGAGGTCCGTCAGTCGGCCGTCGAGGGGCAACTGGTCCATCTTGAAGTCGCCGGTCGCGAGCACGGTGCCGGCATCCGTGTGGATCGCGACAGCGAGCGCGTCGGGGATGGAGTGGTTCACGGCGATGAACTCGAGGTCGAACGGACCGATCAGCTCTTCCTGACCTTCCGCGACCGTGAGCGTGTACGGCTTGATGCGGTGTTCCTTGAGCTTCGCCTCGACGAGCGCGAGGGTCAGCTTCGAGCCGATGAGGGGGATGTCGTTCTTGAGCTTGAGGAGGTACGGAACCGCGCCGATGTGGTCTTCGTGGCCGTGCGTCAGGACGACCCCGACGATGTCGTCGAGCCGGGTCTTGATGGGCTCGAAGTCGGGCAGGATCAGGTCGACCCCGGGCTGGTGCTCCTCCGGGAACAGCACGCCGCAGTCGACGATCAGCAGCTTGCCGCCGAACTCGAAGACGGTCATGTTACGACCGATTTCGGCGAGACCGCCGAGGGGGATGACGCGCAGGGTGCCCTTTTCGAGGGCGGGCGGGTCGTAGACGTTCGTGGGCATCAGGTGCCTCCTTCGGATGCCTCGGCATCCGCGTTCAGATGTTGCGGTGTCAGCGGGTCGTGCCGTGCACCTTGGGTAGTGCTCCACCGGCGGCCGCATTGCGGTCGGGGCGGAAGTTGGAGAAGTCGGCGCCAGCGACGCCGGTGACGAGCGCCAGCTCGTCCTCGATGAGCGCGGCCTCCCACTCCTCCGGCCCCACCAGGGGCAGGCGGACGCGGGGGCTCGAGATGCGACCGAGGCCGTGCAGGATGTACTTCGCGCTCACGGTGCCGGGCACGTGGGTCATGACGGCGCGGACGAGCGGTTCGAGGCTCTGGTGCGCCGCGGTCGCGGCCGCCAGGTCGCCGCGGTTCACGGCATCCACCATCACGCGGTAGGGCGCTGCGGCGACGTTGGCGGTCACGCCGATGAGTCCCGTCGCGCCGATCGCCATGTGCGGAAGCGCGTTCGCATCATCGCCGGAGAAGTACATCAGATCGGTCTGGTTCAGCACCCGGCTCACCTCGCTGAAGTCGCCTTTGGCGTCTTTGATCGCGAGGATGTTGGGGTGCTTGGCGAGGCGGAGGATCGTCTCGTACATGATGGGCACGCCGGTGCGGCCGGGGATGTCGTAGAGGATGACCGGGAGATCGGTCGCATCGGCGACGAGGCGGAAGTGCGTGAGGATGCCCGCTTGCGTGGGCTTGTTGTAGTACGGCGTGACGATCATGATGCCGTCGGCGCCGGCCTTCTCGCTCGCCTTGTAGAGCTCGATCGCGTGGGCGGTCTCGTTGGAGCCACCGCCGGTGATGATCTTGGCGCGGCCGGCCGCGACCGACTTGCCGATTTCGACGAGCTTGAGCTTCTCCGGGTCGGTGAGCGTGCTCGTCTCCCCCGTCGTCCCCGTGACGACGATGCCGTCGGCGCCGGCGGTGATGACGTCGTCCATGTGCTTCTCGACGGCGGCCCAATCGACCTCGCCGTCGGCCGTCATCGGAGTGACGAGCGCGACGAGGACCTGACCGAAGGGGTTGCCCGTGTGCGTCATGCTCCCAGGGTATCGGTCAGCGCCGCCTGGTGCTTCCTCCGGCAGCCGGCGCCGCGTCGGCTCGACGGGTGGCTCGGTCGCATGGCCGGTGGTGCGGAAGCCCACTCGTGGGTCGCATGCGCCTCAGCGAAGAACACCGGCCATACGACCGAGCCGCGAGCCGAGCACACGTCGCCGGGCGAGGATCGCTGCTTCCACCACCGGCCAGTCGTGGATCACCATGGCGTAGTCAAAGCGGAGGGTGTCGAAACCGAGCGCCGCCGTCCGCGCATCCCGGAGGAGATCCTGGTGACGCCGAGAGGGACCGTCGTGATTCTCGCGGCCGTCGGTTTCGAGGATCAGGATCCCGTCGAGGAGAAAGTCCACCCGCCCAGCTATCTCGGCGATCCACACCTGTGTCTGCAGCGTGATGCCGATCCGGTGCAGGCGCAGCCGGAGCAGAGACTCGAGCCCGCTGTCTGCGTCGGGCCGCGCGAGATCGACGAGGTACCGCATCGACGCCGGCAGACCGGCCCGGACCTCTTTGCGCATCCGGCGGGTCAGAAGTCCGCGATGCCAGGCCGACTCGAATGCCGCGAAGAAGCACTCAGCACCCTGACAGCGCGCGACCTGGACGAGCGCCAGCACGATCGACGTGCTTCCGAACCCTGAGGTACCGGCGTCATTGTGGGTGATGCAGGCGCAGGGACCATGGCGGTGCCGACGGCCGGATCCCCCCACCCACACATGGAGCGCGTGCACCGCGCGCGTCGGGTTAAGTGGGTCGAAGATCCAGACACCCGCGCGACGCAGCGCGCTGACACAGGCGACCTCTCCGCGGTGGCGGGCGGCATCCCGCACGTCTGGATCGGCGGACGGGAGCGCGAGCACGCCTTCTCTAAGTCGCATGATCTCGCCGGCGCGATGCGCCCGTCTGATGTCGGATGCGGTGGCCCCCAGCCCCCGCAGAGCCGACGTTCGGACCACGCCGCCGCGCAGCGCAATGGCATCGGTGAGATCCGCCGTGTACATGAGCACATTTCAGCTCGCCGCCGGTCCGCCGCGGGCGCCCGCTCCCCGATCAGTGGAGAGTCCCGCACATCGGGGACCTGGGGAGGAGGCGATGCGTCACCAGCCGTATGGTCCGTGGTGCACGTGGAGCCGGCTGGGGCTGATGAGGCCCCCTGACCGGAGCGGGCCATACGACTCAGCACGTCGGGAGACGTCAGCGGCCGCTCGTCCCGGAGTCCCGCAGGTCGTCAGGGGCGGATCAGGGTGAGGAAGCGGTACGGCACTCCGGTCCGTGAGACCTGCCACTCCCCCGCATCCGCGAGTTCCCACCCCTCACGAACCGGGGCATACGTGTCGCCGTCGACCTCGAGATCGAGTTCGGTGACCTCCAACACGTCGGCGCCGTCGATCGCTGCGGCGTACAGGCGGCCGCCGCCGATCACCCACGCCGCCTCGTCATCGGCGACGATCGCGAGGGCCGCCTCGAGCGATGCCGCGCGCTCCGCACCATCGGCCGTCCACGACTCCGTGCCGGTCACGACGATGTTGCGGCGGTCGGGCAAGGGGCGAAAGCGCGGCGGGAACGACTCCCACGTGCGCCGCCCCATGATCACCGGATGCCCGGTGGTCACCGCCTTGAAGTGGGCCATGTCTTCCGGCACGTGCCAGGGCATCCCGCCGGCCGCGCCGATGACACCGCCCCGGGCTTCGGCCCAGATGAGCCCGATGCGGGTCATACCGCGACCGCCCCGCGGATGGCGGGGTGGTGCTGATAATCCTCCACGACGATGTCCTCGAAGGTGTAGTCGAAGATCGAGTCGGGCGTGCGCGCGAAGCTGAGCTTCGGGTACGGATACGGATCGCGGGACAACTGCTCTCGCACCTGCGCGACATGGTTGTCATAGATGTGGCAGTCACCGCCGGTCCAGACGAACTCGCCCGGCTCGAGCCCGGTCTGCTGAGCGATCATGAGCGTCAAAAGGGCGTAGGAGGCGATGTTGAACGGGACTCCGAGGAACATGTCGGCGCTGCGCTGATACAGCTGGCACGAGAGCTTGCCGTCGGCGACGTAGAACTGGAAGAGCGCGTGGCAGGGCGCGAGCGCCATGTCCGGGATGTCGGCCGGATTCCACGCCGACACGATGAGACGGCGGGAGTCGGGATTCGCGCGGATCTGCGCGATCACCTCGCTGATCTGATCGATCTGCTCGCCGGAGGGCGTGGGCCACGAACGCCACTGCACGCCGTAGACCGGTCCGAGCTCCCCGTCCGCGTCCGCCCACTCGTCCCAGATCGTCACGCCGTGATCCCGGAGCCATCCCACGTTCGACTCACCCCGAAGGAACCACAGGAGCTCGTATGCGATCGACTTCATGTGCACGCGCTTGGTGGTGATGAGCGGAAAGCCGTCGGCCAGATCGAACCGGATCTGGCGACCGAAGACGCTCGTCGTCCCGGTACCGGTGCGGTCGTCCTTGTGCACGCCATCGGCGAGCACCTCCGCCAGCAGATCTTCATAGGGAGTGGGGATGACCTCGACAGCGCTCACGCAGGCCAGACTACCCGCGCCGATCACCGACCGGTTCGGGGAAGGACACGACATCATTTGTGATCGATACCAGGATGAGGAGCATTCGAGCGGATAGACTGCGGAGTTGTGAATCTGACGGATGCCGCCCTCGTTCTCGCCGCGTTGCTCGCGGCGACGCTCGGCATCGGCCTCTACCTGCGCTGGCAGCAGAATCGTCCCCGTCGACAGGACCCGAGCGAGGTCGTCGACCCGCAACGCCTCGGCGCCGAGGCACTCGGCGAGCGCGCGACACTGTTGCAGTTCAGCACCGAGATGTGCGCACGGTGCCCCGGGGTCCACCGGACCCTCGCCGAGATCGCTGACGACCGCGACGGCGTCGTTCATCTCGACATCGATCTGACACACCGACCCGACATCGCCACGCACTTCCACGTGTTGCAGACACCGACGACGCTCATCCTCGACGGCGATGGCGTCATCCAGACCCGCTTCGGCGGCACCCCCCGGCGCGACGTGATCGAGCTCGAGCTCGCGCGGGTGACCGCGGTGGGCGCCGCGGTCTGATCCCGCTCCCGTCGGCACGCCAGACGGTTCCCCTGCCGGAAGCTCCGGTCTAGGCTCGACGACAGGCGCGCCTGCGCCGGCATCCACCCCGTCGATCCATCAGGAGGACAGCATGAGCGTCACGAGCGAAGCGAGCACCAGCTGGAAAGGGAGCCTCACCGACGGCTCCGGGGAAGTTGCTCTGGAAAGCTCCAACCAGGGACCGTTGCCGGTGAACTGGAAGGCGCGCAGCGAGGGATCGACCTCCGTCACGACACCCGAAGAACTTCTGGCGGCCGCGCACTCGGCATGTTTCAGCATGGCGCTCTCCCACGCGCTCGCGGGCAACGGCACTCCTCCGGAGAGCGTCGAAACGACGGCGTCGGTGACGTTCATCCCCGGCACCGGAATCACCGGATCGCACCTCAACGTCAACGCGGTCGTGCCGGGCCTGTCGGCCGAGGACTTCGCGCGGATCGCCGCGGAAGCCAAGACCGGATGCCCGGTCTCGGCCGCGCTCAGCGGCATCGAGATCACTCTCGAGGCGACGCTTGCCTGACACCCCCACGGAGGTGACCGGTCGGGTCGTCGTTGCGGGAGCATCCGGCCTGATCGGTCGCGCTCTCGTCGACGCGTTGCGCGCCGATGGGATCGCCGTCACGCGGCTCGTGCGCCGCCCGGTCGACGCGCCGGATGAACGTTCCTGGGACCCGGGCCACACTCCGCTCGACCCGGAGGTGCTGCGTGGTGCGCGCGCCGTCGTGAATCTGAACGGCGCGAGCATCGGGCGCTTCCCGTGGACTCCCCGCTACAAACACGAGTTGCTGTGGTCGCGGCTCCTGCCCACCCAGACGCTCGCGACCGCACTCACCGCGCTCGGGACGGATGCTCCGGCCTTCGTGTCGGCGTCCGGAGCCGGCTACTACCCCTCAGCGCCGGGGGTCGTCCTGACCGAGACGTCACCACGGGGCGACACGTTCCTCGCGGATGTCTGCGGCGAATGGGAAGCCGCGGCAGGCCGCGCCCCGGGACGAGTGGTACTCCTGCGCACCGCGCCGATCATCCACCGCGCGGGCGTCCTGAAGCCGCTCCTGCTCCTCACGAAGCTCGGCGTGTCCGGGCCGATCGGCCGCGGCACACAGGTGTGGCCCTGGATCTCGCTCGAAGACGAAGTGCGGGCTATCCGCCACATCATCGACGGCGACGTGGCGGGGTCGGTGAACCTCACCGGCCCGACCCGGGCGACCGCCAACGACCTCGGCTTCGCGCTCGCGCGCCGGATGAATCGCCCGTATCTCTTGCGCGCTCCGCTCTGGGCGATTTCTCTCGTCCTGGGCCGCGATGCGACGCAATCGCTCCTCGCGAGCGACTCCTACGTCGTCCCGGCGGTGCTGGAAGCATCCGGCTTCACGTTCACGCATACGACGGTCGAGGATGCCGTCGCCGCCGCTGTCCCGGCTTAGCGACCGCGCTCGAGAGTGATGGCGGTGCGAATGGCCTGCCGCGCGCGGCGGCGATCGCCCGCACCGTCGTAGGCGAGGCCCAGACGGAACCACGCGCGCCAGTCGTCCGGATGAGCCTCGACGTCGGCGCGGTATGCCGGGAACAACTCGTCCGCCTGCTCCCGCTCGGGTCGGCCACTCGGTCGGACGTCGAGCTCTTCGGCGGGCAGACCGCCTTCCGTCTCGAGCCTCGCCGCCAGCGCGGAGGCGCGCATGCCGAAGCGGATTTCGCGCCAGATCGCCCAGACGGCGACGAGCGGCAGCACGACGAGCGCGATGCCCATGACGATCCCGACAGGCTCCTCCGACGTCAACAGGAGCCAGGCGCGCTGTCCGACGAGGACGACGTAGAGGGCGAGCAGCACCGCCATGACGGCGACGCCGATCCGGGCGCTCATGCTCCCGTGGTGCGCGCGACCTGCCCCGGTACGCCGCCTTCGTCGATCGGCGCCGACGAGCGTGGGACGGGTGCGCGAAGTCCGATGTCGATGAGCGCGTCGAGCCCGACGGTCACGCCCCGGGCGTCGCGTGCGGCCGCGAGCGCCACGCGGATGCCGGGGCCGTAGGCAGCGGCCGGATCCACGGTGTCGTGGACGAGGGTGAGTGCCTCGCCGGGACCGGAGAGGATCGTCTCCTGTCGTGCGATGACACCGGGCCGGCGCAGGGAGTGCACCGGCACGCTCGCCACTTGCTGGCCGCGGGCACGCTGGTCGGCGTACGGCGACTCGACCGGACCCGCCTCCTGACGTGCGGCGGCGATGAGCTCCGCCGTCCGCACGGCCGTGCCGCTCGGCGAATCGACCTTGGTCTCGCGGTGCGTCTCGACGATCTCGATAGACGGGAAAAAGGGCGCGGCGGCGGCGGCGAGGGCTGAGCCGATGACCGAGCCGAGCGAGAAGTTGGGGATGAACACGGCGCCCGTGCCGGCGGCCTCCGCGAGCGGCCGAACGAGGGCGATCCGCTCGGCAGACCAGCCAGACGTGCCCACCAGGATGTTCAGTCCGCGCTCGATCGCGGCGCGCACGACGTCGATCGAGACGGCGGGAGTGGACGCGTCGACGACGAGGTCGGCTCCATCGATCTCGGCGAGGTCGCTCGAGGAGCCGAGGATGGCCACTGTCTCGAAATCCTCGCTCGCATCGATGACGGCAGCGATGATCGCCCCCAGCTTGCCGGTTCCGCCCACGAGGGCCACGCGCGTCGTCGTCATGCTCTCAGCCTACGCGGCGGGCGCCTCGCGTTACGCTCGATCGCATGGTGAGCCTGCTGTCGATCCCCGCCGATGACCCCCGCGCCCGCGCACTGCTCGCGGAGTACTTCGAGATGCGCGGTGAAGCGTTCCCGAAGGGGCAGACCTACCAGCCGGTGTTTCCGGATGCGTCCGTCTTCGATCCGCCCGCTGGTGTCTTCCTGATCGCCGTCGACGACGAGGGTCACGACGTCGGATGCGGCGGCATCCGCCGAATCGCCGATGGGCCGGACGGCGCCCGATATGAGGTCAAGCACCTCTATCTGGCACCGGAGACCCGCGGCCGCGGGTGGGGTCGGGCGCTGCTGGAAAGCCTCGAGGCCCGCGCGGAAGAGTGGGATGCCGTCGACCTCGTGCTCGACACCCACCACACTCTGGAAGCGGCCGGCAGCCTGTACGCGCGCAGCGGTTTCACCGCGATCGAGCCGTACAACGACAACCCGAACGCGACTGTGTGGTTACGTAAGGTTCTCTGAGCAGCGATTATTGCGCCACCGGTACGATATAGATAGCTTCTGTCCCATGACTACCGCTCCTTCGAGCTTTCGATTTATCACAGGCATACCCCTGGTCGCCGTGATCATGGGCGTAGCCGCAATCCTGTCGTGGGGTGTTCCGGGCGTCCCTGGGATGATCACGGTTGGAGTCCTGGGAACCCTCACGATAGCCATTGGCACATGGGGGGTACTCCTCGCGCGTCAAGACACAAACCGCGTGCGAAGGCTAACGGCAACCATCGCCATCTCGTTGGGTCTTGTGGCTCTATCGGGCCTATGGGTCACCGCGATACTCGTCGCCGCGATCCCCGCCTAGCTGAAAATCCGCATAACCCACAGGCGAACGCGACGCGTTGGTACGGGAAGTCCCTGGCCTGAAGGTCAGACCGGCGGGAGTTCAGGAAGGCCCGTCCGCAGCTCGAACGGCAAGTGGGCGAGGTCGTTGTGCGACACGAGCGTCCACGGCCGACCGGTCCGCTGAGCGAGGACCGTGAGTCCGCAGTGCGCCTGGTTGATCGTCATCCAGCGCCACTCCGGTGCGTCCAACACCTCGCGGACGAACCACGCGATCACGAAGTTGTGGGTGATCAGGAGCTCGTGGGAATCAGGCTTGCGAGCGAGGAACTCCGAGACGGCATCGGCCATCTGCGCGCTGCCGGCGGCGATGTCGGCTTCGGTGAACGACCCGAAGAACGACTCGTACACTGCGGGCGTATCCGGCGTCTTCCCGGTCGGGATGCAGTCGAACAGCAACGGCGACGGTTGCGGATCGACGGAGGGCAGGCGATCGGCCACCGCGCGCGCCGTTTCGGCCGCCCGCTCCAACGGAGAATGCCACACGGCATCCAGCGCCACACCGGACAACCGGTCGGACAGGAGTTCTGCCTGTCGACGTCCGCGCGGCGAGAGCGGCCCATCCTCGAGTCCGTGCTCCGCATCGAGGTGCTCCCCATGCCGCACAAGGTACAGATAATGCGTCACGTCACGCTCGTCTCGTCGCAGCCGGGGGTGTGGGGGCGGGTACCTCCCACCCTACGTCAGGCCCCCGACGGAGAGCCCAGCGCTACTGCGCGGCGCGCGCGATGTCCGCGAGGTGTGCTCTACTCAGCCGCGCGCCGACACCCTGGACGAGTTCCTCGATGTGACTGACGGCGTAGGCATTCACGATCGGCGCTGCCACGGCGCGCTGCGCCAGCAACCACGCGATGGCGACGGCGGCCGTCGGAACGGACAACTCGGCCCCGACCTTGTCGAGGGCTCGGAGCGTACGTGTGCCGCGCCGGTTCATGGCGGCAGCCAACTGCGTTCCGCGCACAGACAGCGCGACTCCGGCACGAGACCGGTGCGCTCCGGCGAGATAGCCGTGCTCGAGAGCCTGCGACGGGGTCACCGCGATCCCCTGCGCTCCGGCGACGAGCTTCAGGTCGCCGTCGAACTCGTCACGACGCAGAACGTTGTAGGGGACATCCAGCACCGTGATGCGCGGGTACCCGGCGGAGGCGAGGATGCGCGCCTCGACGAGCTGTGCCGCCGTGTGACCGTGGCCACCGAGCGCGCGCACCTTTCCTGCTTCGACGAGCCACTCGGCCGTCGCGAGGGTGTCCTCCAGAGCAGTGACCGAATCTGCGGCGGCATCGAGGTACAACACGTCGATGCGGTCGGTCTGCAACCGCGTGAGGGATGCTTCGACCGAGCGGATGAGGTTGACCGACCCGAGCCCGGGGTGATCCATGTGGGTCCCCACGCGTACCGCGACGACGGTCTCGTCGCGCACGCCACGGGTCTGCATCCACTGCCCGACGATGTGTTCGCTGCGGCCGGCCGAATAGCCGTCGGACGTGTGGATCGCGTTGCCCCCGCGGCTGCGGTACACGTCGAGGATCGCGTGGGCCGCGCCCGAGTCGACGTGCCAGCCGAACTCGGCTGCGCCCAGGATGAGCGGGAAGACCTCGAGTCCGGTCTCACCCAGCGGCACACGGATTCCGGCGCCGAGAGGCGCTCCCTGCACCGGGATGGGGGCCGAGGGGTGGACCGCATCGGACGCGAGTTCCGCGCGCTCTGCGGGGGCTGACGTCCCGACGCCGAAGAATCCCATTCCACACCCCTTGATGCTGAGGAATGTGGCATTTCTGAACACCCCCCGATGCGTAATTCCGAGGGTAGAGCAGGGTGGGGACACAGACGTGCATTGACCCGAACACGCGGTAAACATTCCATAACGCTTTGGGTCAATGGCAGGTCAGGCCGCGTTCTTGTCCCCCATTGGGGGGACACGGGTGAACGCACGGATGCCCGCCCCTCCGAAACGGGAGGAAGCGGGCATCCGCAGTCTCAGATGATTCCTGAGCCTGACGAGGCTGTTCAGCCTTCGGCGGGAGCGTCTCCGGGACCCTCGCTGGCCGCAGCCGAGCCTTCCTGGTCGGCAGCTTCCTCGAGCACGGGCTCGAGCGACAGCTTGCCGCGGTCGTCGATCTTCGTGATCTTCACGAGGATCTTCTGGCCGACCGAGAGCACGTCATCGACGTTCTCGACGCGCTTGCCACCGGCGAGCTTGCGCACCTCGCTGATGTGAAGGAGGCCGTCCTTGCCGGGCAGGAGCGAGACGAACGCACCGAATGCCGCGAGCTTGACGACGGTTCCGAGGAACTGTTCGCCGACCTCCGGGTTGGTGGGGTTCGCGATCGCGTTGACCTGCGCACGGGCCGCCTCGGCGGAAGGACCATCGGTCGCGCCGATGTAGACGGTGCCGTCCTCCTCGATGGAGATCTGCGCGCCGGTCTCGTCCTGGATCGAGTTGATCGTCTTGCCCTTGGGCCCGATGAGCTCACCGATCTTGTCGACGGGGATCTGCACGCTGATCACGCGCGGAGCCGTCGGCGCCATCTCGTCCGGACCATCGATCGCGGCATTGAGGACGTTCAGGATCGTCAGGCGTGCTTCCTTGGCCTGCGTGAGCGCCGCGGTGAGCACCGCCGTCGGGATGCCGTCGAGCTTGGTGTCGAGCTGGATCGCCGTGACGAACTCGCTCGTACCGGCGACCTTGAAGTCCATGTCGCCGAGCGCGTCCTCGGCGCCCAGGATGTCGGTCAGCGCGGCGTAGCGCGTCTGGCCGTCGACCTGGTCGGAGACGAGGCCCATCGCGATACCGGCGACGGGAGCGCGCAGCGGCACACCCGCGTTCAGCAGCGACAGCGTCGAGGCGCAGACCGAGCCCATCGACGTCGAACCGTTGGAGCCGAGAGCCTCGGACACCTGACGGATCGCGTAGGGGAACTCTTCGCGGCTCGGCAGCACCGGCACGAGTGCGCGCTCGGCCAGGAAGCCGTGCCCGATCTCGCGACGCTTCGGCGAACCGACTCGGCCGGTCTCACCGGTCGAGTACGGCGGGAAGTTGTAGTGGTGCATGTAGCGCTTGTGCGTCACGGGCGACAGCGAGTCGATCTGCTGCTCCATCTTGAGCATGTTCAGCGTCGTGACACCCAGGATCTGAGTCTCGCCCCGCTGGAAGATCGCCGAGCCATGCACGCGCGGGATGACCTGGACCTCGGCATCCAGCGGACGGATGTCCGCCAGACCGCGACCGTCGATACGGACACCCTCGGAGAGGATCCGGCCGCGGACGATGGTCTTGGTGACCGACTTGTACGCGGCGGAGAACTCCAGAGTCGCGACGGCGGGCAGCTCGCCCGACTCGACGGCGGCGAGCAGTTCAGCCTTGACGGCGTCCTTGATCGCGTCGTCGGCGTTCTGACGCTCGACCTTGTCGGCGATCTGGTAGACCGGCACGAGCTTGTCGTACGCGCGACCGGCGACGAAGTCGTAGGTCTGCTGCGCGTACGGCGGGAAGACCGGGTAGTCCTGGATCTCCTTGGCAGCGGTCCGTGCCACGGCGCTCTGCGCCTCGACGAGCTGCTTGATGAAGGGCTTGGATGCTTCCAGACCCTGCGCGACGATCTCTTCGCTCGGCTTGACGGCACCGGCCTTGATCAGGTTCCAGCTGTGCTCGGTGGCTTCAGCTTCGACCATCATGATCGCGACGTCACCATCGTCGAGCACGCGTCCCGCGACGATCAGGTCGAAGACGGCGTCTTCGAGCTGGGTGACGGTCGGGAACGCGACCCACTGGTCGGCGTTCTCGCCCTGGCCGGGGATGAGCGCGAGGCGCACACCGGCGATCGGGCCGGAGAACGGCAGACCGGAGATCTGCGTCGACAGCGATGCGGCGTTGATCGCGAGCGCGTCGTAGAACTCGCCCGGTGCGATGGAGAGCACGGTGATGACGATCTGGACCTCGTTGCGGAGGCCGGCGACGAACGACGGGCGCAGCGGGCGGTCGATCAGACGGCAGACGAGGATCGCCTCGGTGGAGGGACGGCCCTCACGGCGGAAGAACGAACCGGGGATCTTGCCCGCGGCATACGAACGCTCTTCGACGTCGACGGTCAGCGGGAAGAAGTCGAAGCCTTCACGCGGGTGCTTTCCGGCGCTGGTGGCCGAGAGGAGCATCGTCTCCTCGTCGAGGTACGCGGCGACGGCACCCTGTGCCTGCTGCGCGAGTCGGCCGGTTTCGAACCGGACAGTGCGGGTACCGAAGCGGCCGTTGTCGAGGACGGCTTCGGCGGCGGTGATTTCAGGACCTTCCAAGAGGTCACTCCTTCTTTGTTTAGCCTCGGTGTCCGCCCGTGTGGCGGCCGAGGTTCCTGCGAAGAAGCAGGAACAGACAGTTATGAGCGCGCGGAGGTACTCCGCGAAGTCCGCTTGCGCTGGTCACCAGTGAAAAGCCACCATTCGCCGACATCGAATGGGAACCCACCACAGGAGACCAGCTTTCTGCCGGCCTGCTCCATGAGCTCAGATGAGCTCGGTGTGTAGTTGTGGATGCCGTGGAGGCAACCCGCACAAGCCTACCAGTCGGCCTCTGACCTGCGGATCTCCCGACCGCGTATCCTTGCGACATGAGCACTGAAGAGAACACCTCGGCCTCGGACGAGATGAAGCGCAAGTTCAAGGAAGCGCTCGACAAGAAGAACGCCCAGCACCGCAACGGCGAAGCGCACCTCGACGGCGAGTCCGCGATTCAGGGCGCGCACGGCGCCGTGACCCGTCGAGAGTTCCGCCGCAAGAGCGGCTGAGCCCGCACGAAAGGAGACGCCACCACCATGAGCGATGCAGCCGGACGGGCAACGAGCCCCGAGCCCGAAGAGGGCACCGAGATGGATGAGGCGGCGAAGCTCGAGATCCAGCGCCAGCTGGCTTTCGAAGTCGAACAGTTCGAGAGCGGCATCGAGGGCTGAGCCCGCGCCGACGCACGATGATGGGAGCATGCCTCCTCGAATCGCCATGCCCGCGCGCCTCTCCGACCCGGACGGCGCGGATGCCCGCGTCGGTCTCGCCAACGCGATCTTCGACGATGTCGCGGCGCTGGTCCGCGCCGAAGACCTCGATGTCGTCGTGGTGCGCGACGCCGATCTGACCGGTTTCGATGGGCTCGTGCTCCCGGGCGGCGGAGACGTCGACCCGGCGCGCTACGGCGGCGACGCCGCTGCGCCGTGTTACGACGTCAATCCGGCGCAAGACAGCCTCGACCTCGAGATCGCGCTCGCGGCGCACGCCCTCGGCATCCCGATCCTCGGTGTCTGTCGCGGCCTCCAGGTACTCAACGTCGCTTTCGGCGGCACGCTCATCGAAGACCTTCCGGCGGGCTCCGTCCGCCACACTCCGGGTTCCGACGGGTGCGGCTGCCTGGAGTGGACCTGGCACCCGGTGCAGGTGGCGGCCGACTCACGCCTGCGCGCGGAGATCGACGCCGATGAGATCGCCGTCGCGTCCGGCCACCACCAGGCGATCGGGCAACTGGGTGACGGTCTCGTGGCGACGGCGGTCGCGCACGACGGCGTGATCGAGGCCATCGAGCACGTGGATGCGCCGATCATCGCCGTCCAATGGCATCCCGAGGCCGAAGGCACACCCCCGGACTTGGCATCAGCACCCTTCGCCGCATTCGCCGACATGGTGCGCTCGCCTGCCCTCCGCTCGCGCTGAGAGTGCAGACTGACGCGGCTACTCGCCCGCAAGGCCCCCGAGGAGGTGGCCGCCTCCGGAGGACCCCAGCATCCGGGTGAAGTTGTCGAGGTAGTTTGCCGGGTCGAGCGGGTCGCCGCCGACGGCCGGGTCACGTTGCGCGATCGCCGCCGCGAGCTCACGAGCACCGCGCTCGACGCGCGCGCTGAGCGGCGCGACCTCGTCGGCTGCGCTCCCCCAGTCACTGGATGCCGCGAAGACCCCGGTGGGCACGGGCTCGGCGTGGAGATAGGTGAACAGCGGCCGGATCGCGTAGTCCACGGCCAGGGAGTGCCGTGCGGTGCCGGCGTTCGCGCCCAGCAGGACCGGCATTCCGGTGAGAGCATCGGGATCGAGCACGTCGATGAACGACTTGAACAGTCCCGAGTAGCTCGTCGAGAAAATCGGCGTCACCGCGATCAGCGCGTCAGCGGAGACCACCGTGTTGATGGCCGACTCGAGTGCGGGTGGGGCGAATCCGGTCAGCAGATTGTTCGTGATGTCGTGCGCGAGGTCGCGAAGCTCCACCGTGTCGACCGTCGCCTCGATGGCGTCTTCCGCCAGCCGCGCCAGAGTGGCGGCGGCCAGGCGGTCGGCCAGCATCCGGGTCGACGACGGATTGGACAAGCCCGCCGAGATGACCGCGATCCGGCGCGCGGTCATCGCGCACCGCCGGTCGCTGCGGCGCCGAACGCGGCGCCGGCCGGTGTCGGGATATCGGCGTAGGGCGACGGGCCGCTGAGATTGTCGCCGCGGTTCGCACGCGGGGTGGCCTGCCGGGCCGGGCCGTCGCCGTACGTCGCCGCCACGCGCGCAGCGTGTGTCGGAGCGTCGGGGACTGCCGCCGGGCGATCCTTCGCGAATTCCTTGCGGAGAACGGGCACGACTTCGCCGCCGAGCAGATCGAGCTGCTCGAGCACCGTCTTCAGCGGCAGACCCGCGTGGTCCATCAGGAACAATTGGCGCTGGTAGTCGCCGTAGAGCTCACGCATCCCCGCGTAGCGGTCGATCACCTGCTGCGGCGAACCCACGGTCAACGGGGTCATCTCGGAGAAGTCCTCGAGCGACGGTCCGTGCCCGTAGACCGGCGCGTTGTCGAAGTACGGCCGGAATTGTGTCACGGCATCCTGCGAGTTCTTGGCCATGAACGCCTGGCCGCCGAGACCGACGATCGCCGTCTCGGGCGCGCCGTGACCGTAGTGCTCCCAGCGCTGACGGTAGAGGCCGATCAGGCGCTGATAGTGCTCCGCGGGCCAGAAGATGTTGTTCGCGAAGAAGCCGTCACCGTAGAAGGCCGCCTGCTCGGCGATTTCGGGCGTACGGATCGAGCCGTGCCAGACGAACGGCGCGATGCCGTCGAGCGGGCGGGGCGTCGAGGTGAAGCCCTGCAACGGTGTGCGGAACTTCCCCTCCCAGTCGACGACATCCTCCTGCCAGAGCTTCTGCAGGAGTGCGTAGTTCTCGATCGAGAGCGGCAGACCCTGGCGGATATCCTTGCCGAACCACGGGTAGACCGGGCCGGTGTTGCCCCGCCCGAGCATGAGGTCCATGCGGCCGCCCGACAGGTGCTGGAGCATCGCGTAATCCTCGGCGATCTTCACGGGGTCGTTCGTCGTGATGAGCGTCGTTGCCGTCGACAGCACGAGGTGCTCGGTCTGGGCAGCGATGTAGGCCAGCGTCGTCGTCGGAGAGGACGACCAGAACGGCGGATTGTGGTGTTCGCCGAGCGCGAAGACGTCGAGGCCGACGTCTTCGGCATGCTTCGCGATCTGGACCGTCGCCCGAATGCGCTCCGCCTCGCTCGGAGTCCGCCCGGTGGTCGGGTCCTCGGTGATGTCGCTGACAGTGAAGATGCCGAAGTGCATCTGATGCGTGATCTCGTTCACGATGTCCCCTCGCCTTTTCCATGCATTTGCATACACCCTACTCAAGCGTCGTGCTCGGCCGAATATTCCCCGTCAGTCGCTGAGCGGATGCGGGTAGTCGACGCCGCGGTTCTGGAAGTCGAGGATCGCCCCATTCTCGACCACTCCGTCGCGAATCTCGATCGCACGCCGAATCGTCTCGCTCGACGCCCACGCCGCGGGGCCGGCCATCACGATCGGCACGAACCTGCGGAGCGCCTCACTGATTTCCCAACTCGCGGAGTTCCAGAGGTAGGACGGACTGTGATCGACGCCGTAGTAGTCGATCGTGCCCCCGACGGTGAACATCGGGTCGGTAAAGCTCGTCGGACGGGCCCATTCGAAGGCCATGCCTTCATCGCACGACACGTCGACGATCAGACTCCCCGGCCGGAAAGCGCCGAGGTCGGATTCGCGCAGATACAAAAGCGGCCGGTTCGGATCCTGCAGCGTGCAGTTGACGACGATGTCGGTCTCGGCCAGGAAGGGCGCGAGATCCACCCGCCCATCATCCGTGATGACCTCGCTGAGGTACGGGCCGTCGTCATGGTCGAACTGGATCATCTGCGCAGCGTGGATGGGCGCGGCGACCGCGGCGGTGCGGCGATTGGTCAGAACGCGGATGTCATGCACCCCGTGGGCACGCAGCGCCGTGACCGCGCCGCGCGCCGTCGCGCCGAAACCGATCACGGTCGCCGTGAGGCGCCGACCGTAATCGCCCGTAGTGCCGCACAACTGCAAGGCGTGCAACACCGAGGCGTACCCGGCGATCTCGTTGTTGATGTGGAAGACGTGCAATCCGAACGACCCATCCGGGCCCCAGAGCTGCATGGCTTCGAATGCGATGACCGTCAGTCGCTTGTCGATCGCGAGCTGCGTCATGCGGGCATCCTGGACCAGATGCGGCCAGCCCCACAAGGTTTGGCCGTCACGCATCTCGAGGAGATCCGCGTGCTGCGGCTTGGGGAGGAGCACCACCTCGGCGGCGGCGAGCACGGCCGCGCGCGGCGCGAGCTCTCCGACGAGCACACGCAGGTCGTCATCGGACACCCCGAACCGCTCACCGTACCCTTCCTCCAGAATCATCCGAGCCCGGAGATCTGCGGGGATCCGCTCGAGATGACCGGGGTGGATCGGCACGCGTCGTTCGTCGGGCTTTCGGGATGTCCCGATCACTCCGAGGGTCAGCTCTGCGGCGGTCATCGTTCCTCGATTCCTGTGCCGGAGTGCGATCACCCGCGGGAGACCCGACGCTACACGCCGCCGGGGCGCCGAACCCACGCCGGCGCAGGCTCGGTAGGCTGAGACCTCCCCAGACAGACGGAGCGACATGACGACTGGCGCGGTCGGCACGAGCACCGGCGCGATCACCCGCCCGCGTCGCCGCGTACCGCTGTGGGACAACGCGCGGTTCGCCTGCATCGTGCTCGTGGTCCTCGGCCACGCGACCCAGCGCCTCACGTACGACAGTGATTTCGCCCTGGCGCTGTACCTGCTCGTCTACGCATTCCACATGCCCGCGTTCGCGATCATCTCGGGATACTTCTCCAAGTCGGACTCCCCGAACCGCCGCCAGATGGCGCGCGTGCTCACCGACATCGTCGTGCCCTACGTGATCTTCGAAGGCCTCTGGACTCTCACGAAGTGGATCGTGGAAGGCCAGGCCAATCCGAATCCCACCCAACCGTCGTGGACGCTCTGGTTCTTGCTGGCACTGGCGATCTTCCGGCTGGTCCTTCCCTACCTCGCCCTCCTTCGCTGGCCTCTCGTCTGGACGGTCGGGATCTCGATCCTGGTCGGCTACTGGCCGAACATCGACTCAACCCTGTCGCTTTCGCGCACGCTGGGACTACTCCCCTTCTTCACGCTCGGATGGTGGCTGCGCCATCACAGCATCCTGGAGAAACTCGACCTGCTGCGCCGCCAACGGTGGTGGGTGCGCATCGCGGCGCTCGGCACGTTCGCCGTCGCCGGCTTCGTCGCCTGGTTCTTCGTCGACGTGTGGCGCGCGGTGAACCTCCGCGAATGGCTCTTCTACGACGCCGGCTACGCCGCGCTCGGCGGCACCGAGTGGTGGGCGGGCGGTGTGCGTCTCGGTCTCATCGTGATCGCGCTCGCGCTGAGCGTCGCCTTCCTGGCCCTCGTGCCGCGGGGCCAGCACCGGTGGACGCACCTCGGCCAGTACACGATGTACGTCTACCTGTTGCACTCGTTCGTCCTGTACCCGTTCCGTGAAACAGGCATCCTCCGCGACGCCGAGCCCACCTGGCTGTGGTTGCCGGCGGTCATCGTCTTGTCGGTGCTGATCGCGCTGGCGCTCGCGACGGCGCCGGTGCGCCGCATCTTGCGGCCGCTGATCGAACCGCGTCCGGCGTGGCTCTTCGACGACCCGACTCTCGCCGGCCGCGAAGGCCACCGCAACGACCCCACCGGATCCCGTCGCCCGCGCGAATCCCCGCGCCCGTTCCCACCCGGCTGATCCGGGCGGGAACGACGAGAGCCGCCCTACACCGTAGGGCGGCTCTCTCAAGAATGTTCTGCGCGATTGAACGCTAGACGCTGATGCTCAGCGACGCAGGCCCAGACGCTCGATGAGCGAACGGTAGCGCGTGATGTCGATGTCCTGGAGGTAACCCAACAGGCGACGCCGCTGGCCGACCATGAGGAACAGACCACGACGCGAGTGGTGGTCGTGCTTGTGCTCCTTGAGGTGCTCGGTGAGGTCCTTGATACGCTGCGTCAGCATCGCGACCTGCACCTCGGGGGATCCGGTGTCACCGGGGTGCGTCGCGTACTCTTCGATGATCGCCTTCTTGACGTCTGCTTCCAGTGCCATAGGTGATCCCCTTCCTCTTTGTTGCGCGGCGCCCGACACCTGATGTGGGGGCTCTCTTTATCCGCGGCCGATCCAACGGCAACCTGGAGAGTCTACCAGCCCAGAGGCTCGAACGACGCCCCGCCTGAGTCGCGATACCTTCATCGATCTGCGACCCTTCTCGGCCAGCCCGGCATTCGCCCGCGTGTGGAGCACGGCGCTGTGGTTCCCCCGCGCTGGGCGGGATGATCATCGTGGCCCTGACGGCGACACTCGTGCGCCTCAGCCCACGATTCCGCTCGTACGACGCCGAGCATGCGGCGCCGTAGCCGGACTGCCGGACACCGGCGGTTTTCGGTCGTCGCGTTCGGCACGGGCATCGGGCGACGGCGAAGCGCCATAGAGTCGGCGCGTGAACACCTCTTCCCCGACCCGCGACGCCGTGACCGGCTCGCCACTGTCGATCGCCGTCCAGTTCGTCCTGTGCGGAATCGTCTGGGGGTCGAGCTTCCTGTTCATGAAGGTCGCGCTGACCGGCATTTCCCCCGCCCAGGTCGCCTGGTCGCGCCTGATCCTCGGCGCGCTCACGCTCGGGATCTTCGTTGTGCTGCGCCGCGACCGGCTCCCCCGCCGTCTCGTCGTCTGGATTCACATGAGCGTGCTGGCCGTGTCGTTCTGCGTCGTCCCCTTCCTGCTGTTCTCGTGGGCGCAGCAGCACGTGACGAGCGGCCTCGCGAGCATCTACAACGCGACGACGCCGATCATGACAGCGCTCATGGCATGGGCGGTGTTCCGGGTCGAGAAGTTGAAGCCGATGCAGATCGCCGGCATCCTCGTCGGGATTCTCGGGGTGATGGTGATCATCGCCCCGTGGCAGGGATGGGACCTCTCGCAGAGCGTGGTGGCACAACTCGCAATCCTCGGCGCCACCGCCTGCTACGGCTTCAGCCTCGCGTACATGCGCCGATTCGTCTCGAACACCGGGATGAGTGCGCTGGTGTTCTCATTCCTCAACATCGGTCTCGGCGCAGCGATCATGCTGCTCCTCACCCCGGTACTGGTGCTCTCGCCGGTGCGGCTCGATCCGTGGATCGTGGGAAGCGTCGTGCTCCTGGGTTGCCTGGGCACCGGCGTCGCGTACATCTGGAACCAGAACACGTTGCGCGCGTGGGGGCCGACCCGCGCATCGACCGTGACCTACATCACCCCGGTCGTCGGTGTGCTTCTCGGCGTCGTGATCCTGGGCGAGACGCTCACGTGGAATGAACCCATCGGTGCCGTGATCGTTTTCCTCGGCATTCTGCTCGCACAGGACCGTCTGCGGTTCGGCGCGCGCACGAAAGCGGGGGCGGATGCCGCAGCATCCACCCCCGCGTCGAATCGTCAGGTCACGCCTGGACGGAGCCCTGCAGGTCGAGCGTGATGGTCACGTCCTTGCCGACGAGAACGCCACCGGTCTCGAGTGCGGCGTTCCAGGTGAGGCCGAAGTCTTCACGGTTGACGACCGTCTTGGCGGTCGCGCCGGCCTTGTAGTTGCCCCACGGGTCGGTGCCGAAGCCGCCGAACTCGACCTCGAAGGTGACGGGCTGGGTGACGCCGTGCATCGTCAGGTCACCGTCGACGAGGAAGTCGCCGCCCGAGACGCGGACGCCGGTCGAGACGAAATCGATCGTCGGGTACTGCTCGACGTCGAAGAAGTCGGCGGAGCGGAGGTGCGTGTCGCGTCCCTCATCCTTGGTGTTGATGGATGCGGTCTCGGCCGATGCCGTCACGCTCGCCTCGAGGGGGTTTTCGGGTGCGACGATCGTCGCGCTCTTCAGGCCGAAGGAGCCGCGCACCTTCGAGATCATCATGTGACGGACGGAGAAGGTGACCTCGCTGTGAGCGGGGTCCAGCACCCAGGTACCGGCCTTGTAGCCGGGGATCTCGAGAAGCGTGGAGTTGGTCATGGTGGCCCTTTCGGAAAGTGACGGGGAAGTACTGCTGGGGTGTAACGCGCGCGCACGGATTCCATTCCCTCGAATGGAAAAATTCTTGTGAACGACGTCCGGACGCGAAGAAGCGGATGACCGGACGACGTCCGGCATCCGCTTCTTCGGGTTCTGGTCGGGTCAGCCGACCTGGAGCAGATCGATGATGAAGATCAGTGTCTTTCCGCCGAGGAAGTGTCCACCGGCCGGGCCGTAGGCCAGGTGCGGCGGGATGACGAGTTCACGGCGTCCGCCGACCTTCATCCCCGGAATACCGTCCTGCCACCCCTGGATGAGGCCGCGCAGCGGGAACTGGATGGACTCTCCGCGTCCCCACGACGAGTCGAACTCTTCGCCGGAGTCGTACTCGACACCGGCGTAGTGAACGGTGACGGTGTCGCCGGGCTTGGCCTCGGCCCCGTCTCCGACGATCAGGTCGCGGATGACGAGCGCGGTGGGCGCAGGGCCGGCGGGAGCGTCGAATTCAGGCTTGGTGCGGTCATCAGTCATACCTCCATCCAAGCACGAGACGCCGCGCGGGGCACCCTTGACAGGGTCTCCAGGGCGCGCAGAGAATGAACCAGGCCAACTCAGCGCCCGGGAGACACGCAGGCATCGCCGCGGCACCGGGCGCTGAGTCTTTTCGCTCGCGTAGTCTGGCGGGATGCGTGTGGCTCATGTGATCGTCCCCGGGGATTCGGATCACCAGCTGGCGGTCGTGCGCAGCGACGAAGCCGTCCTGGTCGCCCCGCTGTTCGCCGGAGCACCGAGCCGATTACAGCAGCTCATCGACGGCGGCGACGACCTGCGCCGCCGCGTCGAGAAGGCAGCCACCGAGGTTGCCGGCATCCCCGTGGAGGGCCTTCGCTTCGGCCCGGCTGTCGACGCGCCTCCGGTCGTTCTCGCGATCGGGTTGAACTACGCGGCGCACTCCAGCGAACTGGGGCTCAAAACGGACTCGGCGCCGACGGTCTTCGTGCTCTGGCCGAACTCTCTCGCGGCACACGAGAACACAACCACCTGGCCGCGGAGCCTCAGCGAGTCGATCGACTACGAATCCGAGCTCGGAGTCGTGATGGGGCGTGCGGCCAAGGATGTCAGCGAGGCAGACGCGCTGTCGCACGTGTGGGGGTACACGGTCGTCAACGACATCACCGCGCGCGACATCCAGTTCTCCGAGGCCCAGTGGTCACGCTGCAAGTCGTTCGACGGCTTCACCCCGAATGGGCCGTTCGTCGTCACCGCCGACGAGATCGACGACCCGCAGGATCTGCACATCTGGGCCGTCGTGGACGGGCAGACCGTTCAGGATGCCTCCACCGGGCAGATGGTGCGCTCGGTTGCGACCCTCATCTCGCACCTCTCGCGCTCGGCGACGATGCTCCCGGGGACGCTCATCTCCACCGGAAGTCCGGGGGGCGCGGGGTACTCCCGCGACCCCCAGATCTTCCTCCGCGATCGCTCGACCGTCACAGTCGGCGTCGATGGAATCGGCAGCCTCACGACGCACTGCCGCATCCTCGACTGAGGTCTCAGCGGTTCGACTGCTCCAGGAGCTCCTGGCAGCTGATGGTCACACCGTTGAAGACGACCGAACCCGACGGGTCAGCCTGGCACTGGGTGACCTGGTTCACGAGATCGGTGCCCTGCGTTGCGAACCACGCGACGACCGCGATCGTCGCGATGATGCCGAGCACGATCAACACCGAACTGACGATGATCGCTGCCAGCGCGATGCCGTTCTTCTGCCCCGCCTTGCGACTCTGGACGAGCGCGACGATGCCGAGGATGAGACCGACGAGCTGCAGGCCGATCGGCACGATCGCGAGGACGAGGGCGACGATGCCCATCGTGCGGCCGGGCGTGGGCGCGGCCGGGTACCCGGCCGAGTAGGCGGGAGCCGCAGCGTAGCCGTTGTCGGCGTAGGCAGGCGCGGAGGGCGGCGCCGCGGCATACTCACCGTACGCAGGAGCCTGCGGTGCGGCGGGCGGTGCGGGCGGTGCGTACGTCGGGTCTGCGGCGGGAGCCGTGTAGACGGGCGGCTCCACCGGCGGCTGCGCGTCGGGAGCGGGGTGGTTCGGATCGGTCATGAGAGCCTCCGTGTCGATGGGCGAACGCTCGTCGCGCTGCCCTCCGACGCTAGCCGGACCGCGCCGCGGACACCAGCAACCGCGCCGTTAGCCTTCGACGAGATTCTCGACAGGCTGGATGATCGGAATCGCCTGCGTGATCGCCTCGAGACCCGACAACCGTGCCGGCGAGAGCTGCTTGTCGACGTCTTCGCGCGACATGAGCCCTGCCTCCACCACGAGGTCGCCGACGTTGCGATGAGTGAGCAGGGCCGTCTTGGCGAGAGCCGCCGACGCGGCGTACCCGAGGAAGGGGGTGAGCGCCGTCACGACTCCCACCGATGAGCCGACCATGGCGCCGAGCCGTTCACGGTTCGCGGTGATCCCGTCGACGCAGTTCACCCGGAACGTGCGCATGGCCCGCCGCATCCAGGTGATCGACTGGAAGATGGAGTGCGCGATGATCGGCTCGAACGCGTTGAGCTGAAGTTGCCCGCCCTCGACGGCCATCGTGACGGTCAGATCGGCACCGGCTACCGCGAATGCCACCTGATTGACGACCTCCGGGACGACCGGGTTGACCTTGCCAGGCATGATGCTGGATCCCGCCTGGCGTGCGGGGAGGTTGATCTCGCCGAATCCGGCCTGCGGACCGCTCGAAAGCAGGCGCAGGTCGTTGGCGATCTTCGACAGCTTGATCGCGTTGCGCTTGAGGGTCGAGGAGAACGACATGAACGATCCGGTGTCGCTGGTGGCTTCGACGAGGTCGTCGGCGGTCGCGAGATCGAGCCCGGTGATCTCGCGCAGGTGTCGCAGCACCGCCGTGGCGTACGCGGGATGCGTCGTGATGCCGGTGCCGATCGCGGTCGCTCCCATATTGATCTCGTACAGCAGATTCGCGTTCTCGGTGAGTCTCTGATGGTCGTACCCGAGGGTGGTCGCAAACCCGTGGAACTCCTGACCGAGGGTCATGGGGACGGCATCCTGAAGTTGCGTGCGGCCGATCTTCAGGATGTCGTGGAACTCCACCGCCTTGGCGAGGAAGGACCGACGCAACAGGTCGAGCTCTTCGAGGAGCGATTTGAGGTCGAGGCTCAGTCCGACCTTGACGGCCGTCGGGTAGACGTCGTTGGTCGACTGCGAACGGTTGGTGTGGTCGATCGGCGAGAGGAACGCGTAGTCGCCCTTCGGGCGGCCGGCCATCTCGAGCGCGATATTGGTGATGACCTCGTTCGCGTTCATGTTCGTGGATGTGCCGGCGCCCCCCTGGACGACGCCGACGACGAACTGGTCGTGGAACTCCCCATCGATGACCCGTTGCGCCGCCCGGTCGATCAGATCGGCCTTGTCGGCGTCGAGGACCCCGATCTCGAGGTTGGCTCGGGCGGATGCCTGCTTGACCATCGCGAGAGCCTTCACGAGATCGCGGTAGACCGAGATCGGCCGCATCGAGATCGGGAAGTTCTCCAGCGCCCGCGCGGTGTGGATGCCCCAATAGGCATCGGCGGGGATCTCGAGGGAGCCGAGGGAATCTGTTTCGGTACGCGTCGTTGCGTCCAGTGCCATGGTGGTGTCCTTGTGGGTCACGTCTGCGGATCGGATGCTGTCGAGCCTAGCCGCGCACCCGGCACGAGCCGATAGACGGTGTGTATATCCGCGACTGCCCGCCATACGCCGCGGTGGGTGCTAGACCGGTTTTCGCGAGAAGGCCTCCAGCCGCTCCTGAGGGCTGAGCGCGGCCATCCGTTCGATCCACTCCGCCGAGAAGTAGTCGGCGGTCGCCTCCTCGACCACCGGCACCACGGCATGCGTGATGGTGTCGTCGTACACGTGGACGAGATGGAAGGACTGCCCGGCATCCATCCCGTTGACCTCGGCGGGCGGCCGCTGCAGGTTCATCGTGTAGCAGGTGGCCGAGGCGACACTCACGGGGATCCCCGCGAACGTGCCTGCCGTGGAGTAGTGGAGGTGGCCGGCGATGATCGCGCGGACATCCGATCCCGCGATCCCCGCGGCGAATTCGTCCTGATGCCGCAGTTCGAGGATGTCGAAGAACGGGATGTGGCTGGGAAGCGGGGGGTGATGCAGCGCGAGGATCGTCCCGAGAGGCGCGGGCTCGGACAGGACCGCGCGCAGCCAGTCGAGCTGAGCCGGGTCGAGATCGCCGTGATGCCAGCCCGGGACCGTGGAATCCAGTGCGACCAGGCGGAGACCGCCGAGATCCCACACGCCCATGACCGGCTCATCGGTCGGCGGCGCATCGAGCAATCCCGCGCGCAGCGCGGAGCGCTCGTCGTGGTTGCCCGCCACCCAGATCACCGGGGCGCCCAGCCGCGCCGCGACCGGCTCGACGGCCGCCCGGAGGGCCGTATACGCCCCGGGTTCGCCGAGGTCGGTGAGATCACCCGTGAACACGATCGCGTCCGGCCGGATACTCAGCCGCTCGAGCGCACCGAGCGTGCGCGCAAGGTTCGCCGCGGTGTCATAGCGTCCGCCGAGCAAGCGCCCACCGTCGAGCAGGTGCGTGTCGGACAGATGGAGGATCGTGCGCTGCGCCGGGGCGTAGCGCCCGAACTGCACGGGTGTCGCGGCGACGGCATCGGTGGGCGTATCGACCATGCGGTCAGCCTAGAACCGTCCTCCGACGCTCAGTGGATGACGATGAGCGTCAATCCGCCGAGCACGGTAAGTGCGCAGACAGCGAACGACGCGTAGGCACCGACCAGGGCGATCTGCTTCTGCCCCGCGGTGAGCGGGCTCTTCTTCGCAGCTTTCGCGGACGCTTTCGCTGCGCGACGAGCTTCCTTCTCGGTGATCACGGTGATCGCATCGGTGAACTCCGCCGGGGCGACGACCGGCGAGCGCCCCGCGCGGACGAGCAGCCGCAAGCCCGTCGCGTAGAAGCCGACGATGACCATGGCGCCGGCGAGCGCCGCCGCGAACACCTGGAGGAAGGCGAGCCAATCGATCACTTCTGGTCCTTCCGTCGCTGCTTGCGGGTCGGCGGCGGATTGCGCTTGACCTTGACGGCCAGGCCCGAATCCGCGACTTCGCTCATGGCGTTGCCGGCATCCACCGCGTTGCGGCGCGACCGCGCAAAGATCGCGAGGATGATCGTGACCGCGATGACGGTCCCGACGAGCACTCCCCACAGCGGCCCCAGCCAGACGACGATCAGGGCCGCCGCCGCGCCGACCGCGCCGGCCGCCGGCAACGTCAGCACCCAGCCGACGGCGATGCGCCCGACGGTGCGCCACCGGACGACGGAACCGCGGCGGCCGAGACCCGAGCCGATCACCGACCCCGATGCCACCTGCGTCGTCGACAGGGCGAAGCCGAAGAAGCTCGAGGCGAGGATCGTGGCGGCCGTCGAGGACTCGGCTGAGAAACCCTGCGCCGGCTTGACGTCGGTGAGTCCCTTGCCGAGCGTGCGGATGATGCGCCAGCCACCCATGTAGGTGCCGAGGGCGATCGTGAATGCGCAGGCGAAGATGACCCACGTTTGCGGGTCGCTGTGGTCACCGTCCTGGAGCCCTGCCGTGATGAGAGCGAGCGTGATGACGCCCATCGTCTTCTGTGCGTCGTTCGTTCCGTGCGCGAGCGCGACGAGCGAGGAGGTGAAGATCTGTCCCCAGCGGAAACCGTCGCGACCGTCGGGCTTGCCGTCGTAGCGGCGCGTGATCGCGTAGGCGAGACGGGTCACGAGGAACGCGATGACCCCGGCCGTGAAGGGTGCGATCAACGCGGGGAGGACGACCTTGCTGAGCACGACGCCGAAGTCGATCGCCGCGGCGCTCGCGCCGACCACCGTCGCCCCGATGAGACCGCCGAACAGCGCGTGCGACGAGCTGGACGGCAGTCCCAGCAACCACGTGAGCATGTTCCAGGTGATCGCACCGACCAGACCCGCGAAGATGATCGGCAAGAACGTACCCGCGTCGATCCCCTCTTCGTTGATCATGCCGTGCGAGATCGTTTTGGACACCTCGGTCGACAGGAACGCTCCGACGAGGTTCAGGATGGCCGCCAACAGCACCGCGACCTTGGGCTTGAGGGCTCCGGTGGCGATGGGCGTGGCCATCGCGTTCGCGGTGTCGTGGAAGCCGTTCGTGAAGTCGAAGAACAGCGCCAGGGCGATCACCAGCACGACGATCAGTACAGCCGTTTCCACAGTTCGCTTTCCGTCAGAGGATGTGGGAAATGCCGAGGCGATCGGCGAGTGCGAACGAAGAGTTCACCGTGGGTTCATGTTCCGGCAACCGGACGAGGAAAATACTCCCATACCCGCGCTCGATCACAGAACCCGGGCCGTCGGATCTGGGCGTCGGCTACCGTTGCAGAGTGACCACGCTTCTCCCGCCCGTCGCCCCCGTCCGCCCGATCACCCGCATCCACCACGGCGATGAGGTCGTCGACGAGTACGAATGGTTGCGCGCGAAGGATGACCCCGAAGTCATCGCTCACCTCGAAGCGGAGAACGCCTACACGGAGGCGCGCACCGCGGCGCTGGAACCCCTGCGGGAACGCATCTTCCAGGAAATCAAGTCGCGGACGCTCGAAAGCGACCTCTCGGTACCGACGCGAGAGGGTGACTGGTGGTACTACGGTCGCTCCGTCGAAGGACAGCAGTACGGCATCCACTGTCGCGCGCCACTGACCGACCCCGCCGACTGGACACCGCCGGTCCTCTCCCCCGGAGTCGATGTGCCGGGCGAGCAGGTGCTCCTGGACGGCAACATCGAGGCCGACGGGTTGGAGTTCTTCTCGCTCGGCAGCTTCGACGTCTCCGTCGACGGCACGCTCCTGCTCTACGGCGTCGACAGCGAGGGCGATGAGCGCTACACGCTGCGCATCCGCGATCTCGGCACCGGGAAGGACCTGCCCGATGTGATCGAGCAGACCTCGTCCGGAGCCATGTTCTCCCCCGACGGGCGCTTCGTCGTCTACACGACGGTCGACGATGCCTGGCGGCCCGACACCGTGTGGCTGCATGAAGTGGGAACGCCGGCATCCGACGATGTGACGCTGTTCCACGAGTCTGACGAGCGGTACTGGGTGGGAGCCGGTTTCACGCGGAGCCAGCGCTACCTCGTGATCGAAGTGGGGTCGTCGATCACCTCCGAGGAGTACCTCGTGGATGCCGCCGACCTCCGCTCCGAGCCGCGCTCGATCTGGCCGCGGCGCGAGGGGGTCGAGTACTCCGCGACCCACGCGGTCGTGGACGGCGAGGACGTGCTGTACATCCTGCACAACCACGACGCTCTCGACTTCGAGCTCGTTCGGGTCTCGGCGGCCAATCCGACCGGCCCACGCGCGGTCGTGCTCGCCCACGAGCCCGGCCGCAGGCTGCTGGACGTCTCGGCGTTCCGCGACTGGGGCGTGGTGTCCTACCGGCGCGAGGGCCTCGCCCGCATGGGCATGCTCGACTATGCGACGGACCGCGTCGACGAACTCGACTTCGCCGAGGAGCTGTATTCGGCCGGCGCCGCAGGTAACCCGGAATGGGCGCCGCCGCTCGTGCGCCTCGGCTACGGGTCGTTCGTGACCCCGGGCACCGTGTACGACTATGTCGTCGCGACGGGTGAGTTCCTGTTGCGCAAGCGCCAGCCGGTGCTCGGCGGCTATGACGCCGACGACTACGCGCAATCGCGGGTGTGGGCGACGGCATCCGACGGCGTGCGGGTACCGATCTCACTCGTGTGGAAGACGTCCTTCGGCACGCCCGGGGACGGTCCGCGGCCCGTGCACCTGTACGGCTACGGTTCGTACGAACACTCGATCGAACCCGGCTTCTCGGTCGCGCGACTGTCGATGCTCGACCGTGGTGTGATCTTCGCCGTCGCGCACGTCCGCGGTGGCGGCGAGATGGGTCGGCAGTGGTACGAGGACGGGAAGCTCGGGCACAAGCGCAACACGTTCACCGACTTCGTGGCTTGCGCGCACGAGTTGGTGGCTTCGGGCGTCACCACACCCGATCGCATGGTCGCCGAAGGCGGCTCGGCGGGGGGACTTCTGATGGGCGCGGTCGCGAACATCGCTCCCGAGATGTTCGCCGGCATCCTGGCTGACGTGCCGTTCGTCGACGCGCTGACGACGATCTTGGACCCGTCGCTGCCGTTGACCGTGATCGAGTGGGATGAGTGGGGTGACCCGCTGCACGATCCCGAGGTCTACGCGTACATGAAGTCCTACACGCCGTACGAGAACGTCCGGACGGATGTGGCGTATCCGCGCATCCTGGCCGCGACGTCGCTCAACGACACCCGCGTGTTCTACGTCGAGCCGGCCAAGTGGGTGGCGCGTCTGCGCGCCGTCGGCGCCGACGCGCTGCTGAAGTGCGAGATGGTCGCCGGGCACGGTGGTGTCAGCGGCCGGTACAACGCGTGGCGCCAGCGGGCGTTCGAACTCGCCTGGCTGCTGGACGTCCTCGACCTCGCCGACTGATCCCCGCAGCTGCCGCCCCTGCGGCTGCCGCGCGTGTCCCACTTTGGGCAGCCTGTGTCCCACTTTGGGCAACCGGTGTCCCACTTGTGGCTGGTTTCGGCGCGGAATTTCAGCCACTTTTGGGACATGCTGTCTCGGCGAGGGCGAGGGCGAGGGCGAGGGCGAGGCGGCAGGATGCGGCGGCGCACGCGACGGCAGGGTGAAGGATGCGGGGGACGACGCCCGGTCGGCAGCGCGCAACGCCCGGTCAGCGAGGCCAGCGATCGGCGGTCACCGGCCTGGCGTCCACCCCGCCCGCGTCAGCGCATCACGAACAATCGCCACGGCAGCACGTCCACCGCTGCCCATGTGATGCGACAGCACACGCCGGTGATCCCACCCCATGTCCCGGATGGCAGCCCACCGGTCCGCATCCCGTGCGAACTGCGCGGCATCCTCCGCGTGCACGCGGCCGTCGTACTCGATCGCCACGCGATAGCGCGGGAACGCCAGGTCGAGTTCAGCGACGAACTCGCCGCGGTCGTCGAACAGATTCCACCCCACGGCCGGCTCGGGGAATCCTGCATCCCCAAGCAGGAGCCGCAGTCGCGTTTCACGCGGCGACCGCACCCCGAAACGCACGGCGCGCAACGAACGGGCGAGGATCCCGCTTCGCACATCGCCCATGGTGGCGATCTCCGCGCGCAGATCCTCGACCGCCGCGAGAGGACGATCCCCGGAAATGAGGAAGTCAGCCGCCGCGACAAGATCGGCGAAGCTCCATAGCCTCCCCACCTGCCGCCATGCGCGCACCGGATTCTCGATCGGAAGGGCGCCGATGACCGCGAATGCCGGTTCACGAAGCTGCAGCCGATGCCCGATGATGCCGCGCGTGCGTGGCTCGCGTGCGGGCCGGTACGCGGACACATGCACGGCAGGCCGATAGGGCCACTCCGGCATCGGCACGCCGTGCTGGACGAGCGCCGTCTCATGGCTGAAGAACTGTCCGTCCGTCAACCGCGGCACGAATGCGAGACACGACGCCGTCAGCGAGTTCGCCTCTACGGCGCCCCGCACTCGGACGGAATGAAACGGGGTGGTGTAGGCCAGCCCGCGCAGTCGTCCTCGCTCAACGCCGACCGCGCGCGCTTGCGCAACAGTGAACGCCGCAGGAAGGAGTGCGGCAGGATCGTCGGATGCCGGCATCCGCCCATCGTCGTCCGCGCGCCCCGCGAGCGGGCACCCTGCGGTGCGATCGGTGGATGACGCGGCGAAGCCTCACATTGTGGAGGAAGCTCCGGTCCACAACCGACCCTTGTCCCACTTGTGGCTGGTTTCTGGCGTCAGAATCGACCACAAGTGGGACAAAGTATGCCGAAAGTGGGACAAGGGCCGCCCCAAGTGGGACGACGGGTGGGGGTCAGCCGAAGAGAGCGGCGGCCTCTTCGTAGCGGTAGATCGGGACGGTGTTCAGTTCGCCCAGGGCCTCCTCGAAGGGGACACGGACGATGTCGGTGCCCTTCATCGACACCATCTGGCCCCACGCGCCCTCGACGACCGCGTCCGCGGCGTGCAGGCCGAGCCGAGTCGCCAGCACGCGGTCGAAGGCCGACGGCGAACCGCCCCGCTGGATGTGGCCGAGAACCGTTGCACGGGTCTCGATGCCCGTGATGCGCTCGATCTCGGGCGCGAGGATCTCGCTGATGCCACCGAGGCGCGGGCGGTTGAACGCGTCCAGGCCCTTGTCGCTGTACGCCTCATCCATGCCCTGGAGAGTGAACCCCTCCGAGACGACGATCAGCGGCGCGCGGCCGCGGTCGTGGGCCTTCTGCACCTGCGCGGTGATCTCGTCGATCGACATCGGCACCTCGGGGATGCAGATGACGTGGGCGCCGGCGGCGATCCCGGAGTGCAGAGCGATCCAGCCGACGTGGCGTCCCATGACTTCGGCGACCATGCATCGCTGGTGCGAATCGCCCGTGGTGCGGAGGCGATCCATCGCCTCGGTCGCGATGTTGACGGCCGTGTCGAAACCGAACGAGTAGTCGGTCGCGCGGAGGTCGTTGTCGATCGTCTTGGGCACACCCATGACGTTGATGCCGTCGTTGTACAGGCGGTTCGCCGCGGCAAGAGTGCCCTCGCCGCCGATCGCCACGATGCCGTCGAGGCGGTGACCGTACATCGTCGCCTTGATGTTCTCGGCGCCGCCGCGCGGACCCTCATAGGGATTCGTGCGGCTCGTGCCGAGGATCGTGCCGCCGACCTTGGAGAGGCCCTTGACCTCGTGCCGCGTGAGCGGGAAGAAGTCGCCGTCGACGACGCCACGCCATCCATCACGGATGCCGACGAACTCGACGTTGTAGTTGGTCGTGCCCTTGAGCACGAGACCGCGGATGACGGCGTTCAGTCCGGGGCAATCGCCGCCGCTGGTGAGGATGCCGATCTTCATGTGGGGACCCTTTGTTTCAGTGATCTGCGTACGGCGTCGCTGCCTCCCCCGACACTATCGCTCCGGGGCACCGCACGGCCATCCGCACGACCGGGCAAAAACCCGATCGTGCGGATGCTGCGTCAACGCGTGCCGAGAGCCTGCCGCAGCAGGTGCATGAGCGCAGACATCTGGACCGAGTCGCTCGAGGTCGGATCGAGCTGTTCGCCGTCGAGGGCGCGAGCCGCGAGGCCCTGCTTCGAATCGATCAGCTCGGCGATCTTCGTGTCGATCGTGTGCGCCGCGATGATCCGCCACGCCGTGACGGGCTCGTCCTGACCGATGCGGTGCACGCGGTCGATCGCCTGCGTCTGCTCGGCGGCGGTCCAGCTGAGCTCCGCGAGCACGACGTTGGACGCCGCCTGCATGTTGAGACCGACGCCGGCCGCCGTCAGCGAACACACCGCGATCGCGACGTCGGGATCGTTGTTGAAGGCATCGATCGCGAGCTGTCGGGCCGGGGTCGTCTGGTCGCCGCGGATCGAGATCGTCCGCAACCCCGCCGATGCGAAATGCGCCTCGGCGGCATCCATCACGTCGATGTGCTTCGCGAAGAAGACGACCTTGCCGACCGATCGCTGCAGCTGCACCGCGTAGTCCGCCGCCAGCAACGCCTTGGCCTGACCGATCTTGCGCACCATCGTGAAGACATTGTCGCCACCGTTGCCGGCAGCCTTGGAATCCTCGAGTTCTCCGTGCGCGACGAGCCGCACGATGTCCTCATCGAATTCGCCACGGAAGACCTTGTCGCCGCGCGCCTCGATGATCCGGCGGTACTTCGCCGCCATGCGATCGCCGAGTTCGCGCTCGGCCGCGCGGATCGAACGTCCGAAGTCGTCGTCGAGTTCCACGGGGAGATCGGCCACGAGCTTGTCGGGCAGGTCGGCCGCGACGTCCTTCTTCTTGCGTCGGACGATGCCGAGCGAGATGACGGCGTCGCGAGCCTCGGGGTAGAACGCCTTGTCGGCGGGGGTCAGGCCCGTCGCGTCGAGGCGCTCCATGAGCTCCGGCCCCGGCTTCTCGCCGTTGGTCCAGCCGAGGAAACGCCAGATCGCATCGAAGTCCTCGACGTCGTTGATCAGTGGCGTGCCCGTCAGAGCGAGCATGAGCGGGTCGCGCACCTGCTCACGGATGCGGGCGGCGAGACCGAGAACGTTCTGCGACCGCTGCGAGGTGAGGTTCTTGATGAAGTGCGCCTCGTCGACGACCATCCCCTTCAGCCCGATCGAGCTGAGCCACGCCAGATGCCGGTCGAGGACCTCGTAGTTGACGATGAACACGTCCGCGAACGCGTCGATGTCGCCACCGTCCCCGGAGATCACCGTGGCGCGCCGCTGCGGCGTCCATCGTTCGACCTCACGTGCCCAGTTCATCTTCACGACGTTGGGCACGACGGCCAGCAGCGGGTACGCATTCGCGATGGATGCTGCCACGACCGACTGCGCGGTCTTGCCGAGGCCCGGTTCATCGGCCAGCAGGAACGAGCGGTGCCCGGCCCGGACGGCCTCGAGGAACCGCGACTGGTGCGGCATGATCTCCAGGCCCTTGGGCGACAGGCGATCGAACTCGGGCACAGGCGGCAACTCCATGGAAGCCGCAGACCCACCGGCGCCCGTCTCGAACGCCTTGTAGAGCGGACCCATCAGCTCCCAGCCGTCGAGGCGACGGCGGGCGGTGGAGGACGGAGCGCGCAGCGCCACGTCGGGCGCGAGGAACGGGTTCGACTCGCGTCGGGCCTCGATCTGGACGGGGATGACCTGCCGTTCGGCGAGCGCCGCAGGCACGACCTGGGTCTGCACGGGGGCCACGTCGGTGATGATCAGCTCGTCTTCGGCGAGTTCGGCGCCGGATTCCAGCAGCCAATCGCGCCGCATGCGCTTGGCGACCGGTGTCGTGGCCTGGTCGACTTCCAGCAGCTGGATCAGCGACGTATCGCGGGCGGCGGTCTTGGCGAGGATCGTGGCAACACCGTCGAGGCGCTTGAGAAGCTCGGCACGCGCGCCGGCGGGCACGGACTCATCGGATTTGACGCGGGCGCGCTCCTCGCGGACGAGGAAGGCGATCACCTGGAACTTGACGCGGTTGGTCGGGCCGAGCTTGCCGCGCTGGGCCTTGGCCTCGACCTCGCGCACTTTGCGCGCGAGGATCGGGATGAGCGGCGCGTCGTCGTCGCGTCGCGCCGGAGAGCTCTTGCGCCGTCTGTTGGACGCGCGCTGAGCAGATGCGGTGGATGCCGTGGGCGGCATGCTCCTCCTGAGCGTGGATGCCGGTGAGAGCCGGCGGAACCGGTCGGAATGACCGGTCGGTCGGAGTCCGCGACTGTCGCCGCGGGGGAAATGCACGAGGTCCGATCCACCCGGCTGCGGGTACTCACTTCTGCGAGCTGCGGCGACAGATGGGACAGGCCCTCGGCGCCAGTCTAGCGCGCTCGACCTGGCGCCGCCCGCAGGCGCAGGCTGTTGAGCACGACGAACACGCTCGAGAACGCCATCGCCGCTCCCGCGATCATCGGGTTCAGCAATCCGAACGCCGCGAGGGGGAGGGCGGCGACGTTGTACGCGAACGCCCAGAACAGGTTGCCGCGGATGATCGCCATCGTGCGCCGACTGAGCCGGATCGCGGTGACGACGGGGGCGAGCCCGACGCCGGTCACCGCGATGTCGCTCGCGTGGACCGCGGCATCCGTCCCGCCGCCCATCGCGATCCCGAGGTCGGCGGTGGCCAGCGCCGCGGCGTCGTTGATGCCGTCACCGACCATCGCGACGCGGCGGCCCGCCGCCTGCAGTCGGCGGATCTCGGCGACCTTGCCTTCGGGCAAGACCCCGGAGATCACGTCGTCGATCCCGGCGGCGCGCGCCGCTGTCGCGGCCGCGCCGGCGTTGTCTCCGGTGAGGAGGAGAACGTGCAACCCCATGCCCTGCAGGGACGAGACGGCCGCGGCACTATCGGGTCGGACGGTGTCGGCGACCGTCACGACGGCGCGCACACGCCCGTCCCATCCGGCCACGACGGCGGTCGCACCGGCCTCTTCCGCACGGCGGACGGCCGCTGTCACGACGTCGGGCAACGCCCCGGTGTGCGTTTCGGCGAAGGCGGGACGACCGGCGAAGACGGCGTGTCCGTCGACGGTGCCGGTGACGCCCCGGCCGGCGTGGCCGGTGAACTCTTCGACGGATGCCGGGGTCGCGCTCAGTGCGGCAAGCGCACGCGCGACGGGATGCTCGGACGCGTGCTCGAGCGACGCCACCAGGTGGGCGACCGTGTCGGCATGCGTGTCAGCATCGAGCACGTCGATGCCGCGCACACTCATCTCGCCGGTCGTCACGGTCCCCGTCTTGTCAAGGATGACGGTGTCGATGCGGTCGGCACTCTCCAGCGCTTCGGGTCCCGTGATCAGGACACCCAGCTGCGCGCCCCGGCCCGTACCCACCAGGATCGCGATCGGCGTGGCGAGCCCGAGCGCGCACGGGCAGGCGATGATGAGGACCGCGACAGCAGCGGTGAATCCGGCTGCGATCCCACCCCCGAGCGCGACCCAGACGACCAGAGTGAGGATCGAGAGCGCGATCACGATCGGCACGAATACCGCCGAGATGCGATCGGCGAGGCGCTGGACATGACTCTTCCCCGCCTGAGCGTCTTCGACGAGGCGCGCCATGTGCGCGAGTCGCGTATCGGCGCCCACCGACGTGGCGGTGACGATCAATCGGCCGTCGACGGCGAGGGTGCCACCGGTGACGACATCGCCCGGGCCGACCTCCACGGGGGCCGATTCACCGGTCAGCATGCTCTGGTCGACCGATGCGCGCCCCTGGGCGACCCGGCCATCCGACGCGACCTTCTCGCCGGGTCGCGTGAGGAAGTCGTCCCCGACCTGCAGATCCTCGACCGGGATCCGGGACCCGTCGACGAGCTCGACCTCGGCAGCGGACAGCGCGAGCAGCGCCTGAACGGCTGCGCCGGCGCGGCGCTTGGAACGTTGCTCGACAACGCGCCCCAACAACAGGAACACCGTGACGGCCGCGCTCACCTCGAAGTAGACGAGCGCGCTCGGGTCGTGGACGGGGCCGAACAGGTCCGCATCGTGGGTGAGCCCGATCCGCCCGGCCGTGCCGAACAGCATCGCCCAGAGACTCCACAGGAACGCAGCTCCGGTACCGAGGGTGATCAGCGTGTCCATGGTCAACGCGCCGTGACGCCCGGCGGCGAACGTCGCGCGGTGGAACGGCCATCCGCCCCACAGCACGATCGGCGTGGTGAGCACGAGGCAGAGCCACTGCCAGCCCGGGAACTGCCACGCGGGCACCATGCTGACGGCGATCACGGGGACCGCGAGTGCCGCGCTGACGATCAGCCGGGTTCGCAGTGACGTGCGCCCGGCGACGTCGCCGTGATCGTGCGCGTGGTCAGCCCCGGCGACGTGGCCCTCGGCAGGAACAGTGCGAGGGCGCACGACGGCGTCGTAGCCGGCGGCACGGACAGCCTGGACGAGTTCGTCGGGATCGAGGGCGGCCGGGAAGCTCACGCGCGCCGTTTCGGTCGCGAGGTTCACCGTGGCGTCGACGCCTTCGACACGGGTGAGACGCTTTTCCACCCGCGCAACGCAACTGGCGCAGGTCATTCCCTCGATATCGAGGACCGCGTCGGAGCGGGCATCTGTGGGAGTCATGTCACTTCCGGCCGACGAGCGTGTACCCCGCCTCGCTGACCGCCGCGGCGATCTGCGCATCGGCCACCCCATCCATCGTGACGGTGAGGGTTCCCGCCGCCACATCGACGGCGACGTCATCGACACCCGCGACACCTCGCACCTCGCGCGTGACCGCTGCACTGCAGTGGCCACAGGTCATGCCGTCGATCGTGAAGGTCTGAGTCGTCATGTCATCTCCTGTGCTCGGGAACGGATACCGCTCGCCTCGGTGACAACAATAATACCCCCCGGGGGTATTCCCTACCCGTCGGCCAGACCCTGCTGCCACGAGTACAACAGCCCCGCGTCGTCCGTCACGATCCCGTCGACGCCGAGATCGGTGACCCTCCCCCACTGGGTGTCGGAATTGAGCGTGTAGACGATCACCCGCAGCCCTGCGGCGTGCAACTCGTCGATCACCTCGGGTTGCGCTTCCAGGGCCTTCCTCCCGATCAGGATGCCGCGCGCTCCCACCTGTCGCACCGCGTGCGCGATGTCGCTCGGCAGCTTCTTGAGGCTGATCAGGCGAGCGACGACCTCGGAACGTGCCTGCACGTACGCCAGAGTCCGCGCGTCGAAGCTCGCGACAGCCACGACCCGCTCGAGATCACGCTCGACCAGACTGCCCACCAGTGTCGCCGCCGCCTCCGGAGTCCAGGTGCCCTTGAGATCCAGAATCGCTCGGGCGTGCGAGCCGGCCAGGACATCGAGGAACTCCTCCGCGGTCGGTACCTGGGTGCCGGCGAAGGCCGGCGAGAACCACGAACCGGCGTCGAGATCGCGCACCTCGTCGAGTGTCAGAGCCGCGACCGACCCCTGCCCGTCGGTCGTGCGATCCACGGTTCTGTCGTGCATCAGGACGGCATGACCATCGGCGGTCAGCACGAGGTCGACTTCGACGTACTCGAAGCCGGCGCGCAGGGCTTCGCGGACAGCCGGCAGGGTGTTCTCCGGTGCGGCGGTCGTGCCCCCACGGTGACCGGCGACGAAGGCCGTCTCCCCCGGATCACGTGCCGCGCCGAGCAGTTCTTCCGCCGTGACCCGGCTGGGCGCGACCCCCATGGCCCCGATCACCACACTGGCCACGGCCAACACGCACACGATCAACAGGGCCGGCAGTCCATCGGTCCGCGGCGGTGCGGTCATTGAGGTTCCTTCACGCTGTGACGACGTCGTCTCGACCACCCTAGCGGGTCACGTTACCCATTCGTTATCTTTTGTTCACCCGCGGTCCACGTCGCCGCACGCTGTCCTCCCGACAGGCCCACGCGCGTACGCTGGAGGAATGGCCACCATCACCGAACGCGCACTCGCCGCCACCCTTGACCACGCGATCCTCAAGCCCGAATTGACCCGCGCCGACGTGGACGCCGAACTCGACATCGCGGCGGAATGGGGCGTCTTCAGCGTCTGCGTGCGCCCGAGCGATATCTCCTACGCCGTTGCGCGTCTCACGGGTACCGGCGTCGCCGTCGGCACCGTCATCGGATTCCCGCACGGCACCACATCGACCGCCGCCAAGGTCGCCGAAGTCCGGCAGGCTCTGGCCGACGGGGCGACCGAATTCGACATGGTTGTGAACATCGGCGCACTGCGGTCCGGCTTCGACGATGTCGTCACGGACGACATCCGCGCGGTCGTGGCGGCGGCATCCGGACACATCACCAAAGTCATCCTGGAAACCGCGTTGCTCGACGACGAGCAGATCGCACGCGGGAGCCGTTTGACCGAGGCGGGCGGGGCGAACTTCGTCAAGACCTCGACCGGGTTCGCCGGTGGCGGCGCGACCGTCCCCCATGTCGAACTCATGCGCGCGAACGTCGGCGCGGATGTCGAAGTGAAGGCCTCCGGCGGGGTCCGCAGCTACGCGGATGCTCTCGCCATGCTCGCCGCCGGCGCGACACGGCTCGGCACGAGCGGAAGCGCCGTCATCCTCGGTGAGGCACGCCGAGTGGATGCCGGCGAGCAGGCCACCGGCGCGGTCGACGCCGCGTCGTACTGAGTTCCGCGCGTCAGGCCAGGACGCGGCGGATCTCCGCGACGTCCTGGTCCATGCGATCGATCAGCGCCTCGATGCCGTCGAACGCCAGCATCCCGCGCACACGATACGTGAACTGGATCTGCACACGGTGTCCGTACAGATCGAGGTCCGTCTCGTCGAGGACGTAGGCCTCGACCTGGCGCGCATGCACGTCATCGAAGGTCGGGTTCGTGCCCACCGAGATCGCCGCCGGGTACCGGGTCACGGCGCCGATCGGCTGCGTGCCCTCCGCTGCCGGGCCTTCGTCGATCAACCAGCCGGCGTACACGCCGTCCGCCGGGATGAAGCCCTCCGCGTCCGTCGACAGGTTCGCGGTCGGAAACCCCAGCTCACGCCCGCGCTTGAGCCCGTGCACGACCTCGCCCTGAACGGCGTGCGGCCGGCCGAGCAAGCGCGCAGCACCCTCGACGTCGCCGGCATCCAGCAGATCACGTACCCAGGTCGACGACACGCGCCGCCCCCCACCGTGCACGTCCCCGACGACATCGACCGCGAAGCCGAACTCGCCGCCCAGGGCGATCAGCAGATCGGGATCCCCCACGCCGCCCCGACCGAAACGGAAGTCGTCGCCCACCATGAGGGTCTTCACCCCGAGGGACTCCACGAGGACGTGCTCGACGAAGGCGCGCGGCTCGAGATCGGCGAGCGCCGCGTCGAAGCGGAGGACGAGGACGGCGTCGATCCCCTCGGCGGAGAGAAGCCGCAGTTTCTGATCGAGACTCGCGAGTGGTTCCGGGCACAGCTCGGGACGCAGGAAGCTCAGCGGGTTGCGGTCGAAGGTCACGGCCACGACGCGCGCACCGGCATCGGCGGCCGCCACGCGGGCGCGATCGATCACCGCACGGTGCCCGGAGTGCACGCCGTCGAATTTGCCGATGGCCACGACGCTCGGGCCGAAACCGGCGGGCACATCTGCCGGATCACGGAAGACGATCACCAGCTCGATCCCTCCACGACGGGGACAGCCGCCGGTTCGGTTCGCCCGGACGTCACGAGCCACCAGATGCCGATGAACGGCAGCGCCAGCGGAATCCAGAAGTAGCCGTAGCCGTAGCCGGACCACACCGTCGCGTCGTGCGCGAAGAACTCGGGATGCGTGAGACTCAGCGTCCCGACGATGAGCACACCGGCCAATTCGAAGCAGATCGCCACCCACGCCACGAGGTACCACGCGTGCGAATCGGAGCGCACGAGCGCGATGGTCGCGAGGATGTAGACCAGCGCAGCGATCGCCGACAGTGTGTAGGCGATCGGGGCGCCGGCGAAGTCTTCGACGATCTGCACGAACGAGCGACCGGTCGCCGCGAGAGCCATGATCGCGTAGACGATCACGAGGACGCGGCCGATGCCGGTCATTCGGGGACGGGGCGTTGACATGACCTGTCCATGATAATCGCGCAGCGAGCGGGCCTTCACAGCGTCGGCAGGGTCCAGATGACCTGCATCCGCCACACCATGACGGCGACGGCCAGAGCAGCGATGCCCATGATCACGGTGCTCCACCGACTGCGTTCGATGAGCGCCCAGAAGACAGCAGCGGGCGGCAGGAGAACGGCCGAGACCAGGTAGACCCAGAACTCCAGGGCACTGCCGGTCGGCGGGTTGCCCGTCAGCGGGGCAACGATCGCCACGACGATCTGCGCCACGAGAAGCAGGAATATGAGCGCGAGTCCGCCGACGCTGAGGTCGCTGGGACGACGCCCGGCGAGCCCGAGCGACACGCAGACGAGCCCGACGGCGACGGCGACGGCGACCTGCACGAGGGCGAACCACTCGATCATGCGTCACCCTGCGGCATGTTCATGACACTTTTGACGTCGTCGCCGCGACGCTCGACGATTCCGATGAGCTCCCCGTCCGGTGCGATGGCCGCGGGTGTCGTGCGGGTCAGCCGCGCCGCGGCCCCGGGGAGCCGCTTTCCGTGCCGGAGATCGCGGGCTTCCTCCGCCGATACCGCGAAGACACCGAGCACGTCGGCGGCGACGCTCGCATCGGCGCGCAACTCCACCTCGGGGACGATCTCGGCGACGGTATCGGCCACGTCGAACGGCCCGATGCGCGTGCGGCGGAGCGCCGTCAGGTGCCCTCCGACACCGAGGTCCGCGCCGAGATCGCGGGCCAGCGCCCGGATGTAGGTGCCGCTCGAGCAGTCGACGACGACATCCACGTCGACCACACCCGCCTCCCGGCGCACGGCAACGATGTCGAAGCGGCTGACGGTGACGGCACGCGCGCGCAGTTCCACGTGCTCCCCCGCCCGGGCGAGGTCGTACGCACGCTTGCCGCCGATCTTGATCGCCGAGACGGTGCTGGGCACTTGCGAGATGTCGCCCGTCAACGGGGTGATCCCGGCGCGGATCTGATCGTCGGTGACCGCGGTCGCATCCGTACGGCTCGTCTCGACGCCGTCCGCATCATCCGAGTCGGTCGCGACGCCGAGCCGGATGGTCGCCTCGTAGGTCTTCCCGAGGCCCACGATGAAGGTCAGCAGGCGCGTCGCCGGGCCGATCCCGAGCACGAGCAGACCGGTGGCCATGGGGTCCAGCGTGCCGGCATGGCCGATCTTGCGGGTGTTCAGGGCGCGGCGGGCACGGGAGACGACGTCGTGGCTCGTGATGCCCTGCGGCTTGTCCACCAAGAGGATCCCGCGGGGCTGCGGTCGGGGCTCGGGCATGCCTTCCAGCCTAATCCGGCCGCCGATGTCGCGGCCATCACGGACCGTATTCAGTCTCCCGGGCGCGGGACTCCCGGGTCGCGCGCGGATTTCCGCAGCGGAGTCGCCGACTCCCGCGCGTGCGGACTGAATACGGGACGTGGCGTGGGACGTAGGCTGTCCGGATGCCCGATCTCGCCGCCCCGCTGATCGCGTGGTACCGACGCAACGCGCGCGAACTGCCGTGGCGGGCACCGAGCTTCGGCGCGTGGGGAACGCTCGTGAGCGAATTCATGCTGCAGCAGACGCCGGTCGCGCGCGTGGTCCCCCACCTGGAGGCGTGGCTCGGCCGGTGGCCGACACCCGCGACCCTCGCCGGTGATCCTCCGGCCGAGGCGGTGCGGCAGTGGGCGAACCTCGGGTACCCGCGGCGTGCCCTGTGGCTCCACCGCGCGGCGGTCGAAATCCGTGATCGGCACGACGGCGTCGTCCCGCGCGATGTCGAGGCCCTGCTGGCGTTGACGGGGATCGGCGACTACACGGCGCGCGCCGTGGCCGTCTTCGCTTACGGAGATCGTCATCCGGTCGTCGACACCAACACTCGGCGCGTGATCGCCCGCGCCGTCGCCGGACGCTCGCAGCCGGGGTCGCCGGCCAAGGCCGACCTCGTCGCGATGAATGCTCTCCTACCGGCCGACGACACGGATGCCGCGGTCTTCAACGCGGCGACGATGGAGCTCGGTGCGGTCGTCTGCACGGCGAGGGCACCGAAGTGCGAGGCATGCCCGGTCGCGTCGATGTGCGCGTGGCGCGCGGCCGGCTATCCGGACACGGGCGACGACCGTCGCCGCCAGGCCCGATACGAGGGCAGCGACCGCCAGACACGCGGGGCCGTCCTGAAGACGCTGCGCGACGCATCCACCCACGACGTGCCGCAGGATGCCGTGATCCCCGACTGGCCGGACGCGGCTCAGCGCGATCGCGCGATCGATTCCCTCATCGCCGACGGACTTCTCGAAGCCTCGGGCGGACACCTCCGCTTGCCGCGGGAGGTGTAGTCCGCTCAGGCCTCGTCGTCGCTCACCGAAGCGGCGGGAGCAGGAGCAGCAGCTCCCTCTTCACGGGGCTTCAGGTAGGGGTCTGCGTCGCCGGCGTACGATGCACCGGTCGCGAGACCGGCCACGGCAGCGTCGCGCTCCCGCGCTTCGCGCAACAGGTCGGCGATGTGACCGGCGTTGTCGGGCAGCGCATCTGGAATGAACTCCAACGACGGGGTCAGTCGGATGTTCAGGTGCTTGCCGACTTCGCTGCGCAGCATCCCGGTCGCGGAGGCGAGCGCCTGCGCCGAGGAGAGGCGCTCTTCGTCGGTGCCGTACACGGTGTAGAAGACCGAGGCGTGCTGCAGATCGCCCGTGACGCGGACGTCCGTGATCGTCACGAAGCCCAAACGCGGGTCGCGAAGGCCCTTCTCGAGGCGTTCGGCGAGGATCACGCGGATGCGGTCGCCGAGGCGTGCCTGACGTTCATTACCCATGACTGTTCCTTTCGACACGTGAGGGGTGCCCGTAGGCACCCCTCACGTCATGCGAGTCAGCCGCGAGGCTTCTCGATCATTTCCGTGGTCTCGATCTCGTCGCCGATCTGGATGTCGTTGAACTTACCGAGTCCGATACCGGCCTCGAAGTCCGTGCGGACCTCGGTGACGTCATCCTTGAAGCGGCGCAGCGACTCGATGGCGAGGCCATCGGCCAGCACGACACCGTCGCGGATGACGCGCGCCTTGGCGTTGCGCGTGATCGTTCCCGACCGCACGATGACACCGGCGATGTTGCCGAACTTGGAGGAGCGGAACACCTCGCGGATCTCGGCGACACCGGACTGGATCTCTTCGTACTCCGGCTTGAGCAGGCCCTTCAGCGACTGCTCGACGTCGTCGATCGCGTTGTAGATGACCGAGTAGAACCGGACATCCACACCCTCGCGCGCCGCGCGCTCGCGGGCCTTGGGATCGGGGCGGACGTTGAAGCCGATGACGATCGCGTTGTCGATCGTCGCCAGGTTGATGTCGGACTCGGTGACAGCACCCACACCACGGTGGATGATCCGCAGCTGCACGGAATCGTCGACCTCGATCTTGAGGAGCGACTCTTCGAGCGCCTCGACGGCACCCGACACGTCACCCTTGATGATGAGGTTGAGCGACTCGACCTTGCCGTCCTCGAGAGCACGCGTGAAGTCTTCCAGCGAGATGCGCTTGCGGGCCTTGGCCAGCTGGGCATTGCGCTCGGCGGCTTCACGCTTCTCCGCGATCTGACGGGCGAGGCGATCCTCTTCCGTGACGATGAAGGTGTCACCGGCGCGCGGCACAGAGTTCAGACCCTGCACCTGCACCGGACGCGACGGGTACGCCTCCAGAACAGCGTCGCCGTTCTCGTCCGCCATCGCACGCACTCGCCCATAGGCGGTGCCCGCGACGATCGAGTCGCCGACGCGCAGCGTTCCGGACTGGATGAGGACGGTGGCAACCGAACCGCGACCCTTGTCGAGCTTCGCTTCGATCGCGACACCGCGGGCAGCCTTGTTCGGGTTGGCCGTGAGGTCGAGCCCGGCGTCCGCCGTCAGGAGGACCGCGTCGAGCAGACCCTGGATGTTGAGGCCATCGCGGGCCGAGACATCCACGAAGATCACATCTCCGCCGTACTCCTCGGCGACCAGGCCGTATTCGGTCAGCTGCTGACGGACCTTGGCCGGGTTGGCGTCGGGCTTGTCGACCTTGTTGACCGCGACCACGATCGGCACGTTCGCGGCCTGAGCGTGGTTGAGCGCCTCGACCGTCTGCGGCATGATGCCGTCGTCGGCGGCGACCACGAGGATCGCGAGGTCGGTGACCTGCGCGCCACGGGCACGCATGGCCGTGAAGGCCTCGTGGCCCGGGGTGTCGATGAACGTGATGGCACGCTCGATGCCCTCGTGCTCGGTCCACACCTGGTACGCACCGATGTGCTGCGTGATGCCACCGGCTTCACCGGCGACGACGTTCGCGTTGCGGATCGCATCGAGAAGGCGCGTCTTACCGTGGTCGACGTGACCCATGACGGTCACGACCGGCGGACGGATCTCGAGGTCGTCTTCGCTCTCGTCCTCGAGCTCCTGGTCGAGGTCCAGACCGAAGGTCTCGAGGAGTTCCTTGTCCTCGTCCTCGGGAGAGACCATCTGGATCTTGTAGCCGAGTTCGGCGCCCAAGACCTCGAAGGTCGCCTCATCGAGCGACTCGGTCGCGGTCGCCATCTCACCCAGGTTGAACAGGATGGTGACGAGCGTTCCGGGCTGCACCGTGTAGCCGGTGATGTTCTCGATCTTGTCGGCGAAGTCCGAGATGGATGCGCCGCGGCGCATGCGGATGATCTCGCCGTTACCGCGCGAGACGTTGACGCCACCGACCGTCGGGGCATCCCGCATCTCGAATTCTTGCCGCTTCGCCCGACGCGACTTGCGCTGCTTGGACTTGCCGCCACCCTTACCGAAGGCACCTGCCGTACCACCGCCGGGGCCGCGGCCACGGCCACCGCCACCGCCGGGACGACCGGCGAAACCGCCGGCCGGAGCTGCACCGGGTGCACCACCGGGACGCTGGAAGCCACCGGCACCGCCGGGACGACCGGGGCCGCCGGGACGCTGCTGGAACGGAGCGCCGGGGCGACCGGCGCCACCGGGACGGCCCGGACCACCCGGACGCGGAGCGCCGGGACGAGGGGCGCCGGGGCGCGGGGCCTGGGGACGCGGGATGTTGCCGGGAGTCGGGCTCGGGCGCTGGCCCATGCCCTGCGCCGACGCGAACGGGTTGTTGCCGGGGCGGGGGCCGGCGGGACGCTGACCCATGCCCTGTGCCGACGCGAACGGGTTGTTGCC
>NZ_JAODOR010000005.1 GCF_025398275.1 Microbacterium memoriense | reverse complement strand
GCTGTTGATGTTGAGGCACTCGTCGCGGATCCGGCTGTTGAACGACTCGACGTACCCGTTGCGCCACGGCGAGCCCGGAGGAATGTAGCTCAAGCCGGTGCGGGTGCCGGCCCAGTCGGCCATCGCCTCGCTGATGAACTCCGGCCCGTTGTCCGACCTGAGCACCGCCGGGGCGCCCCGGGCGGCGACGAGGTCCTCGAGGTGGGCGGTGAGTCGGTCGGCGGTAATCGAGCGCTCCACGAGGCCGCCGATGCACTCCCGGGTGTGTTCGTCGACGATGGAGCAGATCTTGATCGGTCGGCCGTGATCGTCGGCATCGAACTGAAAGTCCACCGCCCACACCACGTTCGGCGCATCCGCCGTCGGCGCGTCGACGGTCGAGGACCCGACGCGTTTGCGGCGACGCCGCTGCGGGACGCGCAGTCCCTCCTCGCGCCACAGCCGTTGGATCTTCTTGTGGTTCACCACCCACTCCTCGGCGCGGGCGTCGTGATACGCCCGCCGATACCCGTAGCGGGGATGGTTCTTCGCCCAGGCGCGCAGCCAGTCCCGCAGCGCCATGTCCGGATCGTCGGTGGTTTCGCCCTTGAGCGGGCGCCGGTATGCGGAGCGTGAGAGCCCGGCCAGGCGGCACGCCATCCGTTCGCTCACCTGCAGTGTCCTGAGCAGGTGCGAGACGGCGGCGCGACGTCTGCCCGGGCCTAGAAGTTTCCCTCAGCCAACTCCTTCAGCGCCGCCTTCTCCAGCTCCGCTTCGGCGAGTAGCCGCTTGAGGGTGGCGTTCTGCTTCTCCAGCTCCTTCAGGCGCTTTGCGTCGTCGGCCTTGAGGCCGCCGTACTGGTTCCGCCACCGGTAGTACGTCTGCTCGGACACGCCGAGCTCCCGACACCCCGCGGCGACATCCTGCCCGTCGGCGAGCATCCTGTCGGCCTGCCCGAGCTTGCGGACGACCTGCTCCGGGGTGTGACGCTTCCTGCTGTTTGACATGATCTGACCAGTCTCCCTGCCCGCGACTCCGGGCGACAGGACGACTCTCAGAACCACCGGACCTACGAAACGGGGTCAGCCCACATACACATCATTAGTTACACCGTCTTCTTCGCGCTCGGCGTCTACGGGCGCGAGCTCATCACCACAATCATCACGAAGCACGCGCTTGCGGCGCTTGTGACGGCGCTGTGCCTCTACAAAGCGCTGGACATCGTCCGGCACATCGAACCTCGGCGCGCGGCGCTCGCGATCACCGACGTCCCGTGGATGCTTAGCGCTGCCATCGCTCTGATCAGCGCGAGTGTGCTGTTGTGCCGAGTCCCCGGCATAGAGAATCCACTCGCGGCGATCGGCAAGAGAACACTTCCGATCTACGTGATGCATGTGCCGCTCGCGGCCGCACTCTTGCTCGTACCCGCATGGCTGGATGTCGTGAGAGCGCTAGGCGCCTGGACACCCGCAATCGTCACCACGCTGATAGTGGCCATCTCGCTGGCAATATTTGCCCTGGCCATGCGTTCGCCGTTCCGTGTCTTGTTTGAGCCCCCCTGGTCGGGCCACCTCCCGCCTGGAGCCCCTCGCGAAGCGTGAATGACTTCTTGCAATTGGGGCGCGTGGGTGCGAAAATCGGGGCCGCCGCGTAGTTTCGCACTCGCTCACTTGGCGCGTCGGGGTTGCACGTGGCGATGTTCCGCAGCAGGAGCGATCGCGGACCGACACGATATGGCTGAAAGGCGGCCTGCGGGTCGGCGGGATCCGAATGAAATCGAGTCAGGAATCGTTACAAGTGTCGAGTCCCGACTACGTGAAACGCGAGCGCGTGGCATGGATGGACGCCACCCGCGGTCTTGCTCTGTTCGGCGTACTCATTCTGCATGCGGACTTGTTCGCGTACCGGGAGAACGTGGCTGGAAACCCCCTGGCTTTCTGGACGACGATCAACATCGCGACGTGGCCGTTCCTCCTTGCTCCGCTCTTCATGATCTCCGGGATGCTGAGACCGGATCCCCTCAGCCGCCGCGCCTCTGACGCGAGAACCTGGCGCTCGGTGGGCATCTTGATGTGGATCTATGCGGTCTGATACCTCATCCATGCAACGGGCGCCACCTTTGGCCTGCCGACTGGTGTCGCCGGGTTCCAGCAACCCGCTTCATTGATCAACGGCTTCCTACTACCGCACTCGGTCTTGTGGTTTGTCTTGGCCCTCGCGCTGTGGACTGCGGCATTGCCCTTCGCGCGAAGAGTGCCACGTTCGGTTGCCATCGCAGCCTTTGTCTGCATCGCGGTGGCGCGGCCCTTCCTTCCCGGAGAAGAGGGCAGCGATCTGTATATTCGCATGCTCGCCTATGGCGTCTTCTTCGCGGTCGGAGTTTGCTACCGTGAGCAACTATTCAGCGCAATCGACAACCTACGTCTGCCGCTGTTCGTCGCCGCCATATCTGGTTACGGCATCACCACGTGGGTGGGCATCGCTACACCAATCACCGCGGGGTTCACCGCGATCACGTTCCCGATTCAGTTCGGGTCTGCGGCTCTACTGCTGATGTACGCCTGCGCGCTTGCATGCCGATCCGGCCGAGTGGCAACGTGGCTGTCCTGGTACGGCGAACGGACGCTACCGATTTACGTGACCCACAGCTTGATTTTTTTCGCGCTGGCGTCGACGTCGTGGTGGGGCGAAATCGTCGCGGGCAACCTCGTTATGCGATGGGGTACTCCGCTCTTGCTTGCGATGGCAGCGAGCGCTGTTGGCATCGTCTTATCTGACTTGTCGCGCGGAAGCGCGATCGTCCGGCTGTTGTTCTCACCCCCGGCGTCGTTGCTCCACTCCGAGGCGGGCGGGTCGAGACGGTAAGAGATACGCGATCGGTGGTCAAATAGGATCGTTCTTCCGGAAGCGACTTCGTTCATTCAGCGCGAATCGCGACCGCCCAATACCCCCGCGACGGGCTGCCGCGCACATAGCCGTTGGCACCACATCACAAGTCCGCCAGCGTGAGACAATTGCCACGATGAGTAGCTATGACCCCAACGCTGGCATCGATGTTGTCGTTCCGGTTCACGGAGGCTGGGAGCACGTTGAGCGATGTCTAGATTCCCTCGAGAAGCAAACGGTTCCGATCTCTGTCATAGTCGTCGATGACCGGTCACCAGACGATACAGCAACCCGCATAGAGCAGAAGTTTCCCAGGCTGACGCTCATCCGCAATTCGACCAACATCGGTTTTGCCGCGTCCTGCAATCGAGGCATCGCCGCTGGCTCAGGCAGGTTCGTCATACTGCTGAACAGTGATGTCCACGCGGAGCCAGCCATGGCTGAGTCGGTCGCAGCCGCGTTCTCAAACGCCGGCGCGGACGCCGGAAGTGTTTCACCCCTATTGCTGCAACCCAACGGTCTTATCGACTCCTTTGGGATCACGGCAGACGTGACTCTGGCGGGATTCGTGCGACTTCATGGCGCCGAGAAGCGTCGAGCAAGAGGCCAACATTCCACTATCGTTGGCCCTTACGGCGCGCTTGCTGCCTACCGTCGTGTCGCGCTCGACTCCGTCGGCCTACTTGATGAAAACATCTTCATGTATGGGGAAGAGCTTGAGCTTGCGTTTCGGCTCGCCAACGCAGGTTGGCGGACGATTGAGATCAACGAGCCGCTCGGCGTTCACATCGGCGGCGCATCCGCCGGAGCCGGCTCAGCTCGCCAACGCTATCTCGCAGGATTCGGACGCGGTTACATCTTGCGCGTCTACGACGTCTTTCGCAGCAGACACGGGTTTCGGGCACTCGCCACAGAGCTAGTAGTAGTCACTCGCGGCATGCTCGCTCACCGCGACTTTGCTCAATTGAGAGGCCGATTTGCCGGATGGAGACAGGGTCGAAACGTCGCGAAGCGATCGCAACCCGTCACCCAAATCGACGCATCGATATCCTTCGTCCAATCGTTGAAGATGCGCTCACCCAGGTACTGGAAGGGTACCTCGTGATGGCGCGCGATCTGAAGACAACTGATGAGTCGGTCATGGTCGTGGTCCTCAACTGGAACGGTATTGCCGACACTGTTTCTTGCCTGGACTCCCTCTGGCAACAGGACTACGCGGCGCTGGAGATTCTCGTCGTCGACAACAATTCCTCCGATCACTCGCTCGAAGTGCTCCGCCCGCTCGCCGAGTCGGGCCGGATTCAGTTGCTCGAAAACTCCTCGAACCTCGGATTCGCGGGCGGCGTGAACAGCGGAATCAGCTACGCGATTGCTAGGGGCGTTGAGGCAGTAGCTCTGGTGAACAACGATGCTCTCCCTTCAACTAGCTGGGTCTCCAACCTTGCCTCTGAGCTGTTCACGACTCGCGCATCTATCGCGACAGGTCTGCTTCTCGACGGCGGCGGCAAGAGGATCGACACTTCTGGAGACTTTTACTCAAGATGGGGAATGCCATACCCCCGCGAGCGCGGCAAGCTTGCTGAAGAAGCATCATCATCGGGTCCCGTTTTCAGCGCGTCCGGTGGGGGGAGTCTTTATCGGACCGAGCTTTTTCAGGACATCGGCATGTTCGATGAGAAGTTCTTCGCATATTTCGAGGATGTCGATCTGAGCTTCCGAGCGCAGCTTCAGGGCAAAGAGATCCGCTTCGTGCGAGATGCGGTGGCGCTACACAGGAGAGGCTCGAGCAGCAGTAAGGTCGCCGGATTCACCACCTATCAGAGCCTAAAGAATCTGCCACTCGTTTTCTGGCGGAATCTCCCTGCTTCGACAATTCTGCGGGTTGGCCCACGATTCGCCCTCCTCTATCTGGCAATCCTCGCGAACGCTGTTCGAACGGGCAGAGGCCGACCCGCATTGCGTGGTGCATGTGAAGGGTTCGCCCTTGTTTTCACGCACGCACTTCCGACTCGTCGCGAGATACAGAGGAGACGAAGCATCACACCGAGGTCTGTTTCCGCTCTGCTGACGTCAGAGAACCCGTTTCGACCACATCGGTATCACTGAATTCTGCGGCGCTCGGCCCGAGCTCGGGCATCATACTCGACCTGGAATACGCTGCAGCAACCAAGATCGCGAACCACGGGATGGTGTGGTTGTCGCCATAAAACAAAGTGGTGTCCGTCATCCCGTGCACGAGCGGCCAGGCAAGCCCGGCGAAGACAACCACCAAGCGCGCGCTGTTGAGAGAAAGCACCTTTTCTGACCGTTGCGCCCTCATTGAGGCAACAACTGTCAGTAGCGGCCCCACAGCGAGCACAACCACCAGCAGCAGCGCGATCAGGCCCGAATCTACCCACGCCTGCGCGAAGAGGTTGTGCGGTGGGAGTACTCGGAGCGTCGGGTCACCTGCCAGTTGAGGATTCTCGACAACACGATCGACCATGCGCTCGCGCCAGTTACCGAAGCCCAAGCCGGAGAACCATCGAGATGGCACCGATTCCAGGACTAGGCCCCAGAGGACGGCGCGCTCGCCGATGGTGCGTGTTGCTTCTTCCAAGAGCTCAGGTTTCACCAGGCGAACGCCCACGACGAGAAGGACGGCGAGCGCACCGGCTCCCAAAGTGAGTAGAACACCGATCAGCGGTTTGCGAACGGCGATCAGGATTGCGAATGAGATGAGAGGAAGTACGACGATCATCGCGACGGGTGACTTGGACCCGGTGAAGAGCATTGCAACGCTGCACAACGCAGCGATAGACAGCAGCGCTGCCTTGCGACCCGGCCACCAGCAGCCGACCAAAGCGTAGACGCACGCGCAGAGCGCCATGAGTAGTGCAGCCGTATTGCCGTTCAGAAGCATCCCGCCAGACTTTCCAGGATCCAGAACGTTCTCGTAGCCGCCGGTGAAGAGCACGTCCACCCCAGGCTCGCTAACAAATCTCGCGATCGGAGATGCGAGGAATAGCTCTTCGACCGCGGGTGACAAACGGAAAAGAAGAATCATTCCCGCTTCCAGCACCACAACAGGCGAAGCAACGAGCACCGCGTAGCGGATGTCGCGGGGCGAATCTCGGAGAACCTCGCGCGCTATGAGGAACGCGGAGAGCAGAGCCATCGAGCCCATCACCCCGTAGGCCGCTGATCCGAACTTAAAGGACCAAAGCGACGAGACTCCTTGCCAGAGAACAAGTCCGCCCAGCGCCCACAGCCACCATTCGCGTCGTTGATGCCAAGTTCGGACGATCATGCCGGGCGCTAATCCAGCCGTAAACATCAGCGCGAACGACATGAATCCCAATGAGCCGAACCCTTGAAGGAGAGACACCACCAGGACGCTAGCCAGCAGCACTCGCAGAGGAAGTCGCAGGCTCAGGAAAAACAACGCTACTGAGGCGACAAGCCCGATGGCCGCCAGCAGCATGAAACCCCCCGGCGTCAGCGTCGCAGTGAAAGAAGGCTCAAATCTCATTCTTGCCGTCACCAATCCTCAGCGCGCGCGCCAGATCTCGTGCGTTGGTTTCATACGTCCGCGCGCCAATTCGCGCCCTCGCTCGATCGGCGCGTTCTTGTGCGGACTCGAGGTCCGCCATCGTGTCGAGCACACGCTGCGCGAGTGCAACTGAATCCGCAGGACGCGCGTAGAGCGCATCATCCTCCATCGAAACGCGGACGCCCCCGATATCTGTGCTTACCACCGCTGCGCCAGCCATGGTCGCCTCTGCGGGGGGTAGATGCCACCCTTCTGCATCACTTCCGCACAAGTACACCACCGCCTCGCCGTAAAGCGTGGCCAGTAGGGCTGGAGACGGGGCATGGTAGTAGGACACATACTCCGGCAAACCCTCAGGGCGCGTCTCCTGGCCGAATGCACGCAGGGTGATCTCGGGAGCGGCTCTGTGAATGCCCTCGAGTGCAGCGATCACAACATCAGCACGTTTGTACACATGCGGCGAGATCAGGCTGAGGACGCTCGGCTCTCGTTCTCGCAAGAACTTGCCACGGGGGAACGCTAGAGGATCTATCGCGTTGGGGATCAGGTGAGACCCCAGCCCGTTTAGCTTGCAGAGGTCTCCCAGCCATGGCGCGATGACGATTCTCTCATCCACCATTCCCCAACTGCGTTGGATAAAGGACTCGGAAGCAGCCCACGTTTCGTAATGCTGAATCAATGCGACGGATCTAGCTCCTGCGCGCGCAGCAGCTTTTGCGACTCGTGGAGTGGTCTCAACCGCAGAGGCGACGACCGCGTCACCAGGCCGCAACCGAGGGTTCGGATAGCCAGCACTCACCCTTACGCGCACGCGAGGGTCGATCTCGAACCACGAAATGGGGCGTCGCCCGAACCGGATTCTTGCCTGCAGCGCACGAGCCGCCGCCTTGATTCGCGCTGAAATCCGACGGGCACCGGGCAAATCCGCGTAAAAGGCCCGCGAATGCCACAAGGTCACGTGGAATCCGTGCGAGACGAGAGTGTTCGCGTACTCATAGACGACCTTGTATCCACCGATTGGCGTGGCCGATACACCCAGGAGGAAGAAGTGCACCTGCGGTCCGCCGCGGCGTGCACCTTCCGGACGTGGAGATTTCGATTGGCGAGTCATCCTTCACCTTCCCCGAGGTCAGAGTGTCCCCGTCTTTCACCCGCGTGGGGCACAAGCCCAACCCGGTAGGCGAGTGCGGCACACGTCGTGAGCGTAACGAACTCACTCAGTGCGAGACCCGCAGCGACTCCCGAGGCACCCCACCAGAGCACCGCGATCAACATCGTGGCAACACCCAAGAATGCACTGATCAGAGTGGTGATGAGCACTGCGCGATCCATTCGAGCCGGCATCAGGATGTTGCGGATGAGAGCGGTGGATATTGCAACTGAGGTGAATGCGATGCCCAGCCAGAGCATCGTGATGCTCTCGACTGCAACGGCCTGACCGAAAAGCAACGCTGTGAGCCAGCGACCCAACAGCGCAAGCGCTACTCCCCCGCAGACCCCGAGCGCGGTCATTGCGCAAATCGCGAAGATGTTTCGTCTGCGCCGTTGTTCTCCGATGACTTCAAGCACCCACCCCTGAAGAGCGTTTCCGAAAGCCACAACCGCATAGAGGCTGTAGCGGTAGAGCCTGTCACCCGATGAATAGGACGCCGCATCGGCGGGATCCCCGAGCGCCGCAGCCACCGGAACAGGCGCATTTGCATAAAGATTGCCGGTGATCTCAACGCTCCACGCAGCTTTTCTCCCCAAGAGGCCTGCCCGCACAACGACCCACCCCGGCCATCGCGGCCATACACGCCCGAAATTGCGTTGATGGAACGCCACGAGTCCGGCGAGAGGCGCAACGATCAAGCTGAGTGCGTAAATCATCACCTCCCCGGTCAAGAGAACAAGCGGCACCGCGACAGCCGTCACCACCGCGCGAGGAAGGAGCTCGTAAAGCGCTATGGTCGCCGGGGACGAAATGCCGACCGCGTACCACGCGATGCCGAGCGCTGATAGCGCGGCCCCAACCGCAAATATCGCGGCGACATGACGCGTTTCCGCTGGAGCAATCGAACTCGCTATGAGCGCGGCCAGAGGAGCCACAAGTACAAGAACTAGTGACCGGACGTATATTGAACGGCGATACAACTCGCGCCTGTCGCTAACGCTCGCTGCGACTGCGACCAACGGCGTTCCCAAGACATTCCAACCAACGAATGCTACGGCTGCGGCATACGACCCGATGGCCTGACCTATCGCAAGAGCCGACCACCCATCCACACCCCCGACGCGAGCAACGACGGGCAGCGCCACCAGCGGAACGAGGAGGGACAGGAAGGGAAGCGCAGTAAAACTCGCGAGCCGTTTGGCTAGATTCAGCATGAAGCGGAGCCCTCCGGCGCGACGAAGCGACGACTCTCGGTGCTTCCGTTGGCAGCAGCTCGCGAGATCATCATCGCTGGGCGGCGCGGTCCAGTTGGCGGCTCAGAACATCGGAAACTGATTCTGCCGCGAGTTCCCAACTGTATTCGCCGGGCGATGGAGGTTCAACCGAGATCCTCGATTCGGCGCACTCCATCATCACTTCGGCGAGCTGAAGATGATCATCCCACTTGGAGATCGCGAAACCCCGGGTTCCTACAATCTCGGCGACAGAACTGCAGCCTTCCCAAAAGGCGACCGGAGTCCCGCACTTAATACTCTCCAGAGCCGGCAAGCCGAAGCCCTCGAGTATCGAGGGAACCAGCGTCACGGATGCTCCACGATAGAGAGTAGCCATCTTTTCGTCGCTCACCCCCGAAAGCCAATCGATCCGATCGCCCACACCGACTCGGTGAGCGAGGTCTGCCACGGCCAGTTGTTCTCTCGCCGGCACAACTGCTTTCATTCTCATTCCCGGAGCCGCGGCCACCGCGTTTAGCGCGGTAATCAGATTCTTGTGCGGGCGAGCGTTCCCCACAAAAAGTGCATATGGCGGTCCATCTTCCGCCCAGAGGCCTCGCGTATTGAACTCTTCGGAGCACCCGATTCCGGCGTTCACAACCTCGACATCATCGTCGCGCAACCACTCACGAATGGCTTCTCGAGACGTCTCTGACACGGTGATCACTACGCCCGAGCGCCGGATCGCAGGCTTCAACACGCCCTGATAGTAGGCCAGATACTTCGCTCGCATAGGCCATTCTGTCCGCAGATGAATGAGATCGTGCACCGTGACCACCTGGTCGACGACGCGAAAACAGTTGTAGCCGGGCGTGTAAACCACGCTCCCAGAACGCGAATCGCGAGGACGGCGGAACGCATCTAAACCGCTTGTTGGTGATCCGGGAACAGACATCGGCCGCATCGGTACCTGCAACCGCGATAGGACTTCACGCGCGTATCTACCAATCCCATGTTCACCAGACCAGCGTTCGTCGATCAGCACTGCAGGCGAAGGAGCTCCGACCCTCATAGTCGCGCACCACCCATTCGCATCCAATTCTCTACGCCATTGCCGAAGGTGCGGTCTGAGAACTGCTCGGCTGTCTTGACGCAGTCGCTCGCGTTGGTGGCCAGCGCAACCTCAACGGCCTCCGCCAACTCCGAACCGCGCCACTCAGCTATAACGGCTCCCGTTTGGCGATGCACGACGGACTCCGCCGCGCCACCCACCGAGTTTGCGATCACCGGTGTCCCGGTGGCCATCGCTTCAACCGGGATTATTCCGAAGTCCTCAATTGGGGGGAAGACAACGACTGCTGCGCGACGGTACAGGTGAGCGAGTAGCGCGCGAGAAGGCTTGCCGACAAACGTCACATTTGCCGTGGATCCATTCGCCAGTTCGCGCAGTTGCAAGGCGTCGGGCCCTTCACCCGCTATTACCACCGGCATGTCCGCGGCCGCCCCTGTGGCGATCACTAAGTCGAGACGCTTGTATGACACGAGGCGGGATACGCCCAGCAGAAAGACCTCAGGGAGAGAATCGAGTGTTCGCTGGTCAATTCCCGTCAACTCAATCGAATCGACTCCAGAGAAAAAGCCAACATCCACCGGCGGGTATATGACAGTCGCTTCCCTCTCCCACGTCATGGCAATACGCGCAGCGACAAACCGACTGTTCGCGGCGATTGAGACCGGCTCCTGGGCACGCCTGCGATCCAGTGGCTTGAGCACGCTCGACGCCGCTCGCGCCATTGCGCCGCTTCCGCGCCCATCGAGCTCGGGAACCCATACGTAACGGGCAGGTGTATGAGCATAGACAAACTTCGGCGCCTCCCGAGCCGACCCCTTGAAACGCGCGTGGTGCGCGAAGAGATGGCTACTAGTGAGCACCCACTCCGCATCCACCGCTGGGAGTTGACGCCACGCGAGGGGCATCAGCGGGAGTGCGAGAGCTTTGCGACCCTTGAACGGTGTGCGTGCGAGCCAGGTCTCTCCGACGTCTTGGAACCGGCCGCCGCTCTCGTTCCAAAGACAATAGCGAGCGGCGTCCGGGAACACCTCGCTGAGAACCTCGAAGACGTTCTCCGATCCACCAGTCGGCGCAAGCCACTCATGCACAATCACACCAGACAAATGCCGAACCCCACAGATCTCATCAGTTGTTTCCAGCCTAGATGACCAAATGTCGTGTCCCGTATTCACACAGCCGCGGCCGGATTCCCGGACAAGCCCGCACACGCAGAACGCCCCCAGGAGCACGAGGCTCCCGGGGGGCGTTCCAGATCACGCGGTGTTACTTGAGGATCTTGGTGACCGTGCCGGCGCCGACGGTGCGGCCACCCTCACGGATCGCGAAGCCGAGTCCGTCTTCCATGGCGATGGGCTGGATCAGCTCAACGGTCATGTCCGTGGTGTCGCCGGGCATGACCATCTCGGTGCCCTCGGGCAGCGAGATGACGCCGGTGACGTCCGTGGTGCGGAAGTAGAACTGCGGGCGGTAGTTCGTGTAGAAGGGGTTGTGACGGCCACCCTCCTCCTTGGACAGGATGTACGCCGTGCCCTCGAAGTTGGTGTGGGGCGTAACCGAGCCCGGCTTCACGACAACCTGGCCACGCTCGACGTCGTCACGCTTGGTGCCGCGGAGGAGCAGACCACAGTTCTCGCCGGCCCAGGCCTCGTCGAGCTGCTTGTGGAACATCTCGATACCCGTGACGATGGTCTTCTGCGTCGGGCGGATGCCGACGATCTCGACCTCGGAGTTGATGGCCAGCGTGCCACGCTCGGCGCGACCCGTGACGACCGTGCCACGACCGGTGATCGTGAAGACGTCCTCGATCGGCATGAGGAACGGCTTGTCCTTGTCACGCACGGGGTCGGGGATGTTCTCGTCGACGGCTTCCATGAGCTCGACGATGGAGTTGACCCACTGCTCGTCGCCCTCGAGAGCCTTCAGGCCCGAGACGCGGACGACGGGAGCGTTGTCACCGTCGAAGTTCTGCGAGCTGAGCAGCTCACGGACCTCGAGCTCGACGAGCTCCAGGATCTCCTCGTCGTCGACCATGTCGCTCTTGTTCAGCGCGACCAGCAGGTAGGGAACGCCGACCTGCTTGGCGAGCAGCACGTGCTCACGCGTCTGAGCCATCGGGCCGTCGGTGGCGGCGACCACGAGGATCGCGCCGTCCATCTGAGCAGCACCGGTGATCATGTTCTTGATGTAGTCGGCGTGACCCGGGGCGTCGACGTGCGCGTAGTGACGCTTGGGGGTCTCGTACTCGACGTGCGAGATGTTGATCGTGATGCCGCGCTGACGCTCTTCGGGAGCGGAGTCGATCGACGCGAAGTCACGCTGCACGTTGGTCGCGGACGGGAACTTGTCAGCAAGCACCTTCGAGATCGCTGCGGTGAGCGTGGTCTTGCCGTGGTCGACGTGACCGATCGTTCCGATGTTTACGTGCGGCTTGGTGCGCTCGAACTTGGCCTTAGCCACTGGGTCCTCCTCAGGACGTTCGTGTAGAGGTCCCGGTCGCTGGTTTGCGACCGGTTTCTACGGGGATGGTGTCAGTGTAGTTGACGGTTCTGTATTCAGTTTGGGTGGATGCTGTGCGCCGCCGTGGCGCACAGCATCCGTTCGGGCGGTGCTACTCGCCCTTGTTCTTCTGGACGATCTCGTCGGCGACGGCCCGCGGGACCTCCGCGTACGAGTCGAACTCCATCGAGTAGACGGCACGGCCCGAGGTCTTCGAGCGCAGGTCGCCGATGTATCCGAACATCTCCGACAGCGGAACGAGAGCACGGACGATCTTGATGCCCGAACCATCCTCCATCGACTGGATCTGGCCGCGACGGCTGTTCAAGTCGCCGATGACGTCGCCCATGTACTCCTCGGGCACGCGCACCTCGACCGCCATGAGCGGCTCGAGGATGACCGGGTTCGCCTTGCGGAGCGCCTCTTTGAAGCCCATCGATCCGGCGATCTTGAACGCCATCTCGGACGAGTCGACATCGTGGCTCGCGCCGTCGAGCAGGAGCGCCTTGACACCCACGATGGGGTAGCCGGCGAGCACGCCGACGTTCATCGCGTCCTGGAAGCCCTGGTTGGTCGGCTCGATGTACTCGCGCGGGATGCGGCCACCGGTGACCTTGTTCTCGAACTCGTAGGTGTTCTCCGACGAGAGATCGAGCGGCTCGATCGCGAACTGGATCTTCGCGAACTGACCCGAACCACCGGTCTGCTTCTTGTGCGTGTAGTCGTGACGCTCGACGGCCTTCTTGATCGTCTCGCGGTACGCAACCTGGGGCTTGCCGACGTTGGCCTCGACGTTGAACTCGCGCTTCATGCGGTCGACGAGGATGTCGAGGTGCAACTCGCCCATGCCCTTGATGACCGTCTGACCGGTGTCGGGGTTGAGTTCGGTGCGGAAGGTCGGGTCTTCTTCGGCGAGCTTCTGGATCGCGACGCCGAGCTTCTCCTGGTCGGCCTTGGTCTTCGGCTCGATGGCGACCTCGATGACGGGCTCGGGGAAGGTCATCGACTCGAGGACGACGGGCGCGGCCGGGTCGGTCAGGGTGTCACCGGTGGTGGTGTCCTTCAGGCCGATGACGGCGTAGATGTTGCCGGCGGAGACCGCCGGAACCGGGATCTCCTTGTTGGCGTGCATCTGGAAGATCTTCCCGATGCGCTCCTTCTTGCCCTTGGTCGAGTTGATGACCTGCGCACCCGAGTCGAGGCGACCCGAGTAGACGCGGATGTAGGTGAGGCGACCGAAGAACGGGTGCACCGCGACCTTGAAGGCCAGCGCCGAGAACGGGTCGTTCGCGTCGGGGTGACGCTCGATGATCGTGTCGTAGTCCTTCGGGTCGTGCGCCTCGATGGCGCCGACGTCGAGGGGGTTCGGCAGGTAGTCGATGACGGCATCGAGCATGGGCTGCACGCCGCGGTTCTTGAACGCGGAGCCACACAGGACCGGATAGACCTCGCTCGACACGGTCAGCTTGCGAATCGCGCCCTTGATCTCGGCGACCGTGAGCTCTTCGCCACCGAAGAACTTCTCCAGCAGCGCGTCGTCGGTCTCGGCGACCGTCTCGAGCAGGAGCTGGCGGTATTCCGCCGCCTTCTCGGCGAGGTCGGCCGGGATCTCCTGGATCTCGTACTTGGCGCCCATGGTGACATCACCCTTGGAGTCACCGGGCCACACGAGCGCGCGCATCTCGACGAGGTCGATGACGCCGAGGAAGTCGCTCTCCGCGCCGATCGGCAGCTGGATCACGAGGGGCTTGGCACCGAGGCGCTTGATGATGGTGTCGACCGTGAAGTAGAAGTCGGCGCCGAGCTTGTCCATCTTGTTGACGAAGCAGATACGCGGGACGTTGTACTTGTCGGCCTGACGCCACACGGTCTCGGACTGGGGCTCGACGCCCTCCTTGCCGTCGAAGACGGCGACAGCACCGTCGAGAACGCGGAGCGAGCGCTCCACCTCGACCGTGAAGTCCACGTGACCGGGGGTGTCGATGATGTTGATCTGGTTCTTGTTCCAGTAGCAGGTCACGGCGGCGGACGTGATCGTGATGCCGCGCTCCTTTTCCTGCTCCATCCAGTCGGTCGTGGAGGCACCGTCGTGCGTCTCGCCGATCTTGTGGTTGACACCCGTGTAGAACAGGATGCGCTCGGTCGTCGTCGTCTTGCCGGCATCGATGTGCGCCATGATGCCGATGTTGCGGACCTTGTTGAGGTCGGTGAGCACTTCTTGTGCCACGGGGTGTCCTTACTTGTGGTGGGGAATGTCGCGGGGATGGCCGGCCCGTTGGGGCCGGCCATCGGAAACGCTGGTTACCAGCGGTAGTGCGCGAAGGCGCGGTTCGACTCGGCCATCTTGTGGGTGTCTTCGCGGCGCTTGACCGCGGCACCCAGGCCGTTCGAGGCGTCGAGGATCTCGTTCTGCAGACGCTCGGTCATCGTCTTCTCACGACGACCCTTCGCGTAGGAGACGAGCCAGCGCAGCGCGAGCGTGTTCGCACGGTGCGGCTTGACCTCGACGGGCACCTGGTAGGTCGAGCCACCGACGCGGCGGCTCTTGACCTCGAGGGTCGGACGGACGTTGTCGAGCGCCTTCTTCAGCGTGGCGACGGCATCCTGACCGTTCTTGGCTTCGACACCCTTGAGCGCGGTGTAGACGATCGACTCGGCGATCGACTTCTTGCCGTCGACGAGGATCTTGTTCACCAGCTGGGTGACGATCGGAGCACCGTAGACCGGGTCGTTGACGACGACGCGGCGGGGTGCGGGTCCCTTACGAGGCATCTAACTCAACCCTTCTTTGCGCCGTAGCGGCTACGAGCCTGCTTACGGTTCTTGACGGCCTGGGTGTCCAGGGCGCCACGGACGATCTTGTAACGGACACCGGGGAGGTCCTTGACACGGCCTCCACGGACGAGCACGAGCGAGTGCTCCTGCAGGTTGTGGCCCTCACCGGGGATGTACGCGGTGACCTCGGTGCCGTTGCGGAGCTTGACACGGGCGACCTTGCGCATCGCCGAGTTGGGCTTCTTGGGCGTGGTCGTGTACACGCGGGTGCAGACGCCGGCCTGCTGCGGGTTCGACTTCAGGGCGGGTGCCTTGGTCTTGGTGACCTTGGGCGAGCGACCCTTGCGAACCAACTGCTGAATGGTTGGCACGTTCTCTCCTTGTTGTGCTGCACGGTGACAGCGTTCGTGGTTTCACCACAAATCCACCGGCGCGGCAGAAGAGCCGTGCTTTTGGGTGGTGGATATGCCGTGGGGGCGACCTGTTCGCAGGTCGTTCCCGAGATGCGGCGAACATACGGCCCGTGTCGTGTCGAGACATGACGCAAGGCGCGCATGAGCGCACACCCGATCAATCATACGCGTGCGCGGGAAGCCGGTCAAACGATCGCGGGTTCAGCTCTCCACGCGGTGGAGCAGGAACTCCTCATCGCCCAGATAGAACCGCTCGCCGGCTTGCAGCTCGGTGCCCGCTTCGATCTCGAGTTCCTCCCCCATGAGGGTGCGCAGCATCACTCCGTTGGTCGATGCGAGGTCGGTGATGTGCCACCGTTCGCCCCGCAGTTCGATGCGCGCGTGGGTCTTGGACACGGTTCGCGCGCTGTCCGGCACGGCGAGAAGCTGGGCGCGGGGAAAGGTCGGGTCGGCTGCCGGTCGGCGGCCGAGGATCACGACGTCCGCCGTCAGCGGCAACGGTACGCCGGATGCCGGGACCAGTTCCCACGCGGGACGCTTCACGCGGCGCGCGATGACGGTGCGTTCGAGGTCGTCGTCTTCGTCGCCGAAGGGCTCCTGGCGGCGCTGCTGCGCCGAGACGGAGCTGAGCGCGGAGCGCGGTGTGCCGGCGCGGGGCGCGCCGATCACGGCGGAGACCTCCCCGGACAGCTCGGGGAACGCCTCCGGCTCGTCGGAATCGTCGGTGCGCGCCGACCGGCGCGTGCCGGGCGCTGCGGCCGGCATCCGGGTCACCGGAGGATCGGCGGGTGCCGGATCGACGTTCGAGCGGCGGCCGGGAACGAACGCGATCGGGCCACTGTGCTCGTCATCGGCGTCCTCGCGAACGGGCGGTGCGGCGTAGCGACGCCCCGCGGCCGCGCTCGGCGGGAACGGGGAGGGAGACACCGCCGACACGTCGTCGATCTCGGACGGCCAGGAGACTTCCTCGGGTTCCTCCGGCACCGAGACAACCGGCGTTGCGGGGGCCCCCGGCGGCGGCGCTGCGGCGGGCGGTGAGGTCGTGATGTCCGGCGGCACCCACACCGGGCCGGTACGCGGCGCGGGCGGAGCGAAGGCGAAGGCGTCGGCCGCAGTGTCGACCTGCGCGGCCGGCGGCGCGACGACCGGTGCCGCCGGCGCACTCGGCACAGCCGGCGTCGGGGCAGGATCGGCATCCAGCGGGTCCGTGACGGCGGGACGCCATGCGGCGGCTCGCGCCCCCAACCAGCGCGCGGGGCCGAACCCGAGGATGCTCGCCCAGATGATGAAGAAGAAAGCCGCGAGCACCGTCATCCCGGCGCCGTAGCCGAACCCGGGGTTGATGCGGTGCGCGGAGACGATCATCAGAATCAGGATCACGATCGGCCCGATCACCGGGATCAGGCCGATCAGGACGAGCCAGGGATTGAACCCGCCCCAGGTGAGCACGGTCGCGAGGTTGAGGAAGGGCACCCAGCCCTTCCACGGTTCTTCGCCCATCTTGCGGAACATCGCCGACAGCGCGAGGGCCGCCCACAGATACCCGATCACGCCGATGAGGAGCCCGAAGAGCCCCAGGAGCGAGAGCAGCGATTCGTCGACGATCGGTGTCATGTGGTGTGTCGCGGCGTCTGGGACGCGCGACTCCCCCTCTCCATCTGCGGTGCGGGCCGGCGCCCGGGCGGGACGAACGATCTCAACGATACGGCCGCGCGCACGCGCGCCCAGAACCCCGGGGCGAACGCGCGGCGCTCGACATCGACGATCCGCCAGAATTCGTCGGCATCCCGCTCCTCCACCGTGGCCGCGGAGAAGACCGCTTCATCGGCACTCGTGGCGAGCACGGCGGCACCGGGTGAGGCGTGGAGTGCCGCGATCTCCGTGCGCGTGGATGCCGCCGGTGCGCGGCGGCCGGCATCCACTGCGGCGTCGAGATACTCCTCCCACCCCCCGGCGACACGGTCAGCAGGACGGTCCGCACCACGACGACGGCGACGGCGCAGGGCCTTCGCGGTGATCACGAGCAGGATCGGTCCGGCGACGACCGCGAGGATCCCGAGCGACCACGCCGTGATCCGCAGAGTCGCCCACAGCCAGCCGAGATCGGCGGCCTCTTCCGGAGGGGGCGTGCCGGCGGTGTCTTCCTGGGCGGGCTTGGGTGGCTGGACTTCGTCGACCGTGGCGGGGCGGACTGCTGTGCCGATCGTCGGATCCGGTTGTTCGGTGACGTCGCGACTCGGCGCCTGCGCGTGCTGAGGGGTGACATCGATCGGGATCCAGTCGCCGGTCGACGCGCGCACTTCGACCCACGCCGAGATGTCGCCCGACCGGCACCCGGTGTCGGCGCAGACACTCAGCCCGGCATCGCTCGACGCCAGACGCGCACCCACGACGACGCGTGCGGGAAACCCCAACTCGCCCGCGATGAGGGCGACCGCGGTCGCGAACTGCTCGTCGTCACCGATCGCGGCGACGTAATTGCCCGTCGCGGCAGCCCGCGGATCGGCCTCACGCTCGGCGAGCGCGGCGAACATGTCGTCGATCCGTGCGAGAGAGTGTCCCGAGGCGCTCGGGGCGAAGCGATAGTCGTCGAGGTCACGCATCCACTCGGCGCTGCCGTCGTCGCCGATCAAAGCGTGCGAGAGGTACCCGCGCGCCCGGAGGAGCTCGACGAGAGAAGCGAGGGCTGCTCCCCCGGTGCCGGTGGTGTGCTCCTCCACCCACGTGCGCAGGCTTGCGGGGGCCAGGGTCATGCCCTTGAGTCCGCCGGGCGCGCTCGCCTCGCTCAGGGCCGGCACCGCGGGAACCGCCGCGCGGAGGCGGTAGGTGTCGCCGGCCGCCCACGTGCCAGTCTGGACCGCGGCAGAAAGGTCCGGGCTGTAGTAGAAACCGTCAGCGAGAGACACGGCGCGCCCACCGCCGAAGTCGACGCGCTCGAGCGACCCGGCCGAGGGCATCCAGATACCCTCCAGCGCGCCGATGACGACATCGACCTCGGCGAGCTCACCGTCGCCCGCGTCGCGCCCGGCCGGCACCCGGACGAAGGGTGCCCCCGAGGTCGTCGCATCTGTGCGGAAGACCGCGCCATCGTAGGCGTCGAGCACGGCCAGCCGCACCCGCTCGGGCGGGGTTTCTCCCGTGGCGGAGAAGAGCACCTGTCCGAAGGTGCCGTCAACGAAGAGCGCGCGAAACGCCGCGAGTGGACTGATCTCTCGGGAGATCTCGACCTGCGGTCCCGTGGTATCGCGCAGCACGGTGCGGGGGGCGGATGCCACGGCCGCCGGCACGACGAGGCCCACCGCGAGCGCGCCGACCGCGATCATGCCCACGCCGAGCGCCAGCCGGCGTGCGTCGGCCGGCGCCGTGCGCCGCATCCGCACACCGGTGGACTCGGCGGCACGGCGGAGGGCCCGGATGCGTTCCTCACGACTCCGCCAGGACAGCCACAGCACCCCCCCGACCAGCCAGATGACGCCGAGGGTGGTCTCCACCGGAGCGGGGAACGTCATCGGTCCGATCCGCAGCGGCGCGCTGACCTCGGTGCGGCCGAACAGGAGCCCGAAGCCGACCATCCCGAGGCTGACCGGCACGGCCCAGAACGCCCCGGCATCCGATCGCCAGGCCGCCCGCAGGGCGAGGGTCGTTCCGACGAGGAACACCACGAGTGCGGGGACCAGGAGATTGCGGTAGCTCCCCACCGGCACCTGGACCGTCAGCAGATCCTTCCACCCGACCACGAGTCCCGCGGCGAGTTCGCCGAGGCCGTGGATCAGCTCGCTCGGCCCGCCGAGGCGTCCGGGGACGGCCAGCGGAATCCCGAAGACGAAGAAGGCTCCCGCCAGGAGCCCGGCGGTCGCCCCTGCGCCCCAGCGCCGCCAGGTGACGAGCACCGCGATGCCGACGGCAAGCAGGGTCGCGACCCCCACGAGCACGAGGAAGGCTTCGGACCGATAGATCGGCCAGGCAGCGACCGCGGCCAGGAGGACCGACACCCCCACGTAGAGGGAGCCGGCGGTGACGTGCGGGGAGCGTCTCACGACGTCGCTCCTCGCAGCAGCAGCCCGGCGAGGTCTTCGAGGGTTCCGATCGTGTGCACCGTCATCGGTCCCACGATCTGGGTGCGCGGGTGCGCGTGTTCGTCGCACACGATGCCGACGACGGCGGCATCCGCCGGGAAGGCCAATGCCGCCTGACGCACCTGCGTGAGCGAGACCGCCGAGCCGACCACGAGGACGGCGATCGACAGGCGGTCGGCAGCTTCAGCGGTGAGGCGGCACACCTCGCGGAAGGCCATCGTGTTGCTCAGGCGCTCGACCGAGCTGAAGCCGTCGAGGACGACCCGCGGAGCGCCGGTGGGCAGATGCCGGATCGCGCGGAGGCGACCGCGGACGACCCGCGGGATCTCGGCGCCCACGACGATCTCGAGATCGCGCGCGTCGTGGACGGCCCGCAGCGACAGCGAGGCGGCAGCGCTGACGGCGAGCTCGAACTCGTCGGGCGACGCGAATTCATCCTCGGCCAGGCCCAGCACGACGGCCATACGCGAGCGGCGCGATTCTTCGTACTGACGCACCATGAGCCGCCCGGTCTTGGCCGTCGACTTCCAGTGGATCTGACGCCGCGAGTCACCCGGCGCATACTCCCGGATGGCGTGGAAGGACATGTCGGCATCCACGAGACGCCGAGTGGGGTTGCCGTCGAGATCGCGGATGAGGCCTGCGCTCGAGGACGGCACGGTTACGGTCCGCGGGTGGACGTACAGGTCGTGGATGTCGTCGAAAGCGTGCTCGCGATGGAGCAGTCCCAGCGGATCGGAGCGCACCGTCGTCGCGGGGCCCACCCGCACGATCCCCCGCGGCTGCGGCGGGATCTCCAGCGTCCGCGGTGATTCCTGGCCGGCGTGCAAGAGCGGTACCCCGAACTCCACGAGGCCCGCGCCGACCGGGACGTCGATGCGACCGGGCAGCGCCGCCCGCGCGCCGGTGTTGCGCACCGTCACGGTCGCCGAGACTCCGTGTCCGGCGACGATGCGCTCGTGTTCGAGGGTGAGGTCGACGTCGTAGGTGCGCGTCCCGAAGAGGAACGGGATGCTGAGGACCAGGAAGACGAGGGCGAGCGCCCCGGCCACGACGGCCTCGACCCACCCGAAGACGAGCCCGGCGAGGAGCCCGATCGTCGCGACGGCGATCACGAGCGCACCCGCGGGGCGGATCGTCCGCGCGCACCACGCGATCGCCGTGCGGAGCGCCGCGCGCACAGCCGTCCACGCCCGCGAGGCCCGCACCGCCGCCCCGACGACCGCGCGGGAGCGTGCGGAGGTGACCTCGGTGCGCTCGGTGCGATCGCCGGTGGAGGCCGACGTACGGGTCAGGCGGGTGTCGGGAAGGCTCACGGAGCCTCCCGGCGGGTCGGCGGCGTGACATCGAGGAGCACCTGTCCGATCACGGCCTCCGGGGTGACGCCGTCGAACTCGGCTTCGGGGTGCAGGATGAGCCGGTGCGCGAGCACCGGCACGGCGAGACGCTTCACGTCGTCGGGAGTCACGAAGGTGCGCCCCTGCGCGGCGGCACTGGCGCGCGCGGCCCGCGTCAGCGCGAGCGCCCCACGAATGCTGACGCCCAGGCGGACTTCGTCCGCGGAGCGGGTTGCATCGACCAGGCGCGCGATGTAGTCGAGCACGAGCGCATCGACGTAGACGTCGGCGGCCAGTTCGCTCATCCCGACGAGCGCATCGGGGGTGATGACGGCGGCGAGATCCTCGGTCGCCACGGCCGCGCCCCCGAGGATGCTCACCGTCGCGGCGTGATCGGGGTAGCCGAGCGAGGTGCGCAGCAGGAAGCGGTCGAGCTGCGCCTCGGGAAGGCGGTACGTGCCCGCCTGCTCGACAGGGTTCTGGGTCGCCAGCACGAGGAAGGGCTTGCCGACGGCGCGCGTGATGCCGTCGATCGTCACGCGGCCCTCCTCCATGACCTCCAGGAGCGCCGCTTGGGTCTTCGGGCTCGCCCGGTTGATCTCGTCGGCGAGGACGATGTTGGCGAAGATCGGACCGGCGTGGAAGTCGAAATCGCCGGTCTTCTGGTCGTACACCGTGATCCCGGTGATGTCGCCCGGCAGCAGGTCGGGGGTGAACTGGATGCGGGTGTTCGAGCCCTGCACGGACTGACCGATCGCCCGGGCGAGCGAGGTCTTGCCCGTCCCCGGAACGTCCTCGATGAGCACGTGCCCTTCACTCAGCATCGCGGTGAGGATGAGTTCGACGACATGGCGCTTGCCGAGCACGGCGCGCTCGACATTGTCGGCCAGATGCGCGAACGTCTGCGCGAACCAAGTCGCCTGCTCGGTGGTGATCGTCATGGGAGTGGGTCCTCGTTCAGGGTGCGGGCTCGGTCGGGGGCTGAGGAAGTGGCGTGCAGGTGGCTGACATCTCGGCGATCGCGGAATCCAGGTTCCACGCGGGCCAGTCGACGCGCACGCCGACGCCCGTCACGCGGACCGCGGCGTCCGGAACCCGCAGCGGGTCGCCATCGGTCGGCAGGACCTCGCCGTTCGCATCGGTGTAGGTGATCGCGTCGGTGGGGAAGCTGATCGACGCGCGACCGTCGGTCGAGGTCCCACTCGGCTCGAGGAGCGAGCCCCCCGTGCAGGCGCCGAGCGACCAGCGTGCCTGCACCTGATACGGCGCGCTGCCACGAGCCGGGGTGACCTCACCCCAGGCGGATTGCCACCATCCCGCGGTGTGCTCGTACCTGACGCGGATGCGCGGATCGCTGTCGAAGACGCCCGTCGGGAACCGATCGAACACGGCGACGTTGCTCTCCGGTGGCCTCTCCGGAGACGTCGGCGTGCTGTCGATCGTCCACGTCGCGCGCCCGTCGGCGACCCGCGCGGTCGGGCCGACGACGAAGGTGTAGTTCCGCGGGGCCGCACCGTTCTGCGCGGCGCGGACCTCGGCGCTCGTCGTCACGCGGCCGAACATGGTGCCGTCGAACCACGACTCCACGCAGAGCACGAACGTGTACTGGCGACCGTCGGGAAGGTTGGAGAACACCGCCCGGCTGCCGTTCTCCGACACGACGCACGCCGTCCCGTCGGGCACGATGCCGTAGCGGAGCGTCGAGCCGTCGCCACCGGATGCGGCCGTGCCGACCGCCGTGACCTCTGCCCGACCGTTGCCCGTGTTGACCGCCGTCAGGGTGAGTGCCGGCGCCAGCGGTGCGCCGATGCCGTGCGCAGACACAGTGACCGACTCGATCGCGGGTCCGCCGAGGCCCGGCGGCACGTCGAAGCGGGAGACGGGGGTCACCGTGACCGTGGTGGCGGTGTTCGATCCCACCCGGAACGACGGCAGGGTCGCCTCCGTCTGAGTAGGGCTCACGGCGACCGACACCGTTTCTCCCGCAGGGCTCGCAACCTGCAGCGCACCGGTGTCGGCGGCATCCACCCCGCGCATCGTGATCGCGGCCACACCGCCTTCACCGGCCGTGGCGACCGGCGCGGCGGACACCGACGTCGGTGCGGCGGGCGGGTCGTACGCCCACGCCACCGTCCGCACGGACGTGCGGGACGGGCCGACGGCGTTGACGGCGACGGCCTCGTAGGTGCGCTGGTCGCCGTTGGGTGCCGTGATCGCGGGGCAGATCCCCTGCGGCGTGCACGTCGCGACGACCGCGCCGGCCTGACGCACCTCGAACCCGGTGATCGCCGGGGCGGCCGACGAGGCGGCGCCCGTGTCGATGCGGAGGGTCAGGGTCCCGTTCGCGTACGCGCTCTGGGTGATGCTCGCCGGCGCCTTCGGGAAGCCCTGCAGGTCGAGCGTGATCCGCCCGTTGCGGGCCGCGGCGCTCTGCCGCCCTTGGGCGTCGCGGACGGTGAAGGAGGCAACGCAGGTCGCGCCCGGCGCATCGTCGGTCCAACTCGCGATCACGCGGGTCGCGGAGGCCACCGAGAAGCTGACGCCCACGCAGGCGCTCGCAGAGGACGCCGCGACGAGCGTCAAGGGCGTCGAGGGCAGCGGATTGACCTCGCCGGGCGCGCCGATCACGTCGATCGCGCACGACGACCCGGACGCCTGGCTGCACTGCTGCTGGACCGCTCCGCCCTGCGGAAGCGTGGACGGGGCGGCGCCGACGCGAAGGGTCACGCGCGCCGGAGTGACCCCGGCATGACTGGCGACCTCGATCGAGACGGATTCCACCGTGCCGGGGACAGCCGCATCGCGTGCATCGATGGTCAGGGTCGCTCCCGTCACCGCCACGTCGAAGGATGCCGCCTCCCCGCTGACCCGGTACACGATCGGTTCGGGAGTGCCCTGCCAGGTCGTGATCGTGCCGAGATCCACGGTGTGGCGCTCACCGGGTGCGATCTCGTACGCCGCCGCGCTCACGACCGGCTGCGGATCGATCGGCGTCACGACGACGGGGACCGAGAGCACGGTCCACGCCGACTGCCCGGCGATCCGGACAGAGACCAGGCATCCGTCGTTCCAGGGCGCTCCGGTACCGGCCGTGTACCGCAGGGTCGTTCCCGATTCGCGGGCACAGACGCCCGTCGTGCGCGCCCCAGACGCCCGCACCGGATCGCCGACCTCGAGAACGCTACCGCGCGGCTGCGACACGTAATCGGACAGATCGAAGGTGACATCCTGCCCTTCGCCGACCTGCACGGGTGCCACGCCGGGACGCAGAGACACCGTCACCTCGGAGGCGGCGGGAACCCTCAGGAACGCGTAGGTCGTGACGGGGCCGGTGGCGGTTTCGCCGGTCACCGAGAACGCGATCAACCGCGCTTCCTCGCCGACGTCGCCGCGGATGCGAGAGCCCGAGACCCGCACCCCCTCGGGGTCGCCCCATAGCGCGATGGTCAACGCGGACGCATCGCCCCCGGACCAGAGGACCTTGCCGGAGAGCACCTCGACGCCCGTGCGCAGATCCTCACGATCCTGCGCACGGAGGACCGTGTCATCGACGACGGGGAAATCGGGGACACGCTGAGCGACGACCCGGACGACCAAGAGACCCCGCGCGGTGTTGCCGGAGGACGACTCCACGTCGTAGAGGAACGTCATCGTTCCGGGCGCGGCGCCGGCCGCGATCGTGACGGTGTCCTCGGTGACCGAGACGATGCGCTCGGACAATCGTGCGTACTCGACAGAAGCGGTTCCGTCCTCCGCGACCTCGGGCACATCCGGTCGCACGCCGGTGAGGGTGAGGGTGCCCTGCGTCGGGTCGAGGTCGTTGGCCAACGGGTCCACGCGGATGATGCTGTCCGCGCCGGCTTGCACGTGCACGTAGTCGGTGTAGGTGATCGGGCTCGGGTCGGCATCGCCGCCGAGGATGCCGATGCGGACCCGCCCGTCGCCCGCCGCGCCGAACGTGTCGACGACCCGATACCGGAACTCGACCTGACCGGTGTCGCCGGCGACGCTCGTGTAGACGATCGACGTTCCGTCGGCCGAGATCGCCGCGGAGCCGCGCGCCGGTTGATCGACGATGGTCGCGAGCCGGACCACATCGCCGTCGGGGTCCATCCCGAAGCCATCCACGGCGATGGAAGTCGTGAGGCCGCTGAGCACCCGGCCGCTCAACGAGGGCGGCAGCGGTTCGCGGTTCGTGTCGTCGGCGACGGCCCGCACGTGCACGGTCGCCTGGTCGCCGAGGTCGGGGGCGCCGGTCGTGAAGGCGCGGTACTGGATGCTGTACTGGCCCGGCTCGGGCGGCGCGAGGTAGCGCAGGACCTCGCCGGAGGCGAACGCGAGGACCTCGGCCGACGACGACACGATCGACTCGGGATCGAGCCGCGGGCGCGTCCCCGAGGACGAGATGTCGTTGGCGAGCACGGGGATGTCGACCTGCGACCCCACCCGCACCACGACGCTGTCATCCACCGCGATCGGGGCCTGCTCGCTCGCGACCGGCAGCAGGTACACCGTCGCCTCTCCGATGACGGACGAGCCGGTGTCCTCGGTGCCATCACTGACCCGATAGGTCACGGTCCCGAGGAGCCCGGAGTCACCCGTGGCCGTCGTCCCGGAGACGCGAAGTTGACTCTGACCTACGGCATCCGCATCCATGCTCGCGCCCGCCGCGGGATGGCGGACGATGTCGCTGAGCAGCAGCACACGACCGGTGGGGTTCGACACGGCGGCGAACACGTCGACGGTCGCATCGGCCTGGGGGCGGACGAACGCCACGACCGGGGCCGTCGAGAGATCGGCGGGCGCATCGGCGGGCAGGAGGGTGATCCGGACGGTTCCGGTGACCTCCTGGCCCGCGGCCGACACGGTCACGGCGACCCGGTAACTCCCCGCCGCCGGCGCGGTGAAATCGAACGCGGTCGAGCCGCCGACGACGGTCGCGGTGGCGCCCGCGTCGTCGAGCACCCGCGCGGAGCTCACGCTGATGTCTCCGGCCGTCCCGGTCACGTGGGGCGCGACATCGACGCTGACCCGCGCACCCGCGGTGTCGAGCACGGCGAAGGATTGCAGGGTGGGCTGCGGGTCATCCACGACACGGACGACCAGTGTCCTCGTCGCGGTCGCACCCCGCGCATCGCCGACCGTCAAGACGATCGAGACGAGCTGTTCTCCTTCCGCGCCCGTGTCGCTGTGCTGATAGACGACGTTGCCCTCGGGGGTCGCGGCGACCTGACCCGAGCCGGAAGCGTCGCTGGCCGACAGCAGCAACAGGGGGTCACCCTCCGGGTCGACCCAATCGCCGAGGACGGGGAGCGTGAGCGTGCCACCCCGCGCGACGTCGGGCCGAGGCCACGTCTGTTGACACAGCTCGACGGCGCACCAGGCCGGCGCGGCGTTGTCGGCCTCATCCGCGACCGTCAGGGTCACGGTCGCCGGCGGAGACAGGAGTCCGTCCGCCGTCGTGCCGTCGGTCACGGCGTAGGTGAAGGTGGCGGCGCCCGCCGCATCCGCCGCGACGCGCACGGCCAGTCGCTGGCGATCGTCCGTCGTCGTGAGCACGCCGAAGCCAGGGTCGAGTCCCGTGACGGATGCCGGATCGATCGCCAGCACGTCTTCGTTCGGGTCGTGGTCGTTGAGCAGCACCGGCAGCGACACCAGCGCACCGGGGCGCACGCCGAACGCGTCATCGACGGCGACCGGGGGACGCGGATCGATCACCGGCGGCGGCTCGTCATCACTGACCTCCGCGGCCGTCTCGACGCGATCGTCGATGTCCCAGTTCTGGGTGGAGGGCAGCAGCGCGCCGCTCGGCGCGCTCCACACCCAGCCGGAACGGGCATCGTTGAGGAGCAGGGTGTTCCCGGCATCCGTGAAGACGGGGCGGCGCTGCGCACCGAGGCTGAGTCCGGCGTAGTCGAGCGGAACGTCGCCGTCCGCCGAGCTCCAGAGCGTGCCGGGCCCCGCGCCCTCGGGAAGCCACGCGGCGTACACCGTGCCACCGCGCACGACGGGCCGTGCTGCAGTTCCCCGCGAGGTCGTGCTGTCACCGAACACACGCTCGGCCGCAGCGCCGTCCGGCGCGATACGAACGAGACCGCTCGCATCGGCGATATAGAAGGCATCGGCATCGGCGTCCGACCGCGCGACCGCGACGGTACCGCTCGTCCCGGCGGAGGCGATGGCGTCCGCGCCACGCGGCAAGTACAGCCCGGAGGACGTGTCGATCACGACCCACTGCTCCCCTGCCGCGGTCACGACCGGTGCCGAGAAGGTGACGGGTGCAGGATCGATGCCGCGGACCTCGGCGTTCGTGACGTCGACACGGGCGACCGTCTCGTCGGCGGCCGAGTAGCTCATCAGCAGACCGTCGGCATTGATTGCGATCGCGTCCGATGTGTAGGCGGGAGCATCCTCGGGCGCATCCGACGGGCTCACGCGCGGTTCGATCCGCGTGAGCGATCCGGTCGAGAGCCGGCCCGCGTAGACCGCACCGGCATCGGTCCGGTAGGCGACGAAGTCGCCCGCGTAGTCGACCTCATCTGTGCCGGGTGGCGCGGAAGAAGCGGCCTTCAGCCCATCGGCGTCGAGGTCCACCGGCGCCGCGTCATCGATGCGGATCACCTTGCTGTCGCTGTCGGTGAACATGTAGGCGCCCGTCGTCGCACCGGCGATGCGGCTCGGGTTGCTGACGGCACGGACGGTGTCCAGTTCACCGATCGCGCTGTTGACGCGCGCGTAGCGGAGTCCGTCCGCCTGCAGCACCCAGGCTGACGCCGTCTGGACCGGCGTCTCCTGTGCGTCGAGCCCCGGCCAGGCGATACTCACGCCCGCGACGAGCGCGATGGCAGCGACGGCGGCCGAGAGACCGACCGCAGTGCGGCGGCGGTTCACCACAGCCCCCACCCGGTGCCCACCGCGAGAGCTGCCCCCGCGACCAGCGCCAGCGCGGCGATGCCGCCCGTCACCCACGGCCACACACGGCGGTGCGGCGGCGGCGCGGTCAGACTCGTGTCCTCATCACGACGGCGGCTCGTTTCCTCCGGCACAACGCGCGCGCGCCGCGCGGTGTGCTCGAGTCGGCTGCGCACGGGCCCGCGCGGAGCCGCGTCGGAGAAGTCGATCACCTCGGATGCCGGCAACCACTCGTCGGCGGGGACCTCCAGTGGCGTCGGCGCGACACCGACCGACTGCTGCACCGCGCGCACCGCTTCTCCGAACGCCTGCGCGGTCGGATAGCGCGCGTCGGGGTCGCGCGCCATCGCCGTCGCCAGCACGTGCTGCAGGGCGTCGGGAACATCGGTGCGCGGCACCGGCACGAACGTCGCTCGCGAGATGCGGCGGCGCATGAGGTCGCGGGTGTTCTGGCCCTTCTCACGCCGCTCGAACGGGCTGTGACCGGCCAGCAGGGAATAGACCGTCGCGCCGAGGCTCCACACTTCGCTCGCGATCGTTCCCCCGGAGTGCTCGGTGACCACTTCGGGGGCACTCCAGGGGATCGACATCGCGACGACGTCGCCCGCCGACTCGCGCAGGAGCGACGACGAGATCCCGAAGTCGGCGAGCACGGCAGCGCCGAAACTCGTCACGAGGATGTTGCTGGGTTTGATGTCGCGGTGGATGAGGCCCGCGCGGTGCGCCGACTCCAACGCGCCGGCCAGGCGCACGGCGATCGCCATGACCTCGTCGACCGGTATCCGTTCGATGCGATAGCGCTGCGCGAGCGAACCCGGGCAGTACTCCATGACGATGTAGGGGCGGCCGTCGGCCGAGATCCCCGCTTGATAGACCGTCACGATCGCCGGATGCGCAGACAGGTGCGCGAGGATATCGGCTTCCGCGTTGAACATGCGCAGCAGTTCGGGATCGCGTTCGTCGGCCGGCAGGACCTTGACGGCGACCGAACGGCGCGGCATGTCCTGTTGATACAGGAAGACGTCCGCGAACCCACCCGATCCGAGCGGCCGGATATAGGTGAGACCCGGAAGCAGCGGCGGCGCGGACGGGAGTCTGCGCGTCATGGCATCCCTCGTCGCTCTCTCGGCACGGCAGTCCTCACATCCCGGCAATGCTAACAAAGCCGCGGACGCCACACGTCGCTAGGGTCCGGGCTTCGCTCCGCCGGACGGGTCGGGATCCGCGTCGCCCGGCGGATCGGCGGGTGCAGCGAACGGGGCATCGAGCGAACGCGTGAGCTCTTCCAGCATTGCGGCGATCTGCGGTTCGACGTACTGGCTCACCGCGGACTGGATCCGCAACCGGTGATGCAGCAGGATCGCGCAGACTTCACGTCCGACGAGATTCGCATAGTCATCGGCCAGGCCGACCTCCTGGCGCAGGGCTGCTTTGGCTTCGGCGCTCAGCGGCGGGAGGTCGGGAAGACCGGCATCCACTTCGTCGGCCATGCCGGAGATCGTGAACAGGAACGGCGCCCCGGGCACGGGATCGGGATCGAGCGGCAGGCCTTCGAACTCGGGATCGAGCCCCTCCGCGGGCCGATAGCTGCGCGCACGGTTGCGGGCGGCCTGCTGATCCAACTCGGCCTGCAGCATGGGCAGGTTCTGCGCCGTATAGTCGGCGACCGCGTGGTCGACGATCGTCTTGATCCGCGTCGACAAGCCGTGCTGGACGCCGTGGGGAACATCCGCGCCGAGTCCCGCCGCAGAGAGCACCGGTGAGCCGAAGCACCGGCGGCACGGGGCGACCCTTCCCCGGTGGGTCGCGGGCTCCCATCGGGGCAGCCATCGGAGCCAGGCGTCGACCGCCTGGCTCACCTGGGTCTCGATCGACCGCTCCACAAGGCCCATTGTGCCCCGCCCATGCCCGTGCGTGGGGATGTGAGGCGAAGCCGTGTGGCGCGAGGTGGGGGATGCCGGCATCCCCCCGCGCAGAACGCGCCACCTGATTCACGCGGGAGCATTCGCGCGCTTCTGGAATTGGGGCCGCAAGTGGTGGGTACCTTGTGCCTGAGGTGGCAGATTGCGTCCCCTTGTTGGATCGGGCTCGAGACAGGTGGCGCGACCGGTCCACTCCTCGCGGCTGAACCCGCAGAATGCGCCGCCTAAGAGAGCCGCACGCCTGGGATCACCGACGACCGACGGGATGCCCGGCGGTCTCGACTACTCGTCGTCGTCGCGCTCCCAGGGCCAGCGCGGGCGGGAGGCGTGCGTGCGCACGAGCGCGACACCGGCCCAGGCCGCCGCAAAACCCGCCAGAGCCAGAACGAGGGCGAACCATGAGACGGCGAACGCGCCCGCCGTGGCGACAGCTGCCGCCACCTCGGACCCCTCGATGAGCGTGCCGACGAGGATCCCCAGCACACACGCGACGACTACCCCGACGGCAACCGTGAACGAGACGCCGTAGGACGGCGGCACACGGCGGATGCCGGTCCATAGGAGAGCGGCGAAGGCCAGGGTCGCGGCGGCAACGCCGACGATCCCGGGGATCTGACCGTGACCCGGGCCCGCAATGACATCGGTCTCCGTCACCAGGGTCGTCACGCCGAACCCGGCGATCACGAGCGCGAAGAATCCGACGACCGCGAAAGCCACCGCCACCGGCGGTGAGACTCCCGGGCCCGGTGCATCCATCAGGACTGGTGGAGCCGGGGACCCGCCTCGAGCGTGCGCTCGTACTCACGCTGGGCTTCGTTGTTGATCTCGGTCACCCGCGCTCCGCGCGAGGACACCCACGCGCCGAACCAGATCGTGATCTCGCGCCCGATGACGAACGCGGCGATCGCGAGAGGGGCGAGGAGCTGGCCTTCGACGAGGTCGGCGCCCTCACGAGCCGTGAGCGTCCAGAACGGAGCCTGGAAGAGCTGGCCCAACAGATGTCCGCCGTAGGAAGCGACACCCACGAGCAAGCCGAAGATCACCCAGTACGCCCAACGTCCGCGATTGATGATCGCGCCGAGCAGCCAGAAGGAGATGAAGAAGACGACGACCGGCACCCAGAACCACCAGGTGGTCAGCGCAGCGAGCGCCTCCGTGCCGACGTTCGCTCCGGTCACGTCACCCGTGATCGCCCGGAATCCGAGCGACGCGGCGAGGTACAGCACGCCGAACGTGAGCGCGGCGAGCAGGCCGATCAGACCTGCGGCGGCGCGGTTCCCCCGCGGGCGGGGGGCCTCGGGCGCCTGCACGAAAATGGGCTGGGGTGCCGGAGCCACGACGGGGACGACGGGCTCACTGGGAGTGACCACCGCGGTGGGTGCGACAGCGCCCGCTGCGGGCGCGACTGCGGCAGCACCGGTGGAGTAGTCGAGCGCCAGATCGTCGCCCCGGTACAGCGGGTCAGCGGCAGGCTCCGCAGCGACCGTCTCGACGTGTTCGGGCGCGACCGGCTCCGCGTGCGCGGCGGTGTCGACGTGCTCAGCGTGGTCCGCAGCAACGGGATGCTCGGGCGGCGTGTCCACGGCATCCCGCGACGCTGCCTCGGCCTCGGCCAGGCTTTCGTTCACGCGTCCGACCACGTCGTCGCCGTGCGCGGCGTCGTCCGTGTGTGTCTCGTCGACCGGGTCGCCGTACTTGGGGTCGCTCATGGCGGGTGCTCCTCACGCGGGGCGCACGCCACCGCACAGCGAGCGTAACGCCCGGGAAGGACAGCGGAGCGTAGGCGTGCCGTCGTGTCTCGACGTCGCGCGCGCCACCCGCGCCTATCGTGGAGGCATGTACACGCCCCGAGGTCTCACCACGCCGGCGGCGCTGGGCCTCGCGGCGCTCCTCCTCACCGGATGCGCGGGCACCCCGGCCCCGGAGACGTCGACATCGGGCACCGCCGAGGCGGTCGCGACGTCGCCCGCCGCGACCCCCCTGCCGACCATCAGCCCGTTCCCGATCGGTCCCTCCGAGTCGACGACCGCACTGCCGACCGATTGCGAGGCGATCCTCTCCGGCACGGTCCTGACCCAGCTCGACGGCGTACCGCTGAACGCCCCCGGCATGGGTGGCGGCATCCGCCCCGACAGCAGCCGCGTCTGCGTGTGGGGAGAGCCGGACGCGCTCGCCACCCGCCTCGTGACCGTGATCGGCTACTCCCCCGAACGCGAGGCTCTCGATGCCCTCTATGCGCTCGGCAACGACGGCTTCACCTGTTACGAGCCCACCGGCGGCGTGCGCTGCGAAAAGACCTGGACGAGCGACACCCTCGGGATCGAAGAAGGCCGGACGCTCTTCTACCGCGACGGCGTCATCGTCGACACGCAGTTCACGAACCTCGCGCCCGCGGGGTACACCAACGCGATCATCCGCTCCCTCTGGCCCACCGGCTGACCGCGCTCCTCACCGGCCGGCCTCTCGCCCCTCGCCCCTGGCGCCCTCACTCCGGCCAGAGCTGGGCGGCGACGTTGTCGGTGTAGCCGGCGGGATGCCAGGTGGTTTCGGACGTGGAGAGCCACAAGCCGCCGCCGGTCTCGATCGTCTCGGTGAGATCGCCGTCGGTGCGCGTGCACCGCGTGCGTTGCTCCCGCGCTTCGCACGCGAACCCCGACCCAGGCAGCGCGGATGCGGCGATCGCTCCGGCATCCGTGGCGACGGTGGCGAAGGTCGTCGCGACCGTGCCGGCATCGGCCTTCCAGGAGCACGTCAGCTGCACCTGCGGCTGGAGCGCGCTGACGAGCGCCGTGGCGGTGGTCGTCGGCGCATCTTTCGAGGGGGTCAGGACAGCGCCGTCCGAGAAGCGCAAGGACGCCCACAGTGCCTCGCCGTACAGCTGATCGCACTCGGCCGGAGTGCCGCCCTCGTTCCCTCCGAGGGGATCGGCGGCGACGGGTTGCTCGGTCGGCCGGTCGACGGTGGCACCGACCCACGAGACGGATGCGGGGAGCAACGGCAGCGCCAGGAACGCCAAAGCGCCGAGGGTCGCCGCGCATCCGATGCCGACCACCCACGCGATGAAGGCATTCCTGCCGCCGACTCGGGCCATGCCTCCACGCTACGTTGCCGCGACGCGCGAACCCGGCGGACACGGCGAAGGGCCCCGGGATCGTGAAATCCCGGGGCCCTTCGTATCACTGCGCTCAGTTATAGGTACCGGGCGTGAAGTCGTCCGTCGAGAAGCTGTCGAAGTCGACGTAGCTCAGGTCGGCGTCGCTGTACGCACCGTCCGAGGCGAAGATGCGGTTGGGGTACCGCTCGCTCTTGGCCTCGTCCGTCGCCTCGACCACAACGTTGCGATACTTCGCAAGGCCGGTGCCGGCGGGGATGAGCTTTCCGATGATGACGTTCTCCTTGAGGCCGACGAGCGGGTCGCTCTTGCCCTGCATGGCCGCTTCGGTGAGGACGCGGGTGGTCTCCTGGAAGGAGGCCGCCGACAGCCACGACTCGGTCGCGAGCGACGCCTTCGTGATACCCATCAGTTCCGGGCGACCCGACGCGGGGCGCTTGCCCTCGGCCACGGTCTCGCGGTTGATCTGCTGGTAGCGCTTGAAGTCGACGAGCTCACCGGGCAGCAGCTTCGTGTCAGCGTGGTCGACCACGGTGACCTTCCGCAGCATCTGGCGCACGATGACCTCGATGTGCTTGTCGTGAATCGGCACACCCTGCGAGCGGTACACGCCCTGGACACCGTTCACGAGGTACTTTTGCACCTCGCGGGCACCCATGACACGCATGACCTCCTTGGGGTCGAGCGTGCCGACCAGGATCGGCTGACCGACCGTGACCCGCTGGCCGTCCTCGACCAGGAGCGTCGCGCGCTTCAGGACGGGGTAGACGTGCGGCTCGTCCCCGTTGTCGGGCGTCAGGATGACCTTCTTGGCCTTGTCGGTCTCATCGATCGTGATGCGACCGTCGGCCTCGGCGATCGGGGAGGCACCCTTGGGGGTACGCGCCTCGAACAGCTCCTGCACACGCGGCAGACCCTGGGTGATGTCATCGGCGGAAGCCGAACCACCCGTGTGGAAGGTACGCATCGTGAGCTGCGTTCCGGGCTCACCGATCGACTGGGCCGCGATGATGCCGACGGCCTCTCCGATGTCGACGAGCTTGCCGGTCGCGAGCGAACGGCCGTAGCACTGCGCGCAGACGCCGACAGCCGACTCGCACGTGAGGACCGAGCGGACCTTGATCGACTCGACACCCGCCGCGACCAGCTTGTCGATGAGCACGTCACCCACGTCGTCACCGGCGTCGGCGATGACCTCACCCGAGGCCGTCACGACCTCGGCGGAGAGGGTACGGGCGAACACCGAGTTCTCGACGTTCGCGTCGCGTACCAGCGTGCCGGAGGCATCGACGGCCGCGATCGTGAACTCGAGGCCCTTGTTCGTACCGCAGTCGTCTTCGCGGATGATGACATCCTGCGAGACGTCCACGAGACGACGCGTGAGGTAACCCGAGTCAGCGGTACGCAGAGCCGTGTCGGCCAGACCCTTACGGGCACCGTGGGTCGCGGTGAAGTATTCCGCCACGCTCAAACCCTCGCGGTACGAGGAGATGATCGGACGGGGCATGATCTCGCCCTTGGTGTTGTTGACCAGGCCTCGGATACCGGCGATGTTCCGGATCTGCAGCCAGTTACCACGGGCGCCCGAGGTCACCATGCGGTTGATGTTGTTGTCGGCCGGGAAGTTGTCCCGCATCGCCTGCTGAACCTCGTCGGTCGCCTCGGTCCAGATCTTGATCTGCTCCTGGCGACGCTCGGCATCGGTCACGAGACCCTTGTCGAACTGGTTCTGCACCTTGGTGGCGAGCTTCTCGTACTTCGAGATGATCTCGCCCTTGTTCGGCGGCGTGAGGATGTCACTGAGCGCGACGGTCACTCCCGAACGGGTCGCCCAGTAGAAACCGGCATCCTTGATGCGGTCCAGCGACGCGGCGACCTCGACCTTGGGGTATTCCTCGGCGAGCTTGTTGACGATCTGCGACAGCTTGCCCTTGTCGGCCTGCTCGCGAACGAACGGGTAGCCCTTGGGGAGCGTGTCGTTGAAGATCGCCTGACCGAGCGATGCATCCAGCAGTCCGTGACGCTCGTAGTTCTCGGGCGCTTCGCCCTCGAGGAACGTCAGACCCGGAACGCGGATGCGGACCTTGGCCTGCAGGTCGAGGGTGCCCTCGTCCTTGGCCAGGATCGCCTCGCCGACCGAACCGAACACGCGCCCCTCGCCGGTAGCACCCTCGATGACCGTGGTCAGGTGGTGGAGACCGATGATCATGTCCTGCGAAGGCAGGGTGACCGGACGGCCGTCCGACGGCTTCAGGATGTTGTTCGACGCCAGCATGAGGATGCGGGCCTCGGCCTGAGCCTCGACCGACAGCGGCAGGTGGACAGCCATCTGGTCACCGTCGAAGTCGGCGTTGAACGCCGCGCAGACGAGCGGGTGCAGCTGGATGGCCTTGCCCTCGACGAGCTGAGGCTCGAAGGCCTGGATGCCCAGGCGGTGCAGGGTGGGCGCACGGTTGAGCAGCACGGGGCGCTCGCGGATGATCTCCTCGAGCACGTCCCAGACCTCGGGACGCGTGCGCTCGACGGCACGCTTGGCGGCCTTGATGTTCTGGCTGTGACCGAGGTCGATCAGGCGCTTGATCACGAACGGCTTGAAGAGCTCGAGCGCCATCTGCTTGGGCAGACCACACTGGTGCAGCTTCAGCTGGGGACCGACGATGATCACCGAACGGCCCGAGTAGTCGACGCGCTTTCCGAGCAGGTTCTGACGGAAACGTCCCTGCTTGCCCTTGAGCATGTCGCTCAGCGACTTGAGCGCGCGGTTACCGGTACCGGTGACGGGACGACCACGACGACCGTTGTCGAACAGGGCGTCGACGGCCTCCTGCAGCATCCGCTTCTCGTTGTTCACGATGATCTCGGGGGCACCGAGATCGATCAGACGACGGAGGCGGTTGTTGCGGTTGATCACGCGGCGATAGAGGTCGTTCAGGTCGCTCGTGGCGAAACGGCCACCGTCGAGCTGGACCATCGGACGCAGCTCCGGCGGGATGACCGGGACGACGTCCAGAACCATCGCGGCCGGGCTCATGCCGGTCTGCAGGAACGAGTTGACGACCTTCAGACGCTTGATCGCACGGATCTTGCGCTGGCCCTTGCCCTCGGAGATCTGCAGGTGCAGGTTCTCCGCTTCGGCGGCCAGGTCGAACGCCTGCAGGCGACGCTGGATCGACTCGGCGCCCATGTAGGCCTCGAAGTACTGACCGAACCGGTCCTGCAGCTCGTGGAAGACGTCGTCTTCCTGCTTGAGCTGACCGACCGAGAGGCCACGGAACTCGTCCCACATGCGCTCGAGCTTGGCGATCTGCTCGTCAGCACCCTTGCGGATGAGGGTCATGTCCTTCTCGGCGGCGTCCTTGACCTTCTTCTTCTGGTCGGCCTTGGCGCCTTCGGCCTCGAGAGCAGCGAGCTCCTCTTCCCACTTCTGCAACCGGGTCGCGATGCGGGCATCGCGACGATCGCCGAGGTTCTTGATCTCCAGACGCAGGTTGGTCTCGTGCGTGGGGAGGTCGCGGTGACGCGCATCCTCATCCACCGAGATCACCATGTAGGCGGCGAAGTAGATGACCTTCTCGAGGTCCTTCGGCGCCATGTCCAGCAGGTAGCCCAAGCGCGAGGGGACGCCCTTGAAGTACCAGATGTGGGTGACGGGTGCGGCGAGCTCGATGTGGCCCATGCGCTCACGACGGACGGAGCTCTTGGTGACCTCCACGCCGCAGCGCTCACAGACGATGCCCTTGAAGCGGACACGCTTGTACTTGCCGCAGGCGCACTCCCAGTCGCGGGAAGGGCCGAAGATCTGCTCGCCGAACAGACCGTCCTTCTCGGGCTTCAGGGTGCGGTAGTTGATGGTTTCGGGCTTCTTGACCTCGCCGTAGGACCAACGACGGATGTCGTCGGCCGTGGCCAGGCCAATGCGAAGCTGATCGAAGGTGTGTGACTCGAGCACTGGTTCTCCTGTGTCGGAATTCTCTTGAGGGGTGGCCGAGATCAGATCTCGTCGATGGACGAGGACTCGAAACGGCTGGAGATGTTGATGCCGAGCTCTTCCGCTGCGCGGAAGGCTTCATCGTCGGTGTCGCGGAGGTTGACCTCGGTACCGTCGGCCGAGAGCACCTCGACGTTCAGGCAGAGCGACTGCATCTCCTTCATGAGGACCTTGAAGGACTCGGGGATGCCGGGTTCCTGGATGTTCTCACCCTTGACGATGGCTTCGTAGACCTTCACGCGGCCGACGATGTCGTCGGATTTGATGGTCAGAAGCTCCTGGAGCGCATAGGCGGCACCATAGGCCTCGAGGGCCCACACTTCCATCTCACCGAAACGCTGGCCACCGAACTGCGCCTTACCACCCAGCGGTTGCTGCGTGATCATCGAGTACGGACCGGTGGAGCGCGCGTGGATCTTGTCGTCCACGAGGTGGTGCAGCTTCAGGATGTACATGTAGCCGACCGAGACGGGAGCCGGGAACGGATCTCCCGAGCGGCCGTCGAACAGGAGGGTCTTGCCCGACCCGTCGATCAGACGCTCACCGTCACGGTTGGGGCGGGTCGAGTTCAGGAGACCGACGATCTCGTCCTCGCGCGCACCGTCGAACACCGGCGTGGCGACCTTGGTTCCGGGCTCTGCCGCACGGGCATCCGCCGGAAGGTCCTCGGCCCACTTCGGCGAGCCGTCGACCTCCCAGCCCTGCTTCGCGATCCACCCGAGGTGGGTCTCCAGCACCTGGCCGAAGTTCATTCGACCCGGGATACCGAGCGGGTTCAGGACGATGTCGACCGGAGTGCCATCCGCGAGGAAGGGCATGTCCTCGACGGGGAGGATCTTCGCGATGACGCCCTTGTTGCCGTGACGACCGGCGAGCTTGTCACCCTCGGTGATCTTGCGCTTCTGGGCGATGTAGACCACGACGCGGCGGTTGACGCCCGAGCCGAGCTCGTCGTCGCCACCTTCAGCATCGAACTCCTTGACGGCGATGATCGTGCCCTGCTCACCGTGGGGCACCTTGAGCGAGGTGTCACGGACTTCACGGCTCTTCTCGTTGAAGATCGCGCGGAGCAGGCGCTCCTCGGCGCTGAGCTCGGTCTCACCCTTGGGCGTGACCTTGCCGACGAGGATGTCACCGGGACGAACCTCGGCACCGATGCGGACGATGCCGCGGTCGTCGAGATCCTTCAGCAGGTCGGGGCTGACGTTGGGGAGGTCACGGGTGATCTCCTCCTTGCCCAGCTTCGTGTCGCGAGCATCCACCTCGTATTCCTCGATGTGGATCGAGGAGAGCGTGTCGTTCTTGACGAGCTCCTGGCTGAGGATGATCGCATCCTCGAAGTTGTGACCTTCCCACGTCATGAACGCGACGAGGAGGTTCTTACCGATCGCCAGTTCGCCGTTCTCGGTCGCAGGACCGTCGGCGATGACCTCGCCGACCTCAACCCGCTCGCCCGCCGAAACGATGACGCGCTGGTTGTAGGAGTTGCCCTGGTTGGAGCGGTCGAACTTGCGGAGGAAGTAATCCTTCGTCCCACCCTCGTCGAGCTGCAGAGTGACGACATCGGCGGACACCTCGGTGACGACACCGGCCTTGTCGGCGGTGACGACGTCACCGGCGTCGATGGCCGCGAAGCCCTCCATGCCGGTACCGACGAGCGGCGAGTCACTGCGGAGCAGCGGCACAGCCTGACGCTGCATGTTGGCACCCATGAGGGCGCGGTTCGCGTCGTCGTGCTCGAGGAACGGGATCAAGGACGTACCGACCGACACCATCTGGCGCGGGGAGACGTCCATGTAGCCGATTTCCTCGGCGTGGAAGAGGTCGACCTCGCCACCGTCGCCGCGACGTGCGAGCACGCGGTCCTGAGCGAAGGAGCCGTCCTTCTTCAGCTCGGCGCCGGCCTGGGCGACGATGAACTCGTTCTCTTCGGAGGCCGTCAGGTAATCGATCGTGTCGGTGACCTTGCCGTCTTCGACGCGACGGTACGGGGTCTCGATGAACCCGAACGCGTTGATGCGGGCGAACGAGGCCAGCGAGCCGATCAGGCCGATGTTCGGGCCTTCCGGGGTCTCGATGGGGCACATGCGGCCGTAGTGCGACGGGTGGACGTCACGGACCTCGACACCGGCGCGCTCACGGGAGAGACCACCGGGTCCGAGCGCCGAGAGGCGACGCTTGTGGGTCAGACCCGCGAGCGGGTTGTTCTGGTCCATGAACTGCGACAGCTGCGACGTTCCGAAGAACTCCTTGATCGCGGCGACGACGGGGCGGACGTTGATCAGGGTCTGCGGCGTGATCGCCTCGATGTCCTGCGTGGTCATGCGCTCGCGGACGACGCGCTCCATCCGGGACAGACCCGTGCGGACCTGGTTCTGGATGAGCTCGCCGACGGCGCGGATGCGACGGTTGCCGAAGTTGTCGATGTCGTCGACCGACAGACGGATCTCGGCCGGCTTGCCGGCGCGGACGCCGGGGATCGTGACATCGCCGCGGTGGATCGCGACGAGGTACTTGATCGTCGCGACGATGTCCTCGACGGTCAGGACCGAGTCGCTCAGCGGCTTGTCGAGGCCCAGCTTCTGGTTGATCTTGTAACGACCGACCTTCGCGAGGTCGTAGCGCTTGGAGTTGAAGTAGAAGTTGTCCAGGAGCGCGCGGGCGGCCTCGGCGGCGACCTGCTCGCCCGGACGGAGCTTGCGGTAGATGTCGCGGAGCGCATCTTCCTTCGTGAGGATGGTGTCCTTGCTGAGGGTGTCCTCGATCGACTCGTAGCCGGCGAACTCGGCCAGGATGTCTTCGCTCGACAGGCCGAGAGCCTTCAAGAACACGGTCACCGACTGCTTGCGCTTGCGGTCGATGCGCACGCCGACCTGGTCGCGCTTGTCGATCTCGAACTCGAGCCACGCACCGCGGCTGGGGATGACACGCGCCGAGACGATGTCCTTGTCACTCGTCTTGTCGGGAGTCTTGTCGAAGTAGACACCGGGCGACCGGACGAGCTGGCTGACGACGACACGCTCGGTGCCGTTGATGATGAACGTGCCCTTGCCGGTCTGGAGCGGGAAGTCGCCCATGAAGACCGTCTGCGTCTTGATCTCACCCGTGAGGTGATTCATGAACTCGGCCTCGACGTACAGCGGGGCGGCGTACGTCTTGCCGCGCTCCTTGCACTCCTCGATCGAGTACTTCTCGGGCTCGAGGTACGGGTTGGTGAAGCTCAGCTGCATCGTCTCGCCGAGGTCTTCGATCGGAGAGATCTCCTCGAAGATCTCCTCCAGACCGCTCGTCGACGGCACGTCCGTGCGTCCGACGGCCGTCGCCTCGGCGACGCGGGCCTTCCAGCCCTCGTTTCCGACGAGCCAGTCGAAAGACTCCGTCTGCAGCGCGAGAAGGTCAGGGACCGTCAGCGTGTCAGAGATCTTGGCGAACGAGAGGCGCGAAGCACCTCGGCCGTTCTTAGGGGTGGTGGTGGAATTGGTTGCGTTGCGCGCAGCAGCCAAGGGGATTACCTCCATGAGCCCGGGCAGGGGCCGGTTCCTTGTCGTCAGGTGGAGTGCTCCCGATTCCCACTGCCTGTCGCACGCGCCGCCGGAGCGGGGGCTGCAGGCACAAGCCGACCACCATATGAGGGCATGGGGGAAGGGAGCGCAACTACCAACTATATGCCTCACGACTCGCCATGGCAAGCGGGATCCTTGACGCGTTTCGGATGCTGCGGTATAAACGCGCGCCGATGTCAGCGGGCGTGGCGGAACAGGATGCGGGATCCCGGGCGCGCCTGGGCCAGAAGATCCCGTGTCCGGTCGGTCACGACCGCGATCACGGGATAGCCACCGGTCACCGGGGCATCCGGCCCCAGGATCACCGGACGACCGTCGGGGGGAACCTGGACGGCGCCGGGCAGCATCCCCTCGCTCGGCAGTTCGCCCGTGCGAATGCGATCCAGAACCGGGCCGTCGAGGCGGATGCCGATGCGATCCGCGGCGTGGGAGACCGTCCAGGTCGCGTCGAAGAGCGCGGCGTGCGCCGCTGGAGTGAACCAGTCCGCCCGCGGGCCGGGGGCCAGGTCCACCGCGACCAGGGTGTCGTCCGGCGGGCCCCACGGGTGCACGGCCAGAGGTGGGATGCCGGCGCTCCCGGCATCGGCGAGCGTCAGCTCATCGCCCTCGGCCAGCGGCGCGGACCCGAGCCCGGCGAGCAGATCCGTCGCTCGAGACCCTGCCACGAGCGGGCCACCGAGGCCGCCGCGGATCGCGAGGTAGCCGCGCGCGCCATGAGTGAACCAATCGATCTCAAGTTCCGTACCCGCGGGCCAGGGCTGTGCGTCGTAGGGCCCCACCTCGCGGCCGGCGATGCGGATCGGGCCCCATGCGCCGGTGACGGCGACCCACAGATCTCGGCGCGCGCGCAACCGCAGGCCGCCCATCGTGATCTCGATCCCAGCGGCCGATTCGTCATTGCCGACAAGCCGGTTCGCCGTCCGCAGGGCGCCGCGGTCGGCGGCCCCCGACGCCGAGATACCCTCCGCCAGGTGACCAGGGCGACCCTCGTCTTGGCGTGTCGAAAGCAGGCCCGATGCCACCACATCGGCCGCGACGACCCGGTCAGGGTCGATCGAGCCTGCTTCCGACACATCACGCGGGAGCGCCGCGGCCGGGGACGTGGCAGCGACCGGCACGAACCGCACGCGGGAGCCCGGGGCGAGGAGGGCGGGTGGGGCGGCATCCGGATCGAACAGCGAGGCGCTCGTCGTCCCGATCAGCTGCCAGCCACCGGGAGTCGCCCGCGGATACGCCCCGGTGAACTCGCCGGCGAGGCCCACCGCGCCGGCCGGAAGCCGCGTACGCGGGCTCGAGCGTCGCGAAACTCGGAACGGCCACTCCGCGCTGACGAGATAGCCGAATCCCGGGGCGAATCCGGTGAAGGCGACGGTCCACTCGGCCGCGGAATGACGCCGGATCAGCTCGTCGACACTCAGCTCAAGGTCTTCGGCGACGGCGGCGAGATCTTCACCGTCGTAGACGATCGGCAGCAGCAAGATCTTCGGGTCGAGAGGAACCTCGGGCGCACCGGAGGTCCCGGCGATCCACGCCCGCACCACCGTCAGCGGCAGCACCGCCGGGTCGACGACCACGAGCACGGTACGTGCGGCCGGCACGAGATCGACGACCCCTTCGAGGCGCGACCCGGCGAGCCGTGCGTGCAAGGCGAGCACGTCCGCGAGGGAGTCGACCTCGGCCAGCACCGCGGCCTCACCGAAAGGCAGGACGCGCGGGCGTTCGGGTGGATGTCGATGTTCCGGCAACAGGAGATTTCCTTCCCCGGGTGGCGAAAGGGCCTCTTCTCCGCGCTCGCGCGCAAAATCTCCTGTCACCGGTTCACCACGGCGCCCGCACCGTCACCCCGGCGGCATCGAGCGCGGCGCGGACAGCGCGGGCCATCGCGACGGCGCCCGGCGAGTCGCCGTGGAGGCACAGCGAGACGGCGTCGACGGTCACGGGCTCTCCCGCCACGGACACCACGGTCCGCTCGGTCACGAGGCCGACCGCTCGGGCGGCAACCTCGGCGGGGTCATCCAGCAGCGCCCCGACGTGACCCCTCGGCACGAGGGAGCCGTCCGGAAGGTAACCGCGGTCGAGGAAGGCCTCACCGTGGAACGGCAACCCGGCATCCGCCGCCGCGCGCGCGATCGCTCCGTGCATCCCGAGAAGGGGAACGGCCCGACCGAGCTCCGCCGACAGGTCCGCCGTGGCGGCGGCGACAGCCCGCGCTTCCGCGCAATCGCTCCGAATCGAGTGGTAAAGCGCCCCGTGCGGTTTGACGTAGCGGATGTCCGCCCCGGCATCACGGAGTGCTCGCAGCTGGGCGGAGATCTCCGCGCGGAGCTCGTCCGCCGGCATCCGCACTCGAGTGCGGCCGAAACCGGCACGATCGGGATAGGCGGGATGGGCGCCGACAGTCACACGGTGCCGCGCCGCGAGGGCCACGGCATCCCGCATCGACCCGGCATCGCCGGCGTGCCCCCCGCACGCGATCGACGCGCTCGAGATCACCGCGAACATCGCCGGGTCATCGGCCGTCGGCACCCCATCGACGGTTTCGCCGAGGTCTGCGTTGAGGTCGATCGTTGCCATGGGCCCACGCTACCGGCGGGCCGCGCAGGGAGGCCGCCGGTAGCGTGGGGACATGGCCAGAGCGCACGTCGAAGAATCCGGCGCCTCCGTGCGCCTGTCCGACGGGACGATCGCGCGGGTGGTCCCCAGCCGATTCGCGGGCGGTTTCGAGCTCGATGTCGACGGCACGCCGCAGTCGCACGTCGATCTCGACGATCCCACGCACCTGCATTTCGAGTACATCGCGCGGATGGGCGCGGTCATCGATCGCCTTCGGATGCCGGGCCAGCCGATCACGGCCATCCACCTCGGTGGGGGCGCGCTGACCCTCCCCCGTTATGTCGAACAGACGCGGCCGGGGTCACGTCAACAGGTGATCGAGTTGGAACAGCCCCTCGTCGACCTCGTCCGCGAGCAGTTGCCGCTCCCGCGCGGAGCGCAGATCCGCGTGCGCATCGGCGATGCCCGCGATGTCGCCGGCCGCCTTCCGGCGGGCTTGCAGGGTGCGGCCGACCTGGTGATCTCGGACGTGTTCGCCGGCGCGCAGACCCCGGCACACCTCACGACGATCGAGTATTACCGCACCGTCGCGGCGCTGCTGGCCGCCGACGGCGTGCTGCTCGTCAACGTCGCCGACGGCGCCGGACTCGCGTTCGCGCGTCGCCAGGTCGCGACGGTGCGCGCCGTGCTGGCCGAAGTGATCGTGCTCGCCGAAGTGCAGACGCTCAAGGGTCGCCGGTTCGGCAACCTCGTCATCGCCGCGTCGGCCGCACCCCTGCCCACCGAGTGGCTGCCGCGCCTGATGGCGGCCGGCCCCCACCCGGCAAAGGTCGCCCAGGGTACGGAGCTCGACGAGTTCGTGCGCGGATCGGTTCCGGCGACGGATGCCGATGCCACGGCATCGCCGAAACCTGCGGCATCCGTTTTCGAACGCTGAGTCGGCCCACGCGGCGTGCCCTCAGGAGATCCCGCCCGGGCCGGGTGAGACTGTACGGACGCGTCGGAAGGAGCAGCAGTGAGCTACATCAAGGGATACGATCCGGAGACTCTGCGCGAGCTCGTCGATGCCCGCCAGTGCGCCGAGCGGCTGAGCGAACTGGGCGACCAGCGCAGTCTCGCCGCCCTGCTGGAGCGGGTCTGGCTCCTCAAGGTGCTGGGTCGCCTGGATGAGGCACTCGTGATCTCGGAGCAGTCCGTCCGCGTCGCACGCATGGGCGGCACGCGGAAGGACCTGTTGCGCGCCCGCATTCTGCACGCATCCGTACAGCAGCAGCGGGGCGCCTACGCCGCCGCCACGCAGGAACTCACCACGTGCGCCGAAGAAGCCGAGGGGCAGGGATGGTCGGCGCTCGCGGCCTTCGCTTATCAGCATCGCGGCAAGGTGAGCTACGACGTCGGCGACTACACCGATGCACGCGCCGACTTCAAGAAGGAACTGTTCCTGCGGCAAGAGGCCGGAGCTCCCGACGACCAGCTCGCGTCGACCCTGATGGCGATCGAAGCGACAGAGCATCGACGCGCGGCGACCTTCGTCGCCAGCTGAGTGTCGTACATTCGTTCTAGTCTGTGCGGCATGACCGAATCCCTGCATCATGTCTGATCTGCCGGCCGTCCGCCGCGAGGCGGAAACACTCATCGCGGCGCACCTCGACGCGTCGTGGTCATTCGCGTTCGACAATGCGAAGCGCCGTGCCGGCGCCTGCGACTACACCCGGAAGCGGATCACCGTCTCGCGGTACCTCTCCGCGCGATACGACGACGAGACCAACCGGCAAACGCTCCTGCACGAGGTCGCCCATGCCCTCGCCGGCGCACGCGCGGGTCACGGGGCAGCGTGGAAACGCGTCGCGCGGTCGCTCGGCTACACCGGGGGAACCACTCATCGCGGCGAGACCGCGATCGAGCTCGCGCCCTGGGTCGGCGTGTGCCCGGCCGGCCACACGGCCTACCGACACCGGAAGGCGACACGACCGACATCGTGCGCACGGTGTTCGCGGTCGTTCGATGAACGGTTCTTGTTCGCGTGGACCCGGCGGGAGATCTCCCCGGCCACCCGCCTCGCGGCGATGACCCCGCGCTGAGCGTTCAGTAGGCGACGAACACGCCGTCCCGCAGGACCGGGACGGCGTCGAGGTCATCGAGCACGGATGCCGCGAGCACCTCGTCGCGCCGATCGAGGTCGATGAGCTCCTGGCCGGACCCGCTCGCCGCGAGCAGGTGGCGCAGCGCCGGGCGGAGCCCGCGGAACGCCTCGCCGGTCGCGGCTGCTTCGGGCGAGGTGTGGTCGATGCCGAGCACTCCCAGCGCGTCGACGATCGCGCCCGCCCCGAGCTGATCCTCGACGGCGAAGCGCACGGGGCCGTCCCGTCCCTCGCGCTCACCGGCGGCGATCACCGCGATCGATGTGCGCGCGCCGCGGTCGTGCTGATGCGCCAGCACGGCACGGGCGACGGCGCCGGCATTGCGAACGCATCCGAGCAGGATGAGCGCGTCTGCGGCATGCGCGGCGACGACGGCGCCGTTCACCGACACCGCGTGGGCGGCTTCATCGAGAGCGACGGACTCGCCTGCCGCGACACGGCCGACGACCGTGGAGGAGAAGCGAAGCACATCCACGACCACGACGACATCCGCCGGGGCGAGGCGGGCGAGACCCTCCGTGCCCCACTCGAAGCGGACCTGATAGCGCGACTGGTCGAACGGGGAAGCCATCCCTCCAGGCTAAAGCCCTGCCTCCACCCGCCGACGCCGGGCCGGCCCTGTGCGCGTGCCCCGCGCACACCCGTCCCGCACGCACCGGATTCGGATGGATGCCGCAGAATCGGGCGCGGAGTCAGGCAGGCATCCGAATCCGGCGACATTGTCCGATTCTGGCGACAGCACCCAGACCCGACCCGCAGCCGATCCCCCGGGTGCCGCGCGGGCGCGTCAGGTGCGGGCGTCGATCACCGGGGTAAGGGCGAGCACCAGGCCGAGGACGTTGCGGGCGCCGCGCTGCAGCTCCCCGAGCGTGAGTCCATCGGGCCGAGCGAGGGACTGCGCGATCGAATCGTCCGCGTACGACTGCGGACCGGCATCCGTCTTCACCCCACCCGGCATGAGCACGTCGACCTGCGCACGCACGCGATAGGCGCTGTTCTCGAGCGCGGGGAAGAGCGGATCGACCGCCTCCTCCATCCACCAGTCGGTCATGACGCATCCGGTGTAGCCCCACTCGCCACGGAGGATCGTCGTGACCAGGTCGTGGTGATAGTGCGCCCACACCCCGTTGATCTGGTTGTACGACATCATGATCGCGAGCGGCTGGGCTTCGCGCACGCAGATCTCGAAGCCGCGGAGGTAGATCTCACGGAGGGCTCGCTCGGAGACGCGCGAATCGTTGCGCGTGCGGTTGGTCTCCTGGTTGTTGGCCGCGAAGTGCTTGGGGCAGGCGGCGACGCCCTGAGACTGGATGCCCTGGACGACAGCGGCGGCCGTCCATCCGGTGACGAGCGGGTCCTCGGAGAAGTACTCGAAGTTGCGGCCGCACAGCGGGTCACGGTGGATGTTCATGCCGGGGCTCAGGAGCACATCGGAGCCCTTGCGGATCATCTCCTGCGCGTGCAGAGCCGTCAGTTCGCGCACGAGCACCGGGTTCCACGTCGATGCGAGCGCCGTCCCCGACGGCAACAGTGACGCATAGGCCGACAGGCGGATGCCGCTCGGACCATCGGTCGTCGTGACGGGCCGCACGCCCTTCGCGCGCAGGGACTCCGAGACCCCGCCGAGGACACCGGCGTTGCCGGCCGCGCCGAGCGGCGAGTGCATCGTGATGTCACCGCGCGCGATGTCAGCGAGCTCTGCGGCCGTCAGCTGCGCGACGAACTCGTCGAGCGTGGCCTCGCCCGCCGCAACCGCGTCGAGCGTCAGCGGTGCGGCCGGAACGGGAAGAGCCGCCGGCAGCTGCTGGAGGATCCGTTCGCGCAAGTCGACCGTCGCCGTCGGCACGGGTGCCGTGGCAACGCGCGCCGTGCCGTCGGTGTCCCGAGTGAGCGTCATCCGCTCGAAGGGGAGTACCGGGGCCGCGGCCTCGGTGACCTGACGGACGACGCGCACGTCCGGGATCGTCACGGTCGTTTCGGCGGTCGCGCTGCGGACATCCGTCCCGACGAAGAACGCGTAGTCACCCGCCTCGAGCACCCACGCACTGCGGTGGCCCGTCGCGCCCGCATCGTCGTACGACGCGAGGTCATCCATCGCGATCGACACCTGCACCCGCTCGGACTCGCCGGGCTGCAGCACGGCGGTCTTGCGATAGGCCGCAAGTCGTCGAGAAGGCTGGCTCAGCATGACGCCCGGCGCGGCGACGTAGACCTGCACGGTCTCCGCTCCCGCTCGGGTTCCGGCGTTGCGCACATCGATGGTCAAGCGCAGGATGCCGTCGACCTCGTGCGCCTGCGTCGTCAGCGCGAACGTCGTGTACCCGAGGCCAAAGCCGAATGGGAAGAGCACCCGCTCCGGGGCGAAGGTTTCGAAGTAGCGGTAACCGACGAAGATGTCCTCGACGTACGTGTTCGCGTCGGGGTCGCCGAAGTTGGCGGCACTCGGGTAATCGGCATAGCTGCGGGCGATCGTGTCGGTGAGCTTGCCGCTGGCGGGGGTTTCGCCCGAGAGGACGGCGGCGACGGCGCGAGCGCCTTCCATCCCGCCCTGCCAGGCCGCGAGAAGTCCCGTGATCCGGTCGCCGTAGTCCGCGAGCCAGGAGAGATCCATGACGTTGCCGACGTCGAGAACCACGACCGTGCGGGCGAAGGCGGCGGTGACGGCATCGAGCAGGGTCCGCTCTTCCTCGGCGAGGTAATAGCTCCCCGGCTCCAGAATGCTCTCTCGCGCTTCCCCGGCAGCCCGACCGATGACGACCACGGCGGTGTCGGCACGCGTCGCGGCGGATGCGGCGACCGCGGGGTCGAGGGGCATCTCGGGGAAGTGATGGGGCCACTGGCCCCAGGTACCGGTGAGCTCCGCCGGATTCTCGGCGCACCAGGCCGCATAGAGATCAGCGACCTCACTGTCGACGGTGACGCCGGCATCCCGCAGCCCCGCCACGAGGTTCCAGACATAGGGCACCTTGACGTCGCCGCCCGACCCGTAGCCGACGGCGAACCAATCCAGTTGCGTGCGCCCGAACACCGCAACCGTGCGCCCATCCAATGGAAGGACGGCATCGTCGTTGCGGAGGAGCACGATTCCTTCGGCCGCGGCCTGCCGCGCCAGGCGGCCGAGCGCCGGGTCAAGAGTCGGATCCGTGTCTTCCAGAATGGTCGACAGCTGGGCGACCGACTCGATCGCGGTGGCGCCGTGAGAACGGTCGCCGGATTCGATGGCGGGGGTGAGCGGCACTGGTCTTCCTTCGAACGGGCTCCTAATGAGGCCTGGGAGCGCTCCCACATTACCGGATGCCGAGCCGCAAGGTGTCAGACTGCAGTATGCGGATTCTGTTGAAGCTCGTCTTGGACTGTGACGCCGATGCCGCCTGGCGCGCCCTCCACTCCCCCCGCGCGATCGCGGAGCTGTACGGACCGCTCATGATGATGGAACCCATGTCGCCCAGCGGCCTGCCGTCCTCCCTCACGCCGGGGATGGACGTGCCGGTGACGCTCACGCTCGCCGGCGTCGTGCCCCTCGGGCAACAACTGATCCACGTCAGCGAAGAACACACCCACGACGCCGACGGACCCGTGCGTATCTTCCGCGACAGCGGCATCCCCCTCACCGGACCGCTCTCGTCGCTCGACGTCTGGGATCACCAGATGGCGGTCTCACCCCTGCCCGGCGACGAGACGAAGACGCTCTGGCGCGATCGCCTCGTGATCGACGGGCCGATCGCGCCGGCGCTCTGGCCCGTGCTCTGGGCGACGTGGCAGTGGCGCGGGGCGCGCCTCCGGGCCCTCGCACCCACCTGGGCACACGACCCGGAGCCCCCGCTCGCGGGCTGACGCGCGTCAGCCCGCGAGAGCCGCGATCGGGGCGACTCGCGTCGCCAGGCGCGTCGGGGTGACCGTGGCCACGATCGTCAGCACGGCCGTGGCGAGGATGATCGCGAGCACCGGCATCCACGGGACGGACGGAGCGACGAGCGTCGGCGACGACCACGCCGGCGGCACCGCGACCGACCCGAGCAGCGACTGCGCGGCGACCCAGCCGTAGACGACCCCCAGCACCAGACCGAAGACGAGCGACGTGATCGTCACGTGCACGGCCTCGAGCAGCACGACCCGGCGGATCTGCGGCGCGGTCAGCCCCAGCGCCCGCAGGAGCCCCAATTCCCGCTGACGTTGCACGATCCCGATACTCAACAGGTTGACGAGGCCGATGCCGGCGATCACGGCGGACACCGCGACGAGGCCCATCATGACGCCCGCGAACGTATCCATGATCTGCGACATCTCCGCCGGTGGTTCGCCGCCGGCGGAGGCTGCCATGACCCCTTTCACGGACTCATTCGCGACCGCGAACAGTGAAACGAGGGTCACCCCCATGACGATGCCGATCGCCATGCGGCTCGACCGCTCCGGGTAGCGCAATGCGTTCTCCGCGGCCAGACGAGCCGTCGCGGAACGGCCGAACAGACGCCCGGTCAGTCGGAGGAGCGGCGGCATGATCAGCACCGCGCTGAGCGAGAGTCCGGTAAACGACAGGATGCCGCCGAAGAACGCGATCACGACACCGAGCGGGCTGAGGAGACCCGCGGCGACGCCGAGGACCAGCAGAGCGGCGCCTGCAGCGAAGAGAACGATCGCGGCGATCCGCCGCCCGCGGGAGCCCGCCGCCTCGGCGTGCGTGCGCGGGGTGGAGCCGGCGAGCGCCTGGAGAGGCGTCACGGTGAGGACCCGCCGCGATCCCGCCCACGCCCCGACCCACGTCGTCAGCGCGACGATCACCGCGGGGATCGCGAGCACGGGGTGGAGGATCGCGTAGTCGGCTGTGATGTCGAGGGCGACGCGGGCACCGGCGAGCAAGATCGCGGCGAGCACCGTGCCGAGCACGAGGCCGGTGACGGCACCGATCGCACCGACGACGAGTCCCTGACGCGCGATCTCCGCACGCTGGGAACGGGCCGAGGCTCCGATCAGACGCATCAGCGCGATGCGACGAGTCCGCCCTGCGACGATCGTGGCAAACGTGTTCGCCGTCACGATCGCCGCGACGTAGACAGCGACGCCGACCAGCAGGACGCTCAGAATGCCGACGACGATCGCCGCCGTCTCACCGCCCCCGATGTAGGGGTCGCTCCTCAGCCACGCGCCCATGAACCCGGTCGCACTCAGCAGAAGCACCCCGAAGGCCGACGAGATCGCGGCGACGAGCACCGTGGCGCCCATCCCCCGCTCACGGAGCCACTCCCACGAGCCGGCTGTGCGCGGCATCCGAACTGCGCCGGCGGTCATGCCGACACCTCCGCCGCGAGCATGAAGGCCGACACCTGCTGCGCGCTCTGGCGGGACTTGTCGGCGACGATCCGCCCATCGCCGAGAAAGAGCACCCGATCGGCGTAGGCCGCCGCGACGGGGTCATGAGTGACCATCGCGATCGATTGACCGTGCTCCCGGGCTGCCACCGCCAGCAGGGTCAAGACCTCGCGACTGGAGCGCGAGTCGAGGTTGCCCGTGGGTTCATCGGCGAACACGAGGTCGGGGGCCGTCGCCAGGGCCCGCGCAATCGCCACCCGCTGTTGCTGACCGCCGGAGAGCTCGTGCGGGCGATGCCGGAGACGCGCACCGAGGCCGAGCGTCTCGACGAGTCCATCGATCCGTGCACGTTCGAGGGCCGTCGGCACCCGACCGTCCAGATCGAACGGCAGCAGGATGTTGCCGATCGCATCGAGGGTGGGGACGAGGTTGAACGACTGGAAGACGAACCCGACGCGGCGGCGGCGCAGAACGGTCAGATCGAGGTCGGACAGGCCCGTGATCTCCGTGTCACCGATCCACGCACGGCCACTCGTGGGCGCGTCCAGCCCGGCCATGATGTGCATGAGCGTTGATTTTCCGGATCCGGAGGGTCCCATGATGGCGGTGAACTCTCCGCGGCGAATGCCGACGCTCAGGTCGTCGAGTGCGCGCACGGCGCTTTCGCCGGCGCCGTAGGTGCGAGTGAGGGTGTGAACGCGGGCGGCGAGGCCCATGTCTGTCGTCGAAATCTGCATGTCTTCGACGCTACGAACACGGGGATGCCGCGGGCGTCGGCCCGAGGTCGCGCTGCCGTCACTCTGGAGGATGATCCCGCGGGCGCGTCAGGCGACGCCGTGCTCGAACGCGAAGACCACCAGCTGCACCCGATCACGCAGCGTGAGTTTGGACAGGATGCGGCTGATGTGCGTCTTCACAGTCGCCTCGGAGAGGAACTCGCGGCCGGCGATCTCGGCGTTCGACAGACCCCGGGCGGCGAGCGCGAAGATCTCACGCTCGCGGTCGGTCAGCGATCCGAACGCCGGCGGGGGCGGCTCGGGTGCCGCCGAGAACTGCGCGAACAGCTCGCGCGTCGCCGCGGCCGCGATGACCGACGAGCCGGCATGCACCGTCCGGATCGCGGCGAGGAGAAACTCCGGGTCGGCATCCTTCAGCAAGAATCCGCTCGCGCCCTGTCGGATCGCCCGGGCTGCGGCTTCGTCGAGATCGAACGTCGTCAGCATGACCACGCGCGGCGGAGCCTCGCCGAACGACGTGTCCCGCAGGAGCTCGGCCGTGGCGGTCAGCCCGTCCATCACCGGCATCCGAATGTCCATCAGCACCACATCCGGTCGAGCCGCGCGAACGACCCTCAGTCCCTCAGCGCCGTCACCCGCCTCCCCCACGACCTCCAGGTCGGGCTGCGAGTCGATCACCATGCGGATGCCGGCACGGAACAGAGACTGGTCATCGACCAGAACGACACGAATCATGAGGTCTCCTGAATCGGGAGCTGCGCCCGCACGACGAACATGCCGCTCGACGGCCCGGCTTCAAGGGTTCCCCCGACGAGTTGCGCCCGTTCGCGCATGCCGATGAGCCCGTGTCCGCGGGCAGGCTCGAGAGCGCTCCGCGCGTCACTGGGGTTCTGCACGGACAGATCGACACGATCGGCATGCCAGGCCAGCGCGAGGTGGACGGGTTCGCCCCCGTGTCGGAGCGCATTGGTGAGCGCCTCTTGCAGGATGCGGTAGACCGCGAGCTCGACAGATGCCGGCTGGGCGCCGTGCGGGGCCGGGTCGACATCGACGCGCAGATCGACCCCGGCGGCGCGCACCTGCGCATACAGCGCCTCGAGGTCGGCGAGGCTCGGTTGCGGGCCCGGGGCCTGCGCATGCCGGAGCTGGGTCAACAGCATCCGAACGTCCGACAGCGCGGAGCGCGCTGTCGTGGAAATCGTGCCGAGCGCCGTCGCGGCCACCGCAGGATCCGCCGCGTACCGCGCACCGTCGGCTTGCGCGATCAGGACGGCCAGCGAGTGGGCGACGACATCGTGCATGTCGCGCGCGATGCGCACCCGTTCCTGCTCCGCGGCGGTCTCCGCTTCGGCGCGCTCCTGCGCCGCCCGGGTCGACCGCGCACGGATGGCCATGCGAGCCAGCGCACCGACGGTCCAGGCAAGCAGCAGGGCGAAGACCGCTGCGGCGAACATCGTCACGCCGACGAAGAGATACGAGCCGACCGCGGTCTCCGCACTCCATTTCCCCGAAACGAGCGGCGGCACGAGCAGGTAGCCGGTGATCAGGACGGCGCCACCGAGGGCCGAGGCGAACCCCGACCAGAAGACCACTCGCGTGCCGTAGGCGGCGGCCGTGTAGAGGATGCCGAGGATCGCAAGGTTCGCGGGGAGCGGCGGAAGACCCACGGCCATCTGCAGGAGCGACGCCGCCCAGGCGACGCCGAGGGCAAGCCCGGGCGCCCACCGTCGTCCTGCCAGAGCGACACCGAAGACGAGTGCCAGCGCCAGCCCCGCGACCAGGCTCGCGCGCTCATCCGGCAGTCGCGAGGTCGGGGCCAACGGCCCCGACGCGACGATCGTCGTGACGATCGCGAACAGCACGAACGCCACGGCCAGCCCGATGTCGGTGACGAGCTGGTAGCGCGGGATCTGCCGGAACACCCCTCCGACGCTACGCGAGGCCGGCCGCCCGGGCATCCGCCCAGCGATGTATCGCGGCCGCGTTCACGGTGTCGCGAGAGGCACGAGCGGGCGATGCTCGTAAAAGCTCTGCAGCACGACGGTCGTGCGGGTGTTGACGGATGCAGCCTGCCGAATGTCCCGGATGAGCTCTTCCAGCGCGCGCGGCGTGGGGACCCGGACGAAGAGCATGTACGCGGCATCGCCCGCGATGGAGTGGCAGGCCTCGATCGCATCGAGGTGCTCGAGGAGCTCGGGGGCATTGTCGGGCTGGGCAGGGTCGAGCGGCGTGATCTCGACGAACGCCGCGAGCGGCCGGCCGACAGCCTCGGCATCGACGATGGCCCGATATCCCGAGATCGTGCCGTCCGCTTCGAGCCTTTTCAGCCGAGCTTGGACCGCGGACACCGACAATCCCCCCGCGTCGGAAAGCTGGGCGAGCGTGGCCCTCCCGTCCCGGGAGAGTTCACGAACGATGGCGAGGTCGACAGCATCCTGCATGCATGGAAGAATATCGGATAAAAGGCACAAACGCCGCAATATTTCCTGCAACGCGTCGAAGGATCGGAGTTCTCATGTCCCTGACCGCCCACCGGGCGCCCGCCGTCATCGGAGAGCCCGAGGTTGTCGAAGACAACCGAGCGACCACGCAGTTTGTCGAAGACAACCGAGCGACCACGCAGTTTGTCGAAGGCGTTGCCCTCGCGGAACAGCCGGCCTGGCTCGCCCTCCAGGCGGCAGCCACCCACCTCCAGTCCCTTCAGGAGACGGACGGGTCCATCGCCGACACGGCCGATCACTCGGCCGCGCGCTCCCATGTCGCCGTGATCACGTCCTCGATTCGTGCCCTTGCTCCTCTGTTCCCGCACGATGCGACGTACCTGGCGGCATCCATCGTCGACTTCGAGCGCTGGACGGCAGAGGACTTCGGCGCTCCGGACTTCCTCGATTCGTTGCAGGCCTTCCAGCCGCAACGCGACCGCGTCGACGGACTCGCGCATCTCGTCGTCTTCCCGATGTACACCCAGAACGGCTCACGTAGCCGCCTCGTCGAGGCGGTGCTGTGCGAAGTCATCTGGCCCGAGTTCATCGGCGAGCTGGAGAAGACGTACACGAACGGACTCTTCGTCTCGCTGCGCCTGATCGATTTCACGCCCGGGTACGACACGAACTCGGCGGTGCTCTTCCCCGAGACGGTCGCGATGCGCGAGATCCCGTCGTTCACGTGGGGAGCGATCTTCCAGGACCGCGAGGCTGCCCGCTTCCGCCGTGTCGTGCGTGCCGCGGCGGAGATCACGAAGCTCGATCTTCCGGAGGGCGCTCAGCGGATGCTGGAGAGCCAGGAACTCACCGAGCAGACATTCGTGATGTGGGACATCATCCACGACCGCACCCACATGCGCGGCGACCTGCCGTTCGATCCCTTCATGATCAAGCAGCGGATGCCGTACTTCCTCTATTCGCTCGAGGAACTGCGGTGTGACCTCACCGCGTTCCGCGAGTGCGTGAGGATCGAACAGCGATTGTCCGCCGCCGACTCCCGCAGCGACAGCGAAGCCGAGATGCTCGACCACGCGAGGCTCGTGCAATACGCCGTGTTGTTCGACCGGATCTTCCGGTTCGCGATCACCGGTACCCGCGTGCGCAACTACGACGGACTGGGCGGCCAGCTGCTCTTCGCCTGGCTCCATCAGCGCGGTGTGCTGCACTGGACCGATACGGCACTCGCGCTCGACTGGCCGGAGGTGCCCGCCGCCGTCGTCTCGCTCGCCGATGCGATCGACCGCCTCTACTGGGAGTCCATCGACCGGCCGAAGGTCGCGCACTGGCTGGCCGCGTATGACCTCGTCCGCACGGTCGTCACCCCGCACCCCGCATCGCGCTGGGCGCGAGGCCTCCCGGATGACGTGCTCGCCGGCCCCCCATCGGGATACACCGACGCCATCCTGGACGACGAGTTCCCGCTGTCGATGTTCTTCGAGGCCCTCGAGAAGAAGATGCGACCGGTGATCGCGTCGACCGAAGGTATCCGCGGCACGGACGGCTGAGACGGATTACTGCTCCGCCACGCCTCCCCGCGCCTGCGCGGCGGAGGCGGGTGGCGTCGGTGGCCCTTCATCGGCGGACTCGATCGAGACTTCCGGCGCTTCCGAGTACCCGGCGGAAAGGATGCGGTAGGACCGCGTCGTGAACGCCACGATCGCGAGCACGACCATCGCCAACCCCGAGAACAGGAAGATCAGCGCGATCCCGCGCGCCTCGCCATCACCGAGGAGCCACCCCCAGGTCGCGAGGCCTGCGTCGGTCTTCATGTACGGGATGATCCAGAACTCGGCGAGCGGTGCGATCGCGAACGACGTGATCGGCGCAGCAGAGACCTCGAGGGCTGTCGCGGCACCGAACACGCGCCCCTGTTTCTCGAACGGGACGACTTTCTGGATCACGGTCTGCTCGGCGGCTTCGACCGCCGGGATGAGCATCATGTACAGCCAGATGCCGACGACGTAGAGCCATGCCCATTCGCGGATCGTGAAGATCGCGCCCAGGAACCCCATCGCCGCAACGAGCCAGAGCATGGTGCGGATCGGGTTGCGACCGAGACCGCGCGCCGCGACCACCGCCCCGCCGATGATGAAACCCGTGGAGCTGAAGCCGAGGACGACGCCCCACCATTCAACGGGGAACAGCGTCAGACCGTACGGGTCCATCAGGGCCATGTAGACGCCGCCGATGAGGTTGTTGAAGGTCGAGAAGATGATGAGCGCGAACAGACCCGGGACCGCGCCGATCGCCGCAGCCGCGCCGCGGATATCGATGAGCTTGCCACGCTCGGCCCGCTCGGGCTCGTCCTCCGGCACGCGGAGGAACAGAAGGTGGATGAGCGCCGCAAGCGTGAAGACGATCGCGATGATGAGCGTCCACCCCATGCCCAGCAGCCCGATCGACAAGCCGGAGAACACGCTCGTCACGAGGAACGCCAGCCCCTGAACCGTGCCGACGAGGCCGTTCGCGTTCGCATGGCGCTCGGTGGGGACCAGCAGAGTCACGGTCGTCGAGAGAGCGATGTTGCGGAGGTTCTCGATCACCGCCCCGCCGAGGATCACACCGGAGAAGAGCCAGAACCACGGCCCGCCGAGATCGAGCAGTTCGGCCTCGGGGCGGGCGAGGTAGATCGCCCCGGCGAGAGTGAAGGCGGCCAGGGTGACAACGGCCGACAGCACCATGACCCTGATCTTTCGATGGCGGTCGACGATCGTGCCGAACACCATGCCGAAGATCGCGAGGAGCAGCATGTAGGCCCCACCGATGATCCCCGTCGCGAGCACTGATCGGGTCTCGAGATACACCCAGAACGTGAGGGCGAACCAGAGGAAGCTCGTGGTCACATTCGCCGCGGCCGTGTTCACCAGGACGTGCAGGAACACACGCATCCCGTTCTGGGGAACCGCGCGCGCAGATGCGCCCACCTCGTGCCCGACCTGATCCTCGCTCACGCCGCCGAGGTTAGCGGAGGGCTCGGACATTCGTAACCGACCGAGGGCTCGTAGGCTGGACGACGTGACCACACTGCATGATGCCGCCGTGCGCGGCTTCGCGAGCGACAACTATTCCGGCGTCCACCCCGAGGTCCTCGCGGCGATCGCGGAAGCCAACCACGGGCACCAGATCGCCTACGGTGAGGACGCGTACACCGCGCGACTGCAGGAGGTTTTCGCTCAGCACTTCGGCGAGAGCGCGCAGGCGTTTCCGGTGTTCAACGGCACGGGAGCCAATGTCGTCGGCCTGCAGTCGATGCTCCCGCGCTGGGGTGCGGTGATCGCGGCATCCACTGCACACATCAACGTCGACGAGGGCGGCGCACCCGAACGGGTGGCGGGAATCAAGATCCTGAACGTTCCCACGGACGACGGCAAGCTCACCCCCGAGCTCGTCGACCGCGAGGCATGGGGCTGGGGCGACGAGCACCGAGCGCAACCGCTCGTGGTCTCGATCACGCAGTCCACCGAGCTCGGCACGCTCTACACGCCCGATGAGATCAGGGCACTCGCCGATCACGCGCACGCGCGGGGCATGCGTCTGCACCTGGACGGAGCGCGGATCTCGAACGCGGCCGCCGCCCTCGACCTGCCGCTCCGGGCGTTCACGACCGACGCGGGCGTGGACCTGCTGAGCTTCGGGGGCACGAAGAACGGGGCAATGCTCGGCGAGGCGGTCGTCGTGCTCGATCCCGCGGCATCCGAGGGTCTTCTCTTCCTCCGAAAGCTCAACATGCAGCTCTCGAGCAAGATGCGTTTCGTCTCGGCGCAGCTCATCGCTCTCCTCGAGGGCGATCTCTACCTCCGCAACGCGCGGCACTCCAACGCGATGGCTGCGCGGTTGCGTGCCGGCGTCCAAGCGGGACTCGCCGACGGAACGATCGCGGGCGTCACGTTCAGCCAGCCGACGCAGGCCAATGGCGTCTTCGCGACCCTGCCGGACGGTGTCGCCGATCAGCTCCGCGAGGCCTTCCGGTTCTACGACTGGGACGCGGCGAAGAACGAAGTGCGCTGGATGTGTTCGTTCGACACGACCGAGCAGGACGTGGACGCGTTCGTCGCGGAGCTCGCGCGCCTCACCTGACCCCGGGGCTCGCACCCCGGTCGGTATTCAGTCCGCCCGCACCTCACGGCGCGGCCGTGCCGCGGAAAGTCCGCCTCGCGTGCCCGCTGTCATCGCGGGGAGACTGAATACGGTCCGCGGGGCGGCGGCCGGTCGCGACGGGTGGTGGCTCAGTCGTATGGCGCGTGAGGTGTTGGGCGTCCCACGCGCAACAGCGGACACCATACGCACCAGCGACCATGCGGCTCAGCCGCGAGTCGCCGGTGCCCTCCGCGCGCTCGGCGCGATCAGTCGCCGGTGCCGTCGGCAGGCTCGGGCTCGGGTGTGGGCGCCGCGGCCGCGGCCGACTCGGCGCGCATGAGCTCCTTGACCTCGGACATGAAGCTCGTGAGCTGCTGCTGCTGCCACCGGAGCTGACGCGTCCGGTCCTCGGCATCGCGCAGGACCGACTGCGAGTGCTCGGTCACCGTGTCGATGATCTTCTGCGCCTTGACGCTGGAGCGCTCGAGGATCTCCCGCGAACGCATTTTCGCGTCGGCTTCGAGTTGCTGCGACTGGGCGCGCATGAGCTTGTCGAAGTCGTCGGCCTTCGCGGTGATCCGCTGGGAGTGATCCAGCGACGCGGCGACCTGGTCATTGGCATCCTGCGTGATGCGCTCGGCGTGGGCGACAGCCTGGTTGTGCAGCATCAGGAACTCCTGCTGCGCGTCATCCTGCCGCCGGGTGAGGGATTCCTCGAACTCGAGCGCACGCATCCGCTGCTCGCGGACCGCCTCTTCCGCCTCGGCGCGCATCTGCTCGCTCTCACGGGCGACGAGCGCGCGGAGCGCCGCAGCGCCCTTCTCCGCCTCGGTGCGGATCGCGGCGGCTTCCTGCTGGGCCTGAGCGACCTTCTCTGCCGCATGCGCCGCCTCGCGCTCGAGCTGCGATTCGTGCGCCGTCAACTCGGTGTCGATGCGGAGGCGCGCCTGCTGCGCATCGGTCTCGGCCTGAGTGCGGACGGTGTCACTATCGGCCTGCGCGTCCGCGCGCCGTGTCGCGATCTCCTCGCGCGCGGCTTCGAGGAGCCGATCGGCCTGTACGCTGGCGTTCTTGATGATGACGCTGGCCTGCTCCTCGGCGACGCGCAGCACTTCCTCGAAGCGCTCGCGCCCCTTCGAGGACTCGTCGGCGGCGCCGATGAGCTCGGCGCTGAGGGTCGAGACTTTGTCCTCGGCGTTGCTGACCTTGGCCGCTTCGACCGCGAGATCGGCCTCGAGCGACGCCGCCTTGTCTTCGAGCGCTTCGATCGTCGCCACGTGGGTCTTGATCGTGGCGACCGCGCGACGGTACTTGTCGGTGAGCTTCGCGACTTCATCGCCGTGTCCGCTGCGCTGGGCGGTCAGCTCGGCGATCGCGGCGTCGACCTCGGCCTTGTCGTAGCCGCGAAAAGTCGTCGTGAAAGCCCCCGACGATGCCGCCGGAGCGCCGGCGATCAGCTCGTCGAACGGCGACGCATCGGAGTTCTCATCACGGGAGGAATGCACATCGGACACAGGGGTCTCCGGTTCGCGCGGGGGCCGTGGCGGGAACACGACCCCGGGTGGGGGGATGCCGGCGCGGGTCCGTCGACGATCGAAGGATACCGGACACCGGAGTCCGCACAATCACGCGCGACGCAAGGGCGTTCCCCGCCTCGTCGAAGCCGCGTCGGACCAGTTCCTCAGCGCAGCGCGCCGACGCTCGCCAGGGCGAGGCGCAGGAGCGTCAGTCGCCCGCCCTCCATCTCGGCGGCGAGCGCGTCGGATGCTGCCTCCTCCGGCGACATCCACGTCACCTCGAGTGCATCCTGACGCGGTTCGCACGTCCCGGTCACGGGCACGACGAACGCAAGCGAGACGGCATGCTGCCGCTCGTCGTGATAGGCGCTGAGCCCCGGCATGGGGAAGTACTCGGCGACCGTGAACGGCACCGGCTGCGGCGGCAGCAGCGGGAAGGCCATCGGGCCGAGGTCGTTCTCGAGGTGGCGGAAGAGCGCGTCGCGCACGGTCTCGCCGTAGCGGACCCGGCCGCTGACGATCGTGCGTGTCATCTCACCCATGGGCGTCGACCGCAGCAGGACGCCCACATGCGTCACCGCGCCCATTCCGTCGGTACGCACGGGAACGGCCTCGACGTAGAGGATCGGCAGCCGCCGGCGCGCTTCGGTGAGCTCGATCTCGGTGAGCCACCCCGGGTTTCCGGCGTTGCCGGGGGCGGGCGATCCGAAGGAGCCGTCCCCGTCGGGGTGTCCCGCACGCCCATAGCCGCGCAACGGATCACGTTCCGCGCCGTCGTCGTCGCGCTCGTTCGGATCGGGGTCGGGGGTGCGAACGGCCATGCCTCATGTATACCTCAGCCCACCGCGGCGTCGGAGGTGCCTGTCAGACTGTTCGCATGATCGTGGTGCCACCCCTGGATGCCGACGCCGTCCTCTGGTCCGTTCCGCCCGAGGAGCGCGCGGGGCGGCCGCTCCTCGTCCTCCTGCACGGGTACGGATCTCACGAGGAAGACCTCTTCGGCCTCGCGTCGTTCCTGCCTGAGGAGTTCGTCATCGCGGCCGTGCGGGCTCCGCTCTCGCCTCCGTTCCCGGCGCCGGGCTGGTCGTGGTTCCCGATCGAGGGACTCCACGCGCGCCGCGGCGAGGCCGTGACGGCAGCGACCGAACGCCTGTTGACCTGGCTCGACGAGCAGACGGATGGCCCGACCATCGGTCTGCTCGGCTTTTCGCAGGGTGCCGTCATCGCCCTGCAGGCCCTGCGGTTGCAACCGACCCGGTTCGCTTTCGCGGTGGCCCTCGCCGGGTTCGTCGCGGACGAGCCCGTCCCGACGGATGCCGCGCTGGCCGCGGTACGCCCGCCGGTGTTCTGGGGGCGTGGCGCTCGAGACGAGGTGATCCCGGAGGAACGCATCGCACACACGAGCCAGTGGCTCCCCGGCCATGTGGATCTCAGCGGCCGGGTCTACCCCGGGCTTGCGCACAGCGTCTCGCAGGACGAGCTCGACGACGTCGTCCTGTTCCTCCGCCAGCGCCTCGCGGCGAAAGCGGCGCCGGAGTAGAATCGACCGGTCTTGTCCCGAGTGTGAGGAAATGCCGGTGAAGCTCGACGCGTCCGCGCTGTGATCGTGCGCTGATCCGTTGTGCCCGGCATCCGGGAGATGACGTCGGTCTGCGCCTGTTCTGTTCGCGTAGACCCGTCGACGCGCCGCCTTCGCGGGGGCTTTCCGGTGTCCGTCGTGCCTGCGCGTCCCCATCCTCGGGAGGCACCGCATGTCCATCCATTCCCCCGCCGTCGTTCTCGACGGCCTGACCTTCACCTGGCCGGACGGCACCACCGCTCTCCGGGATGTCTCGGGCGCGTTCGGCTCCGGGCGCACGGGACTCGTCGGCCGCAACGGCGCCGGCAAGTCGACACTGCTGAGCGTGATCGGCGGCGCGCTGGTGCCGGCATCCGGCACGGTGCGCACGACCGGCATCGTCGACCTCCTTCCGCAGCGACTGCCGCTCGACACGGACCGACGCATCGTCGAGGTGCTCGGGATCGCGCCCGTGTGGGACGCCATCCGCGCGATCGAATCGGGTGACGTCGAGCCGCAGCACTTCGACGCGGTCGGCGACGACTGGGATATCGAAGCCCGCGCGGTCGCGGCATTGGCCGAAGCAGGACTGCCCCCGGACACGCTCACTCGGCGTATCGGTGAACTTTCCGGTGGCGAAGGCGTGCTGGCGGCGATCACCGGAGTGCGCCTCCGCGGAGCGCCGATCGCGTTGCTCGACGAGCCGACGAACAATCTCGACCGTGATGCGCGCGCCCGTGTGGCCGAGCTCGTCCGTACCTGGCGGGGGACCCTGATCGTCGTCAGCCACGACACGTCGCTTCTCGAGCTGATGGACGATACGGCCGAGCTCTACGGCAGCACGCTGTCGACGTTCGGCGGGCCATATTCGCAGTGGCGCGCGTGGCTCGACGCCGAGCAGGCTTCGGCCGCCCAGGCCGAGAGTGCCGCGCGGCAAGACCTGCGCCGGGAGAAGCGAGACCGCATCCATCAGGAGCAGGTGCTCGCCGCGCGCACCGCGATGGGCCGGAAGGCCTCGGCCGAGAAGCGTGCACCCGGGATCATCATGAACGCGCGAAAGCGGTCCGCGCAGGAGTCGGCCGGCCGGCTCCGGATCGAAGCCGCCGGAAAGGAGGACGTGGCACGGACCATCCTCGACGCTGCCGAGCGCCGGGTGCGCAATGACGCCACGGTGCGCATCGACCTGCCCGATCCCGATGTCCCACCCGGCCGCCGGATCGCCTCGCTCGGCGATGACGAGCACTCCTGGGTGATCCAGGGGCCGGAGCGCGTCGCCCTGATCGGGCCCAACGGTGCCGGAAAAACCACACTGCTGGAGCACCTGGTCGACGGGGGAATCGCCGCGGGGCATCTGCGCGCGACGTCCTACACCGACCGGATCGGGTATCTGTCGCAGCGGGTCGATGTCCTGGATGACACGGCGACGCCGCTCGAGAACCTGCGCCAGTCCGCGCCCGAGGTCGGCGACGTCATGCTCCGCAACCGGCTGGCACGGTTCTTGTTGCGCGGCGACGTCGTGCTCCGGCCGGCCGCGGCACTGTCCGGAGGCGAGCGGTTCCGGCTTGCTCTGGCATGTCTCGTGATGGCTGATCCGCCACCCCAGCTACTCGTGCTCGACGAGCCGACGAACAATCTGGATCTGGACACGGTCGACCAGCTGGTGTCCGCACTGTCGTCCTACCGGGGCGCCGTGCTGATCGTGAGCCACGACGACGGGTTCCTTGCGCGGTTGCCGCTCGACCTCGTGCTGGAACTCCGCGACGGCGCTCTCTCTGCGGCGCCCGCGCCCGCCTGACCGGCGTTCCTCGGTCGCACGCGACCGCGAATTGCGACCGAGGAGCGGGGCGGGGAGGGAGATGGCCGCCCGGATGTCGGTGGGCCGCGCGAAGATGGGGGGATGGCCGATGTGCTCGAGCGGTTCGGTCCTGCCACGCAGGACTGGTTCCGCGGCGCCTTCGCCGAGCCGACGGCAGCCCAGGCGGGCGCCTGGGAGGCGATCTCGGGGGGAAAACATGCTCTCGTGGTCGCCCCGACCGGCTCGGGTAAAACACTCTCGGCCTTCCTCTGGGCGATCGACCGGGTCTTCCACGATCAGCGCGACGCCCCGGTCGAGAGAAAGACGAAGAAGAACACGGATGCCGCCCCGCGCACGCGCGTGCTCTACATCTCTCCACTGAAAGCCCTCGGCGTCGACGTCGAGCGCAATCTCCGCTCGCCACTGGTCGGCATCGGCCAGTCGGCGCGGCGTCTCGGCGACCCTCTGCCGGAGCTCACCGTCGGTGTCCGCTCCGGCGACACCCCGTCGGCGGATCGACGCAAGCTCGTCACCGATCCGCCCGACATCCTCATCACGACGCCCGAATCGCTCTACCTCATGCTCACGAGCCAGGCCGCCGAGACGCTGCGGGGCATCCACACCGTGATCATCGACGAAGTCCACGCCGTCGCCGCCACCAAGCGGGGCGCACACCTCGCCGTGAGCCTCGAGCGGCTCGACGCGCTGCTGGAGAAGCCCGCGCAACACATCGGCCTGTCCGCGACCGTCCGGCCGATCGACGAGGTCGCTCGCTTCCTCGGCGGTTCCGCGCCGGTCGAGATCGTCGCGCCACGCGCGACCAAGGCCTTCGACCTGTCGGTCGTCGTCCCGATGGACGACATGCTGCACCCGCCGCCGCCACCGGGATCGGATGCCGGGCCCGCCGCCGGCGAGAGCGCGGCGGACGACGACTGGTTCGCCTCCACCGGCCCGACGGAAGTCACCGGGTCGGTCTGGCCGCACGTCGAAGAGGCGATCGTCGACCGCGTTCTCGCGCATCGCTCCACGATCGTGTTCGCGAACTCCCGTCGGCTCGCCGAACGCCTCACCGGCCGCCTCAACGAGATCTATGCCGAGCGGCTCGGCCGAGAGCCGGCCGCTCCGACGGTGCCGGCGGCGATGATGGCCCAGGCGGGCGCATCCGCGGGCGCGCCACCCGAACTCGCCAAAGCACACCACGGGTCGGTGTCGAAAGAACAGCGCGCGATCGTCGAGGACGAGCTGAAGTCCGGCATCCTGCGCTGCGTCGTCGCGACCTCGAGCCTCGAGCTCGGCATCGACATGGGTGCCGTGGACCTCGTCATTCAGGTCGAGGCGCCCCCGTCGGCCGCATCGGGTCTGCAACGCGTCGGGCGCGCCGGCCACCAGGTCGGCGAGGTGAGCCGCGCTGCACTGTTCCCCAAGCATCGGGGCGATGTGCTGCACACGGCCGTCGTCACGGAGCGGATGCTGGCGGGGCAGATCGAGGCGATCGCGGTACCGCAGAACCCGCTCGACATCCTCGCGCAGCAGACGATCGCCGCCTGCGCGCTGGCCCCGATCGACGTCGAGGAATGGTTCGAGACGGTCAAGCGCTCGGCGCCGTTCCGCACGCTCCCCCGTTCGGCGTACGAGGCGACGCTCGACCTGCTCGCGGGCCGATTCCCCTCCGATGAGTTCGCCGAGCTGCGCCCGCGCGTCGTGTGGGATCGCGATCAGGGCACGTTGACCGGGCGTCCCGGGGCACAACGGGTCGCCGTCACGAGCGGCGGCACGATTCCCGACCGCGGCCTGTTCGGTGTGTTCGTCGCTGGCGAGACACGTAACGCCCGCGTCGGCGAACTCGACGAAGAAATGGTCTACGAGTCGCGGGTGAACGACGTCTTCACCCTCGGCACGACGAGTTGGCGGATCGTCGAGATCACCCACGACCGCGTCAACGTCCTGCCCGCGTTCGGACAACCCGGCAAACTGCCGTTCTGGCACGGCGACGGATTGGGGCGTCCGGCCGAACTCGGCGAAGCGCTCGGAAAATTCTCCCGCGAAGTCGCCGCGGCGCTCCCCGAAAAAGCGACCGCGCGCCTGCGCGGCTCGGGGCTCGATGACAACGCGATCGGCAATCTTCTCGCCTACCTCGCCGAGCAGCGCGAAGCAACCGGCACCCTCCCCACCGACAAGACACTCACGGTCGAGCGGTCCCGAGACGAGGTCGGCGACTGGCGCGTCATTTTGCATTCCCCGTACGGCATGCACGTACACGCACCGTGGGCGCTCGCGGTCAACGCCCGCATCCGAGAGCGTCTCGGCGTGGAAGGATCCGCGGTCGCCAGCGACGACGGGATCATCGCCCGGGTACCCGACGCCGAAGCAGAACCGCCCGGTGCCGAACTGTTCGTCTTCGAACCCGACGAACTCGAACAGATCGTCACGGACGAAGTCGGCGGGTCAGCACTGTTCGCGTCGCGATTCCGGGAGTGCGCCGCCCGGGCACTTCTCCTCCCCCGGCTGAATCCCCACAAGCGCTCGCCCCTGTGGCAGCAACGGCAGAAGTCCGCCCAGCTACTGGAGGTCGCCAAGAACCACCCCACGTTCCCGATCATCCTGGAGACCCTGCGAGAGGTCCTGCAGGACGTCTACGACTTGCCGGCGCTCCTGCGGATCGCCCGGTCGATCGGCGACCGCGGCATCCGTCTCGTCGAAACCACGACGAGCCAGCCGTCACCGTTCGCGCGCGACCTGCTCTTCGGATATGTCGGCGCGTTCATGTACGAGGGAGATTCGCCGCTCGCGGAGCGCCGCGCCGCAGCCCTCTCGGTCGACCCCGCCTTGCTTTCCGAGCTTCTCGGTAAAGTCGAGATGCGCGAGCTGCTCGACCCGGGCGTCATCGCCCAGTTCGAACGCGAGGCCCAACGCCTCGACCCGGCCAGGCGGGCGCGCGGACTCGAAGGGGTCGCCGATCTCCTGCGGATCCTCGGCCCCCTCGACGCCGACGACACCGCTGCCCGCCTCGACGGCGACGACCCGGCCGCCGACGTCCTGCTGCACGAGCTCGTGACGGCGCGTCGCGCGATCCGGGTCGCGATCGCGGGCGTCGACCGGGTCGCCGCGATCGAGGATGCCGGACGCCTCCGCGATGCCCTCGGGATCGCGCTGCCGGTCGGCATCCCGACCGCGTTCCTCGAGCCGCTCCCCGATCCGCTCGGCGATCTGATCGCGCGGCACGCGCGCACCCACGGCCCGTTCCGAACCGGCGACGTCGCGGAGCGGCTGGGAATCGGCGCGGCCGTCGCGCGCCAGACATTGCAACGGCTCGAGTCACAGGGGCGTCTGACGAGCGGCTTCTTCCTTGCGGCTTCGGGACCCGGCGACGGCGACCTGGAGTGGTGCGACACCGAAGTGCTGCGCCGGCTGCGGCTCCGCTCGCTCGCAGCGATCCGCGGCACGGTCGAGCCGGTCTCGCCCGAGGCGTTCGCGCGCTTCCTGCCGATCTGGCAGCACGCCGACGGCCGGCGCCTCGAGGGCATCGACGGCGCGCTCGCGACGATCGAGCAACTAGCCGGCATCCCCTTGCCGGCCAGTGCGTGGGAATCGCTCATCCTGCCGTCGCGGGTCACCGACTACGTCCCGGCCATGCTCGACGAACTCACCTCGACCGGCGAGGTCATCTGGTCCGGACACGGGTCGCTCCCAGGGCGGGATGGCTGGATCGCCCTGCACCCGATCGACACAGCGGCGCTGACGCTCGCCGCGCCGGAGGGGGCCGAGCCCGAAACCCCCCTGGAACAGGAGTTGCTGGCGGCCCTCGCCGGCGGCGGGGCGTACTTCGCCGCTCAGCTCAGCGCGATGACGGCAGCGCAGTCCGAGCAGGCTGTCATCGATGCGCTCTGGAACCTGACCTGGACGGGGCGCGTGACCAACGACACGTTCGCTCCCGTCCGCGCCCTCCTGGCCGGGGGCTCGCAGGCCCACCGGACCACCCGTCGGGCCCCGCGTGCCCGCATGTTCCGCGGGACGTCACTCGCGGTGACGCCGCGCGCGGCCGCTCCCCAGCGTCCACCACTGATCGGCGGGCGCTGGTCGATGCTGCCCGCAGCCGAGAGCGACCCGGCGATCCGCGCTACGGCCTCGGCGGGACTTCTGCTCGAGCGCTACGGCATCCTGACTCGCGGTTCTGTGCAGGCCGAAGGCGCCGCGGGCGGGTTCGCGCAGGCATACCGGGTGCTGGCCGGGTTCGAGGATGCCGGCCACGCCCGCCGGGGCTACTTCATCGAGCAGCTGGGCGCCGCCCAATTCGCCGCCTCGGCCACCGTCGATCGCCTCCGCACGTTCGCCGGGCTTCCCGACCCGGCCCCGCTCCACGCCGTCACACTGGCCGCCACCGACCCCGCGAACCCGTACGGCGCCGCACTCGGCTGGCCGGTCCTGGAGGGGGTCACCCACCGTCCCGGGCGCAAGGCCGGTGGACTCGTCACGCTCGTCGACGGCTCACTCGTGCTCTATCTCGAACGCGGGGGCAAAACCGCCCTCGCCTTCACGGACGATGAGACTCTGCTGGCAGCGGCGGCGCGAGGACTCGTCGAGACCGCACGCGACCGGCGCCTGGAGACCCTCACGATCGAGCAGGTCTCGGGCGTGTTCGTCTACGGCACTCCGGCCGGGCGCGCCTTGCGCGATGCCGGTTTCGTCGAATCGGCGCGGGGACTGACACTCCGGAAGGCCTCCGCTCGTGGCTGAGCGCACCGGGAGCGGCGATGCCCGAAGGTGACACTGTCTTTCGCACCGCGCGGCGCCTCCACGACGCGCTCGCGGGGCGGGAGGTCACGCGCTTCGACATCCGCGTGCCGGGGAGCGCAACCGCCGACCTCGTTGGCGCGACCGTGCGCGAGGTCGTCCCGCGAGGGAAACACCTGCTCCTGCGAATCGGCGAGATGACGCTCCACTCCCATCTGAAGATGGAGGGCGAGTGGCATGTCTACGCGCCCGGCGAGCGGTGGCGAAACGCCGCATTCCGCGCCCGCGCGATCGTCGGTGTCACCGGCGCCGACGCCGTGGGGTTCGATCTCGCGATGGTCGAAGTACTCCCCACGGCGGATGAGGCCCGCGTCGTCGGCCACCTCGGCCCCGACCTCCTGGGACCCGATTGGGATGCCGCGGAAGCCGCGCGCCGCGTCGGCGCGGACCCCCGGGCCATCCACGTCGCGCTCCTCGATCAACGACACCTGGCCGGACTCGGCAACGAATACGTCAACGAGCTGCTCTTCGTCCGCGGCATCCTCCCGACGACACCGGCGACCGCCGTCGACGCCGCCTCTCTGGTCGACACGGGCGCGCGCATGATCCGCGCCAATCGCGACCGCACTCCGCGGACCTTCACCGGTGACGCACGCCGCGGCCACCAGACCTGGGTCTACGGCCGCGACCGTCGCCCGTGTCGGCGCTGCGGCACGCTGATCCTGCGCACCTCGCTGGGAGCTGACCCGACGAGCACGCGCAACGTCTTCTGGTGCCCGCGCTGCCAGACGTGATGTCAGTGCCCGAGATACCGGCCCGGACGGTGGTTGAGCGCGAGCACGAGGTTCAGCAACACGGCGCCGGCCGCGCTCATCAGGACGCTCTGCCACGGTACGACCAGCAGCGCCGCCAGGATGATCAGGAGGTCGAAGATCATCATGGTCCAGCCCGCGCGGAAGCCGGTGCGGTCCTGCACCTCCAGCCCGATGATGTTGATACCGCCGATACTCGATCGGTGCCGGAACAGGATCAGCACCCCGACACCGGCGAGCAGGTTGCCGGCCAGCGTGCCGTAGAGCGGCTGGATGTCGGAGATGGGGAAGTACAGGTCGTGCACGACGGCGACCCCCGAGACGAGACCGATCGAGACGACCGTGCGGATCGTGAAGTCCCACCCGCGTCGGAAGACCGCCAGAAGCGCGAACGGCACGTTGATCAGAGCGAACAGTGCCCAGAACGGCCAGCCCGTCGCGTAGCCGATCAGGAGCGAGAGGCCCGCTGTTCCGCCCGTCACCGCTTCCGACGCATGCAGCAGGTGCAGCCCGAGCGAAGCGAGGAAGGTCCCCGTCAGGATGCCGAGAATGTCCTCGGCGACAGAGTGCGCAGTAGCTTTGCCGTCGAAGACCAGGGACGGGCCGGTCGTCGGGTCGACCTCTGCATCGGGCGTACTCACCCGGCGAGCCTACTCGCCGGGACGCACTCGGCATCCGGCATCCGATGTCGTCCGCATTCGCGGGAATGAATCGGGCGGGCGCGCCGTTGTCTCCATTCTCGGGAGGATTCAGTGGGTAAGAACTACATCGACATCGAGAACGACCACGGCGAGACGCTGCGCTATCGCAAGCATGCGAACGGGCGCGGTCTCATCGCGCAAGGCGCGAAAGTGCACGCGAGCGCGCTCATCGAAGTGGGTGCCTACGTCGAACCCGGGGCGCAGATCGCCGCCGGTGCCCACATCGGTCGCGGCGTCTGGGTCGAACCCGACGCCGTCATCGGGCCGGAAGCCGAGATCGCACCGCACGCACACATCGGCGCGGGAGCCGCGATCGGCGCCCGCGCCAAGATCGGGGTCCGCGCCTTCATCGGGGCACACGCTCGGGTGGCGGGCGACTCGCTCATCGGCGACGACGAGCAGATCGCGGACGGCGAGCAGGTCGCGACAGACCAGCGCGGCCTCCGCCTCGCCGCCTGAACCCTCGAGCGGTCTCAGCCGCCCTCAGGCGAAGAGGAACAGGACGAACCCGATCAGCGGGAGCGTGCCCTGGATCAGCGCCGGTCGCAGGTACTTCGCGCCGCTCGTGATCAGCACAAGAGCGGCGGCGGCCATCGATCCCAGGCTGAAGAGCAGGAGCGTCCGCCCGGCGACATCGGCGACGGTGCCGGACTCGCCGGCCCAGAAGAGCGTCAGCCCGATGACCGCGCCGATCGCGAGGAACAGGTTGTAAAAGCCCTGGTTGTACGCCATCGGCCTGGTCGTGTCCGCGGCAACCTGATCGGCGACGCCGAACCGCTTCCAGACGCGGGGCTGCGTCCACTGGATCGACTCCATCACGAAGATGTAGACGTGCAGGAGCGCGGCGAGCGCCGCGACGACGGTTGCGATGATCGGCACCATGCTCTGACCATAGCGGTGACCGCTTTCACCCGCGGCTACGCTGACACCATGGCGAAGACGAGCGGCGGACCCCAGCGCGGCGGTCGCCGACCGCTGCGGACCACCGCCGGCAAGACCGCGAAGAAGGCACCCCCGACCAAGAAGAAGCTCGCTCCCGCGCCGCCGGTCGCGACCGTCCCCGCGGGTCCGCTGCGCCTGGGCGCGACGCCCGGAGCGACGCCGGGAACGTGGATCGACCGTTGGCAGGAGCGGATGCCGCGGACACCGCTCGACCTCGTGGCGCTGAGCGCGGCCGATCAGCACGCGGCACTCCACTCCGGCGCGGTCGACGTCGCGATCGTGCGTCTGCCGATCGATCGCGACGGCCTCAACGTCATCGCGCTCTACGACGAGGCGCCGGTCGTCGTCTGCGCGGCCGAGTCGCATCTGACCGCCGCCGACGAACTCCACCTCGCCGATCTCGCGGGAGACGTCGTGATCGTCCCGCAGGATGCGATCCTGAACCCGCACGTGCCGGATGCGGCGGCTCCCGCCTTCGCTGCCCCCAAAACGACCGAAGATGCGATCGCGCTGGCCGCCACCGGCATCGGCATCGTCATCGTGCCGATGTCGCTTGCGCGCCTCCACCACCGAAAGGACACCGCGTGGCGACCGCTCGTGGACGGTCCCGTCGCTCCCGTCGCGATCGCGTGGCGGACGGATGCCGACAACGTCCTCGTCGATACCTTCGTGGGCATCGTCCGCGGGCGTACGGCGAACTCGTCACGGTGACGCGCGGCATCCACACGCCTAGACTCGACGCCATGGCACCGCTGGTCTACATCTGCGCTCGCCCGCAGCAGGGTGCGGCTGAGGCCGAGTTCGCGTCTTTTCGCACCGCCATGCGTGACGCGACCCTCGAGCGCTGGGACCTCGTGCACGAGCCGTTGCCGGCGGATGCCTGGGACCGCTGGCGCGGCTTCGTCGTCGGCGGGAGCCCGTTCAACGTGAGCGATCCCGAATCGTCGAAGAACGCGTCACAGCAGCGGCTGGAGGCGGACCTCGCGCGCATCGCTCACCGCGCCGCGGCGGCCGAGACGGCGGCCCTGTTCACGTGCTTCGGAATCGGTGTCGTGACGCGTGCGCTCGGCGGCGAGGTCACGCGCGCGTACCCCGAGGACACGGGGCCCGCCCGCATCGCCCTGACCGACGAGGGGCACCGCGATCCGTTGTTCGGTGGACTTGCCGACACGTTCACGGCGCTGACCGCGCACAAGGAGGGCACCGGCACGCTCCCGGAGGGCGCTGTCCTCCTTGCCCAGAACAACGATTGCCCCGTGCAGGCGTATCGGATCGGGGACCGCCTCTATGCGACGCAGTTCCACCCGGAGCCCACGGCCGAGGCGTTCACCGAGCGCATGGCTGTGTACCGCGATGACGGCTACTTCGCCGCCGGCGATTACGACCGCATCGCGGCGAAGGTTCTCGCGTCGTCGCTGACCGAGCCGCCCCGGATCCTGCGCGCCTTCGCCGAGACCTACTGAGTCGCCGCGATGCCGGCGGCCTGGCGAGCGGCACCGAGAGCCCGGGGCCCGGGGGCATGTCCCACTTATGGTCGCTTTGGGCCGCGAAAACCAGCCGAAAGCGGGACATACCCTGCCGAAAGTGGGACATACCCTGCCGAAAGTGGGACATGCGCGGCACAGGCAAGGGCAACCTCGACGAGGGTCAATCCGGGGTGCTGCGCGCCAGAATCAGGCGGATGGCCACCGCCACCAGAAGCACGACGGCGGCGACGACTCCTGCGGCGATCGCGATCGGGAGCGACTGCGGCTCACCGGTCGACCGCCCCACGGCGATCCAGGCGAGACCCCATGACATGGCGATGGCGGGCGCAAGGCGTCCCTTCGTGCCGAGAGCAAGGGCGATGCCGATGAACCCGACGACGAGCAGCACAGCGATGCCCCAGAAATCCGCGGCATCACCCCAGGAGGCCGGCACGACCTCGGCGGTCAACCAGGCGGTGACGTTCGCCACCGTCGCAAGCGCCACCCACCCCAGGTGCAGCCCCACGGTGAGGTCGAGGAACACGGCATCCTGCCATCCTTCGCTCGGCTGGATGGTCAGCACCCGGATCGTCAAGGCCAGCGCGATCAGAAGGACGACGATCGCGATCACAGTCATCGGCAGGTTCAAGAACTGCGCAGCGAGCAGCCAGCCGCCGTTGAGGACAGCCGTGACGGCGACCCACCATCCGGCCGCGCGCTGACGCACCCGACTCCGCTGCGCGGGAAGCGCCTGCCAGATCGCGTACGCCACCATCAGGATGTAGATCGCCGTCCAGATGCTGAACGCCTGCGTCGCCGGAGCGAGATACGTGGCGTCGGAATCGAGGGCGCCTCCCTGAAGCTCGCGTACGTTCGTGCCACCGAAGAGTCCCGTCCCGACCATCGCGGCGATGATCATGAAGACCACGGCGGAGATCACCCCGATCTGGCGGCCGAGGTCGGCGGGACGATGCACACGTGTGTCACTCATCCCTCGACGCTAGGCACTCCGACGTCTTCTCGCCACGGGGTTGACACGGCCCCGGAGACGAAAGAGAGGCCGGCGGAGCCCCCGCATCCGCCGGCCCGAAGACCGGTCGCCCCCAGCTTCCGGACTTCTCGAACGACGGATTGTCCTCCCCCACAGGTGCGACGCCCCGCGTCCCCCACGCTCACGTCTCTGTCGTTCACAAGAGAGGAGCACCCCGGCGACACCCTGATACATCGCCGGGGTTTTTTCAGAGCCCTGCGCCGTGACACTGGAACGCCGTCAGGATGCCGGTCTCCGCCTGGGCGGCAGCCAGCGCTTCGGCGGGGCTCCGGCCGGCGGCGAGGCCGCTGTGCAGGGCGCTGAGCACCGCGCTCGCGTCGTCATCGGCGACCACGACGGGCGCGGCGATGACACAGTCTGCGCCCGCATGCAACCACGCCCGCGTCATACCGATCGCTTCCTCTCCCCAGCGCACGGCCGACCGCCCGACTTCGCATGCCGAGAGCACGACCGTGCGCGGGATGGCGGCGATGCGGTCGATGTCGTAGCCGAACAGCACGCCGTCGCTGAGCTCCAGACCCGAGAACAGGGGGTTGTCGGCCGCGTGCCGTCCGTGCGCGACGATATGGAGCACATCCGCCTCTCCCGCGACGGCCGAGGTGGCCTCGACGGTGGCCGCGGGTCCGAGGAGAAGGTGCGGCGAGTCCCAGACAGCGGCGGCCGTCGTGACCTCCTCGACGCCGCGGTCGATCCGCGGGCCCACGGCGAATGCCGCGGTGCGCAGCGGCCGCGGTTCGCTCAGCGCCCACCGCGACGCCGATCCGGCGAGCGTCAGCGCGCACTCCGCGAGGCCGGGCACCATGCTCCAGGGGATGCCGGCGAGGATGCCCGGCGCGGTCACGACCAACCTGCGGACGCCCGCGACACGCACCGGCTCGTCGACGAGCGCCCGCGACAGGAGGGCAAGGCGCTGCTGGAGGGAGCGCTGGACGACGGCCGCCAGCGGACCGGTGCGCACGGTGGCGGTCATGTCGAGGTCGGCCCGCAGCCCCGCGATGACCGTGCGCGCGGCCTCCCATCCGGGCAGCGACACGAGGGATGCCCCCGTGGAGGTGGCCACCAGGCACCGCAGTCCTGCCGTCCCGTAGACGTAGGACAGGACCGCGGTGTCCGGGGCGAGCGTCGCGCGGAGAGCATCCAGATCGAGGCGCGAGTCGACAGCGTCGTCGCGTGCCGCGCCGGCGGTCTGCCACTGCCGCTCGCGCACGCGCGCGCCGAGCGCGATCACGCGGGGGTCGGCGAGCCAGTCGGATCCGGCGAGGTCGGCGCGCAGCATCCGCAGTTCGGACAGATCGGCCGCCTGCGCCGGGTCGTGCGGCGGCCGCACGGCGACGACCTGCTGGCTGAGCAGACGGGCACGTTCGGACCATTCGAAGATGACATCGGGACGACCCGACGCGACCGCCGAATCGATCCCCGCCAACAACAGCGCCTGTCCGTGCATCGCGAGCGATGTCTGGAGGTCCAGGCTCCCGTGGACCGAACGCCCGGCACCCAATTCCGCCAGCCCGGCCGCAGCCTCGGCACGTGCGCGTGCCGGGCGCGTGTGTTCCGCGCGGCGCGCGCGCACTTCGCGCGCAAGGAGACGGACATCCAGCGACGCATGATCGGTGATCGCCGGCATCCGCCCGGCGCGCTTGCCCTGCCGGGCCCGCCAGAGCTCTCGGGCGAGCCGCAGAGCCGCCGCGTCACCGGCGAATCCGTGGCGCGAAAGCGCACGGGCGACGCGGTCGATCTCGTCGTCATCCGGGCGTCGCCGGTGCACCGGGAGGAGCTGGCCGGACTGATCCATGCCACCGACCGACAGTGCCGCGCGGAGGCGCACGCCATCGGCCCGCGTCGCCCAGGACCCCGCGCCGAGCGCGCGGAAGCGCCGAGCCGCCGTGCGCGCCACGCGCTCGGCGCGTCCCGGATCGTGACGGACGAGGGAGATCGCGAGCCGCAGTTCGGATTCCGCGCGCGCTTGCGGCATCCCGTCCGCACCGAACGACGCAGCAGCAGCGGCGAGCACGCGTTCGGCTTCCGTCGCCAGACCCGCGTCGCGCAGGACCTCGGCGCGGTCCGCATCGCAGATCGCGGCGTTGGCCGACGAGAGTGCCGCCAGCACGGGACGCGCCGCGGCCATCTCCCGCATCGCCCGAACGAGGTCGCCCTCGAGCAAGGCGACGTAGCCGAGGTTGTGCTGGGCCTCGGCGAGATCGGACGCCGACCCGTGGTCGGCGAAGACCGCGAGCGTCGCCTGAAGATCGGCGGCGCTCTGAGGGAGGTCTCGCCGCTGCATGTGGATGAGACTCCGGTTGACCCGCAGGTTCGCGACCGCAAGCGGATCGTCCGGGATCGTGTCGATGGCCAGGCCCAGCCACTGAAGCCCTTCGTCGAGGCGCCCTTGGTTGACGAGCACGCTACCGAGCTGGCCGGCCACGACGCCCCGCGTGTGCGCGCTGAGGCGGTCGTCCTCGAGCGCCGCGCGGCACTCCCGCTCGCCATCCGCTGACCGGCCGGTCTGCGTGAAGATGTACGCGCGCGTCCCCACGACGCGCGCGTACAGATCCGGATCGTGGGCCGTGGCTGCGACCGCATCGAGCACGACGAGCGCCTCCGCGAAGCGTCGCTGCGCTGCCAGATCGAGCCCGCGCGCATACTCGCGCTCGTCGGGGGACGTCATCCCCTCAGCATGCCGTGCCCGCTGCCTCCCGCGCGAGCGCGATCAGTCGTCGTCGCCCACCAGCACCGCCTCGACGGCGGCGAGCGCAGTCGTCACGGCGGCGTCATCCGCCTCCTCGGGGAGCGATCCGTCGCCGAGGATCGCGGCGATCCGCCCCGCCACGAGCGGTGCCGCGAAGGAGGTGCCGCTCCACACGGCGAAGCCACCGCGGAAGTCCTCGGGGCCGATCGTGAGGCGCTCGCGGTCGTACTCGTCGTCGCGGGTGGATGCTTGCACTCCCCCGAAGAAGTCCGGGATCGTGCTGACGACAGCGGCGCCCGGCGCGTACAGACGCACCCACGGCCCGACGTTGGAGAAGAGCGAGGTCGTGCGTCGATCGGGGTTGAGCGCGCCGACGCTGAGGTGCGCGGCGCCACCGTCGGCGACGATCCCGTTGTCGGCGCCCGGCCACGGCCAGAGCGATGCCGGAAAGGTCGGGCGGTCGATCGCGTCATTGCCCGCCGAGACGACGACGGTCGTGCCGAGCCCGCGGAGGACAGCCAGCAGGTCGTACAGGTCGCGGGTGTAGAAACCGTCCTGCGGGGTCTCGTGGTAGTACCCGAGCGAAAGACTCACGACATCGATCGGGCGTCCGCCATCCTTGCCGTGCCGTGCACGGTACGCGAGGAGTGCGAGATCCTCGAGCACGGCGAGCAGGTTCGACTCCTCCACCATTCCGAGCGCATCGGCGACGCGGATCGCGAGGATGTCGGCGGCGGGTGCGGCTTGCCGGATGATCCCGGCGATGAACGTCCCATGGCCGGCGACATCGTCGAGTTGTCCGTCCAGCGGCCCGTACAGGTCGGGATAGATCTCCGGGTTCGCGTCATCTTCGAGCCCGATCACCCGCCCGTCGACCGTGACACGGCGGTCGACGACGTCGTCGGGCAGCCACGCGTGAGCGCCAGCGCCGGTGTCGAGCACCGCCACGACGGCGCGGCGATGCCCCTTCGCCACAGCGGGGCGGGTCGGCGCCGGCCCGATCCACGCGACCGGTTGTCTGCCCCCCGATCCGCACGAGCCGTATTCGTCGACCGGATTGGTCTTCATGAAGGGGTTCGTCTTCATGAAGGGATTGGTCTTCATGAAGGGGTTCGTCTTCATGAACGGGTTCACCCCGATGGGGTCGAGCGTCAGGATGTGATCGAGGCCGATCCGATCCGCCCCCATCTGCCGGAGAGCGGCACCGGCGTCCGCACGGCCGCCGACGGCGTCCAGCGCCGTCCGGCGAACGCGCTGCAGCACGCGCCATGCATCGGGTAGCGACGGCGAGACTCCGCGGGCGACCTCATCCGGGGTCGTCAACTGCACCCGGAGCACGCGCGGCGCGCCGGGCACGCGCCCCTCGGGAACCTCCGCCAGTTCGGTACCGTCGAGGCGCTGGGCGACAGCATCCCACCCGAACTCACGCGCCGCGGCACGAACCTGAGCGTACGGCCCTTCAGGGCTCTCGGGGTCGCCGTCACCGGGCGGGATGCTGATGAGCAGCCGGTGCGGCACGTACGCGGTCTGGAACGCCTCGATGCCGTCGAGCGGCTCGGAACCGGGGTCGAGGACGACAGCGGAAATCACCGACCCCCGCGCGCGATCTCGCCACGACCAGCCCTTCGGTTGCGGCGGTCGTGGTTCGCGTGTGTCCTCAGCCATGGATCATCCCCTCATCGTCACCGCCCGCGCGGCGCGCGGACTGGTGCATCACAGATCGAATCGGGGCGTACGCAGTTCGGTGGAGGCCCCGGGCTCCGCCGTGCGGTCCAGGAGCACCCGCACGTGACACATCCCCGCGGGAATGCCCTCGAACGAGAACCGGCCGTGATCGGGCGTCGTCGTCCAGGTCTCGTCGTCCTGCACCAGAGTGATCTCGGTTGCCGGGGCGTCCACCCAGCCGTCGATGCGGCGACGGTTCTTCTCGTCCGTCACGACGTGCACGAGGACGCTGGCCGTGCCGTCCGTGAACTGCAGCGTGAGCGCGTCGGTCTCGCCGCGGACAGCCGGAGCATCCGCGTCGACGACGAGAGTCAGAAGCGCGTACTCGGCGGACAGATCCGCGGTCGCGACAGCGACGATCATCCGGTCGACGAGGTCTGTCGGTACCGGGTCGACCGCTTCCCAGGTCTGTCGCAGCGCTCGGAACAGCGCGACATCGTCAGTGGCCATCGGCGTCTCCCCTCCATCCATCGGCGGTCAGCAACGCCCGCATTTTGCCGAGGCAGCGTTGTCTGGTGGGTCCGATCGAGCCGACCGGCATGGCGAGGTCTTCGGCGATGCGCGCGTAGTCGGGGCGCTCCTCGAACGCGACGATGCGCAGCAGCCGTCGGCACCGGTCATCCAGGATCGCGACCGCGCGCCACAGCCGGTGATCGACGTCGGCGGCCTGAGCGCGCTCTTCGGCCGATTCCGCCACCGGCAGTCGCGATTCGAGCTCGTCGTCGTCGGTGGGACGTGCGCGCTGATGCGCTTTCGCGGTCCGCCAGGCTTCGCGGCGGGCACAGGTCGTCAACCAGCCGGCAACGGCTGCGTCATCCGCAATCCGGTCGTGACCGCGCAGGAGCGTCATCCACGTCGTCTGCACGACGTCTTCGGCGAGGGCTCGTTCCAGGCCGTACGAGCGGACGACGTGCCAGAGCACCGGCGTCATCGTGCGCACGAGGTCATCCATCGCGCGGGCGTCGCCCTGACGCCACCGCGTGAATGCCGCAGACGCGCGCTGCCAGATCGATCCCGACTCACCCGCGCGTGCATCGTCGCCCGATGCGCCGCGGACGTGCGGCGGGTCGGTGGCGGTCATAACCCCCATTGTGGCCATACCCAGAGGAGTCCGGCCAGACCCACCTGATACACGACGCTACGAACTCGCGCCCTCCGGCCCGGCGATGACGGCCGAATCCGGCGGGACAACGAGAGTTCCGGATGCTGTCTCCACTGCCTCGGTGGCCAGCCACACGGTCTCTCCGGCCCGGAGCGCGACGTGCCACGGAGCCTCGGAGAGGTTCACGAGGACACGGGCGGCACCCCGCTCGAGTTCGTAGACCCGGCCACCGATCGCGTCGGCGGCGCTCGCCCCCCGACTCACGGCGCGCGGGTCGGTGAAGTCGGGGTACGCGCGGCGCAGGTGCGCCAACCGGCGATACAGCGCGAGAAGCTCGGCGTGCGGCGCGGTGTCGACCTCGGCCCAGTCGAGCTTCGAGCGGAGGAACGTGGCGGGATCGTTCGGATCGGGAACGATCGATTCGTCCCATCCCATCGCGGCGAACTCCGCCTTGCGCCCCGCGGCGGTCGCGGCGGCGAGCTCGGGTTCCGGGTGCGAAGTGAAGAACTGCCACGGAGTGGACGCCCCCCACTCCTCCCCCATGAACAGCATCGGGGTCCCGGGCGCCGTCATCGTGAGCACCGCCGTGACCGCGAGACGCTGCGGCGAGAGCGTCGCCGCGAGCCGGTCGCCCGCGGCGCGGTTGCCGATCTGGTCGTGGTCCTGCGCGAAGGTCACGAGACGCCAAGACGGCACGTCGGGCGGGATCGGGATGCCGTGCTCGCGCCCGCGGAAGCTTGACAGCGTCCCGTCGTGGAAGAACCCCCCGGTCCAGGTTTTGGGCACCGCCTGCAGCGCCGCGAAATCGGCGTAGTACCCGTCGGTCTCACCGCTGACGGCGACGTGCACCGCGTGGTGCCAGTCGTCCACCCACTGTGCGGCGAGGCCGTGGCCGCCGGACTCGCGCGGCAAGATCATCACGGGGTCGTTGAGGTCGCTCTCGGCGATCAGCGACAGCGGACGGCCGACGTGGGCGCTCAGCACGTCGGCGGCTTCGCCGAGCTCCCGAAGGATGTGAATGGGGCTGCTCTCGGATTCGTGCAGCGCGTGGACGGCATCCAACCGCAATCCGTCGACGTGGAAATCGCTCAGCCACATGCGCGCGTTATCGACGATGTAGTCGCGAACGGCGCGTTCGTCGAGATTCAGGCTCGCGCCCCAGGTCGTGCCGTGACCGTCGCGCAGGTACGGACCGAACTCGGGGAGATAGTTACCGGAGGGCCCCAGATGGTTGTAGACGACGTCCTGGATGACCGCGAGACCTTCCGCGTGCGCGGCATCCACGAAACGCCGGTACGCCTCCGGCCCGCCGTAGGCCTCGTGCACGGTGTACCAGAGCACGCCGTCGTAGCCCCAATTGTGCGTGCCATTGAAACCGTTGACCGGGAGGAGTTCGATGTGGGTCACGCCGAGGTCGCGAAGGTGCGCGAACTTCGACGTGGCCGCATCGAGCGTGCCTTCGGGCGTGAAGGTCCCGATGTGGAGTTCGTAGATCACGCCGCCGGCCAACTGACGGCCGTGCCAGTCACCGTCAGTCCAGGAGAAGGCGGCCGGATCGTCGACGGCTGACATCGCGTGGACGCCCTGCGGCTGGCGCCGCGAACGGGGATCGGGCAGCACCCGGTCCCCGGCGCCCAGGACGAAGCCGTACTCGTCCCCCGCCGCGAGCGCGACCTCCGCACCCCACCACCCGCGGCCTCTCGGGCTCAGCTCGATGTCGTCGTGACCCGGGCGGCGGAGCCGCACTCGCTCGGCCCGCGGTGCCCATACCTCGATGCTCATGCGTCCATCCTGCCGCGCCGGGCTCCGCCCGCGCACATCCCTGCCGAACCGCATACTTTCGCGCGAGCCGACATCCCACGCGCGCACGGATCTTTGCGGATCGCACGGAGCTCTGCGGCTCGCGCGAATGGCGAGGGGTCAGGCCCAGCGGTAGCGGCCGCCGGCGGCGGCGAACTCCGCGGCGACGGCGGCCCGGAGCTCAGTATCGGCCACGTAATCCACCGCGGCGGAGGCCAGAGCGACCGCCGCGTCGACGAGCGCGTCCAGCGCCGCGGGGAGCACCGTGAGATCGGCGAACGCCGCGTTGTGCGGGAACACTTCGTCGGGCCCGCCGAGCCCGATCGACGGATGGATCGACGGCACGAAGCGGCTCACGTTGCCCATGTCGGTCGAGGGGCCACCCTGCGGCGGCACGACCGGCGGGGGCGGGATCTCCCGGCCGCGCGCTTCGAGCGCCCGCGCCCAGCGCTCGGTCAGGGCGACGTTGGTCTGCAACGGCAGGTACGGCGGAACCGGGTCGACCTCGATTTCGGCACGCGTCCCCGTCGAGAGAGCCGCTCCCTCGAGCACCGCCACGACGCGGTCGGTCAACTCCCTCAGGGTCTTCACCTCGGCCGAGCGCACGTAGAACAGTGCCGCCGCCCGCTCCGGCACGATGTTCGGCGCCGCACCGCCGTCGGTGATGATCCCGTGGATGCGGTCGGTCGGCAGGATGTGCTGGCGCAGTTGCGCGACTCCCTGGTACGCGGTCACCGCGCCATCGAGCGCGTTGCGGCCGAGCCAGGGAGCCCCCGCCGCGTGCGCCGCGCGCCCGTGATAGGTCACCGCGACGCGGCGCACTCCGGTGGTCCGCTGCCCGAGGATCGAGGTGGTCCCCGATCCACTCGAGGGATGGACCATTCCGGCCGCATCGACGTGGTCAAAGCCGCCGGCGCGGATGATGTGTTCTTTGCCGCCGCCGTTCTCTTCGGCGGGGGTGCCGATCAGCGACAGCCGACCGCCCAGGCTCTCCACCACCGGGGCTGCGGCGAGGAAAGCGCCGACCGCGATCCCCGCGATGATGTTGTGTCCACACGCGTGACCGATCCCCGGAAGCGCGTCGTACTCGGCGATGATCGCGAAATGCGGACCGTCGCCGTCTCCGACCGTCGCCCGCAGCGCCGTGTCGAGCCCGAACGCGCCGACCTCGGGAGAGACTCCGTGTGCGTCGAGCAGCGCCGCGATCCGCGCGACCGACGCGTGCTCCTCGAACCCGATTTCGGGCTCGTCGTAGAGCGCGACGGCCAAGGCGCTGAGCTCGGGACGCAGCGCCTCCACCGCACCCGCGAGATCCGTCCCCGCGCTCACAGCTCGACGAGCGCGCCGTCTGCGCGACGCAGCGTCAGCCGGAAACCGGCCGCTGTCCCCTGCTCGACCGCCGTGACACCGTCGCCGAGACCCAGAGCTTCCAGGACCGCGCGGAGCGGCGCGGGATCGGGCTCGACGCGCACGAACGAGACGAGCTCGATCGTCGGGATGTCGCTCGTTCCGGGCTGCGGTGTCGTCCCCCAGTCGATGAGGAACGGCACGTCGAGACGGCGATCCTCCCCTCGGGTCAGCCGCCACTCCAGCAGCACGCCGGCCGGAGTCCGGCGCGACAGGTCGCTCACATCACCCGGGTCGTAGCCGCGCGCACGCGCGCCGGCGACAGTCGCCTCGATGTCGGCCGGATGCACGGAATAGGCCTGGATGCTGGGGGCCTCGAGCGTCGAGATACCGAACGTCGTCGGCAGTTCCGGCTCGGGCCGGGCCGGGTTCGGACCGATCAGCTCGATGTACTGGGGCCCGCGCACGCCGTCGATCGTGAGGGCGACGAGAGCGTTGGCCGTCCCGGTCGGGTGGGCGCCGCCCGGGACGGCGACGACACCGGTGCGTTCGGCGAACCAGTCGATGACGCCCTGCAGGTCGGGGCCGGCGATGACGACGTGGTCGAGAAGAGTGGGAATGCTCATGCGGCATCTCGCTGGCGGGACGGGACTTCGGGCTCTCCGAGCGAGAGCATGAGACGGTTCGCCCAGTTGAAGAAGGCCGCACCATTGATCACGTCGATGATTTCGGCATCGTCCAGGCCCACGTCTCGCAGGCGCGCGATGTCGTCCGACCCGAATGCGAGGGGCGTTTCGGCGAGCGCAACGGATGCCGCACTCACGGCGTTCCAGGTCGCATCGCCGAGATCGGCATCCACTCCTTCATCGAGCAACCGCTGCACGTCGGCTTCGCGACCGGATTCCCGCGTCGCGGCGGCAGCGTGCACCGAGGCGCAGAAGACGCACCCGTTGCTGCGGGACGTCGCTGCGGCGGCCAGCTCGCGCTCGGCGCGGCCGATGCCCCCGCTGACGTTGAAGAAGATGTCGAGGTCGGTGAGGGTGCGGGCGCGGAGCGCCTCGGGATCGCGCGCGAGGAGACGGAAGTACGGCATCTTCGCGCGGGCCGGCTCGATCAGCGCATCGCGCTGGAGGTCGCTGAGGTCATCCTCGGCGACCGGCGCCAGCCACGGTACCCAGCCCAGACCCTGCTGGGTGAAGGCGTCCGGGCGGGCAAGCTCGGGGTATTCGGTGATGAGGTCGGTCATGTCAGGCTCCTTCGCCGATGAGTGCAGGGTCCTGGACAGCGGGCGTCTGCGCGAGGACGCGGAGTCCCCATGCCGCCCGAAGCTGGAAACTGAGGAAAGCGACCAGCTGGGACAGCGAGACGATGTCGTCGGCGCTCCACCCGGCATCCACGAGCGCCCGCAGCGCTTCGGGGCGTGCCTCCCGGGGACGGAAGACCAGCAGGTGCGCGTGCGTGAGCGCGGCCGCGAGGCGCGTGCCGACTCCGGCGTCCGCGGTCCACCGCGTGCCTCCGGTGTTCTCTGACTGCAGCGCCGGCTCCCGGTAGGCGCCGAACGGACCGGTGGCCGCACCGCTGCGCGCGGCATCCGCGATGGCGTCGACGAGCTCGGGTGCTTCGTCGCCGAGCAGGTCGCCGTAGAAGTCGGATGCCGCGGCGAAGCCGTGCACCTGCGCGACGAATGCCGCGATGGCGTACCGCTCCGACAAGGGGAACGTGCCGGCGTCCGCGGGCTCCAGGAGTGCCTCGAAGCTGCGCTGCGCGTTCTCGCGCGCTTGGGCCCGCTGATCGCGGACGGCGCTCAGGGCATCGCCGGGGGCGATGCCGGCGAGCAGGTCGATGATGTCGGCGGTGGCCGCGGTCATGAGCTTCCTTCCGAGGAGGGGGTGAGTGCGAAAGCACGGTGGGCGTGGTGCAGGTCGCGCGCGGCGTCGGAGCCGGTCGCGAACCCGAGGCGGGGAGCCACCTCATCGGCCAGCAACTGCAGCGACCGCAGTGTCATCTCATGCGTCGCGGCGATCGAGTGCACCTGGAATGACACGTCGCTCACGGCGCGCAGCGACTCGTCCGCGCCGAGGGAGGCGACGACCTCGTCCACCGTGCCGACGTGCGTGTCGGTGATGCGGATGAGCGCGTCGATCCCGAGCCCGGTCGTGTCGATGCCGAACATCGTCTCGGCGAGGTGCCGCAGGCCCGCATCCGCCAGCTCGAGCGCGCGTGTGCGATCGCCCTCGTCGACGACGAGTGCGGTCCGCGACGCGAGCACCCGCACGGGAGCCCCGTCGGGGAGCGCCGCGCGATACGCCGCGATGATCGGCAGCTGCAGCTCGTGGAGAGGCGCGTCCGGGGCGTCGGGGGTGCGCGGCTGTGTGCGCGAGAGCAGCAGCCCGTCGCCGTTCTCGCCGGCGCGGCGGCCACCGTCGACCGAGAACGTCGCCTGCCAGATGCGTTCGGCGAGATCGCCGCCGGCGGGATAGATCCGCGACGACGTGCCCCGCACCGCACGACCCGAAAGCGCATCGGTGAAGACCTCGAGGTGGTCGGCATAGATCTCGCGGCGACGGCCGGCGTCTTGCCCGAACGCCGCGAACGACGACGGCGTGCCCCCGGATGCGACGCCGAGCTGCACGCGCCCGCCGCTGAGCTGATCGAGCACGGCGGCATCCTCTGCGGCGCGCAGCGGGTCGTCGATCGGCAACGTGACGACGCCGGTGGCCAGAGCGATCTGCGACGTGCGTTGCGCGGCGGCGGCCAACAGCACGAACGGCGACGGCAGTCCGCCCTCGTCCTCACCGAAGTGGTGCTGCGCCACCCATGCGGAAGCGAAGCCCGAGCGCTCGGCCTGATCGATCTGCTCGAGCGCGAAGCGATAGCGGTCGGCCGCCGGCACCGGCTCGAGTAGTCGGCTGAAGAATCCGAGCCGTGGTCCGGTCATGCGGTCACCTCTGTTTCCGTGAGCCCGGCCCGCAGGGACGCGCCGGGAATGGCAGCCAGCAGCTGCCGCGTGTAGTCGTGTTGCGGGTGGTCGAACACCTGTTGGGCCGCACCGTACTCGACCTGGCGCCCGCGCTGGAGGACCGAGACCGTGTCGGCGATCTGCCGCACGACGGCGAGATCGTGCGAAATGAACACATAGGTCAGGCCGAGCTCGCTCTGCAACCGTGCCAGCAGGCGCAGGATCTGCGCTTGCACCGTGACATCGAGCGCTGAGACGGCTTCGTCGAGGACGACGAGTTCCGGCTCGACGATGAGGGCGCGCGCGATCGCGACCCGCTGCCGCTGCCCTCCGGAGAGTTCGTGCGGGTGGCGGGCGCCGATCTCGGGGGCGAGCGAGACGAGTTCGAGGTGATGAGCGGCCCGCTCGGTCCGGTCGGCGCGATCGCCGATCCCGAAGTTGCGCAGCGGTTCGGTCAGAATGCTCGTGATCGACTGCCGCGGGTCCAGCGAGGCGAACGGGTTCTGATACACCAGCTGCGTCGTCCGGTGGAACGCGCGACGGGACTTCAGCGCCGTCACATCGGTGTCGCCGACGCGGATGACGCCCTGCGCCTCTCGGTTGAATCCGGCGATGCTGCGACCCGTCGTCGTCTTACCGGAGCCGGATTCTCCGACGAGCGCGTGGGTGGTCCCGCGGGCGACGGTGAACGAGACGTCGTCGACCGCGCGCAGCGGCGTACGACCGGGGCGCGCGAACTCCTGCGTGAGGCGAGTGACCTCGACGAGCGGGTGCGCCGCAGCATCCACGACCGGCGGCGTGCGTTCGACGACGCTCGCAAGCGACGGCGCATCGGCGAGGAGCGTCCGCGTGTACTCGGCCTGCGGATGCGTGAGCACCGCAGCGGACGGTCCCGCTTCCTGCACCTGTCCTCCGCGGAGGACGACGATCTGGTCCGAGCGGTCGGCGGCAACGGCGAGGTCGTGCGTGATGAACAGGATGCCGGTACCCGACTCGGCGCGCAGCTCGTCGAGGAGGTCGAGAACCGTCCGCTGCACTGTGACGTCGAGCGCACTCGTGGGCTCGTCGGCGATGATCAGCTCGGGCTCGAGCGCCAGGGCCGCGGCGATCAGCACCCGCTGACGCATTCCGCCGGACAGCTCGTGCGGATACTGGCGCGCCCGCGCTTCGGGATCGTCGATGCCGACGCGATCGAGGAGGTCGATCACGCGGGCGTCGATCTTGCGGCGGTCTTTCCACCCGTGGATGCGGAGGGCTTCACCCACGCTCCAGCCGATCGTCGCGACGGGGTTGAGCGAATTGCCGGGATCCTGCGGGATGAGGGCGATGCAGCGACCGCGGAGGTGCCGCCATCCCTTCTCGGAGAGCCCCACGAGGTCCGTCACTCCGTCGGTGCGTTCGTTCAGCGTGATGCTGCCGCCGGCGATCCGGCCGTTGCCGGCGAGGAGACCGATGACCGACTGCGCGACGGTGGACTTACCCGAACCCGATTCACCCACGAGCGCGGTGACGCTCCCGGCTTCGACCTCGAGGGAGACGCCGCGGACGGCATCGACGAGCCCACGGCGCGTGCGGTACTGCACGGCGAGGTCGCGGACGGACAGCAGCGGCTGGGCGCTCATGCGGCGTCCCCTCCTCGAATGGCCTGACTGAGCCGGTTGGTGGCGAGGACGACGAGCACCACCACGATGCCGGGGAGGACCGTCAGCCACCAGGCGGTGGCGACATAGTTGCGACCCTCGGCGATCAGCAGCCCCCACTCGGGCGTGGGCGGCGGCGCGCCGTAGCCGAGGAAACCGAGCGTCGAGATCTGCAGGATCGCCGAACCGAGTTGCAGCGCAGCCAGTGCGATGACCGGCGTCAGCGAGTTCGGCAGGATGTGGCGCCACAGCACACCGAAGAATGTGCCGCCCGACCCGTAGGCCGCCTCGACGAAGTCCGCGACGCGCACGCTCACCACTCGTGAGCGGGCGAGTCGCGCGAAGACCGCGATCGAGGTCACACCGACGGCGATCGCGGCGCTCGTCGTTCCGAATCCGAGGAGGATCACGACGCTGAGCGAGAGAAGGAGAGCCGGGATCGCGAGGAGCACGTCGACGACCCGCATGAGGACTTCATCGACCGCGCCGCCGACGGCGCCGGCGATGACGCCCATGGCGGTGCCCACGACGAGTCCCACCGCGACCGCGATGAGCGCGCCGAGGATCGACTGCGACGCACCGTAGATGACGCGTGCATACAGGTCACGGCCCGTCGCGTCGGTCCCGAACCAATGCTCGGCGCTCGGTGCTTGCAGCGATGCGGCAACGGTCTCGGTCGGACTCTGCGAGGTGAACAGCGCCGGGAACAAGGCCCACAGCAGGGCGACCAGAATCACGAGGGCCGGCAGGACGAAGCCCCATCGGGCACGGGGCGCGCGTGCCCTCCGGGTGGGCGTGGCCACGTCCGGGGCCGAAGCGAGGGCGGTCATCGGGTGCTCCCCACGGGTGCGGACAGTTCACTGGTCATGGTCAGCTCGCTCGCTTCGGTCGTCGGTGCGTTGCGGGCGCGACGGCCCGGCGTACGCAGTCGCGCATCCAGCACGGGGTAGAGGAGGTCGACGATGAGGTTGATGACGACGAACGCGACGGTCGAGATCACGACGACCGCCAGCAGAACCGGCGTATCGCGGTTCGCGACCGCCTGAGCCGTGAGCTGGCCGATGCCCGGACGAGCGAACACGGTCTCGGTGACGACGGCGCCGCCGACGAGTTCGCCGAAGAGGAGACCCGCCATCGTGAGCGTCGGCAGGAGCGCATTGCGGGCGACGTTGCGCCAGAGCAGCCAGGAGGTCGTTGCGCCGCGGGCACGGACGACCGTGACGAACGGCTGCTCGCGCACTTCGTCGATCGAGCGCATGAGCACTTGCGCCAGCGGGGCGGCGATCGGGATGGCGAGCGTGATGACCGGCAGGATGAGCGCTTGTGCCGGGTCCGCGCCGATAACGGGAACCCAGCCCAGCCGGAAGGAGAAGATCTGGATGAGGATGATGCCGATCCAGAACACCGGCAACGAGACGAAGAACGGCGGCATCCCCCGGAAGACCCGGCGCAACCACCGGCCGGCGCCGTAAGTCGCGGTGAACGCGATCACGACGGCGAGGAAGACCGCGAGCACGAGACCCAAGACAGCCAGAACGAGGGTCGACGGCAGCGCTGTGGCGATGAGCTCCGACACCGCGGCCCCGTTGGCGACCGAGTAGCCGAAGTCTCCGTGGAGGAACCCCCAGATCGAGAGGAAGTACTGCACGACCAGCGGCTCATCGGCTCCGAGCGACTCACGGATCGCCTGGATCTGCGCATCGGTGAGACCGAGGTCCGGGCTCGCGTAGCGGGCGATGATCGCGTCTCCCGGGAGCGCGGCCAACAGCACGTAGGCAACCGTGTAGGCCAGGGCCAGCACGAGGACCGCCTGACCGATGCGGCGCAGTACGTAGGTCATGTCGCTTCTCTCACGAAGATAGGGACGGCGTCGCCCGGGACCGACGGATCGGTCCCGGGCGACGAGGGTGTCAGCCGACCAGCCAGGTCGAGTAGAAGGACGGGCGTCCGACCGACTCGGTGGAGAATCCGTGGACCTTGTCGGTGAGGCCGAACACCTGCGGCTCCTCGAAGATCGGCAGGATGTAGGCATTCTCGGCGAGGTACTGCTGTGCCGCGGCGGATGCCGCCTGACGCGCCTCCGTCGTGGACTCCGAGGCGATCGCCTGCAGCAGCGTGTCGAGTTCCTGGTCGCCGACCGATCCGTCGGCCTTGGTGAAGTTGACCAGGGTGTTGCGGTTCTTCGAGAAGTACTGGGACTTCAGAACGTCGAAGTCGGCGCGGCCGACCATCGAGTGGTACACCTGGACGGTGTTCTGGTCGGCGGAGGCGGCCGTCTGTGCGGCCATGTCGCCGGCATAGAGCTCCACCGTGACACCGAGCCTCGCGAGCTGCTCCTGGATCAGGGTCACCACCTCTTTCGAGCGAGGCTGCGGGAGTGCTTCGTTGAAGGTCAGCGACAGGATTTCGCCGTCCTTCTCACGCAGTCCGTCGGCGTTCAGCGTCCAGCCGGCCTCATCGAGGAGGTCCGCCGCCTTCTCCGGGTCGTACTCGTAGAACTCGGAGGTGTCGATGTAGCCGAGCGCCGTCGTCGCGAGTGCACCGGTGGCCAGCGGGTAGCTGTCGGTGAAGAGCGTGTCGACGATCTGCTGACGATCGATCCCGGCGATGAGCGCCTGACGCACCGTGAGGTCCGAGAGCCGCGGCTCGCGGAAGCGGAAGCTGAGCCCGTTGTTGACACCGTTGGTCGCGGCGGCGTGCAACGAGAGTCCGGATGCGGCGAACTGCGCCTCATCGGGGGCCTGGATACCGCGGGCGATGTCGGCCTGGCGGGCGACGACCGTGCCGACGCGGACGCTGTCTTCGCCGGCGACGATGTACTCGATGCCCTCGAGGTATGCCGCGCCCTGGTGCTCCAGCGACGGCGGAGCCCAGTCGTAGTCTTCGCGTGCCGTGAGGCTCGTGGACGTTCCGAGCTCTTCCTTCGAGATCACGAACGGTCCGCTACCGATGATGTCCACCGCGTTGCCGGGACCGAACTCCTCGCTCGTCCGGTCGAGCGTGGCATCCGACAGCAGGCCGGAGTTGATGGTCGACACAGCCTGGCCGAAGCCCGGCGACGGGGCGGTGAAGACGAAGGAGACGGTGTCCTCGTCGACGACGGTGCCGTGGTCGTAGTTGTTGATCGCCTCCGAAACGGGGAGAGCGCGGGCGGTGTCCCCCTTGCCGAAGAGGTCGAAGTTCTTCACGACGTTCTCCGGCGTCAGCGGTGTGCCGTCGGAGTAGGTGACGTCGGTGCGCAGATCGAAGGTGTACTCGGTCGCATCGTCGTTGACCGTGTAGGCGGTCGCGATCCACGGCTCGAGCTCGAGCGTCTCGGGGTTCTGGTACAGCAAACGGTCGGTGATGTTGTTCACGATGCCGCCGTTGGGGTAGAAACCGGCCGACGGCGAGTACAGCGTGTTCCAGGTCTGCGGCTCGAGATACGTGAGCGTACCGCCCTGCTGCGGTTCACCGCCGGCATCCGTGGATGCGGGCGTGCCCGCACCGGACGAGCAGCCGACGACGAGGGCACCGATGGCAGCGGTCGATGCCGCAGCGAGGATCACGCGGGAAATTCGGGACATGGGAGCTCCTTGAGCCAGAGCACATCTGGGTGATGTGCGGTGAAGGGAGCCCCAGCCCATCACAGAGATCCCGCCCTCGGCGATTCGCCCTTCACACGCCGTAAAGAACGTGCCCGCGGGGTGTGATCCCGGCGGATCGCACGTGGCTGCGCAGGACGTCAGCCGCGCGCCGCGGGCTGACCCTCGGCCGCGAAGCGCGGGCGACGTCCCCTGGGGTGGTGTAGTTCTTGGCCGGGTTGTCTTCGTCGTAGACGTTGGTGAGCCATCGTGCGATGGTCAGTGAGAACCGATCAAAGTCACTCACAGAAAGACATACGCTGTGGGCTAGTGCTGTGCAGCACCGCCCGTGACGATCCCAAACCCGCACGCCGCAGCTCTACAACTGGCCGGCCGATCATTCGCACGCGTCAAAGCGTGAGATGCGGGCGACGATCCAAGATGTAGACGAAAGGCTCAGGCGGTCAGGCGGGGACCGACCTAAGCTCGCGATCGAGCGGCAAACCTTGGTCGCAGGACGAGAGATGACGTGAAAGCCAGAATCGCCTCCGGGCTGGTCGGCCTCACGATGGTCGCAGTCGCAGTCTTCAGTGCATACCCGGCGCAAGCATCCACGAGCGCAAGCGTCGTTGGTGGAGCGTCGAGCGCTTCGCAGCTGACCATCGTTCCCTTCCGCGAACCGACACCGGCATGCGGCGACCAGGTGCAGCTAGTGCGCAACGGAACCCAGATTCGTGCGGTTGGCGTTGGCGTCACGGTATTTCCACCCAGCTATCCGTACGGACTGATTAACGTGTACGGACCGAACGGGTCGCTGTTGGCCCAGGGGAATGCCTCAAATAGTGGCGGTGCTAACGTCCCGTTCACTGCCGTCTCGACGGGCAAGTCAACTTACCGAGTTGTTCTCAGCAACCCGGCCAATACGTACAGCTACTGTGCGGGCTACTACTCCAAATAACATGGAGGGCTACCACCCGCCAACGTATCCGCTCCTTGAGGCGCGATTTCATCGTTCCGAGAACGACACTGTGCGGTGGCTATATGGCTGGAACGGCCCAGTCACTGAGGCTGCCCGGGATGTCACCCTGGCAGCCTCAGCCCCGGCGGGACGTGCGTTGGTAACGTCGGGTCTATGGGTGGATGAGCGGGACGCCCAACTATCCGCACTCATGGCTGCGAATTCGCTGGAGCGGGCGCAATTGCTCTCGAACTCCGGTATCGATGCGGCTATGAATGACATGCTTTGGTTACCAGCGCCGCTCACAATCAACGGTGAATCTGCGCAAATCGTGATGGGGCAGATCGGCGAATGCACAGTTGCATACGCAATCGATACTCCGGCACAGTTTGCCGCCGCGTGGGCAAAAGGCAGCGAGCTCGAATCGCTCAGCACGATCGACGCGACCGGCTACCTCATCAATCCGCTAGAAATGCATTCCTATCCGTCGCTCAACAAGCAGACAACGAGAGTGATGTCAGTCGTCGATTTCTACTAGTTGATGTGGTGCCAGTGAGGAACTTTGATCCCAAGTCGAGGCGCGCTTGGGTTTCGTTGAAGCCGACCGATTGGCGCGCTTAGTTATGAGCTAGTGCTGTGCAGCTCCGGCAGTGACGATCCCCAGACCCGCTCGCCGCGGCGACGTCCCCTGGGGTGGTGTAGTTCTTGGCCGGGTTGTCTTCGTCGTAGACGTTGGTGAGCCATCGTGCGATGGTCAGTGAGAACCGATCAAAGTCACTCACAGAAAGACATACGCACGATGGCTCTCGACCAGTCTGCCCTCCTCGAGCTTCTCGGGGAACTGAAACTCACCGATGTCACCGACCGGATCCGGGTCGCGACCGAAACGCTCTACCAGGAGCTGATCGATGCGGAAGCGGCCGCGTTCATCGGCGCCGCTCCGTTCGAACGCACGCCAGCGCGGACGACTCAACGCAACGGCACCCGCCCGAGGACGCTCACCACGACGACCGGGGATCTGGAGTTGCGGATCCCGAAGATGCGGCAGGGGACGTTCTTCCCGTCGCTTCTCGAGCGCCGTCGTCGGGTCGACCAGGCCCTGTTCGCGGTTGTGATGGAGGCGTACGTTCACGGCGTCTCGACCCGCAAGGTCGATAACCTGGTGAAAGCGCTTGGCGCGGACACCGGGATCTCGAAATCGGAGGTGTCGCGGATCTGCGCGAACCTTGACGAGGACGTGGCCGCGTTCCGCGACCGACCCCTGGCGGACACCACCTACCCGTATGTGTTCCTTGACGCGACCTACTGCAAAGCGAGGGTCGGCCGGCGGGTCGTGTCTCAAGCTGTCGTCGTCGCGATCGGTGTCGCCGCTGACGGGCGCCGGGAAGTCCTCGGGTTCGAGGTCGGAGACACCGAATCACAACCGTTTTGGACTACGTTCCTCCGCAGCCTGAAGGCGCGCGGGCTGGGCGGGGTGAAGCTCGTGATCAGCGATGCCCACACCGGCCTGATCGCGGCGATCGACCCGGTGTTCCAGGGCTCCAGTTGGCAGCGTTGCCGGGTGCACTTCATGCGCAACGTGCTCTCGACCGTTCCGAAGGCGACCGGCCCGATGGTCGCGTCGATCATCCGCACGATCTTCGCCCAACCCGACACCGAGCACGTCTTCACCCAGTTCCATGAAGTCGTGCGGATGCTCACAAGGTCGCATCCCAAGGTCGCCGAGATGCTCGAAGACGCGCAGAACGACATCCTCGCGTTCTGCGAGTTCCCGGTGGCGCATTGGCGACAGATCTGGTCCACGAACCCGCTCGAGCGGGTTAACAAGGAGATCAAACGCCGCACCGACGTCGTTGGCACATTCCCCAACCCCGCCGCGCTGCTCCGCCTCGCCGGGCACGTCCTGATCGAGCAACACGACGAATGGGACGGCGCCGACCGACGCTACTTCAGCGAGCACTCCATGAAGCTCCTGAACACCACAGAAGAGGAGGTCGCGATCCCAGAACTAGCGGCGTAATCACACACAGCTGAACTCGCACGGTGTTGAAAAACTCCACCACTCAGCGGGACGTCACCCGAAGCGCGGCCGAAAGGCGGTGCGCCAACCCTCCTCGGTCGGTGCCGTTTCGACATGAGAAAACCCTCATCGCCGTCGGTTTTTTTCCTCTCTCGATCTGGTCTTTTCGCCCGGCTAAGTGTCGGAACCCCTCGGCAGAATAGGGGTATGGATCTCCTCACCACGCCGCTTCAGAACCTGCGGGCGCAGGTCCGCGAAGTGCTGCGGAACGGGGTCGACGACCGGGCATTCGAACGGGCGACTGAAACAGAATTGGCGCAGCAACTCGCGCTCGTCGCCGAGGTCGGTCGGCTCGCGGACGCGCTCCTGCTCGATGCGGTCGGTGAAGTCATGCGGCGCTCGGAGCTCCCCGAGCGCGACGCGCGGATGACATCGCACCTCGGATGCCGGGACGTCGCCGAACTCGTCCAGAAGATCACCCGGCTCGGCTCGCAGGCCGCCGCGAGGGCGCAACGCGGGGCGAAGGCCGTGCGACCCACGTTGTCGGACACGACCGGCGAGCATCTCGACTCGGCGTTTCCGTCGGTGCGTGACGCGATGCTCGCCGGTGTGCTCGGCGTCGACGGGGTTCTGGCGATCACCGACCCGTTGCAATCAACGGCGCCGCGCGTGGCTGTCGCCGCGCGGCGGGACGCAGCCGACATGGTCGTCGCCGAAGCGCGCGGGGAAGGCCCCGACGGGGCGCCGCCGGCGTGTGCGGAACTATTGAAGATTCATGCGCAGACGTGGGCGATCGCGCTCGATCAAGACGGGGCGGAACCGCGGGAGCGAGCCGCGATCCGCAAACGTGCAGTGATGCTTGGTGTTGCGACGCCGTCGGGTGTCCCGATCCGGGGAACCCTACTCCCCGAAGTCGCCGCGCAACTCCGCACCATCTGGGATGCGCTCCTGTCGCCGAAAGTGTCGTTCACGCCAGGTGACGGTGAACGGGACGCTGAGGGCCGGTTGATCGCGCCGCTCGATGACCGCACGCACGCGCAGCAGCAGCATGACGCGCTCGCGGCCGTGCTGGGAATCGCCGCGTCCAGCGGTCTCCTTCCCACGATCGGTGGGCACGCGCCGACCCTTGTCGTGTCGGTCACTGCCGAGGATCTCGCATCAGACACCGGGTACGCGTACGCGCAGGGGCGCGCGGAACCGATCACGATCACTGTTGCCCGGCACATCGCGTGTGCTGGTGCGATCCAACGGGTCACGACCCGCCGGGACGGGAAGATCGTCGAGATCAGCACCACCGAACGTGTCTTCAACCGGCACCAGCGGAGAGCGATCGCGCTCCGCGACGGCGGATGCGTCATCCCGGGCTGTGGAACCCCGGCCGCGTGGTGCGAGATTCATCACGTCCTCGAATATGCCAACGGCGGCCCGACTCATACCGACAACGGGGTGCTGCTGTGTTGGTTCCACCACCGCTTCCTCGACCGCATCGGGTGGAAGATTCGGATGAACCGGGGCGTCCCCGAAGTCATGGCACCGGTCTGGTTCGACGCGTCCATGAGGTGGAGACCCGTCACGACCTCACCGATCCGGCTCCGCGCACATCTCCTGAGAACCTGACTGGGCACGTATCGTCTCGTCGCTTCGCTCCCTCACCCAACGACCGGTGGCCGCCCGCGCGCCCCGCGAGCACAGCGAGACGAGACACCTCGCGATCACGCCGGGATCAGCAGCGCAACCGGGTAGGTGTCCAGGAGGTCGGCGAGCGCCAGCGGACCGCCGGTGTACTGCCGCCCCGTGAGAACGTCGATGGTCGGTCCGCTCTGCCGCTGGAGAACCGTGTCGCCCCAGCCACCGCGCGCGGCAAGCCCGACGGGCAATCTCGTCGCGACGGCGAGCGCACCGCCCCGGTCGAACGCGATCGCGTGTTCCGCCGCCTCTCCGACGACGGTCATCGGGGTGTAGCGCGAGAACAGATCGGGCCGGTCCCTGCGCAGGCGCAGAGCGCGCGATGTCACGAGGAGTTTGACGGCACCGGTGGCGTCGATCTCCGGCATCCACCCCGCGTCGATCCGGGCCAGAAGCGCACGTCGCTCCGCGAAGTCGACGGCGCGGCGGTTGTCGGGGTCGACGAGGGACAAATCCCACAGCTCCGTGCCCTGGTAGACGTCGGGCACGCCGGGCCCCGCCAGCTGCACGAGCTTCGCGGCGAGCGCGTTCGATCGTCCCGGGCCGGTGATCTCGGCGACGAACTCCTCGACGAGCGGGCGCGCCGCGCCGAAGGCGGCGTCGACGAGCGCATGCACCCGCGCCTCGGCAGCGGCATCCGGATCGGCCCACGACGTGACGACCCCGCCCTCGCGGGCGGCCTTCTCGGCGTAGGCATGCAGTCGCTCGGGCGTCACCGGCCAGGCGCCGACCGCAGCCTGCCAGAGGAGCGCGTCGAGCGGTCCATCGCCGGTCGACGCGATCGCGCGCAGGCTCTCGAGAACCTCGGCCCATCGCCCCGGCACCTCGGCCAGTACCGCCAACCGCGCGCGCACATCCTCCGAGCGCTTCGTGTCATGGGTCGAGAGCGCCGTCATCGCGGCGGGCCACCCGGCCTGACGGCGGGTGGATGGCGCGTGGAACCCCGCGACATCGAGCGCGAACTGCGACGGATCGGCGCCCACTTCGGTCAGCGACCCGAGCCGCGTGTACCGGTAGAACCCGGAGTCCTCGACACCCTTGGCCATCACGGGACCGGTGGTCTGCATGAACCGGCGCGAGAACTCCTCGGCGTCGAATCGGGCGGGCTCCGCGATGACGCCCTCGAGCGCCGCGATCGCGTCGGCAAGATCCGGACGCGCCCCGGTCGCCTCGGCGACGGCGTGGGCGATGTGCTCGACGCCAGCCGGGAGGTACGCCCGGTACACGGGGAACGCCGTCAGCACCTCGGCAAGCGCATCCCGCAACGCCGCGTCATCGAATCTGTCGCGCACGTCGGCGGGCAGACACCGCACGAGACGGCCGACTTCAGCCGCCTGCGACGTGTCCGCGACGGCGCGCTTCGTGTCGTGGATGAGCGCGCTCCACGCAAGAGGTTCCCCGCGCAGGCGGGTGTCGAGTGCCGTCAGTGCCGCCTCCCCCGCAGGGTCGGTGAGCACCCGGTCGATCTCCCCGAGCGCGTCGTACCCCGTCGTCCCGGCGGTTCGCCACCAGCCCGGCAGCTCTTCGCCGTGTTCGAGGATCTTCTCCACCACGACATACGGCGAACCCGCGGCCGCGGCAAGGTGATCGAGGTACCCTCCCGGGTCGGTGAGTCCGTCGGGGTGGTCGATGCGGAGTCCGTCGACGAGGCCCTCGCCGAGCCACCGGAGGATTTCGACGTGGCTCGCATCGAAAACCTCGGGGATCTCGACCCGCACTCCGGCGAGCGAGGTGACGGTGAAGAAGCGCCGGTAGTTCAGTAGTTCGGCATCGCGACGCCAGAACGCCAGAGCCCAGTGCTGACGGGCGACGACGTCACCCGCACGAGCGGGATCACTCGTCTCCTCGACGGGCGCGGTGCCCTTCGCGAGCGGCAAGACGAGGTCGTAATAGCGCGCCGTCCCGAAGGGAGCGGCATCCGCCGGTTCCGGCGAGACAGTGATCTCCCCCGCGCCGAGGACGTCCTCGGGCTCGCCGCCGAGAACGGGCAGCACGAGACGCCCGTCACCGTGCTCCCAGTCGATGTCGAACGCGCCCGCGTGCACCGATGCTCGCCCGCGCAGCAACACGTCCCACCACCACGGATTCTCCGCCGGATTCGCGACGCCCTGATGATTCGGCACGACGTCGACGAGGATGCCGAGACCTGCGGCACGCGCCACGGCGCTGAATCGCGCCAACCCTTCCGGCCCGCCGCGGGCGTCGTCGACCCGCGTGGGATCGACGACGTCATACCCGTGATCGGATCCGTCCGCGGCTTGCAGCAACGGCGACAGGTACGCCCAGTCGGCACCGAGGTCGCGCAGGTACGGCACGACTTCGGCCGCGGCATCCAGATCGAAGGACGCCCGCACCTGCAGCCGGTACGTCGAAACGGGGCGACGGCTCATCGTCCGCTCGACTGCTCCGCCTTCGGCGCCGGTGCCGGCACGATGTCGATCGGGGTCGTGAACGCGGCCAGCGATGCGGCGACCGAGTGATCGACCTCCGGCTGCTCCGGCTCATGGTCGCGCAACACCATCAGCGACCGCCCGACGAGATCGACGTGGTCGCCCCCGGACAGCGGTTCGCCATCGGCGGCCGCGCCGGCCGTGTCGACGATGACTTCCCACTCCGGACCGAACTCGGACTGCGGCATCGTGAACTCCACGTGCTCGTCACCCGCGTTGAAGAGGATCAGGAAGTGGCGGTCGTGGATCTCCTGACCGCGCCGGTCACGCTCGCGAATCCCGTTGCCGTTGAGGAACACACCTACTGCGCGGCCGAAGCCGGAATCCCAGTCCTCGGGCTGCATCTGCGTGCCGTCCGGCCGCAGCCACACAATGTCGGGGACGGGTGCGCCCTCTTCGCGGCGCGCCGGGCGCCCGTCGAAGAAGCGGCTCCGCCGGAAGCTCGGGTGTTCGCGGCGCAGTCTGGTGAGGGCCGCGGTGAACTCGATCAGCGGCTGATCGGCGGAGTCCCAATCGACCCACGTGATCTCGTTGTCCTGCGCGTAGCCGTTGTTGTTGCCGTTCTGCGTGCGTCCGAGCTCATCGCCGTGCGCGATCATCGGCACGCCCTGACTCAGCAGCAGTGTGGCAAGGAAGTTCCGCTGCTGACGTCCGCGCATCGTGAGGATGGCGGAGTCATCGGTCGGGCCTTCGACGCCGAAGTTGTACGAGCGGTTGTGCGATTCGCCGTCGTTGTTGTCTTCGCCATTGTCGTCGTTGTGCTTCTCGTTGTACGAAACGAGGTCGCGGAGCGTAAAGCCGTCGTGCGCCGTGACGAAGTTGATCGATGCCACGGGGCGTCGCCCCGAGTGCTCGTACAGATCGGCGGAACCGGTCAGGCGCGAGGCGAACTCGCCGAGCGTCGACGGCTCACCGCGCCAGAAGTCACGGACGGTGTCACGGTACTTCCCGTTCCACTCCGTCCACTGCGGGGGGAAGTTGCCGACCTGATAGCCACCCGGCCCGATATCCCAGGGCTCGGCGATCAGCTTGACCTGGCTCACCACCGGGTCCTGCTGGACGAGTTCGAAGAAGGTGGCGAGCCGGTCGACATCGTAAAACTCGCGGGCGAGCGTCGAGGCGAGGTCGAAGCGGAAGCCGTCGACATGCATCTCGAGCACCCAGTACCGCAGCGAGTCCATGATCAGCTGCAGAGTGTGGGGGTTGCCGACGTTCATGCTGTTGCCGGTGCCGGTGTAGTCGGTGTAGTACCGCTTGTCGTCGTCTTCGAGGCGGTAGTAGGCCTCGTTGTCGATGCCCCTCATCGAGAGGGTGGGGCCCATGTGGTTGCCCTCGGCGGTGTGGTTGTAGACGACGTCGAGGATCACTTCGATGCCCGCGGCGTGCAACGCCCGCACCATGCCCTTGAACTCCTGCACCTGATGTCCGCGCTGCCCCATTGCCGAGTAGGTGTTCTGCGGCGCGAGGAAGGCGATGGTGTTGTAGCCCCAGTAGTTCGACAGGCCTTTTTCTTCGAGGGTCGAGTCGTTCACGAACTGGTGGACGGGCATGAGCTCGATCGCCGTCACCCCGATGCGCTTGAGGTGATCGATGATCGCCGGGTGCGCGATCGCGCTGTAGGTACCGCGAATCTCCTCGGGAATGCCGGGATGCTGCTGAGTGAGGCCCTTGACGTGCGCTTCGTAGATGACGCTCTCTGCATACGGCGTCTTCGGCAGACGGTCGCCCGCCCAGTCGAAGTAGGGGTTGATGACAACGCCCTTCATCATGGATGCCGCGGAATCCTCGTCGTTTCGAGAATCGGCATCGCCGAAGTTGTAGCCGAAGACCGACTGACCCCACTCGATCTGACCCTCGACGGCCTTCGCGTACGGGTCCAAGAGGAGCTTGTTCGGGTTGCACCGCAGCCCGTTCTCGGGATCGTTCGGTCCGTACACGCGATATCCGTACCGCTGACCGGGCTGGATCGTCGGCAGATAGGCGTGCCAGACGTACGCGTCGACGTCGCGGAGTTCGACACGGGTTTCTTCCCCGTCGTCATCGAACAGACAGAGTTCAACGCGCTCGGCCGCTTCGCTGAACAGCGCGAAGTTGGTACCGCTGCCGTCGAACGTCGCTCCCAATGGATATGCCGAGCCGGGCCAAACCTGCATGAGCGCCTCCTGTGCGTGGGTTACCACCTTAGTTGGCGGAGATCTCCGGATTCTGACCCTTGACATCGCTCTCGCGCAGGGCGATCTGCTCGTCGAGATAGTCGCTGAAGGGCCTGATGCCGCCACCTTTACTCCAGCGGATCTGCGGGATGCCGGCGATCATCGAGAGCGGACCGGAGGATCCCCCGGCATCCACCACCGCGAGATCGACCGGTTCCCAACCGAGATGCAGCGTCTCCCCCTCGGCGAAGCCGCCGCGGCGCGCGGCCGCAGCGAGTGCGGCGCGAGCCCGCTGCGACTCGGCGGTGAAACCGCGGATGACCTCGGCCCGGGCGCGAAGGACATCGCCGGTCGCGGCGAGGGTATCCGTCCCGATGAGCAGAACCCCCAGATGCCAGGCGTCGCCGACGGGCACGATCCGCGGCGCGCGGCCGATGCCGAGGACTTTCCGAGGAGTCGCCCACTCCCCCAGACGCTCCCGGGGGATGCCGGTGAGTCGAGCCCTCGCGGCGTCGATCAGCGAGGTCGCGCGCGCGGTCATCAGGCCCGGTCGTCGACGAGATCCGTCGGCGCGAACGTGTCGCCCCGCAGGGAGACGGCTATCAGCGGAAAGAGCAGCACCGACAGCATCCCGGCGCCGACGAAGACGGACGCCGTCGCGCTCGAGATGAGCTCCTCATCCACGCCGATGCTGGTCACCGCGACGATGATCGGAAGCCCGGTCGCCCCCATCAGCATGACGGCAAGACGCTCCTTCGCCCCCGCGCCCTCGGGCGCCGCGAGCAGGGAGGGAACCCCACGGACGACGAGGAGCACGAGGAGCACGCCCACGACCGCGAGAAGCAGGATCGGCGTGGCCAGGAGCGATGCCAGGTCGAACGTCACGCCGGTGTAGATGAAGAAGACGGGCACCAGGAAGCCGAAGGCGAGCCCCTCGATCTTGCTTTCGACACTTGCGCGATCGTGCTCACTCGCATCCCGCATCAGGAGGCGCCAGACGATGCCGGCCGCGAATGCGCCGAGGAGCATGTCGAGGTCGAGCACGATGCTGAGCGCGGTGAGCGCGGCGAGGATCAGCATGACGGTGCGCACCGCGAACTGGCCCGACGTGTGCAACGTCGCGTTCACGAAGCGGTGCAGCGCACCCTGCGGAACTCGGGCGGCATACCAGATCGCACCCGCGGCGATCAGGATGAAGGCGCCGAGGACCAGAGTCGCCACTCCCGGCTCGCGGCTGCCGAGGAGCACCGAGATCGCGACCAGCGGGCCGAACTCGCCCACGGCACCCAGAGCACCGACCGCGCGTCCGAACGGGGTGCGCAGTTCACCCGCATCCCGCAGGATCGGCAGCAGAGTGCCGAGGGCGGTCGATGCGAGCGCGACAGCGATGACGATCGCACCCGGGCCCGGCACCAGGATGAAGCCGACGACGACGCCCAGCACCAGAGAGATCAGCCATCCGCCCACCGCGCGCTTGCCGGCCCGGTCTCGCATCGCGGCGAACTCGATTTCGGTGCCCGCGATGAAGAACAGCATGGCGAGACCGAACTCGGAGAGCAGTTCGACGAACGCGGAGGGGCCGGTCCAACCGAGCACGCTCGGCCCGATGACGATGCCGAGGACCAGCTCGAATACGACGACGGGCACACGAATCCACGTGCCGACGGCGCGTGCCGCTACGGGGGCGAGTACCGCGAGAAGCGGGATCAGTACGATCGCCGTGTCCAGATCATCCATACCGGAACGGTACCGAGCCTCAGATACCGCCGTCGATCGAGCGGACGAACTCGCCCGGCTCTTCCGGCACCATGACCGGAGTCTCCCGGTTGAGACTCTTCCCGCCGAAGAAGGGCCCTGACCGCGGGAAGACGTACCAGATCACCATCAGCACGACGCCGACCAGCAGCGCTCCGATGCCGACCACGAACGTTCCGCCGATGCCGAAGAGCACGGAGTATCCATAATCGACGTCGTACATGTCGATCGCGGACTTCACGAAGGCGAACGTCAGCATGAGCGCGCCGAGGAGCGGGAAGATGCCCTTGAACCAGAGATCGCGACCCGAGCGACCGAGGTCGCGGCGGAAATACCAGACGCACGCGAAGCCGGTGATGGCGTAGTAGAACGCGATCGCGAGACCGAGCGAGAGAATCGAATCCTGCAGGATGTTGTCGCTGATGAGCGTCATGCCGACGTAGTAGCAGATCGCGACGGTGCCGCCGACGAGGGTCGAGAACGACGGCGTCTTGTATTGGGGGTGCACGGTTTTGAAGCGCTCCGGAAGTGCCCGGTACACGCCCATCGCGAGCGTGCCGCGCGCCGTCGGGAGGATCGTCGTCTGCGTGGACGACACGGCCGAGATGAGCACGGCGACCACGAGCAGCCATCCCCACGGGCCGAGGAGGCCGTCCTTGATGGCGAGGAAGAAATCGTCGGCGTTCGCTTCGTTACCCAGGCCCGTGCTGTCTTCGCCGAGACCGGCATACATCATCGCGGCGATCGTGACGGAGACGTAGGTCAAGAGCAGGATGACGGTGGTGAGCAGCGCCGCGCGCCCGGGGATGCGCTTGGGGTCCTTCGTCTCCTCGTTGAGCGCCAGGCAGGTGTCCCAGCCCCAGTAGATGAAGAGGGCGAGCAGCACGGCTTCGGTGAAGCCGTCGAAGTCGGTGAACGCGAACGGGTTCAGCCACTCCCAGTCGAACGCCGTCGCGCCCGGCGCGGTGCCGGCGAAGAACTGCCAGAGCGCCGCGACGACGAAGATGGCGAGGGCGAGGTACTGGATCGCGAGGAGGACGTTCTGGATGCGTTCGCCGATTTCCACGCCACGCCAGCTCACCCACGTCATCGCGGCGATGAAGATGACGGCCACCAGGATGATGCGCCAGTCGTTGTTCTCGAGTTCGAGCCCGAAGAGGTCCCAGAAGTACACGGAGGCGATCTGGGCCAGGTTCGCGAGGACGACCATGCCGGCGACGGCGACGCCCCACCCGCCCATCCACCCCACCCACGGGCCGAAGGCTTTCGTCGCCCAGGTGAAGGTCGTGCCGCAGTCGGGGATCTCGTTGTTGAGCTCGCGGTACGCGAACGCGATGAACAGCATCGGCACGAAAGCGATGATGAAAGCGATCGGCGCTTGCCCGCCGACCGCGAGGACGACGAAACCGAGCGTCGCGACCAGCGAGTAGACCGGCGCCGTCGAGGCGAGACCGATGACGGTCGATCCCCAGAGCCCGAGAGTACCCGTCGCGAGCCCCTTGCCTTCGGGACGTTCCAAACGGATCGGCGTGGTTTTTCCGAAGTCGCTCATCGCATTCCTTCCGGCGGTGTTTCCCGAAGACTAGACCCTCGCGTGCCGCAGATGCACGCGGGGCCGATCGCCGCGCCGGGCGCGTGTCAGCGCGGGCCGGGACGTACCGAGAGGTCGGTGATGACGGCATCCGCGGGCAGGTCGATCGCGGTGAGGATCGCGGTGGCCACCGATTCGGGATCGATGAAGCGCGCCGGATCGTACGCGTTGCCTTCCTGCTCGTGCACGCGCGCTTGCATCGGGGTCGCCGTTCGACCGGGGTACACGGTCGTCACGCGCACCCCGTGCGGGGCCTCTTCACCGCGCAGAGCGTCGGCGAGCGCCTTCAGCCCATGCTTCGACGCGGCGTAGGCAGCCCATTCGGCGTGTGCGGTGAGCCCCGCGCCGGAGTTGACGAACAGCACGTGGCCGCGCGTGGCCCGGAGGGCCCGGAGAGCGATGCGCGTGAGTTCGGCGGGCGCGATGAGGTTGACGGTGAGCTGTGATTCCCAGGCGCCCAACGGCAGATCGGCGACGTGGCCGAGGTCGACGACCCCCGCGGCGTGGATCACCGAGTCGAGGGTGTCCGGCAGGTCGGCGGCGAGCGCGGCGATCGTCTGGGGCTGCCGGAGGTCGGCGACGACGGCGCTCGACCCGGCGAACAGAGCGGTGAGCTCTGCCGCGCGAGCGTCGTCGCGCGCCACCAGGATGAGCCGGTCGCCGCGATCGGCGAGTCGCCGGGCGACCGCGAGCCCGATACCGCTTCCGGCGCCGGTGAGGAGATGGGTCTGGGACATGCCGCCATCCTCCCATCGGCGCAGGACCCTAGACCGGCGTCACCGCCGCTTCACCCGAATAACTCCTGCAGCGCGGGCACCCGGGTCGGGCTCACCTGCGGGATCCCGCGCCCGCGGCACGTCGCCTGTGGCGGGGCCGCGCAGAGTTCAGGAGTTCTTCAGGTGACGTCGGTCGCACCCGCCGCGCGGCGCCGTGCCCGGCGTTGTCATCGGGGCGGCTCCGCCGCCGGTCGCCCGCCTCCGCGCCGATTACCCGCCTTCGCGCCGGTCGCCCGCCGCGCCTGAATAACTCCTGCCGTATGGACCCACGAGTGGGGCACGCCGGCCGAATCTCGCGCCCCCGCCGGATCGCCGGCGGCAGGGCCGCGCAGAGCGCAGGAATTATTCAGGTGGCACGCCCCGCCCGCCCGATCGGGTTGAATCGAACGGTGGCATCGGCATTCTGGACGTTCCGGCCGGCACGCGCCTCTGACGCCAAGTGGATGGCGGAGTTGCGAGCGGTCGTCCTGCGCCCCGACCTCGAGCGGCTCGGGCGTTTCGACCCCCACCGTGTGCGTACGCGGTTCCTCGCGGCGTACGTCCCTGCCGACACGCGCGTCATTCAGGTCGCGAATCAGGACGCCGGGCTCGTCGCGCTCCGCGAAGAACCCGACGCGCGGTGGATCGAGCACTTCTTCCTGCGACCGTCGCTTCAGGGGCAGGGCATCGGCAGCGAGGTTCTTCGGGCGCTCCTGAGCGAACCCGGCACCACACCGTTCCGCCTGAACGTGCTGCAGGGCAGCCCCGCGCGGCGACTGTACGATCGCCACGGTTTCGTCACCGACTCCGAGGACGACGTCGACGTCTGGATGACCGCTCCCGCGCTCCGCCCGTGAGCCCGCCTCCCGCCGGGCCGACACCTTCCGCACGAGCCGACAGCATCCGTGCGCACAAAAGGATGCGGCTCGCGCGGAACTATGCGGCTCGGGGCGCGGAAGCAAGGGCTCAGAGGATGGCGTCCTCGTGGAGCGCCGAGCTCAACGTCGAGCCGCCCATGTCGAGGAACAGCTGTCCCTCCGTGACCGAGAGCACGAGGTCGTTGCGGCGCTCGAGGAGCCGCGCCGCGGCATCGACGAAACCGGTGTCGAAGCTGCGCACGACGATGTCCTCACCGCGGTGGATCCGCTTGCCGGCAAGGCGCGCGATGACCTTCACGGGATCGCGGTGGGTATAGACGATCGTGCGTTCGGCCGCTTTGCTCCCGAAGTGCAGGCGTTCGGCCTCGGGGGCGCCGATCTCGATCCAGGCGACGAGACTCCCGGTCATGTCCCGCACGAGGACGGCCGGTTCATCGGTCTGCGAGATCCCCTCGCTGAACGCGATTCCCTCCTGATACTCGAGCAGATAGGCGAGCAATCGGGTGACCATATAGGCATCTGTCTCGGACGGATGCCGGGCGACGCGGAGGGTGAGGTCTTCGTAGACGCCGCGGTCGACATCGGCCAACTGCACGGAAAAGGTGTGGATCGTTGCGCCGGTGGCCATGACGACCGAGCCTATCGGCCCTTACCTGCGCACGCTCCGCGCGAGTAGGTTCGTGAGGCAGAGTCGAGGAGAACCGCATGAACCGTCCCGAACGCACCGAATCCGAGCTGCAACAGCTGGCGAAAGACCACCTCTGGATGCATTTCTCACGCCAGTCGACGATGGAGCGCGGCGTGCCGATCATCGTTCGGGACGAGGGCCATCATTTGTGGGATGCCGGCGGACGCCGCTACATCGACGGACTGTCCGGCCTGTTCGTCGTGAACGCCGGACACGGTCGAAAGGTGCTCGCCGAGACGGCAGCGCGCCAGGCCGAAAAGCTCGCGTTCTTCCCGATCTGGTCCTACGCGCATCCCCCGGCGATCGAGTTGGCCGCGCGTCTGGCCGACCTCGCGCCGGGCGACCTCAACCACGTGTTCTTCTCGACGGGTGGCGGTGAGGCGGTCGAGACGGCGTTCAAGCTCGCCAAGCAGTACTGGAAGCTGCAGGGGAAGCCCGGCAAGCACAAGGTCATTTCGCGCTACATCGCCTATCACGGCACCCCGCAGGGTGCCCTCGCGATCACCGGCCTGCCGGCGATGAAGGCGATGTTCGAGCCGATCACGCCGGGCGGATTCCGCGTGCCGAACACGAACTACTACCGCGCGGCCGAGCAGGGTTTCACGGGGGCGACCCCGGAGGAGTTCGGGGTCTGGGCGGCCGATCGGATCGAGGAGATGATCCAGTTCGAGGGGCCGGAGACGATCGCCGCGGTGTTCCTGGAGCCGGTCCAGAACTCGGGCGGATGCTTCCCTCCCCCGCCCGGCTATTTCCAGCGCGTGCGCGAGATCTGCGACCGGTACGACGTGCTGCTCGTCAGCGACGAAGTCATCTGCGCGTTCGGCCGCATCGGCGAGTACTTCGCGTGCGACGCGTACGGCTATCAGCCCGACATGATCACGTTTGCCAAGGCGGTCACGAGCGGCTACGTCCCCCTCGGCGGCACGATGATCAGCGACCGGATCTACGAGCCGTTCCGCCATGGCAACGTGACATTCCCACACGGGTATACGTTTGCGGGCCACCCGGTGGCGGCGGCCGTCGCCCTGGCCAACCTCGACATCTTCGAGGAGGAATCGCTGCTGCAGAACGTGCGGGAGAACTCTCCGGTGTTCCGGAAGACGCTCGAGAAGCTGACCGATCTGCCGATCGTCGGGGATGTGCGTGGCGACGGCTACTTCTTCGGCATCGAGCTCGTCAAAGACAAGGCGACCAAGACGACGTTCGACGACGACGAGTCCGAACGGCTGCTGCGCGGGTTCCTCTCGGGCGCGCTCTACAACGCGGGTCTGTACTGCCGCGCCGACGATCGCGGCGATCCGGTCATCCAACTCGCCCCGCCGCTGACGACCGGCCCCGCCGAGTTCGACGAGATCGAGCAGATCCTCCGCGGCGTCCTCACGGAGGCGTGGAGCAGACTCTGACGCTCAGGTGATGACGGTGTCGAACAGCGTGCCCACCAGGAACGTCGCCCCGAGCGCGAGTGCGCCACCGATCGTGACGCGGAGGATCGCGCGCAGGCGATCAGCGCCGCCGATCCATGCGGCGACATACCCGGTGATCGAGAGGGCGAGAAGCACCGCGACGAACGTGAACCAGATGCGCGCCGGATGCGGGAGCAACAGGATCGTCGCCATCGGCAGCAACGCGCCGGCCGTGAAGGCGACCGCCGAGGCGATCGCCGCGTGCCACGGGCTCACGACGTCGTCCTGATCGATGTTGAGTTCGGCCGAGAGGTGAGCCGACAACGCGTCGCGCGCCGTGAGCTCCTCGGCAACCTTCGCGGCGGTCTCGTCCGACAAGCCCTGCGCGCGGTACAGCCCGACGAGTTCCGCGAACTCGGCGTCGGGGTCTTCCGCCAGCTCTCGGCGTTCCTTCTCGATGAGCGCCTTCTCCGAGTCGCGCTGGCTCGACACCGAGACATACTCGCCGAGCGCCATCGAGATCGCCCCACCGACGAGCGCGGCAGAACCGGCGAGCAGAACCGGCAGCACCCCCGCACTGGCGCCGGCGACACCGACGACGACGGCCGCCGTCGAGACGATGCCGTCGTTGGCTCCCAGCACACCGGCACGCAACCAGTTGAGCCGCTGGGCGATGCCCGTCTGGTGCGGCTCGTCGAGGTGCGTTCCTGCGGGAGTGGCCATACCGTCACGCTAGACCTCGGCGCGCGAGCACGCCACGAAGGTGAGGCGACCCAAAGCACCCGCCTCCGCCCCGCAGAGCCCCGTAGGGTGGAGCCGGGAGGCTGCGATGGGGAGCACGATGAGAACGGCGACGGACCTGACGCGGCGCGACACGATCGCGGCGTACGGAACGGTTCGGACCGGCGGTGAGCCTGATCTGCATGGACTTGTCCACCTCGCCGCGTCGCTGTGTGGCGTGACGCGGGCCGTCGTCAACATCATCGACGACCGGTGGCAGCACCAGATCGCGGCGGAGGGTTTCGATCCGGCCATCTGCGCGATCGAGGACTCGATGTGCGCCGTGGTCCTCGCGGACGCGCGCCACGTCCTCGTGTCCGACGCGAGAGAAGACGCGCGCTTCGCCGATAACCCCTTCGTGACCGGCGAGCGCGACACGGTGCGCTTCTACGCCTCAAGTCCGCTCGTCACCCCGGACGGCGTCGTCATCGGCACCCTGTGCGTCTTCGACGATGTCCCCGGTGACCTCCGGCCGGAGCAGAGCCACTCGCTCGATGTCCTGGCACATCACGTCGTCGACGTGCTGGAGCTGCGCCGCCTGACTCGCGAGCTCGGCCGCTCGAACGAAGAACTGTCGCAGTTCGCCGGCCAGATCAGCCACGATCTCCGCAATCCCCTGACCGCGCTCATGGGTCAACTCGAGCTCGCCGTCGACGGGCTGGCGATCGATGACGAACCGCTCGTCTCGCGGGCACTGACAAAGGCCGAATCGGCCGCGGCCCGCATGGACGACATGGTCTCGGTGCTGCTGAAGTATGCCCGCACCGGCGGACAGCTCCGCCTTGGCGACGTCGACCTGGGGGCGGTGATCGCGGCATCCGTCGACGACATGGCGGCGGCGATCGCCGAATCCGACGCCACCGTCGTGATCAACGCTCCGCTGACGGTCCCCGGTGACGCAACTCTTCTCCGCGTCCTGTTCCAGAACCTCATCGCGAACGCCGTGAAGTTCGCGCACGCGGCCGGGTCGCGTCCTTTGGTCGAGATCGCCGGCGAACCCACCACGACCGGATGGCGCATCACCGTCGATGACAACGGCCCCGGGGTCCCCGAGGACAACCGCGAGCGGATGTTCGAGCTCATGGAACGCGGCAACACGGGGGACGTGCCCGGCATGGGCCTGGGACTCGCGACGTGCCGACGCATCGCGCAGGCGCACGGCGGGCGGATCGGCCTCGAATCCTCACCGCTCGGCGGCGCGCGGATCTGGCTCTTCCTGCCCGATCACCAAGCGCTGCGCGCGTAGTCCTTCAAGAAGACACCGAAGAGGTCTTCGCCTGCTTCGCCGCGGACGATCGGGTCGTACACGCGCGCCGCGCCATCGACCAGATCGAGCGGAGCGTGGAAGCCCTCTTCCGCCAGCCGCACTTTCGTCGGGTGCGGGCGTTCGTCGGTGATCCACCCGGTGTCGACGCTCGTCATCAGGATGCCGTCGGACTCGAACATCTCGCGCGCGCTCGTGCGCGTGAGCATGTTGACGGCCGCCTTGGCCATGTTCGTGTGCGGGTGCCCGGGTCCCTTGTAACCACGGTTGAAGACACCTTCCATCGCGCTGACATTGACGATGTAGGTGCGCGCGGCGGGGCTTGCCGCCATCGACGCCCGTAGCTTCGAGATGAGCAGGAACGGCGCGGTCGTGTTGGCGAGCTGCACCTCGAGCATCTCGAGGGGATCCACCTCGTCCACGCTCTGGGTCCATGAGTTGACGTCATGCAGGTCGGGGATGAGCCCCCCGGCATCGATCGCGGTTCCGGCCGCGAGGCGTTCGAGAGAACTCGACCCGGCCGCCATCGCCTGCTCCGTGAGTTCATCCGCGCGGGAGGCGGCAGCCGCGAGGATCGGATGCGCCGTGACCGAGCGCTCGAGCGCCTGCGGATGCGGGTCGTTCGTGTGCCCGAAGGTCACGAGCGCCGGCAACGGTCCATCGGGGAGAGGCGCGAGTTCGGCATCCACCAGCGGCTGGTACGCGCCCGGGGAGCGCCGCACGGTCTGCGTCGCATTGTTGATGAGGATGTCGAGCGTGCCGCTCGCGGCGACGTCTTCGGCCAGTCCCAGGACTTGCGCCGGGTCGCGCAGGTCGATCCCGACGACCTTGAGCCGGTGCAGCCAGTCGGCGGAGTCAGGAAGGCTCGAGAACCGGCGGACGGCGTCGCGGGGAAAACGCGTCGTGATCGTGGTGTGGGCACCGTCGCGGAGCAGGCGCAGCGCGATGTACATGCCGATCTTCGCGCGGCCCCCGGTGAGCAGCGCCCGCTTGCCGGTGAGGTCGGTGCGCGCTTCGCGCTTGCGGTGGCTCATCGCCGCGCAGTCCGGGCAGAGCTGGTGGTAGAACGCGTCGACCAGCGTGTACGGCTGCTTGCAGATATAACAGGCGCGGGCCTTCAGCAGGGTGCCGGCCGTCGGCGCGGTCGTGGACGTCGAGATCGGGATACCCCGGGTCTCATCGTCGATGCGATCGGGAGCCCCCGTGGCGGTCGCGGCGACCACCGCGCGGTCGGACTCGGCAACGAACGCGCGGGCTTCACGGCGCCGCGCGACTTTTACGGCCTTGAACATCTTCCCCGTCGCCTGTCGGACGGCAATGAAATCCGGGTGCTCGTGGTCGATGGCATCCAACTGGGCGAGCACGCGCAGGGTTGCTTCGAGGTCGGCGGGATCCAGACCGCTGGGCGGCAGATCGGCGGGCGGAGTGGTCTCGTGCACACACAATTCTCCCATGGCAGCGCCTGGACATCGGCCCGGCGGTGCTAGCGTGCGATCGTGCCCGAAGCCCGCATCCATGTCTCGGCCGCCGTCATCACCGATGCGGCCGGACGCCTGCTCCTCGTCCGCAAGTCCGGCACGACGGCGTTCATGCAGCCGGGCGGCAAGCCCGAGCCCGGCGAGAACGCCGCCGAGACGCTCGCCCGCGAGCTGCATGAAGAACTGGGCCTGGCATTGGATGCCGCGCACTTCGTCGCGCTCGGCGCGTACACCGCGGCCGCCGCCAACGAACCCGGGCACCTCGTCATCGCCGATGTCTTCACCGTCGACATCGGCGCGCAGCATCCGGTCGCCGCGGCCGAGATCGCCGAACTCCGCTGGGTGACGCGCGCGGACGCGGCCGCCCTCGAGGTCGCGCCGCTCGCGCGCGAGTACTTTCTCCCCTCCTGACCCGCCTTCCGGGGTCAGTTGTGGCCGCATCCGGGTGGTGAAGCGGCATCACCCGCCCCGTCAAGCCCCATCGGCGATCGCGTGGCGAATGGCAGGGTGGATGCATGACCACTCGCACCGTCGGACCTTTCACCGTCTCGGCCATCGGCCTCGGCGCCATGCCCATGTCCATGAACGGCGATGGCGTGCTGCCTCCGCGGGATGAAGCGATCGCGACCGTGCACGCGGCGCTCGATGCCGGCGTCACCTTCATCGACACAGCCGACATCTACGCGCCCTCGTGGGCTGAGATGGGCCACAACGAGCGGATCGTCCGCGATGCGCTCGCCTCGTGGGAGGGGGACACGACCGGGATCCTCGTCGGAACGAAGGGCGGAATCACGCGCCGCAGCGCCGAGAAGGACTTCGGCCGGGACGGGTCGCTCGCCTACCTGCGCTCGGCCGTGGAGCGGTCGAGGGAAAACCTCGACGTGGACGTCATCGACCTGTACCAGTACCACCGCCCCGACCGCTGGATGGTCTATGGCGAGATCATGGCGAACCTGAAGACACTTCAGGAGGAGGGCCTCATCCGGGCGATCGGCATCTCCAACGCCAGCATCGAAGAGATCGACATCGCCCGCCAGGTGCTCGGTGAAGGCAACCTCGCGAGTGTGCAGAACGAGTTCTCGCCCCGGCATCCCGGGAGCTACGGCGAGCTTCGCTACTGCGACGAGCATGACATCGCCTTCCTGCCGTGGAGCCCGCTCGGCGGAACCGGCGGTGGCGGACGCAATGTCGGCGAGCGCTTCACCACCTTCCGCGAGATCGGCGAAGACCACGCCGTCAGCCCTCAGCAGGTCGTGCTCGCATGGGAGCTCTCCCTGAGCACGCGTGTCGTGCCGATCCCCGGCGCGCGCCGCGCCGCCTCGATCACGGACTCCGCCCAGGCCGCCGAGCTCGCGCTCAGCGCCGACGAACTCGCGCGATGCTCCGCGGCGGTGGGCATCGAGATCTGACCCGACGGTCAGGGCGTGCCGACACCACGCTGGCAGTCGACGCAGTTTTCGGCATAGGGCAGAATGTCGAGTCGCGCGGCCGGGATCGTTGCGCCGCAGCGGATGCAGCGGCCATACGTTCCGGCGTTCAGCCGTTCCAGCGCCGCGACGATCTGATCGATCACGCGCCGAGTCGACGCGCTGGTCGCCCAGGTCACGGGGTCGATGTGAGGGGCGGCGTTGGGCGCAGCCTCCCGCAGGAGGGCTTCGCGCTCGCGGAGTTCTTGCTCGAGGAACCGGCGGACGTGCGGCACGTTGAGCTTGGGTGCGGACGAGGGTGCCGTGTCGAGAGACATGGAGTACTCCTTCAGAGAATGTGGGTGGGTGTTCATGTGGCGAGCGCCGCTATCAACCGGCGAGAAGTTTTCGACGATCCAGCGGAGCACCCGCGCGGACAGCGCCGCGGCAGGGCCTCACGCGTCCACTGCGAGCTGGGCACTACTACCCCGGAGCGTGCAAAAAAAGCGCCGCAGTGCGACGCGCGTGAGTGACCGGAAGACCGTGTGAAAAACGGATCAGGCCGGCGGCGCGCGACGGGCGGAGCGGAAGAGCACATCCACTCCGGCACCCATCATCCGCGGCGGGAGGACCTCATGACGGGACCCGGCAACCTCCCTGCCACCCACGGCGGCAGGACCCGCCGTGGGATCAGGAAGGACGGTCATCGACATGCCCCTCACCATAGCCCGCCCCCCAGAAAAGGCAAGTCGGCGCCGGTTTTTCGCCGCAGATGCTTTGCCTCGGCAAATGGGCTATGGTCATCGGAATCACGCCAGCTGAAGAAGGGAAGCGTGAACAACATGGCAGGTAAAGCCCCACGCGGTGGAAGCGCGAAGAAGGAACCAAAACTCACTCTCAAAGAGAAGCGCGAAGCAAAACGGGTGAACGCCGCCCCGACGGCCTTCATCAAGCCGCGCAAGGCGGGATAGCGCCGCTCGCCGTTGCTGTCGGGGGCCTCTGAGCGCAGCGGCCCCCGACAGCGCTCACACGGCGAGCGCTCCGCGCGAAGAGAGTGAACACGCCCTCTCGCGATCCCGGCGGCCACGCACGCAAAGACAGTTCCGCGGACACGCGGCCACGCTTTCGGCCGGCGATGCCCGGGCGCGCCGGGAGCGCGCGACAGGTCCGATGGTTCTGACGGACGTCAATGGAGTACCGCGTCGCCCCGGGGGACGCTCGGGTGATGCCTGGAATCGGCTTGCCATAGCGGTCGTTGCGCCTCGTCGACGCTGACCACCGTAGTGCCGCCTGTTCGAGAAAGCTCGGCCGCCCACACGATCCGGTGAAGTGCTGTCGGCCGCGCCGTTTCGACCGCTCGGTCGTAACGGCGGATCCATGGACGGCACGAAACCCGGAGATGTGAGGTCTCCGGGTTTCGTGTGCGGGGGATCACTCCGGGCTCGGGGGTGAACGGACACGCGTCGCAACGCTGGAGATGCGCTCCCGACGGGCGCCTGAGACCGACGTGGTCCCTCGTTCCGGACTATGGCGTCTCGGGGACTCCGGGTCGGGGATGAGGCTGCCGGCGCTGCGGCTTTCGAGTCCCGAGGCTCGCAGGATTGCGAAGAATTCCGCGTCGACCCAGTCCGGATCTGCCCACAGGAGCTCAAGATCCCGTCCGCGGGTGTCCGCGTCGAGGTCGGATGGCGTGATCAACGTGGTCATCATCTCGCAACCCCCGTCCGTGGTGAGCGGAGTCAGGCCTGGATGCTGGCCGTCTCCGTCCGCGGCGTATCTGCGTCGCTGCTGGTGATGGTGATCTTGCGGGGCTTGGCCTGCTCCGCCACCGGGATGCGCAACCGCAGAACGCCGGCGGTGTAGTCGGCGTCGACCCGCTCCGTATCGAGCGCGTCGCCCAGGATGAGTTGCCGGCTGAACACTCCCCAGGGCCGTTCGGCTGCGACCATGTTCGCCGCGTCCGGCATCCGACTCAGCCGTTCCGCCTTGATGGTGAGGACGTTGCGTTCCACGTCGATGTCCAGTCGGCCCGGGTCGATCCCGGGCAGGTCGAGCTCTACGAAGAAATCGTCGCCCTCGCGCCACGCATCCAACGGCATACCTGTGGGCCGGGCCACGGTTCCGAAGACCTGCTGGGTGAGCCGGTCGAGTTCACGGAACGGGTCATGTTGCAACAGCATTTCTGATCTCCTCCATTTCACTTGCTTGGTCGATTCTGCCGACACATCTATGTCGACAGGTATAGATTTTATATCGCCAGAGCCGCAGTGTCGCAAGTGGCTTCGTGAGGATGTTTCCGGAGAGAGGCGAAGATGACCGATGACGCGCGAGGGGTGTACGCGATCGCGGTCGCCGCGGAACTCTCCGGCGTGGGTGAGCAGACGCTGCGTCTCTACGAGCGGAAAGGACTCTTGACCCCCGCGCGCACAGCGGGAGGGACCCGCAGATACAGCGTCGACGACATCGCCGTGCTTCGACGAGTCGTCGCACTGCTTGCGGAAGGGTTGAATCTCGCAGGCGCCCGTCGCGTCATCGAACTCGAAACCACGAATGAACACCTCCGCGGTCAGATCGCAGACCTCACCGCACAGGAGATGCGATGACGAACGTCACGCCGCGCACCAAGCGGTGTCGGGATGTCCCGTCATGATCGATGGACCACAGGGCGATGACGAGCATCCCCTAGCACCCCTGTCCACGCGGGAGCCCGACATCCTCGATCTCACGGTCGGCCCGTGCGGCCCCGCGGAGAACTTCGATTTCGCCGAAAAAGGCACTGCTGCTTCAGCAGCACGAGGAGGCCGTCGCACGGGCGCAGCAGACCAGAGAGATCCTGCGTTCCGTTCGGATACGAATCCGCCCGCCTCCGCCTCGCCTACGCCGAACGGCTGAGGCGGCTGCGCCGAACCGCCGAGGCCCGCCGCCAGCTCTTCCGCGTCGAGATGGACTTCACGACGATGCAGGCCGGCGCCTAGATAGACCGGGTGCACAGCGACCTGCGCGCATGCGAGCGCGGGGCCGTGAGGCGCGCCGCCGCGCACGATTGGCGGACACCTCTACAAGATCTCGGCATAACGACCCGCGCTCAGTTGCGTGACGCGTTGGTAGGCGTCGCGGCATCCTGTCGCGCGGCTCCCCTGCTGGCGAATTCACGATGGGGAGTTCAGAAGCCCGACTCAACCGCCAGATCCGTGCGTCGGGCCGCGACGGCGCGGGGGTCCCGCAGCATCTCGTCGCGCAGATAGCGGGCGTACCCGTCTGGGGCGCGACCGACCGAACGGCCGCTTGTGAGCACCCGCGCGCCGTCCGACGCGGCGACTCGTGCACCGATCGCGCGAGCACGTTCGACCATGAGGACATCCTCGTGCACCGGCAGGGCGCGGAATCCATCGGCGCGTTCGAGCACATCGGCCCGGACGCCAAGATTCGCCCCGTGCACGGCCCCGTTCGCAACAACGGGCGAGTGCGTCGCGTGCCAGGCCAGCAGCTGTTCGTCATCCAGGTCGTCGAAGCGCGGTTGCACGGTGCCGACCACGACCTCGGCACCGGCGGCGGCGAGGTCCAGCTGGTGCGTGAGCCAATTCTGGGGCACGACCGAGTCGGCGTCAGTATGCGCCGTCCAGATCCGGTCGAGCGGCAGCGGTGAGGCTGACTCCGAAAGACGTGCCAGCGCGCCCGCGAGGGCCGCGTCACGAGCCGCACCCACAGCTCCTGAGTTGAGTTCCACCGCTGGAACGCCGAGCAGACGGACGATCTCGAGCGACCGGTCGGTGCATCGATCCAACGCCACACAGGCCGCCGTCACCGCGACCCTCACGCCGACCGCATCCAGAGCGGCACGCACCGAGTGGAGACACGCTTCGAGCAGGTCTTCTTCGTCGTGCGCCGGAATGGCGACGACCACGGCATCCGGGAGCATGATCATCCCGCCTCCGCACGCGCCACTGACGGCGTCCCCGCCCGGACGTGCACGTCGAGCACGAAATCCTCTTCGCCGTGGTGAACGGCGCGCGCCCATCCGGTCGCGGCGTCGAACGCTGCGTGCACGAGTCCGGCGGAGATCGCGGCATCCGCCATCGGGTGCCGCCAGTGACAGAGGACGATCACGCCGTCGCTCGTGAGGGACGCGTCGATGCGTGCGATCGCGTCGGCGAGCGCGTCCGGGGACCAGTAGTACGCAATCTCCGACACGATGACGAGGTCGAACACTCCTTCGGGCCAGTCGTCAGGGAGATACCTCTGCTCGAGCACCACCCCCGTGGCCGTCTGCAGGCGGTCGCGAGCCAGGCGCAATGCGCTGTCGGCACCGTCGACGGCCACCACCTGAGTGCAACGATCCGCGAGGTCGGCGGTGAGCTCGCCGTTCGCGCAGCCCAGTTCGAGTGCGCGATCGAACCGTTCGCGAGGGAGCGAAGCCAGAAGGATCGCGCGCTTGCGGCGCTCATACCATCGCGTGCGAAAACCCCACGGGTCCGGCGATCGGCGGAACTTCTCCTCAAAGCCATCAATCGAAATGGACGGAGGCTTCTCAATGTCGTGCGCGGCGAACACTTCCACGTCGCGCGCGAAGTGCGCGAGCATGCCCGGGTGCAACATCGGCGGCGCACCTTCACGCTGCGACCGGTAAGCGTCGAGCGCTCGCGCTTTCGCGTCGACGGCCTCGGCTGCCAACGGCAGGACTACCCAGTCGGATGCGTCGACCTCGTCCGGTTGCGCCCAATGCCACAGCCACACGGGATATCCGACGACACGCACTCCGGGCGCGGCGCACTTGATCGCTTCCTCCCCCGCGATGCGGTGGTCGCGGTGGCCGTCGCCAGCCCATGGGGCAAGCAGAAGCACGCGCCATGGGTTCGTGCCGAGCTCGCCGCGGAGGGCAGCACCGAGCGCGTCGCGGGTTCGGTCGAGGCCGCCATCCGGCAGCCCCAGGAAGCGCAGCCTGGCTGTCGGGGCGAGTTCTCGGAGCGCTGCGACGAGCTCCTGACGTCGAAGACCGGCGAGCACTTCATGATCAAGAGCAGGATCACCCGCTTCTCCGTCTGTCGCAACGATGACGGTGACATCGATCCCGGCCTGCGCGGCGGTGTGCAACAGCCCGCCGGCGCCGAGGGTCTCGTCGTCGGGGTGTGCGGCGACGACGACGATCCGATCGACATCCAGCGACACATGTGGGCTCGTCGCCCAAGGCGCTGCCCGCGCCCACCGGTGTTCGTCGGTTCCCGGATCGCGGTGATCGAACGGTCTGCTCACGACGCCAGCAGCCTTCCGAGCCGTGCGAGATCCCGCTCGCCGTGATGCTGGCGGAGGTAGATGCGCAGGTCGGCCACGCGTCGCGCATGCTGCTCGTCGGTCGCGAGTGGAGCGGGGCCGAGAGCGCGGTCAGTGATGGAGAGGATGCTCTCGACCTGGCTCGATGTGATCGCGCGTACGCGCTCGGCGGTGATCTTCAGATCCCGACCGGTGACTCCGGCGTCGACCGCGTCCGCCGCTTCGGCGAGAACGGCGCGCACGCTCCAGAACGCGGCATCGGCCGCGCCGGCGAACACCTCGGCAACCTGGTCTGATGTGCTCGTTTGTGCCCGTCCGATGACGGCACGGACCAGTGGAGCGGTCGAGCCCCACCACACGGCCGCCACGCCCATCCCGCCCCACGCGAATCCCGGGCGGGACAGGTACCAGCCGTCCTCACCTACCGGGACGGCGGACGCATCGTCGAAGTCCACAGGGGCACTGACCACTTGGCTGAGTCCCCGCGACACCCACGGGCCGCGACGCGCGTTGACGCCCGGCTGCCGCAACGCCACCGCAAACAGCCGACGCGTCTCCGGCCCGGTCCACGCCGTCACGAGGGCATGGCTCAGCGTTCCGGCCAGCGAACACCAGTCCTTCGTGCCGTCCAGCCGCCAGCCATCCCTCGCGGGGCGGGCTTCCAGCCGCGCGCCCTCCGCCGCGTACACCCCCCAGGACCCGTCCGAACGGTCGCCGATCGCATCCAGATCCACCGGGATACCGGCGTCGGACGCCTCGCGGAGGATGCTCCGCGCATCCAGATGCGGTTCGAGAATCCGCGCACCGGCTACGTCAGCGGCCGCGGCGGAAGCAAGGACCTCCCATGTTTCGCGGGTGCGGCCTTCGCCCGGTGCGGGTGTCTCCGCCGCCGCGGCGACTGCCCACTCGACAGTGGCGGCGAGGTGGGCGCCGAGCAGCGGGACTCCCGCTGCCAACTGCGCGACCGAGGTCGCTGCCGCGCCGGCAGGGCCGGGGCGTAGGGACAGGGGCTGGGCCGCCGTCTCGAGATTCATGGACGGACCGTTAGGCATGCTCGACACGCTACGGTCCGGCCGCGGCTCCGCCTTCCCCCTTGCGTGTATGCGCTTCGCCTGTTACCCGGCAAGACGCGCGAGCGTGTTTGCTCGCACCGCAAGATCGAGTGCGCGGAGCAAAGAAAAACCCCCGATAAACGGGGGCTTTTCTATGGCGGTGGCGGTGGGATTTGAACTCATCCCTCCGTGTTTGGAGAGGGCCGCATGTGCGCGTTCGCCGCGTGTTTCCGCGGTTCGCCGACACCGACGGCGACCTGTGCTGGTGCTGTTCTTCGCCCGGCTCTTCCCAAATTCTTCCCACGTCCCAGCTGGACTCGACGCCGAGGGTGAATCAGTGCAGAGACCGCTCAGCACGGAGGCCGATCCGTCCGATCACGACCGATGTCGATCCCGCCACGGCGTGCCGCTTTCCAGAGCTTGCGAACCCCGTACACGCGGTAGTTGTCTTCCCCGAGCGTCACAAGTTCCGGGATGAGGACCGCGTCGCTGACGGCGCGCGCGGACGGGACACGGTCTTTCGCGTAATAGGTGCTCGGAGCCACCTGCAACAGGCTGCAGATGGGCTCGACCCCGAGCGGGCGACCTTCGACGATGTCGTCCCTATTCGCGTCGATGACCGCGACTACTTCCGGTGTTGGCAGTCAAGCGCCGCCCCCTGCGGGTGCGCTATTTAGCAGGTCTCTACGACCGGGGCTGTGTCGCCGTAGTTGCCAGATGCCCAGCAGCGGTTTGTGTTAGCAACCCAGTTGCGAGTCGGGGAGAGAGTCGTGCGCGGATTGGCGAAGCGTGTGTCCGTCCAGGAGGCGACTCCCACGCAGTCGGTGGATGCGATCGAGTTGTCGATCGGGCACATGGAGTTGTTCGACAGCTGGACCTGACCCCATATCTTGCTAGATGTGGTGCTGCCAACCTTTGCATCGATGAACGTCTCAAGCGACGACGACGGGCCGGGAGGGAAGGCGGGCAAGTCCACAGCGGATTCGAAGCCCACCGCCATTGATTGGAGCCCGCAGCTGTCAAAGAGATCATTCAGGTCCGCGTATGGTTGCGCCGCTGCAACTCCGCCTGCCGACGAAGTTATCGACCAGCTGTTGAGGCTGTAGTTCTTAGCGATGAACTGATCACGGAAGCCTGGTCCACATAGCTCCCACGGCAGCACGCTACCTCTGACGCCGGTGGCACTGTTCGAGAGATTGATCTCGAACTCGACCGCGATAGGTCCGGTGAGGTTGGCTGGCGAGTAAGGGGTGTATCAGTCGATGCTGTTGTAGAAATACTGGGAAGACCCCCCGCGTACGGTGCCGGCATAAACCGTCTGTGGTTGCCATGTGGGGACGATGGCACGTGCGGCATTGGACGTACCCGAGGAGGGAACGGCCATCTCTATCGGGGACGAACCGCGAGCCGTCGAGCGTAGGTCTTCGAGTTTCTCGGCAGGTATTGGCGCTGCGATGAAGGGGTCGCCCTCTACCTGAATCTCGGGGAGTGGTTTGAATGTTGTTGCCCGAAGTGTCGCGTCCTGGCTTGTGCTTGGTGCACGGTATGGCACAGAGGCGACTAGCGCGGCTACTTGTGGGACGGTCCCGTACATGTCCGCAAACTGCTTCATGAACTCGGCCGGCGACTTATCTGAGTCGAAAAAGTACTCACCGACGACCTGGTCGTTCTCAAAGCGAACACCCACGGCCGCGCCCTCGTACGTTTCAGCGATCCGGAGGGCTTTGTCGAAATCGGTCGTGATGCTGAGCCTTGCCTGCAGTAGAGAGGTGCTTGCAGCGGGTTCCTTCGTGTCGCTATCGTCGACAGTTGCGACGGCTGCTGGCACTATTCCGAAGATAGTGATTGCGGCGGCGAGCATGAAGCTGGTGGTCAAAGCGAGTCGAGTGTGGGGGGAGTTCACGCAGATCTCCTTAGTCGGTAGACAGCAGCGGATAGCCCTAAGAATGCGGCCGCACCGCCGTATATCGCCAAGGTAGCGCTCCAGGTAGCAGAGGTCCACAGCATTGTTCCTTCGGGCGTGGGGTACCCACAGTTCAGCCCGTAAGGCATCGCGCCGATTGATCCTTCCACAGCGCTCAGAGCGGTTTCGTCAAGGAATCCAAGCTCCGGCGCACGCTGTTCAGTGAGGTAGATGCAACGGGCTCTGGGCGAGTCGAAGGAGAAGGCTGATAGCAAGCCGGTGGTGACGATCAGTAGCGATAGTCCGGCAAGAATTGCGCAGAGAACTCGCGTGGCTCGACGGTGACTTCGTGACTTGCTGACCATAGGTTGAGGGTAGACGGAACCTCCGTGAATCGCCCCGGGTTTAGTGGAGGGCGAGTTCTCCCAGCGCCGACTGGCTCTGGGTGTTGCTCCGACGGTAGTACTCGTTCTTATTCTCGATGGGTGTGAGGTAGCCAATCGATGAGTGCAGCCGGTTCTCGTTGAACCCGTGCACCCAGGGACGGTCACCTCATCCGATCGAATTCGCAGGACGGGTGGTTCGCCGCCGCGGTCAAGCGCGCCATGATCGAGGATCCCTCGTTCAGCCGAGTCACGCCGCACGATCTCCGGCACACGGCCGCAAGCTTGGCGATCAGCTCGGGAGCGAACGTTCTCGCCGTCCAACGAATGCTGGGACACGCGTCCGCCGCGATGACTCTGGACACCTACGCCGATTTACTCGACGACGATCTGGACAACGTGGCCGCCGCTTTGAACCGCGCCAGAGAGAGTCACATCACGCCTCGCGCGCCTCAGTTGTAGCCATCGGGCGGCGAACAACGTCATTCAGTTCTTCCCATTTTCTTCCCACGAGGCCGCGCGGGAGGAAAAGAGAAACCCCCGATCCCAGTGTTTACAAGGGATCGGGGGTTTCGACGCTGGCGGTGACGGTGGGATTTGAACCCACGGTAGGGGTGAACCTACACAACATTTCGAGTGTTGCACCTTCGGCCGCTCGGACACGTCACCGCGGAACAGCTTACGTGACACCAGAGGATGCCGCCAATCGCGCCGAGAGACCCCCGAGCGCGGGTAGCGTGTCGACGTGACCGAGCGAATGAACGCACAGCAGCGACTGGTGCTCGCGGTGGCCGTGCTCGGCTCTTTCGTCGCGTTTCTCGACTCGACGATCGTCAACGTCGCCCTCCCCGCGATCTCCCGCGACCTGGGCGGAGGGCTCACGACCCAGCAGTGGACGGTGGATGCCTACCTCGTCACTCTCGGCGCCCTGATCCTCGTCGCGGGCGCGGTCAGCGACGCGTACGGCCGCATCCTCGTTCTTCGGATCGGTCTCATCGGCTTCGGCATCGCCTCGGTCGCGGTCGCGCTCGCTCCCGACCCGACCGTGCTGATCATCGCGCGCGCTGCGCAAGGCGCGGCAGGCGCCTTCCTGGTGCCGAGCTCGCTCGCCCTCATCACCGCGACGATGCGTGACCCGCTCCGCGCTCGCGCCATCGGCTTGTGGACCGCGCTGACCACGGGTGCGACGGTCATCGGGCCGCTCATCGGCGGGCTGATGGTCGACTATCTCTCGTGGCGCTTCGCGTTCGTCATCAACGTGCTGCCGATCGCGGCCGGCCTCTTTCTCCTCACCCGCCTGGACCTCCCCGGCGACCGCATCCGGCCTGCGGGCACGCGGATCGACTGGCTCGGCGCGGCTATGTGCACCTTCGGGCTCGGCGCCGCCGTCTACGCGCTGATCGAAGAACCGAACGCCGGATGGGCGGCCCCCGAGATCTGGATGCCGGGGATCGCCGGCATCCTGTTGCTCATCGCTTTCGGTTGGCGGCAACGCACCGTCCCTCACCCGATCCTGCCGCCCGCGCTTTTCCACCGCCGCAACTTCACGGCGGGCAACATCTCGACCCTGTTCGTCTACGCCGCACTCTCGCTCAACGGTTTCGTCCTCGCCGTCTACCTGCAGCAGGGTGCGGGGCTGTCGGCCACCCTCGCGGGGCTCGCGAGCCTGCCGATCACGATCCTCATGATCCTGCTGAGCTCACGCGCCGGCACCCTCGCCGGGCGCTGGGGGCCCCGCGTCTTCATGACAGCAGGCCCGTTGATCATGTCGGCCGGCACCCTGCTGCTCCTGACCGTCTCGGCCGAGTTCGACTACTGGTGGCAGGTGCTCCCGTCAATGCTCCTCTTCGGCATCGGTCTCGCGCTGACGGTGTCACCGCTGACGTCGGCGATCCTCGGCGCGGCTGATCCGGCGCAGGCGGGCATCGCGTCCGCGGTGAACAATGCGGTGGCGCGGATCGCCGGGCTCGTGCCGATCGCCGCCCTGGCGGCGATCACGGGTGGCGCACTCGACCTCGCCGGATTCCACCGCGCGGCCATCGTGACCGCGGTCCTGCTGGCGATCGGTGGGCTGGTCGCGCTCGTCGGCATCCGCAACCCGCGGGTGGTTCAGGCCGAGCCAGGCCCGTAGGCGGCGGCGATGTCCTGCGAGGTCGCTCCGCCCTCGTATGTGCCGTGTTGCGGCCATCCCTCCGGGACATCTTGCCACTCCTCCTGTCGCCCGAAGGGCAACAGGTCGATCAGCCCGTGGATGTGGCCGATCTGCTCGGTGCCGCGCCCGTCAGTGTGCCAGGTGCGGTAAACGGTGTCCCCGTCACGCATGAACACATTGAGGGCGAATCCGGCCTCAGGGGGCGCGCCCATGTCGGCGCCGAACGGGCTGTCCGCGGTCGAATACCACCCCATCGCGTTTCCGACGCGCTCTTTATAGGCGAGGGCCTCGTCGATCGGCCCCTGCGTGACGATCACGAAGCGCGCGTCGTAGTCGTCGAGGAAGTCCAGCCGCGTGAATTGCGCCGTCCACCCGGTACATCCGGGACACTGCCAGGTCTTTCCGGGAAACCACATGTGGCTATAGACGATCAATTGGGTCTTGTCCTGGAAGAGGTCGATCAGCCGAACGGGTCCGTTCGGTCCGTCCAGGATGTAGTCCGGCAACTCGACCATCGGCAGCCGTCTGCGCTGCGCCGCGATCGCGTCGAGCTCGCGCGTCGCGGCCTTCTCCCGCACGCGCAGAATGTCGAGCTCGCGGCGCCAGGTCTCGGCATCCACGACGGCAGGCAAAGCGGTCATCGTGTCCTCGCTTTCTCATCGAACGGATGTCGCCATGCTCGCGCCGCGCGAAATCGTCGCGCAAGGGGGATTCTCGGTAGCCGCGGCATCCGCCGCCCTGCCAGACTGAGCGCATGAGCGTGATCGAGAACTCCAAACTCACTGTCGTCGGCGCGGGTGCGGTCGGATCTTCCGTCGCATACGCCGCCCTGATCCGCGGCTCCGCCCGCCACGTCGCCCTGTACGACATCGCCGCAGAGAAGACCGAGGCCGAGGTGCTCGACCTGGCCCACGGCGCCCAGTTCACCGGATCGAGCGACATCATCGGCGGCGCCGACATCTCCGTTGCTGCCGGCTCGCACGTCGTGGTGATCACTGCCGGCGCGAAGCAGCGCCCTGGCCAAACGCGCATCGAGCTCGCCGGCGTCAACGCCAACATCCTGAAGTCGATGATGCCGCAGCTCCTCGAGGTCGCTCCGGATGCCGTCTATGTCATCGTGACCAACCCGTGCGACGTGCTGACCGTCCTCGCGCAGGAGACCACCGGCCTGCCGTCGGAGCGCATCTTTGCGTCCGGCACGGTGCTGGACACCTCCCGCCTGCGCTGGAAGATCGCTCAGCGCGCAGGCGTCTCGATCGCGAGCGTGCACGCCTACATCGTCGGCGAGCATGGCGACACCGAGTTCCCGCTGTGGTCGCACGCGACGATCGGCACGGTCCCGATCCTCGACTGGCAGCCGCTCGATGGGCAGCCGAAGTTCACGGTCGCCGAGCTCGATCAGATCGCGGTCGACGTCCGCGATGCCGCGTACAAGGTCATCCAGGGCAAGGGTGCGACCAACTACGCGATCGGCTTGTCGAGTGCCCGCATCGTTGAGGCGATCCTGAACGACGAGCACACCGTCATGCCGGTCTCGACCGTGCTGCAGGACTTCCACGGCGTGAACGGTGTCGCCCTCTCGGTGCCGTCGGTGGTCAGCAACCGCGGTGCGGTACCGATCCGCGAGACCACCTTCTCGGAGCACGAGCTCGGCCTCTTCCGCCACTCGGCCGAGGCGCTCCGCGAGGTCGCCGACTCCCTCCGCTGACCCCGGCCTGAGCGGGCCGGTGTCGGTGGGCGCGGCTAGCCTGAAGACATGGCATCCAAGCGCGCGACGACCACGACCGCGTTCCGGTGCACGGAGTGCGGCTGGACGGCGGCGAAGTGGGTCGGCCGCTGCGGCGAGTGCCAGCAGTGGGGCAGCGTCGTCGAAGCGGCGACTCAGACCGGGATCGTCCAGAACGTCGCGGCGATCAGCCCGATCCGCGCCGCCGTCCCGATCACACAGATCGACACCGCCGACACCCCTCGGCGCACGAGCGGGGTCGGCGAATTCGACCGCGTGCTCGGCGGCGGCATCGTCCCGGGCGCCGCGATCCTCCTCTCCGGCGAACCGGGTGTGGGCAAGTCGACCCTCCTGCTCGAAGTCGCCGCCCAGAGCGCGCGGGCCGGTCGACGCGTGCTCTACGTCAGCGCCGAAGAGTCGCTCGGCCAGGTGCGCCTGCGCGCCGAGCGTACGGCGGCGCTCCACGACGAGTTGTTCCTCGCGAGCGAAACCGACCTCGCCACCGTTCTCGGCCACATCGACGAGTGCGCGCCCGACCTGCTGATCGTCGACTCGGTCCAGACGGTGTCATCGTCACTGATCGACGGATCCGCCGGCCAGCCCGCGCAAGTGCGCGAAGTCGCCTCCACCCTCATCCGTGTCGCGAAAGCGCGCGATCTGCCGGTCATCATCGTCGGGCACGTCACCAAGGATGGGTCGATCGCAGGTCCCCGCATCCTCGAGCACCTCGTCGACGTCGTCTGCCACTTCGAAGGCGACCGCCAAACGTCGCTGCGATTCGTCCGTGCGCTGAAGAACCGGTTCGGCGCAACGGACGAAGTCGGATGCTTCGACATGACCGGTGCCGGCATCGCCGAAGTCCCCGACCCCAGCGTCCTGTTCCTCGGGCACGGCTCTCAGCAGCCCGGCACCTGCGTCACGATCGCACTCGAGGGACGACGTGCTCTCCCGGTCGAGGTCCAGGCGCTGACACTTCCGGCATCCGGACCGAACCCGCGGCGCATCGTCAGCGGCGTCGACGGCGCGCGCGTGGCGATGGTGCTCGCGGTGCTCGAAAAGCGCGCACACGTCAAATCATCCGATCAGGATGTGTACGTCTCGACCGTGGGCGGCGTGCGCCTGATCGAACCCGCCGCCGACCTTGCTATCGCCCTCGCCGTCGCGAGCGCGATCACCGGGCGCAGCAACCCTCCGGGAGTGGCCGCGATCGGAGAGCTCAGCCTGGCCGGTGAGATCCGCGCCGTCACCCAGCATTCCCAACGCCGCGCCGAAGCCGCGCGACTCGGGTACCGATCGGTCATCGACACCGCCTCGCGCGAGCTGTCGACCGCCTGGCGCGAGCTCGCCGGCAACCACCGCACCGATCCGACAGACCCGCCGACCTTCTGACCCGGGCTACGCGTCGAGCGCGGCGATCAGATCGGCCGGGGTCGCCTGGAGAGGGTGGGGCCCGGCGATGTCGAAGAAGACGGTCGTGATCTCGTCCCCGTGCGTCCCGAGGAAGGCACGCAACCAGGCCGGCGACTGGAGCGCGACCCCGGGCGGCAACGCCGCCGGTTTGTGTGCGGCATCGCTGAAGAGCAAGAGGGCAAGGTCGCCGGAGTTCGGATCGCGGTAGGTCCACACTTCGCCGGCGTCGAGTGGATTGTCGCGCTGACCAGGCTTCATCAGGGGGACGACGGTCGGGCCGTGGCGAAGGGCGAATGCGAGAGCCGCCATGTCCTGCGTCTGCAGCGCGTCGGCCAGTTGGGGGTTCCGAAACTCCAGGGGAGGTTTCGCGCGCTTCTTGCCGGCCATGACGACAACTCTAGAAGACAAGAAGGGGCCCTCTCGATTTCCTCATTGGGGACTGCGGAAATCGAAAGGGCCCATCGCTCACCGGGGCGAAAGTTTTCGTCTGGCCACTGGGGGTTGGCTTCGACTGACCATTGCTGGGGACAACGGGGACCGCCACCGGGAACTACTACAAGGGTACGCACTCCGAAGCCTCGCCGTCTGCATGAAACCCCAGACAATTCATGAGAATGTTCTCAGGAACACCGGCGCCGGTTCACCGCAGTTCGAATGCTTTCGTGTCCGCCGCTTCGATTCCACCGATCGACACCGAAAGGTGGAAGTACCCGGCCGGTGCCTGCGGGCGTGCCGCCGCGCACGTGTCCACCGACGACCGAGTGCGGTCCCATTCGAGCGGCGTGACGCTCGAGACGGTCTGCCCGGCATCCAACTGGACCACCTGATCACTCGATTCGGCCTGGCAATCGGTCGATCGCCACCAGACGTCCGGGCCGCTCGAAATCTCGAACGCCTGCGTCGCCGTGCCGACGTTGATCAGGCACGGCAGGTCGGAGTCGTTGGAGAGCGTGATCGACAGTTTCGGCAACTCGCCGCCTCCGTACGAGTCCTGGTCGGTCACTGCGAGCACCGTGATGTTCGAAGTCGAGCACGCTTCGATGGCTGGGGCGGCGGTCGGCTCGGACGGCGCCGGTTCCTCGGGTACCGACGGCTCGGACGGGGACGGTGTGGCCGCAGGGCTCGTCGCCACGGCGGAGCTCGTCGGACTCGCAGACGCAGCCGGTGTCGCAACCCCGCGCCACGGCTGCCAGATCGCCAGCGCGACGACGCCCGCGACCACGAGCAACGCCACCACCACGACGACGAGTCGACGGCGGCGGTAGACGGCGGGCGAGGGCCGACGGGAGGGGGTGCTCACAGACCCAGGCTATGCGCCGGCATCCGCCGATCCATCAGGACGCGCCTGCAGGCTCTTGAGCATGCGGGTATTACCCAGGGTGTTGGGCTTGACGTGCGCGAGGTCGAGGAACTCCGCGACGCCTTCGTCGGGGCTCCGGAGGAGCTGCGAATACACATCCGGGTCGACGACTTGCTCACCGATCGGCGCGAAGCCGCGGCGGGTGAAGAAGTCGACCTCGAAGGTGAGGCAGAACAAACGGCTGAGCCCCAGGTCCTGCGCGCGCTCCTCGAGCTTCTCGACGATCGCGCCACCCACCCCGTGGTGCAGCCACTCCTCCGAGACGATCAGGGTGCGCACCTCGCCGAGGTCTTCCCAGATGACGTGCAGCGCGCCGCAGCCGATGAGGCGCCCTTGCGCCTCCGCGACGACGAACTCCTGAACGGATTCGAAGAGCGTGACGACCTCTTTGCCGAGCAGGATCCGGCGCTGGACCCACGGGTCGAGAAGCTCGAGGATGCCGCGCACATCGGCCGTCCGTGCGGGTCTCACCCGGAAGAGCGGGTCGGCGGAGTGCGAGGGTGTCACCGCACCACTGTATTGCGGCGCCCTGCCGACCCGCACGAGCGCAGAGATAGTGTTACCTGTAACCCGCCCGCAACAGGGCTCGACCAAGCTGGGGCAATGTCGATCAAAGTCGCACTGGAGCACTACACCAGCTACGAGTTCGCGCGGCCGGTGTCAGTCACCCCGCACGTCGTGCGCTTGCGACCCGCCCCGCACGCGCGGACGCCGATCGAGGCGTACACGCTGGACATCTCACCGGCGAACCACTTCCTCAACTGGCAACAGGACCCGTTCGGCAACTGGCTCGCGCGGATCGTCTTCCCCGAGAAGGTCAGCAAACTCGAGATCACGGTCGGCGTCGTCGCCGACATGATGGTGATCAATCCGCTCGACTTCTTCATCGAGGAGTACGCCGAGCGTTTCCCGTTCACCTATGCGCCGTCGCTGGCGGCCGATCTCGCGCCTTACCTCCGCCCCGTCGACGACAGCGATCGGACGGAGGCCTGGCGTGCGGGACTTCCGCCGCTCCCGGCAGATGGCATGCCGACGGTCAGCTTCCTCTCCCAGCTCAACGCGGCCGTCAACGGTGCCGTCGCCTACAGCGTGCGCATGGAACCGGGTGTGCAGACGCCCGATCACACACTCGCCGCCGGGATCGGCTCGTGCCGCGACAGTGCGTGGATGCTGGTGAGCTTGCTGCGCCAGTACGGTCTCGCGGCGCGGTTCGTGTCGGGTTACCTCGTGCAGCTCGCGCCCGACCAGAAGTCGCTCGACGGCGGAAGCGGCCCGGCCGAGGACTTCACCGACCTGCACGCATGGGCCGAAGTGTTCATCCCGGGCGCCGGCTGGGTCGGCCTCGATGCGACGAGCGCCCTGTTCGCCGGCGAAGGGCACATCCCGCTGTCGGCGACGCCGCATCCGTCCAGTGCCGCACCGATCGAGGGCGGCACCGAACCGGTCGAGGTGACTTTCGGGTTCCACAACGAGGTGCGGCGCATCCACGAGGACCCCCGCACGACGAAGCCGTACACCGACGCCCAGTGGGGGCGCATCGACGCGGTCGGCGAGCTCGTCGATGAACGGTTGCGCGCGGGAGACGTGCGCCTGACCCTCGGCGGCGAGCCGACGTTCGTCGCTCTCGACGACGCGACGGCCGCCGAGTGGAACACGGATGCCGACGGCCCGCAGAAACGCGAGCTCGCGAATGTGCTCGCCGAACGCTTGCGACGCACATATGCCGCAGGCGGCATCGTTCATCGCGGGCAGGGCAAGTGGTACCCGGGTGAGCCCATGCCGCGGTGGAACATCGCGCTGCAGTGGCGTACCGACGGCGTTCCGCTGTGGAACCGCGCCGAGCTCTTCGACGACCCGTGGGGCAAGCCCGCGTATCCCGGGTCGGCCCCCGAACGTGCTGAAGCGCTCGCGCGCAGCATCACCGGCATCCTCGGCCTTCCGGAGGGGCAGCTTCTGCCCGCCACGGAAGATGCGCTCGCGGCGCGGCTCGCCGATGTGCGCAGGCCGGCGGGCGCCCGTCCGGGCGACGAGGATGACAGCGACGCTCCGGATGCCGGCGCCCCGACCGCGTGGGTGCTCCCCCTCGTCACGGGAGAGGCCTGGGCAAGCCCCGCGTGGCGTTTCCGCCGCGGACGCCTCGTCCTCGTCCCGGGCACGAGTTCGGCCGGGCTCCGTCTCCCCCTCGATTCCGTCTCGTGGGAGGACCCCGCCTGGCAGGGCGAACCGACGTACCTGGATGCCTCGGCGCCCCTGGTCCCCGGCATCCCCCGCGTCACCATCGTCGATCCCGACGAGCAGCCCACCACAGCACTCGTCGTAGAGGCGCGCGAAGGCTTCGTGCACGTTTTCCTGCCGCCGACCGACCGCCTCGATGACTATGTGAGCCTGCTCCAGGTCATCGAGCGCGCCGCGACCCAGGGCGGCACCCGCCTCGTGATCGAAGGCTACGGCCCGCCGCCGGATGCACGGCTGACGCAGCTCGTCGTGACGCCGGACCCTGGTGTCATCGAGGTCAACGTGCAGCCGACGGCGTCGTGGGCCGAGCAGCGGGCGCTCACGTTCGACCTTTACGGAGAGGCGCGTCTGGCGCGGCTGTCGACCGAGAAATTCGACGTCGACGGCACGCACACCGGCACCGGCGGCGGCAATCACATCACTCTCGGCGGCCAGCAGCCGATCGACTCACCGCTGCTGCGGCGTCCCGATTTGCTCGCGAGCCTCGTCACGTACTGGCAGCGGCATCCGGCCCTCTCCTTCCTCTTCTCCGGGCGGTTCATCGGGCCGACCAGCCAGGCGCCGCGCTTCGATGAGGGACGTCCGGAAGCGGTCTATGAAATGGAGATCGCGCTGAGCGAGGTGCGGCGGCTGAGCGCCGAGACCGACGAGCCCCGCCCCTGGCTGATCGACCGCGCCCTGCGGCACCTGCTCACCGACCTCACCGGCAACACGCACCGCGCGGAGTTCTGCATCGACAAGCTGTACAGCCCCGATACGAGCCGCGGGCGCCTGGGCCTCCTGGAACTGCGCGGCTTCGAAATGCCCCCGCATCCGCAGCTCGCCCTCGTCCAGGCGCTCCTCGTCCGCAGTCTCGTGACGATGTTCTGGGAGAAGCCGCTGATCGCACCGCTCGTGCGCTGGGGCACGGCGCTCCACGAGGACTTCCTGCTGCCGCAGGGCACCCGGCGCGACATCCTCGAGGTGGTCGAAGACCTCCGCGCCGCCGGAATCCCGGTCGAGTACAGCTGGATGGAGCCGTTCGTCGAGTTCCGGTTCCCGCGGATCGGGTTCACCCGTCTGGGCGGCAGCGCCGGGATCGAGCTCGAACTGCGCCAGGCGATCGAACCGTGGCACGTGCTGGGCGAGGAAGCGACGGCCGGTGGCACCTCGCGTTACGTCGACTCGTCGGTCGAGCGCATCCAAGTGACCGTCTCCGGCATCGATCCGACTCGGCACCTCGTCGCGTGCAACGGCGTCGCCGTGCCGCTGACGTCGACGGGGAAGCTTGGCGAGTACTACGCCGGCGTTCGCTATCGCGCCTGGCAGCCCTGGTCTGCCCTGCACCCGTCGATCGAGGTGCACGCACCGCTGAGTTTCGAGGTCGTCGATGTGGATGCCGCGGCCAGCCTCGGCGGGGCGACGTACCACGTCGTCCATCCAGGTGGCCGGGCGTACGAGCACCCGCCCGTCAATGCGAACGAAGCCGAAGCACGGCGCTCCGGCCGGTTCGAGCCGCGCGGCCACACGCCGGGCGCGTTCGATGTCGCGGCGGCCCGTGAGGCTGGGGCGCGTGCGGCGACGGTCGACTACCCCCGTACGCTGGACCTCAGGAGGGTTCCGCAGGCGTGAGTGTGCTCCGCGACTACGCGATGGCAGTGTCGCAACCGACACTGCCCTTTGACGCGCCCGTCGACGGCGCCGTGTCGCGCTACGACGAGGTCGTGGGCGCCGATGGCGCACTGCGACCCGCGTGGAAGTCGATCGCCTCGCTCGCACTGTCGCTGAGCCCGCAGGAACTGCATCGCGTCGACGACGAGATCACGAGGTTCCTCGCCGACGACGGCGTCTCCTACATCCGCCCCGGCAGGGGCGCCGAGCCGTGGCAACTCGATCCGATGCCGCTCGTGATCGACGCGGCCGGCTGGGCGCGGCTGGACGTGGGTCTTGCGCAACGCGCGGAACTGCTCAACGCGATCCTCGTCGACCTGTACGGACGGCAGACCCTCTTGCGCGAGGGGATCATCCCCTCCGCGATCGTTCTCGGTCACGCCGGATTCGCGCGGCCGGTGGCGCGGGCGAGCGCCAAAGATCCGAACCCGCTGCTGCTGTCGGCGACCGACCTCGGTCGCGATGCGGACGGCGAATGGCATGTGCTCGCCGATCGCACCCAGGCGCCGTCCGGTCTCGGATTCGCCGCGGAGAACCGTCGGGTGATCTCGCAAGTTCTGCCCGATCTGTACCAGGAGGGCAACCTCCACCGGATGGATCCCTACTTCACCGCCCTCCGCGCCGCCCTGCTGTCCTCCGCGCCCGAGGACGTCGACGATCCGCAGATCGTCATCCTCTCCCCCGGCACACTCTCCGAAACGGCGTTCGACCAGGCCTTCCTCGCCAACGCGCTGGGCTTCCCGCTCGTGCAGGGTAGCGACCTCGTCGTGCGCGACGGTTGGGTGTGGATGAAGCCATCCGGATGGCCGCGGACGCGCCCGACCGAGCGGATCGATGTCATCATCCGCCGGGTGGACGCCGCCTACTGCGACCCGCTGGAACTCCGTGGCGACTCGCGGCTCGGCGTTGCCGGGCTCTCCGAAGCCGTGCGCCGGGGACGCGTGCGACTCGTGAACGGGCTCGGCGCCGGTGTGCTCGAGAACCCGGCGCTCATGCCGTTCCTGGCGGCGGCGTGCGAGCACCTCCTCGGCGAGCAGCTCCGGCTGCCGTCGGCGCCGACCTGGTGGTGCGGAAACCCCGAGGATCGCGCCCTCGTGGTCTCGCGCATCGCCGCCGGCGATCCCTCGCTGATCGTGCGGATCATGGATTCCCCGCGCCGGAGCCTCGCCGGCCTCTCCCCCGACGAGCTGATCGCGCGCATCGAAGCCGCGCCGCACCGATTCGTCGGGCAGGACCTCCTCCCGCTGTCGCAGGCGCCGGTCTGGAACAGCTCAGGCCTCGCGTCGGCGATGCCGATGACGTTCCGGGCCTTCACGCTGAGATACGGCTCCGCGTATCGGCCCCTGATCGGCGGGCTCGCGACGGTGCGCTCCGGTGTCGATGCCACCCCGACGACGAAAGACGTGTGGGTCCTGAAGTCGGCGGAGACCGATCCGGACCAGGGTCTGTCCGAGATCGTTCCGGCGCCCTCGGGCCGTTCCATCCCGTCGCTGGCGCCGCGCGCTCTTGCCGACATGTTCTGGGCGGGCCGGTACGCCGAGCGCGCGGAGGACCTCCTCCGCCTGGTACTGAGCGCCCAGACCTCTCTCGATCAACACGGCGGACACACTGCTACGACGGTCGATGACAGCTCGCGCGTGTTGCTGAACGCGCTCGGCTTGCTCGCCGGAACCCGGTCGCTCGATCCCGAAGCCGAGTTCCGCTCGTTGCTGATGGATGCCGGACGCCCCGGGTCGGCCGGCCACTCGATCGCACGCCTGCGCGAAGCGATGGAAGGCGTCCGCGATCAGCTGTCCGGCGACACGTGGCGTGTGTTCGCGCACATCGACCGCGCACTGCGTTCGCTGCGGAGTTCCGCGCATCCGCACCGCACGGCGGAGTCTGCGGGCCGCATGCTCTCCGCGATGCTGTCGCTCTACGGTGTGACGGCCAACATGATCCGCGACACCGGATGGCGCATGATCGAGGCCGGTCGCCACCTCGAGCGAAGCCTGCAGGTCTGCCACCTGCTGACCGCAGGGCTGACCGAACCACGCAACGCGCGACGCGAGCGGGATGTGCTCGAGGCGGTGCTGACGGCATCCGAGAGCATCGTGACCCACCGCCGCCGGTACCGCGGGTCGATGCGCGTCGCGGACGTCCTCGACCTTCTGCTGAGCGACCAGGACAACCCGCGCTCGGTCGCCTTCGGCCTGGCCGCGCTCCGCACGCACCTCGCCGCGATGCCGGCATCGACCGGGTCCACCCGCGCGGAGCGCTTGCTCGACCATCTCGAGACCCAGCTGCAGAACGCCGACCTGGCGGAGCTCGCAACCGTGACGTCGGGGCGCCGCGAACACCTCGCCGTTTTCCTCCGGGAGATCTCCGCGCAGCTCGCGCAACTGTCCGACGCGATCGGCCACCTCCACTTCGAGAGCGGCCCGCCGGCCGTGTCGATCGCGGATCTGGCGCTGATCGAACTCATGGAGGCGCGCGCGTGAACCGCTACCGCGTCTGGCATCGCACCGAGTACACGTACTCGAAGCCCGTGCAGGACAGCGTCGGCCAGTTCCATCTGGTCCCTCGCATCCTGCCCTGGCAGAAAGTGACCGACGCCACCGTCACCCTCGACCCGCACCCGGCCGATCTTGCGCCGGACGTCGACTATTTCGGCAACTCCGCCACCTACTTCCACCTCACCGGGGGGCATTCGGCGCTGTCGATCGAGGCCTCCAGTGAGGTCACGGTCGACGAGCCCGCCTACGACCACGACGCACTCGCGCGCCCGTGGGAGGACGCCCGCCCGCTTCTCCACCCGGATCTCGTGGGCTCCTGGTCGGCCGTCGAATACGCCCTCGAGTCCGAACGCGCCCGCCACGACGCCGAGGCGACCGCATATGCCGCCGAAAGCCTGACGCCGGGTCGCCCGATCGGTGAGGCGGTGACGGAGCTGATGCAGCGGATCTTCCGCGACTTCGACTACGACAAGACCGCGACAACCGTGACCAGCAGCGTCGCCGATGCCATGCGCAAGCGCGCCGGAGTCTGCCAGGACTTCGCGCACGTCGCGCTCGCGAGCCTCCGCGCGCACGGGGTTGCCGCCCGATACGTGTCGGGATACCTCGCCACCCAGCCCCCGCCAGGGAAGCAGCGCGTCTTCGGCGCCGACGCGTCCCACGCGTGGATCGCGGTGTGGTTGCCGGGAACCGACCAGTGGCTCGCCGTCGACCCGACCAACAACCAGTGGGCGAACGACCGGTACGTCACCGTCGCCTGGGGGCGCGACTACGGCGATGTCGCTCCGGTCCGCGGCATCATCTTCACGAAAGCGAAGAAGTCCACCCTCCGCGTCTCGGTCGACGTCGCTCCCCTCGTGGAGTGACGCAGCACGGCGTGCGCTGTGACACGCTAGGGCGGTGAAGGCCTATCGCTGCCGCGTCTGCGGCAATCCCCTGTACTTCGAGAACTCCGTCTGCGTGTCCTGCGGTACGCCGCTCGGCTACTCGCGCGGCGAGCGGGAGATCGTCCCCGTCGATGCCTCCGGAGTCTACGTCGACGCGGACGGGTGGATCTGGCACGTCTGCCGCAACCTCAATCTGTCCGGCTGCACGTGGCTCGCACCACTGGCGGGAGGGCAGTGCTTCTCGTGCGACCTCACCCGCATCCGCCCGGCCGATACCGATGCGCCGGGCCTTGTGAACTTCCCGATCGCCGAGCGAGCGAAACGCCACCTGATCACCGAGCTGGATGCGTTGGGCTTTCCGCTCGTCACGAAGGGCGAGGACCCCACCGGCGGCCTCGCGTTCGATCTGCTGTCGAGCACGCTGGCTCCCGTCATGATCGCGCACAGCGACGGCATCATCACGATCGACCTGGCCGAGAGCGACGACTCCCACCGCGAGCGCATCCGCCGGCAACTCGACGAGCCGTACCGCACGATGCTCGGCCACTTCCGCCACGAGGTCGGTCACTACTTCCAGTGGCGCCTCGTCGAAGACGACCCCGAGGTGCTCGCGCGATGCCGCGAACTGTTCGGCGACGAGAGCGTCGACTACGACGCCGAGATCCGACGGCACTACGCCGACGGTCCCCCGGCGAACTGGACCGAGCACTACATCTCGTCCTACGCGACGATGCACCCCTACGAGGACTTCGCGGAGACGTGGGCGCATTACCTCCACATCTGCGACACCCTCGAGACGGCCATCGAGTACGGGCTGCTTCCGGCCGCGGACCTCCTCGGACACGCGCGATTCCGCGACCTCGTGGCGAGCGTCTGGGTGAAGCTCTCCACAGGCCTGAACCTCGTCAACCGCTCGATGGGCAAAGACGACCTGTATCCGTTCGTGCTGGCCCCGACCGTGCTCGACAAGCTGGACTTCGTCTCGACCCTCCGCCCGGCGCCCTGACAAACGTCGCCACAACGACGAAGAGCGGATGCCCGTCGGCATCCGCTCTTCGTGGTGTGAGGACTACGCCCCGGCGACGATGTCCGGTGTGGCCTCGATCGCGCCGGCAGCGGTCACACCGACCGCGACCTTCTCGCCACGCGGCCCGTTCACGAACGCGAACTTGCCGTCTTCGACATCCACCTTGACGTGGTCGCCGCTGTTCAGCTCGCCGTGGAGGATCCGCTCACTGAGGTGGTCCTCGATCTCGCGCTGCATGGCGCGGCGGAGCGGCCGGGCACCGAGCGTCGGGTCGAAGCCGATCTCGATCAGCTTGTCTTTCGCGGCATCGGTCAACTCGATCGTCATGTCGCGATCGAGCAGACGCTCCCCGAGGCGCTTCGTGAACAGTCCGACGATCTGGCGCAGTTCAGGCTTGCTCAGCTGCGGGAAGACGATGACGTCGTCGACACGGTTGAGGAACTCAGGCTTGAAGTGGCGCTTGAGCTCTTCGTCGACCTTGCCCTTCATCCGCTCGTACGTCGTCTGCGCGTTGCCCTCGACCTGGAAGCCCACCGGGCCACCGGCGATCGCCGACGAACCGAGGTTGGTCGTCATGATGATGACCGTGTTCTTGAAGTCGATCACGCGGCCCTGACCATCGGTCAGGCGACCCTCTTCGAGGATCTGCAGCAGCGAGTTGAAGATGTCCGGGTGGGCCTTCTCGATCTCGTCGAACAGCACGACGGAGAACGGCTTGCGGCGGACCTTCTCGGTGAGCTGGCCACCCTCTTCGAATCCGACGAATCCGGGAGGGGCACCGAACAGACGCGAGACGGTGTGCTTCTCGCCGAACTCGCTCATGTCGAGGGAGATCAGTGCGCTCTCATCGTCGAACAGGAACTCGGCGAGCGCCTTGGCCATTTCGGTCTTTCCGACACCTGTGGGGCCGGCGAAGATGAACGAACCGCTCGGGCGCTTCGGGTCCTTGAGGCCCGCACGCTGGCGACGGATCGTGCGCGAGAGCGCCGCGATCGCCTCTTCCTGGCCGATGACCCGCTGGTGCAGGGCCTTCTCCATGAAGACGAGGCGGCTGGTCTCTTCCTCGGTGAGCTTGAAGACGGGGATGCCGGTGGCCTGCGCCAGAACCTCGGCGATCAGACCTTCGTCGACGACCGCGTGGGTCGCGACGTCACCGGAGCGCCACTGCTTCTCGAGGCGCAGGCGCTCGGCGAGCAGGGACTTCTCCTCGTCGCGCAGCGACGCGGCCTTCTCGAAGTCCTGCTCTTCGCTGGCGAGCTCCTTGTCCTCACGGACCTTGGCGATCTTCTCGTCGAACTCGCGCAGTTCCGGGGGGCTCGACAGGATCGACAGGCGCAGGCGGGCGCCGGCCTCGTCGATCAGGTCGATCGCCTTGTCGGGCAGGAACCGGTCCGCGATGTAGCGGTCGGCGAGGTTCGCGGCAGCCACGATCGCACCGTCGGTGATCTGCACCTTGTGGTGTGCCTCGTAGCGGTCGCGGAGGCCCTTGAGGATGTTGATCGCGTGGGGCAGGCTCGGCTCGGCCACCTGGATCGGCTGGAAGCGGCGCTCGAGCGCGGCATCCTTCTCGAAGTGCTTGCGGTACTCGTCGAGCGTCGTCGCGCCGATCGTCTGCAGCTCGCCGCGGGCGAGGAGCGGCTTCAGGATCGAGGCCGCGTCGATCGCGCCTTCCGCGGCGCCCGCGCCCACGAGGGTGTGGATCTCGTCGATGAAGACGATGATGTCGCCGCGCGTGCGGATCTCCTTGGTGACCTTCTTGAGCCGCTCTTCGAAGTCACCGCGGTAGCGGGATCCGGCGATGAGCGAGCCGAGGTCGAGCGAGTAGACCTGCTTGTCCTTCAGCGTCTCGGGTACGTCGTTCTTCACGATCGCCTGCGCGAGACCTTCGACGACGGCGGTCTTGCCGACGCCGGGCTCGCCGATCAGGACGGGGTTGTTCTTGGAGCGACGCGAGAGGATCTGCATGACCCGCTCGATCTCCTTCTCGCGCCCGATCACGGGGTCGAGCTTGTTGTCGCGCGCGGCCTGCGTCAGGTTGCGGCCGAACTGGTCGAGGACCGCCGAACCGCCCTGTGCGGACTGATTGTTCTGCTCGCCGGCACCGGCGGCGACGCCCGCGGGCTCCTTGCCCTGGTAACCGCTGAGGAGCTGGATGACCTGCTGGCGCACCTTGTTCAGGTCGGCGCCGAGCTTGACGAGCACCTGTGCGGCGACACCCTCACCCTCGCGGATGAGGCCGAGCAGGATGTGCTCGGTGCCGATGTAGTTGTGGCCGAGCTGCAGCGCTTCGCGCAGACTCAGCTCGAGCACCTTCTTGGCGCGCGGCGTGAACGGGATGTGACCCGTCGGCTGCTGCTGGCCCTGGCCAATGATGTCCTGGACCTGCTCGCGCACGGCGTCGAGCGAAATGCCCAGGCTTTCGAGCGCCTTGGCGGCGACGCCCTCGCCCTCGTGGATGAGGCCGAGCAGGATGTGCTCGGTACCGATGTAGTTGTGGTTGAGCATCTTCGCCTCTTCTTGGGCGAGTACAACCACGCGACGGGCGCGATCCGTGAATCTCTCGAACATCTTGGGCTCCTCCAGCACACAGTCCTCGGGTGCGCTTACGAACGACGATAACGACGGATGCGTGCCGGTATGCCCGTGTTCGCCGTCGGCATACCTTCTCATGACGAATCAGAGCCCTCTCGACGTGCGCCGACCAGGTTCGGGGTCGTGACGTGCCGCCTGGGGCTTTCGGAACCGACACAACGCGACCCCGAACTGGGCTCTTGACCTCAGGAGCATTCGCACCATATCGTTTGTCGATAACAATGTTTATCGATATGGAGGATGCCGTGGCTGAACGCACGCTGATGTCTCGCTGGGATCGCACCCTCGCGTTCGCTCTCTACCTGGCGACGTTCTTCTTCGGCGCCTGGTGGGCGGCGAGCGGCCTCATCCAAGGCGCGTTCCGCGTGATCGCCCCCGCGCGATACCCGGTGACGCTCCTCGCCGAAAGCCCGGTCGACCATGGAGCGGAGGTCATCTCCGCGGTGGCTGACACCGTTACTGTGCGGTCCGACGCACTGTCGTCCGGCACCGTCTGGATGCTCGCATCCGCCGATTTCCTCCAGGCTCTGACGATCGCCGGCGTCCTGATCGGAAGTGGGCTGGTGATCGAGCGGCTGCTGCGGGGCAAACCGTTCCACCGGGTGGTGCGCCCGGCGATCCTGCTCGCGGCCTGCTCACTGGCATTCGGCAGCCTGCTCACCCAGGGCGTTCGTGGCCTCGGACAGATGATGGCGGCATCCGACCTGAACGATCAGCTCGGCGGCATCCTGGTCGTGGGGTTCTCGTTCGACATCGTCCCGATCGTGGCCGGCTTCGGGTTGCTCGCGCTCTCGTACGTCATCGCCGCGGGCATGCGGCTCGAGCGCGACACGGAAGGACTCGTCTGATGGATGTCATCGGACTCGCAGCGACAGCCGTCGCCGTCATCGGCGTCGTCGCCCTCGTCTTCTGGATCGGGCTCTCGAGAGGTCGCCCCGACACGTCAGCAGCCGGTGGCCGCGTCATCGGACTCACGATGTGGGTTGCCGTGATCTGGGCCGTCGTCAGTGGGGTCAGCGCCCTCATCGTCGCGGGGTTGGCAGTGTGGTCGCCGGAGGTCGCGATCACGATTCCCGTGCAGCCATTCTGGCCGCAGCTTCCGCCGGGGACCGAGCTCGATGGCATCACGGCAATGCGGGTGTCGGGTGGGTTCACGACGGCCGATGTGACGCTCGGCGGGCTCTCGTTCGGAGTGCGGCTCGCCTGGGCTGTCAGCCAAGCCGTGGCGCTCCTCATCCCCGCGACGATCGCTGCCCTCATCGCCGGCGCGTGCATGCAGCTCCGGGCCGGGCGTCCTTTCGCCCCGGCGGTCGCGCGCATGGCATCCATCACCGCTGTCGTCGTCGCACTCGGCGGCATCGTTGCGCAAGTGGTGGGAGACCTCGCTGGCATCGGCGCGGCCGAACAACTCCTCCGGTGGACGGGCGCCCAGTACCCGGATGTCCCCGGCGTGGAGGACGTGTTGCAGGCGTGGCTCCCACAACCGGGCTTCGAGATCACCTTCCCGTTCTGGCCCATCGCGGCCGGATTCGGCTTTGCCGCGCTGGCGGCGATCTTCCGCTACGGGTCGCGCCTGCAGCGCGACACCGAGGGGCTCGTGTGAGTCCCGCCGACGACGAAGTCACCGGCATCCATTGCCGCCTCGACGAGTTGCTCGCGGAACGCGGGATGACCCTCGCGCGCCTGTCGGAGCTCGTCGGCGTCTCGGTGGTGAACCTGTCGATCCTCAAGAACGACCGGGCCCGCGCGATCCGCTACTCGACGCTGGCGGCGATCTGCCGCGTGCTGGACTGCGAAGTCGGCGAGCTCCTCGTCCGCGCTGACTGAGCCGCGCCCGTTGCGCCCGACGAGGGGTCGCGATCTGCCCCACAGGGCGCCCTGACGGGGCAGATTGCGCCACCTGCGTTGGCGTGGAGACGAATAAGGTGGCGCGAACTGCGGGTTCAACTGGGCGATGAGGGCGGATTGCGCCACCTGTTGCCCGGAGCGCCCCCCACACGCGACAGGAGCGGACACCCCAGAAGGGCGCCCGCTCCTGTCACAGCGCGTGTCAGCCGACGACCTCGAGCTTCACGGGGGTCGCGAACTCGGCGCCGCCACCGGTCAGGGCGAGGTCGACGACGTCGTCGTCCACGCCGTCCACGGCGACCAGCGTCACGCGCGGAGCCATATCGGCGGTGCACACCTGGTCGGCGGGCGGGTCGGTGAAGGTCACCGTGATCTGGTTGCCGCCCTCGACGGTGGCATCCTGCACCATCGGCGCGCACGAGGACGATCCCCAGGTCAAGAGGGCGAACTGTCCGTCATCGATCCAGCCGGCAGACGGTGCGTATTCCTCGACCGGGCCGCCCGAGTAGGCGTCGAGGTCGGTGTCGCCGCGCATGTCGCCGTAGGTCACGACGAGCTCCAGCTCGTTGTCACCATTGGCGCCCTCGGGCAGCTGCACGCCCGTCGCGCGCGGCACGAGATCGCGCGTGCACGCCGTGTCGCCGGCGGGGTCTTCGAGCGTCACCGCGACCGAACCGTCGGCCTGCAGAGTGACGCTGGATGCCGTCGGTACGCACGTGCTGGATCCCTGGGTCACGATCGCGACCATGCGGCCGCCGTCGAGCCACGCGGCGTCGACCTCGAGCTCGGTGGAGGAATCGTCCGATCCACCGGAGGCACCCGGAGCGGCAGGAGTACTCGCGCATCCGGAGAAGGCGAGGGCGCCTGCTCCGAGGAGAGCGAGCAGGGCGAGGGTGCGTCGAGTGGTCATGCCACTATCCTTTCGTGGGGTACTGAGAGGGTGCCGGAAGATCGGTCACGCCCCAGTAACGAGTCACTGAAGAGCCGATGTGAGACGGGCGAGGTTGTCGAGCACCGTAGACCGCAGCGGCTGCTTCTCCCACTCCTCCAGCGTCAGCTCGCGGCTCTGCGAGCGGTATTGGTCTTCCACGGCGCGGAGTTGCTCCACGAACTCCTGACCTCGGGTCAGGAGCGAGATCTCGAGGTTCAAACCGAACGAGCGCATGTCCATGTTGCTCGAGCCGATGACCGCGACTTCGTCGTCGACCGACATCGACTTGGAGTGCAGGATGTAGGGCCGCTTGTACATCCAGATCTTCACGCCGCCGCGCAGGAGCGCCTCGTAATAGCTGCGCTGCGCGTGGTAGACCATCGCCTGATCCCCTTCTTCCGAGACGAACAGCTCGACGTGCACGCCGCGTTGACACGCGGTCGTGATCGCGAGGAGCAGCCCCTCGTCGGGGACGAAGTAGGGGCTGACGATGATGATCTTCTTTTGCGCGGCGAACAGGAGCGCCATGAAGAGCTTCAGATTGTTCTGGAACTCGAAGCCCGGACCGGACGGGATGATCTGGCAATCGAGGTCGCCGGGGCCGGGTGCGACGTCGAACAGGTCGATCTCTTCCAGGAGGGTCTCGTCGGTCTCGCTGTACCAGTCGGACAAAAACACGGCGTTGACCGACGCGACGATCGGACCCTCCAGCCGTGCCATCATGTCGACCCAGTGGAGACCCCGCTTGATGTTCTTCGGCAGGTTGTACGTCGAATCGGTGACGTTCTGCGATCCCGTGTAGGCCACGCGCCCGTCGACGACGAGGAGCTTGCGGTGATTGCGGAGGTCGGGCCGCTGGTACTTCCCCCGCAGTGGTTGCACGGGGAGCATCACGTGCCAGTGCGCGCCCATCGCGTTCAGGCGCCGCTTGGTGTCTTTGTACCTGGGCTTGCTGCGGTTGGCCCAGTGGTCGAGCAGCACGCGCACCACGACACCGCGTGCCGCCGCTTCCTCCATCGCGCGGAAGAAGTTGTCGGTCGACTCATCGGCCTGCAGGATGTAGAACTCGACGTGCACGTAGCGCTCGGCGGCGCGGATATCTTCCGCCATCGCATCGAGGCTCTCCTGGTAGTCGGAGATCATGCGCGCCGCATTGTCGCCGGCGATCGGCATCGCGCCGAGGTTGCGGTTCATGCGGACGAGAGAGGTGAACCACGCCGCAGCGTCAGGGCGCAGCGTCCCGAAGTCCAACCCGCGGCTGGTCTCGCGAATGTACCCGTTGATCTGTTCCTGCTTCTTGCGGCGCTTCCGCGGAAGGCGCGGGTTGCCGATCAGGAGGAACAGCAACACCCCGATGAACGGGATGAAGTAGATCGCGAGCAGCCACGCCATCGCCGCGGTCGGGCGCCGGTTGCGCGGGATGACGATGATCGCCGTGACGCGGATGATGATGTCGATCACCAGGACGACCCAGACACCCCACGTCGTCGACCAATCGACGATGATGTTCACCACGCACACTCCCCTGTCGTCCCGCACCCGTCAGGGCCGGTCCGCTCAGCGTAGCGAGTGCGCGTCGCAGGCGACGTCAGGCTGCGGCATCCTCGTTCGTCGCGGCGGGCAAACCGCGCTTCGCGCGCTCTTCGGCCTCGACCTCGGCGTAGACGCGGCGCTCCGTGCGGTCCATGCGCAGGATGGAACGGAGCACGAAGATGAACAGCCCGAGCACGACGACGGTCGGCAGCAGCGACCAGATGACGGCGAGCCAGTACGAGTCCATGCCTCCATGGTACGCGGGGCGCACAGCTTCCTCCCCAACCGCCCTCCGTCACGAGTTCCCCACCGTTCGGCTCTCTCCGCTCCCACGACGGAGGCCGGCGCCCCAGGCTCGACGGCATGTCCACCATCGTCACCGCCTCCGGGGCGGCCCAATTCCTGTCTCTCGTGCCGAGCCTGCTCGGCTTCACTCCGACGCGCAGCGTCGTGCTCGTCCCTCTCGCCCGTGGGCGCAGTCTCGGCGCCATGCGCCTCGACCTCCCACCCGACGACCTCTCCGACTCGGTCGCGTCGACCGCCGTGGGCATGCTCTGCCGCATCCCGACGGCGGACGCGGCGATGATCGTCATCTATACGGATGCCGCTGTCGCGGGCGCGCTGCCCCACCGTGAGCTGGCGGAGGCCATCGCCCGGTCTGCCGATGCGTGCGGGCTGACGCTCGTCGATGCCTTCACGATCGCGGCCGATGGGTGGGGCTCGCACCTGGATCGGGATCTCCCGCTCGGAGGTCGCCCCCTCGGCGAGCTGATCCGGCACGACCCTGTTCCCGGCCCGGCACCGGACGGCGACCAGTCCAGTGGCGCGACTCTCCCCCGGCGCAGCGCGAGCGACCGTCGGGCGGTCGGCGCCGCATTGCGCTCGCTCGAAACGGCCTTGGAGGTGATCTGCGGCATCCCGGCGGGGACGGATCGAGTCGACGGGGTGGACCCCGCGGCACTCGAGTCCGCCTGCCTCCTCGATGATCTGCCGACGCTGTTCGAGGACGCGCTGGGGTGGGATGCCGCCGCTCTCACCCCGATGCGCGCCGCCGTTCTCATCTGGTGTCTCGCCCGCCCGGCGCTGCGCGATGTCGCGCTCGTGCAGTGGGCGAGCGATCTGAGCGGCGGCGATCGCGCGATCGATGCCCAACAGAAGTGGGAGGACGGCGCACCGTACCCGGCCGATCTGGCCGAGCGAATGTGGGGCGAAGGCCCCCGCCCCGATGTCGAACGGTTGCAGGCGGCGCTCGAGCTCACCCGACAGGTCGCGTCACTCTCTCCGAGCGCGCACCGCCCCGGTCCGCTCGCGCTCTGCGCCTGGCTGTCCTGGGCGCTGGGTCGGTCGACGCACGCCGATCGCTACACGCGCGACGCTCTGCGGATCGAGCCCACTCATGGTCTGTCCGAGATCGTCCAGTCGTTCGTCCAAGCCGGGCACATCCCCGATTGGGCGTTCCGGCCGGCTACTTGACGAGCGGGAAGAGAATCGTCTCGCGGATGCCGAGACCGGTGATCGCCATCATCAGCCGGTCGATCCCCATGCCCATGCCACCTGTGGGCGGCATGCCGTGCTCGAGGGCGCGCAGGAACTCCTCATCCACGCGCATCGCCTCGTCGTCGCCGCGCGCGGCGAGCTTTGCCTGTTCGACGAACCGCTCGCGCTGGATGACCGGGTCGACGAGTTCCGAGTAGCCGGTGGCCAGCTCGAACCCGCGCACGTACAAGTCCCATTTCTCGACGACGCCGGGGATCGTCCGATGCTCGCGCACGAGCGGGCTCGTGTCGAGCGGGAAGTCCATGACGAAAGTCGGGCGCGAGAGGTCGCCCTTGACGAAGTGCTCCCAGAGCTCTTCGACGAGCTTCCCGTGCGTCGCGACCTTCTCCGGGACCTCCACCCCGACCTCGGCAGCGAGCGCCTGCAGATCCGCAAGTGCGGTCTCCGGAGTGATGGTGCGGCCGGCGGCATCCGACAGCGACGCGTACATCGAGATGCGGTCCCACTGACCACCGAGGTCGTACTCGGTCCCGTCGGCCCACGTGACGGTGGTCGACCCGGCGACCGCGATCGCGGCCTTCTGGATCAGTTCCTGTGTGAGGTCGGCGATGCCGTGATAGTCGGAGTAGGCCTGGTAGGCCTCGAGCATCGCGAACTCGGGGCTGTGGGTCGAGTCGGCGCCCTCGTTGCGGAAGTTGCGGTTGATCTCGAACACCCGGTCGATGCCGCCGACGACGGCGCGCTTGAGGAAGAGCTCGGGAGCGATACGCAGGTAGAGCTCCGCGTCGAACGCGTTCGATGTCGTCACGAAGGGACGGGCGGCCGCGCCCCCGTGCTGCACCTGCAGCATGGGGGTCTCGACCTCGATGAACTCGTGATCCGTGAACGTCGCGCGCAGTGACGCGTTGACCTTCGCGCGGGCGAGGACGGTCTCCCGCGCCTGATCGCGCACGATCAGATCGAGGAAGCGCGAACGCACGCGGCTCTCCTCGCTGAGCTCGCTGTGCAGGTTCGGCAACGGCAGCAACGCCTTCGCGGCGATCTGCCAGCGGGTCACCATGATCGACAACTCGCCACGGCGGCTGGAGATGACCTGCCCGGTGACGGAGACATGGTCACCCAGGTCGACGAGCTCTTTCCACGCCTGCAGTGATTCCTCGCCGACCTCGGCGAGCGACACCATCGCCTGGATGCGGCTGCCGTCACCGGATTGCAGCGAGGCGAAGCACAGCTTGCCGGTGTTGCGGCTGAAGACGACGCGGCCCGCGACGGATGCCGTGACCCCGGTCTCGTCTCCGGCGGCGAGCTCGGCGAACCGCGCGCGCAGGGCCGGGATCGTGTCGGTCATGGGCACCGCGACCGGGTACGGTCCGCCGGCGGCGTCGACGCGCTCGGTGAGCAGGCGCTCACGCTTGGCGAGACGTACGGCTTTCTGCTCGAAGACGTCCTCTTCGGACGCGGGATCGATCTCAGCGGCGGGGGTGTTGTCCGTCATGTACGGGCTCCTCGAAGTCCCTCCCATCTTACCGGCGCCCCTCCCGGCCACTCTCGCGGCGCTTCAGTCGTCGACGGCGGTCAGGGCGCGCTCGGTCGTGGAGTGCAGGACCGCGGCGAGATAGCGTCCGGGCTCGTCGACGCCTACCTGGCGCAGGAGCGCTGCCGATTGGCGCACGATGGATGCCGCGAACTCGGTCGCAATCGCGACGGCCTCGCCGTAGGCGGGGCGATCGTCCTCGGCGATCACGACCGGCTCGCAGCCGAGTTCGACCGCCAGAGCCTGCGCGATGGGCAGAACCGCGGTCGGAGCGGTGACGGCGGCGAACGCGTCGTGCAGCTGGCGGAGATCGATCGAGGTGCCCGTGAAGCTGATCGCCGGGTGCACGGCGAGCGGAATGGCGCCGCGCGCCGCGGCCGGCGCGAGCACGCCGGTGCCGTACGACGGATCGACGTGCATCACGAGTTGACCGGTCTGCCACCCGCCGAGCTCGGCGATGCCGGCCACGAGGGCGGGGAGTTCGTCGTGCGGCACCGCGAGGACCACGAGTTCGCTGCGCCGGACGATCTCGTCTGCAGGAAGCACGGGAACACCCGGGAGGATGGCCTCGACGCGCTCCGGGTCAGACCCGGCCGTGATCCCGATCAGCGCGTGCCCCACACCTGCGAACGCGGCCGCGAGAACCGGCCCGACCCGGCCCGCGCCGATCACCCCGACGCCCAACCGCCCGGCGCGGCTCACGGTCGTTCCTCGGATGCCGGGAGCGCCACATCCGCCGGCGGCGTGTCGACCCGTGGCTCAACCGTCGTCCCCGCGTCGAGAGACGACGTGACGGAGACCGCGGTATCACCGGCATCCCATCGGTGCGAGTGGTCGTCCGCGGCGGCGGCGACGGAACCGGCCGCGACGTGCGACCACAGTTCGTAGGCATCGCCGGCATCCACCGCACCCAGATGTCCGGAAACCTGGCCGAGCACCGTGTGACCGGTGACCGCCGCCGTGCGCGCGAGCCGCGCAAGGGGGCCCTGGGCGATCCGCACCGACTGCAGTCGCGCGAGGGGAAGGATGACGAGCGTCCGGCGCAGGATCCCTCGGCGCAGATACAGGGCATCGTCGGTGAGGAGGAACCCGTTGCGACGCCAGGAGAAGATCCGCATCCAGCGGGCCCGGCGCGGCGTCGTGGTGTAGAAATCGCCATCCATCGGCTCTTTCGTTCCCCCAAGGATGCCGGTCGGCACCGCCGTCGTCCACTCGTCCGCCGGCAGCGTCGGCAGCATGAGCCGCAGCACACGGTCGACGTCGGCGAGGGTCCCGACCGGGAGGACCTCGGCGAACTGCTGAGTGGAGGTGTCGGTCGCCGCCCGACCGGAAAGCCGATTGACCCTGACCGACCACCAGTTCGCGGGGCGCCAGAAAAGCGGCTGACGCACCTCGATCGCATGGATGCGGCCCGGCGGCAGTGTCTCGGTGATCGTCGTGAACAGACCGAACGTGATCCGCATGCCGGACGGCGTCGGGGCGACCGAGTAGCGCAGCGCGCGCGTGATCGAGCGGAACCAGTACGTCGCGAACGCGATGAGCGTCGGGATGATCGTGAAGAGCACCCAGGGCGTACCGAAGATCGACCCGGCGACGAGTCCCGTGATGAGCAGCAGCAGCCAGATCGTCGAGTCGGAGAGCAGATGCGAGGCGATGACCCGCCCGGTCGGGATATGGACGACCGATTCGGGCTCGTCGACCGGACCCTCCGCGCCCAGAATGAGCCCCGTCAGGCCGGCCTCGACGGCCGCCGCCGCCGCCGCAGAGCGCGACCCGCGCGCGTCGGCCGCGCGGACGGCGTCGAGCTGCCGGCCCGAGGCGAGGCGCAGGATGTCGGCACGCACCTCTTCTGCGTTCACCGTCGAGAGGTAATCGAGCTTGACGTTCGCATCGAGCCCCGCGCCGACGACCTCGAGCTTGGCCATGCCGAGCAGGCGCGCGATCATCGGCCGGGTGAGGTTGACCCCCTGCACGCGGTCGAGCGGCGCCCGTCGGTGCGTGCGGAAGAGCACACCGGAGCGCACCTCGACGTCGTCGCCGGTGATCCGGAACGTGTGGGCGCGCCACATGACGTACAGCACGGCGATGACGATGATCAGGATTCCCAGCATCCCGAGGAGCGCGATGAGGATCAGGTTGTTCGCGAAGATGTAGTCGATCGCATCCCCCTCCGGGCCGCTGAGATCGACATCGACATCCTCCGGCAGAAAGAGGCCGATCACGCGATCGCGGAGGTTCGTCACAACGATGCCGAGAACGACCAGAAGGAAGAGTCCACCCCGCAGGAGCGGAGTCAGCGGGTGCAGCCGATGCCATTCGCCGTCGCTGAGCCCAGACCGCACGGCAGCAGCCGGCGGCGCCCCCGCCCCGGAGTCCGCACCGGTCGAGGGGTCGGTCACAGTCCGGTCCGACGGGTCTCAGCCACCGCGATGAGCGTGTCGCGGAGGACCTCGGCCGCGGCCTGATCCAGCCCCGGAATCGTGACGGCGGTGGAGGCAGCGGCGGTCACGAGCTTGAGCTGCGCGATGCCGAAGCCGCGATCGAGTGGACCGTGGGTGATGTCGACGAGCTGCATGCGCCCGTACGGGACGGCCACGATGCGCTGCCAGAGGATGCCGCGGCGGAACACGAGGTCGTCGTCGCGCAGGCGGTATCCATAGGCCCGCGCCTGGCGCGGCAGGATCGCGAGCGTCCAGAGGGTGATCGCCAGCACGATTCCGGCCGGAATCCAGATCCAGATCTGATGCCAGACGAGCGAGAACACCAGCGCGACCGCGAGCACCAGTGCGAGGAACACACCCGTGGAGATCAGCTGCACCGTGACGTATTTGCGTGAGATCTGATGCCACGTGCCGTCCAGCGGCAGCCGGTGGGGGCTGCGCGGTTCGAGAATGGCGTCGTAGGTTCCGGCATCCAACACCACGTCCGTGTCCGAACGCGGTTCGGCGTCAGTCGTGGTGGGAGTATCCGAAGCCGGGGTCGGCTGGTCCGGGCTGGTCGTCATCGTCTTCCTTCCGGATCGTGCAGAGGCGTTCGGCGATCACACCGGCGATCAGGAGGACGATGCCTCCGACGATCGCGGCGAGCACCGCTCCGGACGAGCCTAACGAGGGCGAGACGGGGCGGGTGAACAAAAACGCGAGAAGCCCGAGCCCGACTCCAGCCACGACGGACCCGACGATCGCCGACGCTTTCGCCAACATCGCCACCCGCAGCGACCGGAACGGGTCGACCGGTGTCGTGCTCGCACCGGTGATCGCGCGGCGAATCGGAAGTGCCATCAGCACCGTCGCCGCGGCGAGCATGATCAACAGGATCGGGAGCAGGATCGACGGCGTGAATGTGGGCCGGCCCGTCGCCGTCAGCAGCTGGTCGACGCCGAACCCGAGCACCACACCGAGGATTCCGGCGCCGAACAGGACGGCCGTTCCGGTGCGCTTCACGACCGGTCCTCGCGGAGGCGGGCCAGCAGGTCGACGATCGCACCGTGACCGGGCAGGACAGCATCCGGATCGATGCGCGACCACGGCTCGAGAACGAACTCGCGCTCCGCCGCGCGCGGATGCGGCAAGGTCAACCGTGATGACCGCGTACGCACGTCACCATGGGCGATGAGGTCGAGGTCGAGCGTGCGGTCCCCCCAGCGCACGGTGCGCTCGCGCCCGTGCCGCGCTTCGATCGCCTGCAGATACGTCAGCAACATGCTCGGGGCGAGGCGGGTCGTCAGCAGCGCGACGGTGTTGAGGTAGGCCGGAGCGTCGGGATCGGGGCCGGAGGGGGTGACGGCGACGGTTTCGATCGGCTCGGCCGCAAGCACGTTCGTCGTCAGCGGCAGGCGCGCGAGATCTTTGAGCGCCTCCGCGATGGTCTCGTGACGGTGGCCGAGATTCGCGCCGATCGCGACCACGGCCACGACGTCCGAAGCAGCCTCGGTCGGTTCGTCGCCGCTGAACCCCTGGGCGAGGCGGCGGTTCATCGACTGTCCCGCTCTCGGCGGACCGTCACACTGACATCGCCGAAAGCGACCGTGATCGGCGCCTGCGGCTTGTGCACGGTGACCTCGACGGCATCCACCCGTGCGTGGCTCAGCGCCACTCCGGCGATGCGCTCGGCCAGCGTCTCGAGGAGGTTCACCGGCTCGCCCGCGAGGACGGCCGCGACCTGCTCGGCCAGTTCGCCGTAGTGGATCGTGTCGGCGACATCATCGGAGGCTGCCGCGTCGCGCAGCGAGAGTTCGAGCACGACGTCGACGACGAAGATCTGCCCGTCCCGGCGCTCGTGGTCGTAGACGCCGTGGTATCCGGTCGCCCGGATACCGGTGAGCGTGATGCGGTCGGTCATGATCCCTCTCCTGATCCCGTCCAGGCGCGCCAGGTGCGCAGCGCCAGCCGGGTCGTCGCGACGTCGTGCACGCGCACAGCCCACGCTCCGGCCTGCGCCGCCAGCACGCTCGTGACCGCCGTCGCGATGTCCGTGTCTCGCTCGCCCGCGCCGGCGACCTCGGCGATCATGCGCTTGCGGCTCGTGCCGACGAGCACGCGGTGACCCTGAGCGGTGAGGCGCGAAAGCTCCCGGGCGAGCAGCCAGTTGTCGGCCGGTTCTTTGCCGAAACCGAAACCCGGGTCGAGGATGATCCGTTCGCGGGGGATGCCGGCATCCACCGCCGCCTGCGTGCGCGCGGCGAGTTCGCCGATGACCTCGCTGACGATGTCGTCGTAGTGCGCACGGGCGTACATGTCGGCCGAGTGCCCGCGCCAGTGCTGCAGAACGATGTCGGCGTCCGTGGTCGCGACCGCCGGCAGCATGTCGGGGTCGGCAAGGCCGCCGGAGACATCGTTGACGATCCGCACGCCGGCGGCGACGGCCGCGAGCGCCGTGCTCGCGTTCATGGTGTCGATGCTGATCGTCGGCAGTGTCGGCAACGCGATCGCCTGGATCAGATCGAGCACTCGCACCTGCTCGGCCTCGGACGTCACCCGAGTCGCGCCGGGCCGCGTCGACTCCCCACCGACGTCGATGATGTCCGCACCGGACGCGGCAAGAGCATGCGCGTGCGCGATCGCCTCGTCGACACCGAGGAACCGTCCGCCGTCGCTGAACGAGTCGGGTGTCACATTGAGGATCCCCATCACGAGCGTCATCAGGGCGCCGATCCGGTCAGGAGCGCGATGATCTCGGCACGAGCGGCCGGGTCGGCCAGTTCGCCGCGCGCCGCGATCGTGAGGGTGGATGCTTCGCTTTGCCGGCCGCCGCGCGTCGTGACGCACTGGTGCACGGCGTCGAGGACGACGAGTACACCGCGCGCGTCGAGGGACCCGGCGAGCGTGTCCGCGATCTGCTCGCCGAGACGCTCCTGCACCTGAGGGCGAGCGGCGAGCGTGTCGATGACCTTCGGCAGCGCGCCGAGTCCCACGACCTGCTCCCCGGGCAGATACGCGACGTGCGCGTGACCGGTGAACGGGAGCAGGTGATGCTCGCACACCGAGCGGAAGCGCACGCCGCGCAGCAGCACGGCGCCCGACGGGAGCGTGTCCGGCGCCGGACCCCGCGACACCGAAATAGTGTGCGCGAGGGGGGCCGCAGCATCCTCCCCGACCCCGGCGAAGAACTCGGCGTACGTGTCGGCGACACGCTGCGGGGTCGCCTTCAACCCCGGGCGGTCGGGGTCTTCCCCGATCGCGGCGAGGATGTCGCGCACGGCTGCAGCGACGCGGTCTCGATCGACGGCCACGTGGTGAAGCCTAGGCTGTCGCCGGTCGGGCCTGCCCGGTCGCGTGGTGAGCGGAGGCCTTCTCAACCACCGTCGCCGCCTCGGCCGGAGTCGACGCGGCAAGCCCGGCGTCCTGCCGACGCGGCACAGCGACCGGCGGGAGCGTCGACACAGGACGCTCGGACGACGACAGCCACTGCGGACGCGGCGGGAGCTTCTTGACGTCCTTGAAGATCTCGGCGAGCTCGATGTGATCGAGCGTCTCCTTCTCGAGGAGCTCCAACGCGAGCTTGTCGAGGACGTCGCGGTTCGCGTTGATGACCTCGTACGCCTCGTTGTGCGCCTGCTCGATGAGGGCACGCACCTGGCCGTCGACCTGCTCGGCGATCCGCTCGCTGAAGTCGCGGCCATGACCCATGTCGCGGCCCATGAAGACCTCACCCGACGACGAGCCGAGCTTGACCGGGCCGACGTCGTTGGTCATGCCGTACTCGGTGACCATCTTGCGGGCGATGCCGGTGGCCTTCTCGATGTCGTTGGACGCGCCCGTGGTCGGATCGTGGAACACGATCTCCTCCGCGACGCGGCCACCCATCGCGTACGCGAGCTGATCCTGGAGCTCGTTGCGGGTGACGGAGTACTTGTCCTCGAGGGGCAGCACCATCGTGTAGCCCAGGGCCTTGCCGCGCGGGAGGATCGTGACCTTCGTCACGGGGTCGGTGTTGTTCATCGCGGCGGCGGCCAGCGCGTGCCCACCCTCGTGGTAGGCCGTGATGAGCTTTTCCCGATCGCGCATGACGCGCGTGCGGCGCTGCGGACCGGCGATGACGCGGTCGATCGCCTCGTCGAGGGCGCGCATGTCGATGAGTTGCGCGTTGCTGCGTGCCGTGAGGAGCGCGGCTTCGTTGAGGACGTTGGCGAGGTCGGCACCGGTGAAGCCCGGGGTCTTCCGCGCGACGACGGCGAGGTCGACCGAGCTCGACAAGGGCTTGCCGCGACCGTGCACTTCGAGAATGCGCTGGCGACCCTTGAGGTCAGGGGCATCCACACCGATCTGGCGGTCGAACCGGCCGGGACGCAGCAGCGCGGGGTCGAGGATGTCGGGACGGTTCGTCGCCGCGATCACGAGAACGGATGCCTTGGGATCGAAGCCGTCCATCTCCACCAGCATCTGGTTGAGGGTCTGCTCGCGTTCGTCGTGGCCGCCACCCATGCCGGCACCACGGTGACGACCGACAGCGTCGATCTCATCGATGAAGATGATCGCGGGGGCGTTCTCCTTCGCCTGGTTGAAGAGGTCGCGGACGCGGCTCGCGCCGACGCCGACGAACATCTCGACGAAGTCCGATCCGGAAATCGAGTAGAACGGCACACCGGCCTCGCCCGCGACGGCGCGGGCGAGGAGCGTCTTACCGGTTCCGGGAGGGCCGTACAGCAGCACGCCCTTCGGGATGCGGGCGCCGACGGCCTGGAACTTCGCCGGGTCCTTCAGGAAGTCCTTGATTTCCTGCATTTCCTCGATCGCCTCGTCGGCGCCGGCGACATCGGCGAACGTGACGGTCGGGGTCTCCTTCGTCACGAGCTTGGCCCGCGACTTGCCGAACTGCATGACCTTGCTGTTGCCGCCCTGAGCAGCTGAGAAGAAGAACCAGAAGAGCACGCCGAGGAGAAGCAGCGGCAGCAGGAGCGAGAGCATGCTCTCGAAGAAGGTCGTACGCGGCACGACATCGTCGAAACCGTCCGCCGGGTCGGCCGCGTCGATCGCGGCGACGACCTCGTCAGAGCGCGCGTTCACGTAATAGAACTGCACGTTCGACGAGCCCTCGAAGTCACTGGAGAGCTTCAAATCGACACGCTGGTCACCGTCGGTATTGGTCACCTCGGTGACGGTGTCGCCCGACAAGAGCTCGAGACCCTGCTGCGTGGTGATCTGCTTCGCACCGGTGAGCGTCGAGATCAGCGACATCCCGATCAGCAAAAGGGCGCCGATGAGCAATACGTAGATGAACGGATTGCGCGTGAGCTTCTTGAAGTCCATGGTCCGTTCAGGCTACAACGGCGGGCTATGCGAGGACTGTGCATTCGCGCAGGGCGAACCCGGGCGGAGCCTGACGGCATCCACGCCGCGCCCCTCACCTACTGCCCTTCACCCACTGCCATGACGATCCCCGCAGAATGTCGCGAACTCCGCAGCCGGACGCCCCCATCGGTGCGGAGATGTCGACAATCTGCGGCGATCGTGACGGGCGGATGCCGGGGAGCCGCCTGTCAGCTGTAGATGTGGGGAGCGAGCACCGCGACGTCGCGGAGGTTCCGGTACTTCTCGGCGTAGTCCAGGCCGTAGCCGACGACGAAGTCGTTGGGGATGTCGAACCCGACGTAGCGGCAGTCGATCTCGACCTTGGCGGCCTCCGGCTTGCGCAGCAGGGCGAGCACTTCGACCGACTCCGCCCCGCGCGACGCGAAGTTCTCGAGCAGCCAGCTGAGGGTGAGCCCGGAGTCGATGATGTCCTCGACGATCAGCACATGCTTGCCGGTCAGGTCGGTGTCCAGGTCCTTGCGGATCTGCACGACGCCGCTCGATTTCGTGCCGGCGCCGTAGGAGGAGACCGCCATCCAGTCCATCGAGATGTGGCGGGGGAGGCGCCGAGAGAAGTCCGCCATGACCATGACGGCGCCCTTCAGCACCCCGACCAAGAGGAGCTCGCTCCCGTCATAATCGGCGGCGACCTGCTCCGCGAGCTCTTCGAGCTTGGCGTGGATCTGCTCCTCGGTCACCAGCACCGTGGAGAGTTGGTCAGCGATGTCGGTCGCGCGCATGCATCGAGCCTACGCCGCCCGCCACATCGTGCGTGACACCCCGTCCACGCCGAACCTAGACTGTGGCCCACCGGGCAAGGACGCCCGCTCAGACACGCGTGAGGAGCCCGAAATGGCTGGACTGGACGACGTTCTCAAGATGCTGCCGATCGATCAGATCGCCGCGAAACTCGGGGTCGACCCGGCCACCGCACAGGCTGCGGTGGAGCAGGGCGGTGGCGCGATTCTCAGCGGCCTGCAGAAGAACGCCGAGACGCCCGAGGGTGCGTCGGCGATCGAAGCCGCGCTCGGCAAGCACGCCGGTGTCGGCGACGCGGTCGATGTGGATGCCCTGGACACCGCCGACGGCGAGAAGATCCTCGGCCACGTCTTCGGCGGCCGGGAGCAACAGGTCGCGCAGAGCCTCACCGAGGCGCCGCAGACCGCGGGCATCGACTTCGGCAAACTCCTCCCCATGCTCGCGCCGGTCGTGATGGGCATGCTGGCCAAGAACCAGTCCGGCGGCGCGGCCTCGGCGGGCTCAGGCGGCGGCATCGGCGACCTGATCGGCGGTCTCCTGGGTGGCGGCGGTCAGCAGACCGGCGGCGGCTTCGACATCGGTGGCCTGCTCGGGGGCCTCTTGGGCGGCAAGAAGTAGCGGATGCCGCAGCGTTACGCCGCGGCGGTGAACTCGATCACCGCGCCGCGGCGTGACGCACGGCAGCCGGGCAGGTCGATCGGACCCTGCCCGCGCCAGTCGGTGACCAGCCGCGCGACTTCGATCGTCTGCGCTCGGGTCAGGCTCTGACCGAATTCGCTGTGGACGACGTGCCGGATGATCCGATTCCGGAGCGCCGCGGGGTTGGCCGCCAGTGCCGCCACCGACACAGCGATGCCCGCTTCGGCCGGCTCCACGATGTCTTCGATCGTTTCGTCGATCATCTCGGCGAACGCCGCGGCATCCTCCCGCAACTGCTCGGCGGTGCGCGCCAGCGCCTCGGCGACGCCGGGGCCGAGTCCGTCCTCGAGCACCGGCAGGACGTCTTGACGCACCCGCACCCGCAAGAATCGGCGATCGAGGTTGTGCGGGTCGTGCCACGCGGGAAGCCCCTGCGCGACACACGCGGCCCGGGTCGCCTCGCGGCGGACCCCCAGGAGCGGACGCAGCCAGACCAGGTCGTCGTCGTGGCGAAGAGGGGCCATCCCCGCCAGGCTCGTGGCGCCGGAGCCGCGGGCGAGGCCGATGAGGACCGTCTCGGCCTGGTCGTCGAGCGTGTGCGCCAGCAGGATCGTGCGCGCGCCAGCGGTGCATGCCGCATCCCGCAGAGCCGTGCGACGCGCGTCACGCGCGGCCGCCTCGAGTCCGCCGTCTCCGCCGACCGTGACCCGGACCGTGCGGGCCTCGAGCCCGAGCTGCTGTGCGGCGGCGACCGCTCGCGTCGCGACGATGTCGGAACCGGACTGCAGCCCATGATCGATGACCACCGCCGTCGCCGCTATCCCAAGCTTCGGCGCCTCGAAGGCGACCGCTGCGGTGAGGGCGAGCGAGTCGGCGCCGCCGGAAAGCCCGATCACGACCGACCCGTCGACGCCGGCGAGCGCTGCCCGCACGGCGCGGCGGATCTCGGCGACGGCGGGATCGAGGCCTGGTCGGTGCTCCATGCCCCCACGCTATCGCCGCGATTGCGCCTCTCACTCGGCCGCGCCGTCCGCTGTCCCCCGCCCCCCGGTCCGTATTCAGTCTGCGCGCATGCCACTTAACCCGCTGAACCCCGGAAGGACGAGGGTGCGGCGACGTCGTGTCAGCAGCGAGACTGAATATGGACCGGCCAGTCCGCAAGCCGGTGGCACCTGGGCGCCCGGGGACCCGGCGCACTAGGCTGGTCGACGGCATTCCGCCACGACTTTTCCCGAAGGAGCAACACCATGGGTGCGTACGACGCCGTCATCGAAATCCCGCGGGGCAGCCGCGTCAAGTACGAAGTCGACCACGGCACCGGCCGGGTCTTCCTCGACCGCATCTTGTTCACCCCGATGGGCTACCCGGCCAACTACGGCTTCTTCGAGAACACGCTGGGAGAAGACGGCGACCCGCTCGACGTGCTGCTGCTCCTCGACCGCGACCTGTACCCGGGCGTGCTCGCGAAGGTCCGCCCCGTCGGCGTGCTGAAGATGAGCGACGAGGCCGGCGGCGACGACAAGGTTGTCGCCGTGCTCGCGAAGGACCCGCGCTGGGCGCACGTCCAGGACGTCGACGACCTCGACGAGTGGACGAAGGGCGAGATCAACCACTTCTTCGAGCACTACAAGGACCTCGAGCCCGGCAAGTGGGTCAAGGTCGACGAGTGGGCCAACGCGGCCGAGGCCGAGCGGCTCGTCAGCGAGGCGTTCGACCGCTTCGAGGAGCACGAGGGTCAGACCAAGACCCAGGGTGAGGGCGAAGCTCCCAACAGCCTCTGAGCTGTGAACGAAGAAGAGCGGATGCCGTGGCATCCGCTCTTCTTCGTTTTCGGGCAGCTGTCAGACCGAGACGCCGCGGTTGCGCAGGAACGGCGCGGGGTCGATCCGGACGCCCCCCGAATACACCTCGAAGTGCAGGTGGCAGCCGCTGGAGGCACCCGTACTGCCGACATATGCGATGACCTGGCCCGCCGATACGGACTGGCCGACACCGACCGCATAGCCACCTGCGCGAATATGCGCATATCCGGTGACGATCCCGCCACCGTGGTCGATTTTGATGTAGTTGCCCCACGAGCCGCTGTAGGCGGCGAAGATGACGCGTCCGCTGGCGGCGGCATAAATCGAGTTGCCGCAGTTCGTCGCGAAGTCGATTCCGCGATGGTCGGTCACGCAGTATCCGTTGCCGCAGATCGTGCCGCGACCGCCGAACCACGAGCTGATCCAGCCGGAGGCCGGGCGTGCCCAGCCGCTCCCGCCGGACTGGCCGCCGGTGCCACCGCTGCTGCTTCCGCCGCCACCACCGCCGCCACCGCCACCGCCTGCCGCGGCTGCCGCGGCTGCCGCTGCAGCGTCGGCAGCGGCCTGGGCGGCTGCGGCTGCGGCCGCCTGGCGTGCGGCTTCACGGGCCGCCGCTTCTCGGGCGAGGCGCGCCTGGCGCTCGGCTTCAACGCCAGCCTGATAGTCGGCGATCGTCTTGGCCGTCGTGTCCTTGAGGGCCGCCAGCTGGGCCTGCAGGGTACCGAGGTTCGCGGTCTGCGCGTCGAGAGCGGCCTGGGCGGCGGTGGCGGCATCCTGCGCGGCCACCATCTTCGCCTCGGCCTCCTTCTGCAGCTTGTCGCGCTCATCACGGGCGACGGATGCCTGGTTGCTCAGGTTCTGGGCATTGTCGCGCGCGCTGACGGCGTCGGCGTAGATGCCCTTGTTCGCCGCGACGAGCTTGTCCATCGTGCCGAGCTTGGCGAGCAGGTCGTCGGCGCTCGCGGCAGAACCCGAGAAGAAGAGCTCGAGCGAGGCATCTTCGCTGCCGTTGCGATACTGCTGGGCAGCCAGGCGCCCGAGCTTGCCGGCGCTCTCCTGCGCACGGGCCGCTTCCGCGTCGGCCTGAGCCTGAAGGTCGGTCGCGCGGTACGCGGCGTCTTCGAAGGCTTCCTGCGCGGCGACGTATTCCGCGCCGAGACGCTCGGCCTCGGCCTGTTTGTAGGCGACATCGGCCTGCAGGGAGTTGATGAGTCCCTCGATGCGGCTCACCTCAGCGGCTTTGCTCGCCTCGTTGGACTTGGCGCGCTGCACGTCATCCCAGGAAGGATAGTCAGCGGCGAACGCAGCCGGCCCGAACGCGAGGCCCATCGCACCCACGCCCAGCACACCGAGGCCGATGGCCGCACGTCGACTCAGGGGGCCACGCAGCGCGCGAAGCTCTCGGGGCGTCGGCGCGCAGCCGCAGTCCTCCGCAGACACGCCGTCGTCGACACTCACCTCGGGCCCTTCGGTCGGGAACGCAACTCAAGCCACACTAACAACACCCGTCACATTCGCACCAGAGACGGATGCCGGCACGGCGAGCACCCATCATCCTCACGTGTTCTCGGGCAGATCGAGGCCTCCCACGCCCTCGATTTCCGGATCCGGAGAAAATTGCATATGCTTGAGCGTCGGTAAGCGTGAACTTCCGGGTTCGCTCGGCCCCATCGTTTAGCGGCCTAGGACACCGCCCTTTCACGGCGGCAGCACGGGTTCGAATCCCGTTGGGGTCACACTTACGGCATAATTTAATACGCATGGCCCTGTAGCGCAGTTGGTTAGCGTGCCGCCCTGTCACGGCGGAGGTCGCGGGTTCAAGTCCCGTCAGGGTCGCTCTGAGCGACGGGCCCTTTCTTTGAGAGGGCCTTTCGTTTCAGGAGTGACATTCTTCGGATGCCACTCGGCTCTGTAGCTCAGTTGGTAGAGCGCACGACTGAAAATCGTGAGGTCACGGGATCGACGCCCGTCGGAGCCACACGGATGATCATTACGTCATCCCAGAAACCCTCGCGGAGCTTCTATCCGCGGGGGTTTTGCTTTGCCCTGATCAGCGCCGGTTTTTGTAGCGAGCGCACAACGCCGCGCCGCCCGGTCGTTGGGCGAGCGCAGCGAGGCGAACGGGTCGATGTCATGCCGGCTTTACGAGCTCGTAGGGCAGTTGGGCCGGGAATGGGCCGGGAGCGGCTCGATTACTCTCTGCCGACGATTTCATTAGCGCCCGCCGCGACAAGGTCACAAGTAACTCTTCGTGGCAGTCAGATCCAGCGCGCTCCCACGCGGCCGGAGGTGCCGCGGATGCTTCTTTTTGGTGAGCGTCCCAAAGTAGAAGATGCGCACCCCCAAGTCGGCGAGCACGGCGAGTGCCTCCGGTCTAGCCTGACGGATGGTCGCATTCGGAGGGTTCCCCCATGCTCCGAAGACCTCGGGAACCCTGTTTGTGGTGAGAAACCGCTCGATGGCAACACAGTTGAGGTCAGAGAGCTCCTTGTCGAAGGGCATCAGCTCCGCCGGACGAGTCGCGCGCTCCGGGTAGACGTTGAGTATCGTCCAGCCCGAGTAGCCGAGCTCAACACTCGAAAGGGCGACGCGGTTCACGGTGTCATCGGACTCGGACATGTCTGCGTGTGACGGGTTCATTCCGAGGACGACCAACGGGTTCACTCGCCCTGCTGAGGCGCTGAGTTTGCCCAGCACGAATCTGTGCCCTGGTATGCCGGGGTCGGGATCGCAGAAGGTTGGTGAGAGCGTCGGCGGGTATGGAACAGTTCGACGTCGAGACTTAGGTGGCATTCCTCTCCATCCTGCGGTGGACAAGTCCGGCCAGCTGCTACGGCTGTTCAGGTAATTCTCGAGTCTTCACGATGTCAACTCCCACCCGAGCCGCAAAGCCAATGAGATCACCTCTACCGCCGGGGATCCTGTTCGATAGAAACTGGTTCGGAAACGACTCCATGACCTTGTTCTCGAGGCCATGAGGATCCTTCACGCTGGCGGCGAAGATCCGCGTCGTGTCCAGAGCGCGGAAACTGTCAATGGCCAGAATCGATTCTTCGACTCCGCCCCAGAGCAGTCGATCGAACGCCTTTGTCGTTGACCAGTGCTGCCGAATGCGTGCCTTGATTCCACCTGCGCTCTCTGTGACTCCCACGTAGGCCTGGCAGTAGTCGTCTAAGACCATGACGTAGAGGCCAGTCTTCCCGTCCCATCGATTGAGGTCAGTGACCTCGACCATCCCCCGGTGCGAAGCTATCGCTGTGTCGACTGACCGCCGAAACTCCTGCCGATCGAGCGAGTCAAAGTAGGCCATGTTCAGATCGAAGTTCCGAAGAGCGCGCTCCTGCTGCTCAATGCACCACGAGTCGGTAAGTACCCGATGCTCGTCATCCTCGTAGTACTCGTCGAGTGAATCCCAAAGCTCGGGGGCTTGATCTCTCCGCCAGTAGCTTGAAGACCGCTTGTTGATCTGGGCGTACTTCTCACGGTCGATCCGAAGACCCTGCTTCGAGCCGCTCTGGACTCGCACGCCAAAATGAATGGCTACCTGTGCCGGCTCACGTCCAGGCAACCGTCTGTGGCTCTTGCGGCGAAACTCCTCACTAAGCCGTGCCCTCTCGATTTCGACGTCGTCGCTCATATCGAGTCCAGACGGGATGCCAAAAGCCTGACGGTCTCGTTGAACTCTTCCCGTCGACCAGGTTGGTTGAGCGACAACGGTGACGGATGCCACATATCGACAACGTCGGGACCGACGAATGTAGTCGCGCCGATGTGCCGCTGCCAACCCTTCTGCGCGTAAAGCCCGCCGAGCACAACGAGCTCGAGGCGAGGGAGAAGCGCGATCAGGTCGACGAGTTCTGACGCCCCGTCACGCAGCTCGTCATTCGTCGGCTTTCGAGACGCGACACCGAGATACCAAGGAACGATGTTCCAGGCCAGCGCGCCTTCGTGTAGCCCGGACTCGTTCCTGGCGTTCCACATGTTCGCGGCGGTCGCGTCGTTGTTGTCCACGGAGATGAACCCCGAGCCGGGCCGCTTGTTGCCCGCGTTGGTCATCGGACCTGGTGCCTCGAAAACGAACAACACCCGCGCCTCCTCACCTGCCTCGGCGGGGTCGAATTGGGGAACGTGGACGCCACGACGGTTAGCAAGGTCCTCGGCCCAATCACGCAAACTCTACACTCGAGGCTCTGTCAGCAGAAGCTCCTCGCGAGCGTTCACGAGGGCGGAGTCACGGAAGCCGCGGGGATGGTCGAGGAACACCCTCGGATGCTACCTGTCGCAGCCGACAGAGATCAGGCCAAGCTGGCACGCGAGTCCGTTCGAATGCCATTCCAATTCCCGGCGGTTCAGCTCATGCCACCTTGAATCTCGACGTTGAGCGCATCTACGACGTCGGCGACCTCGTTCAGCTCGAGCAGATCGATCGGACGTGCGCCGGACAGGTGGGAGTTGTGGCCATGGAGCCAGGCCTCGGCGGCCTCGGGCATGTAGAGACGATGGAGGAGCACCGCAACCTCGTTCGGAATGGTCACCCGTGCTGTCTGATGCCCGACTCCGAGCCACCGATCGATAACGTCCATCGCGACGGGGCGGAACTCGAAGGCATCGACGCCGACGTGGAACTGGTTTCCGTCTGGTCCATGATCCCGACTATGCGTGTGACCGTGCAGCAGCGGGATGCCCTCATCGGTCGGGCGATGCTTGCTGTGCCGATCGATTTCCTGAGAGTCACCCCGGTACGGATAGTGCGATGCCATGACCCGGTGGTCTCGGCGTGTGCCCTCGATGATCTCAGGCAGGATCACCCAGCCCGCAGCCTCGTAGATCGGCGCGAATCTCTCGATCGCTTTCCGCGACTGCGTGGCCCACGAGACTCGATCGTGGTTTCCCGGCACCAGAAGCCGTCGCCCGTTCAGCTGAGCGGTCAACGCCACGCTGGCATCGATCGGCCCGAGCGCAACGTCGCCGAGGTGAAGGACGACCGCATCAGGAGGAACGGCAGCGTTCCACCGGTCAATGAGCGCGGCATCCATCTCATCGACAGTCAAGAAGGGCCGGCCGGCGAGTTCACTGATGCGAGCGTGGCCGAAGTGGTGGTCGCTCGTTACGAAGTCGACCGCGTTGAAGTCGAACCATCCTCGTTCAGCGGGCATCCAATTCACTCCCTTCGATCTCAGGCGTTCCAGTGTGCGCTCTGCGGAGTCGCGCCGTCTGCGAAGCGTCGGATGAGCTTTCGACCTTTGCCCAAGCTTGCCTCCAGTCCGGAATGATCCACGACGTACAGCGTGAACACCATCCGTCCGAGATTGCGATCGAACCGCGCCTCGGTGGCCGCTTCGACAAGGTTCCAGCTCCGCACCTGAACGGACGTGCGACCCGCGCGACCGAACGTGTAGGCCGCCTCCAAATCGGAGAACCAGAACCACTGCTCCTCGAGGCGAACACCAAAGCCATTCGCGCGCTCGACGGTCGGCGTGCTCTTGGGCCGGTCGAGCCGTTCGACGCTGACGACCTCGTCATACTCGACGCGCATCACGACTCCCTCCTGAAGACGCTCATCTCCCAGCCGGGTGACTTTTGATCTTCGGTGAGAGAATCACGGACCACGGACAGGGGTGGCGGCACTAGCCAGTCCGACCAACGCTCCGTCTCGCCCTGATCACCAGTGGCGAAGCGATCCGGCTGCTTCCAGGCATCCCAGACGAGCTCGAGAACATGGGACTCCACCACCAGCGCTGCCCAGCGGTTCGCCACCTCCAAGCGGTCGACGAGTCGTCCACGAGATCCTGTCAGCTTTGCGATTCTCGTACTGTCGACTCGCGTTATGCCGACCTTGTACGCGGCATCAGCGGGATAGTGCAGCAGGTACACGTGGTGTGGCTCCCACCACCCGAGCTCGACATGGCTGAGGCGTCGTGGGTCTGCCAGCTCGCCACGTGCAAAGGTGAGCCAATCGCTCCGCATCCGCTTCAACTGTTCCACCGACCACCCTCGCTGGAAAACCGCGAAGATGAAGGTCACCGTCTCTGTCGAGAGGTCGACGCTCGCTCGACGATCAGCACGAAGCCATGCGCGGCTCTGCGGCTTCTTTGGCACGGAATCCCACCAGGACACGTTCTGGCGGGCCTGTCGTGGGAGCGGTCGACTGATTACCTCCTCGACCTCAGAGAACGACATCGCGGCGTCCTCGCGCGGGCTGACGGTGCGCAGATAGTTCCCCAAGGGCGAGTAGACCTGCTCACTCCGGGTCAGCACTTCCTGCTCTACAGACATCGATTCTTCCTCTCGTATACGAGGGGCGATTCGCCCTCAGTGCATATAGGCCGCCGATCACGGCGTTCGCGGACATGGGAGCGTGAGATTCATTCCCAGAGCGCAGCACGCAACTCTTCGATCTGATCGACAGAGCGGGAAAAGTAGTCAGCCTCCGGACCGTCAGCGAACGTGTCGCGATGGTCCAGCAGCGTCGCGCGGTAGTCGTCGACGGCGTTCGCGAGGATTGCGAACAGCTGAGGGTTCTCGAGCAGCGCCACAAGACGCTCGAGTGCACTCATCACTCGGTCTCCTCGAAGAGCGAGTCGATCGCATTGGCGGCGCGCTGCGCGACGTCGGAGCGGGCGTGGCTGTACCGCTCAGTCATCTGCATGCTCGAGTGCCCGAGGATCGCCTGAACGTCGTTCGCGGACGCGCCGGCATCGAAGAGCAGCGTGGCGAGTGTGTGGCGCAGATCGTGGATGCGCAGATCAGTGCGGTGAAGCTCCTTGCGTAGAGCACTCCAATCGATCGCGCGCCGAACGTTGGACGCGTTCAGCCGTCCGCCTCGAGGTCCGGTGAAGACGAGGTCGTTGCGTCCCTTGCCGAGGACCGAGGCCGCGAGGTAGGGAACGAGCGCCGCAGGAATCGGCACTGCCCGCTCCTTATGGCTCTTCGGCGTCACCTCGAGCGTCTTGCCGTCGTTGCCGATGGTGAAGGAGCGCCGCACGTGAATGGTTCGCTGGCCGAGATCGATGTCTTCCACGCGCAGCGCTGTCGCTTCGTTCGCGCGCATCCCTGTATAGACAAGACCGGCGATGTAGCGACGGTGCGGCTCGCTCGCAATGGCCGCCAGCAGCAGAGGCACCTCCGAGGCTGTGAGCGCTCGTGAACGCAGGCTCTTCGACGCGTCGCTCCGCGGCCGACGGGCAAGCCGAGCTTGGTTCAGCGGAACGATGCGCGCCCGCACAGCGCCGTCGAGAAGTCGACTGAGCACAGAGAGCGCATCGATCCGCGTCGAGCTACTTCCGGACCATTCCGCCATGGCCGCTTCGATCTCACCGGCGGTCAGCTTCTCAAGCTTGACGTGACCCAGCCACGGCTTCACCCTCAGCCGCCATGCCCGCTCATAGGCGCGTGAGGTGGACGGGCGGATGCTGTCGGCGATGACAGCCCAGTAGCGCGCGTGCCATCCGATCAAGGTCAGGCTGCCATCCGGGAAGCGCTGCGCCTGAGTCTCGGCTCGGAGCTTCTTTGCCTCCGAGAGCGTTGAGACGTAGAAGCTGCGCTCCCGCCACTCGCCGTTCATACCAACAGCCCACACGCGCACTTGGTACTTCTTGCGGTCTTCGCGGTATCGGATGCCGGCGGGTAGCGTGCGACGCGTCTTCGGATCGATGCGCCCCACGCCGTCACCCGTCACCACGAGTACCACCCGCCTCGAGGAAGTCGTCAACCGTCGACGAACGCCACAGCATGTGCTTGCCCATGTGCGCATCCGGAAACGGGAACCTGTTCTGCCGACGCAGTGAGTCGAACGTCGACAGTGGCACACGGCATCGAGCGGCGGCCTCTCTACGCGTCAGGTATCCCGTGGCATCTGCCTCGGGCGTCGCCCCAGATTCGGCGACGATGGTGGCTCCTATGGTCATGGCGTTCTCCTTTCGTGGGTTTGGTATCGGGCACGTGCTCTGTCGTTGCGCCACTCGCGCGCGGCGTTTGCTGCTTCGGTCGCGAGAGCTTTGTCGCCGTCCGTGAGCCACCCCATCCCGGCGTAGGACCATGAGCCGATGACCAGCACTTCATCCGGAGTGACGTCTTCCGTCGGCCTGACCTTGTCGAGCAGTGCGCTGAGACGCCATGCGCGTCGAGCGCCCCTGAGCGCACCGAGAGTCACGGAGTATCGGCGCGACTTGGTCGAGAAGTGACCGCGGAAACCGAGCATCCCGTCCCACTTGTGCAGCTGCGCGTATGGCCCCTCCGCGTCAACAAACTTTGCGAGATGCCGCACGGTCTGCTTGACGCGCTGGATATGAGCGCGACCACCGCTCGCTGAGTCCAGATCCTCGGTAGCTTTCGTGGCGTACTTGGCGATGTACGCGGCGACGGCACGATCCGAGAGAGAGCCGTCGAGTCCGTCGTGGCGAACGATCACGCGGGCATCGAATTGCTTGCCCCACCGGAGTTCTCGCGAACTGTCATCGCCAGGAGCCGGCGCGGCAATGACGTTGGTCTTCTTCACCGCGGCGCCGATCGCGTCGATGAGGTGAGCCGTCGTGACGGATGCGGGAGCCGGCGGAAACGGATCGACTGGGTCGACGCCGTCGAGACGAATGATGGCGTGGAAGTGCACCACTCCCCTGCGCTGGAATTCCGCAACCTTCGCGAACTGAACTCGCACAACTCGCGATGCGGCCCTCTGAGTGACGCCGAGGGCACGCGCCAGCTCGCGACGTAGGCGGATGCTGAACCGGCGCCATAGCTCAGGCGCGTGGTACTGCCAGACCACCTGTCCGACGTAGTCGTAGCAGTCAGGGCAGACGGCGTCGCCGCGTTGAGAGTCATCTTCGGCGTGGGTGCAGCGACAGCCCCGCGGCATCCCGTGCTCGCACGTTCCGTCTCGGTGATCAGTGGCGGTCGTGTGGACCGCGCCGAAGGATGGCGCTGTCAGCGTCAAGAACACCATCGGATGAGTGGCGACTGCTTCAGGGACTTCCTTCATTCCGCCCGCTGCGCCGGCCATGATCATGTGCCAGGTGTCGCCCTTGTACTCGTGACTGCACGATGCGCAGCGGATTGTGCGGCGATTGCCGCAGCGCGTGAAGGTGATTCCGTCCGGCTCTCGCGACGACGCGTAGTCCGCGAGGATCTCCCCCGTCGGCTCATGGAGCGTTGTGGATGAACCGACGAGCCGCACGGGGTTGTGGCAGTAGCCTGTGGCCGCTGCGTTGCCCATCCATCGGTCGTAGTCGGGGCTTCGCAGACGACGAGCAACAGATTCAGCGAGAGGCATTCGCCACCACCACGGGAGCTGCGCAGCCGATGTCGTATGTGACGGCAGTGAAGTAGTCGTCGTACCAAACGATCCGGCAGATCTCGTCGGCCTCCCCAAGCTCGCGGCGCAGCTCTTGCCACTTGAGGATCTCGGCATCCGAGCAAGTCTCGTTCGCGATCATCGGGCCGTAGAGCTCGAGTTCGTCAGTGTCGACTGTCGGCGCCGTGAACTCTGCCCGCTTGACCTTGGCGGTACTGTCCCAGTACTCACCGAGGTTGCATGGGGCTGTCCGGAAGGCCGGGTGCGGGTAGGCGACGGGTGCCGCCGAAGCGACCGATTCGCTCGGTGAGTGGGCACCACACCCGGACAGCGAGGCGGTGAGGACGACCGCGGCGGCGGCCGTGACGAGAGTTGCGGACCGGTTCATGATGCTTCCTTTCGTGGGGCGCGGCGTGGTTGCCGCGGTGCTCGGGCCGGACGTTCCGGAGCCTCGAGCGTTTCGGGGATGACAACAGGGATCTGCCGCGGTGCGGGAAAGCGTGCGGCCGCGTCTCGGATCATGTCGTCAGTGATCAACCCAGCGCGCACCCGCTCGGGAGGCGTGCCGCCGTCCGGGAGCACGTAGGCGACGCCGGGAGAGTCGGGTGAGATCCTGTGGCAGAGAGCGCCGGCTGCGACCGCCCCGTCGCCGAGGACCATGGCTGTCTCCAGGCTGTCGCGGAGACGAAGGCCGACAGTCTGCGTGAACAGGCCTCGCGCCGGCAGCGTTTCTTTGCGTGGGTCCTGAAGGCAGGCGAAGACGATGAAGCCGACAGCGCGTCCCTGAGAGGCGAGCGTCGCGATCGCGGAGTTCGCGCGGCGCATCAGCTCTCGGTCGGTCTCATACGCCGTGAGGGCGGCGAGCTCATCGATCAGGATGACAACCGTTGGACTACCAGGCGCGGGCACATGCTGCCGAGTGCGCCCGGCGAGCTCACGCGCTCGAGCTTGCATGGCCTCGACGGCCTCCTCGAGCAGGATGACGGAGCGCTGCGCGTCGGCGGCGAAGCGGGTCAGCAGGGTCTGGCCCATTGCCAGTTCCATCCCGCCCTTGCGGTCGATCCCCCAGATCTCAACGACGCCGGCATGAACAGGCTGCGCGAGCCCCAGCAGCAGACCCCACACGAGGGATGCTTTGCCACTACCTGACGCGCCTGCGACAAGGGTGTGCGGACCGAGCCGAAGCCGCCACGCAGCGCCAGTGTTGTCTCGACCCATCACAACGGTCCGGCCGTCCCACGGCTCGCCGTAACCGAGGCTGAAAGGCTGCGCCAGAGCATCCGCGTACTCGAGCCGGAGCATCAGCTCACCGATGCGCGACCCCTGAACGATCGCCTCTCGCGCGCCGAAAGCCTGAGCGAGAATGCCTGTGTGTAGTTGAAGGTGCTCGCGCCCGAGCCCCTGAGGAAGGGAGACCGGCACCAAACAGGTCCACCCCTCCCACGTCGGATAGCCGACGCTTGCGAAGACAGCACCGCCGGACATGCTTCGAGCGGAAAGCCCAAGGCGCATCGCGACGTCGGGCCATGAGGCGATGATGTTCCGCGACACATCGCGTCGCCATCTGTCGGGGTCGGCACGAGGCATCCGTTTGTGGATGACGACGGCCCAGACGATCAGAAGGCCCGCGACGATGGCCAGTCCCCAGCTGAACGATGCTTGAACGGCTGGAATGAAGGCTAGCCACCACATGCCCCAGAGGACCGCGAGCACCCACCACCCGCGCCGCCAGAGGAGACCGAACTCGTCTCCCCACGTGCGGAGGCCGCGCGGCGTGGTGGTAGCCATCACTCGCCGCCGCGCTGCTTCGGGGCGGGCTTCATCTCGCTGGCACGAAGCGAGTAGGCGACGCGGGGCCGACCGTTGTTCTCCTTCACGTAGGGCGTGACCGTAAGCCCCTCGAAGATCGCCGGGCGGAACGGCAGGCCGTTCATCTCGGGCGGGAGCTGCGGCTCCACGATGCTGATGAGCTTGACGGTGACCTCGCCCTGCCCCTTCCGCGCCTCGGGATCGGCGTCGATCACTCGAACCTGCCAGAGCGGGTGACCGCTGTTGCGATCTGCGTCCTGACCGCCGAGCGTGCCGTCGTCGTTCCACTTCATGACTCGTTCGACCTCGCCGACGACGAACGCGCCGCGCGGGAAGAACGCTTCGAAATTGACCGGAATTGCTGACTGCAGTGCCATTTCTGGCTCCTTTCAATTGGAACTGTTAGCAGCAGTCTGCATCACTTTCGTTACGGTTGTCAACATTTGTTTATTGCTTGAGCAGACGTTGCCGGCTTGCTCAAGCCGGAATGATGCCAACGGCCGCTGTAATCTCGGGTGAGAGGAGGCTGCCGTGGACGAGAACCTGGAGCTGTCATGGGGAACAGTCCCGACGGTGATCATCGACCTCGCGAGAGTCCTCGCAAAACGCGCCTCTGAGAACGCGCGCCGGGTCGAGCGCTTGAAGTGGCCCGACGGTCCGGGAGACGTGCAGGATGAGCTCCGGATTGCTATCGGGGCAGCCCACAAGACCACGAAGGCATCGAATGACGTCCGCGCGTTGCTTTCCGCCTACGCGCACAAGTTTCACAATCCGCGCCCGGTTATCTCAGACCTCGCTCGAGCGCAGGAGACAAGTTCGCAGGGGTTCATTCGCCGCTATTCGGAGGGGACTGTCGATGCGGTGGCGTCGCTCCTGTCTCCGACGCCAGAGATCGAGCCCATCCTGCTCGCGTTCCCGTCTGTCTCGATAGCCGATCTCGTGGAACTCGGCGGAACGGTCGGCACCGAGGCGAAGCGGTTGCTCGACTCCGGCGAATGGGACGCGAAGGCACGACGCATCCGCGACACCAAGGCCCGCAGCCGCGAGGACCTGTGAGAACTTTCCTTACTCGTTCAAGGCCGGCCTCCGGCCGGCGGTAGAGCGCTCGCGCCCGCCTGCGGTGCGTCCGGTCCTCGCTGCGCTGCGGTCCGGGCGCTCCTCGGCAGCCACAACCGCTCTGAGGCCACGCGAGAGGAGATGAATTCGCTAATCCTTTGGCACTGCGTCAAGCTGATGGCGCTTTCGCCTCAAGGCGCCGAGCGCGAACTGATGCAACTCCTCGCGCAGTCCGGCAGAACCCCGGCTTCGATATGTGCTCAGCGATTTGCCGTCCAGCAACACGATCTGTATGGCGGTCGACTCCGCCGCTTCTCGCGCGTAATCGGACACAGACTTCGCGAACTGACTAGTGGTCACGATCACGATCACCTGAGCCCTCAGCAGCGTGGCCATGCCGATCTCTTTCGCTAAGACGCTCAGCCCCACGGGCGCCGTCTGGTTCTTGCACTGGAAGAGCCATCTTGAGAAATGTAAATGAGCGCCCTCTGCGACCAGGTCGACCTCGGCGCCGCCTGTCTGCGCACTTCGCAGCCGCAGGTCAGCAGGCATCAGACCCACGTCGGCCGCCATCCGGAGGGCAAGGAGCTCTAGCGCAATGCCTTTCTCGCCCTTGTCCGTCGCACCGAGACCCTCGAGGATGCTGGCGGTCGAGTTGCTGAGGTGCGCTTGAAGCTCTGGCGGAATGTCTCCTAACTCGAGCCCATCAATAAGTGCCGCATCGACCGCGAAGCCATAGTCCGTGAGCTCGACAGTGCCCCCCTTGCCACCCCGTCCGTCCGACTTCACCTCCCGTGAGATAAAGCCAGCCGCTACGAGAGGTTCATAGATTTGCCGTCCGACCAGGCCAGCGTTGAACTCGACTCCACGTTGACGGATCAGGTCGAGTAGATCCGCGGACTGGATCGGCGTTCGGTTGCCCAATGCTCGAATACGGAGCACTTCCACTACGGCGCGCTGCTCGGCCGTCAGCGATCGCCATTTGACGACATCGCTCGGGCCAGCACCGGCAATTTCCGCGAGCAAGCGATGATCCACATTCCACTCGAAATCCACGACGCCAGAGGGCTCTAACCACTGTCGCAGCTTGCCCGAGTAGGACGAGTTCGTTGACACCGCGTAGCCGCGCGCACGGAGTTCGTCGTCTACTTGCTTCTTTGTTACGAACCCAGATCGATTGCGCACATCCTCCGCGATCTGCAGGAGTTCCAGGCCGTGCTTTTCACGTAGAAGGAAGCGCGCGAACGCAGCGAACCCATCCGAACGGTTCTCCGCTTTGCCCAACAACTCCTTGCCGAGATCGCTCGGCAAAAGCGGGTCGCGCTGCGGCTCGAGCAGACCGTACTGCTGCATGCCCGTAACGACGTTGTTCGCACGCTTGAGCTGCTGCTCGAGTTGCTTTTCAGGATCGCCGGCGCGCATTCCCGCAGCATCATCGAACCACCTCGCGCGGATCCATTCGACAACCGCGGCACGATCGCCTGCCACTCGAGCGACCTCGCCGAGAAGGTCAAAAACCGCTTCACCGCCGCCGAGTTGTCCCGGTGTGAACTCGTTAGCCGCAGGCAGCCGCGGCATTGCTAAGCGGCCTGGAGAGTTGAAGAGGCAACGCTGAGGGACAGCGCCAGGCGATCACCCATAGCCTGAGCCAACTTCGGCGGTACTGCGTTTCCAACCTGTCGCCACTGTTGCTCAACAGTGCCGGCCAGGAACCAGTCGTCCGGGAAGGTCTGCAGGCGCTTGACCTCTTCAATTCGAAGAATCCTGTTGCGCCAGTGCAACGGACCCATGTTGTTCGAGCGACGAGCTTGAATGGTCCACGAGGGCATGTCTGGACTCAGCTTGAGCAGGAACGACCAGTATCGCTTTCTCCACTCGAACTGCGGGTCCGGGTGGCCTCGCTTAGCCGTAAGGAAGAGGTAGTTGTCTCCGGGTGGAATTTGCTCGAGGAGATGGCGGTGCTTTCCACCAGCGACATGACCGACATCGGAAGCATTCTCGTCTGTGTCCAAATCGGCGATTGCGGAGCCCGCCGTGATCCACGTCGGCAAGTCAGTTCCGTCGGTTGATGTTGGGTCTCTGTGAGTCGGCTCCGGCCACTCGAACTCGCCGTCCAGCGTGCCGACCACAAAGAACCTCTGGCGAATCTGAGGGACACCGAAATCTGCGGCGTTCAGAACACGCGACGAGCACCTGTATCCCAACGCTTCGGCGGTCGCCAGGATGTGGTCGAGCGTCTCTCGATGAACCTTAAACGCCATACCCGCGACATTCTCGAGCAAGAACGTGCGCGGGCGAAGCCAGCGGAGCGTCTCCAGGTAGCCGGAGATTGTGACCTCACCCACGGGGTCATCCATCGCTCTCGGCTTGTCCGTCCGATAGAAGCGGCTCTTGGAGAAGGGCGGGCAGGGAGGCCCCCCCACGAGCAGGTCGATGTCCTCCAGCGCTTCAGCGCCCACCATCCCCTCGACTCGATCACGCGAGAAGTCGGCGATGCTTCCTTCAAAGAAAGCCGATTCTGGAAAGTTGACTTCGTGGCTTCGCGCAGCGAGGCGATCAGTATCAACAGCCGCGACAATATCGAAACCAGCGTTCCGAATGCCGAGATCGAGGCCACCGCAACCCGAAAAGAGGCTGACGGCGCGCAGACGTTTCGTCACGCTGCCACCTCTGCTCGACTCACGGATGCCATTGTGGCGGAGACCATTGCCTGCGCCATCACGGATGGAACAGCGTTGCCAATCTGCCTCACCTTCTCGCGGCGCGATCCGATGAACTGGTACCCGACGGGGAACGTCTGCAGGGCGGCAAGCTCAGCGATCGCAAGACGACGACTCTCCCAGTGGAACGGCCCCGTCCACGGCCCCGGGCTCGCAGGGATGGTCCAGGATGCGCGATCCGGCGAGAGTTTCAGAAGGAAGTTCCAGTAGCGTGTTTCGGCCTCGAACGTCGGCGACGGATGGCCTGCCCACGCCGAGTGGAACTTGTAGTTCATGCCAGGCGGAATCTCACGCAGGTGCTCAGCCCACCTTCCCTCGACGGCGACATCGTCGAGCAAGACCAGCGACCGATCAATGTCCTGCAATGCGTCGCCCGCGGTCTGCTTCCTCAGTTGGTTTCCCGTCGGAGCATCGAAATGGGTTGCAGCCGGTTCATCGGGCGTCGACTCAAGAGATCCAAGCAAGAACACGCGTTGGCGCGCCTGGGCGGCTCCATAGTCGGTGGCCGTCGCAACAACGGTCCTCGTCTTGTACCCGACGGCTTCTGCGTCGGCCCGGAGTGCTTCAAAAATATGCTTGTTCCGCGGATGGAGGATGCTCGGGACGTTCTCGAACACGAAGGCTGCGGCATCCGCCTCGACGACCAGACGCAGGAACTCGTGCACAAGCGTGCGGCGACTGTCCGGGCGAGCAGTGGGACTATCACTCGGCTTCACTGCGGACTCCCCGCGGGCGCGTGCGCGGCGGTATGCAGCCTCGTCGCCCTTGTCCACCCAGTAGGCAGCTTTGCTGAATGGCTGGCACGGCGCGCCGCCAATAACAACGACGTCCTCGTTCGCCCGGAGCCCTGCCTCACGGCGAAGTTGAACTCCTGACAGCTCGGTGACATCGCCGTGGAGGACTCGCCCGCCGTGAAAAGTTGGGTTGGCAGCCATCGTTTCGCACGAGTAGGAGTCGTTGTCCACTGAGAGCCGAAGGTCCCCGCCTGCGAGTTGGGCTCCAAGCCCAAGTCCGCCTGCGCCCGCGAAGAGATCGATAACCGGGAGCTCGTTGATCACGGGCATGCCTTTCATGGTTGCTGAGGCGTTCCGACTCACGGTAGAGCCAACATCAGACATCACGCCCGCAGCCTCCAGATAGGCTACCGGGAGCTCACCAAACGGCAGCGATCACACGCCAACAACCGGAGTTGCGTTCGATGGAGCACGCGCTGGCGACGCTAGTGTCGGGCTCATGGCTTCTTTAGAGGGCGCGACTCCTCCAGGTTCGCGACTGATGACGCCGAGGGAGCTCGAAGCATGGATCGCGAACTGTCTCCGGATGTCAGGTCGCGCCGTACTCGCGCTGCCGCCCGTGGGCACGAAGCCGTACCGATTCGTTATTGGGGATGGCGCGGCAGCTGGCTCGGACCTCATACGCGTGTACGCGTGGAATGCGACTCATGGTGGAGGCCCCGCCAGAGCAGCTGACGAGTTCCGGATCCAACTGACGGGTTCAATGCCGGAGAGCGTCGACGGCGAAAACACCGTGATACTCGGCTGGAGCGAGCCGTTCCAAGTTTTCGCTGGCTGGGACCCCGAGATCCACGACCAGCGGCTATCAGCGTCGCCCTCGCTCCAGGTGCGCGCTGACGTGATGATCCGAGCGAGCTCGCAAGGGATTGCAGCCGGCACCCGAGCGAGCGGAGACGTAGTTGTCGCGTTCCGCCCAGAGTTGCTGGCCGCGTACTGCCTTAATGCCGAAGCAATACATGCCAACCCGGATGCTGCCAGCGTCGACTGGCTGAATGAATTGCCGTCGCGGGTGGAGGCTTCCGTGGGACAGCGGCCGACGATCCAGCGAACCCTTGAGGTCGCCTACCGCGCGTGGGACTTCGCACATCGCGTGCGGGTCGCCTACGGTGCCCGCTGCGCCGTCTGCGGCCTCGGCTTGGGCCTCGTGGAAGGGGCTCACATCGTGCCTGTGGCGTGGCCGGGAAGCACCGATGAGACGAAGAACGGGCTCGCGATGTGTCGCAACCATCACGCTGCCTACGATCGTGGCCTCTTCACAATCTCGCCAGACTATGAAGTCCAAGTACAGCCGGCGATTCGAGACGGGCACGCGCCCTCTGGCTTGGACTTGGAATGGCTTGGGTCCGTAGATGGAATAGCACTCAGCCACTTGCCAGAGCTCCAGTCTGACCAACCAGATCGCGAGTATCTTGCGGTTGGCCAAGAGGCACGGCGCTAGAACTGGTCAGATCCTCACTGAACGGTGGATCCGGCGACTATCTGCAGTTCTACCCGTCGCTCGAGGAGCTCTCCGCCAGGTCGAGGCTCCACTTGGCCCGCGCCAGAACCTCGTCGTATGTGACTATCTCAGGAAATGTCGTAGCGGCCCGGTAGAGCTCGAACGATCTGACCTTGTCGGAGTGTGCGTGGCCCTCCCGCATGAGACTGGCGAGTGTCCCTACAACCAGAAACGAGCGCGGGGAACCGGAGAAGATCTCTTCACCGGTGCGATATCCCGCGTCATCCCTCGCCGAAATCCAGGCGCCGAGATCGTCGCGAGCGCGGGCGGCTGTCACAAGAGCTTGCGCGACACCGCCGGCAACTGCTCGGGAAGGTGCCCACGTACCCGGTCGATACTCCGACGATTCGAGCAACGGGTCGTCGTGCAGTTTGATCTCAGCGAAGACGAGCGATCGAATCAGACCGGTTGTTGATAGAACGGCGTCAACGCGCTTGCCGACGTCGGAAATGGAGTGGCCCGCCACCACCTGCTCCAGTTTCCCTGGATCCCAGGCTGTTAGGAGTTGGCCCGCCAGCCCCACGCCAAGTATCCAGGGATTGCTCTCAAAGAATCGCTGCCATACGGCCTCCCTGGTCGCGCCCTGGCGTGCCGCGGAAAACTCAGCCGGGTCGGAGAGCAGCGCTTCGAATCGTTCAATCGCCTTCTTCCGGGATGCAATAGCGACCACGTCCCGTGCACTCACGTCGGCTTGGATAACAGCGGCGAAGCGCTCAGGATCGCGATCGTAGATCGCGGCCAGCGCCTGAGGGTTCTGCATCACAGTAGACATCACAGCTTCGTCGATCTTCAGAGTTTCTTCCGCCATCGGGTCCACTCCCTTGATGGCGCAACACAGATCGATGAGTCGCCGCGATGCTTCCTCATCGAGGTTGAGGAGAGTCTCAAGGGATGCATCCTTGCCGACACGTCCGGTTGACCGCTCGAACCGAATCTCCGCGACTCGGCCCCGCGACTTTACAACTCGCGCTTTCACCTGCACGCGACCGGCAGGACTCTGATGCAGTTCCACAACGCTCTCCTCTTCTCCCTCGATCTTTCGGGAGCGCCCGTCGTCCTCCGCAATTACCTGCCAGATGGTTCGAGCCGGCGCGCCGATGTCCTCCGCAGGCCCGAACCGCAGAGCGAAGGATTTGCCAATCGTCGTGCGTCCGAGAACTCTGAGCGACGCATAGTCAGCCTCGGTCTCCGGGACTCGCGACAGCAGATGGGCCCAGTCGACGCCTCGCGATGTCGCATCCATGTACACAGTCTCAACGAATAGACCTTCGACTGCGACACATCTCTTGCGACAGGCCGATTCACCGTGCTCAGCCCCCGCAACGGGCAGCTACGTGCCAGGATGCGCTCTGCTCCGGCAAGCTGCCAGGATGAATCCGAGGGTCGCGAACGGGTGGCCGCTTCAACCCGACTAAGCAGTGAGGTTCTAACATGCCCTCGAGCACCATTGACTTCGGACTGACTGGTGTCGGCGCACAGCTGAAGCTTCGTCTCTTGCGAGTCCCGCTATACCAGAGGTCCTACGCCTGGCAAGAGGAACAAGTTAGCGAGTTCTGCAGCGACCTGCGCAACGCGTTCAACAATGAGCCACGAGAGCATTTCATGGGCACAATCGTCCTGAGTGACGATGGACCCCGTGCCACCGTTATTGATGGTCAGCAACGACTTGCGACAACCACTCTTTTCTTGGCAGCACTACGCGACTATTACCGCGCGCACGGCGAGAACAACCGAGCGGACAGCGTCAACCTCGACTACTTGAACTCCTACTCAGACGACGAGGACGACTTCATCCCCCGACTTCAGATGAACTCGGAAGACGACGAATTCTTCCGCCAGTTCATCATCGAGGACTCGCCTCAGGTCACCCCTACGCGCGGCTCCCATCCGCTTCTCGCTGACGCCTACCGAAAGTTGTATGCGTTTATCGAGGAGGAAGCGTCAAATGCCGGAACCGCGTGGGTTGCTCGACTTGTCGGTTGGAGAAAGTTCATCGAGGAGGGCCTCAGCATCATCTTCGTCGCCGTTGCGACAGAGTCTGATGCGTTCCTGATCTTCGAGACGCTCAACGACCGGGGCGCGAAGCTAACGCTTGCGGATCTCTTGAAGAGCTACTTGTTCGGTCGCGCATCCGCGATGGTTGGGGGCCTCGATCAGGTCCGCGAGAGGTGGCTCCTCGCGCTCGGAGCACTCGACACGGACCAAGACCTCTTCATCACCTTTCTTCGCCAGTACTGGAGCTCGAAGTATGGTGCAACTCGCGAACGCGATCTCTACAAGCGGATCAAAGAGAACGTGACCAACGCCCATCAAGCCGTCGCCTTCGCTGGCGAACTCGAGGCCGCGTCCGCCCTCTACGCCGCGTTGCTAGATCCAGGTCACGAGCAATGGAGCGGATGGGGCACCGATACCAAGGCCAACGTCGAAACACTCAATCGCCTCGGGCTTGAGCAGAACCGGCCCCTCCTCTTGGCCGTACTTCAACACTTTCCTCGTAACGAAAGCAAGAAGGCACTTCGCCTCGCTGTCGGATGGGGAGTGCGCGGACTAGTAGTCGGCGGCATCGGCGGAGGGACCGCAGAAAAGGCCTACTGTGACGCGGCAGTCGAAGTGCGAACAGGCGCGATAACGAGCGCCTCAGGCCTGTTGCCAGCACTCACCTCGATAGTCGCAACCGACGAAGAGTTTGCGCGGAGCTTCTCAACGATGCGCGTCCCAAAGACGAACATCTCCCGCTACTACTTGCTTGCAATCGAGCGCCAACTGGCGCAGAGCGACGAGCCAGAACTCGTGCCGAATGCGAACGAAGACGAGGTGAATCTCGAGCACGTCCTCCCAAGACGAGGCACCGATCAGAACTGGCCCAGCTTTCCCGGAGACCTCAAACAGCAGTGGGTCGATCGACTCGGTAACCACTGCCTGCTGAAGAAGAGTGAGAACAATGCGATCGGGAACGAGCCGTTCTCTGTGAAAAAGCCAGTGCTCGCTGGATCGTCTCTTGCCCTCACCAACGAGATTGGAAGCGTAGACGATTGGAGTGCTGATGCCATCGCCGAGAGGCAAGCACGCCTGGCGGAAATCGCGCCGGCAGTATGGAAACGGACGCTGTAGCGGTCAGCAGCACCCGTCGCATGTCCACGGATTGATACGGCCAACAATCCGGGCCGGTCCCGGGCCGGGAACTCGGTTGAAACCATCGAGAACCAGCCATCACCAACGAGCACGGATTCCGCGGAATCACGTGGCAATCGAGCACCAACTGGCACCCACAAATCTGTGTCACACAACTGAAAATCGTGAGGTCACGGGATCGACGCCCGTCGGAGCCACACGGATGATCATTACGTCATCCTAGAAACCCTCGCGGAGCTTCTATTCGCGGGGGTTTTGCTTTGCCCTGATCAGTGGTGGTTTTCACTGTTGAGCCAGGCGCCGACCTCTAGGACGTCGGGCAATCAAAGCACCATGAAACGGCCGTAGTGGATGGCGGTGCAGCCACTCCGGCGGCCGCTTGTGCCGGGAATGTGCCGGGAACTCGGAAATTTCAGTCGGCGAGCTCGTCTCTCGCGAGCGCTCAGAATGCTGATTCAATCGGCCATTTGTTCGACTCGCGCACCCTCCCTGTGGTCTAGCGGCGGGGGACCTCGCAATTCTCGATGCCGCCGCCACAGACGCCGGCAACCCCTGCGCGGTTCGCACTAGCGGCGCGCCACACTCAAATCCGCGCGGCTACCGGTCGGCGAGCTGTACGCTCTCGTCGATCGCGGCGAGAACACGCGCTGGTGTCATCCCGCGCGCGACGAGCGCCTGGTCGGCTGTAGCAGAGACACCGAACCCGTCGATGCCAACAATGATGCCGTCGCGTCCGGCGATGTCGTGCACCCGAAGGATGCGGCGGCCTCGACGATCACGCGCAGCTGTGACAGATCCCGGAAGCACCCCTTCGCGGTACGCCGCATCCTGGTCCGCGGACCATTCACGGCTGGGCATCGACACGACGCGCACACCCACGGCGTGCGAACCGAGCCCTCGGGATGTGCGTTCGTGCTTCAGAAACGATCATTTGCGGACGCCCGGCCTAACGCGCCGCGACCCGGTGTGGAGTTCGTCGCTCTTTGGCGGTGTTCTGTGATCGTTCAGTGTCGCTAGTTACCGATCACGAGGATGCTGGCGGCGGCCTCGACGACCGGCTACAAGTCCTGCACCGAGGACCGGGCGATTGGTTTGCCAAGCTCGTCTGGAGCGCCGCGATCATCGCGGTACCGCTCGGCGGATTGATCGTCTTCTGGTCAGCGCATGTGATGTCTCAGGACTTC
>NZ_JAODOR010000004.1 GCF_025398275.1 Microbacterium memoriense | reverse complement strand
GATGTCCTGCGAGATGACATTGGGAGCTTTGTCCGGCAGGGGCCGGCTGGGCTGATTCTTGGTCAGCGTAGTACGCCTGCTCGACCTCGAGCGGGGTGCGCATGTCGAGCTCGCCGTGGAGGCGGGAGTTGTTCCACCACCACACCCATTCGAGGGTCGCGAGCTCGACCTGCTCGACGGTCCTCCAGGGACCGCGTTGCCGGATCAGCTCGGTCTTGTAGAGGTTGTTGACCGCTTCTGCCATCGCATTAGTCGAAGCTGTCGCCGACCGTTCCGGTCGAGGGGACGGCGCCGAGTTCGACGATCCGGTCGGTGTAGACCATCGCCATGTAGTTACTGGGCACGAGCAGGTCGTCACGCAACTGCCGTGCGGACGGCATCCTGCTCACCGCGGCGCGATAGCCGCGTGAGGTGAGGAATCCTCTCACTGCCGGTCGGAGGACCTGGCAGATGAGCTCGACCCCGAAACGATCCCGGTGTTCGTTGATGAACTGGATCATCTCGTCGAGCGGTGGTCGAGCTCCTTCGCGAAAAAGATGCTCGCAGCCTTGAGGATCTCGTTCGCTTTGCGCAACGCTCGCTGAGGAGGGTACTTGGCCCAACGGCCAGACCGACTCTGGCGAGCCTGTTAGCGTCGCATGCTTAGTCTTGGCTCTCCAGCGCGATCGTGACCGTTCCGATTAGTTCGCGGAGGTTGTAGCCAGGGAACACCTCGATCAACCGGCATCCTGCTGTGGCGCACAGCGCACGTTTCGTGGCGTCCCGCTCTCGTTGCGCATTGAACGCGGCTTCACCGCCGAAGAAGTCCACTGGCTGTGAGTGCTGAGCGCCCTGGTATTCGATGGCGAGCATCCGGTCGGGGAAGAAGATGTCGATCGACTGGCGTCCGAGCCAGCCGGGTCGCGCCTGGTGAACGACTCGCTCGTCTGGGAACGCGGCCTGCATCTCGCGCAGGAGAGTCATCTCCGAAACCCACCCCTGACCGACCAGAGGGACACCCGCGCCCGCCCGGTGATCGTTCTCCGCGGAGCGCACCAGCTGCCTACTCTTGGCGCGCAGTAGCCCGTAGCGCGCACCCAGCTCAACCCACGGCTCGGGCCAGTTGATGGGACGCTCCAACGCGGCCTCGCCGCGGAACGCGCGCCCGGAGCTGCCCGCCCCGCCCGGAACCTCCGAGAGCATCTGACGGATGGCCTCGGGGTCCAGTTCGCCCGACGCAGCGGGCGGGATCTCCTGGAGCAATTCGTCGGTGATCTCCGGTGCGGTGAGCAGCGTCCAGTAGTGCTCGATAATGCTGTGCCCGTGGGTGTCGTGGAAGGTGTCGAGGGCGGCCTGCAGCCGGTCCATTACGTCCTCGAGCCCACGGACGCCGCGACGAGTGAGGTGGTTACCTGCCCAGTAGAAGACGGTGAGCGCGTTCAGCCGAGGGTGCCCAAGTGAGCTCGCCAGGTTGACGTAGACGCTTAAAGGAACCCGTCTCCCCCACGCTGCGTATCCGCCCGCGAAGTCACCTTCGAGGAAGTAGGTCTCTGCGATCTCCCGCGAGGGCCGCCCGTACGCGCGGAGCAGCCGGCGAAGCTCCCTAGGTGCGGTGGGATCGGCGCCGACCGTGCCGGCCAGCTCGGCGCGCATCCTCAGGACGTAGCCAGTCTCCTTGCCGACGTCTAGCGGGGCGCCAGCGATGAACGCAGGGCGGAAGTGGCTCACGTAGAAGGACTCCTGCTCGACGGGATCGGCGGGCGCCTCGCGGGCTAAACCGAACGTTGGAACAGCTACGCCCGGGTGCACCAGCGCTTGCGGGAACTTGTTCGAGGGGTCGGGCGCCGACACATCCTGCATGGCCAACCTTCCCTGCCGCTCCGGAACTTCACGCGGATGCCATCGTATGGGCGGTGGGCGACCTCTCCCTGCCAGCGGCTATGGAAGGTCGAACAGGGGAAGTCTTGGGCAGCGTCGACAAGCGCGCGTGCCGCATCGCTACCGACTCCATATGATGACGCCATGGATGAAGCCGCCCTCTGGATATCGTTCGTATCCACTGCCGCCGCAATCGCCTCGGCAATCATGGCTTGGGTCTCGCGTGGGGATGCGATCGCCGCACGGAAAGCTGCTGACGCGTCCGAGGCGAAGGCGGCGGCCGCGGCAGAGTCTTCCGCCGCCGCGCTGCGCGAGATCGCGGATACCTTCGGTGCGTCCGAGCAAGCGAGACGTGAGCACGCCGACGTTGTGGCCGACGCACCCGAGCTCGCTGCGCGGCGTGCATTCCGCACGGAGGTTCTCGAAGAGCTCGACCGAGCGTCGGACGCCTTCGCGCTCGATGAGCTGCCTCGAGCAGAGGAACTGGCTGAACTCCACCGAAGTGGTCGGCGGAGGTTCCCGCAAGCCTCGACCACGGTGATGATGACGATGGTCGCATCGAAGTACATGGCGGTGATCAATCCGCGATTCGGAGGGTTTTCTGGCATGAATGTGAACATCGCGGCGTCGCTCTTCCGTGAGGCTCGCACTCTCGTGACCACGTGGGCTGAGGATCCATCGAAGTTCGAACCCACCCAGCCGGAGTGAACACCGCAGTGGTGGGGTGTTCCAGAAACGTTCGATCGTGGAACGCCCGCGCCCTCGCACGACTGGCCATCTGTTGTGGAGTTTGACGCTGTGTGGCGGCGTTCTGTGATCGCACGGTGTCGCAGACAGGGCACAGTGTTGGCCTGCCCGAGGAACCATGCGGCCTTGCCGACACTCTGACACGAGGCCCAGTCGAGGTCCTCGACATCCGTGATCGTCAGACCTACCAGCGTGAGGGGCGGGAGCGTGAAGACATCGGCCGGTCGAGACCGGCCGATGTCTTCACGCGGCGGCGGGGCGCGCTGCCCGGGGTGGACCAAGACGATCCTCGTCCGCAACATCCTTACGGAGCGGTGACACAAGTAGACGTCAGTTGGCGTGCTCGTCCGGCGCGCTGTCCTCGGGCTGGACGGTCCATGCGGGAGGCTCGTCCTTACCGGTCGCTTCGTCTTGTTCTGCCTTGTCGCTGGTTCTCTGGGTGATGCCAGGTGCGTGGTGCACCGGGGCATAAATCGAGTAGAGGCGCAGCGGTTCGTCGCCAGTGTTGATCACGTCATGCCAGGTGCCGGCGGGGACCTGGACAGACCACCCATCCGAGACGTTTTGCTCGAAGTCGAGCCGGTCCTTGGCCGGGCCCATGACGGCCCTGCCCTGTCCGGCATCGAGGCGCAGGAACTGATCGGTGTTCTGGTGGACCTCCAGGCCGATGGACTCCCCGACCGGGATAGACATCAGCGTGACCTGCAAATACTTCCCGGTCCACGCCACGCTGCGGTAGTTCTCGTTCCGCCGGGTGGCCTCTTCGATGTCGAACGCGTTCGGGCGGGGCCCGATGTCGTTGATGGTCATTGTGTTCTCCTTTTGTGCTCGGACTTCGAGTCCAAGTCAGCATCATCTTTCGGGGGGAGTCAAGGGTGGGTGGGTTTCGGCAAAGGCGGATGCCAGCAGTTCCGCAGGCCCCGGAAGGCCCGATGGTTCGTCCGACCCCCAGGTCGCATCGATCGGAATGGACTGGTTGCCGGCGGTGATGGAGGCGTCGCGCCCGGACACGCTGCGGCCATGCACCCGGTAAGTCGTCGGTGGGGTTCCCATTCTCGAATTCTCCCGCTTCGACGAGACGTTGGTAACGAACTCTCGGCAGTTCCCCCGGCTCGCGGTCAGCTCGCTCGAGCCATCTTCGCCAAGTCGAGGACTCGATTGCCCAGGCTGGTGAGTTCATATATCCCGTCGACGCACCGCACCCACTCGAGGATCTCCAGCTTCCAGACCAGACCGTGAATCATGCGAGGCAACTCTTGGATGTGCCGTGCGGACAGTTCGGGGCGCGTCCGGAGCCAGCCCTCCAAAATCCCGGCCTCGTCGGCCGGCCCTCCGGCATCCAAGATCCGCAGCACCGCCAGGCGCGTTGCGCTGCCGTGCCGTCGGATCTCTCGCTCGTCCATCGTCGATCTCAATCCTCTCTGAACGGGCGTGGTCAATGTGCTCCAGCTGGTTGCGTGATGCCGGTGAGCGCGGACAGCCGGGGCACGCCGATTGGCTCTTCCGCAAGCAGCGGCACGATCGCCAGTTGGCGTGATGTCTCCCGCACGCGTGCGACCTGCTCCCGTTCGGCGTGCGCCCGGGTGCGGAGGAACGGAGATTGTGGGTGAGTGGCGGCGATCGAGTTGTTGATCACCCATGCCCAGGGGTGGATGTCGGCGCGCTCGAGGTCCTTCTGCAGCGCGGTGGCCTCCAGTACAGGCGTCGTCTCCGGAAGAGTCACCAGAATGACCTTGGTCTGCGCCGGGTCCTGAAGCCGCATGAGCGGTGTCGTGTAGGCCAGGTTCGCGTCACCCATCTGACGTGTGATCTCACGGTGGTAGGAGCCGGCCGCATCGAGCAGAAGGAGCGTGTGACCGGTGGGGGCGGTGTCGATGATGACGAACTTGCGTCGAGACTCATGGACCGCGTGCGAGAACTGCTGAAATACAGCGACCTCTTCGGTGCACGGTGACATCAGGTCTTCGGCCAGCGCCGCACGACCGGCGTCGTCGAGTTCCTTGCCCTTCGTCGCCATCACGTGCGCGCGGTACTGCTCGAGCGCGCTCAGCGGATCGATCCGTGTCACGGTGAGCCCATCGACCGATCCATCGAGAGTCTCGGCGAGGTGCGCTGCCGGGTCCGTCGTAGTCAGCAGGACATCGTGTCCACGTTGAGCAAGTGCGACGGCGATCGCGGCAGCTATTGTCGTCTTCCCAACGCCGCCTTTGCCCATGCACATGACCAGGCCGTGTCCATCCGCCTCGATCCCGTCGACGAGACCGGCCAAGGGAGCGTCAGAGAACTCGTCGGGAAGAGCCGCGGCATCCTGAATGTGCGCACGGTCGTCGAGTTCGAAAAGTGCCCGAAGGGTTTCGATGCCGACGACGTTGCCCGTCTTGAGTTCGATCGTGTCTCTCGGCAAGGCCGAGATGCCGCTCGGGATCGCACTCATCGCGGATGCCTCACGTGCGCGGAGCGCTGTTGCGATCGGCTCGTCGCCGGCGGATTCGGGAAGGACCCCGTTGATCACGACGTAGGCGTCCGACATGCCGATGAGGGCGAGTTCCGAATAGGTGCGGTCGATCTCGCCGAGCGAGGATGTCTGAGCGCGTGCGACGAGCACCAGGCGGGTGCGAGCCGGGTCGGTGAGCGCAGCGACGGCGGCGGCGTAGGTCTCTCGGTGCTTGTCGAGGCCAGACAGCGGGCCGAGGCACGAGGCGTCGCCGCCTGTCGCCAGGAAGTCGGTCCATGATCCCGGGAGCTGGAGCAGCCGGATGGTGTGCCCGGTGGGGGCGGTGTCGAACACGATGTGGTCGTATGCGCCGTAGGCGTCGTCGTCGGTGAGCAGTTCCGTGAACTCATCGAACGACGCGATCTCGGTGGTGCACGACCCGGACAGGCTCTCGGTGATGCCGGCGATCTCGCTGTCAGGCAGCAAGCCCCGGACTGGGCCGATGATGCTCTCCCGGTAGGCATCGGCTGCCTGCTCGGGGTCGATCTCCAATGCAGCCAGTCCCGCCACGTCGGGGATGGGCGTGATCGTGTTGCCGATCGTGATTCCGAACACCTGCCCGATGTTCGAGGCCGGGTCGGTGCTCACTAATAGCACTCGTTGCCCTTCGGCCGCGAGGTGCACCGCGGTCGCACAAGCGACTGACGTCTTGCCGACGCCGCCCTTGCCCGTGAAGAACAAGAACCGCGGGGCACTCTCGAGGAAGCGCATCACGGCCTCAGCAGCATCCGGGGCCGGAGCAGCAGCTTCCGCCAGCCGTCGCGGAAAGGCCTAGCTCGGGGCGCTCACGGTCCAACGGGGCCGCCAGCTCCTGATCTGCGACTCCGAGGAGGAACTCCCTGCTCGGGTACGCGCCAGCGGCGACGGTCACCCCGTCGACGACCGTCAGCGGAAGACCCTTGGACCCGACACGATGCATGAACGCCCGCACCGTTTCATCAGCCGTAAACGCGACAGGGTCGCTCGCGAGATTGTGCCGGCGGATGTCGACCCCCATCTCCTGCAAATGGCGCACATCCGCCGTCAACGTCACCAACGACTGGTCAACGTCCACACCGCAGACGCCCGTGTCGCAGCACAGCGCAGTCTCATAGATCCGAATAGCAGGCATGTCATTCCCCTTCATGCGCGGCAGAGCCCGCGCCGGTCATCGATCTCATCAAAACGAACAGCAACGCCCAACGCGCGCAGCGCGTCGATCTCGGGCGTGTAGAACACGCTCATCCCCCGGCGCTCCTTCGACACGAGCCCCGCCTTCGCCAGCGTCTTCAAGTGGTGGCTCACGGTCGGCTCGGACACGCCCAGAATCGGCGCCAGCTCGCACGTGCACGCCTCCCGTGTCGGCTGACCCAGCAGTGAGGCAATCAGCCGAAGTCGCACGGGGTCCGCCAATGCCTTCAATCGGATTGCCAGGCGCACCGCATCCTCCTCGGGAAAGTCCGGCGTGGATGCCAGAGGCGCGCAGCATAGTGGGGACACATCGTCCAGTAGGGGAAGAGCCTTGGGCATGACTCCATTCTGCCACCTCTTAGATATATGTCAAATTACTTCCGCGGTGCCTCGCTATGGGAGCGCTCGGTCAACGGTTTCCTTGGGCTTTGGTTGTCGGTCGTTGTATTGTCGTACATAGATGGCCATCTATGCGTCAAGAGCTGCGAAAGCGGGAACCCTATGTCCGACAAGCCCACCGTCCTCTTCGTCTGCGTCCACAACGCGGGACGCTCGCAGATGGCCGCCGGATTCCTCCGCGAACTCGGAGGAGGCAACATCGACGTGCTCTCTGCAGGGTCGGCGCCGAAGGATCAGATCAATCCGATCGCGATCGAGGCCATGGCCGAGGAAGGCATCGATATCGCCGACAGCGTCCCGAAGGTGCTGACCGTGGACGCCGTCAAGGAGTCCGACGTGGTGATCACGATGGGCTGCGGCGACGTGTGCCCGATTTTCCCTGGCAAGCGCTACGAAGACTGGGTGCTTGACGATCCGGCCGGACAGGGAATCGAGACCGTGCGTCCGATTCGCGACGAGATCCGTCGTCGGGTGCAGTCTTTGATCAACGATCTACTGCCCGAGCGGGTCGGGGCATGACACTCGACAGGGGGCAGGACGCTCTCTTGGCCACGGACTCGGTCCTTCACCGAGCGGCGGAACGGTTGGCGCGGAAATTCGACGGGATGGTGAGTGAGGAGACCGTCGAGCGATCCCAGACGCGGTGTGTCGTCGTCTTCAGCCCCAATGGGAGAGTCAGCACCCGCAAGCGGATCTGCGAACGAACGACATGCTGGGGCCGGGACGTCCACTACCAGCGGCCAATCGAGCAGCACGTCCCGCTAAAAGGGGAGTGGCTCGTAATCGACCGGGACGATGAGCAGTCCCACTACTCTCGATTGCTCGTCGAACGCCACGCGGCCTTGGAGTCGTCCGGCCTCGCACTCGAGGATGGTCGAGCCCACGACCGTTCCGATGATCTGTTCGTCGTCCGCCAAGGGCGCGCCGCCAGGGAGTTCCAGGCTCGTATCGACGCAGTGCTCCAGGGTCCCCACCTCTGATAGTGCCGAGCGCCATGTGTCGGCGATCAGCTCTGCAGGCAGTTCCTGCGCGGTTTGGGGATGCATGAACAGTCCAAGATCGTCATACTCGCTTGCCGCTATGAGGGCAAAGACCTTCTCAGTGCGCTCTCGCAGACTCGTGATGCTTCGGGCGACGATCCGCTCGCCGGTTGCCGGATTGACGGGTTCTCCGAATCGCTTGAATGCTGCCTGCCTGGACATATTTAGTTCCTTTCCGATATCTGCCCACGTCCGCCCCTCAGCGCGCGCGGCCAAGACTGCCTGCGTGAGTCTGGTTCGCGCCTGCGCGACGGCAGCTTGGGCTTTCCGCAACTCATCCATGATGATTAGTCAACCTCAGGTTGACAGGCGTGTCAACCTGAGGTTGACGCGGCCACTACGGTTCTTCCCAGAAGGCGGTCCCTCAGCGAGTTCCATTCTTGTCTGTCAGCTCATCGGCGCAAGACAAGATTGCTCGGCGGTAGAGGCGGAGCGTCGGGGCGAGCGGGCGCAGTGCCACTCGCAACGCCTCGAGGGGCTGTCCCGCGTCATAAAGAGCCAGGGCAAGAAACGCTCGTCCGGCTGAACCGGTGATGGCGTGTTGACCCGTGCCCGTCAGAGATCAGGACACCCTCGCCCGCGGCGCGTAACGCCTGGTCTCCCCCTTGCCAACAATCCCGGACCGCAACGCTCACTGTCACGTCGGCGGCTCGTGGTCAGGGCTATTGCGAGTCAGCGCTGTCGACCGCAGACGTAGACGCCTCAATTTCGCGAAGTCGTTTCACCGCCGACCAGGGGTAGAACGCTGACCACGCGATTGAAGCGATGGAGGCTCCCATAATCATCGAGGCGATATCCATGCGTTCACGCTACGCGCGTCTCTCCAACGTTCCCTCCGTCTTGCGACGGAGATGTAGCCCTTGCGGGCATTCCGCTTAACCGATCCTCCACAGGCGTCGGGCGATGCGCAGTCACAGCGGCCCGCCCTACCAGAATCGATCGCTTGGGTGCCACTGCGCGGCGCAGTGACGTGCGGGTGGTTTGCGCTCAGTGCTCTCCGTGGAGCAGGGCCTCAAGCGCCTGGCGGTGTCGGCGATACGCAGCGCTGCCGGCTCGCGTGATCATGTAGGTAGTGGTGCTTCCGTGCCCGCGTCCGGACTTGGTGACCTTGACGTAGTCGGCGGCTCGCAGCACTGACATCTGCTTGGACAAATCTGAATCCGAGAGCTGGAGGTGGTCGCGTAGGAAGGCGAAGTCAGTGCCATTGGTGGCAGCGAGGATAGCCATGGCCGCGAGCCGCTTGGGGGCGTGAATGACCGGGTCGAGGTCGGTCAGGGGCGAGCTCACGCCAGTCGATCCCGGACCTGCTGGACGGCGCGAGGGTACACGACCCGCTCATATGCCCAGGTCATCACCAGCGTCGTGACGAAGATGGCGCTAAGCCCGAACTGCCACCCGAGGAGCATCCACACCGCAACGCTGACCACCGCGGATCCAGCGAATGCCACGAAGCACCAGCGGTACGCGTGCTTGATCTCGCGGGGCGCAGACCTCATTCTCGGGGAGGTGCCGGACCTGACCCGGTGGGTGACGTAGAACACGCTCACGGCAATGATCGCAGCAGCTTGCAGGGTGAACCCCGCCGCCCCGCGACCCTGGCTGATGAGCACAGGTCCTGCCGCCATCGCGGTGAAGAAGCTTGCCATCAGTGGTGGGTACCACCACGGGGTCACGGGATAGTTCACGAACGGAGCGGCGGCCGCCAGTTCAACTTCTCGCAGGGCATCTTGGGCGTTTTCCATAGTGGAAAGTACAACAGGAACTTTCCAGTTGCGCAAGTGTCAAGTACCGGTGCATCTGACGGTGACTTTGCAGCTATTGCCAAGCAGTAGACCGGCGATCACCCCGCCAGACAGATGGCGAACCAATCCAGCATCCCTTCCCTCTTCACGTGCCATGCGTTGGACCATACTCACTCGAGAAGTGTGTTGAGAATCCCTTGACGCCCGGAGACCAGACAGGTATCCGGTGCATATGGAGGCCTGGTGCCGCGGGACGAATCAGTTAAGCTCGTCTCGGTGGCGCCGGTATTCTCACCGGCCCCTGTGCGCTGCAGACCTTCGGGCCGGGCTGAGCTGGCACAGCAAGAACGATCCTGACGTGTGCCTAACGGGAACTGAGCTGATCCGGACGGCAACTTGGCCAGAGGGTTCCCGCGTGCGCAAGCGCAGAATCCTGTCTGCTACTCGCCGAGCGCGATCGCCCGGAGCGCTGCGACATGCGAGTCAAAGGCCGCAGTTCCCTCGGGCGTCAGTGACACCCAGGCGACACGACGGGCGTCGGTGCGAGCCGCCGAGGACGTCTTGGCCACGGTGACCAGTCCGGCTGCCACGAGCAGCTTCAGGTGCTTGGACAGAGTTGCATCGCTCACGCCGAGGGTGTCGCGCAAGACGCCGAAATCGATGCCGGAGCCGGCGCGCAACATCCCGCATATGCGAAGGCGGAGCGGCGAGTGGATCAGCTCATCGAACCGTGCCTCAACTGACATGGCGCATTCGTTCGCGAGCCACCTTGGTGAACACGAAGGTGAGCGCCGCGATCGCCGCGAAGGCGACGACCGCCGGCGCGGCGATCCACCAATGCAGGTCGAATGATGCAAGTCCGAGGGCCACGCTGAACAGTGCAAGCACGAGGGTGAGTCCACCAAGGATGATGATCCACGGCAGCATCCCGGAACCGCTCAACTTGATGCCCGTCTTCGCTCGGTAGGCCGCGACGAGGGCAATCGTCAGTACGACCGATGCGATGATCACGGCGTTGGCGTTGCCGTCGAACGCGGGGATGACCACGAACGCGGCTGCCATGAGCCCGAAGCCAGCTGCCAGCCACCACGGTGTGCGCAGTCGCTTTGCGAGCGCAGTCCGGTCTGCATCGAGCTCGTTGAGATGGTGTGCATGAGTAGCTAGGCGACGAAAGGGTGCGTCGCCATAGACTCTGACCTGGATTCGCGGTTACGGATCCCTCAGCGGGGAATGTCCGGGGCCGCTGTCAGGCGTTGGAGAGTGGTGGTGCCGAGGTCGCTCATTGCGGGATTCGTGTGCTGGTAGTACCACACCAGTCCCATCGCCTGCGCGAAGGCCCAAGCAGCCCCGCGCAGCCACTCGTCGTCGGCGCTCCCGAGGCGTGCTCGCACAAGCTCACGCCGTTCGCGGTCGAGCATGTGCCAGACCGAGACGAGATCGAGCGCGGGATCGGCCGGCCCGAAACCGCCGGCATCCAGGACCCCGCAGACTCGATCTCCCTGGACGAGGATGTTTGCCGGGGTCAGGTCTTTATGGCTCATGACTAGTCGGTCCGAGGGAGGCAGATCCCTCAGTCGGTGCCACATCGATCGCAGCACGGCAACGTCGAGGAGTTCGGTGCTGCGAGCCAAGCACGTGGACATCCAATCGTCCTCGTCCGAGATCACGCCCCCTCGACCCTGACCGGAGAAACTCCGCCCCCGAGTGTCAGCGGCCCGCAACGACTCCAGCAACGTCGCGATGGCGCTGGCGAACGACGCGGAGGATGCCAGACCGGTCGGGCTGGCGATGTCACCCTCCAGCCAGGTTTGCATCGACCATGGCAGCGGGTACGACCAGCCCGGCAGCCCGATGCCGAGCGGACGCGGCGCGGGGAACGGGCAGCACCCAACGAACTCGACAGCCGCGTCCGATACTGTCCGAAGCCACTTCCCGACCACGCCAGGATCGACGCCCTGCAAGGGGAATCGAGCGGCAGCACCTTCTCCCACTCGGTAGATCGCGTTCACTGTTCCCGCTGAAGCGACCTCCCGAATCACCTCAGCGCGAGGCGACGGAAAGTTCGCGTCGACCAGTCGTCGCGCGATGTCCAAATCCATGTGGATTTGAGCCTCATGCATGACCACTCAGCTACTCAATCACGCCACCGTGAAGGCGTCGCCACCGCGACTTGTGGCGTCGCGGTGGCGGATCCTTCCCGCACGCCCGTCACCGGGCATCGCTCGAAAGGTGATCGAGCCTGCCAGCCGATGGTCGGGGTCTGCGCGAGGTCGCGGTCGCCGATCTCGGCGGTTAATGCCGTGGGTGGCCTCAGTGTTCCACTCGATCGAGAAACGCGAGCAAGCGGCTCACCACCAGGTCCGTCGCCTCGGCGTCGTAGCTCGGTAGCGAACTGTCCTCGAACAAGTGCTGTTCGCCTGGGTAGGTGAACAACTCGCCGTCGTCGGCTGCCGCCACGATCTCGCGCGCTGCGTCGATATCGCCCTCGCCAGCGAAGAACTCGTCGGCGTCCATACCGTGAATCTGCACGGGCACGGCATCAGGCCACGGGCCGAACGCCCACTCGCCCGACACCGGGATCGCCGACTCGAGCAGCACCGCCCCAGCGGCGCCCGCGCGCTGCTGAGCGAGCCGCTGCGCACGCATCACTCCCGACGAGACACCGAGGTACACCAGCCTCTCCGGAAGATCGGCGACTGCGGCATCCGCCCGCTCATCCACGTTAACCGCTCCGCTCTTCACGAAGGCGACCGCGTCTTCCATCGAGTCGAAGACGCGCCCGTCGTACAGGTCGGGTGCGTGCACCGTATGACCGCCGGCCCGTAACCGGTCGGCGAAGTCACGCATGCCGGGCGTCACCCCAAGGATGTGGTGGAACATCAATACGTCAGCCATATGCCTTGTCTACGCGTGACGCCCGACATCGTCCAAGGGGTCGACACAGACCACGGGTCGATGTACCTCCCGCGGAGAGAACACGACCGCCACCCTGCGGCCCCTTCTCCGGGCATCGCCCGTTTACGGATCCGCGGGTGACACAGTGTCGCCTCGCCTCGCCTCAGCTCGTTCTAGATCGCATGGCCGCGGTCGTCGACGTGCCCGACTTCAATATCCCAGTACGCGACGAAGCGCGGCTGGCGCCGCCTCCTTGAATGCGCGGTGAAGCGGTCAGCGCGTTCATGATCTAGGTCGGGGACGGGCCAGCCTGCGATCGTGGCGGAGGATGCATGCCGATACTCAGCGGTGAGCCGCTCGGCAAGTGGCTGGATCAACTCGGTCACGAGGGCGCTCATCCGGTCGACAGCGTCGGCGATGCGGCGAGCCGTGGTCTGCGGAAGATTGTGGCGGATTGTGATCGGCAGCACCTGGCGGACGGTGCCTTCCGGTGTGAGCGAGGCCAGTGGGAGCGACATCGACAGTTCCGACTGCGAATGCGCGATTGTCGTGTTCCGGTAGCCGCGAATCATGTCGTGCGTTTCAACCAGATCGTCAGGGACTGGAACATGCGAGAGGAGGCCGGACCGGACGTTGGAATGCGCGAACGCGCGCATGTAGGCGATCACGGCGTAGCTTGTCAGCGGCTGCCAGAGCGGCGATTCGTGTCCTGCTTCCAATGCATGCTCGATCGCGTCATTTGCCTCGGATAGGTCGTCCGAGTAGGAACTCAACTCGGCGAGCAGCCGTGAGTCGGGAGTGTCGGGAAGCATCGCGACGGTCGAACTCAGCGGCATGAGTCCATCATGCGACCTATCCGCCAAGGAACGTTGCGTATGCGTTGATGGAGAGGGTCGCGGCCACCACTATGCCGCCAAGCAGACCGGCCGTTCCCCACAGCATCCGCACGCGCCGCGCGGCGGCCACTTCGCGGCGAAGAGCTGCGAACGCGGTGAGATCCGGTTCCGAGGAGGCGCCGGATGTCGTAGCCCCTGTCTCCGGGCGCTTCAGCATCTCAGCGAGGCGGTCGCGCGCATCAGCCGCGAGCGTGGCTGCGCGGCGGGTGAGCCAGCGGACCAGTTCGGTGTCTCGGAGCACCGTCACGTCCACGGGTCGCTCACGGATCGTGACGCTGCGGGCTCCGACGAGAACGATCGCCGGGTAGACGTCGATCGGCTCGCCCGTGACCGCCCTCAACTTCCTGGCGATCCGCTGCGCCTCGTAGCGGGAGTTGCGCAGGTGGTCGGTCTTCTGGCCGTTGACCAAGAGACGCGTGCTTCCCACCCAGATCCGGGCGTCGTCGTGGAACTTCGTGTTGATCGTGAACACTCCCGCAGGACCGACAACGACGTGGTCGATGTCACTCCCCCGATCGCCGATGGGGACGGAATGCAGCACTGTCCAGTCGGGCCCGAGCTTCGCCAGGCGCTCCGCGACCTGTAGTTCACCGAGGGCGCCGAGATACCAGGGCCGCGAGTCGACCGATAGCGGGGCCCGACCGAACACGCGCGACACGCGCGATCGGGCAGGGACACCAGCCTGAGCGCTCAGGCACGCGGAGATTACTGACGCGGCGGGGACCGAGCCGACCTCGTCCGCAGGTGCAGCCGCCGTCATCGGCGGCGACGCCTTCGGGTCGGTGTCAGTTGTAACCAAAGTGCGCCGACGATAACCGCTACGAACATGATCACCGTCCACGGGTTCGCCGTGATCCCGGCCCACAGCATTCCGAACCCTGCGGCAATGCCGTCCCCAACGACTTCCCCATAGTCGACCATTCGCTCAGCCTAGAGGTGCGCGGCGACGCCATTCGCGAAGCGCTCGGCTCTCCCGAATATGCCCGAATGCGGATCGATCAAAGCGTGATGTCGGGTCGCCGTTGGGCGTACTCGGTCGTGAGCCAGCGAAAGATCGTCAGCGATGATGTCGGGGAGGCTGCGTTGGCGCGGAGATAGCCTCGGCTTGCGAACTCGAGAGCGTGACGGCGCGGCTCCGTGTACACGTCGAGGGGCAGCATCCCGCCCCTGAAACGGGCGCGGGATACCTCGGCGACCCTCGCCCGCAACTCGACCTCGTGATCGGCGAAGTACTCATCGGCAATCGCAAGGATCTCGCGCACGACACGTCGGTTCTCCGAACGCTCCTGCCACGCGTGCACCAGATCCGGAGGAGTCACCCCGTCCTGATCCCTGATTCGGGCGATGTCCTCGCCGCTCCGCTTCTGCGCGAAGAAGGCATCCGCCGCGGCATCGTTGTGACGTCGCTCCGCCGCGTGAACCCGGTGAACCTGTCGCTCGGGCAACCCGGCACGCGCGCGGCGACGCTGCAGGCGCCTTGCTTCGTTCTCGCGCTCACGATATGTCGCGCGTTGGTCAGGAGTGGGCGACCATGCAGGGTCGCGGCCGGCAGCCCGGGCGCGGTCGACCGCGCGGCGTCGTGCCTCGTTCGCTTTCGCCGGGTCTGCAGCCTCGCGTGCCCGTCGGCGCTCGGCGATCGCGTCGCGGTTGCGGTGGTAGTAGTCGCGCTGCGCCTGCTTGTAAGTCTCCGGGTGCTTCTGCTTGTACCGCTCGCGCGCCTGCTGGCGTTGCTCCGGGTGTTCCCTGGCCCACACCTTCGCGCGATCGATCCCCTTCTGACGCCGCGCCTTCTCCTCCCGCTCGCGCTGAGCTCGCTCACGCTCACGCTCGCGGTTCTTCCGGCGGATGTCTTCACGGTTCCGCTCACGGTATTCGGCGTAGTACGTCGGGTGGGCCTCGTTCCATGCCTTCCGTTGTGCGGCGAGGCGCGCTGCCCGCTCGTCATCGCTTGGCTGCGCGTCACTCATGGTGGTCTACTGCGAGAAGGCCGTCGAGCTCAACGAGAGCTGTGAACAGCTCCTCGCGCGTCGCGGTCGGATCGGTGATCGCTCGCGCGAAGAGCGCACGCATCCGTTCGCGCGCGACGTCGGAGACTTCACCGAGCCGGGCGAGACACCAGTCGATGTCGTCGGTGAGGCTGTAGCTCGGATCATCCACCTCGATGCCGGGGTAGTACAGGAACGCGAGCACAGCCACGTGCTCCAGGACAGCGTCAGCCCGCTCACGATCGCTCATGGCAGGAAGGTGCGCATCCTGCGCCCAACAGCTCGCGTGGCGATGTCTGTTGGTGGGGCTACTCTCATGCGTGTTCGGCCGGAGGAGGATGCACGATGGCCGAACCGCACCGATGGCACCCGCTTCTCGCAGCGCAGGAAGGTCCCACTGGCACGTGGATCTTGGTCGACAGCTTCGACCGGGTGTACGGCACTATCGAGCTCCGCCGACTGAACGCCACTGAAGTTCGCTACCGTGCCAGCTTCCGGGGCGAGGTCATCGGCTGGTCATCAACCCTCCGCCTCGCGTGCGAACGGGTCCATGGCGAGTTCCTGCGCAACCACGGCCCCGACGGCGGGCCGATCGCGAGTTGGGGCACGAACGATCGAGGCCAACCGATCGAATAGCTACTAAGCCGCTTCGACGTCTTCCTCGTCGAGGAAGTCGAGAGCTGAATCATCGCCCGCTCCGTCATCGTTCGAGAGCAGCGAGGTATCGGGGTTCACGCGTCGTAGGGTTCGCTCGAGGATTCCTGCCGGCCCCCGATCCACGCTGCGGTCGGGCTCGATGTAGTGCCCTTCTGTGATCGCAGTCGATCCGTGGCCGAGGAAGGTGGCGGCAGCGTCGGCGCTCGCCCCGCGCGCGATGACGGTTGCGCCCGTGCGCCGGTACCAGCGAAGGGTGATCCCCTCCCCCGCGAGATCCGCCAGCTCGAGGAACGCTCGGAAGGTACGTCGCACATTGAACGGGCTCAGTGGCTTGCCCGCACGATTGGCGAAGATGGTCCGTTGAGGGTCGGCGGCCGGGATACCAGCGAGCCGTGCTCGAAGGACGGCCGCGGCGAAGTCGGGGACCGCGATCCGGCGGATAGAGTGCTCGGTCTTCGGGTGGTCTTGACGCACGGCGCCACTGCCCGTGCGCAACACCACCGTCCCATTCACCGAGATCGTCATCCCGCTGGGACCGTCCTCGACATCGCACACACGGAGTGCGAGGCATTCACCGATGCGCAAAGCGGTTCCGAGGAGCACCTCGATGATGTCGCGCACCTGACCATCGGGCTTGGGCCCCTTGACGTCGGGTCCGGTCCGCCAGCGACCCGCGGCATCGCGGATTGCGTTGATCTGCTCGACGGTCAACGCCTGACGCTCGCCCTTTTGTCGGCGCAATGGACTCGTTCCCTGCACCGGATTCCGCGGGATCGCGTCGTGCCGAAGAGCAAAACCGAAGAGCTGGTTCAGAACCGTCCGCGAGTGGTGCGCGCGCGAGGGTGACACCGCATTCTCAGAGCGCAGGAACCATTCCACGCGGCCCGTCGTGATCTCACCTAGTGAGAAGTGCTCGAACTGCGGCCGCACGCGGAGGCGGAGATCATCACGGTAGTTCTTCTTCGTCCCATCCGACAGCTCGCGCAGCTCCAGATCCTCGAGCCACAGATCAGCGAGGTCACGGAAGGAGCTGCTGAGATCGAGCAGGCCTCCGGACCCGAACCCCGGTCTGTCCAGGAGTCGCTCCTTCAAACGGGCTCGAGCGGCCGACTCCGTACGTGCAGCACCTGTCACTCTGCGCAGGCGCCCGTCGGCGTCGCGAATGCGCGCCAACGCCACGTACGAAGATCCCCGCCTGCTGACGCTGATGGCTCCGTATGAGCCAATCAGCGTGCGCGGCCGCCCGCCGTTCACGACGCACCGCCGGCGTGACGCCGCTCGTCGGCCAGCTCCATGCGCTGCACCCACGCGTCGATCTCGCTCTCGCGAAACCTCAGCTGCGTGCCGACGCGGAATCCACGGGGTCCACGGCCCTTGCTCCGCAGGTCGTAGATCGTCTGCACGGAGACTTTGAGTTGCGCGGCAAGCTCAGCCAGCGACACGTAGTTCCCGTGTCCCGACTCTGAGGTGCCAACGCCGTCCATATAGCGAAGGTGCGCGGGCGATGCCGCGTACCTTCCAGATACTTCGAGAAGGTCCGAGAGCGCACTGCGGCGACCCGGCGAAGTGTCCAGTAAACGACTACCAAACATTCAAGCTCCCTGATCAGGGAGTGAAGATTTGGTGCTTTACCGGGAGTTTTGGTGGACCTGAGGGGACTCGAACCCCTGACCCCCTGCATGCCATGCAGGTGCGCTACCAGCTGCGCCACAGGCCCATCTCATTGGGTTGTCACCGCTCGCGGCAACCCTGCAAGCTTACTACATCGAGCGGCCGCCGACGAACACGGGTCAGCTTGCGGGGGCCCCTGCATCCGCCGTGATCGGGATGATCGGGCAGTCCTTCCACAGGCGCTCGAGGCCGTAGAAGATGCGCTCCTGCTCGTGGAACACGTGGGCCACGAGATCACCGAAATCGAGCAGGACCCAGCGCGATTCCTGGCGACCCTCGCGGCGCAACCGCTTCACGCCCACCTCGAGCATGGCCTCTTCGATGGCGTCGGCGATCGCGGCGACGTTCCGCTCACTGTTACCGGTGATGAGGAGGAAAGCGTCCACGAGCGGCAACGGCTCGGAGACATCGAAGGCGACGAGGTCCTCGCCGCCCTTACTCTCGGCCGCGCGGGCGGCGATCTGGACGATCTCGTGGGTGTGGTCAGATGCGGTCATGAGAATGCTCCGGTGACGAGCGCGACGATCAGTACGCCGGTCAGCGCGAGGGCCAACGCTCCCGCGGTGATGACGAGGGCCAACATGAGTCGACCACCCTTCTCCGGGGCGGGCGGCTTGATGATGTCTTCAGCGCTCTTGATGGTGCTGATCGCGGCACTCGCAGCGATCGGCGTGGGGGAAGAAGATGCGGGCAGTTCGCCGTCGATCAGCACGGCGTCGACGTCCTTGCCGTCTGCCGTCCCGGGAACCGTGCCGGTGGAACCGAAATGGTCCGGCAGATTGAATGTGCCGGTGATCAGGACTTCGCCGGTCGCCGTGACCGGCGATGCGAACGACCCGGTCTCCGGCGTCTGCGAAAGAATGAGCGCGTTCGTCGCCGCGAGCGAACCGGTCGCCCCCGAGCCGCGCGACAGAAGCTGATCGAAGGATGCCGGGAGCTCCACCTCGACGGCCTGCCCGGTCAAGAGACCCGAACCGAACGTCGGTGCGATCACCGGCCGAGGGGCAGGCTCCTCATCCTCTCCCGGCTGCTCTTCGTCCCGTTCGACACGTGATTCACCGTCGCTCGGAGGCACCATTTCGGCCTCCACGACCTCGGGTGACTCGTTGGACTCCACGTCGGGCGACACGTCATCGGCGGAGGACTCCCCCGCGGCTTCCGTGGCGTCGGGTGCCGCCTCGACCGGAACCGCGGCGAGGGGACCGAACTCGGAGACGATCGGCACGGACGCCGTGCGGATGCGCTCTTGCTGACGAGCGCGACGCCGCGTGAGCGCGGGCGAATCGAGATCGACGTCCGCGGCCGGCGGCGGCGCATCGGCGACGGCGGTGGGCTCGGCAGCCCGCGCGAGCGGAGCCGCAACCGGCGCCGGCGTCTCGATTTCTGTCGCGTTGGCCGCGGCTGCCTCCGCTTCAGCGCCTGCGAGATCCTCAGGCGTGATGATGGGCGTGGATGCGGTGTTGCGCAACTCACGCAGCTGACGACGTGTCAGCTGTGGGGAATCGGGCTGGTCGGGTGTGCTCATGCCTCGCTCCGGTAAAGGTCGTGCTTCGCAATGTATTGGACGACGCCGTCGGGAACGAGATACCACACCGGGTGACCCCGACGAACTCTCGCGCGGCAGTCCGTGGATGAGATCGACAGTGCGGGGATCTCGAGCTGACTGACGTCTTCACTCGGGAGCCCCTCGGTGCTGAGAACGTGTCCGGGCCGGGACACAGCCACGAAGTGAGCAAGTTCCCACAGCTCGTCGTGGTTGCGCCAGCCGATGATCTGCGCGATGGCGTCGGCGCCCGTGATGAAGAACAGATCGGCGTCGGGACGCGCCGCCTTCAGATCGCGGAGCGTGTCGATCGTAAAGGTGGGTCCGCCGCGGTCGATGTCGACGCGACTCACGGTGAATCGCGGGTTGGACGCGGTCGCAATCACCGTCATCAGATATCGATGCTCGCTCTCGGTGACTTTGTCTTTCTGCCAGGGCAGACCGGTCGGGACGAAAACGACCTCGTCGAGTCCGAAAGACTGCGCCACTTCACTCGCGGCGACGAGGTGCCCGTGATGGATCGGGTCGAACGTGCCGCCCATCACCCCGATCCGCGGGGCACGCGCAGAAGACATCGGGCGGCCTAGTGGTGGCCGTGTCCCGCCTGGGAATGGTCGACCGGGCTCGCCTTCGCGTAGGCGTCGGCCTTGTGCGCGTGGCGGTTGGCGACGTTGCGGTAAGACAGTGTCACCGCGCCGAGCGCGAGGAAGACGACGAAGGCGATCACGCCGAAGATGAACGTCTCGGCCTGGACGTTGCCGTGCTCTGCTACCTCGGTTGAGGCGAGGGCGACGATCGTGGCGAAAGTCATTCGTACTCCGTTCGGGTCGGGTTCATCCAGCTTAGGCGGTCAGGGGCGGATCTGCCCGGCGCCACGAGCGAGCCACTTGGTGCTCGTGAGTTCGGGCAGGCCCATCGGGCCGCGCGCGTGCAGTTTCTGGGTGGAGATGCCCACCTCGGCGCCGAAGCCGAACTCGCCCCCGTCGGTGAACCGGGTCGACGCGTTGGCCATGACGACAGCAGAATCGACCTCGGCCAGGAAACGCTCGGCGTGTTTCTCATCGGTCGTGATGATCGACTCGGTGTGGTGCGTCGAGTAGCGCAGGATGTGGGCGAGAGCAGCATCCAGATCGTCGACGATCCGGAGTGACACATCGAGACTCATGTGCTCGGTCGACCAGTCGGCTTCGGTCGTGGGGATGGCCTCGGGAACGAAGGCACGCACCTCTTCGTCACCGTGGATGGTCACTCCCGCCGCCCGGAGTGCGGCCGACACCGGCGGAATGAGGCGCTCCGCCCCGCCCCGGAGGACGAGGACGGTCTCGACCGCATTGCAGACGCTCGGGCGCTGCGCCTTGGCGTTGACGATGATCCGCTCGGCCCACTCCACCGGTGCCGACTCATCGAGGACGATGTGCACGACCCCCGCACCGGTTTCGATCACCGGCACGGAAGATTGGGTGACGACCGTCTCGATCAGTTCCGCACTGCCGCGCGGCACGAGGACGTCGACGAGACCGCGCGCCTGCATGAGGGCGTGCGCTCCGTCGCGGCCGAAGTCATCGACCGTCTGGATCGCTTCCGGGTCGATGCCCAGCGCATCCAACGCGGCACGCATGACGGCGACGAGCGCCGCGTTCGTCTGCTGTGCGGCCGTGCCACCCCGCAACACCACCGCATTGCCGGACCGAAGTGCGAGTGCGGCGATGTCGACCGTCACGTTCGGGCGCGCTTCGTAGATCGAGCCGACGACACCGAACGGCACCGCCACCTTCTGCAAGTGCACTCCGTTGGAGAGCACCCGCTCCTCGAGGATGCGGCCGACGGGATCCGGCAGATCGGCGACATCGCGCACTGCGGCGGCGAGGGAGTGCACACGCGGGAGATCGAGCCGGAGGCGGTCGGCGAGGCCGTCGGAAATCCCGTTCGCCCGGCCGCGCTCGAGATCGTCCGCGTTGGCGGCGATGATCCGATCCGCGGCGCCCGCAACGGCGTCAGCGATCGCGCGCAGGGCTTCGGCCTTGGCTTCGTCTGTGAGGAGGCCGATCTGCCGGGACGCGTCCTTCGCGAGCACGAGGCGCTCGTGTGCGGTGGCGGCGATCGTGGCAGTCGTGGTCATCGCGCCAGTCTACCGAGCCGTTCGCGGCCGGTCAGGATACGGAGACCGCGCGCACCGAGCCGGTCGCGCTGGCGGGAGTGACGCCGGGAGCAGGTGCGAACCACGTTCCGATCTGGGCGCCCTCCAAAGCGTCGGCGACCAGATCAGCGCTGGTGACCAGTACACCGATTCCGGATGCGGTGGCCAGGCGCGCGGCAGAAGCTTTCGTCGCCGCTCCCCCGGTGCCGACACTGTTGACGACGACCGAGCCGAACTCGAACCCGCTCATGTCGTCGTCGTGCGCCACGACGTCGATCGGACGTGCGCCGGGTTCGCTCGGCGGGCGCGTGTAGAGCGACTCGATGTCGCTCAGCAGCACCAGGGCGTCCGCTCCGATGAGCTGCGCGACCAGCGCCGCCAACCGGTCGTTGTCACCGAAGCGGATCTCGTGCGTCGCGACGGTGTCGTTCTCGTTGACGATCGGGAGGATGCGCAGCCCCAGGAGTCGCTCCATCGCCCGGCGCGCGTTCGAGCGGTGCGTCGGGTTCTCCAGATCACCGGCCGTGAGCAGAACCTGACCGGCCACGATCTCGAACGGGCGCAGCGCGTCCTGGTAACGATAGATCAGCACGTTCTGCCCGACCGCGGCGGCTGCCTGCTGTGTCGCAAGGTCGACGGGCCGTTCTTCCAGAGCGAGGTAGGGCATGCCCGTCGCAATGGCTCCGGATGAGACCAGCACGACCTCGGTGCCGCGTGCGTGGGCGGCGGCGAGGGCTTCGACGATCGGCTGGATCTTCCCGGCGTTCTCTCCGCTGATCGAGGACGAGCCGACTTTGACGACGACACGGCGCGCGCCGACGAGGCCCGCACGATCCTGCACGCTCACTCCTGCTCGTCCTCCACAGCGTTGGTTCCCTGAGCGCGCCGCACAGCGATGCGTTCCGCCTCGAGCTCGGCGCGGGCGTCCGCCTTGGCATCCATGCGCTCGTGATACCAGTCACGGCGCTGCGCGGTCGTCCGTCGCGGGTTGAGATCCAGGCGCGGGTCGGTGCCACGGGGCGCGGTCATCAGTTCGGCCGCCGACGACAGCGCCGGGTGCCAGTCGAAGACGATCGCATCGCCTTCGCCGATGACAACCGTCGATCCGGCGATCGCGCCGACGCGGAAGAGTTCGTCTTCCACGCCCAGCTTCTCGAGTCGGTCGGCGAGGAAGCCGACGGCCTCTTCGTTCTGGAAGTCACACTGCTGGACCCAACGCACCGGCTTGTCGCCGAGGATGCGGTAGATGTTGCCGTAGGTACCGCCCTCGACGCGGATCTCGAACTCCTTCACCGACCCCTTCGGGCGGATGACGACCCGCTCCGGTTCGGGCGTGGCCGCGAGGACCGCGCGGTGCTGCGCGATGATGTCGGCCAGTGCGAACGACAGCTGGCGAAGACCTGCGTGACTGACCGTGGAGATGTCGAACACCCGATAGCCGCGCGCTTCCAGATCGGGTCGCACAAGGTCGGCGAGGTCCTGCGCCTCGGGCACATCGATCTTGTTCAGAGCGATGAGCTGCGGACGCTCCAGAAGCGGCAGCTGTCCCTCCGGCACCGGATAATTGCCGAGTTCGGCGAGGATGACATCAAGATCGGACAGCGGGTCGCGTCCCGGCTCGAGCGTCGCGCAATCCAGAACATGCACGAGGGTCGTGCAGCGCTCGACGTGACGGAGGAACTCCAGTCCGAGCCCCTTGCCCTCACTGGCGCCCTCGATGAGCCCCGGCACGTCAGCGACGGTGTAGCGGATGTCGCCGGCCTGCACGACACCGAGGTTCGGGTGCAGGGTGGTGAACGGATAGTCGGCGATCTTCGGCCGGGCTGCGGAGAGCGCTGCGATGAGGCTCGACTTGCCTGCAGATGGATACCCGACCAAAGCGACGTCGGCGACCGTCTTCAACTCGAGGAAGACATCGCCTTCCCATCCGGGCGTGCCGAGCAACGCGAATCCGGGTGCCTTGCGCTTGGGGTTTGCCAACGCAGCGTTGCCGAGCCCGCCCTGTCCCCCGGGAGCGGCGACGTAGCGCATGCCCGGGACCACGAGGTCGATGATCGTCTCACCGGCGGCATCCTTCACCACGGTGCCCACCGGCACGCGCAGTTCGACGCTCTCGCCGTTGGCGCCGGATCGGTGGTCGCCCATGCCGAACCCGCCGTTGTCACCCGAGCGGTGGGGCGAGTGGTGGTAGGACAGCAACGTCGTCACCTGCGGGTCCGCGACCAGGACGACGTCGCCGCCGTGCCCGCCGTTACCGCCATCCGGACCGGCCAGCGGTTTGAACTTCTCGCGCTTGACGGAGACGCATCCGTTGCCGCCCTTGCCCGCGCGCAAGTGCAGCGTCACGCGATCGACGAAGGTGACCATGGAGTTCTCCTTGGGGAAATGAGAGAGGGGCGGGCCGAAGCCCGCCCCTCATCACAGGATTGTGTGTGCGTTACTCGGCCGCGACCAGCGACACGATGTTGACGACCTTGCGGCCGCCCTTCTGGCCGAACTCGACTGCGCCGGCCTCGAGGGCGAACAGCGTGTCGTCGCCACCACGGCCGACGTTGGCGCCGGGGTGGAAGTGCGTGCCGCGCTGGCGGACGATGATCTCGCCGGCGAGGACCTTCTGGCCGCCGAAGCGCTTCACGCCGAGGCGCTGAGCGTTGGAATCACGACCGTTACGGGTGGAGCTTGCGCCCTTTTTGTGTGCCATCTCTACGTCTCCCGAGACTTACTTGATGCCGGTGATCTTGACGCGCGTGAGGTCCTGGCGGTGCCCCTGGCGCTTCTTGTAGCCGGTCTTGTTCTTGAACTTCTGAATCACGATCTTGGGGCCGCGCTCTTCACCGAGGACCTCGGCGGTCACGGTGACCTTCGCGAGCTTGTCGGCATCCGTCGTGACGGCATCGCCGTCGACGTACAGAACGGCGGGAAGCTCGAGCTTCTCGCCGACCTTCGCCTTCTGACGATCGAGAACGACGATCGTGCCGACCTCAACCTTTTCCTGACGGCCACCGGCGCGCACAACTGCGTAAACCACTTCACACCTGTTTCTTCTGTTGGAGCGCACGGCTCCGATTGTCTTTGTGAGACTGGGAAGTCTTTGGTGCGGCCCTCGACTCACAGGTACAGAGGGGTACACGGCGCACCAAGGGTCTACTTTACCGGATGCCGGGCAATCGGGCAAAAGCACCCGTCTGGCGTGTCGCGGCGATCTCTAAGATGAATCGACATGGGCATTCTCATCGACGACGCACGCTGGCCCGCACACGGCCGTTTGTGGGCCCATCTGGTCAGCGACAGCGACCTCGACGAGCTCCACGCCTTCGCGGAGACCCATGGAATTCCGCGTCGTGCGTTCGACCTCGATCACTACGACGTGCCCGAGGACGCCGTGCCGAGGTTGATCACCGGCGGCGCCGAGCACGTCTCGGGGCACGACCTCGTGCGGCGACTGATCGCCTCGGGCCTGCGGGTCACGGCGCGCGAACGCCGCGCCCGCTAGGCCGATTCAGTCCTCGCTCGCCGCCGTGGCGACGGGCGTCCCGGTCAGGCCCGCCGTCGTCACGCGACGACGCCCTCGGCCTTGGCCCGGAGCCTTGGGTTCGGGCAGGGCGCTGAGCACCGAGTCGAGAAGCAGGTCTTTCTCCGTGCGCGGGCGGTTCTCCGTCGCGGCAGGCTCACGCTTCTTGCGCACCTTTTTCGGGCGCTCGGGCGCGACTTCGACGATCGGCTCGGCGACGGCGTCCTCCGTCACGGTGTGGATGGTGGATGCCGCGATCTGCGCGAGCGCCGACTTGGCGCCCTCGGTGATCACGTGTGTGCCGCCGGTCGCGTTCGAACCCGTGGAGGGAGCCGGCGCGCTGTTTTGACGCGGACGACGCCCGCCGCTCTGCTGTGCCTGCGGACCGGTGCGGTGCTTGACGACGGGATCGTGGTGGACGATCACACCGCGGCCGGCACACACCTCACACGCCTCGCTGAAGGTCTCGAGCAACCCGAGGCCGAGCTTCTTGCGCGTCATCTGGACGAGGCCGAGAGAAGTCACCTCTGCGACCTGGTGCTTCGTGCGATCGCGGCTGAGGCATTCCACCACACGGCGCAGCACCAGATCGCGGTTCGACTCGAGCACCATGTCGATGAAGTCGACCACGATGATCCCGCCGATGTCGCGGAGCCGCAGCTGACGGACGATTTCTTCGGCAGCCTCGAGGTTGTTCTTCGTGACGGTCTCTTCCAAGTTGCCGCCCGTGCCGACGAACTTGCCGGTATTGACGTCGACGACCGTCATCGCCTCGGTGCGATCGATCACGAGCGATCCACCCGACGGCAACCAGACCTTGCGGTCGAGCGCCTTCTCGATCTGTTCGCTCACACGGAACCGATCGAACGGGTCCTGGTCGTCCTCGTACTTCTCGATGCGCTCGAGCAGGTCCGGGGCGACGCCGGACAGATACGCGGTGATCGTCTGGTGTGCGTCTTCGCCCTGAATGAGCATCTTCGTGAAATCTTCGTTGAAGACGTCACGCACGATCTTGACCAGGAGGTCGGGCTCGGCGTGCAGCAGAGCCGGCGCCTGGATCGATTCGACCTGGCTCGAGATGTGCTCCCACTGGGCGGTGAGGCGTTGCACGTCACGGGTGAGCTGGTCTTCCGTCGCACCCTCGGCCGCGGTACGCACGATGACACCGCTCGACTCGGGCAGCACCTCTTTGAGGATCCGCTTGAGACGTGCGCGCTCGGTATCGGGGAGCTTTCGGGAAATACCGTTCATCGCGCCACCGGGGACGTAGACGAGATACCGGCCGGGAAGCGAGATCTGGCTCGTCAGACGAGCACCCTTGTGTCCGACCGGGTCCTTGGTGACCTGGACCAGGACGCGGTCCCCCGACTTGAGCGCCAGTTCGATACGGCGAGGCTGGTTGCCGGTTTCCACAGCATCCCAGTCGACCTCACCGGAGTAGAGGACGGCGTTGCGGCCACGGCCGATGTCGACGAAGGCCGCCTCCATGCTCGGGAGGACGTTCTGCACCCGACCGAGGTAGACGTTGCCGATGAGCGACGATTCCTGGCTCCGGGCGACGTAGTGCTCGACGAGGACGTTGTCCTCGAGAACGGCGATCTGGATGCGGCCGTTCTTGGAGCGCACGATCATGTCGCGATCGACGGCTTCGCGACGCGCGAGGAACTCCGCTTCCGTGACGACCGTGCGACGACGCCCGGCCTCACGTCCGTCGCGACGACGCTGCTTCTTCGCCTCGAGGCGCGTGGATCCCTTGATGCGCTGCGGCTCGGTGATGAGTTCGACCGCGCGGCGACGCGGCGGGGTGGATTGCTGAGCGGGCTGTTGCTGCTGCGCGGGGGCGTCATCAGCCTCACCCGAGGTGCCTCCCGTGCGACGGCGGGTACGACGACGCGCACTCGCGGACGACTCGGGTGTCTCTTCATCGCGCCCATCCACGCGCGTGGGCACCGCGAGTGGCGGCGGTGCATGGAAGAACAACTGCGTCGACACCGCGGACACGAACGTCTCCGGGATGAGGCCCAGTGTCACGGCGGTGACCGGTTGCGGATCAGTCGGGACCTCTGCGGCGGGCTCCGCAGCGGCGGTTTCGCCGGCGGCCGCCTCGACGTCGACGTCCTCCGACGCGTCCGTGGCTCCCGCCGAGGACTCTCCCTCGACGGCAGCGACGTCGGCCACCACGGCGGCGATCTCGGCGTCTGCGAGCGTCGGCTCGGCAGTCAGCTCGGGCGCGTCGTCGGTGGTCGGAGTGGGCTGGTCATTGTGCTCATCGGCCATCTCTGGCTGCTCCTAGCGGGACGGCTCCGCGTGCCGTCCTACGAAAATCTGGCGGTGCCGCTCCGTTCCGGAGGGCCCGCGAACTCATCAGGTCTGCAACGTGAGCCCGCTCATGGGCTGAGGCTCGTGCTGCCTAGGGCGTTCATCGCCCGAAGTCTTCGGTGATACTCGTTCGCGGCGCGGCCGCGGGGTATCACCGTTCATTATCGCACTATCCCGTTCCGATTGCGCGAACGCCGAGGCATCCAGCTGGGGGCGATGCGCGAATGGGATAATCGCGGCATGCCTTCACGCCCCGTCACTGCTCGCCCGACCGTGTTGGCGATCTGGATGGTGATCGCCGGTGTGATCGGCTGGATCGCCGCGTTCGCGCTCACGATCGAAAAGTTCGACAAGCTGGTGAATCCGACCGATGCGGCTTCCTGCGACTTCAGTGTGATCGTGCAGTGCTCTGCCAACCTCGATTCGCCGCAGGGCAGTGTGTTCGGTTTCCCGAACCCGGTCCTGGGGCTCGCGGGCTGGGTCGCGCCGCTCGTGGTCGGCATGGCGATCCTGGCCGGCGCTCGCTTCGCCCGGTGGTTCTGGTGGGCCTTTGCCGCAGGCATCACGTTCGCCTTTGGATTCGTCCTCTGGCTCATCGGACAGAGCATCTTCGTGCTCAGCACTCTCTGCCCGTGGTGCATGGTGACGTGGCTCGTCACGATCCCCACGTTCTACGCCGTCTGGGTGCACATGCTCCGCTCCGGTGCCGTGTCACGGTCACAGAAGGTGCGTGCGGCAGGAGCGGCACTCACGTCCTGGGTGCCGCTGATGGCGATCGTGACGTACGCGATCGTCCTGCTCCTCGCGCAAATACGACTCGACGCGATCCCTCAGCTCGTCGACATCATCTTCTGACACCTGAGGTTCGGCTGGCCCGCTGATCGCCGCTGGGGCCTGCTGAGGGGCGCAAACTGTCGGTATCTGCGGCTCCAAGCGGCAGATCGCGCCACCTGGACGCCCGCCGGTGGCGAGCATCCACTGATCTGGAGTGGATCACGGCTACCCGCATCGGTGGTCGTGTGTCACGACCACCCGCGCTCAAAACCAGATCTGGAGTTCGCGTGCCGCCGACTCGGGGCTGTCGCTGCCGTGCACAAGGTTCTGCTGGACCTTGAGTCCCCAGTCGCGGCCGAAATCCCCGCGGATCGTGCCGGGAGCCGCCGTCGTCGGATCGGTCGTGCCGGCGAGGGAGCGGAATCCTTCGATCACGCGGTTGCCGGCGAGCCGGATTGCGACAGACGGGCCGGACAGCATGAAATCCAGGAGCGGCTCGTAGAAGGGCTTTCCCGCGTGCTCGGCATAGTGCTGCTCGAGCAGGTCGCGGTCGGGCTCGACGAGCTTGATGTCGACGAGCGCGTAACCCTTGGCTTCGATGCGGTGAAGGATCGCGCCGGTCAAGCCGCGGGCAACACCGTCCGGCTTGACGAGGACGAGGGTTTCTTCCGTGGGCATATCAGTCTCCGTTCGTTGCGGGATCGGCGCGGTGCGCGTTTCGGCGGTCCAGCGCTCCGCCCTTGATCGTCGCATACGCGTACATCGCACCGAAAATGAGCGCGACGACGGCGAGGGCAGGAACGAGGAACCCGCCGAGGGCGAGCACGAGTTGCCACACCCAGCCGAGGCCGATTCCCCAGCGGTGCTGCAGAACACCCGTGGTGGCGATCATGAGGAGCGCGAGCACGGCACCGGCCACGATCCCCCACCAGGGCGCGATTCCGGCCGGCACCTGATTGAGGCCGTAGAGCGCCAAGCCGCCGAGGAAGACCACGATCGATTCGAAGCCGAGTACCACTGCCGCGAGCGATTCTTCCGCGCCGCGGACACGCCGCTGGCGCCCGGTCACGCCCGCCACCCGTCCTTCCAATCCTGAGCGGCGGCAAGCTGCACGGCTTCGCCGGCGAGAACGACACTTCCCGCGATGACGACGGCTCGTCGGTCGGATGCCGCGGCCCACGCGCGCGCCGCTTCCGCGGCCTCATCGAGGTCACGGTGGACCGTCACCGGAATTCCGGTCGGTTCGACGAGGTCGGCGACTTCATCGGCCTCGGCGGCACGCTCGGAGTCGGGCGCGGTCGCGAACACATGCGCCGCCGCCGGCGCCAGGCGGGCGACGATTCCGGCCACGTCCTTGTCTGCGAACACGCCGAGGACGATGCCCCACTCGTCGAAGTCGAAGGACTGCCCGAGGGCGCGGACGAGCGCATCCGCTCCGTGCGGATTGTGGGCGCTGTCGACGAGAACCGTCGGGGCGACACCGATGAGTTGCAGCCGCCCGGGCGACGTCACCTGAGCGAGACCGTCCGTGAGGACATCGGGCGCGATCGGCTGGGCTCCCCCACCGATCAACGACTCGACCGCAGCGATCGCCAGGGCGGCATTGTGTCCCTGGTGTGCGCCGTAGAGCGGTAGGTAGAGATCGTCGTACGTGCCGGCAAGGCCGCGCACCGACACCATCTGGCCGCCGACGGCGAGGTGCGCGTCAGTGACGGCGAAGGCGTCATCCTCACCTGCGAGCGTGGCTTCTCGGGCCGCAGCCGCCGCACGCAGGACCTGCGCCGCCTCCGGGAGCTGCTGAGCCGATACGACTGCAGCGCCCTGTTTGATGATGCCGGCCTTCACACCGGCGATCTCCTCGATCGTCTCGCCGAGGCGGTCCTGATGATCGAGGCTGATCGGCGCGAACACCGCGACATCTCCGTCGGCCGCATTGGTCGAATCCCACGATCCGCCCATACCCACCTCGATCACGGCGACATCCACCGGCGCGTCGGCGAAAGCGGCGAACGCGAGCACGGTCAGCAGCTCGAAGAAGGTCAGCGTTGCGTCACCGCTCGCGGAGAGCTCAGCATCGACCAGGTCCACGAACGGAGAGATCTCGTCCCAGGCGTCCGCCACGAGGCCGTCGTCGATCGGCTCACCGTCGATCATGATCCGCTCCGTGAAGCGTTCCAGGTGCGGGCTCGTGAACAGCCCCGTGCGCAGTCCGTGCGCACGCACGATCGACTCGATGATCCGGCTCGTGGATGTCTTCCCGTTGGTTCCGGTCACGTGGACGACACGGTAGGTGCGCTGCGGGTCATCGAGCAGCTCCAGCACGCGTCGGGTGCGCTCGACGCGGGGTTGTACCCACTGCTCGCCCTGGCGGGTGAAGAGTGCCGAGTAGACGGCATCCGCTCTCGTACGGTCGCTCATGCACCGCCTCCGATCCGTGTCACGGCGACGTGGATGCCGCCCTCATTCGCGTACTGTCCGGCGGTGACAAAGCCGACGTGCTCCGGGACGGCGCCGAAGGCCAGCGGATGCCAGACGTCCGCCGAGGCGTCCGCGGGGAGGTGCACATCGCGACCGATGACGGCCAGCGTGTGCTGGAGCGCGAGAGTCTCGCCCGCGACGTCAGCGGTCTCGAACGCGGCGCTCACCGCATCGGCGTCGGCGGGTGAGGCGAAAAGCAGCTGCAGGTGGATGCGGTCGCTCACATCGAACCCCGCTGCCTTGCGTGTGTCCTGGACGGCGCGGATGATGTCGCGCGCGAGCCCTTCCGCTTCCAATTCCGGCGTCGTGGTCGTGTCCAGGAGAACGAAACCGCCCTCCGGGATGATCGCGAGCGCCTCGCCCTCGGGGCGCCCCGTCGTCTCCAGGACGAGTTCGTACTCCCCCGGCTCCAGTGCCACGCCGCCGGCCGTGACGACGCCCTCCGTCTGCGACCAGTCACCGGCGCGCGCGGCACCGATGACCTGCTGCACCTGTTTGCCGAGTCGCGGTCCCGCCGCGCGCGCGTTCACGGCGAGACGGTGGGTGATGCCGTAGTCCGCTGCGGTGCTCTCGGCGAAGGCGACGAGCTCGACCGACTTGACGTTCAGCTCCTCGCGGAGGATCTCCTCGAACTGCGCGAGATCACCGGCATCCGGAACGACCACCGTCAGGCGCCGCAGAGGCAGGCGCACGCGCTTGCCCTCCTTCTTGCGGAGCGCATTGGCGATGCTCGAGACCGAACGGACGGTATCCATCGCCGTGCGGATGTCTTCGGCCTGGGCGAACGCATCCGCGTCGGGCCAGTCCTGCAGGTGGACGCTTCGTCCACCGGTGAGTCCCTGCCAGACCTGCTCGGCGACGAGGGGGATCAGTGGCGCGGCCACACGAGTGAGTGTCTCGAGAACCGTGTAGAGCGTGTCGAATGCCTCGGTGGATGCCGGGTCTTCCGAGACGCCCAGCCAGAAGCGGTCGCGCGACCGGCGGATGTACCAGTTGGTCAACGCCTCGACGAAGTCACGCAGGCGCGCAGCGGCCGTCGTCGAATCGAGCGACTCGAGGTCGGCGGCGACGTCACGGACGAGGTCGCCCGTGAGCGCGAGGATGTACCGGTCGAGCACGTTCGTCGAGTCGGTGCGCCACCGTGCGTCGTATCCGCCGGGGGCGGCGACATTCGCGTATGTCGAGAAGAAGTACCACGAGCTCCACAGCGGCAGGAGGAACTCGCGCACACCGGCGCGGATGCCTTCTTCGGTCACGATGAGGTTGCCCCCGCGCAGCACCGAGGAGGCCATCAGGAACCAGCGCATCGCGTCCGAACCGTCGCGATCGAGTACTTCGCTGACGTCCGGATAGTTGCGAAGCGATTTCGACATCTTCTGTCCGTCGCTGCCGAGCACGATGCCATGGCATGCGACGCCGGTGAACGCGGGGCGGTCGAACAGCGCGCCCGAGAGCACGTGCATGACGTAGAACCAGCCGCGGGTCTGTCCGATGTATTCGACGATGAAGTCCGCGGGCGCGTGTTCGTCGAACCAATCGCGATTCTCGAACGGATAGTGCACCTGCGCGTAGGGCATGGATCCCGAGTCGAACCACACGTCGAAGACGTCCTCGATACGGCGCATCGTCGAGCGGCCGGTCGGGTCATCGGGGTTCGGGCGGGTCAACTCGTCGATGAACGGCCGGTGCAGATCGACCTCTCCCGCCTCGTTCTGCGGCAGACGGCCGAAGTCGCGCTCGATGTCGGCGAGCGACCCATAGACATCGGTCCGCGGGTAGGTCGGGTCATCGCTCTTCCACACCGGGATCGGCGAACCCCAGAAGCGGTTGCGGCTGATCGACCAGTCGCGCGCGCCCTCGAGCCACTTGCCGAACTGCCCATGCTTGACGTTTTCGGGGGCCCATGTGATCTGCTCATTGAGCTCGACGAGGCGTTCCTTGATCGCCGTGACGCGCACGAACCAGCTCGAGACGGCTTTGTAGATCAGCGGGTTCCGGCAGCGCCAGCAGTGCGGATACGAGTGCTCGTAGCTGGCTTCGCGCAGCAGGCGCCCCTCGGCCGTCAGCAGCCGGATGAGCGGGCGGTTGGCATCCATCCACAGCTCGCCCGCGACATCGGTCACCTGCGGGAGGAATCGTCCACCGTCGTCCAAGCTCATGATGAGGGGGATGCCGGCGGCTTCGGTCACCCGCTGGTCGTCTTCACCGTAGGCCGGAGCCTGGTGGACGATGCCGGTGCCGTCGGTCGTCGTGACGTAGTCATCGACGAGGATCCGCCAGGCCTTCTCGGTCCCCCACGTGTCGGCATCGGCGTAGTAGTCGAAGAGCGCGTCGTAGTGGACATCGGCCAGATCTGCGCCGCGCACGGTCTGTTGAACCGCAGCGTGGGCCTCTTCCGCCGTGGCGTAGCCCAGGTCCTTCGCGTAGCCGGCGAGGAGGTCCTCGGCCAGCAGATAACGGTGCGACTCCCCCTCGGCGCGGTCCTCATGGACGTCTGCGGCACCGGCGGGCCCGCCCGGGACGACGACATAGGTGATCTCGGGACCCACGGCGAGAGCAAGGTTGGTGGGAAGAGTCCACGGGGTCGTCGTCCAGGCGAGCGCGCGCACTCCGGTGAGACCCAGCGTTTCGGCCTTGACGCCCACCAGGGGGAAAGTGACCGTCACCGACGGGTCCTGCCGCATCTTGTAGACGTCGTCGTCCATGCGCAGTTCATGGTTGCTGAGCGGGGTCTCGTCCCGCCAGCAGTAGGGCAGCACGCGGTAGCCCTCGTACGCGAGGCCCTTGTCCCACAGCTCGCTGAACGCCCACAGGACCGACTCCATGAAGCCCGTGTCCAGCGTCTTATAGCCGCGCTCGAAGTCGACCCAGCGCGCCTGACGCGTGACGTAGTCCTGCCATTGCTGCGTGTACTCGAGTACCGATTCGCGGGCCTTCGCGTTGAACGCGGCGAGCCCCATCTGCTCGATTTCGCTCTTTTCGGTGATCCCGAGCTGCTTCATCGCCTCGAGCTCGGCGGGAAGCCCGTGCGTGTCCCACCCGAAGACGCGGTCGACCTTCTTGCCGCGCATCGTCTGGAACCGCGGGAAAAGGTCCTTGGCATAACCGGTCAGGAGATGACCGTAGTGCGGCAGACCGTTGGCGAACGGCGGACCGTCGTAGAACACCCATTCGTCGGCGCCCTCGCGCTGCGCAATCGAGGCGCGGAACGTGTCGTCCTGCTCCCAGAAGTCGAGGATGTTCCGCTCGATCTCGGGAAAGCGTGGGCTGGGCACGACGGAATCGGCGGCCGCGCCGAAGGCGGATCCAGACGGGCGAGGGTAGGTCATTGTCACTCCAGCAGGTGCTCGTGCTTCTTGCGTGCTCCTGCGAGGACGATCTTCCGATCGCGGTACCACCCCGCTTGCCCGACGCGGATGCGGCGAACCCCTCTCACTGCGGCTGTGACGGGCCTGCCCCGCGCGGTTCTACTTGTCCGGAGGGACGTTCTTCCGCGAGCTCCCCGGTGATGTCCGGATCGATGCTGATGTCTCCATCCTACCCGGGTGGTGCGCGACGCGCACCGTAGGGTGGATGCCATGGCTCGCCCGCGTACCGGTCCCACTCTGCCGCGAGATATCCACCCGGACCTTCCTCCCGTGTTGGCGCCACACACCGGGCTCGAGCCGCGCAGCGACCTGTTCGGCGTGCGGATCGAGAATCTCTCGGGCTCGGTGTCGAACGTGCACGGGCAACTGATGGAAGCGCGCATCGACGGCGCCCAGGTCGACCGGTGGGATACCACGGGTGCGGCATGGACCGATGTCGCGGTCGGCGATCTCCGTGCGACCGAACTCGTCGCCCGCGAGAGCGCGTGGCGCACGGTGGAGATCGACGGCGGGCGGATCGCCACGGTCGACGCCCTCCGCGCTGCCTGGGACGGCGTGAGCCTACGGGGCCTGCGGATCGACTACCTCAACCTTGCGTCCGCCACTGTCAGCGACCTCCTGGTCGTGGACTGCGAAATCGGAGCGCTCGACATCCCCCAGGCCCGACTGACTCGCGTCGCCTTCCGCAACTGCCGTATCGACGAAGTCGACACCCGCGGGCTTCGCGCCGAACACGTCGACCTCCGAGGGCTCGAGGCCCTCCGTTTCACCGACCCCCGAGGACTTGCCGGTGCGACCCTCTCCATGCGTCAGACCGAGCTGCACGGTGCCGCCTTCGCCGCAGCCCTCGGCATCCGTTTGGCGCCGTGATCGTGCAAACCGCGCGTCTCTCCCTCCGGGAGATGACGGACGCCGATCGCCCGTCGCTCCTCGCCAACGGGAGAGGTACGACGCCGACGGTTTCGGCTTACGTCGTTTCCTGAGGAGATGCGGGATGCTGAGGACCAAAAGCCCCGGATAGATCCTCAGGATCCGACATCTCCTCGGCATCCTTCACCGAGCGAGGTGCACACCCTGCGCGACCGCGCGCATGATCAGGGCCTGCACTTCGTGCCATCGGTCCACCACCTGCGAATACCCCACCCGGATCACGTGACACACGAGCAACATGAGCTCCGCGTCATGCGCAATGTCACTCGTTCGCTGGGCACCCCCGCAACCCGGGTAGCGTCACGAGTCGCTTGTCCAGCGCTGATTCCCACACCGTCAGCGCTTCCTCGAACGGCAGACAGTGCGCGACGAGCGACAGCACGTTCTCCACGCTGTCGACGAGTGCATCAGGATGCCGGGGCACGACTGGGCGTGCCCAGTGCACGGTCGCCCCGCCCGCACGAACTCCACCCGCGCTGGGCGCTGCCGCCACGTGTGGATGATCGCTCCCACGGAGGATCCACAACCCGAGCCGCCGTGCTTGTGTGATGCACGAGAGCACGACCCCCGCGCGCGCCGCGGCGACAAGTAACGGATCGGCATCCCTCACGGCCACCCACCCCTCTCTCGGTCGAAGCAGCAGAGCGGACAGCTTGGTCGATCGTCATGCTTCGCCGTGTCGCGTCGGCGGCGCCCGGGCGACCCGCGCAGCGCGATCTGTGGACGAATGTGCGGATCAGCCTGCTGGGGAGGAAACGCTCGCGGCACCCATCACGCCGTCCGGCGCGCCGGTAGACTCGTCCAGGCATCCACACTCAGGCACGCTCACACAGTGCCGCACATATCGCTCGAGGAGACAGTCATGACCAGCATTCCCGACAAGCCGGCACTGGAAGGCCTCGAGCAGAAGTGGGATGCCGCATGGACGGCGCAGGGCACCTACCTCTTCGATCGTGACGCGGCGAAGGCGACGGGCCGCGCGGGAGTGTTCTCCATCGACACCCCACCGCCGACGGCCTCCGGATCGCTCCACATCGGCCACGTCTTCAGCTACACCCACACCGACGTGAAGGTGCGCTACGAGCGCATGCGCGGGAAGACGGTGTTCTACCCGATGGGGTGGGACGACAACGGTCTGCCGACCGAACGCCGCGTACAGAACTACTACGGTGTGCGCTGCGACCCCTCGCTGCCCTTCGATCCCGACTTCACTCCCCCGTTCCATGGCGATGCGAAGAGCCTGAAGCCCGCCGATCAGGTGCCCATCAGCCGCCCCAACTTCATCGCGCTGTGCGAAGAGCTCACGCTCGAAGATGAGAAGGCGTTCGAGGCGGTCTTCCGGCAGCTGGGGCTCTCGGTCGACTGGAACCAGACGTACCGAACGATCTCGAAGGACACCATCCGCACGAGCCAGTTCGCCTTCTTGCGCAACCTCGAACGCGGCGAGGCGTACCAGTCGATGGCGCCGACCCTGTGGGACATCGACTTCCGCTCGGCGATCGCTCAGGCCGAGCTCGAAGACCGCGACCAGCAGGCGAGCTATCACCGCATCGCTTTCCACAAAACCGACGGCTCCGGCGACGTCCACATCGAGACCACTCGTCCCGAGTTGCTCGCGGCGTGTGTCGCCCTGGTCGCCAACCCCGATGACGAGCGGTACCAGCCCTACTTCGGTCAGACCGTGCGCACGCCGCTGTTCGACGTCGAGGTGCCGATCCTCGCTCACCCGCTCGCGCAGAAGGACAAGGGATCGGGTATCGCCATGATCTGCACGTTCGGCGATGTGACCGACATCGTCTGGTGGCGCGAGCTGGATCTCCCCAACCGCTCGATCCTGGGCCTCGACGGCCGGATCCTTCCCGATGCGCCGGACGCCCTCGTGACCGACGCCGCGCGTGCCGCATACGCCGAGATCGCCGGGCTGACGGTCTTCAGCGCGAAGAAGAAGATGGTCGAACTGCTGGAGGCGTCCGGCGAGCTTCTCGAGGTGTCGAAGCCGTTCACGCATCCCGTGAAGTTCTACGAAAAGGGTGACCGGGCGCTGGAGATCGTCTCGACCCGCCAGTGGTACCTCCGCAACGGCGCGCGCGACGGAGCCCTCCGCGACAAGCTCATCGCGCTCGGCGCGGGCATGGACTGGCACCCCGACTTCATGCGGGTGCGCTACGAGAACTGGACGAACGGTCTCACCGGCGACTGGTTGGTCTCGCGCCAGCGGTTCTTCGGCGTGCCTATTCCGGTCTGGTATGGCCTGGACGAGAACGGCGAGCGAGATTTCGACCGGATCATCACCCCGGATGCCGCCTCCCTTCCGATCGATCCGACGACGGATGTCCCCGACGGCTACACCGAGTCCCAGCGCGGCGTCGCCGGTGGGTTCGAAGCGGAGAAAGACATCTTCGACACGTGGGCGACGTCGTCCTTGACCCCGCAGCTGGCCGGCGGCTGGCAGCGCGACGATGAGCTCTGGAACCTGGTGGCGCCCTTCGACGTGCGTCCGCAGGGGCAGGACATCATCCGCACCTGGCTGTTCTCGACGATGCTCCGCAGTGCTCTGGAAGATGATCGTGCCCCGTGGACGGATGCGTCCATCTCCGGCTTCATCGTCGACCCGGATCGCAAGAAGATGTCGAAGTCCAAGGGCAACGTCGTCACCCCCGCCGACATCCTCGATCAGCACGGCACGGATGCCGTCCGGTACTGGTCGGCGTCGAGCCGGCTCGGTGCCGATGCTGCTTTCGACCCGCAGAACCCGACGCAGGTGAAGATCGGCCGGCGCCTCGCGATCAAGGTGCTCAACGCCGCGAAGTTCGTTCTGTCGTTCCCCGTTCCCGACGGCGCGGAGATCACGCACGCACTCGACGCGTCGATGCTCGCCACCCTCGACCAGGTCGTCGTGAACGCGACGCGGGCTTTCGAGGCGTTCGATCACGCTCGAGCGCTCGAAGTGACCGAGGCCTTCTTCTGGACGTTCTGTGACGACTATCTAGAGCTCGTGAAGGAGCGCGCGTACAACCAGACGGATGCCGGTCAGGCCTCCGCGGCGCTCGCTCTGCGCCTCGCGCTCTCGACTCTCTTGCGCCTGCTCGCTCCCGTGCTCGCCTTCGCCACGGAAGAGGCATGGTCCTGGTTCGAGGACGGCTCCATCCACACGTCGACGTGGCCGGAGCCGCTCGGTATCGACGGTGACCCCGCGGTGCTCACGGCGACGAGCGCAGCGCTCATCGGCATCCGACGTGCGAAGACGGAGGCGAAGGCCTCGCAGAAGACCCCCGTCGCGACCCTGACGATCACTGCGCCCGAGGCGACCCTGGACGTCCTGCGACTCGCGGAAGGTGACCTGCGCGCGGTCGGCCGGATCGACGCGGTCAGCTATGCGGCGGGCGAGTCGCTGTCGGTCGGCGACATCGTGCTCGCGCCTCAGGAGGCGTGAGATGCAACTCGGGACCCGATGGACGAGCGGTCAGCAGCCTCCGGCGGCGGTACCGACCTCGTTGCACGCGCAGATTGCCGCGGTCGATGCGGCTGTGCCGGGAGACGGTCTCGGCCAACCCCGCCCGCGCTGGACGCTCACGTTCTTGGAAGGCCGTCCGATCGCCGAGTTGGACACCGGCGCGATCGTCGAGGCCACCGCGAACGGTGACGTCATCGTGCGCCACGACGACGAGGACGAGTTCGGCTGAGTCGGCCTCAGCGGCGAAGCACTCCCCACACGACCGACCGGGCGCGCATTCGCTCACGCTGATCGTCGGAGAACGAGGCGCATGCGTCGTGCCGCTCGGAGCGCCGACGCGCGCTCCGAGCCGCTGCGTGTGTGAACCAGCGGCCGGCGGCGAGAAGGGCGCGTTCGAAGAGCGTGCCGTTCGCTGCGGCATCAGTCCACGCGGACGTCGCGGTGTACGTGGTCATCGGATCCTCCTCACTCGGGGAGAGGAAAAAGGTCGGCGCGGATGGTGACCGGACGCACGCCGTCACCGGTCTGATCCCGGTAGGTCGTCACGTACTCATCGATGAGTGCCTGGACTTTCTCGGAAAGCTCACGCAACTGCGTCGGATTGAGCCGTGCCGTTGCGGTCGTGATGATGGTGGAGTCCCGCCACTCGCCGTCCATGTCCGGGGTGAGTCCGCGGTCGATGAACTCCATCAGCTGCTGGTGTCGCCGGTTGAGGGTTTCGGTGACGACGACCTGTGTCGCGGCCCGTCCCGAGGGCGTCCGGAGCGCTTCGGGGTTTCCGAACGAGACCGCACCGTGTGGGCGCTCCCACCACCGCTCACGGGCCGTCCCCCGATCGGGCACTTCACGGATCAGGTCTTGCTTGGCGAGGGCGCGCAAGTGATAGCTGGTGGATCCCGACGATTCATGCAACCGCTCGGCGAGCGAACTCGCCGTCTGCGGGCCGTACTGGCTCAGGATGTCGAAGATCCGCACGCGAATGGGATGCGCGAGCGCGCGGAGGGCGCCCGCATCCAGCATCCGCTCCCCTGTGTCGGGGGTCTGTCGCGCCTGATCTGGATCGTCTTGCGAAGCCATACTCCAAAGATAGCTTTGCAAGTCATGTTTTGCAAGACATCTTTTGCAAAACCTACTTTGCTTATTCGGGTGCGGAGATAGGGTGAGGGGATGACGGATGCTTCTTCGAATCCCCTCCTCACCCCGAGCGCCCTGCCCTACGGGCTCCCGGACTATCGGGAGATCACGCCGGCGCATTACCTGCCCGCATTCGAAGCCGCGTTCGCCGAGCATCGCATCGAGATCGACGCGATCACCCGTGTCCGATCGATGCCGACGTTCGAGAACACCATGATCCCGCTCGAGCAATCCGGAGATCTGCTCGGACGCGTGGCACGGACGTTCTACACGGTGTCATCGGCCGACGCGACGGCCCAGATTCAGGAGATCGAGGAAACGCTTGCTCCCCTCATGTCCGCCCATCAAGATGCGATCGGACTGGACGGCGCCTTGTATTGGCGCATCAAGACGCTTCACGATCAGCTCGATCAATTGGAGCTCGCGCCCGAGGACCGGTACCTGGTCGAACGCCGCTACCGCGAGATGACCCACGCCGGGGCGGGACTCGACGACGCGCAGAAGGCGACGCTGACCGACCTGAACCAGCGCCTCTCCATCCTCACGACGACGTTCGAGAAGAACCTCCTCGCCGACACGAACGACCTCGCCGTCGTGTTCGATGATGCGGACGAGCTCGACGGTCTCACGGCCGGGGAACTCTCGGCGGCTGCGCAGAACGCCGAGGACCGCGGGCTTCCCGGGCGCTACGTCATCACGCTGACGCTGTTCACCGGGCATCCGTACCTCTCGACGCTGACGCGACGCGAAAGCCGCGAGCGTCTGCTCACGGCATCCCGCTCACGCGGATCACGCGGCAACGAGAACGACAACCGCGAGGTGCTTCGCACGATCGTCCGGCTCCGCGCCGAGCGAGCGTCGCTACTCGGCTATGACAGCCATGCCGCGTACGTGACGAGCGACGAGACAGCGGGGTCTCCTGCGGCCGTCCACGCACTCCTTCGCCGCCTCGCGGTACCCGCCGCTCGCAACGCGGGGCGCGAGCAAGCCGCTTTGCAGGCGATTGTGGATGCCGGGGACGCGCCGTTCGCCCTGGACGCACATGATTGGGCGTATTACACCGAGAAGGTCCGCGCGGCCGAGTACGACCTCGACAGAACGGCCCTGCGTCCCTGGTTCGAAGCCGAGCGCGTGCTGCATGACGGTGTGTTCCGCGCAGCCACCGCGCTTTACGGAGTGACGTTCACGGAACGTCCGGATGTGCCGGCCTACCACCCCGATGCTCGCGTCTTCGAACTGCACAACGCGGACGGCAGCGCGCTGGGGCTCTTCGTCCTCGATCTCTACACCCGCGATTCCAAACGGGGTGGTGCGTGGATGAACTCGATCGTGTCGCAGTCCCGGCTGCGTGGGACCGACCCGATCGTCGTCAACAACCTGAATGTGCCCAAGCCCGCAGCCGGCCAGCCGACATTGCTGACGCTCGACGAGGTCACCACGCTTTTCCACGAATTCGGCCACGCCCTGCACGGACTGTTCGCCGTCGTGACCTACCCGCACTTCGCAGGGACGGCCGTGTTCCGCGACTTCGTAGAGTTCCCCAGCCAGGTCAACGAGATGTGGATTCTGTGGCCCGAGGTGCTGACCGGCTATGCGCGCCACGTCGACACCGACGAGCCGCTTCCCCGCAGCGTCGTGGACAAGCTGCACGCGTCCGAAGCGTTCAACCAGGGGTTTGCCACGAGCGAGTATCTCGCCGCCTCATGGATCGACCAGGCCTGGCACTCGCTCACGGCAGAGCAGGCGGCCGCCGATCTCGACGTGGCTGCGTTCGAGGCTGCGGCTCTCACCGACATCGGGCTGGACAATCCCGTGGTGCCCACTCGCTACTCCTCGACGTACTTCGCGCACGTGTTCTCCGGCGGATACAGCGCGGGCTACTACTCCTACATCTGGAGTGAAGTGCTCGACGCCGACACGGTGGAATGGTTCGGTGAGAACGGTGGACTCACGCGCGAGAACGGTGACCGGTTCCGGAGCCGCTTGCTCGGCGTGGGCGGGTCGAAGGACCCGCTCGAGGCCTACCGCGACTTCCGCGGGCGTGACGCCGACATCGCCCCGCTCCTGCACCGCCGCGGACTGGACAGCTGACGCCACCGGCGCCAGGATCGGGTTATGACCGATCCTGCGTTCCCGGCTGAGCCGTTCACCCACGGCGAGCGGATCACGCTCGCTGCCAGTCCCCTCGCCGTCGTCCGACATGAAGCCGTGCGCGTGAGCGACCTGCAGGCGTTGTTCGACACCAACTACGGTGCGATCGCGCTCCTGTTCGGCACGGGTGAGTTAGTGCCTGCAGGCCCCGCGGTGGCGGTGTACGACGGCGACCCCGCCGACGTGTTCGACCTCGAGATCGGGTTTCCCGTCGTGGAGGCACCGATCGACGCGATCGACGTCGCGGGGGTGAGCGTGGTCGGCTCCCACCTCCCGCCCGGGCCGGCTGTCGCGTCCACATTGTTCGGGCCCTACAGCGACCTGCCCTCGGCCTGGGCCGCCCTTGCCAGGTCCGGACCCGCGCCCGCCGGCGTGTGGATCGAGAGCTACGTATCGGACCCGTCCGAGGCTCCCGAGCAGCTCCGCACCGATCTGATCATGCCGGTTCGGGTGTAGGCGCCGCGTCGACCGAGTAGACGACGCGGGCGAACTGTCCGAGGGCGCTGGCGTGCATCAAGCGCAAGCGGTCTGCTTCAATTCGACGCGGCAACAGCGGTGCGCCACCGGCGAGGAGAACCGGTGCGAAGGAGACGGCGATCTCGTCGAGCGCACCCGCGTCGAAGAATTGTCCGACGACGTGAAACGCGTGCCAGTTCTCCGGGTGGAGCAGAATGTCGTCGTGATCGAGCAACCACTCATATGTCGTCGAACCCTCGACGAGCACGGACGCGGCGGTGGGGATCAGCGCAGCATCCGGTTCCTCACCACCCTCGACGGCGAAGAGCCATTCGAGTGAGTTCTGCCCATCGGCGATGAAGCCGTTGAGCGATGCCGCCGTATCGAAGATCACGCGTCCCATACGGCGAGGCTACCGACAGCAGCCGACACGCCTTCAGAGAGGAGGTGCGGTGTACAACTCCACTCGGCACCCCATCTCGCCCGGGGCGAGTTGGATGCGATCGAAGGACACCGGCTCGACCGTACCGTCGGTGCGGCGCACCCGGACGACGCACTCCCCCGTCCCCGCGATCCCGACGGCGGCGACGAGCTCTCCGTCCGGCGTGACCGTCGTATCGATCGAGAGACCCGGTTCGGGGAACGCCGCGCGAACGACGGACTCCAGCGAGGCCGCATCGGCAGCGGACAGCACGGCGCTCACACGGGCGGCGGTATCTGGCGCGAGGGCCGGCTCCGGCCGAGCGCTCGGCGTCGGAAAAGCGCTTCCGACCGCACAGTCGCGCTCGTCGTAGGAGACGTACTCCGTGGAGCGCACGTGAAAGCGGAAACACTTCTCTGCGGCGCCCGGGGTGAGGCGGCGTTGAAAGATCACGCCCTGACTCACCGGGTCGACGCGTGCGCTGATGATCACATCGACGTCGGCACCGTCGGGCAACGAGGTGTCCCCCGACCAGGCGAACGGTTGGACCTTGCCGTCGCTCGATGTGAAGTGATGCGCGGCGAGCGTCTCGGCGTCGACGCCTTCCGACCAGTATCCGAGATTCTCTGCGATGGCCCGTGCGCGATTGTCCACCTGCTCACGAGCGAGCGCGTCCCCATCCTGTGGGGACAAGAGGACGGCAATCAGGACGGCGAATCCCGCCGCGCTGAGAGCGACGATGCCGATCATCACCGCAACGACGATGCCGATCGTCCGCATCATCCGTCCGCGCTGAGCACGCATGGATGCCCGTGCCGACTCAGGCGGTCTTGCGCTTCTGCTGCAGCACGAGGGTCGGCGCAGCTCCGTCGCTGACGGCGGCTCGGGTGACGATGACTTTCGCGACGTCCTCGGTCGACGGGATGTCGAACATGATGGGTCCGAGCACGTCCTCGAGGATGGCCCGGAGCCCGCGGGCACCGGTCTTACGCGCGACAGCGAGATCGGCGATGGCGAGCAGAGCGTCATCGTCGAACTCAAGTTCGACACCGTCGAGCTGGAACATCCGCTGATACTGCTTGACGAAAGCGTTCTTCGGACCCGTGAGGATCTCGATCAATGCTGCCTGGTCGAGCGGAGCGACAGACGTGACGACGGGAAGACGCCCGATGAACTCCGGAATCAGGCCGAACTTGTGCAGGTCTTCGGGCTCGACCTCACTGAAGAGGTCGAGCTCTTTGCCCTTCTCCTGCAACGGGGCTCCGAAGCCGACACCGTGCTTGCCGACGCGCGAAGAGATGATCTCCTCGAGACCCGCGAATGCGCCGGCCACGATGAACAGCACGTTCGTGGTGTCGATCTGGATGAACTCCTGGTGCGGGTGCTTGCGCCCGCCCTGCGGAGGGACCGACGCGACCGTCCCCTCGAGGATCTTCAGCAGGGCCTGCTGCACACCCTCACCGGAGACGTCACGCGTGATTGACGGGTTCTCGGCCTTACGGGCGATCTTGTCGACCTCGTCGATATAGATGATTCCGGTCTCGGCACGCTTGACATCGAAGTCCGCGGCCTGAAGGAGCTTCAGGAGGATGTTCTCGACGTCCTCGCCCACGTAGCCCGCCTCGGTCAGCGCCGTGGCATCGGCGACGGCGAACGGCACGTTCAGCCGCTTCGCGAGGGTCTGGGCCAGATACGTCTTGCCACAGCCGGTCGGGCCGAGGAGCAGGATGTTGCTCTTGGCGATCTCGACTTCGTCGACCCGCTGTTCCGCAGGCTGGAGCGTGCCGTGGGCGCGCACACGCTTGTAGTGGTTGTAGACAGCGACCGACAGAGCGCGCTTCGCGGCATCCTGTCCGACGACGTACTCCGCCAGGAAGGAGAAGATTTCACGCGGCTTCGGCAGATCGAAATCGGCGACGGCGCCCTCACCGGACTCGGCCATGCGCTCTTCGATGATCTCGTTGCAGAGCTCGACGCACTCGTCGCAGATGTAGACACCGGGACCGGCGATCAACTGCTGTACTTGCTTCTGGCTCTTGCCGCAGAAGGAGCACTTGAACAGGTCGGCACTTTCACCGATACGAGCCATGATGCTCCTCTTTCGTCGAACCACCCAGAATGCTGTTCGAGCCTAACCGCAACCGGCGACATCTCGGCGGATTGAGACGGGGGTGTGGAGGGCGGACGCACGAAGCCCCGCCGATCCGAACGACCGGCGGGGCTTCAGACACGTCAGGACGTGATCGCGGCGGCTGCCGGAATCCGCTTGCGCGACGTAAGCACCTGGTCGACGATGCCGTACGTGAGCGCCTCCTGAGCGGAGAGGATCTTGTCGCGGTCGATGTCCTTGTTCACCTCGACCTGGGTCTTGTTCGTGTGCTTGGCCATCGTCTCTTCGAGCCAGGTGCGCATCCGGAGGATCTCCGCCGCCTGGATCTCGATGTCGGATGCCTGACCGTGACCGGCTTCGCCGACCGCGGGCTGGTGGATCAGGATGCGGGCGTTCGGAAGCGCAAGACGCTTGCCCGGCGCGCCGGCAGCCAAGAGCACCGAAGCGGCGGATGCCGCCTGACCGAGCACGACGGTCTGGATCTGCGGAGACACGTACTGCATCGTGTCGTAGATCGCCGTCATGGCCGTGAAGGATCCACCCGGCGAGTTGATGTACATGATGATGTCGCGGTCGGGATCCTGAGACTCCAACACGAGCAGCTGCGCCATGACGTCATCGGCCGAGGCGTCGTCGACCTGCACACCCAAGAAGATCACGCGATCTTCGAACAGCTTGTTGTACGGGTCCTGGCGCTTGTACCCGTACGCCGTACGCTCCTCGAACTGCGGCAGGATGTAGCGGCTCGAAGGCATCTGCAGGCCAGCGGCCGAGTGCTGAGGGGATCCGAAGGCGGGGGTGTTCACAGTGCGCTTCCTTCGTTGGTTTCGGTGCCGCCGCCGCCGACGACGTCAGTGGCGGATTCGCGGATGTGGTCGACGAAACCGTAGGCGAGCGCTTCCTCAGCGGTGAACCAGCGGTCCCGATCGCCGTCCGCGTTGACCTGCTCGACGGACTTTCCCGTCTGTGCGGCAGTGATCTCCGCAAGGCGGTTCTTCATCGAGATGATGAGCTGCGCCTGGGTCTGGATGTCGCTCGAGGTGCCACCGAAGCCACCGTGCGGCTGGTGCAGCAGCACGCGGGCGTTCGGTGTGATGTACCGCTTGCCCTTCGTGCCGGCCGTCAGCAGCAGCTGGCCCATCGAGGCGGCCATACCGATGCCGACCGTGACGATGTCATTGGGGACGAACTGCATCGTGTCGTAGATCGCCATGCCGGCGGTGATCGATCCACCCGGCGAGTTGACGTAGAGGAAGATGTCCTTCTCGGAGTCTTCCGCGGCGAGGAGGAGGATCTTCGCGCAGATCTCGTTCGCGTTCTCGTCGCGCACCTCCGACCCCAGCCAGATGATGCGGTCACGCAGCAGTCTGTCGAAGACGCTGGTCGCGATAAGTGGTTCAGCCATGAATGCTCCTGGTGTGCGGTTTTGCGTTCGTCACCGAATCTACCCACGCGCCGACGGCCCTCTGCCCGTGTTCGCCGTCGGCGGAGCGCGTGTCGGCCGTGAACGACGACGCGGGGGTGGATGCCATGGCATCCACCCCCGCGTACGACACGCTACGTATTACTCAGCAGCCTTCTTCGCCGGAGCCTTCTTAGCGGCGGGCTTCTTGGCGGGTGCCTTCTCGGCGGCCGGGGCCTCCGACTCGTCAGCCTTCTTGGCCGGGGCCTTCTTGGCAGCGGGCTTCTTGGCGGGAGCCTTCTTGGCCGGAGCCGCGTCGTCGGCCGCGGCGCCCGCGATCTCCTGGGCTTCCTCCACGACCTCTTCCTCAGCGGCGGCTTCGTCGTCTTCGGCGACGAAACCGGTCAGGTCGACAGCCTTGCCGTTCGTGTCGACGACCGTGACCTTGCCGAGCACGATCGCGAGCGCCTTGTTGCGCGCGACTTCGCCGACCATGGCCGGCAGCTGGTTGCCCTGCTGCAGAGCGTCGACGAACTCCTGCGGAGCCATGCCGTATTGCGCGGCCGACTGGATGAGGTACTGCGTGAGCTCTTCCTGCGAGACCTGGACCTCGTGCGCCTCGGCGAGCTTGTCGAGGATCATCTGAGTGCGGAACTGCTTCTGCGACGCCTCGGTGACCTCGGCGCGGTGCTCGTCGTCCTCGAGGCGGCCTTCGCCCTCGAGATGCTGGTGGACCTCGTCCTCGACCAGCTGAGCCGGCACCGGGATCTCGATCTGCTCGATCAGGGTCTCGACGAGCTTGTCGCGCGCGGCGGCACCCTGCGTGAAGACGGACTGCTCGACGACGCGGGCCACGAGGCTGTCACGCAGCTCGGCGATCGTGTCGAACTCGCTCGCCATCTGGGCGAAGTCATCATCGGCCTCGGGAAGCTCGCGCTCCTTGACGGCGACGACGGAGACAGAGACCTCGGCCTCTTCACCCGCGTGGTCGCCGCCTACGAGGGTCGAACGGAACGTCGTGTCCTCGCCGGCGGTGAGCGACTCGAGAGCCTCGTCGATGCCCTCGAGCAGTTCACCCGAGCCGACCTCGTAGGAAACGCCCTCGGCGCGGTCGATCTCGTTGCCGTCGATGGTGGCCACGAGGTTGAGCTCGACGAAATCACCGGGCGCGGCGGGACGGTCGACCGTGATCAGCGTGCCGAAGCGGCCACGCAGGCGGTCGAGTTCGGCATCCACTGCGGCTTCGTCGGTCTCGACAGCGTCGATCTCGACCGTGATCGTGGACAGCTCCGGCAGGTCGAACTCGGGACGGACGTCGACCTCGACCTCGACCTCGAGATCGCCCGAGAAGTCCTTCTCGTTCGGCCACACCGTGACCTCGGCAGCCGGACGACCGACAACGCGCACCTCGGTCTCGGCGACGGCCTGGCGGTAGAACCCGTCGAGGCCTTCGCTGACGGCGTGCTCGATGACCGCGGTGCGGCCGACGCGCTGATCGATGATCGGCGCGGGGACCTTGCCCTTACGGAAGCCGGGAATCTGGATGTCCTGGGCGATGTGCTCGTAGGCGTGCGCAATGGCGGGCTTGAGCTCGTCCGGCGTGACCGTGATGTGGAGCTTCACCCGGGTGGGGCTGAGCGTCTCGACGGTGCTGGTGACCATACCTGTTCGTTCTCCTTGTGTCCCGGTCGCGCAGGGGCGCATCCGTGTGGGTCTGGGGTTCATGGGGCCGAAGTCGGGGCGACAGGATTTGAACCTGCGGCCTCCCGCTCCCAAAGCGGGCGCTCTACCAAGCTGAGCTACGCCCCGGGCGCGCACATTCATGTGCGCCGAAAACGGCCGTTGGTCAGTCTAGCCGACATGACCTTGTAGACTCATCTGGTCGCCGCGTTTACCCGCGGTTCCGGGGCTGTAGCTTAGTGGTAAAGCCTCTGTCTTCCAAACAGATGATGCGAGTTCGATTCTCGTCAGCCCCTCCAACGTCCCGACGTGCCACCTCAGGTGGTGCGGCGGGACGTTCGTGTTGAAGCGGATCGAACTCTGGAGTGGGCCCACGCCGCCCGAGGTACTGAACTAGATGACCTGCGCAGCAGCGTGAGTTGCGGAATGCGCGCGGTAGATCTCGGCGTTGCGCAGGATCCCGGCCTTCTCGTCTTCCGTGAGCTCGCGGCGCACCTTGCCGGGTACGCCGGCGACGAGCGACCCGTCGGGCACGACGGTGCCCTCCAGCACGACCGCTCCCCCGGCGATCAGGCATCCGCTGCCGATCTGCGCGCCCGAGAGTACGACGCTCCCCATACCGATCAGTGAGCCGTCGCCGATCGAACACCCGTGGACGACGGCGTTGTGCCCGACCGAGACGCCACGACCGATGACGACGGGATGCCCGGCATCCACATGAACGGACACGTTGTCCTGCAGGTTGCTGCCGGCACCGAGCGTGATCGACGAGCTGTCACCGCGCACGACCGCGTTGTACCAGACGCTGGCACCCTCGGCGAGGGTGACGTCACCGATCACGCGCGCGCCGGAAGCGACGAAAGCCGTCTCGTGCAGGCGGGGTGCGCGAGCACCCAGGGACAGGATCGAAGCGTCTTCGGCGACCGTCATGGCCCTGACACTAGCGGCTGTAAGCCGAGCCTTCACTTGCTTGCGGAATGTTCCTCACTGAGTAGCGTTGTTCCTGACAGCAGGCGCAGCAGTGCGCCCTGAGCTCTCAAGGAGGACGAGAAATGACGAAAACGCAGACGATCTCGATGACGACCGCAGGCCCCGAGGCATCCGCCAGCACCGCCCAGTTCCTCACGCCGGTGGTCCTGGGACTTCAGTCCCTCGCCGTCAACGGCAAGCAGGCGCACTGGAACGTGCGCGGCTCGAACTTCATCGCGATCCACGAACTCCTCGACACCCTCGTCGCGAACGCGCAGGCATCCGCCGACCTCGCCGCCGAGCGCATCGTGGCTCTCGGGTTGCCGATCGACGGTCGCGTGTCGACGATCGCCGCCAAGACGCCGCCGACCGCGGTGCCGGCCGGCTTCACGCCGTGGCAGCAGATCATCGTCGCGGTCATCAGCGACATGGATGCCGTCATCGCCGACGTCCAGACCGCGATCGACGGACTCGACGAGACCGACCTCACCAGCCAGGACGTCGCGATCTCGATCAAGGCCGGACTCGAGAAGGACCGCTGGTTCCTCTCCGCGCACCTCGCCGAGTAATCTTCTCCGAAAAGCCCCGGGCCCTGTGGTCCGGGGCTTTTCGGTGCGCGCGATGGGCAGGGAATGAGGAGATGCGGGATGCTGCGGTCCGATATTCAGACGTGCGTGAGACGCCCGGCGATCATGGTCGCGGCGACCGCGGTTGCGCGCAGCGACGGCTCATCTGCCGCGAGCGGGTCACGGTCGACAACGGCGAGGTCCGCGAGGGTTCCGGGCGCGAGTGCGCTGCCGGTGTGCGATCCGCCGGCGGTGGATGCCGCCAGAGCCGTCGCGGCATCCACTCCTTGACCGGGCTGCCAGGGGTCACGGCCGTCGCGCGTGCGATGGATGGCCGCGGCCATCGCCGCCCACGGATCGAGCGGCGAGACGGGGGCATCCGACCCGAACAGCAGGTTGGCCCCGGCGTCGGCGAGGGCGCGCAACGGATAGGGCACGGCGGTCTGGGTCGCCCAGATCGCATCGGTCATGTCACGGTCATCGATCGCGTGCTCCGGCTGCACACTTGCCGCCACGCCCACCCGGGCGAAACGTGCGATGTCGGCGTGCGCGACCAGTTGCGCATGCTCGATCGTCCCGTGCGCGCCGGCGATCGCGAAGGCATCGAGCGCATTCGTGTTCGCGAGATCGCCGATCGCGTGGACGGCGCACGCGAGACCGGCTCCCGTCGCCCGGGTGAGGAGCGCGATGAGCTCCTCCGCCGGAACCGTCAGCACGCCGTGATTGTGCGGATCACCGGGGTACGCGTGCGAGCAGGCAGCGGTGCGCGTACCGAGCGAACCATCCGTGATGACCTTCAGCGATCCGACGCGCACGCGGCCCGCTGGATCGAGGGCGACACCGGTCGCGAGGCCCTCCGCGATCGCGCGCTCCAGGTGGTCGGGGTAGACGCCGAACGACACACGCGTTGCATCGAACCCCGCATCCACCCGGCGCGCCCAGGCTTCGGCATTCCAGGCCATGTCGAAGTCGACGACACCGACAACCCCGCGGGCGGCGGCGGACTGGAGACTGGTCGCGACGAGTGCGTCGCTGGAGAGCGGATCGGCTGCGTTCAACCGGCGCGAGATCTCGAACGCGGGCGCTTCGCGGAGAACTCCGGATGGCGTGAGGTCGAAGCCCTCCCGGAGGAGCGCGGCCGAATTGAGCCAGACGCTGTGGACGTCGGCATTGATGAGGTAGGTCGGCACGTCGCCGGTCGCGGCATCCAGCACGGCGCGCTCCATGGCATCGGGCCATAAGGCGTCGCGGAAGCCCGTGCCGACGCGACGGCCATCCGGGAGCACCGGGGCACGACCCATGAGCGCAGCTGCTTCTGCTGCGGATGCTGCCTCGCCCAGGTCCTCGCGCTGAGCGGCGAGGGCCCACTGCACCGTGTGTACGTGATGGTCCCAGAGGCCCGGCACGACCCAGCCGCCGGCGGCATCGAGCACCCCACCGCGGCGCGGAAGAGCGCCGGCCGGCGCGATGTCGGCGATGAGTCCACCGCGCAGGTGGATGTCGACGGGATCGGGCCCGAACGGGTCGAGCCGTTCCCCACCGGTCAACCGTGCGTTCGTGATGGTGTCGACGCGGTCACCGCGTGCCAGGCTCACCGCGTGCCTCGCGCCGCGCGCAGGACCTCGTGTGCTCGACGCATCTCTGCGGGCAAGCGTGGATCGCCATACCCACCGCTCTCCCGCTCGAGCTGGAGGATGATCTCGTCCACAACGTCGTCCGGTCGGTTCTGGCTGAGCTTTCGCTTGGCGACAACCGTGGTGGGCGTGAGACGGAAACCGACGGTGCCGCCCTCGAGCCTCCGCACGAAATCCGGATCGTTGGGAAGCTTCCAGAGGAAACGCGGATCCGCCTGAGCAGACTCGAACCGGCGGACGAGGCGATCGAGGACGACGAGGTTCTCCCCCGGCGTGAGGATCTCCGGGACGCCGGAGAGATGCACGGAAACGAAGTTCCAGGTCGGAACGTTGGGCCCGTCGCCGTACCACCCCGGCGAGATGTAACCGTGGGGACCTTGCACGATCACGAGCAGTTCGCCCTCACCCAGGCCGAGAATGGCGTCATCCGGCTTGCCGACGTGGCCCACGATCGTCAGGTCGTCGCGTTCCTCGTCCAGCAGCACCGCGTAGTGCGAAGCGACGAGCCCGGCGCCGGTGGCACTGACCAGAGTCATCCAGGGGTTCTGGTCGATGACGCGACGCAACTCCGTCACATCGGTCATCGCGAAACTCGGATTCTGTCTCATCTCATCCTCACACCTGACACGTCGGACACCAGTAGAGCTTGCGCGCGGCCATCTCTTCGAGAACGATCGACGTGCCACAGACCCGGCAGGGTAACCCGGCGCGGTGGTAGACCCAATGGCGGTCGTCGCGATGCGCCATCGCGAGCCGATAGGCCTCGGGATCGAGGTCGTCCATCGTCATCATCTGACCGGTCTCGACGCCGATCGCCAGCAGCCGCACCCAGTCGCGCCAGAGCGCGCGGACGACGTCGTCCGGGACATCGCGCCCGGGCGTGTGCGGGTCGAGATTCGCGCGGAACAAGAGCTCGGCGCGGTACACATTGCCGATCCCGCTGACGACGCTCTGATCCATCAGGAGGAGACCGATCGGGGTGGGCTTGCGGCGCACGACCGACACGAAGCGTTCTTCGCCCTGCGCCGAGTCGTCGACGAGCGGGTCGGGCCCGAGTTTGGCCACCGTTGCTGCGACCTCGTCAGGAGACTGCAGCTGGCAGGCGGTCGGACCGCGCAGATCCGCGCAGGTCATCTCGGTCAGCAGTCGCAATCGCACCTGACCGACGACCGGCGGGGGCCATTCGTCCGCCGCGTCACCGAGACCGCGTGTCTGCTCACTCATCCGCACGTTGACGCGGGCACGGCGGGGCGCTCCGATCGAGCTCAAAGAGTTCTCCCCCGCCCCATCGAAGATCGGGGGGAGGTCTGTGCCGCGCTGATTCGTCTGCCCGATCCGCCCATTCGCGGAGGCAATCGTCGGGTCGACCTGGATCTCCCCCGCAAAGTCCCACGCGCCGTACATGCCGAGGTGCACCCGCAACCAGAGGTCGTCGTCGAACTCGAGGAACATCTGTTTGCCGACAGCGCGCACCTGCGTCGCCGAGCGTCCGTCGAGGATCGATGCACCTTCTGCGAACCGCCCCTGCGGGCTGGATGCCGACACGCGTCGTCCGACGATGTTTCGCTCGAACTGGCGTGCGATGCGGTGAACGGAATGACCTTCGGGCACTGCGTACTCAGCCGGCTTCAGGATCCATCGCATCAACCGACTCGCCGCCGGTGACGGCCGCGCGGGGGTCGAGCTCGAGTGAACCGTCGGCCTCGAAGGCGGCGAGCTGCGCGATACGACGCGCATGACGCTCCTCGCCGGAGAACGGGGTCGCGATGAACCGGTCGATGAAGCCGATCGCCTCCTGAACCGTGTGCTGGCGCGCACCGATCGCGATGACGTTCGCGTCGTTGTGCTCGCGGGCGAGTTCCGCTGTCGCGATGCTCCACACGAGCGCAGCACGCACGCCCTCGACCTTGTTCGCCGCAATCTGCTCGCCGTTGCCGGAACCGCCGAACACGACGCCGAGCGTCGGGGTACCGGCATCCTGATCGCGGACGACAGCCTGCGCGGCACGAATGCAGAACGCCGGATAGTCATCGAGCGGGTCGTAGTCGATCGGACCGTGGTCGACGACGTCGTGTCCCTGCTCGGCCAGATGGTGCTGCAGCTGGGTCGAGAACTCGAGCCCGGCATGGTCCGTGGCGATGTGGATGCGCATGCCCCCCATCCTATGAAGCCGTAGGCTGGTCGGGTTGCCGCCGGCGCCAGCAGCGCCCGTCCGCGGTGGCACACCCTGAACCCACGGGAGTACTGCAGTGCCTGGAGAGAACCTCACCCGCAGCGAGGCGCAGCAGCGCCGCGCGATCGTATCGACGAACGCGTACGAGATCGCGCTGGATCTGACGACCGGTCCGGAGGTGTTCCGCAGCCGCACGGTCATCCGCTTCACCGCGACCGAGGGCGCGTCCACGTTCGTCGATCTGATCGCGCGCGACGTGCACGAAATCACGCTGAACGGCCGCTCGGTCGACCCGGCGTCCGCCTACGCCGACTCGCGCATCACTCTTGACGCACTCGCCACCGAGAACGAGCTCATCGTCGAGGCCGACGGCCTCTACACGAACACGGGCGAAGGGCTGCACCGCTTCGTCGATCCCGCCGACGGCGAGGTCTACCTGTACTCGCAGTTCGAGGTTCCCGATTCGCGACGCGTGTTCGCCGTGTTCGAGCAGCCTGACCTGAAGGCGACGTTCCAGTTCACCGTGACCGCGCCGGCGTCGTGGAAGGTCATCTCCAACTCGCCGACCCCGGTTCCCGCCGTCGACGGCGCGAACGCGATCTGGACGTTCGAGCCCACGCCGCGCATCTCCTCCTACATCACGGCGATCGTCGCGGGGCCCTACGAAGAGACGTTCTCCGAGCTCACCAGCGCCTCCGGCCGGGTCATCCCGCTCGGTGTGTACGGACGCAAGAGCCTCTGGCAGCACCTCGATGCCGACTACATCTTCGACAAGACCCGCGAGGGCTTCGCGTACTACGAGGAGAAGTTCGGCGTTCCCTACCCGTTCGCCAAGTACGACCAGCTCTTCGTGCCGGAATTCAATGCCGGCGCTATGGAGAATGCGGGCGCGGTGACATTCACCGAGACCTACGTGTTCCGCTCGAAAGTGACGGATGCCGTCAAGGAGCGTCGTGTCGTGACGATCCTGCACGAACTCGCGCACATGTGGTTCGGCGACCTCGTGACCATGAAGTGGTGGAACGATCTGTGGCTCAACGAGTCGTTCGCCGAATGGGCATCGACGATCGCGACGGCTGAGGCGACCGAGTGGACCGAGGCATGGACGACGTTCAACGCCATGGAGAAGACCTGGGCCTATCGCCAGGACCAGCTTCCCTCCACCCACCCCGTCGTCGCGACGATCAACGACCTCGAAGACGTGCAGGTGAACTTCGACGGCATCACCTACGCCAAGGGTGGTTCGGTCCTCAAGCAGCTCGCTGCATGGGTCGGCATCGAGGCGTTCTTCGCGGGCGTCTCCCAGTACTTCCAGAAGCACGCCTGGGGGAACACCGAACTCAGCGACCTGCTGGTCGAACTGGAAGCCACGAGCGGTCGCGAGCTCGAAACGTGGTCGAAGAAGTGGCTCGAGACGGCGGGTGTCAACACCCTCTCCCCCGAGATCAAGACCGACGCCGACGGCGTCATCACCCGCTTCGCGATCGTCCAGACGGCACCGGCCGACTACCCGACCATCCGCCCGCACCGCCTGGGCGTCGGCTTCTACACGCTCGAGGGCGAGACGCTGGTGCGCACCCACCACGTCGAGCTCGATGTCGACGGCGACCTGACCGAGGTGCCTGAGCTCAAGGGTCTCACTCAACCGGATCTCGTTCTGCTGAACGACGAGGACCTCGCCTACGCGAAGATCCGCCTGGATCCCCGGTCGCTGCACACCGCCATCGCTCATCTCGGCAAGATCACCGACCCGCTCGCACGGTCACTCGTGTGGGGTGCCGCCTGGGACCAGACGCGGGATGCGGAAGCCTCGGCATCCGACTACGTCGATCTGGTGCTGCGCAACATCGGCGCCGAAACCGAATCGACCACGATCCGCACGACCCTCGGTCAGCTGCAATTGGCGGCGAACTCGTACGTGACACCCGACACCCGCACGGCGACGCGGCAGAAGGTCGCCGATGGCCTGTGGGCCCTCGCCCAGTCCGCCGCCGCGGGCAGCGACAGCCAGCTGCAGTTCGCGACGGCGTTCGCCTCCGCGGCCGCGACGAGCGCGCAGTGGGAGACCGTTCGCGCCTTGCGCGACGGCGAGACGGTGCTCGAAGGGCTGGAGATCGACGCGGACCTGTCCTGGGCGTTGCTGGTCTCGCTCGCCGCGGGGGGCCTCGTCACAGCGTCAGACATCGACGCCGCGCTCGCGGCCGACAACACCGCCAAGGGCGGGGAGTTCGCGGCGCAGGCGAAGGCCGCACTGCCGACCGTGGCCGACAAGCAGATCGCGTGGGCATCGCTCGTGGACACCGAGGGCCTGCCCAATACGGTGATCCGGTCCGCCGCGGTGGGGCTCACGCATCCGGCCGGCGTCGATGCGCTGCCGGAGTTCATCGAGCCGTACTTCGACATGCTGCTGCCGATCTGGAGTTCGCGGACCTATCAGATCGCGAACTACCTCATCGTCGGGCTCTACCCGGCACCGTTGGCCAACGCGGCGCTGCGGGACGCGACACGGGGATGGCTCGAGGTCCACACGGATGCCGCGTCGGCTCTTCGCCGACTCGTCAGCGAGAACCTCGCCGGCGTCGAGCGTGCGATCGCCGTGCAGGAGCGCGACGCTGAGTAGCGAAGACCACCACCGGCGGCGGCCTCCTCCTTCGGGCGGAGGCCGCCGCCGTATGATCATCCCGAGGTCGGATGCGTGGTCCTCCGCACGCCGGTAGCGTCGAAACCATGATCGTTGCAGAGAACCTCACCAAACGCTTTGGCGACAAGGCTGCGGTGTCGGACGCCTCCTTCACCGTGCAGTCCGGAAAAGTCACCGGCTTCCTCGGGCCGAACGGCGCCGGGAAGTCCACGACGATGCGGATGATCGTCGGGCTCGACAAGCCCACGTCCGGCACAGTCACCGTCGACGGGCGCCCGTATTCCTCATTGCGGTCGCCGCTCACCGAGGTCGGGGTGCTCCTGGACGCGAAGGCGGTCCACACCGGCCGCAGTGCGCGCAATCACCTCTTGGCCATGGCCGCAACGCACGGCATCCCGCGTTCGCGAGTGGACGAGGTGATCGCGCTGACCGGCATCGCCTCCGTGGCGCGGCGTCGTGCCGGGAAGTTCTCGCTCGGCATGGGTCAGCGGCTGGGCATCGCGGCGGCGCTTCTCGGTGACCCCCGCACGCTGATTCTCGATGAGCCGGTGAACGGCCTCGACCCGGAGGGCGTCATCTGGGTGCGTCAATTCGTCCGCGCCCTCGCCGCGGAAGGGCGCACCGTTCTGCTGTCCAGCCATCTGATGAGCGAAATGGCGCTCACCGCCGACCACGTCATCGTGCTCGGACGCGGACGAGTTCTCGCCGATGCCTCCCTCGATGACTTGGTGGGGGCCTGGACCCGCTCGGTCGTGACGGTTCGCAGCCCGCGCGCGGCAGATCTCGCCCGCGCGATCGACGGCCCGGATGTGACCGTCGCCGACGTCGCGCCGGGCGTCCTGGAAGTCAGCGGGCTCGCCGCCGCCACCATCGGCGACGCCGCCGCGGCACACGGCATCCCCCTGCACGAACTCACCCCCCGCGCGGGATCGCTCGAAGACGCGTATCTCGCGCTCACCGAAAACGCCGTCGAGTACAAGACGAAGGACGCCTGATGACCGCCGCCTCCGCCCCCACGCGGGCTCGCTCGACCTCGTCCGTGCCGCGGACGGCACGGCTTTCCTTCCTGCGGGTGCTGCGCAGCGAGCTGGTCAAGCTCGCGACACTGCGTTCGACCTGGTGGTCGCTCGGAATCACGGTAGCGCTTTCGGTGGGGATCGCGTTGCTCATCGCTGCGGCCTCTCGCGACTTCGGCGGCGATTTCCCCGCGGTGAACGCGATCACGGCACCGATGCAGTTCACGATGCTCGTCGCCGGGATCTTCGGTGCCATGGCGATCACCGGTGAGTACTCGACCGGCATGATCCGATCCACACTGACCGCTGAGCCGCGCCGCGGCGGCGTCGTGCTGGCCAAGGCGATCGCGGTCGCCCTGTTCCTCCTGATCACGGTCCTCGTCAGCACCCTGATCGCCGTCGTCAGCACCGCGCCGCTCCTCGGCGACGCGGGAATCGACTGGAACGACACGGATGCTTCCACCGTGCCACTCGCGAACAGCCTCCTCGCCATGGTCGCGTTCGGGCTCATCGGACTCGGCTGGGGATTCATCATTCGCAACGGGGCGGGTGCCATCGCCGCTACCGTCGGACTCCTCTTCGTCGCGCCGATCATCTTGAGCCTGTTCACGATCGGCGGCGAGGCATGGCTCTGGCTCGTCGACCTCGCCCAGTACCTCCCGATGGGCGCCGCTTCCACGCTCACCAGCGGTGGTGCGATCGAGAACGCCGTGCCCGTCATCACCCTGCTCGCGTGGCCCGTCGGCACGCTCCTCGTCGGATGGATGATCCTCCGCACGCGCGACGCGTGAAGCATCCGCGGCGCACCCTCGTGACAACTGAGGTGCGCCGCGGATCACACGGGGACACTCGTTAGGATCGTCCCGATGAGCATCCTCCCGATCGACACCGCACCTCCCGCCGACTGGTCGTGGGGATGGTGGGGCAATCTCGCCCTGGTCTTGGGCGTGAGACTCTTGGCCATCGCCGGGATCATCCTCGGCGCTTTGGTGCTGTCGTGGCTGCTCCGGTTCGCGATTCGCCGAGTCGTGCGCAGGATCGTCGCCGGCGCGAAATCGAAAGCGAACGTGGACGACACCCGCGCCATCGACGCGTCTCCGCTGGCGCAGGTCCGGCTCGTCCAGCGCACGCGCACGCTCGGCACGATTCTGCAGAACATCGTCAACATCGCGCTCGCGATCATCGCTCTGCTGATGATCGTCAATGTCATCGATCAGAGCGTGCTCGGGTCGTTTGCGTTGCTGTCGGCCGCGATCGGCGCCGGTCTCGGGTTCGGTGCGCAGAACATCGTCAAAGACGTCCTCAACGGCATCTTCATCGTCGCGGAGGACCAAGTAGGCATCGGCGACGTCGTCGATCTCGGCCTGGCCACCGGTATCGTCGAGTACGTCAGCGTCCGCATCACCCACGTGCGCGACGTCAACGGCACACTCTGGTATGTGCGCAACGGCGAAATCACCCGAATCGGCAATATGTCGCAAGGCTGGTCAAGGGTGATCATCGACCTCGCCGTGGCTGCGGACTCCGACGTGAACCAGGTCGAGAAGGCCATGCTCCACGCCGCGAAAGATCTCGCGAAAGATCCCAAGTGGCGCACTCGTGTCATCGAGCAGCCCGAAGTCTGGGGGCTCGAATCCGTCTCCGGCGACGCGCTCGTCATCCGCCTGGTCATGAAGACACGCGCCGGATCGAAGGATGACGTGGCCCGAGAGCTGCGGATGCGACTCAAGCACGCGATCGACGATCTGGGACTCACCCTGCCGCAGCTCAACTCGATCACACTGTCCGGGCTCGAGGGCGCTCAGCGCGTCCGCGGTGCCAATCCGCCCAAGACCCACCCGACGCCGATCACGGTCGAGAAGCCGCTGTGGAAGCCGAAGCGTGCGGCAAAGCCCAAAGCGACACCGGAGGACCCGGGCTCAGCACCGAGCCCTGACACGAAGACGGAGCCCAGCTCATGACCGACGACAGCCCGATCAGCTTCTACGACGAGGTCGGTGGGCACGACACCTTCGTCCGTCTGGTCGATGCGTTCTATCGCGGCGTCGCGCAGGATGAGGTCCTGAAGCCGATGTACCCCGAAGACGACCTCGGTCCGGCCGCGGATCGTCTCACGATGTTCCTCGAGCAGTACTGGGGAGGCCCGAACACCTACAGCCAGCGCCGCGGGCACCCTCGCCTGCGCATGCGCCACGTTCCCTTCCACGTGAATCCGGATGCGCGGGACCGCTGGCTTCTGCATATGCGTACGGCGTTGGACGAGGTGCAGCTCTCGCCGTTGCACGCCGCGACGCTGTGGGACTACCTCGAGCGAGCCGCTTTCGCGATGGTCAACACGTTCGAACCCTCCGGCATCGGCCCCGCGCGCCCGGCGGGTGCGGCCGGACTCCTGGTGCACCCGGACACGGCGGACCCCGCCGCATCACCCCCGACGACACAGGAGTCGCCATGACCATCAGTCACACTCACTCAGCGGATGTCCTCGTCGTCGGCTGGGGCCTCGCCGGGCTCGTTGCCGCGAGCGAAGCCGCTGCCGCGGGAAGGAGCGTCGTGATCGTCGATCAGGAATCCCGTCCCAACCTCGGCGGACAGGCTTTCTGGTCCTTCGGTGGGCTGTTGTTCATCGACTCCCCCGAGCAACGGCGCATGGGCATCTCGGACTCGTACGACCTCGCGCGTCAGGATTGGTTCGCAACGGCAGGGTTCGATCGCGAAGAGGACCACTGGCCGCGTCAGTGGGCCGAGGCCTACCTGCAGTTCGCGCACACCGAGAAGCGGGCGTGGCTCCGCGAGAAGGGCGTCGGGTTCTTCCCGGTCGTCGGATGGGCCGAACGCGGTGGGTACACCGCGACGGGCCCGGGCAATTCCGTCCCCCGCTTCCACATCACCTGGGGTACCGGGCCCGGAATCGTCGCCCCCTTCCAGGCTGACGTCGAAGCCGGTGAAGCGGCCAGCCGCATCACGATCCTCCCGCGCCACAAGGTGACGGTGCTCACAACGGTCGACGGCACGGTCGTCGGCGCGTCCGGCGATATTCTCGCGCCCTCCGGCGCGGCACGGGGCGCTGCCACGTCACGGGAGGTGGTCGGCGCCTTCAGCGTCTCCGCATCCGCCACGATTGTCTCTTCCGGAGGCATCGGAGGCAACCACGACCTCGTCCGCGCTCAGTGGCCGACGCGCCTCGGCACGGCGCCCGAAAAGATGATCTCCGGCGTCCCCGCCTTCGTGGACGGATCCATGCAACCCGTCACGCAGACCGCCGGCGCGAGGCTCATCAACGGCGACCGGATGTGGCACTACGTCGAAGGCATCCAGAACTGGAACCCGATCTGGCCCGATCACGGCATCCGGATCCTCCCCGGGCCCTCCTCGATCTGGCTCGACGCGACCGGTCGACGTCTACCCGTCCCCCTGTTCCCCGGATTCGACACCCTCGGCACTCTCGAGCATCTCCGCACTACCGGACATGACCACTCCTGGTTCGTCCTGTCCCGGGCGATCGTGGAGAAGGAATTCACCCTCTCCGGCAGCGAGCAGAATCCGGACCTCACCGGGAAGAACGTTCCCTTGCTCGTGAAGTCGAGGCTCGGGAAGGGTGCGGCGGGCCCCGTTCAGGCGTTCCTCGACCACGGAGCGGACTTCGTCGTGCGCGATGACCTCGATTCCCTCATCGACGGGATGCGGGCGCTGCCGGGCGGCGATGTCCTCGACGGGCACCGTGTGCGCCTCGAAGTCGAAGCGCGCGATCGGGAGATGGACAACGACTTCACCAAGGACGCGCAGGTGGCGATGCTGCGGTCCGCGCGCTCGTACCGTGGCGATCGGTTGGTCCGCACCGCGACGCCACACAAGATCCTCGATCCGAAATCGGGTCCGCTCATTGCGGTGAAGCTCCACATCCTGACCCGCAAGTCTTTGGGTGGCATCGAGACCGATCTGTCCGGGCGCGCGCTCGGCGCCGACGGTCGACCCGTCCCGGGCCTCTACGCGGCGGGCGAAGCCTCCGGCTTCGGCGGGGGCGGCGTGCACGGGTACCGTGCGTTGGAGGGCACGTTCCTCGGCGGATGCCTGTTCTCCGGCCGCGTCGCCGGCCGAGCAGCGGCCGCCGCCGTCTGATTCAGGCTGACGGGCCTGTCGCTCGGACGCCGGTGAGTCCCGACCGGACGGTTCCGCGGGTAAGCACGTGACCGCGGGTGAGACTGAGTCGCGTCCACGGGCCGAGCCGGCGTACCGCTGCGACCTCTTCGCCGCCGATGAAGCCCAGAGCGAATGCCGCGAACGCGACGCCGAGGGGAAGCCCGTCGAGTTCATCGTCGGGACGGCCCCACACGTCGGCGCGGACGGCGCGAACGATCTCTTCTCCCGCCGACGTCGGGACGGCTTCCGCGACGGCAGCGATCCCCCATTGCGCTCGTGCGGCGAGCGTCGCCGCGGAGAGCTCGCCCGCGGGCTCCCACCCGGAGCGCGGAGCAGAGATCCCCGCCCACGGTGCCGATACTGCCGATTCAGGCAAGAGGAGCTCACACGGATCGTCGGTCGCCGCGAGCGACGATGCCTCGACGACGAGGTCGCATTCCAACTCGGGGTCCACCCGCACGAGCCGCATCCCCAACACGGTCGGCGTCGCGTCCAGCAGGTTTTCCGGTGCGAGCGGTGCAGACGTCAGCGCAAGCGTGCCGCCGGCCGCCCGCAACCGCACGGCGCCGTCTCCGAGACGCACCGCCCGCTGCGCGAAGGTCAACGCGTCGGCCGCGGTGGGGGCATCGGGGAACAGAAGGCGAGGTGACATCCGCTCTAAACTATCAAGCGGACGGCCCACAACAGGTGGCTTGCCTCGGACGGGAGCAGACGTGACGGAGCAGACCGATCCGGTGACGATGATGCTGGGGGTGCTCGATCTCGCTTCCAGCGACGCCCGCACAACGGAAGACATCTTCACCGGCGACTCGCACCCCATGCCGACGGGGCGCATCTTCGGTGGGCAGGTGCTCGCGCAGGCCATCATCGCCGCGGACCGGACGACGGACGACGATCGCGTTCCCCACTCGATGCACGGCTACTTCCTGCGGCCCGGAGATGCGTCCCGTGGGCTCACGCTGTCGGTGGATCGCATCCATGACGGTCGGTCCTTCTCGACGCGGCGCACGCAAGCCTTCCAGAACGGCGTGCCGATCTTCTCGATGATTTCCTCGTTCGAGCGCGAGGACCCGGGGCTCGACCACCAGAGCGCGATGCCGGAGGGTGTGCCGACACCCGAGTCGGTGGCCGCGACCGCGCCGGTGCTCCACCCGTTCTCGCGTCGACTTCTCGACTCGAGCCCCATCGAAGTGGTTCACGTCGACGGAGCGATCTACGACGCGACGCCGACACCGGCTTCCGCGACGCAAAACGTCTGGATGCGTGCACGCCGCCCTCTCGGCGACGATGCCGCGGTGCACCGAGCGGTCCTGGCCTACATGAGCGACCTGACGATTCAGGAGACCGTCCTGCGCGCGCACGGTGTGGCCTGGTCGCTGCCGGGATTGAAAGTCGCGAGCCTCGATCACGCGATGTGGTGGCACCGCCCGGCCCGCGCCGACGAGTGGCTGCTCTATGCGCAGGAATCCCCCAGCGCCCGTGGCGGGCGCGGGCTCGCTCGCGGGCGCCTGTTCACGCGCGAGGGTGCGCTCGTGGCCACCGTCGCGCAGGAAATCATGATCCGGGTGCCGGCCTGACCGGCGTCCGCAGGGTCAGCGCCGCGTGAATGCGACCGGCTCGCCGAGGTAAGGCGACCACGCCGCGCGCATCCGGTCGTTCAGACGCACGGGGCGGAAGGTCTGCGCGTCGACGAGCACGACGGCCGACGATGCCCGCGCGTAGAGCGTCTGCGGTGCGTCGCTCAGCGGGCTGTAGACCTCATAGCAGACTTCGATGCTCGAGCCGCCGATCTTCCCGAACCACATCTGAATGTCCAGCGGCTCGCGGCGGTACGGCACGGGAGCGAGGTATTCGATCTCCTGGCGCGCGATCAGTGTGAGCTCACCGGCATCCACTCCCGCGTCGATGACGGCGGTGTCGGGCGCCTGCTCGCCGCCGATCGGCGACCAGAACACCCGTACGCGCGCCTCTTCGAGGAGCTTGAGCATCGTCGCGTTGTTCACATGATTGAACGCGTCGAGGTCACCCCACCGCAGATGGATCGGAACGTGCAGCCGCGCGCTCGTCGAGGTGTCAGTCACGCGTGAGCTTGCGGTAGGTCGACTTCGCCGGGTTCGCCGCGTCCGCGCCCAAGCGCTCGACCTTGTTCGCCTCGTACGACTCGAAGTTCCCCTCGAACCAGTACCACTTCGCCGGGTTCTCGTCCGTGCCCTCGTAGGCGAGGATGTGGGTGGCGATACGGTCGAGGAACCACCGGTCGTGAGTGATCACGACGGCGCACCCGGGGAACTCGAGGAGTGCGTTCTCGAGGGATCCGAGCGTTTCGACGTCGAGGTCGTTGGTCGGCTCGTCGAGAAGCAGCAGGTTGCCACCCTCCTTGAGCGTCAGAGCGAGGTTCAGCCGGTTGCGCTCACCGCCGGAGAGGACGCCCGCCTTCTTCTGCTGGTCGGGTCCCTTGAAACCGAACTTCGACACATACGCGCGGGACGGGATCTCCGTCTTGCCGACCGTGATGATGTCCAGGCCGTCGGAAACGACCTCCCACAGGGTCTTCTCGGGGTCGATGCTGCTGCGCGACTGGTCGACGTAGCTGATCTTGACGGTCTCGCCGATCTTCAGGTCACCGCCGTCGAGGGGCTCGAGCCCGACAATCGTTTTGAACAGCGTGGTCTTTCCGACGCCGTTGGGGCCGATCACGCCGATGATGCCGTTGGGCGGCAGGCTGAAGCTCAGGCCGTCGATGAGGACACGGTCACCGAACGCCTTGTGCAGCTTCTTCGCGTCGATCACGACGCTGCCGAGGCGGGGACCGGCGGGAATCTGGATCTCTTCGAAATCGAGTTTCCGCTTGCTCTCGGCCTCGGTCGCCATTTCCTCGTACCGAGCGAGCCGCGCCTTCGACTTGGTCTGACGGCCCTTCGCACTCGAACGAACCCAATCGAGTTCATCCTTGAGGCGCTTGGCGAGCTTCGCGTCACGCTTGCCCTGAATGTCGAGACGTTCGGCCTTCTTCTCGAGATAGGTCGAGTAGTTGCCCTCGTAGCCGATCAGGCGGCCGCGATCGACTTCGGCGATCCACTCCGCGACGTTGTCGAGGAAGTACCGGTCGTGGGTGATCGCGATGACGGCACCCTTGTAGGCCTGCAGGTGCTGCTCGAGCCAGAGGACGCTCTCAGCATCGAGGTGGTTGGTGGGCTCGTCGAGGAGCAAGAGGTCGGGCTTCTGCAGAAGGAGCTTCGCGAGTGCGACGCGACGACGCTCACCACCGGAAAGGGGCGCGACGGGAGCATCCGCCGGCGGCGTGCGCAGAGCATCCATCGCCTGGTGGAGCTGGGATTCGAGTTCCCAGCCGTCGGCCGCGTCGATCTCTTCCTGCAGGGTGCCCATCTCTGACAGCAGCGCGTCAAAGTCGGCGTCCGGATCGGCCATGAGTGCAGAGATCTCGTTGAATCGGTCGAGCTTCGCCTTGATCGCGACGCCGTCTTCGATGTTCTCCAGCACCGTCTTGGTGTCGTCGAGTACGGGCTCCTGCATGAGGATGCCGACCGTGAAGCCGGGCGCCAGTTTCGCTTCACCGTTGGACGGGTTGTCGAGGCCCGCCATGATCTTCAGGATCGTGGACTTTCCCGCACCGTTCGGCCCGACCATGCCGATCTTGGCACCGGGGAGGAACGCCATCGTGACGTCGTCGAGGATCAGCTTCTCGCCCACAGCTTTGCGGGCACGGACCATGGAGTAGATGTATTCGGCCATAACGGCCTCAGTCTACGTGCGCAGCCGCACGGGGCTCACCAGTCGATGGGTCGGGTCTGTCCGATGAGGCACGTTCCCCCGGGCACTTCCGGAAGGACGACCGCCGTCGGCGCCGGGGTGGACGGACCCACTTGCCCGACCAGACACTCCCCCTGCCAGCGGACGGAGAACTGGATGGCGTCGGCCGGGTTGTCGACCGTAGTGCGGTCCTGCGTCACTTCCATGTCGGCCTTCGGGAAGCCGGCTGCCACGAGCGCGTCGATGTAGGCGCGCCCTTGATAGCTCTGGTCTTCGGCCCAGACGCTGTCCATCACCACGCGGAAGAACGGCAGGTTGTCCTCGGCAGATCCATCGGGCACAAGGACCGGAACGGACGGAGACGGCGTGCCGCTCGGACCGACCGATGCGGTCGAGGTCGTCACTGATGTCGGCTCTCCATCGGGCGCTACGGCGCATCCGACCCATGTCAGCACACCGATGATGACCCCCGCGACCACGGCGGACACACGGATAGATCGCGAGGTGGTTCGGCGCACCCGAGCAGTCTAGAGCGCCGAACCTGTGACCTCGGCGGCTCAGAACGGCGTCGGATCGCCGAGGGGTCGCGTGTCCCAGGTGCCCGCAGACACGAGCTCGGGTGCGGGCGCGAGCTCGGCAGAGTCGCCCGCATCCCGCGCAGGCGACGCCTCCGCCTGCGTCTCCGGGCCGGGGTCAGCCCAACCGGATTCGCCCGTCGATTGCGACTCGGGCCGCGGTGCCACGCGATTGCGGTCATCCCGCTGGAAGCTCGTCGTGCCGAACAGAAGGTCGGGCCCCACAGCGTCCGCGTCGATCTCGGCTTCCGTGCCATGCTTGCCGCCGGCCTCCCACTGCCGCACTCGGAACCGACCGGTCACGATGACACGCTGCCCCTTCGTGAGAGAGGCAAGAGCGTGCTCGGCCAGTCGACGGTAGGCCGACACCGTGTACCAACTGGTGTGCGCGTCGACCCAGGTCCCGTTCTCCTGCCGGCGCTGGCTGGTCGCGGCGAGTCGAAATCGTGCGATCGGCTCGCCTCCGGGGAGGGAGCGCGGCTCCAGTTCGTTGGCGATGTTGCCGACGACGGTGATGTGTTCGGTCATGACGGATCCTCTCTCCTGCGCCGAAGACGGTCCTCGGCCCGCTCCGGCACCCGGGTGCCCACCGGGTGCCGGAGCACTCTCAGACTGCAGCGCCCCGGGGCCGCGTAGCTGCGGCGGACGTCGATCTGTGGAGAGGTCCGGCCAATCGCGCCCTGGGGAGGAAAAGTGCCGATCGCCACGAGATCTCCGTGTCGGAGGCCGCGCGTAGGGTCCGGAGCAGATGCCACCCGAACGGGTCGCAGATCACGATCAGAGAGGAAGCCGCATGCAGACCATCGACCTCGCGCCCTCCACCGTCGACGCCGCCGGAGTGCGGGTCATCCCGATCGGCGTGCAGCGATGGAGGGTGCTGGACCTCTCCGGCCGCGCACTCGGACAGCTCGTCGCCTCCGGTGAAGCGACCGGCAGACGCTTTCGTGCGCGCCGGTTCCACCCCGCACGTGGGGCCTTCCATGACGTCGGCGACTTCTGGCGGGCCGCCGAGGCGCTCGAATGTCTGCGACTGCTGCGGTGACTCAGACGACGGCTTCGAGCAGCTCGCCGCCTGACACCGGAGCGGCCGCGCGCACCGTGGGCCACACGCGAGCGAGGACGTCGACGGCGCGTCGAAGCTGATCGGCGGGTGCCGTGAACGGAATGCGGAGGTGGCGGTCGTGGCCACCGTCGACAGCGAATCGCGAGCCGGCAGACAGGTACACCCCGTGGGCGCGTGCTGCGAGAACCAGACCCGAACTCAGCGGCGCGTCCAGCTCGACCCACAACGCGACGCCGCCGGCCACATGCGGCACGCGCCACGACGGCAACTCGAGCCGAAGTGCGGACGTCACGGCATCCCGCCCTTCGCGGAGAAGCGCAGAACGCTGGCTCAGAATCGTGGGCATCAGTGGCATCAGTCGCGCAGCCACGGCCTGCTCGAACTCCGGAGTACCGAGGTCTCGCCGGGGTCGCGCCGCGACGAGGCGCCGGATCAGCTCAAGGTCGGCCCGGATCCATCCGACGCGCAGGCCGCCCCATACCGTCTTACCCAACGACCCGACACGAACGATGTCTGCGTGCGAGAAGCCGCTGTCGCCGACGAACAGGGGCCCCGCGGGCCGCGGGTCGATCGCGAGCTCGGCTGTCGTCTCGTCGATGACGAGAGTCGTTCCTGCGCGCACTGCCGCCTGCGCGATCGCGGATTGCTCGTCGCCGGACATACTGCGTCCGGTCGGGTTCTGGTAGCTCGGCATGAGGTAGGCGAGCGTCGGCGACGTTCTCGTGAACGCTTGCGCGGCGCGGTCGAGGTCCCACCCCTCGGTGGTGACCGGCACACCGACAAGCCGTGCGCCGGCTTCCCGCAACGCTTCCGCCGCGTGCGGGTAGGTCGGCGTCTCGATCACAGCCCGGTCCCCGCGCCGCAAGAGCACGCTCGCGAGCAGATGGATAGCCGCCTGCGCGCCCATCGTGATCATGATCTGGTCGACCGAGGTCGTCACGCCGCGCTGTGTGAAGCGCTCGGCAACCTGCGCCCGGAGCTCCATGGACCCGAGGACGTCGTAGCCGGACCGGGCCACGAGGGAAGCCGCATCCACCGCCGTCTCGCTCATGATTCCCGCCAACCCGGGCCAGGCCGCGGGACTCGCCTGCTGGAGATCGATGTCGTCGTCGTTCACGGAGACCCGGCCCAGCTCGCGTCGACCGAGCGGGAGCGTGACGCTGCCCGAGCCGCGCACACTCTCGATGTGTCCCGTGTCGCGCAAGCTGCCGTATGCGGTGGCGACGGTCGTCCGGCTCAATCCGAGGGCTGCTGCGAGTTCGCGCTCTGCCGGAAGCGCCGTGCGAGGCGCCAGCCGGTTGTCGAGGCAGAGAAGACGGATCCCATCCGCCAACGCTTCGTATGCAGGCTCGCGCGTGCGCCACCCGCCCAGCGCAGCGGCCAGGGCCCGTGCCGTCAATCGAGAGTCCATGCGTCCACGATATCTAAATTGGACTGCTGCTCAAGGTCCAATCATGCGATTGGATATCTTCATGGCCCTTCGTCTCGTACAGCTCCTCGTCGGACTCATCTTGTTCGGCGCCGGCTGCGGAATCATGGTGCGCGCGGGAATCGGGCTGGATCCGTGGACGGTGTTCGCGCAGGGCCTGGCTCTGCAGACGGGGATCGGGATCGGCTGGATCACCAACATCGTCGGCTTCCTGGTCCTGCTGCTCTGGATTCCACTGCGTCAGCGCCCGGGGATCGGTACGGTCGCCAACATTCTGCTGGTCGGCACGAGCATGCAGGCCACGATCGCGGTCGTCCCCCACGTCGACGGTTTTGTGTGGGACCTGCTGATGTTCGTCGGCGGGATGCTGCTGGTCGCGGTGGCGTCCGGTCTGTACATCGGCGCTGATTTCGGGCCCGGGCCGCGCGACGGATTGATGACGGGGCTCAATTCGCGCTTCGGCTGGCGGATCTGGGCCGCGCGACTCGGCGTTGAAGCCTCCGTACTCGTCGCCGGATGGCTTCTCGGCGGCACGGTCGGTCTCGGGACAGTGATCTTCGCGCTCTGCATCGGCCCGCTCGTGCACGTCGCGCTTCCGCCTTTCGACCGTCGGCGCAGGCGCGCGGCACGCGTGGCGGAGACGGTACAACCGGTCTGAGCGACCTTCGGGTCGGCTCAGTGCTCGCGGAACTGCGGCCAATCCGCACCGGGGGCCAGATGCCCATGCAGCGCATTCTTTGCGATGTCCATCGACGGGTATGTGCCGAGACTCGCCTCGGCGCCGGCGATGGTGACGGTGTAGCCGTCGTCGTCCTTGCGAACGCTTCCGACGACGTTCCCCTCGCTGCCGTAGGCAACCCAGAGACTGGATGAACTCATGATGGCGCTCCTCTCGTTCTGCCCCTGACGCTACGCCGACGAAGCGCCGCGCGCCACGGTTCTCTGCGTCGCACCCGCGATCACACCCTGCGGCGTTGCGCGGTACGGTAGAACACGTCTCACCACCCTCCATAGCTCAGTGGAAGAGCGAGCGGTTTCTACCCGCAAGGTCGGGGGTTCGAATCCTCCTGGGGGGACTCTTTCGCTGATGTGCCCTCCGGCGTCGCCTGCGCCAGGCCGGCGTGTCGGCCTGCTCGTTAGGATGACGGAATGGTGAATGCCGCGGAGAACGACAGGATCGTCTGGATCGATTGCGAGATGACCGGGCTGGATCTGGCTGTCGACGAGCTCGTCGAGATCGCGATCGTCGTGACCGATTTCGAACTGAACGTGCTTGACCCGGGCTTCCAGATCGTGATCAAGCCCGACGACTCCGCGCTGGCGAACATGAACGACTTCGTGACGAACATGCATGCCAGCTCGGGGCTCCTCGAAGAGATCCCACGTGGCGTGAGCCTCGCCGAAGCGGAGTTCGAGGCGCTCGAGTACATCCAGCGTTTCGTGCCGGAGGGGAAGGCGCCGCTCGGAGGCAACACGATCGGCACCGACCGGATGTTCCTCGCGAAGTACATGCCACGCGTCGACCGCTGGCTGCACTATCGCAACGTCGATGTCTCCAGCATCAAGGAGCTGTCGCGTCGCTGGTATCCGCGCGCCTACTTCCAGGCCCCCGTGAAAGACGGCGGGCACCGTGCGCTCGCCGATATCCGCGAGTCGATCCGTGAGCTCGCGTACTACCGCGACGCGGTGTTCGTCGCCGCACCTGGACCGACGTCCGATGAGGCGCGAGAGGCGGCAGCCTCGGCTGTGTCGTCGTTCGCCCGCGAGCTGTAATACACTTGATGGGTTGCCCGGAGATGGGCACATGGTGGGTATAGCTCAGTTGGTAGAGCGCGGCCTTGTGGTGGCCGATGTCGCGGGTTCGAGCCCCGTTACTCACCCCAAGTACTCCCCCGGTGGGAGGGTGTCATGATCGAGATGGATGCGGTGGCGTTCGATCGCCTGGTGACCGATGAACTCGACCTTCTTCCCGACGAGATGCTCGACGGGCTGGACAATCTCGTGTTCGTCGTCGAAGACCGTCCGGAAGACGGGAGCCTGGACCTGCTCGGTCTGTACGACGGACTCGCCCTCACGGAGCGGGATCGTTACGGAATGGGTGAACTCCCGGATCGGATCATCGTCTACCGGGAACCGCACCTGCACGCGTGCGATGACCTCGACGAACTCCGCGAGGAAGTGCACACGACGCTGGTGCACGAGATCGCGCATTTCTACGGGATCGATGATGAGCGCTTGCACGAACTGGGGTGGGCGTGATGAGCGTCGCCCTCCCCCTCGACGACGTCGAACTCCGCCTCGAAGAAACCGGGTTCGGCGCCTGGCAGACGGTCGTCTGGAACGATCCGGTGAACCTCATGAGCTACGTCGCCCACATCTTCCGGGAGTACTTCGGTTTCTCGGCGGAGCGCGCCGAGAAGCTCATGCTCGCCGTGCACCATGACGGCCACGCGGTCGTCGCGGAAGGTGCGCGCGAGCAGATGGAACTGCACGCCCAGGCCATGCACGACTACGGCCTGTGGGCCACCGTCCGCGAGGCGGGGGGATGACGGGGTCCGTCGAACTCGACCTGTCGCTCATCGAGGCAGCTCATCTGACCGACCTCGTCGAGCAGTTCATCGAGGTGATCAGCGCAGGCGAGGCGACGGACGATCCTGCCGTCGCGCGACTCGTGCCCGATGCGTACCGGGACGATGACGCTGCCGCTGAGGAGTTCCGACGCCTCACCCAATCCGACCTGCTCGACCGGCGGCTCGCCGATGCCCAGCTCGTTGCGACGACGCTTCTCCGCGACGGCGAGCAGTTGTCCCCGGCATCCCTCGACGTCACGGAGTTCGACGACCGCCTACGGGTGCACCTGGACCGTCACGCATCCGCTGCCTGGCTACGAACGCTCAGTGCCCTGCGACTCGTCCTGGCGACGCGGCTCGGAATCCACACGGAAGACGACCACGACGACGCCGATGGCCGATTCGGCATCTACGACTGGTTGGGCTATCGCTTGGACGGGCTTGTGCGCGCGTTGGAACGCTGATCAGGGCATCGCGAAGACGAACATGGCGTGGCTCTGAGGCCGGTGCTGCGCAAGGTGCACCGTCTCCTGTGCGGCCCACTGATCCCAGTGCGGCCGGTACGTCTCGCCATCGCGATCGAGAGCCCGCCGTTTGCGCGAAGACGCCGGTGCCTCCAGCCAGACCGTGACGTCGGCCAGCGCAGCGGTCTCTGCGGTGAGCAAGCCCGCACCTTCGACGAGGAGTGGGCGATCCGGATCGACCGTATGCGCTTCCGCGCGGCGCCCGAGAGCCCAATCCCACCGCCGCCAGGTGGCACTATGTCCCGTCGCGTGCGGCGCGATGACGCGCTTCAACGCCTCCTCGGCCCCCGCAGCCAACCCATCCCACCCCGGGTAGAGATCGTCGAGGGCGATGAGTTGCAGGCGGCCGCGGCTACGCGCGACGAGATCGGCCGCGAGAGTGGACTTTCCCGACCCGGATCGGCCGTCGATCAGCGTGATCGGGGCGAAAGCGGATGCCGAACCGAGCGCGGCGACGATGTCATCGGCGGCGGCGGACAGCGCCGCCGCGAAGGTGAGGTCAGCGCTTGAGGGCACGGATGATGCGGCTGAGCGCCCGACCCACGACCCACACGAGCGGGATCGCGATCGCGGCGAGCGAGACCAGGTTCGGTTCGAACCGCAGGTCGTCGCCCTTGCGGATGTAGGCACCCAGGGGAATGGCGTAGCCGCCGCCTCCGCCGCCGCTTCCCTCTGCGGCTTCCCCGGCGCCGAAGCCGGTCCACGCGAGGGCGACGGGCACGAGTGTCACACCCCCGACATCCTGCTGTTGTCCGTAGACGCTGTTCACGCCGAGGGAGGCTGTCTGCTTGCCGAGTTCGAGTGCGAGATTGGGCATGCCTCCACCGTACTGCGCAGTCGGAGCCTGCGCACGGCTTCGTCAGTCGCGCGAAACGTCCGGCAGTCGCGGATTGGTGGGAAGCGCATTGACGTCGCGACGTGGTCCGATCACGCTGGCGCGCGTGACGGCTCCGCCACCGAAGCGTTCGCGCGCACCGTCGAGCGCGGCATCGATGCGCTTCCAACCGGCGTCGTCGTCCCAGAGCGGGATCATTCCACCTCCGTGGGGGCGCAGCTTCTCCGCCCGGACACCGATGAGCCGCACCGGCTGCGACAGGTCCAGCTGCTCGAACAGGCCGATCGCGACGTCGCCGATCCGCTGTCCGACGTCGGTGGGCTCTGCCGGCGTCGATGCTCGCGTCAGCGTCGTGAAGTCGGCGTAGCGCAACTTCAGGGCGATCGTGCCGGCCTCCCACCCGCCGGCCCGTAGCCGGGCCGCCACACGGTCGGCCAGTCGGCGCAGTTCGCTGCGGAGCACCGTGGGGTCGGCGACATCCTCGAGGAAAGTCTCTTCGTGGCCGATGCTCTTCTCGATGCGTTCAACCTCGACCGTGCGCGGGTCATGCCCCTGCGCCAACTGCCGGATGCGCTGGCCGGTCACGGCCCCGAGCGCCCGGTCGAGGACGGACGGCGGCGTGGCGAGAATGTCGGCGACGGTGTGGATGCCGCGCCCTGCCAGTGCCTCGGCCGCTTTCGGCCCGACGCCCCAGAGCGCAGCCACCGGTCGCGCGGCGAGGAAGGCCGCGGTCTCGTCGGCGCTCACGATGAGGAGCCCGTCGGGTTTCGACAGAGTCGATGCGATCTTGGCGACGTGCTTGGTCGATGCAACGCCGATGCTGCAGATCAACCCCGTCTCGGCGCGGACGCGTGCGCGCAACTCGCGCGCGATGTGTCCCGGGCTCCCCCACAACCGCCGCGCACCGGCGACATCGAGAAAGGCTTCATCGATCGAGAGGGGCTCGACGAGCGGAGTCACGGAATGGAAGATGTCCATGACCTGGCGCGACAGCGCGGCATACCGCTCGAAGTGCGGGACCACGACGATCGCGGTCGGGCACAGCCGTAGCGCGACCTGGACCGACATCGCCGATCGCACGCCGTATCGGCGCGCCTCGTACGAGGCGCTCGCAACCACACCTCGCCCCTCGGCGCCTCCGACGATCAGCGGTTTCCCGGCGAGCGACGGATCGTCGAGCACTTCGACGGACGGGTAGAAGGCATCCATGTCGACGTGCAGGATGCGGGTACCCGAATCGTCGGCATCGTCCGGTGAGACGACCCGCCCCGTTCCATCGCCGCGTCCCATGCATCCATTCTGCCGGTCAGCGCCGACAGCGGCGGTGGCTACTGCGCGGCGCGCTCGAGGACGAGTTCGCGCACGCGACCCGCGTCGGCCTGACCCCGCATGGCCTTCATGACCGCGCCGATGACGGCACCGGCCGCCTGCACCTTGCCGTCGCGGATCTTCTCGAGCACATCCGGTTGAGCGGCCAGCGCGTCGTCGATCGCAGCGATCAGCGGGCCGTCGTCGGAAACGACCGCAAGTCCGCGCGCGTCGACGACTTCCTGCGGCGTGCCTTCGCCGGCGATGACGCCTTCGAGCACCTGGCGGGCGAGCTTGTCGTTCAGCGTGCCCGCATCGACGAGCAATTGCAGAGCGGCTACCGAGGCCGGAGCGATCAGCGACGTCGCCTCGACGCCCTGCGCGTTGGCCAAGCGGGAAATTTCACCCGTCCACCATTTGCGGGCGGCGGACGGTGTCGCGCCGGCGGCGACCGTGGCCTCGACCTCCGCGAGGAGCCCGCCGTTGGCGACGTCCTGGAACTCCAGGTCGGTGAAGCCCCAGTCGCCCTTCAAGCGACGGCGGCGTACCGACGGCGCTTCGGGAAGGGCGGCGCGCAATTGCTCGATGAGCGCCTCGGACGGAACGACCGGCAGCAGATCCGGCTCCGGGAAGTAGCGGTAGTCGTCGGCATCCGACTTCGGGCGGCCGGGCGACGTACGCCCGGTGTCCTCGTGCCAGTGGCGCGTCTCCTGCGTGATCGTCCCACCGCCGGCGAGGATCGCCGCCTGACGCTGAATCTCGTAGCGGACGGCGCGCTCGACCGAGCGCATCGAGTTGACGTTCTTGGTCTCGGTGCGCGTTCCGAGCTTCTCCTGGCCGCGAGGACGCAGCGACACGTTCGCGTCGCAGCGAAGGTTTCCCCGCTCCATGCGCGCTTCCGAGATGCCCAGCGACAGCACAATGTCCCGGATCGCCGCGACATAGGCCTTGGCCACCTCCGGAGCACGGTGCTCGGTGCCGTAGATCGGCTTCGTGACGATCTCGACGAGCGGCACTCCGGCACGGTTGTAGTCGACGAGCGAGTACTCCGCGCCCTGGATTCGCCCGGTCGCGCCACCGACGTGAGTCAGCTTGCCGGCATCCTCTTCCATGTGCGCACGCTCGATCGGGACGTCGATCACGGTGCCGTCGGCGAGTTCGATCTGAACTTCGCCCTCGAAGGCGATCGGCTCGTCGTACTGCGAGATCTGGTAGTTCTTGCCGAGGTCGGGGTAGAAGTAGTTCTTCCGCGCGAAGCGGCTCGACGGCGCGATCGAACACCCGAGGGCCAGACCCAGGCTGATCGAGAATCGCACGGCCGTCTCGTTGACGACCGGCAGCGAGCCCGGCAGTCCCATGTCGACGGGCGCGACCAGCGTGTTCGGCGCAGCGTCATGGTTGTCGGCGTGCGCCGGGTTGCCGGCGGCCGAAAACATCTTCGTGGCGGTGTTCAGCTCGACGTGCACCTCGAAGCCCAGTACCGGCTCGTAGAGCTCGAGCGCTTTGTCGAAGTCGAGCAGTGCGTCCTTGGCCATCAGCGGGCCCCTCCCAGCAGCGGGGCGCGGTCCAGGAGCGGACCACCCCATTCATCGACGAGCAGAGCTTCCAGCGCAGCACCCACGCGGTACAGGCGGGCATCCTCGCGGGCGGGAGCGACGAATTGGATGCCGACCGGCAGCCCGTCCTCTGCCGCCAGCCCGGAGGGGATCGAGATCCCGGGGACTCCGGCGAGGTTCACCGGAATCGTGGTGATGTCGTTGAGGTACATCTGCAGCGGGTCATCGATCTTCTCCCCCAGCCGGAAGGCCGTGGTGGGCGCCGACGGCGTCGCGATCACATCGACCTGCGCGAAGGCGTCGTCGAAATCACGCTGAATGAGCGTGCGCACCTTCTGGGCACTGCCGTAGTACGCGTCGTAGTAGCCGGCCGACAGCGCGTAGGTGCCGAGAATGATGCGACGCTTGACCTCGTCTCCGAAGCCGAGGTCGCGCGAGCGCGCCATCACGTCCTCGACCGTGCCGCCCGGAACGTCGACGCGAAGACCGAAACGGACCGAGTCGAACTTCGCGAGGTTGCTCGATGCCTCGGCGGGCAGGATCAGGTAGTACGCCGCGACGCCGTACTCGAAGTGCGGTGCGCTGATCTCCACGATCTCTGCGCCCTGTGCCTCGAGGAGCGCGAGTGACGCGCGGAAGGACGCCGAGACACCCGCCTGGAAGCCGCTATCGGGCAGCTCGCGAATAACGCCGACCTTCAGCCCTTTCAGGACGTCGCCGCGAGCGCCTTCGCGCGCAGCCGCCGCGAACGACGGCCACGCGTCGGTCAGCGACGTGGAATCGTGCGGGTCGTGCCCGCCGATGACGTCGTGCAGCAGCGCCGAGTCGAGGACGGTGCGCGAGACGGGGCCGACCTGATCGAGGCTCGAGGCAAGAGCGATCGCGCCAAAGCGACTGACGCCACCGTAGGTGGGCTTGAGCCCGACCGTCCCGGTGACGTGTGCCGGTTGACGGATCGACCCGCCGGTGTCCGAGCCGAGGGCGATCGGCGCTTCGAACGCGGCCACGGCCGCAGCCGAGCCACCACCGGAGCCGCCGGGGATACGGTCGAGGTCCCACGGGTTGTGGGTCGGACCGTACGCGGAGTGCTCGGTGGAGGAGCCCATCGCGAATTCGTCCATATTGGTCTTACCGAGGGGCACGAGGCCCGCCGCGCGCACGCGGGCGACGACAGTCGCGTCGTAGGGCGACAGGAATCCCTCGAGGATCTTCGATCCGCTGGTCGAGGGCATGTCGGTCGTGACGAGGACGTCCTTGATCGCCAGCGGAACACCGGCGAGGTCTCCGAGCTGCTCGCCCGCGGCGCGGCGCCGGTCGATGTCGGCAGCGACGTCGAGCGCGTGATCGCTGACGTGAAGGAACGCGTGCACGTCGCCGTCGACCGCGGCGATGCGGTCGAGGTGAGCCTGCGTCGCCTCGACGCTCGAGACGTCGCCCGCAGACAGGCGCGCCGCGAGGTCCGCGGCGCTCAATCGAATCAGTTCGCTCACTGCTCTTCTCCCAGGATCGCGGTCACGCGGAAACGGCCGTCGGCGGCATCCGGAGCATTCTGCAGCACCTCGTCGCGGGTCAGCATGCGGCCCACGACGTCGGGACGGAACACGTTGTGCAGCGGAATCGGGTGGCTCGTCGCGGGGACGTCGGGGGTGGCGACCTCGGACACCTTGGCGATGTTGTCCACGATCGCGTCGAGCTCTCCGGTGAGGCGCTGCACCTCCTCGTCGCTCAGTTCGATCCGGGCGAGCACGCCGAGATGGCGCACGAGATCAGGGGTGATTTCAGACACCAGACCAGTCTACGTGGGCCCTCCATGGCTTCCTGCCGCGCCGTTAGGCTGATGCCGTGACGACCTACGACCCTCCTCGCCCTTGGATCGCCAGCTACGCCGACGGGGTCCCCGACGACCTGGAGCCCGTCACGGGGTCCCTTCTGGACATCGTCGCGGCATCCGCACGGGACTACCCTGATGCGCCGGCGTTGCAGTTCTTCGGGCGCGAGACCACCTATCGCGATCTGCAGGATGCCATCGATCGGACGGCGGCAGGGCTCGCCGCGCTCGGGGTCGGTACCGGCGATACCGTGGCCATCGTGTTGCCCAACTGCCCCCAGCACATCGTCGCGTTCTACGCGATCCTCCGGCTCGGCGCCATCGCGGTCGAACACAACCCGCTCTACACGCCGCGAGAACTCCGCCAGCAGTTCGAGGATCACGGGGCGAAGACGGCCATCGTCTGGAGCAAGGTCGTCCGCACCGTGCAGGATTTCCCCGCGGATGTGGAGGTCCACAATCTGATCTCGGTCGACATCACGCGCGCCATGCCGCTGCGTCTTCGCCTTGCGCTGACGCTGCCGATCGCGAAGGCCCGCGCGTCGCGGGAGGCTCTCACCGAGCGCGTCTCGGGAGCGATCCCGTGGGAGAAGCTCCTCGCGAGCGATCCGCTGCCGGCGTCTCGACCCGGACCGCAGTGTGATGATCTGGCGATCATCCAGTACACGAGCGGGACGACGGGCGCGCCGAAGGGTGCGGCGCTGACGCATCGGAACCTGCTGTCGAACGCCCGCCAGTCCCAGGCGTGGGTGCCGTCGATCCAGCGTGGCCATGGCTGCGTCGTCTATGCCGTCCTGCCGATGTTCCACGCGTACGGGCTGACGCTCTGCCTCACCTTCGCGATGTCGATGGGAGCGCGACTCGTGCTCTTTCCCCGCTTCGAGCCCGATCTCGTTCTCGAGGTGACGAAGAAGCACCCGGCCACATTCCTCCCGCTCGTTCCGCCGATCGCCGAACGGCTCCTGGCCGCGGCCCGTGCGGAGGGTGTCTCCCTTGCCGGGACCGACGTGGCCATCTCGGGCGCCATGGCGCTGTCGCAGAGCATCGTGGTGCCGTTCGAGGAAGCCACCGGCGGGTTTTTGGTGGAGGGCTACGGCCTCTCCGAGTGCTCCCCCGTCCTCATGGCCAACCCTGTCGCGGACAACCGGGTGGCGGGGACCGTGGGCCTGCCCCTGCCGGGAACCGAGTGCCGCGTCGTCGATCCCGATGAGCCGACGCGCGACGTGCCGCCGGGTGAACGCGGCGAGCTCTTGGTGCGGGGACCGCAGGTCTTCCAGGGGTATTACGGCCGCCCGGAAGAAACCGAACGGGTCTTCGTCGACGGTTGGTTCCGGACGGGCGACATCGTCACGATCGACGAAGGCGGCTTCGTGCGCGTCGTCGACCGCATCAAGGAGCTCATCATCACGGGTGGGTTCAACGTCGCCCCGACCGAGGTGGAGAACGCGCTCCGCCAGCACCCGCACGTCGTCGATGCCGCCGTCGTGGGACTCCCGAGCACCCATTCCGGCGAGGAGGTCGTCGCCGCCGTCGTCCTCGACGGAGCCGACATGGACGTGGAGAGCATCCGCGAGTACGTGCGCGGCATCCTCACGCCCTACAAGGTGCCACGCCGGATCTTCGTCGTCGACGAGTTGCCGACCTCGCTCATCGGCAAGGTCCTGCGCCGTCAGGTGCGCGAGTCACTGCTGACCCTGACGAACGGCACCGCACCGGCGGAGTGATCAGCCGGCGCCGAGCGCGTCGGGGCCTTGCTCGACGAGGATCCGGAACTGTGCCGCGTCGATGATGCGCACGCCAAGCTCCTCCGCCTTGCCGAGTTTCGACCCGGCGCCGGGTCCGGCCGCAACGAAATCGGTCTTCTTCGAGACGCTGGATGCCGCTTTGCCCCCGGCGGCGATGATCGCCTCCTGCGCGCCCTCGCGCGTGTAGCCGTCGAGGCTCCCCGTCGCCACGACGGTGACTCCCTCCAAGACCCCGCCGGCCAGGGCAGCAGCGCCCGGTCCGGGGTGACCGGGAGTTGTGAGCTGCGCACCGGCGGCGGCCCAGCGATCGACGATCTCGCGATGCCAGTCGATATCGAACCATTCCCGCAGCGAATCGGCGATGATGCCGCCGACGCCGTCGACGGCGGCCAGCTCCTCACGCGTGGCCGCACGAATGGCGTCGAGCGAACCGAACCATTGGGCGAGAGCGCGCGCGGCCACCGGACCGACGTGACGGATACTGAGCGCGACCAAGAAGCGCCAGAGCTCTTTCGTCTTGGCCTTTTCGAGTTCCGCCAGCAGTTTCACCGCGGCCTCGGACGGCAGCACTTCGCGATAGTCCTTGCGGATGCCGGCCTTCCGCCGTTGCGCCGCGTCCATGTCGGCGGCTTCGGGTGGATACGCCGCCGGGCCGAGCTTCTGGAAGGGCGTCCGGCGAACGAACTCGCCGGTCGACTCGTCGACCCGCCGCTCCCCTGTTTCGGCGTCGCGGACGACGACCTCGATGGGCACGAGATCATCGAGCGTCAGCTCGAACAGCGCCGCCTCCGTTGCGAGCGGCGGGATCGTCGGCACGTCGGGTTGCGTCAGCGCAGCCGCGGTGACTTCGCCGAGCACTTCGATGTCGAGCGCTCCACGGGAGCCGATGTGCTCGACCCGCCCGCGGACCTGCGCGGGGCAGGAGCGCGTATTGGGACACCGCAGATCGATATCTCCCTCCTTCGCGGGTGCGAGGGGGGATCCGCATTCCGGGCACTGCGTCGGCATGACGAAGGCCCGCTCCGTGCCGTCACGCAACTCGACGACGGGACCGAGAACCTCGGGGATCACGTCTCCTGCTTTGCGCAGCACGATCGTGTCGCCGATCAGAACACCCTTGGCCTTCACGACGTCCTGATTGTGGAGAGTCGCCTGACGGACGACCGATCCCGCGACGCGAGCGGGTGCCATGACGGCGAAGGGCGTCGCCCGTCCGGTGCGCCCGACGGACACGACGATGTCCAGGAGCGTGGTGTTGACCTGCTCGGGCGGGTACTTGTACGCGATGGCCCAGCGCGGCGCGCGGCTCGTCGCGCCGAGCTCGTCGTGCAGAGCCAACTCGTCGACTTTCACGACGATCCCGTCAATCTCGTGGGTGACGTCGTGTCGATGCGACCCGTAGTGCGCGACGAACTCCTGCACCCCGGCGACGTCGTCGAATGTGCGGAAGTAGGGACTCGTCGGCAGACCCCATCCGGCCAGGAGCGCGTAGATCTCACTCTGCGACGACACCGGCGGATCGGGCCACGCCCCGATTCCGTGGACGTACAGCCGCAGCGACTCGACGCGCGCGCGGCCCGCTTCGAGTTCGAGCCCGGTCTTCTTCTCGAGTTGCTGTCGTAAGCCGCCGCTGGCCGCATTGCGCGGATTGGCGAACGCCGGGAAGCGGCGCGCCGCACTCCGGGTCGCCTTTTCCTCGTCGACGCCGCGCTCGAGCGACTCGGTCATGACCTGATCACGCAGGCGCGCCTGGAGTGTGTTGAGCACGTCGAATGCCGCCACCGGAATATAGACCTCGCCACGCACCTCGACGAGCGCCGGATGCCCGGTGCCCTCCAGCCGGCGGGGGATTCCCGCGATGCGGAGGGCGTTCTCGGTGACGTCCTCGCCGACGCGACCGTCCCCGCGGGTCGCCGCGGAGACGAGCTCACCGTGCGCGTACCGCAGGTTGATCGCGAGCCCGTCGATCTTCAGTTCGGTGAGCCACCGGACATCCCGCGCCGCCGCCGCACGGGTCTTCTCACACCACTGCGTGAGTTCCTCGGCGCTGAACACGTTGTCGAGGCTCAACATCCGCTCGGCGTGAGTGACCGGAGCGAACAGCGACGACTCCGCAGCACCGATCGTCAGAGTGGGCGAGTCCTGGCCCTGCACCTCGGGGAAGAGGCGCTCGAGGTCTTCGAGCGCACGCATCCACGTGTCGTAGGTCGCGTCGTCAACGAGTTCGGCATCATGCCCGTAGTACGCCTCACGGGCATCGACGATCAGCGCGGTGAGCCGCTCGGACTCGGAACGCGCCGCGTCGAGGTCATCTGGCAGCGCGTTCTGGTCAGCGGCATCCGTCACCCCGTAAGTGTAGGACGCACCTGCGACATCGTCTCAGGCGTCGACGGCGACCGCAGACACCGTCGCGTCGACGGTGAACTGGCCGAGCACACGCGTCCCGAGGTAGAGAACCGCGGTCTGGCCCGGAGCGACCCCGTCGAACGGAGCATCGGGGACGACCGTGACACCGCCTGAGCGCCACTGTGCGCGTGCCGAGACCGGGTCGGAGTGCGCCCGGATCTGCACGTGGCAGTCGAACTCCTCCGCCGCGGGCGGCGCGCCGGTCCACGTCGCGCGGATGCCGGAGATCTCCGCTGTCGCGAGGGCTTCTTTGGGTCCGACGACGACCGTGTTCGACACGGGTCGCACCTCCAGAACGAAGCGCGGTTTGCCGTCCGCAGCAGGAGTGCCGATCGAGAGTCCACGACGCTGGCCCACGGTGAACGCGTGCGCCCCCTCGTGAGTGCCGATGACGTCACCGGCACGATCGAGGATCTGCCCGCGCTCTGCGCCGACCTTGTCGGCCAACCAGCCGCGCGTGTCGCCGTCCGGGATGAAACAGATGTCGTGGCTGTCCGGCTTCTGCGCGACCGTCAGACCGCGCTCGGCAGCCTCTGCACGCACGAGCGCCTTGGACGGCGTGTCGCCCAGCGGGAAGTACGTGTGTGCAAGCTGCTCAGCAGTGAGGACACCCAGGACGTAGGACTGGTCCTTGGCAGCGTCCGACGCACGGTGCAGCTCCCGACCGTCCGGTCCGTCGACCAGCAGGGCATAGTGCCCGGTGCAGACCGCGTCGAAACCGAGCTCGAGCGCACGCTCGAGGAGCGCGGCGAACTTGATCTTCTCATTGCACCGCATGCACGGGTTCGGCGTGCGGCCCGCCTGATATTCGGCGACGAAGTCGGCGATGACGTCCTCACGGAAGCGCTCGGAGAAATCCCAGACGTAGAACGGGATGCCGAGGCGATCAGCGGCGCGACGCGCATCCAGAGCGTCCTCGATCGTGCAGCAACCACGACTGCCCGCGCGCAGCGTGCCCCCCGCGCGCGAAAGCGCCAGATGGACCCCGACGACGTCGTGACCGGCCTCCACGGCACGCGCCGCAGCGACGGCAGAGTCAACCCCACCGCTCATCGCCGCTAGAACTCGCACGAACCCAGTCTACGAGCGAGCGGCTGTGCGGGCTCCGGATGCCCGCAGATACGCATCCGGCAACACCGCGAGCACGGCGTCGATGTCGGTGGCGGTCGTCGTCCTGCCGAGCGTGATGCGCAGCACCGACCGCGCCACGCGTTCGTCGCGCCCCAGTGCCAGGACGACATGCGACGGTTCGGCGACTCCGGCCTGGCACGCCGATCCGGTCGATACCGAGATGCCCGCCTGGTCGAGCAGAAACAGCAGAGACTCCCCCGCGGCGCCCGGGAAATGCAGGTGGACGTTTCCCGGAAGGCGATTGTCGGGGTCACCCAGGAGTTCGGCGGCCGGCACCGTAGCGCGGATACCCGCGATCAAGCGCGCGCGCAGCGCCGACAGGCGCGCGTGCTCCCCCGCCTGCTCGGCGACGGCCTCCGTCGTCGCGACGGCGAGAGCGGCAGCGCCGGCGACATCGGGGGTACCGGAGCGCAGGCCGCGCTGCTGCCCGCCCCCGTGAAGGAGCGGGGTGAGGGCGGCGTGGCGCGACACCACGAGCGCACCCGTGCCGACGGGAGCGCCGACCTTGTGTCCCGAAATACTGAGCGCGACCAGGCCGCCGGAGCCGTTCCCGGCGCCACGCCAGCCGGCGAAGTCGAGCGGGAGGTGACCGAGTGCCGAAATCGCGTCGAGGTGGAGCGGGATGCTGGCCTCCGCCGCCGCGCCGGCCAAGGCACCGGCATCCTGCACCGTCCCGACCTCGTTGTTGGCGATCAGCGCGGTCGCAAGTGCCGCGCCGGGGAGGGCATCCGCGAACCGGGTCGGATCGATTCGTCCCCATCCGTCGAGCGCCACGTGGCGCGCGTGTGCACGTTCGACGGCCACGAGCCACGACATCGTGTCCATCGTCGCGTGATGCTCGCCATCCGGGACGACCACGGCATCCGCCCCGGCCGAACGTGACCACCAGAGACCTTTGAGCGCGAGATTGACCGATTCCGTGCCGCCCGACGTGAAGACGACTTCGATCGGCTCGCACCGCAAAGCGGCGGCGAGGGTTTCCCGAGACTCCTCGAGCACCCGTCGTGCGTCCTGGCCGGCACCGTGCACAGACGAGGCGTTGCCGATCACGTCGGTCGCGGCGAGCCACGCGTCGCGTGCAGCGGGCCGCAACGGCGAGAACGACGCGTGGTCGAGGTAGATCGACATGACCCTCCTCGTGGCGTTACGTGCCGGACTCACGGCATTACTACTGTAGAGCGCATGGCCTGCCCGACGCCGTCCAGTACCCTCGCGGCTCCCCCCGCATTCCTCGACTCCTCGCTCGACGATCTGGGGGTGACTCTGCGGGGTGATAGTGGACGCCTGCGCGTCTGGTCGGGAGCGGCCACGCGCATCGAGCTGGTCGTCTTCGACGAAACCGACCTCGACTGGATCACGGAAGCGTTTCCGCTCGCCCCCGTCGGCGGCGGTGTCTGGGAGATCTCGACGCCGAGCCTGCGTCCCGGCACGCGCTATGCGCTGCGCGTCGACGGTCCGGCCGGGCCCGGCAACACCTTCAACCCCGAGAGCTTGCTGATCGACCCGTACGGGCGGGGCCTCGTGCCGGTGCGGCGGGGTCAGTGGCGCTCGGTCGTCGTCGAGCCCGATTTCGATTGGGAAGGCGTCACGAAACCGGCGACTCCGCTGGATCGCACCGTGATCTACGAAGCGCACGTCACCGGGCTCTCCAAAAGACATCCCGGTGTCCCTCCTGCGCTGCACGGCACGTACGCCGGGCTCGGACACCCGGCGATGATCGAGCACTTGCGTGCGCTGGGTGTCACGGCCGTCGAACTGCTGCCCGTGCACGCGTTCGAGACCGAGCCTCGTCTGTTGCAGCACGGTCTCACGAACTACTGGGGCTACAACACGCTCAGCTTCTTCACGCCACACGGCGGCTACGCGACCGTGGAGTCATCGGCCCAGGGGCCCGGCGGTGTCGTCCGCGAGTTCCAGGAAATGGTCAAGGCCCTGCACGCGGCCGGTATCGAGGTGATCCTCGACGTCGTCTTCAACCACACGTCCGAACTCGGTATGGCCGATCCCCGGTCGAGCCTGCGGGGCATCGACAACGGGGCCTACTACCGCCAGCACGAGGACAGCGCGTACATCGATGTCACGGGCTGCGGCAATTCGCTGAATACGTCCACGGATGCCGCCGCGCGCCTGGTGCTCGATTCGCTGCGCTACTGGGCGAACGACCTGCAGGTCGACGGATTCCGTTTCGACCTGGCCGCGACGCTCGGTCGTGACGAGAACCACGTCTTCACCGCCGATCACCCCCTCCTGCGAGCGATCATCGACGATCCCGCCCTGGCCGGTGTCAAGAACATCGCCGAGCCGTGGGATGTCGGCATGGGCGGCTGGCAGACGGGAAACTTCGGCGAGGGGTGGGCCGAGTGGAACGACCGCTATCGCGACCGCGTGCGCAACTTCTGGCTCAGCGACGTCGACTATGCGCGACGGGCCGGGACGGCTCCCGTCGGGGTCGGCGGGTTCGCGACCCGACTCGCGGGATCGTCGAACACGTTCAGTGACGCGCGCGGTCCGCTCGCGAGCGTCAACTTCGTGACCGCACACGACGGGTTCACGCTTCGCGACCTCGTCTCCTACGACATCAAGCACAACATGGGCAATGGTGAGCAAGGGCGCGACGGCACCGACACGAATCGCTCGTTCAACCACGGCGCCGAGGGCCCGACGAATGATCCGCATATCCTCGCCGCACGGCGACGCGCGATGCGCAACCTCATGGGGACGTTGCTGCTTTCGGCCGGCATTCCGATGATCACCGCCGGCGACGAGTTCGCCCGCACGCAACGTGGCAACAACAACGCCTACTGCCACTCGTCGCCCCTCACCTGGGTCGATTGGCAGCACGCGCCGTGGCAGGAGGACCTCTTCGCGCACGTGCAGAGACTCATCCGTCTGCGCCGGGAGAATCCGGCTCTCCGCCCGCGTCGGTTCGGGCACGCCGTACATTCCGTTCCGAACTCGTCCGTGATCGACTGGTACGACGAGAACGGGGAGACGATGTCGATCGAACGGTGGACGAACCCGGCCCACCGCACCTTGCAGTACGACGCACGGTCCACTCCCGAGTCCGAGGACCCCAACCGGATCCTGCTCATCGTGCACGGAAACGAATGCCCGATCGATGTGACACTCCCCCGGATCGAGGGCATCACCGAGTTCGTCTCACTGTGGTCGAGTGTGCCTGAGCGCCCCGACGAATCCGAGCAGACTTTCGCCCCCGGCGACGTCGTGTCTCTGCCTGGCACGGCGATGCAGCTTTTCCGCATGGCCTGACCGGCCCCGCCCCCGCGCTCAGCCCTTTTTCGCCGCGGCCGGGAGTGCGGCCGCGCCGACCGATAGGTGCACGCCGCGACGCAACGGCGGTAGGTTCGAGACGTGGCGACGACGACGAGCACCTCCCCTTCCCCGGCAGTTCGCAGCACGGCGGAGATTCCCCTCCGACCCGTCGGCGCCCCGGCCCCCGACGCGGCAGCGCGCACGGGCCGCATTCCTCTCGGCCAGGTGCGCCCGCGGGCCCTGGACCCCGACTTCCGCCCCTCCGCGTTCGTCGGCGAAGCCGTGCCGTTCACCGCGACGGCGTTCCGCGAAGGTCACGATCTGATCGGCGTGCACGTGCGATTGTTCTCGCCTTTCGGTCAGGAATCTCTGCATCGGCTGACGGCTCTCCATGACGGGTTCGACCGGTGGCGCGTGCTCGTTTCGCCGCTCGAGCAGGGAGTGTGGCGCTTCCGGTTCGAATCCTTCGCGGATGACTTCGCCACATGGGAGCACGCCGCCGAACTCAAGATCGCCGCCGGCGTGGATGCCGCGCTCATGCGCGCCATGGGAGCCGAGCTCTTCCTGCGTGCAGCGAAGGAGAAGGACCGTCCTGCGGCCGAGCGTCGCGCGCTGAAAACCGCGGCGGAAGCGATGCGCGACAGTGCCGTCAACGACGAGCAGTCGCTCGTGATCGTCCGCGACCCACGCCTTGCGGCGATCTTCGCGGCGCGGCCGCTCGCCTCGCTCACGACGGTGAGTCGTACTCACGAGCTGCTCGTCGAGCGTGAGCGCGCCGGCGTCGGCGCCTGGTACGAGTTCTTCCCGCGATCCGAAGGCGCCGTGCGCCGCAAGGACGGCACCATCAAGAGCGGCACGTTCCGCTCCGCCGTGAAGCGCCTGCCCGCCGTCGCGGCGATGGGGTTCGACGTCGTCTACCTCCCGCCGATCCATCCGATCGGTGAGCGCAACCGCAAGGGCCCCAACAACACGCTCACGGCGGGCCCCGGCGATCCCGGGTCGCCGTGGGCCATCGGGTCGGCGGCCGGTGGCCATGACACCGTGCACCCGGATCTCGGAACGATCGCTGACTTCCGCGCTTTTGTGCGCGCGGCCACCGCTCAGGGCCTCGAGGTGGCGCTCGATCTCGCTTTGCAGGCAGCCCCCGATCATCCCTGGGTGACCACACACCCGGAGTGGTTCACGACCCTTCCCGACGGCTCGATCGCGTACGCCGAGAACCCGCCGAAGAAGTATCAAGACATCTACCCGATCAACTTCGACAACGATCCGGACGGCATCCGGGCCGAAGTTCTGCGCATCGTGCGGCTCTGGATCGGCCACGGCGTGAAGATCTTCCGCGTCGACAATCCGCACACGAAGCCCTTGCAGTTCTGGGAGTGGCTGATCGCGACGGTCGGCGCCGAGCATCCGGATGTCGTCTTCCTCGCCGAGGCATTCACGCGCCCGGCACCGCTCCTCGGGCTCGCTCAGGCGGGATTCCAGCAGAGCTACTCGTACTTCACGTGGCGCAACACGAAGCCCGAACTCGAGGAATTCCTCACGTGGATTTCGGACGAGACCGCCGACATCATGCGCCCGAACCTGTTCGTGAACACCCCCGACATCCTGACCGAGTATCTCCAGTACGGCGGGCGACCGGCCTACAAGATCCGCGCCGCGATCGCCGCGACAGCGGGCGCGAGTTACGGCGTCTACGCCGGCTACGAGCTGTACGAGAATGTGGCACGCGCGGGCGCCGAAGAGAACATCGACAACGAGAAGTTCGAGTACAAGGTCCGGGATTGGGCTGCCGCAGAAGCGGCGGGTGATTCGCTTGCGCCGTATCTCCAGCGTCTCAACGAGATCCGTCGCACGCATCCCGCACTTCGGCAGTTGCGGGGCCTGCGCATCCATTTCAGCGACGACGATGCGATCCTCGTCTACTCGAAGCACGTTCCCGGCGCTCTGACCGCTGACGGACAGTCCGACACGATCATCGTGGTCGCCAATGTCGACCCTCACTCGGTGCGTCAGACGACCGTCCATCTGGACCCCACGGCGTGGGGCGGATCACCCGGCGACGAGTTCACCGTCGAAGATCTCATCACCGGCGCGACGTGGACCTGGTCGGATCACAACTTCGTCCGACTCGACGCCTTCGCCGAGCCCGTCCACATCCTGCACGTGAGGGGAACCCGATGAACCGTCCCGACGACGCCGTCCTCGACACCGTAGCCACCGGGTCCTATTACGCGCCGCACGACGTGCTGGGGCTTCACGGGCAGCCGGACGGCACCTGGGTCATCCGTGCACGACGGCCGCTCGCTCAGACGGTGACGGCCGTACTCGCGGACGGCGAGCGAGTGGTGCTCACGCACGTGCGCGCGGGAATCTGGGAGGGTTCGACCGACACCGCCCCCCTCTCCTACACGCTCGAGACCGCCTACGACGGCGGCGTCGCGTACACCGCCGATGACCCGTACCGGCACGTGCCGACGGTCGGTGAGCTCGATCTGCACCTGATCCGCGAGGGACGCCACGAGGAGCTGTGGCGGGTCCTCGGTGCGCGCCTGCACCAGACCGCCGGCGTCGACGGCGTGGCCTTCTCGGTCTGGGCGCCGAACGCGCGCGCGGTCCGCGTCGTCGGCGACTTCAACTCCTGGGATGGTCAGGGGCACGCGATGCGATCGCTCGGCTCCAGCGGAGTCTGGGAACTCTTCATCCCGGGACTCGGCGTGGGCACGACGTACAAGTTCGAACTTCTCACGCAGGCCGGCCCGTGGATCACGAAGGCCGACCCGATGGCGCAGCACGCCGAGGTGCCGCCGTCCACGGCATCCATCGTCACCGACACCACGCACGAATGGGCCGACGACGCGTGGCTCACCCGGCGCGGATCCCGCTCCCCCATCGACCAGCCGATGTCGGTGTACGAGCTGCACTTCGCGTCGTGGCGGCCGGGTCTGACCTATCGTGAAGCCGCCGACCCGCTCGTCGGATACCTGATCGAGCAGGGGTTCACGCACGTCGAGTTCCTCCCGCTGGCCGAGCATCCGTTCGGTGGCTCGTGGGGGTACCAGGTCACCGGGTATTACGCCGCCACGAGCCGCTTCGGGACCCCCGACGACCTCCGCTATCTCATCGATCGCCTGCACCAGGCCGACATCGGCGTGATCATGGACTGGGTACCCGGTCACTTCCCGAAGGATGAGTTCGCGCTGGCCCGCTTCGACGGTCAGCCCCTGTACGAGCACCCGGACCCCCGTCGCGGCGAGCACAAAGACTGGGGCACCCTGATCTTCGACTACGGCCGCAACGAGGTGCGCAATTTCCTCGTCGCGAACGCGCTGTTCTGGTTCGAGGAGTTCCACGTCGATGGTCTGCGGGTGGATGCCGTGGCCTCCATGCTCTATCTCGATTACTCGCGTGAAGCCGGCGAATGGGAAGCGAACATCTACGGCGGGCGGGAGAACCTCGAGGCGATCCGCTTCCTCCAGGAGGTCAACGCGACCGCGTACAAGCGATATCCGGGCATCGCCATGATCGCCGAGGAATCGACCAGCTACCCCGGTGTGACCGCACCGACCAGCCAGGGCGGACTCGGATTCGGCCTCAAGTGGAACATGGGCTGGATGAACGACTCCCTCGAGTACATGAAGCGCGACCCGATGTACCGGTCGCACCACGAGGGCGAGCTGTCGTTCTCGTTCGTGTACGCGTTCAGCGAGAACTACCTCCTGCCGATCAGCCACGACGAAGTCGTGCACGGCAAAGGAACGCTCTTCACGAGGATGCCCGGCGACCACTGGCAGAAGCTCGCGAACATGCGTGCGTTCCTGGCGTACATGTGGGGCCACCCCGGAAAGCAGCTGCTGTTCATGGGACAGGAGTTCGGGCAGATGTCCGAATGGTCTGAGTCACGCAGCCTGGATTGGTGGCTCCTGGACCAACCGGCGCACCGCGAGCTCTTCAACTTCGTCGGTGCTCTCAACCGGGTCTACCGCGACCATGCTCCGCTGTGGGCACGCGACAGCGACGCGGGCGCGTTCACGCGATTGGGAGCGCCGCACTGGAACCCCAACGTCATCGCGTTCTCACGGCGCGACAATCACGGGAACACGATCGCCATCGTCTGCAACTTCTCCGGCGCCCCGGTCTATGACTTCTCCCTCGACCTCGGCGAAAGCGGTCAGTGGACGGAGATCCTCAATTCGGACGTCCCTGAGTACGGCGGCTCCGGTGTCGGCAACTTCGGAGCCGTCCGGGCGGATGATTCCGGCCGCGCGACGATGACACTGCCCCCCTTGGGCGTGTTGTGGCTCAGCCACAGCACGGAGGGCTCGTCGTAGCTCCGCGCGCGGATCAGAACAACAGGCTGGAGAGGCGACCGCGCGCGCGGAGCACGCGCGGGTCGGTGTCGCCGACGAGCCCGAAGAGCTCGAGAAGGCGTTCGCGCACCGGTGCACGCTCGTCGTCCGGAAGAACAGCGAACAGGTCGAGCAACCGGCCGAACGCATCCTCGACGTGACCACCGGCGAGGTCCAGATCGGCCACCGCGAACTGCGCCTCGGGATCCTCCGGAGCTGCGGCCGCTGCGGCCCGCGAGTCTTGGAGGTCGAGTCCCTGCACGCGTTCGAGCAACCGCACCTGTCCGAGACCTGCGCGCGCCTGCTCATCGCGCGGGTCTTCGACGAGCGCTGCTTCATACGCCGTCGCGGCGCGCGCATAGTCGCCCGCCTCGATCGCCTCGAACGCCTCTTGATGGAGCGGCGGAAGCGCGGAAACCTCCTCTTCCCGCTGCTCGGCGTCAGGGTCGACGGGACCCTGCGGCACGGTCCCGGTCACGCCCTGCTGGGCCGCGAGTTGGAGTAGCTGGGCGAAGACCTCTCGCACCTGCTGCTCCGGGACAGCTCCCGTGAACAGCTGCACCGGCTGTCCGGCCACGAGCGCGACGACGAGCGGAATCGACTGCGCACGGAAGCTCTGCGCCAGCTGAGGGTTGGCATCGACGTCGACCTTGGCGAGGACGAGACGCCCGCCCAGCTCGGTGACGATCTTCTCCAGCACGGGACTGAGTTGCTTGCACGGCCCGCACCACTCCGCCCACAGGTCGACGACGACCGGCACGGTGCGCGAGAGCTCAAGCACGGTCGCGAAGTTCGCATCGGTGGCGTCGAACACGAGCGGCGGCGCGGGCGCATCGCCGGTCGCCGGTGCGGGAGCAGCTGCCGTCGTCGCCCGTTCGCGGAGCGACGACAGGTCGACCGCACCACGGAGAACGGCGCCGGGGTGCTGGGCGCCGAGGGTCTGATCGCTCACGGAGTGACCGCCTTCACGTCGAGGATGCTGGAGGAATAGCCGAGGAACTGGATCCGCTGGGTCGAACTCTGAGCGGGGACGAAGAAGAACAGTTGATCCGCGAAGGTCGTCGTGAATCCCGTCGCAGACTGACTGACACCTGCCAAGGCCTTCACCGTCGGGCTGTCATCCAACTTGATGACTGCGTCGGCGTTGGTCGGAGTGACGGTGTCGGTCTCATTCACGCTGACGGCGACGATCGCGCCGCTGTCCAGGGTCGCGAGCGCGACCGGCGTCGTGTCCCCCGCGGAAGCCGCGAACGTCAACGTGCCGGTCTCAGCCGCCGTTTGGTTGAACGACTCCAACCGGGATGTCCGGTTGGCGGCTATCTGCGTCCGGAACACGTCGGTCTCGGCGTCGAACAGCGGCGCGAACTCGCTGTCCGCATCCTTATCCAGCACATCCGCGTAGGCGCCGGCGAGCTCTGACGGCGGAAGCAGAAGGAACGGCGAGTCGGGGTCGATCGCGACCGCACCCACATACGGCGGAGCTAGGCTCAGGCTGGTGTCGGCGGCGAGGTCGGCGATGTACTCGACCTTGTAGTCCGACCAGGCATCGGCTTGCGTCACGCTCATGATCGTGTCGGGCGAATCCGCGCCCGTGCCCACGACGGCGATGAACGTCCGGGGCCAGCCGTCAAAGGCTTCGGGGAGCAATACCCGGATGCCCGAGGTGGGGATCGGGTCGAGCGACTGCTGCTCGGGGATCGCGGTGCGGAGGCGGTAATTCGTCTCGCGGGCCTGCAGCGCCGCGCCGTCCGCGCGACCAGCGGCAGCGGCGGCATCATTCGCTTCATCCGCCACACTCAGCTGCGTGGAGATGCGGGAGATGATGCGCTCCGCCTGCGCCTCGGTCACAGCCGGGCTCCCCTGGTCGTCGGGGACGACGATGCTGGGCGTGGCCGAAGGCGTCGGCGACCCGACCAGTTCCGGCCAGGCATCCGGTGAGCAGCCTGAGAACATCAGAGCGGAGACCGCGACGATGGGGAGGACCGCGAACGAACGCTTGCCGCGGGTGAGGGATCGACGTGTCGGCGTGGCCGAGATGACGCCCTTCTCCTCGGTGTCGACCGCGAGGTCGATGGGTTCGGTCACCGGAAGCGGCAACCCCTTGCGTCGGGGGCCTCGCGAGCGGCGGGCGTGGCGCACACCGAGCGCGTAGAGAATCAACCCGACCAGAAGCAACAGGCTGCCACCCACGATCAGCGGTCCGGCCCACGGGGTCGCTGCCCCGGTCGGCCAAGACAGTGTCAGATCGCTCGGTGCCGGCTCGGTCCCGTCCGTCGCGACAAGGACGCTCATGTCTTCGGGGAGCTGCAACTGCGTGATGAGCAAATCGTCCTGCTGGAACTGGTCGAGCCACAAGTCGGAGTCGACGGGTGTGAGCGCGATCGCATCGTCTGCGGGAGCCTCGGTCTGCGGAACCGTCTCGGAGACGATCGCACCGTCCTCGCCGAGCGTCAGGTGTGCGTAGTCGGCCCGCTGCAGCCAGGTCGTCAGGTCATTCGTCCGCGCGTACGCGGCGAAGATCGTCCCGTCGCCCTGGGCCCGGAGGGTTTGGGTGCCGTCGTGGCTGCGCAAGACCGCGCCGTCGATCAACACATACGGCACGTCACCGGTGACTTCGATGGCCTGAGTGACCGTCGTCGGACCCTGCAGGACGGTTCGCTGAGCGATTCCCGCCCCGATCATGACAGCGGCAAGCACAAAGGCCACCACAGCCCAGACGAAACGCACGGATGACACCTTTCTGCGCGCGCGGAGAACCCGCAGACACACATTCGACATTCCAGCCTAGCGAAAATGACCTGAATGTCGCCCGGGAGGGGGCGGCGCGACGGATATCGGGCCCTCTCTGCGTAATGTGTGTCACACACCACGACGGCAAGAAGGTCCCCCTGTGAAGCTCCAGCATCCGTTTCGCACTGCGCTCATCGCCACGCTCGGCGTCGGCGTCGGCATCCTGCTGATCCAGAGCGTCGCGTCACTGTCGACGATCCTGCTCTACGTCGGGACGGCACTGTTCCTCTCGCTGGGTCTCGACCCGCTCGTCTCCTGGCTCGAGCGCCGAGGCCTCCCGCGCTGGGCGGCACTGCTGACCACGTTCTTCGCGTTGCTGGCGGTGTTCGCCGGCATCATCCTGATGATCGTGCCGATCATCGTCACCCAGGTGTCCCAACTCGTCGCCCAGATCCAGAAGCTCATCGAGAGCGCGGTCAACCTGGAATGGGATCCGGTCGAGACTGTGCGCACATGGTTGAACGATGTCTTCCCCGCTCTCGACGTGGAAAAGGTCTTCCAGTACATCTCCGACTGGTACGCGACCCTGGACATCACGAAGATCGGTGGGGCCGCGGGTGAGACGATCCTCGGCATCGGCGCGGGGATCGTCGCCGGGTTCACCGGAGCGCTCATCGTGCTGATCCTCACGATCTATTTCACCGCCTCGACACCGTCGCTCAAGGCCGCGGTCTATCAACTGGTACCCGCGTCCAAGCGCGCGCGGTTCATCGATCTCAGCGAGCAGATCACCGCGTCCGTCGGCTATTACGTCGCCGGTCAGGTCACACTCGGTGTGATCAACGGCATCCTGAGCGCCATCTTCCTGTCGATCATCGGCGCGCCCTTTCCCGCGGTCCTCGCCGTCGTGGCGTTCTTCTTCTCGCTGATCCCGTTGGTGGGGACGTTGACGGGTTCGGCGATCATCGTGCTCACGTGTCTGATCCCGGGTCTCGGATCACCCCTCACCGCCCTCGTCGCCCTGATCTGGTACGCGGTCTACATGCAGGTCGAGGCCTACCTCCTGTCGCCGCGCATCATGAACCGTGCCGTCTCGGTGCCGGGCGCGGTCGTCGTGATCGCCGCTCTGGCCGGTGGATCTCTGCTCGGGTTGCTCGGTGCGCTGATCGCGATTCCGGTCGCTGCCAGCATCCTGATCATCTACCGGCAGGTCATCATCCCGCGGCAGAACGAACTCTGAAGGCTCAGGCGTCCCACTCGGTCGGCAGCGGCAGCGCGTCGGGGTTCGTCGCCGCGACGATCTCGGTGAGCACGCGGCGAGTCTGCGTCTCCCCCACCCACAGGTGCTTTCCGCCGTCGACCGCGATCAGAGTCGCCCCCGGTACCGAGGCGAAGCGTTCCCGCGCTTCCGCGGGGCGCAGATAGTCATCGAACTCCGGCACGACGACCACCAGGCGGCGCGGATCATCGCTCCACGCCGCGACATCGTCCGCGGTGGCACGGTGCAGGGGCGGCGAGAGCAGGATGGCGCCCTCGATGGCATGGTCTCGTCCGTACTTCAGCGCCAGCTCCGTCCCGAACGACCAGCCGAGGATCCAGGGATGCGGGAGACCGCGATCGTGGACGAAGGCCATCGCGGCGGCGACGTCGAACTCCTCGGCGGCTCCGCCGTCGAAGGCGCCCTCGCTCGTTCCCCGCGACGAAGAGGTGCCTCGGGTGTTGAAGCGCAACACGGCGAGGTTCGCCAGCGCGGGAAGCCGCCCCGCGGCCTTGCGCAGGATATGCGAGTCCATGAAGCCGCCGGCCGTCGGCAACGGATGCAGGGTCACGAGCGTTGCGACGGGCTCACTCTTCTCGGGGAGCGCGAGTTCGCCGACCAGGGTGAGCCCGTCGAGCGTGTGCAACTCGATTTCTTCCCGCCGCGCCGGGAGCTGTACGGGTCCGCGAATCTCCATCGTCATCCGATCCTCCAACAGGCGGTATGCCAGTGTCGCCGGGCCGCGAGATCCGCGGCATCGCCGAGCACGCCGTCCGCACGCCAGACGACGACGTGCGCGGTTCCCGGAACGACATCCCGACTGCATCCGGGGCAGGTGTAGGTCTTCTGGGCCTTTGCCGCCGACACAGGTTGGACGGTCCACTCGACGCCACGGCGCGTCTCGCCGCGTTTCCACCCGTTCAGCAGTCGGTCGAACGAATCGTCGGCAGGCTCGGGCCTGCGACGGTGCGCACGAGGCATGCGATCAGTACCAGCCCTTGGCCTGAGAATGGCCCCACGCGCCGCACGGTGTGCCGTAGCGTCCACCGATGTAGCCGAGTCCCCAGCTGATCTGCGTCGCGGGATTCGTGGCCCAGTCCGCGCCGGCCGATGCCATCTTTTCGCCCGGAAGGGACTGCGGGATGCCGTAGGCGCCGCTCGAGGCGTTGTACGCGTTGACGCGCCAGCCGGATTCTTTGTTCCACAGCGCGACGAGGCACGCGAACTCACTCTCACCCCAGCCGCGAGCCATGACGGCTTCGTACGCGATGGCCTGCGCGGACCCCGGATCCGGTGACACGAACGGCGGCGACCATCCGCCGGACGTCGAAGATCCAGTGGCGGATGCGGCCTGCTTCGCGGGTGTCGGGGTGGGGGTCGGTGTCGGTGTGACGTAGACCGTGTAAGACAGGCCCTCGCGGCCCAGATCGACGCCCGCAGCCTCGGATGCCGCCAGGTACTGCTGCGCATCGTGGATCGTGGTCGCATAGAGCGAAACCGGGTCGAGTTCGGCAGCCTCCGCCGTCGAGGTGGACGTCGTGAGAGGCCCGACGTAGGCAGCTGCGAATGCCGCGACCGCCAGGCTCGCGAACGTTGCGGTCACACCGCGTCGGCGCGACCACCGCTCGGGCGGTCGCGGTCGCGCAGGGACTACCGCGGAGGACTGCGTTGCAATCGCGCGGGATTCCTGGGGGACCAACTCGGCTTCGGAAGTCACAGTTCCCTGATTCTAGCGGGCGACCTGGATGCGTGCGATGAGAGCCCGCTCACACGACGGCGAGCATGACCTCGACGACGGAATCCAGCACCGCATCGACCTGTGCTTCGTTGTACCCGCGGCGTTGCATACGGAACGCGACCGTCCGGATCTGCTCGACGGAAACACCCTCGCCGGTCTCGAGGAATCGCGCGATCCGGTCGGCGACGAGGTCGACCTCGTCGATGCGGTAGCCGTACCGGAGGAGGCCCGTGCGCGCGAACCGGTGACGCTTGGGCCGCGTCAAGCGATCCAGAACCTCCTGTCCGAGCTGACGGGACTGCCCCACCCACGCTCGTGCACCCGCCCGCGACAGGGCCCGCTCACGCTCACGCGCGGCGAAGGCGTCTTCGATGCGGCCGAGGGCGGCATCGACGGCCGCGACCTGGTAGCCGCGTCTGACGAGCGGGAAAGCGACGGTGCGGATCGCGCCGGCATGGACCTCGCCGGCGTCCTCGGCCTGGAAGGCATCGCGCGCGCGGGCGAGAAACGCATCCACCGCATCGGGTGAATAGCCCTTCGTGCGTCCGGTCGTGTGCGGGAAAGGCGACGCCTCGGGCGCCTGTGGGTCGGTCATGAACTCACCAGGGGGAAGAAGAGGAAGTACAGCGCGAGCGCTGCCGGCGCGGACGGAAGAATCGAATCGAGCCGATCCAGCACGCCACCGTGACCGGGAAGCCACGAACTCATGTCCTTGATGCCCATGTCGCGCTTGATCATCGACTCACCGAGGTCGCCGATCGTCGCAGAGGCCAGCACCACGAGGCCGAAGACGGCGCCCGCCCACGCGGGCGCACGCAGCACGAAGATTGCGAAGAGCGTGGCTGCGAGGGCCGCCGCGAGAGCAGCCCCGCCGAAGCCCTCCCAGGTCTTCTTCGGGCTGATGCGGGGCGCCATCGGGTGGCGACCGAAGGCGAGTCCACTCGCGTAGGCACCCGTATCGGCGGCGACGACCGTCACGATCATCGCCAGGACCCAATACTCCCCCTGGTCTTGCCGCACGAGCACCAGGGTGAAGCTCGCGAGGAACGGCACGTAGATCGGGATGAAGCCGGCGACCAGGACGTCCGAAAGCACCTCACCATAGCTACGACCGTCGGCCGCAACCATCTGAGCCAGCATCCGCCAGACGACGACGAACGCGATCGCGGCGAACGTGATCACCCAGTGCGTCCAGTGACCGACGAAGAATCCCGAGGCCATGATGACGAGCCCGGCGACCAGTTGCGGCCAGACATCGACATGCCGTCCGGATGTCTGCAGCGCGCGTGAGAACTCGAACAGGCCCAACAGGCACACCGGGATCGCGAAAAGCAGAAAGAGCCATTTGACGAACAGCAGCGACCCCAGGACCACGGCGCCGATCGCCAGCGAGATCAAGACCGCGAGGAGGAGGTTGCGCCCAGTCCGTTCGTTGATCCGCTCCTGTACGTGCTCGAAATCCGCACGGGCCTTGCCGACCTGCTGTTCGAGCTCACTCCGGGCAGCGCGGACGTGCGCCTGGAAGGACGGGTTGTGCTCCGCCATCCGCCGCTCGCCTCGCGAGGGGGGCGCAGCGTCATCCGTCGCCGCGGAGTCCGAAGGATCGGTCATCGACGGTCTCAGACCTCGAGGAGTTCGGCCTCTTTGCGCCCCAGCGCCGCGTCGATCTCGTCGACGTGCGCGCGCGTGAGGGCGTCGAGCTCCTTCTCCGCCCGGGCGAGGTCGTCTTCGCCGACCTCGCTCTTGAGCGCGTCGAGTTCATCCTTGGACTTGCGACGGATGCCGCGGAGGTGCACCTTGGCATCCTCACCCTTCGTGCGGACGATCTTGACGTATTCCTTGCGACGGTCTGCCGTGAGCTCAGGCAACGTGACCCGGACGATGTTCCCATCGTTGGTCGGGTTTGCGCCGATGTTCGGCGTGTCACGTATGGCCTGCTCGATCGCCTTGAGCGCGGACTTGTCGTACGGCGTGACGATGAGCGTGCGCGCCTCGGGGTTGTTCAGCGAGGCGAGCTGCGCCAACGGCGTCGGCGAACCGTAATAGTCGACCAGGATCTTCTGGAAGAGCTGTGGGTTCGCGCGACCCGTGCGGACGGTGGCGAAGTCCTCCTTCGCCGACTCCACGGCCCGGGCCATGCGCGTCTTCGTGTCTGCCAGGATCTCGGCGATCACGGTCACTCCATTCGTCGGTACGTCCTTGCAAGTCTAGTGCCGGGGGATGCCGGAACTCAGACCGTGACGAGCGTGCCGATCGGCTCACCCAAGAGGGCCCGTGTGACGTTGCCGGCCGGCTCCATGCCGAACACGCGCATATCGATGCCGTTGTCCATGCACAGGCTGAACGCGGTCGAGTCGACGACCTTGAGCCCGCGTTGCAGGGCGTCCTGGTAGGTGATGCGATCAATTCTGGTGGCGCCGGCATCCTTCTTCGGATCGGCCGTGTACACGCCGTCGACACCGTTCTTCGCGACGAGCACCTCGTCGGCTCCGATTTCCAACGCACGCTGTGCGGCCACCGTGTCGGTCGAGAAATAGGGCAGGCCTGCTCCCGCGCCGAAGATCACGACGCGTCCCTTCTCCATGTGCCGCTCGGCCCGGCGCGGAATGTAGGGCTCCGCAACCTGGGTCATCGCGATCGCTGACTGGACGCGGGTGGCCGCTCCCGCCTGCTCCAGGAAATCCTGCAGGGCGAGCGCGTTCATGACGGTGCCGAGCATGCCCATGTAGTCGGCACGCCCGCGGTCCATTCCGCGCTGGCTGAGCTCGGCGCCGCGGAAGAAGTTGCCCCCGCCGACGACGATGGAGATTTCGACCCGATCGGCCGCGGCGGCGATCTCGCGCGCGATCTGGCCGACGACATCCGGATTCACACCCAGTTGCCCTCCCCCGAACGCCTCGCCGGACAGCTTCAGAAGGACGCGACGGCGTCCGGTGTTCTCATCGATCACGTGGTTCCTCTTCTCGGATGCAGACTATCGAAAACGCAGGCATCGAAAAGGGCCCGCATCCGAAGATGCGGGCCCTGTCGATCACTTACGCGCCGACCTTGAAGCGCGCGAAGTCCGTGACGGTGATGCCGGCAGCCTCAGCGACCTTCGCGACGGACAGCTTGTTGTCCTTCGCGTAGTCCTGGTCGAGGAGGGCGACCTGCTTGAAGAACGCACCGACGCGTCCCTCGACGATCTTCGGGAGCGCGGCCTCGGGCTTGCCCTCGTTGCGGGAGATCTCGGTGACGATCTCACGCTCCTTGTCGACCTCGGCCTCGGGAACGTCGGCACGCGAAAGGTACGTCGGGTTGGCGAACGAGATGTGCTGCGCAATGCTGCGCGCCGTCTCGGCGTCGGTACCCGAGTACGCGACCACGACACCGATCTGCGGGGGCAGGTCCTTGCTGGTCTTGTGCAGGTAGATCTCGAACGCGTCGCCGGTGAGCGTGCGCACGCGGCGGAGCTCGACCTTCTCGCCGAGGATCGCGGCCTCACCCGAGATGAGGTCGGCAACAGACTGGCCCGCAGCGTCGGCGGCCAGCGCGGCCTCGACGGAATCGGCGCCGACGGCTGCTGCTGCGGCGAGAACCTTGTCGGCCAGCGCGATGAAGCGCTCGTTCTTCGCGACGAAGTCGGTCTCGGTGTTCAGCTCGATGACCGTGACTTTGCCATCGACCTCAGCGGCGGCGACGAGGCCCTCGCTGGTGGAGCGGTCGGCACGCTTCGCGTTGCCCTTCGCTCCCTTGAGGCGCAGGATCTCGACGGCCTTCTCGAGGTCGCCATCGGCTTCCTCGAGCGCCTTCTTCGTGTCGACCATTCCCGTGCCGAGCTGCTCGCGCAGCGTCTTGATGTCAGCGATCGTGAAGTTTGCCATGGGTGGTGGCTCCTAAATTGTGGTGAGTTCTCATGGATGTCCCGGTCGGCCGCAGTTCTGCGTGCCGACCGGGACGGTGTCCGAAAGCGGAATTACTCCGCGGCTTCCTTGACAGCTTCTGCAGCGTCGGCAGCAACCTTGTCAGCGGCCTCGTCCTCGACCGGAGCGGCAGCGTCCTGGCCGGCAGCGTCGGCGGCCTCAGCCTCGACGACTTCCTCACCGGCGACGTCGGCGACGACGGGGGCCTCGAGCAGCGCGAGCTCCCAGTCGGCGAGCGGCTCAGCGGCCTGCGCTTCGTCGGTCGGCTGGTGGCGCTGAATCAGGCCCTCGGCGGCAGCGTCGGCGATGATGCGGGTCAGCAGGCCCACCGAGCGGATCGCGTCGTCGTTGCCCGGGATCGGGAACTGGAACTCGTCCGGGTCGGCGTTCGTGTCGAGGATACCGATGACGGGGATGCCGAGCTTCTTGGCCTCATCGATCGCGAGGTGCTCACGCTTGGCGTCGACCACCCAGATCGCCGACGGCGTCTTGGTGAGGTTGCGGATACCGCCGAGCGACTTGTGCAGCTTGTCGAGCTCGCGCTTCTTGAGCAGGAGTTCCTTCTTCGTGAAGCCGCTGTTCGCGGGAACCTCGTAGTCGAGCTCCTCGAGCTCCTTCATCCGGGCGAGACGCTTGGAGATCGTCTGGAAGTTGGTGAGCAGTCCACCGAGCCAACGCTGGTTCACGTAGGGCTGGCCGACGCGCGTGGCCTGCTCCGCGATGACTTCCTGTGCCTGCTTCTTCGTGCCGACGAACAGCACGGTGCCACCGTGGGCAACGGTTTCGCGGACGAACTCGTACGCCTTGTCGATGTACCCGAGCGACTGCTGCAGGTCGATGATGTGGATGCCGGAGCGCTCCGTGAGGATGAAGCGCTTGACCTTCGGGTTCCAGCGCCGAGTCTGGTGTCCGAAGTGAACGCCGCTGTCGAGCAGCTGGCGAATGGTGACGACGGCCATGGCCGTTCTCCTGTTCCGGCGCGCGACGGCGCCCTTTCGGTTTTCCTCACCGGACCGGTCGGTCGCGGTAAGCCTGGTGCCCGGCACACATCCACCTGCCGCCGGAGCGGAAGGACCTGGGATGTGGATGCCGCGATGCGAGGACGAGATGTCCTCGCGGTGCTGTGGGCACGCGGAGTCACCCCGACAAGCGGGATGCCCTTTCAGTGTATCAGTGACGGAGCCTCCTCCCCCGTCGGGTGTGGCGACGAGTTGTCCACGGATCGCCGCTCCCGCGCTCCCGCGGTGCGCGTGACGCGAAGAAGCTGTTCCGCATGCGCATCCTGGCCGGCATCCTGCTCGCCCTCCTCTCGTTCCTGGGCTCGACGGTCCCACCCGCCGGGACCGGCACGGCACCGTCCGCCCGGCTCGACGGCTGGCAGTGGCCTGTTGAGCCGGCGCTGGTCATCGAGGCTTACCGTTCACCGGCCCATCGCTACGGGCCCGGCCACCGCGGAATCGATATCGCGGCGCCCCAGGGCTCTCGCATCGCCGCACCGGCAGCCGGAGTCGTCGCTTTCGCCGGAGACGTCGCGGGGCGGCCGCTCGTGACGATCGATCACGGCGCGGGCCTCGTCACGACGCTCGAGCCGGTGGCACCCACCGTCCCGGTCGGCGCGCTCGTGCGCGCGGGCGACAGCGTGGGAACTGCGGCGGCCGGCGGGCATGTGGCGCCCGGTGCCGTCCATTTCGGGGTCCGCGAGAACGGCGACTACATCAACCCGATGGTGCTCCTCGGCGTGGTCCCGCGTGCCGTCCTGCTGCCGTGCTGTTGAGTCACGGCCTCAATCGCGGCGCGATCGCGTTGCCTTCACCCTGATCCGTAACGGCACCCAGCGCGGCCGCGGTCACCGTGTTGCCGCTCCCCTGAACCGTGAGCGATCCGAGATCGCCCAGGACATCGACGGTGTTCCCGTCCCCTCGTACCGTTCCCGAGCCGACGCTCGCTGCGGTGAGCATATTGCGCTGGCCCTCGATCAGCGCGCTCGTGACCGAGCCGGCGCTCACCGTGATGCCCTCCCCCCGGATCGTGAGCGCTCCGACAACCGCATCGGAGAGGTCGACCCGAAGGCTTTCGCCCGCGACTTCGACACGTGCGCAGGGTGCCGACAGCCGGAGTGAGGTGGAGTGGCCGGAGAGATACGCGACGTCGCCCGGGCAGTCCACATCGGTGACCGGCTCGTCGGCAGTCGGGCGGGGATCGACCGGCGCGACGGCAGGCGTCGTCGGCGCGCCGGACACCAGGAACGGCGGCTCGGTAGGTTCCGGGACGCATCCGCACAGGGTTACTGCCACGGAGGCGACGATGAGCACACGAAAACCACGAGCGATCATCACGCCAGGCTATCGGCCGCCGCTCTCACGCGCGCGGATGCGCCAGTCGATACGTCGCCGTCAGTTTCTCGGCGGATACGTGCGTGTAGATCTGCGTGGTCCCGAGGCTCGCATGACCGAGCATTTCTTGCACGGTGCGCAGGTCTGCCCCGCCGTCGAGCAGGTGGGTCGCCGCCGAATGCCGGAGGGCGTGCGGGCCGATCGCCGTCGCCCCGATCGCCGGCGCCACCGTACGCGAGACGATGTCGTACGCCGATCTCGCCCCGAGTCGACCGCCACGGACGCCCAGGAACAGCGCGGCGGTTCCCGAGCCGCGCCCGACGAGTGCGGGGCGGCCACGGACGAGGTACGACTCGAGTGCCTCGGCCGCCGGAAGCCCGAAGGGGACGACCCGTTCCTTGCCGCCCTTGCCGAGCACGCGGACGGTGCGGCGCTCAGCATCGAGATCGTCGAGGTCGGTGCCGCACACTTCCGAGACGCGCAATGCCGCGGCGTAGAGCACTTCCAACAGGGCCGCATCCCGGAGCGCGAGCGGGTCGCCGTCCGCCGCGCGCTCGCGTGCGTCGTCGAGCACCCTGCTCATCGCCGTCGCCGTCGTCACCGTCGGCAACGTACGACCCCGTTTCGGCGCCACCAAGCGCAGGCTCGGATCGAACGGCACGATGCTCTCATCCGCCGCCCAGGCGAACAGCCCGCGAACGGAAGCCGCGCGCCGCGCGAGGGTCGAACGGGCATCGCCGCGCTGGGTCGCGCGCCACAGCCACTCCCGCAGCATCTCCAGGTCGACATCACGCAGGGCGGGATCACCGAGCGCGTCGGCGAGATCGCGCAGGTCGCTGCGATACGCGCGGACAGTCGCGGGCGACAGGCGGCGCACGTGCGCGAGCTCGTGCGCCCACGCATCGGCACCTTCGGAGATCCGCATGACTCCAGCATGCCTGGCTCTCCGGCAGGTCGGCGTCGGCCACACCGTCACGAGGCACCGCGACACCACCCCTCGTCTCGGCGCATGACGATTCCTTCGAGTTCGAACAAACCCAGCAGCGCCGCCGCATCAGCTGTCGACATGCCACTGCGCCGGGCGACCTCCTCGGTGCTCCGCACCGAGCGAGACGTCACGGCGTCGAGGATGCGGGTCCGCTCCCCCGTGTACTCGCCTGCCTCGAAGAGGCCGCCGTCGTCCGCTCCGGCACCACCGAGTCCGAGGAGTTCACGCACATCCGTGGCGCCGGTGATGCAGACGGCATCCACCTCGCGGAGCAATCGGTGGCAACCCGCCGACGCCGCGCTGGTGACCGCGCCGGGGACCGCGCCGAGGGGGCGCCCGAGCTCGGCGGCGTGGTGGGCTGTGTTCAGCGCACCGGAGCGCCAGGCCGCCTCGACGACCACCGTGGCGTCGGACAGTGCAGCGATGAGTCGGTTGCGCGCGAGGAAGCGCCATTTGGTCGGCGACGATCCACACGGCACTTCGGCGACGACGACTCCGCGCGAAGCCACTCGGTCGATGAGATCTCGATGACCGGCCGGGTAGGGGCGGTCCACGCCTCCGGCGAGTACCGCGATCGTCGAGCCTTCCGCCGACAGCGCGCCGCGGTGTGCGGCACCGTCGATCCCGTAGGCGGCGCCGGAGAAGACGGCGATCCCGGATGCGGCAGACTCGGCTGCCAATTCGGTCGCGACATGCTCTCCATACGCAGATGCCGCGCGTGCGCCGACGAGCGCGACGCCGAGCTGCGGACTCAGTTGCGCGGCGTCGCCGAGAGTCCACAAGCACAGCGGCGCGTGGAGGCCCAGATCGCCGAGTCGCGTCGGCCACGCGACGTCTTCCGGGGCGAGGAGCCGAACGCCCGCACGCCGCGCCGCCGCCAGGGTGTGTCCGATGTCCTCGCGTCGTGGGAGCCAGCGTGCACGCCCGGCGCACAACGCGGCCGGAGTGAGGCCGGCACGTTCCGCGGTGTCCACATCATCGCCGGTACCGCCGAGCGCGATCTCGAGAGCAGGCACCGCGCCGAAGGCTGCCACGAGTGCGCCAGCCACCCCATCGCCGGGTTCGGTGAGGGTCGACCAGACCGCACGCGCGTAGGACGTCACCACTCCGGCATCATCACGGGGGCTGACCAGGCCCTCCAACGCAGCACGCGCCGTCTCCGGTCCCGGCACGACGGCGTTCATGCGAGAGCTCCCTTCTTCAGATACAGCGCCCGACCGATATCGGCGACCGACAGCCGCTCTCGCCCGGCCAAATCGACAATGCTCCACGCCACCCGCAGCACACGGTCGTAGCCGCGCAGCGTCAACGAGCCGCGGTGCAGGGCCGCATCCAACGGTCGACGGATGGACGGTTCCGGCGCCATCGGTCCGGTGCGGAGCCACGATCCCGACACCTGCGCGTTCATCCGCCACGGAGTACCGCGCAACCTCGACTGCGCCCGTTCCCTGGCGTGCGCGACGCGCTCCCGGGCGACCGCCGTCGTGAGGACCGCCGTGTCGGCGTCGGGGCGGCGAGCCACCGCGACCCGTTGCAGGGAGAGTTCGATGTCGATCCTGTCGAGCAGCGGCCCGGACAGCTTGCCGAGGTACCGACGGATCGCGAGCGACGGACACACGCACGCGCCGCCCGGGACACCGTAGTTTCCGCACGGACAGGGATTGGTGGCCAGGATGAGCTGGAACCTCGCGGGGAAGCTCGCGCGGAAGCCCGCCCGATGGATCTCGATGGCGCCGCTCTCCAACGGTTGGCGCAACGCGTCCAATGCCTGACCGCTGTACTCGCCTGCTTCATCCAGGAAGAGCACACCGCCGCTCGCACGCGCGATCGCACCGGGGCGCACGGTGCGGCTTCCACCACCGACGAGCGCCGCCACGCTGGCCGAGTGGTGCGGCGCTTCGAAGGGCGGTGTCCGGCTGAGCGCGGGCACCGGCAAACCGGCGAGCGAGCGCAACGAGGCCGTCTGAAGTGCTGCGGCGTCGTCGAGGTCGGGGAGGATGCCGGGCAGTCGTCGCGCGAGCATCGTCTTGCCTGCCCCCGGCGGACCACTCATCAAGACGTGGTGGCCGCCGGCGGCGGCAACGATCAGAGCATCGACGGCGTCTTGTTGCCCGATCACGTCGGCGAGATCCACCCGCTCCGGCGCTGCGAAGGTTGCGGCCACGGCAATCGGCACCGGATCGAGTCCGGCGTCCTCGACGTCCAGTCCGTGGTGGCGGGCGACGTCGCGAAGATCGACGGCGCCGGTCACCTCCACTCCCGACACCAGCTCGGCCTCCGTGCGGTTGGCTGCCGGGACGACGACGCGCGTGATTCCCGCCCGAGCGGCGGCGAGCACCGCGGGCAACACGCCGGGAACCGGACGCAGACGCCCGTCCAATCCGAGTTCGCCGATGTGCACCGTCGACGCGAGCGAAGCCGCGTCCATCGCCTGCTCGGTCGCGATCGCCGCGATCGCGATGGCGACATCCAGCCCCGACCCCTGCTTCGGCAGACTCGCCGGTGACAGATTCACCGTGAGCTTGCGCCGCGGCAACGGGAGAGCACTGTTCGCGCAGGCGTTGTAGACGCGCTGATGCGCCTCGCCGATCGCCTTGTCGGCGAGGCCGATGATCTGGAACCCCGGAACCTGGTTCGACAGGTCGGCCTCGACCTCGACGAGGTCACCGCTGAGCCCGGTCAGGACAACGCCCCAGGTGCGTCCGAGGGTCATCGCAGGTCCACCAGGTGTTCCAAGACCGCCGTCGCAGGGTCCTCACCCGTGATGCCGATCACATCGAGCCGTAGCCGGCGTCGCTGCACGAGATCGGGATGAGCCGTCACCCACGCGCAGGCGACCCGCCACAGACGGTCACGCTTGCGTTTGTCGACCGCGTCGAACGGGTGGCCGAACCACTCGGTGCGGCGCGTCTTGACTTCGACGACAACCAGGTGGCGCCCGTCGGTCGCGACGATGTCGAGTTCGCCCACCGCGCAGCGCCAGTTGCGGTCGAGGACCGTGAATCCCTGTTCCTGAAGATGTCGCGCCGCGCGTTGCTCGCCCGCGCGCCCCCGCTCGTCCTTTTGTGCCATGACGGCATGGTGCCCGCGTCGAAGCCCGCAGATTGCGGTGCGACGACGATCCGTGGACAGTCGCGCCGATCAGCCGCCTGGGGAGGAGGCGATGAGGCTCACATCAGGAATCGAGGGAAAGCTCGTCGGGAATCTGGAAGTCGCGGCGCTGAAGCTCTTCGACGTTCACATCTTTGAACGTCAGCACGCGGACGGACTTCACAAACCGGTCCGCCCGGTAGATGTCCCAGACCCAGACGTCGGTCATCGAGATCTCGAAGTAGAAGTCGTGCTCGGTATCACGCCGGACGACGTTCACATCGTTGGCGAGGTAGAACCGACGTTCGGTCTCGATCACATACTGAAACTGCGAAACGACGTCGCGGTACTCCTTGTACAGCGCCAGTTCCAGCTCGCGGTCGTAGTCCTCGAATACTTCGTCGTCCATGGTGCTTCCAGTCTAGATGTCGCTGAGTCAGAACAACGTCGGAGCATCGGCGATCGCCCACGAGGATCGGTGATGAGGGCTCAAACCGTGGGCGCGGATCGCTTCGCGGTGCATCATGCTCGCGTATCCCTTGTTGCGCGCCCACGCGTAGACGGGCTGCTCGTCGTGCAGGGCGACCATCAGATCGTCGCGCGCGACTTTGGCGAGGACGGACGCCGCGGCCGCGGACGCGCAATCACGATCGGCCTTGATGATCGGCTGCACGCGCAGATCGGCACCGCCAGCCGGCGTGATGTAGTCGTGATTGCCGTCCAGGATCACGATGCCCTCCTCGGGATCCACACCGAACGCCCGGAGATCCGCGATCGCGCGAAGCGCGGCGAGACCCAGCGCGCGGATGATCCCGACGTGGTCGATCTCCGCTGCGGTTGCCCATCCGACGCTGGATGCCTGTACCCACCGGGCGGCGCGTTCCGCGACCGCGGGCCGGTGGTGCTCGGCGACCAGTTTCGAATCCCGCAGGCCCTCGGGGATCCGGCGCCGCGCACCCGCGGCATCCATCACGACGGCACCCACCGCGACCGGACCGGCCAGCGCACCGCGACCGACCTCATCGCACGCGATGATCAGCGCGTGCTCACGCAGGAGGCGACGCTCGACAGTCAGCCGCGGGCTCACGACCGTCATCGAGCGTCCGGGATCCCGTCGAAGACGTCGTGATGGAAGTCGAGCGCGCCGAATCTCGGGAGCGGCCAGGTGATCAGGAACGCTCGTCCGACGACATTGTCGATCGGAACGAAGCCCTGCGAGGGCTGGTCCACGTTGTAGCGCGAGTCGCGCGAGTGATCACGGTTGTCACCGAGAACCCACAACGAGCCCTCCGGAACGGTGACGTCGAAGGACACGACTTCGGGGGCCGTCTGCCCGTCGGCGAGATCGAGGTAGGGCGTCTCGTCGATCGGCGTGCCGTCCACGGTGATCTGACCCAGGGGGTTGCAGCACACGACGTGATCGCCGCCGACACCGATGATGCGCTTGATCAAGTGATCCTTGCTGTCCGGCGCAGAGATGCCGACGACCGACAGGAGCCAGTCCACGGCCTGCACCGGGAGGCTCTGCTCGGGTACCGACTCGACCGGCAGCCAGCCACCCGGATCGCGGAAGACCACGATGTCGCCGCGGTCGTAGCCGCCGAACCGCGGGGTCAGTTCATCGACGAGGATGCGGTCCTTCACCTGCAGTGTCTGCTCCATCGACCCGGAGGGAATGTAGAACGAGCGCACCAGGAACGTCTTGATGAGGAAGGAAACGAGGACTGCGACGACCAGGATCACCAGGATGTCGCGCACGAGTGGCCACACACCGCGTCGTCGGGACTCACGCCGCGCGCCGCCCGTGGTGACGGTGGTCTCGGAGGTCATTCGTGTCCTTCTGGTGGGTCGATCCGCGCATCGGATCACCGCTGTCAAGCGTCGCACATACGACGCGCCCTCGCGCGCACGGCACGGCACTGCCGTCGCCGCGACAAACGACGGATGCCCCGGGTGATTCCGGGGCATCCGTCGTGTCAGAAAAGCGACTCAGCGGTCGCGCTTCTCCTTGATCTTGGCCTTCTTGCCGCGGAGCTCGCGGAGGTAGTACAGCTTGGCGCGACGCACGTCACCGCGCGTGACGACCTCGATGTGGTCGATCACCGGGCTGTGCACCGGGAAGGTACGCTCGACGCCCACCTGGAAGCTGATCTTGCGGACGCAGAACGTCTCGCGGACACCATCGCCCGAGCGGCCGATGACGACGCCCTGGAAGACCTGGACGCGGGAACGGGTTCCCTCGGTGATGTTGACGTGGACCTTGACGGTGTCGCCGGGGCCGAAGACGGGAATGTCGGAGCGGAGCGAAGCCGCATCGACGGAGTCGAGGATCTGCATGATCGTCACTTCCTGCGACCGCAACAGGTCGACCGCAAAATGTAAGAGGAAAAGGTGGTGTGTGTCCGAGGCAGACGTTTCCGTATTGCCGTGCTCCCCTGAGGCAGAGCTGGTTCAGGACACAAGTGTCCATTCTGCCATGGACGGGGGCACGCACCAAACCCGCGTCGGGTGGGTTCAGGCTGCGGGCGGCGCGGGGCGCTCGGTGACCACGATGACCTCCGGTACACCGCCCTGCGCCGCTTCGGACCGCGGTGCAGGGATGTAGGCCACACCCTCGGCGGTGCGGCGGAGGGCGGCGGCCGGCTTGGCTTCGCGCCAGAGTTCCCAGAGTTGCGTCCACAGCAGAGCGACGCCGACGGCCACGGTGATTCCGAGGACGAGCCACCACCACGGGTTCGAGAACACCCCGAGCGCGATGATCAGCGCGTGCCAGGATCCGAACAGGGCGACGTCGGTCCAGGAGACGGCGCGCTCTGTGCGGACCGTGCCGCGGGCACGCACCAGGAGTGCCAGCACCAGTTGCCCGACGAAGACGACCGGCACCGAGACGAACACCCAGAGCAACGCCCAAGGGCTGGATCCGAAGATGATCCAGCCGACGAACAGCCACAGAGGCAACACGAAGGCGGCCGGGATCAGCCACTGGAAGAACGCGCGACGCAACCACATGTCCTTGATCGTACGCCGGTCAGACACAATGGAGGCTGAGGAAAGGATCACGATGATCGAGCTGCGCACCCCCGCCGAGATCGATGCGATGCGGCCGGTCGGCCGATTCGTCGCGGAGACGCTCGCCACGTTGCGCGCGGAGACGACGGTGGGCACGAACCTGCTGTCGATCGACCGCCGCGCACACGAACTGATCCGACGCGCGGGGGCCGAATCGTGCTACATCGACTACCACCCGTCTTTCGGCGCCAGCCCCTTCGGGAAGGTCATCTGCACGTCGGTCAACGACGCCGTCCTGCACGGCCTCCCGTTCGATTACGACCTGCGCGACGGTGACCTCGTGTCGCTCGACTTCGCCGTCGCCGTGGACGGGTGGGTCGCTGATTCGGCGGTGTCCTTCGTCGTCGGCACGCCGCGTGACGAGGACCTCGCGCTGATCGACACGACGCGGCGGGCTCTGTCCGCGGCGATCTCCGCGGCTGTCGTCGGCAACCGCATCGGCGACATCTCCTTCGCCACCGCGCAGGTCGCGCATGCCGACGGCTACGAGATCAACACCGACTTCGGCGGGCACGGCGTCGGGCGGGTCATGCACGGCGATCCGCACGTGCCGAACGACGGCAAGCCGGGTCGTGGCTACCCGCTGCGAGCGGGGCTCGTCCTCGCGCTCGAGCCGTGGTTCCTGCAGACGACCGACGAGCTCATCACCGACGCCGACGGATGGACGCTGCGCAGTGCCGACGGTTCACGTGGCGCGCATTCGGAGCACACGATCGCGATCACGGAGGACGGACCGATCATCCTCACCGATCGCTCGTTCCTCGGCGTCGACTAAGCCACGGCCCTGCGGGTCGGCCTGGCGGAGAGGCGATATCGAGGGGTGCGCTATTCCATGAAGTGAATGCTTCAGAGCATGGCTACGGCGACCTGCAGGCCGACCGGCCGCGCTGCCCACTCGACGTGAGAGTGGGGCAGCGCTTCAGGCCCCGAATGTCCTCCCAACGGATGACGTCGACGGTCACCGCGCGGTGGTAGTTTCTCCTCGTTGCCCGAAGCGCGAGCTAGATTGGACGGCCTTTCTTGAGAATTCGTAGCGCATCCATTACCGCCGGTATCGTCGCGATAGCGCTTTGCTTGGTTCCGTCGGTTGCGGCTTCCGCAGCTCCCTACTCCGTCTCCGCAGTGAGTTCCACGGGTGATGTCACACCGAACCCGCAGGGCGAGTACACGGCGACGCTGAACGGCGTCGAGTTTGGGGGGTCGGTGTCTGCCCGCGCCACTGCACCAGGCTGCTCAGCAAGTGATCCCGCCACAAAGCGCGTGAATACTTGGCAGCGACGCAACCCGAGCGGAGTAGCCAAACTCGAATGCGGAAACTCGGGCTATGGCTGGCGTCACATCGCCGCCGGCAAAGCGCAGGATTGGCAGAACATCATCAACAAGTACAACCTGGGCACCGACTGGGCCACCTTCGCGAAGTGGAACATCGGCAACCCTGTGGGCGCACCCGCGTCAGCGCCTGACAACAGCGCCAACCAGACGTACACCTATCAGGCGCCGCTTCAGATTCGTAATGCGCAGGGCCAAGTCGTGCGCACCTACACGGTGAAGGTGCCTGTCGGAAGCACCACTGAGCGAATCATCACCGCTTTCCCGAGCTGAAGGCCGCTCAGTGAGCACGTTGGAGCGATTCATTGATCACTTGCGGGCGGTTGATCATCGCAACACCTTTGACAGTGAGCGCGGTGTGATCGTGGTTTTTGGAGAAGGGTCCGATCGACATGCTGAGTTCACAATTACCGACCAGTCCTTGGGTGCACGCCTGAGCACACTCGGAGAAAGCGGCCGTCTCATCTGGCCAGAGGTCGACGCTGAGGTGGCTGCATTTCGACTCCTTTCCGTACACCTGATGGAGCAGGTCGACACCGGCAGTTCGGGTCGCTACGCGCTGGACGGGAGCGGTACTGCGTAACAGCGGCCGACCGTGACCACGACTACCGGACCGAGCACCTCAATACGAGGACTGACGCGCTCGGTCCGGTAGACGTTGTGCAGGCGCCTGACCTGTCAGGCTTGATTGGCTATCTGTGCGTGCGGCGATGTACTCGGCACTGTCGCGTTGTGAGAACTGCGCCCAGCGGCTGGCCGTCTGCGGCGTGATTCCCATCTGAGGCGGCGCAGAGAGCTTCGGTCCCCTCGACATCCTCCTTGAGCTCAGGCCCACTGCGCGGGCGATCGAGGTTCGCGCGTTGCATTGGATGGCAATATTGCTCGTTTGCCGGTACTGCGGATCAGATCTGGTCGGAGAGCAGATCAGGACGACGCAAACGAGTGCGCTCGATCTGCTGGTCCCTGCGCCACTGCGCCACCCGACCGTGGTGGCCGCTCAGAAGCACATCGGGGACCTCATAGCCACGCCAGGACGAGGGCTTCGTATACGACGGGTACTCGAGCAGGCCGTCTTCGTGAGACTCCTCGACCAAGCTCTCCGGGTTGCCGACGACGCCGGGAACCAGACGCCCGATCGCCTCGATCATCGCCATCGACGCGACCTCTCCCCCGTTGAGGACGTAGTCGCCGAGACTGACGAGGCGGACCTCGCCGAGCGTCGCCGCGTAGGCGAACACCCGCTCATCGATCCCCTCGTACCGCCCACAGCCGAACACGAGATGGTTCCGGGTCGACAGCTCGCGCGCCGTGGCCTGAGTGAAGACCTCGCCGGCCGGTGAGGGGAAGATGATCGTCGGGCGGATGCCGGTATCTGCCGCGCCCGCGATCTCGTCGAGGACGTCGCCCCACGGCTCCGGCTTCATCACCATTCCGGCACCACCGCCATACGGCGAATCATCGACCGTGCGGTGGCGATCATGGGTGTGGGAGCGCAGATCGTGGATACGGACATCGAGCAGTCCTGCCCCGCGAGCCTTGCCGAGGAGTGAGACATCGAGGATGTCGAAGAAGGCGGGGAAGATCGTGACGACGTCGATGCGCACGTCAGTCCTCGGGAGTCTCTTCCATTTCGCCGTCGTCGACGGTCGGGAGTTCCTCGAAAAGCCCCGGCGGCGGTGTGACCACGACATGACCGGCGGCCGGGTCGACCTCGGGCACGATCGCCGCAACGAACGGCACGAGGATCTCCCCTTCGCCGTCGGTGGGCGCCACGATGAGGAGGTCCTGGGACGGCAGGTGGTCGACGCGGATGATGCGCCCGATGCGAGCGCCATCACGGATGACGTCGAGTCCGACGAGCTGGTGATCGAACCAGGCATCCTCTTCGACAGCGGTGTCGGTGACATCTTGATCGACCCAGAGGATTGCACGCACGATGGTGTCAGCGCCCTCACGGTCTTCGATGTCGTCGAAGAAGACCACGGGGTGGGAGTTCATCCAACGGAACTCGCGCACGGTCACGGTCTTCCCGTGCCAGGGCGAAGATTCCGGGACCTGCAGGGTGAAGACGGCACCGGGGACGAAGCGTCCGTCCGGATCGTCGGTGTAGAGCTCGAGCTTGAGCGCACCCTTGAGGCCATGGGCCTTCACGAGGCGCCCGACGCGCAGCTGTGTGCGCGCAGGTTCGGCGGCCATCTCAGTCATCCGCGACGTCGACGCGCACGCGCGCACCGTCGGCAAGGGCCGACACCAGGGTGCGCAGCGCCTTGGCAGTGCGTCCGCCGCGCCCGATCACCCGTCCACGGTCATCGGGGTGCACACGCACCTCGAGGACGTCACCGCGGGGTGACGTGGAAGAACGGATGGCGACATCATCCGGGTGATCGACGATCCCCTTGACGATGTGCTCGAGCGCGGCGGCCAGCACCGTGATTACTCGGCGTCCGTGGCGTCGGCGGCGGGCGCCTCGGCTGCGTCGGCGGCGGGAGCAGCGGGCTCCTCAGCCTTCTTCTCGACCTTGGGCTTGACGACGGACTTCTTGGCCGTGTCGACCTGGAACTCCTCCTTGGCAGCCTTGACCTTGACGGTCGAGACGGCGTTGGCATCGCCCTGGAACTTGCCCCAGTCGCCCGTGAGCTTGAGGAGCGCAGCGACCTGCTCGGTGGGCTGAGCGCCGACCGAGAGCCAGTACTGCGCACGCTCGGAGTCGACCTCGATGAACGAGGGCTCCTCGGTCGGGTGGTACTTGCCGATCTCTTCGATCACGCGACCGTCGCGCTTGGTGCGCGAGTCGGCGACGACGATGCGGTAGTAGGGCGCGCGGATCTTGCCGAGGCGCTTGAGACGAATCTTGACAGCCACAATTCTCCTTGAGTGCTGTTGTGAGTTGATGAACGTCGCCTGGGCTGTGGGGTGCACACCCGGCGGGAGCTCTGTGATGGACATTCTTGCGGGATTAGAGGGTCGAGCAAGTGGTCCAACCGTCTATTTTGCCAGATCATGGGCCATGCCGCGAACCACAGCCGTTCGCGTGTCAGACTGTGCGGATGACGGAGCCGTTCGCCACATCCGCCCGCTCGTCCGTCGGGCTGGAATGGGAACTCATGTTGGCCGACGGGAAGACCGGCGATCTGGTCCCCCGCGCACCCGAGATCCTCGCGGCTCTGGAGGAGCGTGACGCGCTGGAGCGCTACACGATCACCGGTGAGCTGCTGACCAACACGATCGAAGTCACGAGCGGGATCGGCGACACCGTCGCCGCGGTCGTCGACGATATCGCGGACGCGATCGCGCACGTGCGCACGATCACCGATCCACTCGGTGTCGAGCTTCTCTGTGCCGGCAGTCATCCGTTCGCGCAGTGGTACGAGCAGCAGGTCACGGACAAGACCCGCTATCACAAGCTCATCGAGCGCACCCAGTGGTGGGGTCGCAACATGATGATCTGGGGCATCCATGTGCATATCGGCGTGGATGACGTGAACAAGGTCTTCCCGATCATCAACGCCCTCGCGGTCTATCTTCCGCATCTGCAGGCGCTCTCCGCATCGAGTCCGTTCTGGGCGGGTGAGCGAACCGGATACGCGTCCAATCGCGCGCTCGTCTTCCAGCAGCTCCCGACCGCGGGACTCCCCTGGCCGCTGACCGATTGGTCGCAGTACGAGTCGTATCTCGAGGATCTCGTGCGCACGGGCGTGCTCGACGACTCGACCGAAGTGCGCTGGGACATCCGACCGGCGCCCCGCTGGGGAACGATCGAAGTCCGCGCGTGCGACGGGATGTCGACTCTTCCGGAGATGGCCGCCGTGGCCGCGCTCGTCCAGGTGCTGGTGGAGCACTTCTCCCGTGAGCTCGATGCCGGCCGCGAGTTGCCCTCACTGCAGCCGTGGTTCGTCCGGGAGAACAAGTGGCGTGCGGCGCGCTACGGGCTGGAGGCGCGCGTCATCGTCGACCGCGACGGCACGCAGCGCCCGGTCGACGAGCACCTTCGCGAAACGCTCATCGCCCTCGCGCCGGTCGCGGCGGAGCTGCACTGCTCACGCGAGTTCGACGAAGTCGGCACGATCATCTCGCGCGGGGCGAGTTCGAGCCGTCAGATACGGGTCGCCGAAGACGCGGACGGGGATCTCCGTGCCGTCGTGCAACATCTCATCCGCGAGTTCCGCGCCGGCCCCACGCTGCGCGACCACCTCGCATCGCTCCGCAGCTGACGCGGGCAGACGCTCAGCTCTTGCCGAACAGCTTCTGGATCTGCGCCAGGTCCTCGGCCGTCGGCTCGGCCGCCGCCCCGCCGAGGCCGAACCCGGATCCCGTGGGCGCCGACGCGGTCGCTGCGATCCCGGCGTTCTCTGCCGCGCGCTTGGCCGGGTTGCCGGAGCGTGACCCCGCGCTCTTGGCCTTCTGCTTGCCGCCGCGCTTGGCCGACGCGCCGGGCTTGCCGCCCATCGGTCCCATTCCGGGAATGTTGGGCACTCCGCCGCGGGCCACGGTCTTCATCATCTTGGCTGCCTGGTCGAATCGCTGGACGAGCTGGTTGACATCCGTCACAGTCATGCCCGAGCCACGCGCGATTCGAAGTCGCCGTGACCCGTTGAGTACCTTGGGATTGCGCCGTTCGGCCACGGTCATCGAGCGGATGATCGCTTCGGTACGGTCGATTTCCTTGTCGTCGAAGTTGTCGAGCTGCTGCTTCATCTGACCCATGCCGGGAAGCATCCCGAGCATCTTCTTCATCGAGCCCATCTTCTTCATCTGCTGAAGCTGGTCGAGGAAGTCTTCGAGGGTGAACTGCTCGGTCGCGAGCTTTTCCGCCATTTTCATGGCTTCGGCTTCGTCGAACGCGGTCTGAGCCTGCTCGATCAGGGTGAGGATGTCACCGAGATCCAGGATCCGGCTCGCCATCCGGTCGGGATGGAACGCTTCGAGATCATCGAGGCCCTCGCCCGTGGACGCGTAGATGATCGGGCGTCCGGTGATGCTGGTCACCGACAGCGCGGCGCCACCCTTGGAATCGCCGTCGAGCTTGGAGAGCACGACACCGGTGAAATCGACGCCCTCCTGGAAAGCCTTCGCCGTGTTGACGGCGTCCTGTCCGCTCATCGCGTCGATGACGAACAGCACTTCGTCCGGGTCGACGGCCGTGCGGATGTTCGATGCCTGCTTCATCAGCTCGGCATCGACGCCCAGTCGCCCGGCGGTGTCGATGATCACGACGTCATGCTGCTGACGGCGAGCGGTCTCGACGCCGTCGCGCGCGACGCGCACGGGGTCACCGACGCCGTTGCCGGGTTCGGGCGCGTACACGGCGGCTCCGGCTTGCTGGGCGACCACCTGGAGCTGGTTGACGGCGTTCGGGCGTTGCAAGTCGGCGGCCACCAGGAGCGGCGTGTGGCCTTCCTTCTCGAGTTGCTTGGCAAGCTTTCCGGCGAACGTCGTCTTTCCGGAGCCCTGGAGACCGGCGAGCATGATCACGGTCGGGGCAGTCTTGGCGAACTGCAACCGGCGCTGCTGGCCGCCGAGGATCGCGACGAGTTCTTCGTTGACGATCTGCACGACCTGCTGGGCGGGGTTGAGGGCTTTGTTGACCTCGTCGCCGAGTGCGCGTTCGCGCACCTTGCCGGTGAACTCTTTGACGACCACGAGCGCGACGTCGGCGTCGAGAAGTGCGCGGCGAATCTCGCGAACGGTCCCGTCCACATCGGCAGGCGTGAGCTTGCCCTTGGTGCGGAGGTTGCGGAAGGTCTCTGTCAGCCGATCGCTGAGTGTGCCGAAAGTCGCCATGATCCCCCGATTCTATCTGCCGAGCCGGGCGCCACTGGTCCGCGTGTCTCCCCTTTCGGGTCGGCGATGGCGAGGGCGTCGTCGAGGAAAGAACCCATCTCGGCGCGTGCCGGACCCGCCGCCGACCATGCCCAGACTGCGGCGAGGACCGCACCGCCCGCCGCCGCACCACGCACGTCTGCGACCAGACGCGACCGTCCCTGCGCAACCAGGCGGTCACTCACCGCACGGCCGAGGAGGGCCTGCCGGAGTGCGCGCTCGGCGTCGAGATCGTGAGTGAGCCCCATCGCGTCGGCATGTGTGATGGCGAGCGCGAGGCTGTCCGGCGCGAATCCGACCGCGATGCCGCGCAGCGCGCCGATCGGATCCGCGCTGCCGGCGATCGCGTCACGCGCGCTCTGGGCCCGCGTGTCGAACCCGCCCCAGATCACATCCGACTTCGAGGAGAAGTAGTTGAAGAAACTCGATCGACTCACTCCCGCGCGCAGCGCGATGTCGGCCACCGAGGTCGCCGCGTAACCCTGCTCGAGGAACAGCTCGCATGCGGCCTCGGCCAAGGTTTCACGCGACGACGACTTAGGACGACCGGTGCTCACTCTCGCATCGTAGCGAGCGGTATTGTTGGACGCGATCCAACAAGGGCGGATTTCGCACGCGAATCGAAAGTGAAGTGACGGATGCTGGATATCCAGATCGTGGGGCTCACCCCTCATCTCATCCCCTACCAGGAGGGCTGGAACCTCCAGCGCCGCCTGCACGCCGAGATCGTCGCCGGAGAGCGCGACGACACACTTCTGCTCCTCGAGCATGAGTCGGTGTTCACGGCCGGAGCGCGTACGGCTCGCCACGAGCGCCCGACCGACGGCACTCCCGTCGTCGATGTCGACCGCGGGGGCAAGATCACCTGGCACGGCCCCGGACAGCTCGTGGGGTATCCGCTCGTGCGTCTTCACGAACCCGTCGATGTCGTCGCCCACGTGCGGCGGATCGAAGGCATCCTGATCGACGTCCTCGGCAGCTACGACATCACCGCCTATCGCGTCGAGGGACGCAGCGGCGTCTGGGTGCGGCGGCCGCTCCGCGAAGACAAGATCGCCGCGATCGGGGTTCGCGTCCAACGCGGCGTCACGATGCACGGATTCGCGCTGAACTGCGACAACTCCCTCCTCCCGTTCGGGCAGATCGTTCCCTGCGGGATCGCCGATGCCGGCGTCACGACCGTGAGCGAGGTCGTCGGCGCCGACCTCACGCCCGCCGACGTCCTCCCCCGCGTCGCGGCGGCGTTCGCCGCGGACTTCGCCACGGTCACCGGTGAGGTGGCGGCATGAGCGCCTGCGGCTCATCGGCATCCGCTCCGCCCGCCGGCGGACCCGACGGTCGCAAACTCCTGCGGCTCGAGGTGCGCAACGCCCAGACACCGATCGAGCGCAAACCGGAGTGGATCAAGACCCGGGCGAAGATGGGGCCGGACTACCAGGCGCTCCACTCGCTCGTGAAGGGCGAGGACCTGCACACCGTGTGTCAGGAGGCGGGATGTCCGAACATCTACGAGTGCTGGGAGGACCGCGAAGCGACATTCTTGATCGGTGGCTCCCAGTGCACACGCCGCTGCGATTTCTGCCAGATCGACACGGGCAAACCCGCCGCCTACGACACGGACGAGCCGCGACGCGTCGCCGACAGCGTGCGACGCATGCAGTTGCGCTACGCGACCGTGACCTGCGTGGCACGAGATGACCTGCCCGACGGCGGGGCGTGGCTGAACGCCGAGACGATCCGGCAGATCCACGCCGCGAACCCGGGCACAGGTGTCGAACTGCTCGCCACGGATTTCAACGGCGAGCCAGACCTGCTGAACGAGGTCTTCGATGCCCGGCCGGAGGTCTTCGCGCACAACATCGAGACGGTACCCCGCATCTTCAGGCGCATCCGCCCGGCGTTTCGCTACGAGCGCTCACTGAGTGTCCTCACGCAGGCGCGGGATGCGGGGCTCATCACGAAGTCGAACCTGATCCTCGGGATGGGTGAAGAGCCCGAAGAGGTCGTCCACGCGTTGCAGGATCTGCACGACGCCGGCACGGACATCGTCACGATCACCCAGTACCTGCGGCCGACGCCCCGACACCTTCCGGTGGCCCGGTGGGTCAAGCCCGACGAGTTCGTCGCCTTCAAAGAGGAGGCCGAGCGGATCGGCTTCTTGGGCGTCCTGGCCGGCCCGCTCGTCCGCTCGTCGTACCGTGCGGGTCGCCTGTGGGCCCAGTCGGTGGCCTCGAGAGGTGGCGTGGTCCCGCCGGGCCTCGAGCACCTGGCTGCATCCGCAGACCGCGGGTTCGCGCAGGCGGTCTGACTCAGTCCGCGCTCGTCACCGATTGCACGTCGCCGTCGCTCGTGAGGTTCACCAACAGCACTTCGTCGGTGTCATCGGGATCGAGGGCGTACTCGAGCACCGCGAAGGGATCCGAGCCGCCGTGTTCGTCGGCGAGGATCGTCATGCTCACCAACTGCAACGAGCGGATGATGTCGATGTGCACGTCGCCGGAGATGTCGACGAGCACGTCCTCGATCTCCTCGCCCAGGGCTTCCTGTTGCTGCAGCAGGTACTCCGTCACTTCACTCGTGCGGTCGTCGAGTTCGGTGACCATGGCGTTTCGCGACTTCAGGTCGATCGCTTCGAGCGCCGAGATCATGGCGGCGGCGACATCGAGCGCCGCCTCGGAGACATCGTCCTGATCCGGGGCTGTGAGATCGATCGTGACGTGCTGATCACCCAGCTCGACGTGCTCAGACCAAAAGATCGACCCGTCGGGGCCAGACTCCAAGAGTCCGAAGTAGTCGTGCTCGATCGCCATACGCCCATGAAACCAGCACCGCCGCCGCTTCGCGACCCCGACGGCGTGTCGGCGTGTCAGTCCACGAGCGCTGAGACGAAGACGTGCGGGGTGAAACCGGTGAGATCGCCGATGCCTTCGCCCTGACCGAGAAGCTTCACGGGGATCCCCGTGCGCTCCTGCACGGCGAGAACGAACCCGCCCTTGGCCGAGCCATCCAGCTTCGTGATCACGAGCCCCGTGACGCCGGCGTGCTCGAGGAAGGCCGAGGCCTGCATGACGCCGTTCTGCCCCGTGGTCGCGTCGAGGACGAGAAGAACCTCGCTGATCGGCGCCTGCTTCTCGATCACCCGGCGGATCTTGGTGAGCTCATCCATCAGTCCGGCCTTGGTGTGGAGACGCCCGGCCGTGTCGACGAGCACGATCTCGATGCCGTGCTCCTTGGCGTAGTCGATCGTCTGATAAGCGACGGATGCCGGGTCCTGACCCTCGTGCTGGGGTCGGACGATCGTCGCGCCGCCGCGCTCCGCCCAGGTGGCCAGCTGATCGACAGCGGCCGCGCGGAACGTGTCGGCCGCGCCGACGACGACGGTGCGTCCGAACCGCTTGAGGTAGTTGGCGAATTTGCCGATCGTCGTCGTCTTGCCGACGCCGTTGACGCCGACGACGAGCACGACAGCGGGCCGTTCGGTCAATCGGAGTGTCGTGTCGAACTTCGCGAAGTGCTCTTCGAGCGTCTCCTTGAGCATGCGCTGCAAGTCCCGAGGGTCCGTCGTCCGGTACCGGTCGACTTTCTCGTGCAACTCATCGATGAGGCGCTCGGTGATCTCGGGACCGAAATCCGCCGTCAGCAGAGCCGTCTCGAGGTCCTCCCACGTGGTCTCATCGATCGTGGGTTTGACGAACATGCCGCGTAGCGCGCGACCGAGCGACCAGGGATTCTCCGCCATGACTCCAGCCTACGGTCGTCCGGCGGGGCGGTCACGCCGTCTCGCGCTCACGCACGCGCTGTCCGACGACGGCGGAGACGCCGTCCTGCCTCATGGAGACCCCGTACAGCGCGTCAGCGATCTCCATCGTGCGCTTCTGATGCGTGATGACGATCAGCTGACTCGATGCCCGCAATTGCTCGAAGACGCCCAACAGGCGTCCGAGATTCGCGTCGTCGAGGGCGGCCTCCACCTCGTCGAGAATGTAGAACGGACTGGGACGGGCCTTGAAGATCGCCGTGAGCAGCGCCACCGCCGCGAGCGATCGCTCGCCGCCGGAGAGCAGCGAGAGCCGCTCGATCTTCTTGCCGACCGGGCGCACGGACACTTCGATACCGGTCGTCAACGGATGCTCCGGATCGGTGAGCGAGATACTGCCGGTGCCGCCGGGGAAGAGAATCGGGAACACCTCGCCGAAGGCGACGCGGGTGTCTTCGAACGCCGCGAGGAAGATCGTCTGCATCCGCTCATCGAGTTCCTCGATGATCGTCATGAGGTCGGTCCGGGTCTGCACGAGGTCGGCGAGCTGCTCGGTGAGGAACGCGTGCCGCTGCTCCAAAGCGGCGTACTCTTCGAGTGCCAACGGATTGACTCGACCCAGCTGGCCGAGTTTCCGGTCGGCATCCTGGAGTCGGCGCCGTTGCGCGGCGCGGTCGAACGCGACGGGTTCACCCTTGCCGTCATCGGCAGGGACGACCTGATCCGGTCCATATTCCTGAACGAGAATGTTCTCGTCGAGGCCGAGCTCCGAACTGATCCGCTCCCGCAGACTCGTGACATGCAGACGCTTTTCATGCATCTGCAATTCGAGTCCGTGCACGCTCTCCGTCAGCCCGCTGAGCCGCTCGCGGACGCTCACGTCCTGCGCGCGCAACTGGGCGAGTTCGGCCGTGACGGCGGTGCGCGTCTGCTCGGCGAGCTCCAATTCGACGCGCGCCTGCGCGACCGATCGGTCGACGGAGTCCAGGAGCGGCGGCAGAGTCTGCGCGACCTCGGCCGCGATCTCACGCTGGGCCCGCCGGATCACCGAGCGCCGCGCCGCTTCATCCGCCGCCGCACGCTCACGTTCACGCTGCCGCTCGAGCTGGACCACGCGCGCTTCGCCGGCGCGGACACGCTCCTTGAGCGTCTCCACATCGAGCCGCGCGCGCATCTCCGAATCACGCGCCGTTTCCAGCGCCGCGAGCAGCCCCTCCCGCGCCGACGCATCGAGCATGGGGCGGGGCGCTTCCCGCGCCATCGTCAACGCGTCGTCGGCGGCACGCGCCGCGGTCTCCGCTTCGGTCACCGCAGCCTGCGCCTGGCGCACACCGCTCTCGAGGCGCTCGCACTCCGCGACGGCTGCCTCATGCCGCACGGTCGCGCGGTTGACCTGTTCCGCGTGGGCGGCGAGAGCCGCATCATGCTCGCGGAGGCGTGTGAGAGCTTCACGGGTCCGCCGACGCGACTCTTCCCACCCCTGCTGACTGTCGGCGAGAGCCTCGCGGAGCGAATCGACCACGACGGTGATCTCACGGAGCCGATCCAGCGCTCCGTCACGCTCCGCCGCGAGCTCCAGTCGTGACCGACCCGATCCCGACCCCGCGCGCACGGTGAAGGTCGTGACGATCTCCCCCGCGCGAGTGACGAGCGTCACATCGGTCCGACCGCCCGCCGTCAGCCGGTCCCGGGCATCCACTGCCGCCGGCAGGTCATCGACGATCACGACCCGAGCAAGGATGCCCACGATCCCCGGAGGAGCCGACACCACATCTCGCGCACGAGTCGCGCCGACAATGTCAACCGGTGATTCGGTCGAGGCGAGGGCGTCGGCCACAGCGATGTCGATCGTTCCGAGGTCTTCGTCGCGCGCGGCGCGGGCCACCTCGAGCGCCGCCGCGACGTCGTCGACGAGGACACCCTCCGCCAGCGCGCCGAGAGCCGCGGCAATGGCAGGTTCGAATCCGGGCGTCACCTTCACGGCGTCACCGATCAATCCCCGTACGCCCTGTCCGCCGCGCGCGACGACCGCCGCTGCCGCATTGCGGACATCGAGGGCACGGCCGAGCGCGGCGGCCTGCGCCGTGAGCGACTCGACCTCGCGTTCGGCGGCGTGCAGTCGCTCGCGGAGTGCGGCCACCTGCGTCTCGCCGTCGGCGGCGTCGCGTTGCGCTCGTTCGTAGGTGGATGCGTGCTTCGCCGTAGAGCCCTCGGGGACGAGAGACGGATCGACACCCGCGAGCACCGCCTCGGCCTCGGCGCGACGGGTGAGTGCGGCATCCCACGCGCGCTGCTGACGCTCGACGGCACCGCGCACGGCCTCGAGCCGTGATGTCGCCGCGTCCGCGGCCCCGCGAAGCTTACTCAGACGCATGTCGTGCGCGGACACCAGGGCGCTCTGCGCGGCGATGTCCGCGTCCAGTGCGTCGAGTTCCGCCCGCGCGCGGATCACATCCCTCGAAGCCGCTGCCGCGGCATCCTGCGCCGCACCGAGTCCTCCGCCGATCTCGTCGATCTCGGCACGGGCCTCATCGATCGTGCCCTGGCCGACCGTCGCGACTTCGAGCGCGAGCTGGCCGTCGTCTTCCAGAAGAGCAAGCCGTTGACCGGCCAGCGAGTACAGCCCCCGCAAGCGCTCCTGCACCTGCGCGAGGGAGAACGTGACGCTGCGCGCACGATCGACGGCCTCGGAGCGCTGCTGCGTCTCAAGCGTGTCGATACGCACCTTCAGCTGATCGGACTCGTCTTGGAGCACCAGCCTCTCGGTGTGGCGTTCCTGCTCGTTGCGCGCGTGATCGGCCAACTGGGTGCGCAGCGCCACCAGATCGTCGGCGTACAGGCGCGCCTTCGCGTCGCGGACGACAGCCGCAATCGTCGCGGCTTCTCGCGCGATCTCAGCCTGCTTCCCGAGCGGCTTGAGCTGGCGGCGAAGTTCACCGGCAAGGTCGCTGAGACGAGTGAGGTTGGCCTCCATCGCCTCGAGCTTGCGGAGGGTCTTCTCCTTGCGTCGACGATGCTTGAGGATGCCGGCGGCCTCCTCGATGAAGCCGCGCCGATCTTCGGGACTCGCGGCCAAGACGCTGTCGAGGCGACCCTGCCCGACGATCACGTGCATCTCACGGCCCAGTCCGGAGTCACTCAAGAGCTCTTGGACGTCCAGGAGTCGACACGTCTGCCCGTTGATGGCGTACTCGCTCGCACCGTTGCGGAAGAGGGTGCGGCTGATCGTCACTTCGCTGTACTCGATCGGGAGGGCCCCGTCGGCATTGTCGATCGTCAGCTGCACTTCCGCGCGACCGAGCGGGCCCCGCGTCGACGTGCCGGCGAAGATGACGTCCTCCATCTTGCCGCCGCGGAGCGTCTTGGCGCCTTGCTCGCCCATGACCCAGGCGAGAGCATCGACGACGTTGGACTTGCCGGATCCGTTCGGGCCGACGATGCACGTGACGCCCGGTTCCAGGGCGAACGTCGTCGGCTGTGCGAACGACTTGAAGCCCTTGAGCGTCAGGCTCTTCAGGTGCATGCTCGCCTCTCGGATGCGGGTGTCGGCACCCACGCTACCGGCACCCTCTTGACACCGGCGCTCGCCACGCGCTAGCGTCACTTCTCGCGTAGAACGTCGAGAGGAGGTCCCAGACATGATGATGATCACGCCCATCCGTACGACGGGACCCGTCTCCGTCCGCACCAGCGTTTCCTAGCGACGCGCATCGCCTCCGGGCGACGCTCGGCAGCAATCTCCTTGGCGCAGATGCTGCCTCTTCCGCCGCCATCCCGGCGTTCACCGGATCTGCCCGGTACAGCCGCCCGGCTCCGGCATCCGCGCTCCGCCCGGTGATCACTGAGGCGGCTCCGTGCTCTGCATCCATCTTCTTCTCCGAAGGCGCACACCGTGAATACGACCACGTCCGAGACCGCACGGTCCGGGACGCTCCGCCCATCCGACACCCTCCGATTGCCGGGTCGCACCCCGCGCACAGCGCTGCCTGATCGTCTCGCCATGCGCGTAGCCCTCTGGCTCGTGCTCTGGGGAACGCGCCCCGCTCGCCACCGCGCGGGCAATACCGATCCCTGGCTCGATCACCGTCGCGATGTCGACCGTGACGGGCGGGAGCAAGCCTGGCTCGCCCTGGCCCGCCACACGCATCCGTACTGACTCCTCTTCTTCCCAGAAAGGCCCCGCACGCGGGACATCATGAACGCAGACAGTCCGACCACCGCCGCCGCCGTATCGTTTGACCCCATCCCTCTCCCCGCCACGGGGGGTGACGCGCTGTCCGCCGACTTCGAGGACATGACGCGCGTGCGCAACGCCGTCCTCCGCGAGGTCATGGGCTCCGACGTCGACGCCCAGACTCCGGAGGATCTGGCGCCCTTGTTCCTTCCCGACCCCGACGAACTGCGCTACCTGTGGCTCATCCGTCGGGGCGGGGAGGTCATCGGCCGACTCGGCGTCGACATCCCGCAGATCGAGGGATCCCGAACTGCCTTCTGGTTCCTCGACATCCTTGCCGCGCACCACGGGCAGGGAATCGGGACGCGCGTCCACGAGGAGGTCGTCGAACCGACCGCGCGCTCCCACGGACGCAGCGTCTTGCAGACGTGGGCGCAGCACACCGAAGAACCGGGCGAGCGACTGCATTCTCCCGCCGGGCTCGGATCGATCCCCCGTGATCACGCGGCGCGCTTCGGTCTCCGCCACGGCTATACCCTCGCGCAGGTCGAGCGTCGCAGCGAGTTCGATCTGACAACGGGTTTGCCGCACGTGGAAGAGCTCTTCGCCCAGGCGCAGTCCGCCGCCGAGGGATACCGCATCGTGCAGTGGCAGGTCCCGACCCCGGCAGAGTTCGTCGAGGACTACGCGTGGATGAAGTCGCGGATGAGCACCGACGCTCCCGCCGCCGATCTGGAATGGGATGAGGAGCCCTGGGACGCCGACCGCATCGCCCGCCACGACGCGATGCTCGTGCGGGGTGAGGGAGGGCGCGCCCTAGTGACCGCCGCGCAGCACATCGCGACGGGCCGCCTCGTCGCCTTCAACGAGTTGACCATCCAGTCCGACCCGGAGGGGGTCACGTCGCAGGAAGACACGCTCGTCCTCAAGGAGCACCGGGGACATCGCCTGGGGATGCTCGTCAAGTGCGCCGGCCTGCGAGCATGGCCGGCTCTCGCGCCGCGGTCTCGCCGGGTCGTCACATACAACGCCGAGGAGAACCGGCCCATGCTCGACGTGAACGAGACCATCGGGTTCGTCCCGGTGGCCTACGAGGGCGCGTGGAAGAAGGTTCTCGAATGAGCGTGGAGATCACCGCGGTTCCCGTCCCCGCCGACCTCTTGGACGTCGGCGATCACCCCTTCGTGCAGATGGCCACCGTGTTCAATCAGGCCGTGATGTTCGACATCGGGCTGGACCATCTGCGGTGGGAGCCTGCGGAGATGCTTCCCGATTGGCACGACGAGAGCTACCGCATGCACCGCGGGTTCCTCGCTCGTGATGATTCCGGCCGCCCGGTGGGAGCGCTCCAACTCGTCGCACCGTGCGAGGACGGCGCAACCGAGATCGAGTTCGATGTCGCCGTCCTCCCCGACGCCCGCGACGGTCACATCGAGCGGCAGCTTCTGGAGCGGCTCGAGCACGAGGCGCGTGCACTCGGGCGCTCGGCGCTGCAGACCTACTCGATCCACCGGATCGACACCGATCACCAGCGCCTGCCGTCTCCGTCCGGCTTCGGATCCGTGCCGATCGACCACCACACTCGGCTATTCCTGGATGCCGGCTTCACTCTCGCGCAGGTCGAACGCAACAGCAGGCTGGATATGACCGAATCGCACGAGGGAGTGCGGGCCATGCTCGACGAAGCCATTCGGTTCGCCGGGCCCGACTACCGCATTGTGACGTTCTCCCCTCCCACTCCGCCCCTCTTGCGGGAGAGCTTCGCGTTCGTCCTGTCTCGTATGTCCACCGACGTGCCCGCGGGCGGCCTGACGATCACCGAGGAGACCTGGGATGCGGAGCGAGTCGATGTGCGTGACGCGCGCATCGCGGCTGCCGGGCTCACTGTTTCCGTCGCCGCCGTCGAGCACCTCCCGAGCGGGCGGATCGTGGCCTACAACGATCTCGGCATCGGCGCCGACCGGAGCCGTCCGACGTCCCAGTGGGGGACGCTCGTCGTGCGTGGACACCGCGGCCACCGACTGGGAACGATCGTGAAATGCGCGAACATCCTGCGATGGCGCGAACTCGTACCCGAGTCGCCGTTCATCTCCACGTTCAACGCGGAGGAGAATCGGCCGATGCTCGACGTGAACGAGCGGATCGGTTTCACTCCCCTCACCGTCGCGGGGGCGTGGGAGCGACGCCTGTGACGGGACGTGCCCTCACCGCTGCCGCTGGCACTTCGGGCAGTAGTGCGAGCCGCGGTTCATGAAGCTCTCCCGCACGATCGGAGTCCCGCAGCGCGGGCACGGCGCGCCCTGCCGGCCGTACGCGTTCAGCGAATGAGCGAAGTATCCCGCTTGCCCGTTGACGTTGACGTATTGGGCGTCGAAACTGGTTCCGCCCTCGGCGAGGGCCTTCTCGAGCACGGCCCGCACCTCCAGGAGGATGCGGGTGACTGCACTCGACGTCAGTGACGCTGCGGGCGTCTCCGGGTGGATGCGCGCGGCCCACAGGGCCTCATCGGCATAGATGTTGCCGATGCCGCTCGTGACCGTCTGATCCAGGAGGACCCGCTTGATGCCGGATGCCTTTCGCCGCACTCGCGCCGAGAAGGCATCCTCGTCGAACGCAGGATCGAGTGGATCGCGGGCGATATGGGCGACCTGCTGTGGCACCGTCGCCGCGTCTGTTCCCCATCCCCCCGCCGCTCCGTCGGCCGTCGCGACGAGGGCGTCGATCGCGAGCGAGCCGAACGTGCGTTGATCGGCGAACACGATCGCCAGGTCTCCGTGCAGGGGGTGGACGATGTCCAACCGGATGCGTTCGTGTCGCTCCCTCGCGGCGCCCGGAGCGCGCAGCAGCATCTGACCGCTCATCCCCAGATGGACGAGAAGCGACTCGTCCTCCCCCTCGATGGGCAGCCAGAGAAATTTGCCCCGACGAGCGGCACCGACGAATCGGCGACCCGTGAGTGTCGCTTCGAAATGCGATCCGCCGCCGAGATGCCGCGTGAGCGCACGTTGATCGAGCACCGTGACGCCGGTCACGGTGCCCCCCGTGACAGCGGGGTCGAGCCCTGCGCGGACGACCTCGACTTCGGGGAGTTCAGGCACGGTCAGACAGAGCGTGCCAGACGGCGAGGGCCGCGGCCATCTCCGCCTGCTTCTTGCTGGAGCCCACGCCGGAGCGCTCGACCTCGCTGACCGCGACAGTCGCCGTGAACATACGGTTGTGGTCGGGGCCCTCGGCTATCACGGTGTAGACCGGCGGCGACATGCCCAGTTGAGCCGCCCGTTCCTGCAGGCTGGTCTTCGGATCCATCGCCGCCCCGTACCGTTCCGGGTCCGCCATGAGCGGCGCGACGAGACGCAACACGAGCGCGCCGGACGCTTCTGCTCCCGCTGAAAGGAACGCTGCACCGATGACAGCTTCCATCGTGTCGGCGAGGATCGAGTCCTTGTCGCGCCCGCCGGTCTGATCTTCGCCACGTCCGAGGCGGATGTGCGCGCCCAACCCGATCGTGCGCGCCACTTCGGCAAGGGCGACGGTGGACACGACGCTCGCGCGGCGCTTCGCCAGGGAGCCCTCATCCAGGCCCGGATGGGTGGTGAAGAGATGGACGGTGACCGCCTGACCGAGGATCGAATCGCCCAGGAACTCGAGGCGCTCGTTGTGGGCAAGCCCCCCGTTCTCATACGCGTACGACCGGTGTGTCAGCGCAAGCGACAGAAGCTCGGGGTCGATGTCGACCCCGAGCTTGTCGGTGAGCACCGCGTGCTCAGCAGAGATATCCGTCACGGCTGTGCCGCGATGATCAGACGTCGGCGACCTTGCGGCCCTTGTACTCAAGGAACAGCTCGGTGCCCTGCGAGTCGGTGACGACCTTCGCCTGGTGCGGGCGGCTGTAGACGACCTTGCCGTTCTCGACGGTCTTGACGAGCGCGATCGGCTCGGCCTTCCACTGCGCGCGACGCGAACGAGTGTTGGAGCGGGAGACCTTCCGCTTCGGGGGGTTACCTGCCATGGCTAGCTCTTCTCTGTGTTGGAGGTGACGTGGCGCGGGGCCTCGTCCTCTGGGTCTGGGGTGAGGGCCTTTAGCGCGGCCCAGCGCTCGTCGATCGGGATCTCCGGCTCGGCGGTTTCGGTCAACTTGTCGCCCGTGGCCGGATCAAGGCCGGGGCAATCCGGCTGACACACCGGCTGGAACGGAAGCGACAGGACGATCGAATCCCTGACCAGACTTTCAAGATCCACGTGGTCGTCTTGAACGTCGAAGTCCGTCACTTCCTCCCCAGGATACCCGAAGAGTTCCTGAAACTCGACTTCCAGCGGCTGGACGATGTCGATGAGGCACCGACCGCAGACTCCGGCATACTCGGTCGCGATCTCGGCCGTGACCAGAATTCCCTCATGCACCGACTCCAGGCGCACCGAAAGGTCGAGCGGCTCACCCTCCCGGACCGCCACCAATCCTTCGCCCCACTTCTCCGGAGCGTCGATCGTGCTCTCGAACTCGCGCATCTCCCCCGGATGCCCGACGATGTCTCGCACGGGATAGATGAACGGACCGCTCACATGCCTTCTTCTGACCACTACGCCATGTTAGCGTCCGCCGACTGGCGAAGGCCCGGCGCTCCGGGCGTCTCAGCGCTCAGGGCCTGACGCAAGGAATCGGGCGACGGGTCCCGGGACGAACGGCGTCACATCGCCACCGAGTCCGGCGACCTGACGCACGAGCGAGCTCGAGACCAGGGCGTGCGTCGGATCGGGCAGCAGGAAGACGGTCTCGATGTGGGCAAGGTGACGGTTCACGATCGCCATCGGCGTTTCGTACGCGACATCGACTTGCGAGCGGATGCCCTTCACCAGAACACCGGCTCCGACGTCCTCCGCGTAGTCGACGAGCAGACCCATACTCCAGGACGCGACGACCACGTTGCCTTCGATGCCCTCTTCCGCGATCGACTGCTCCAACAGCGTGAGTCGTTGAGCGATGGGCAACATGGCCTCTTTGCCGGGATTGTGCACGACCAGCACGTGGAGCTCGTCATAGAGCGCCGCCGCGCGTCGGATCACATCGAGGTGTCCGAGTGTCGGAGGGTCGAACGAACCGGGAACCACGGCAATGCGGTTGCTCATGCGTCCATCCTAGTTTTTGGCGAGGGCAGCGCGCTCCTGCTGACCGACGCGGCGGCTGATGGATGCGGCGAGCCCGGGATGGCTCATGAGCGCCGGGTCGTCTGAGAGCACGCGCTCGGCAGCCGCCCGGGCCACAGCGATGAGATCGGCGTCGGTGACGACGCGGAGCAGGCGCAGCGACGAGCGAACACCCGACTGCGCGTCGCCGAGGACATCGCCCTCGCCGCGCAGCTCGAGGTCGACTTCGGCCAGCGCGAATCCGTCGGTGGTCGATGCGACCGCTTCGACGCGCGAACGGGCCGGCGTGCCTGCCTGCGCTTCGGTCACGAGAAGGCAGATGCCGGGAACCGCACCCCGACCGACGCGTCCTCGCAACTGATGCAACTGCGAGACGCCGAACCGGTCGGCTTCGAGGATCACCATCGCCGACGCGTTCGCGACGTCGACGCCGACCTCGACGACGGTCGTCGCGACAAGGACGTCGATCTCGCCTCGGGCGAAGGCCTGCATCGTGGTGTCCTTCTGATCACCCGGCATCTTGCCGTGGAGCATTTCGACGCGGATGCCCGCATAGGCCGGATGATCGGCCAGCAACGCATGGACCTGCACGACACCCCACCGCGTACGTTCTTGCTCCCCTTCGAGCACCGGCGCATCGGGACCCGGTTCGACCCCCGCCTTCGTCGTCGCCTCCGCGTCGATCGCGGCGCACACGATGAAGGCCTGATGGCCTTCGGCGGCTTCTTCGGCGACACGCTCCCACACTCGCCCGAACCACGCGGGCTTCTCCGCAAGCGGTGCGACATGAGTCGTGATGCCCGCGCGGCCGCCGGGGAGCGAGCGGATCGTCGACACATCGAGATCACCGAACACCGTCATCGCCACGGTACGCGGAATCGGGGTCGCCGTCAGCACCAGCACGTGGGGTGCGGTGCCCTTGGCGCGGAGGCTCTCGCGCTGCTCGACGCCGAACCGGTGCTGTTCGTCGACGACCACGAGCCCCAGGTCGGCGAATGTCGTCGACTCGCTCAACAGGGCGTGGGTGCCCACGACGATCCGCGCCTGCCCGGCGGCGACACGCAGGGCGGCCTTACGTCGCTCCGCGGCGGGCTGCTGACCGGTGAGGAGGGTCGGCATGAGTTCCGGTGCGAGCTGAGGTCCCAGCATCCTCGCGATCGAGCGCAGATGCTGGCCCGCGAGCACTTCCGTCGGCGCGATCAGCGCGCTCTGCCCCCCGGACTGCGCGACCTGCAGCATCGCGCGGAGCGCAACGAGGGTCTTCCCCGATCCCACCTCGCCCTGCACGAGGCGGTTCATCGGCCACTCCCCCTCGAGATCGGCCGCGACGCGCTCTCCGACGACCGCCTGATCGGGCGTCAATGCGAACGGCAGTGCGGCGTCGAACCGGGCCAGGACATCGCCCGCGGGACGGCTGGTCGCCGCCATCGCGCGCACGAATTGGCGCTGTTGCAGGAGGGCCGCTTGCAGAACGAAGGCTTCGTGCATGCGCAGGGTGTCGCGGGCCGGCTCGATCTGCTCGGGAAGATCAGGGCGGTGAATTCGCTCGATCGCGGTGCGGGCATCCAACAGACCGTGCGCACGGCGGAACTCGTCCGGGAGCGGATCGGGGACCTCTCCGAGCACGTCGAGGACGACTTTCATCGTCTGGGCGATCTGCCAACTGGTGACGGTGCTGGTGGCCGGATAGATCGGAATCGGCTCGTTCTGGTGCGCGACGGCGGTGAGTCGGGCAGCATCCTCATCATCGAAGAGCTGGTAGTCGGGATGCGCGAACTGCAGGTGTCCCTTGAACGCGCCGACCTTGCCGGAGAAGATGCCCTGCCGACCGACGACCAGTTCGTTCTGGCGCCACGGCTGATTGAAGAACGTGAGACTGAGCACTCCCGCTCCATCGCTGATGACGACTTCCAGCAGCATGCCTTTGCGCTGACGCATCGGTCGGGTCGAGACGCTGCGGACCTCGGCCACGATCGTGACCTGCTCCCCCAGCGGCAGCGAGGCGATCGGGGTCAACTCGCCCCGTCTCGCGTAGCGGCGCGGGTAGTGGTCGACCAGGTCGCCGACGGTCGCCATGCCGAAGGCCCGCGACAGAGCGGTCGCGGTCTTGCCGCCCACGACACCCTCCAGGCGTGTCTCCAGGGTCACGGCGGGCATGTGACGAGTCTAGGGACGTAGGGTGACAAGGTGATCCGCCGAACTCTCGCCCGTGTGTACTGGGCCCTCAGTCGCTGGCAGCTGCGCACCGAGCCGGCCCCCACGCGCCCCACGATCCTCATCGGCGCACCCCACACGTCGAACTGGGACTTCGTGCTGATGCTCGCGATCTCGTGGCGGTTGGGGATTCCCATCCGCTGGCTCGGAAAGGAGAGCCTCTTCGCCGGGTGGCGCGGACCGATCATGCGCGGACTCGGCGGGATCGCGGTGGATCGCGCGGACGCCGGACAGGTTGTCTCCGAGGTCGTCGCGGGCGTCCACGCGGGCGACGTCTTCGGGCTCGTCGTGACCCCGGACGGCACCCGCGGAGGCAACACGCACTGGAAGAGCGGCTTCTACCGGATCGCCCGAGAGACCGGCATGCCGGTCACCCTCGGCTACGTGGATCGCACGACGATGACGAGCGGTCTGGGGCCGACGATCGAACTGACCGGAGACGTCGCGGGCGATATGGACCGCATCCGCGCCTTCTACGCTGACAAGGCGGGCCTGCGTCCCCACCTGCGCACGGAGCCGCGCCTCCGCGACGAGAGCACTGCACGGCCGTGACCAGGATCATTGCCGGGCGTGCCGGGTCGTTGACTCTCGTCGTTCCGGATGCCGGGACGCGCCCGACGAGCGACCGCGTGCGCGAGTCACTGTTCGGCGCCCTGGAGTCCGCGGACCTGATTCAGGATGCCGGCGTCCTCGATCTCTACGCAGGATCCGGTGCGCTCGCGCTCGAGGCGGTCAGCCGCGGTGCGGTGCAGGCCGACCTCGTGGAGAAGTCGCCACGAGCTGCTGGCGTGGCCGACCGCAACGCGCGCGCCGTGGGCCGTGCGGTACCGGATGCCACAATCCGCGTACATCGGACGAGTGCCGATGCGTTCCTGCGAAGCACGACGATCGGGTTCGATCTGGTCTTCCTGGATCCGCCCTACGACATCTCGGACAGCGACATCGCCGCGACGCTTACGCTCCTGCGTCCGCGATTGCGCGCGGGCGCCGCCGTGATCATCGAACGGTCATCACGGTCTCCCGAGCCCGTGATGCCCCCCGGGCTCACGATCGAGCGGTCGAAGACCTACGGCGACACGACACTCTGGTGGGCGTTCGCCGACTGACTCAGCCCCGGTGCGCGTCCCAGTCGCGGTAGGGATCCCAGCCACCGCGCCCGGAAGCCGGGATGCCCCCCACGGTGACGGCGGCATCTCCGGGACCCGCCACCACACCGAGCCGGACGAACCCGTCGGGGATTCGCACGGTCGGCGGGAAGCACGCCAACAGCGCGTGGTCTTCGCCGCCGCGCAACGCATGATCATCCAACGGTCCGTCGAACGCGATCGTGACATGCGAGGCCTCCGCCATGCGCGTCGCATCGAGCAGAAGGCCGTCCGAGACATCCATGAGTGCGCTCGCGCCGGCGCGCGCAGCGACCGGTCCCAGGCCGATCGGTGGGTTCGGGCGCAGCTGGGCGTCGAGGTCCGCGCGCTCCGTCGCGTCGAGCAAAGCCGCATCCACCGCCAGCGGAGTCCCGTCAGGCGTCCGGAAGCGGTCGAACAGGATCGCGAGACCTCGCGCCGCCGCACCGAGCTCACCCACGACGGCGACGACGTCGCCGGGGCGCGCCCCCGAGCGCAACACCGGCGCCAAGCCGTCCAACACGCCCACCGCGGTCACCGCGATCGTGAGCGTGTCGGAGGCCGTCAGATCGCCGCCCTCGATGGCGCACCCCGGCGCGAGCCGGTCGCACGCCGCCCGGAGCCCGCGGGCGAGCTCGTCGACGAAGGCGACGGGGAGCGCATCGGGCAGTGCGAGCGCGACGAGCAAGGCCGTCGGCCGCGCGCCCATCGCGGCGACATCGGCGAGGTTCACGGCTGCGGCCTTGACCCCCAGGTCATATCCCGTCGACCAGGCCAGGCGGAAGTCCGGACCGTGCACGAGCGTGTCCGTCGTCAGGACGACCCGACCGTCCGGGACCGCGAGGACGGCGGCATCGTCACCGGGACCGACCTCCGCTTGCGATGCATCGCCGACGGCGGCGAGGATGCGGGCCAGGAGCGCCCGCTCGGACAGGTCACCCACGGTCTGCTCGCGCTCGGTCTCCATGCCTCCACGGTAGCCTGGACAGGTGTTCCGACTGCGCGCCTCCGTGCCCCTCCTGGCCGCCGCCGTCCTCGCGGCGAGTCTCACCGGCTGCAGCACGACCGTCGCGATGACGCCGGCATCCGAGTCGAATGATCCGGGTTGCGCGGCCGTGACGGTCAGGCTCCCGGACAGCGTCGACGGCCAGTCGCGCCGGTGGACGGACGCACAGGCCACGGGTGCCTGGGGAACACCGACGACGGTGCTCCTGACGTGCGGCGTGGCCGCCCCCGGGCCCTCCACTCTCCCGTGCCAGAGCGCGGGTGGTGTCGACTGGCTCATCGACGACTCCGAGGCGCCGAACTATCGGTTCACGAGCTTCGGGCGCACCCCCGCGGTCGAGGTCTACCTGGACTACGACGTGGTGAGTGCCCGGACCGTGCTGGATGCTCTCGGAACGGCCGTGCAGCAGCTTCCCGCGGACGGCAGCATCTGCACGGAGCGCCCCACGAGCTGACGGGGAGTCAGCGCACGTCCGCGAGATCGATCAACTCGCTGAGGAGCTCTTCGTACGTCATACCGGAGGCGATCCAGCACGTCGGGAACATCGAGATCGGAGTGAAGCCCGGCATCGTGTTGACCTCGTTGACGAAGAATTCCGTGCCGGTGAAGAAGAAGTCGACGCGGGCGAGGCCTTCGCCGCCGACAGCCTCGAACGCGCGTGCCGCGATGCGTTGCATCTCCGCGAGTTCGCCGTCGCCGAGGTCCGCGGGGCACACGAGGTCGATGCCGGCGGCACCCTGATACTTCGCGTCGAAATCGTAGAAGTCACGTCCCGTGATCACGATCTCGCCCGCCACGCTGACCCGGGGGGCTCCCCCGTCGCGCCCGGCGAGCACGCCGCACTCGACCTCGCGTCCGGTCACCGCCTGCTCGACCAGCACCGTCCGGTCTTCGGCGAATGCGGTCGCCAGCGCGGCGTCGAGCTCACTCCAGTCCGAGACTTTCGAGACACCGACACTCGATCCGGCGCGCGCGGGCTTGACGAAGACCGGCAGCCCGAGCGCGCGGATGCGGCGCTCCCACAACTCGCGGTCACGGCCGAGGCCGCGCTGCGTCACGGTGACCCAGGGGACGACCGGAACCCCCGCCGAGCGCAGGATGCTCTTGGTCGTGTGCTTGTCCATCCCGATTGCGGACATCAGCAGCCCGGCTCCGACATAGGGAAGGTCCAGCAGCTCCAGGAAACCCTGGATCGTGCCGTCCTCGCCGAAGCGGCCGTGCAAGATCGGGAAGACCACGTCGATGTCTCCCAGGGAGCGCACGCCGTCGGCGTCCGCGACCTTGATCTCCCGTGAACACGCCGAGTCAGGCCAGATGATCCGGGTGTCGTTGTCGCTCACTTCCGGCAGGTGTCCGGGGGCCAACGCGAACTTGTCCGGATCGTCGTCCTCCAGAATGAAGGCTCCGTCACGGGTGATCCCGATCGGGATCACGTCGAACCGCTCGCGATCAATCGCGCGCAGTACGCCCCCGGCCGTTGCGGAACTGATCGAGTGTTCGCTGGAGCGACCGCCGAAGAGCACCGCCACCGCCATCTTGTCCATTCTGGGTCCTCTCGCCCTTGGGCTTGTCGTCCGTCGTCAGGTGCGGTGCGATGTCACGCGGATTCATCGTGCCGTCCAGCACCATCTTCACCTGCTCGACGATGGGCATGTGCACCCCCGCCTCGCGCGCGAGCTGCAGGATCGGCGCGACGGATGCCAGGCCCTCTGCCGTCTGGTTCATCTGCTTGACGACATCCTGGAAGCTGTAGCCCTGCCCGAGCAGACGCCCGGCCGTGTTGTTGCGACTGAGCGGCGATTGGCAGGTCGCGATCAGGTCGCCGAGCCCGGCGAGTCCCTGGAGGGTTTCGGGCTGCGCGCCTTGGGCGACCGCGAAGTCGGTCATCTCGACGAGGCCGCGCGTGATGATGGATGCTTTCGTGTTCTCGCCGTACCCGACCCCGTCGACGATGCCGATCGCGACGGCGATGAGGTTCTTCAGCACGCCGCCGAACTCGGTACCGATGACATCGGTGTTGACGAACGTCCGGAAGTACGCGTTCCGGGAACGGAGTGCGACGGCTTCGGCCGTCTCCCGGCTCGTCGAGGAGATGACGGCCGCCGTCGGCTGCTCACGGGCGATCTCGAGCGCGAGGTTGGGGCCGGACGCGACCGCGATGCGTGCGGGATCGCAGTGCAGTTCTTGCTCGATGACCTGACTCATCCGCAGGCCGGTGCGCTTCTCCACGCCCTTCATGAGCGAAATGATCGGCGCGTCCGACTGGGCGACGAGGGGCCGTACCGCCTTGAGATTCTGCCTGAGGGCTTGACTGGAGATCGCCAGATAGATCTGGCTGGCACCGTCGAGCGCTTCGGACAGGTGCGTCGTCGCCGACATCGTGCGTGGGAGGTTGATTCCCGGAAGGTACTCGCTGTTGCGCTTGCCTTCCTGGATCTCCTGGGCGAGCTCGGCGCGGCGCGCCCACATCACGACGTGTGCGCCACCGTCGGCGAGCACCTTGCCGAATGTCGTGCCCCAGCTTCCGGCACCGATGACAGCGACCCGCGGCAGCGCGGAATCGGCTCTACGGTTCAAGGCGACCCGTTTCCTTCTGTCCGTGCGCAGACGGATTCCATCGCTCGGCCGGTGGGGTGAGCCCGCGGAGTTCGCCGAGCAGAGCCGACACGTCCGCCATGACGACGTCGGTCGCGGCCACGAGTTTCGCCGGTCCCGTCGTTCCCCGGAAGGCGGACAGATCGCTCGCGGGGCCGAGACGCACCTGCACGCGCTTTCGGGGCGGCCAGAAGCGCAGCTTGCCGTAGCGGGGCATGATCCGATCGACGCCCCACGTCGCGACCGGGATCACCGGGATGTCGCCGGCGACCGCCAGGCGCACGGCGCCTGTCTTCCCGCGCATCGGCCACATGTCGGGGTCCCGGGTGAGCGTGCCCTCGGGGTAGACGATGACCCCGCGCCCGTGCTCCACGAGAGATTCGGACTGCTTGAGAGTCTGCTTCGCCGCCGCGGCCGAGGATGACCGTGCGACCGGGACCATGCCCGTGGCGCGCAACGCCCATCCCAGGACCGGGACGCGGAACAGGCTTTCTTTTGCCATGAACCGGGGCGCGCGCCCCAGCCGCCACGTTGCGACGGCGATGATCAGCGGGTCGAACTCGCTGTAGTGGTTGGGGGCCAGGACATACGGTCCTTCGACGGGAAGGTGTTCCGCGCCCGTGATCTCGATCTTCGCGAACCAGCCCGTCACCGGGACGACGACCGCCGCGAGTGGCCAGAACACCGTCGGCCGGGACTTCTCGGGCGAGATCTGTCGGCGTGGAGACTTCGACACTCCGGTCACCCGACGACGTCGAAGTCGGCGCCGACGTCGGTCAGCTTGTCGAGGAACTTCTCGTATCCGCGGCGGATGATGTCGACGTTGCGCACCGTGGAGGTGCCTTCCGCCGTCAGTGCGGCGATCACGTAGGAGTACCCTCCGCGGAGATCGGGAACGACGACATCGGCGCCGTGCAGAGGCGTCGGGCCGTTGATGACGGCGGCCTGCTCGAGTTCGCGGCGCGGCACGCGACGATCGGCGCTCGCGATGCCCTCCGGGTGCACGACGATGTCGGCGCCCATCTGGACGAGCGCTCGCGTGAAGCCCAAGCGGTTCTCGTACACCGTCTCGTGGACGATCGAGGTGCCCTCGGCCTGCGTGAGCGCGACGATCAGCGGCTGCTGCCAGTCCGTCATGAATCCGGGGTGCACATCGGTCTCGACGACGACCGGCTTGAGCGGGCCACCCCGACGGAAGCGGATGCCGTCCTCCGCGATGTCGAAGTCGCCACCGGCTTTGCGGAAGACGTTGAGAAAGGTGAGCATCTCCTGCTGCTTCGCGCCCCCGACGAAAATGTCGCCGTCGGTGGCGAGCGCCGCGCAGGCCCAGGATGCTGCTTCGTTCCGGTCGAAGATGCACCGGTGGTCGTAGCCACGAAGCGAATCGACGCCCTCGATGAAGATGACCCGGTTGGGCTCGTAGGAGATGATCGCGCCCATTTTCTGCAGGACGGCGATGAGATCCATGATCTCGGGCTCGATCGCGGCGTTGCGCAGTTCCGTCGTGCCCTTCGCGCGGACGGCCGTGAGCAGGACCTGTTCGGTTGCGCCGACGCTCGGGTACGGGAGCTCGATGTCGGCCCCGGTCAGTCCCTCCGCCGGCGCGGAGAGGCGAATGCCGCTCGGGAGCTTCTCGACGGTCGCGCCGAACGCACGCAGCGCATCGAGGTGGAAGTCGATCGGGCGATCGCCGATCCGGCATCCACCGAGGTCGGGGATGAAGGCCTGACCCAGAAGGTGCAGCAACGGCCCACAGAACAGGATCGGGATGCGGGATGCCCCCGCGTGCGCGTCGATTTCCTCGAAGTGCGCCGACACGGCGCCGCTCGGGTCGAGCCGCAGCACACCCTCGCCGTCGTCTTCGACTGTCACACCGTGCACCTCGAGCAACGAGCGCACGACGTGCACGTCGCTGATGTCGGGGACATCGCGCAACACACTCTCGGTACCGCCGAGGAGTGCGGCGACCATCGCCTTGGTGGCGAGGTTCTTCGCGCCCTTGACCTCGACACGCCCGGTGAGCGGACGCCCGCCACGGATCGTGAGCGCTTGACCGGGCGACACGTTGCCGCCCGAGCCGGGCTGGGGCGATGCCGACTCGCTGAGAAGGGTATTCATCGAGGGAACCTCACTTGTTACTCGAGGATGCAGCCAGCGACGCCCCAGGGTGTGGGGCGTGCTTCGGGCTACGGAACGGGGATCGTCCGTGGTCGCCACGCCTCACGGCGCGCCTCGAACTGCGCGATCTTGTCTTCGTTGCGCAGAGTGAGCCCGATGTCATCGAGCCCTTCGAGGAGCCGCCACCTAGTGTAATCGTCGATCTCGAAACCGACCCGGAGATCGCCGATGACGGCGGTGCGCTCCTGCAGATCGACGGTCATCGCCACACCCGGTTGCGCCTGGATCGCTGCCCAGATCGCCTCGATGTCGGCCTCGGCCACGACGCCCGTGACGAGTCCCTGTTTTCCGGCGTTGCCACGGAAGATGTCGGCGAACTTCGGACTCAGCACGACGTGGAAACCGAAGTCGCGGAGCGCCCAAACGGCGTGCTCGCGGCTGGAGCCGGTGCCGAAGTCGGGCCCGGCGACCAAGATCGACGCGCCCTGATAGGCAGGCTGATTGAGGATGAACTCGGGATCCTGACGCCAGTTCGCGAACAACGCATCGTCGAAGCCGGTCTTCGTGACCCGCTTGAGGTAGACGGCCGGGATGATCTGATCCGTGTCGACCGCCGAACGTGTCAACGGCGCGGCAATCCCGGTGTGGGTGTGGAACTTCTCCATGTCAAGCCTCCACTCGCTGGATCGCAGGCACATCGCTCGGGCTGGCCAGGTGGCCCAGAACGGCCGTCGCGGCGGCGACGAGCGGTGACACGAGATGCGTGCGGCCGCCCTTGCCTTGACGCCCCTCGAAGTTCCGGTTGCTCGTCGACGCGCACCGCTCACCGGGTGCGAGCTGATCGGGGTTCATCCCGAGACACATCGAGCACCCCGCGAAACGCCACTCGGCACCGAAGTCGGTGAACACCTTGTCCAGGCCCTCGGCTTCGGCTTCCAGGCGCACGCGTGCGGAGCCGGGGACGACCATGACGCGAACGCCGTCGGCCTTCGTGCGACCTTGGACGATCGATGCGAACTGACGAAGGTCCTCGATGCGGCTGTTCGTGCACGAACCCATGAACACGGCATCCACCGGCACGTCTTTCAGTGGCGTTCCGGCAGTCAGGTCCATGTAGGCGAGGGCCCGCTCCGCGGCAGCGCGCTCGTTGGGATCGGCGAAGGATGCCGGGTCGGGGACGACGTCACTCAGCGACACGCCCTGACCGGGGTTGGTCCCCCACGTCACGAACGGCTCGAGCTCCGCGGCATCCAGGAACACCTCGGCGTTGTACACCGCGCCGTCATCGGACGGCAGGGTCCGCCAATAGGCGACCGCCTCGTCCCAGTCCGCGCCCTGCGGAGCGTGCGGCTTGTCCTTCACGTACGCGAACGTCGTCTCATCAGGAGCGATCATGCCGGCGCGAGCGCCCGCTTCGATCGCCATATTGCAGATCGTCATGCGGCCCTCCATCGAGAGAGACCGGATGGCGGAGCCGCGGAACTCGAGCACGTAGCCCTGACCGCCGTTCGCCCCGATCTTCGCGATGATCGCGAGGATGATGTCTTTCGCGCTCACGCCGGGCGCGAGCTCGCCCTCGACCGTGATCGCCATCGTCTTGAAGGGCTTGAGCGGCAGCGTCTGGGTCGCCATGACATGCTCGACCTCGCTCGTCCCGATCCCGAAGGCCATCGCTCCGAACGCGCCGTGCGTCGACGTGTGCGAGTCGCCGCACACCACCGTGATGCCGGGCATGGTGAGACCCAGCTGGGGACCGACGACGTGCACGATCCCCTGCTCCTTGTCGCCCAGCGAGTGCAGGCGCACGCCGAACTCCTCCGCGTTGCGCCGCAGCGTCTCGATCTGGGTGCGACTGGTGAGGTCGGCGATCGGCTTGTCGATTGCCAGGGTGGGCGTGTTGTGGTCCTCGGTCGCGATCGTCAGATCCACGCGGCGCAGGGGGCGACCCTCCGCGCGGAGACCATCGAACGCCTGGGGGCTCGTGACCTCGTGGACCAGGTGGAGGTCGATGTAGATGAGGTCGGGCTGACCGTCTTCGCCCTTGACGACGAGGTGGTCATCCCAGACCTTTTCGGCCAGGGTGCGGGGATGCTCGGAAATGGGAGTGCTCATGATGTCTCGTTCTTGTCGACGTCGGATGTGCCCGCGAAGGACTCCGCGACGAGAGTGGGCTCAGAGCGAGATCTCGTCGCGGCCGCTAAGGAGAAGTCGAGCGATCCGCACGAACGTCACATTACCACCGCGGCGCGGACACCCGTGCGGTGCCTCCACGAGGCGCCGCGCTCTTCGGACCTGCGCGATCTCCGCAGAAATGCGCGAACTCCGCACTCGATGGCGCCATCGGATGCGGAGTTCGCGGCATTCTGCGGTGATCGTGACCCGCGCGGGGGCGGGTCGGATCACGCAGGATGACGTCGGTTCAGCGCGGATCGGTCGGGGGCTGTTCGACGGTCGGCGGCGTGCCCTTCTCGTCAGCGACCTTCTCGGCTGCCGTGACCGGTGTCTTCTCCGGCGCGGCCTCGGCGTCGATCCGTCCGGCGGTGACCGGAGCGGCCTTCCGCTCACGCGACGACGCGATGAGGCTCGCGACGGTCGCGACGACCATGGACGCGATGATGACGCCGAGCGACATCCAGGTGGAGATCTCCGGAGCCCATTCGATGTGCTCGCCGCCGTTGATGAACGGCAGTTCGTTCTCGTGCATCGCGTGGAAGACGAGCTTGACACCGATGAAGGCGAGGATGAATGCGATGCCGTAGTGCAGGTACTTGAGGCGGTCGAGCAGGTCGCCCAGAAGGAAGTACAGCTGGCGGAGGCCCATCAGCGCGAACAGGTTCGCGGTGAAGACGATGAACGGACTCTGGGTGATGCCGAAGATCGCGGGAATCGAGTCGAGCGCGAACAGCAGGTCTGTCATGCCGATCGCGGCGAACACGATGATCATCGGGGTGAACATCTTCTTGCCGTTCACCACGGTGCGCACCTTCGCACCGTCGTACTCGTCGGAGATGTCGACCGTGCGGCGCAGGAGGCGCACGATGAAGCTCTCCTGCTTGACGTCGGAGTCGTGATCGCCGCCGGGGAACGCCTGACGCCACGCGGTGAAGACGAGGAACGCACCGAAGATGTAGAAGACCCAGCTGAACTGCTCGATGATCGCGGCGCCGGCGAGGATGAAGAGGCCACGCAGGATCAGCGCGATGATGATGCCCACCATCAGCACCTCCTGCTGATAGCGCCGCGGGACCGAGAACTGGCTCATGATCAGCACGAAGACGAACAGGTTGTCGATCGACAGGCTGTACTCCGTCAACCAACCCGCGACGAACTGGCCGGCGTACTCACCGCCGGCGAAGTACCACATCAGACCGGCGAAGATCAGCGCGAGCGTGACGTAGAACACGACCCACAGGGTCGATTCGCGGGTGGAGGGGATGTGCGGACGCTTGAGGATCAACAACAGGTCGGCGACGAGGATGAGCGTCAGCACGACGAGCGAGCCGATCTCAAACCAGATGGGGAGCTCCATGCGGGCCTTTCGGAGGGATGGACGAATCGTCGAAAGTCTCTCCCCCGCAGAATGCGGCGCGCACCCGGAGCCTCGACTGCAAGACCCGTATTGACGGATGCGCGAGAACGGGATACTCCCTCTCGCTCGCACAAGAATACAGTCCCCACCAGGCGGTACCGTCCATCTGAGACGATCACCGTCCGGTCGACACTCTTCTCACAGGGAGGATGATTCTCCCCGGACGACAAGGACACGATGAGCGACACGGCGACGCACGGCGATGCAGAACTGGTCGCCGCCGCGGCGGCGGGCAGCGAGCATGCCTTCCGCCAGTTGTACCGCGCCTACGTACGCCCGGTCTTCTGGCTGGCGCACGGGCTTCTCGGATCACGCACGGATGCCGAGGACGTGGCGCAGGAGACGTTCCTGGCCGCGTGGCGCAAACTGCCGGAGCTCGACCTCGTCAGCGATTCCCTGCTCCCGTGGCTCGTCACGATCTGCCGCTTCCAGTGCGCCAACCGCATCCGGCGTCAACAGCGCGACCGCGCCCACCTGACGACGGCGGCGGAAGAGGCCATACCCGCGGCCGTGGACATCGAAGCGCAGGTGATCGACGCGGCCCTGGTGGAACGGATTCTTCACGAGGTGGGATCGCTCGGTGTGCTCGACCAGCAGATCTTCCGGCTGTGCGCCGCCGAGGGCTACGCCTATCAAGCCGCAGCCGATCAGCTCGGTGTGAGCCATGGCGTCGTCCGCAATCGTCTGTCCCGCATCCGCACGCAACTGCGGAACACGATCGAACCGGAGGGGACATGAACACCGACGAAGTGACACTACCGACGTTGAGCGATGCACGTGTCGAAGAGATGGAGACGGCCGTCTTCGCACGGATCGCCGACGAACGGGGCGAGGAGCGTGCCCGCATCGAACGTGCACGCGTGCGCGCCGTCCGTCGCGGACGATGGTGGATGGGCGGGGCTGCGGCGGTCGCCGTGATCGCTGTCGCCGCCGTGATCGCACCGCTCGTGCTCTCAGGCATCCAGGGATCGACCGGAGCTGCGGGCTCGGCTCACTCGGCGGCCGTCGCACCGGCATCCGCACCCCAGATGGGCGGGTCGTCACTCACCGATATCGCCGAAAGCTCGGGCGATATGGCCGGGACGGAGGCCGGCACCGGCGGCGCGGAACGAGAAATCGCCGTTTCCGCTTCCGCGACCGTCGAGGTCGACGATGCGCCCTCTGCAGCCGCGTCGATCGGTGAGGCGGCTGTCCTGGCCGGTGGGTATGTCGAAACGATGAGCATCGGCTCGTCGGCACCGATGGACCCCGCAGTCTCCACCGACGTCTACGCGCCGATGCCGACGGGCACATGGATCACCGTGCGCGTGCCGTCGGATCAGCTCGCCACAACACTGTCGGGCTTGACCGACCTCGGAACGGTCACCTCGTCGCAGATCGACCGACGGGATGTCACGACGGAAGCTGTCGACCTTCGCGCACGCGTCGCGGCACTGGAAGCGTCGGTCGCCCGACTCACCGAGCTCATGGCGCAGAGCGCGTCGACCGCCGACCTGATCGCGGCGGAGTCGGCTCTCTCGCAGCGCCAATCGGAGCTCGACTCGCTGCGTCAGCAGCTGACGTGGCTCGAGGGTCAGGTCGACATGTCGAGTGCGATGATCACGCTCACCGAACCGACACCGGTCGTTGTGGCCGACCCCGCCGGTTTCGGCGACGGGGTCACGGCCGGCTGGTCGGGACTTGTCGCGACGGTGAACGGGATCGTCATCGCGATCGGTTTCCTCCTCCCCTGGCTCGCCGTAGCGGCGCTCGCCGGCAGCCTCATCTGGGCGGTGCGTCGCGCCGTGCGCCGACGGCGATCGCGGAGCGCGAGCTCGTCACCTGCCGAGGAGTGATCGGCTACCGTGTTGCGGCCGTCGGCGAAAGGTCGGGGGACGTACGGATGCCGAACTCGTTCCGCAGGGCGCTCTGCGCGGCGTGCCACCCGGCGAGACCGTGCACGCCCGGCCCCGGGGCGGTCGAGGCCGACGCCAGATACACGCCGGGAATCGGCGTGCGCCACGGGTCGGTGCGCACGACAGGCCGTGCGAACAGCTGGCCGAGCGTCGGTGCGCCGCTGGATATGTCTCCTCCGATGTGGTTCGGATTGACGTGCTCCATCCCGACCGCCGTGCGCGACGACACCGCGAGGATCGTGTCGCGGAAACCTGGCGCGAATCGCTCGATCTGATTGATGACCGCCTCCCTGCGGTCCACGGGGCTTCCCGCGGGGACGTGCGTGTAGGACCACAGGGTGTGCCGGCCGGCGGGAGCACGCGTCGGATCGAACGCCGATGGTTGCGCCACCAGGACGTACGGGCGCTCCGGATGCCCGCCTCGCAGAACCTCCCGCTCCGCGGCGACCATCTCTGCGCGCGTGCCGCCCAGATGAACTGTGCCGGCCCGGCGGAGGTCGGCGTCGGCCCAGGGCACCGGCTCGCCGAGGGCGAAGTCGACTTTGGCGACTCCCGCGCCGTAGCGGAACCGCTCCATCGCCTGCCGATACCGGGCCGGCATGAGCGGCCCGGCCAACCGGACGAAGGCGCGCGGCGTGACATCGAGCAGAATCGCGCGTGCGCGTGGAACCGCGGCGAGGTCGGCGACCTCATGGTCGCTCACGATCTCACCGCCGTGCGCCTCGAGGTCGGCGACCATGGCCGCGATGATGGCGCCGCTGCCACCGATCGGCACGGGCCAGCCCTCCGCATGTGCGTAGGCGGTCAAGACGAGGCCCGCGCCCGCGGCAGCGATACTCGGTTGAGGCAGAAGCGTGTGCGCGCTCGCGCCGGTGAGGAGAGCGGGCGCCGCGGCGTCTCGGAAACGCAGGCCCCACCCACGGCTCCCCTGCTCGAGCGCACGCGCCGCCAAGACACCGGCAGCGACCAGATCCCGGGGAATGCGCAGGAGCGAGCCACCCGTGAGGGCGGCGATCCCGCCTGTCCGATCGACGAGAGGACGGAGCAGCCGCGCATACGTGGCACCATCGCGGCCGAGCCGGTCGGCGGTCCGCTCCACGTCGCGGTACGCGATCGCGGAGTGGCCGGGAACGAGGGGTTGTGCGAACGACACGTCGGGCGTGACGAAGCGCACACGATCGCGGAGACCGAACTCGCGGAAGAAGTGGGATGCGAACGCCAACGGATGGATTGCGGCTCCGACATCGTGGTGAAACCCCGGGAGCGTCAGCTCGCGCGTCGCTGCACCGCCGCCGGGCCACCCAGCCCGCTCGTACACCCGCACGCGCAGACCGGCGCGCGCCGCCGTGACCGCCGCCGCGAGGCCGTTGGGGCCGGCGCCCACGACGATGACATCAATCTGCGCGTTTCTCCGGGATGCCATGCGGTCTCCCTTGCCCCTGCGTACATTCCGGATACGGAAGAAGCCCCGACCATTCGGTCGAGGCTTCTTCGTGTTGTGACCCCAGCGGGATTCGAACCCGCGTTACCGCCGTGAGAGGGCAGCGTACTAGGCCGCTATACGATGGGGCCATTTCCTTCGAAAGCTCCGAAGGCAACCGTTCGATTATGCCATGCTCCTCCGGTCTCAGCAAAATCGCCGCCGATCCTTGCCGACTGACGCGCGGCGGCGTTGACTGGAGCGCATGCGCGTCACAAAGCACGAACATGCCTGCCTCCGCCTCGAGCTGGAGAATCGGACCCTGCTGATCGATCCCGGTTCGTTCACGCTCCCCCTTGCTGATCTTCGCCATGTGGTGGCCGTGGTGCTCACGCACGAGCATCCAGATCATTGGACCGCCGAGCATCTTTCACGTATCCGCCAGCAGTTCCCCGAGGTGCCGGTGTATGCGCCGGCGGGTGTGGCGGCCGCGGCCGCGGGTGAGGAGATCCACCTCGTCGCACCGGGCGAGACCGTCACCGCCGGACCCTTCACCCTGAGCTTCTTCGGCGGGCGTCACAACGTCATCCACGAATCGATTCCCGTCGTCGACAACGTCGGCGTCCTCGTCAACGAGACCTTCTACTACCCGGGGGACTCGTATGCGCTACCCGGCTCGTCGAAGATCGATCTCCTGGCGGCACCGGTCGGCGCACCGTGGTTGAAAATCGGCGAGGCGATGGACTTCGTTCTCGCTGTCGCCCCGCGGCGCGCCTTCGCGACTCACGACATGACCCTGTCGCGGGTCGGCCTGGACATGGGCCGCGCCCGGATCCGCTGGGCCGTCGAGCAGGGCGCTGGCGAGTTCGTCGCCCTCGAACCGGGTGAGAGCACCGACCTGTAGCGCACACGCGGATGCCGCATCCCGAGCGCTGTGCGCGGGATACGGCATCCGTCGTTCTGCGAGGAAACAGCCTTACGCGTCGTGGTCCGTCTCGAGGAACGCGACGAGGGTATCGAGCGCCGCGTCGGCACCCTCGCCCTCGGCCTTGAGCGTGACGACCGTGCCTTGCGTCGCGCCCAGACCCATCAGGGTCAGGATGCTGCCGGCGTTCTGATCGGGTCCGCCTTCGACGGCGATCGTGACGGGCACACCGGTCTGCTGAACGGCCTGCACGAAAAGCTTCGCGGGGCGGGCGTGCAGCCCCGAGCTACTGGCGACTGTGGCCTGGCGTTCTGCCATGGGATCCTCCTAGATCGTGTCTTTCGAGACTATGCCGTGACGGCGACCGACGGTACCGTTTCGGCGCCGGAAGTACCGTCGTCGGCGGCACCACCTCGACGGGCGAACCGCTTCAAGGCGACCACGGTGAAGGCCGAGACGACCGCGCCCGCTGCAATCGCGATCAACCACAACCAGAAGCCGTCGATAGCGAAGAACACGAACACACCGCCGTGGGGCGCCTTGCTGGTGACCGCGAACGCCATCGAGAGCGCACCGGTGACGGCGCCGCCGAGCATCATCGCCGGGATGACGCGGAGGACGTCGGCGGCGGCGAACGGAATCGCCCCCTCGGTGATGAAGGCCGCGCCGAGCAACCACGCGGCCTTGCCGTTTTCCCGCTCGGGTTCGGTGAACAATCCTCGCCCGAGAATCGTGGATGCCAGGGCCATCGCGAGCGGCGGGACCATTCCGGCGGCCATGACCGCCGCCATGATCTGCAGGTATCGCTCATCTCCGGCGATGCCGGCGGCGAGGTTCGCGGTGGCGAAGCCGTACGCAACCTTGTTGACCGGGCCGCCGAGGTCGAAGCACATCATGAGCCCGAGCACGACACCGAGGATGATGACGCCGACACCGGTCAAGCTGGAGAGCCAGTCGTTCAGCACGGTCATCAGCCACGCGATCGGACCACCGAGCACCAACAGCAGGAGCCCGGAGGCGAAGATCGATGCGAGCAGCGGGATGATCACGACCGGCATGAGACCGCGCAGCCAGCGCGGGACGTCGAGCGAGTTGAGCCACCGCGCCGCGATACCGGCCAACAGACCACCGACGATGCCGCCGAGGAACCCGGCGTTCATGAAGCCGGCCACGGCACCCGCCACGAAGCCGGGTGCGATACCCGGGCGGTCGGCGAGACCGTAGGCGATGTATCCCGCGAGCGCGGGCACGAGGAAGCTGAACGAGAGCGAACCGATCTTGAACAGCACCGCGCCGAGGTAGACGATGAGCGACGTATCGCCGGGATTCCAGATCGTGGATGAGCCCAGGATGTCGTCGACGGTGAAGGCGATCTCGTAGCCGCCGAGCAGGAAGCCGAGAGCAATCAGCAGACCACCACCGGCGACGAACGGGATCATGTAGCTCACACCCGTGAGCAACGACCGCTTGATGCTGCCACCGAGTGATGCCCCGGTCGCCCCGGCCGTGTCGGAAGGGCCGGCGGCGGAGCCGCTGACGCGGGTCGCGTTCGGGTTCTTCGCGGCGGCGATGGCTTCCGCGACCAGTTGGGCCGGCTGCTCGATGCCGCGCTTGACGCCGGCGCGGACGACCGGCTTGCCGGCGAAGCGCTGGGGTTCGCGGACATCGACATCGACGGCGAAAATCACGGCATCCGCGTCGTCGATGATCTTCTGGTCGATGGCTTTGTATCCGCTCGAGCCTTGCGGCTCGACGACGAGGTCGATCCCGTCCTTCCCGCCCTGCGCGGTCAGCGCGTCGGCGGCCATGAAGGTGTGCGCGATACCGGTCGCGCACGCCGTGACGGCGACGATGCGCGCCGGTCGGCCGTCGATGAACACAGCGGAGTCCGCGGGAGCCGGGGCGGTCGCACCCACGGGCGCGGCTGTCGCGGGAGTCTCACTGACCGCGGCGATCACGAGGTCCACGACCTCCTGCGGCGTCGCCGCAGAGCGCAGCCCCGCCGTGAAGTCGTCCCGCATGAAGCTGCGGGCGAGCCGCGAGAGCACCGCCAGGTGCTCTTCGGCGGCGGTATCGGGCGCCGCGATGAGGAACACCAGGTCGGCGGGGCCGTCGTCGGCGCCGAAGTCGACACCCGGGCTCAGGCGCGCGAAGGCGAGCGTCGCCGCGAGCACCGCAGGGCTCTTGGCGTGCGGAATCGCGATCCCGCCCGGAAGTCCGGTCTCATCCTTCTGCTCGCGCGCCCAGGCGTCGGCGGCGAGGGCGGCGGCGTCGCTGGCCCGTCCGGCCGACGCCACGCGAGCGGCGAGGGCCTCGATGACGGCGCGTTTGTCCGCACCGAGAGATTCGTCGAGGCTGACGAGCCCCGAGGTGATGATGTCAGACACGGTGACCTCCAGTGGTCGTGTTCTTGTGGGATGGGGGGTGTTCAGGGAGCGAGAGAGCGAACCGGGACGTCCCCGGGGAGCAGATCAGCCGGTGTCGGGGCCTGCGTGCCGGGGAGGGCCGCGGCTGCGGATCCGTAGCGGATGCCGGTGCGCACGCACTCCTCGGCCTCGGCCCCCGCGACGCGCGCGAGGAGAAAGCCGGCGAGCGAGCTGTCGCCGGCCCCCACCGTGCTGCGCACGCGGGTCGGCGGCGGTGTGCCGTGCCACGCACCGTCGGCGGTCACGAGCACGGCGCCCTGCGCGCCGAGAGTGACGAAAGCGGCTCCCACCTGGGTCGGCACGAGAGTGCGCGCGACGTCGTGGACGGCCTCGGCGAGGTCGCGAGCGCCGTCGAGAGCGATGCCGGCCAGTTCGGCAAGCTCCTCATCATTCGGCTTGATGAGATCGGGATGGGCACGGGCCACCACAGCGTGAAGCGCCGGACCGGACGCGTCGACCGCGATCAGCGGCGCACGATCGTGAGCGGCTCGGACTGCGTCGATCACGCGGACGTAGAAGTCATCCGGCAGGCCAGGCGGCAGTGAGCCTGCCAGCACCAGCCACGACGCCGATGCGGTCGCTGAGACGACGGCAGCGATGAGCGCGTCCGCATCGGCGTGGGTGCGGGCGACACCCGGAAGGTTGATCTTGGTCGTCGTCCCTTCGCTGTCGGCGATCGTAAGATTCGCGCGGGCAGCGCCGTGGACGGCCACCGCGAGCGACGGCACATGCGCCGCGCGCAACGCCGCGGCGAACGGGTCTTCATCGTCGAGCGGCAGGACGGCGAGCGTCTCGCGGCCGGCTGCGTCGATCACGCGTGCGACGTTGATGCCTTTCCCCCCGGCATCTTCCCGAGTACTGCGCGCGGTCTGCACTTCTCCCGGACGCAAGGGGCCCGAAAGTGTCACCGCCCGATCAAGCGACGGATTCGCGGTCAGAGTGACGATCATGGCTGCCACACCTCCATGTCGGCCGCGTCGACCGCGTCAGCGAGCGTGCGGGACAGTACGCCGTCGGTCACCAGGACGTCAACATCGTCGAGGCGCGCGAAGGAGACGAGGAGCTCCGCCTCGAGCTTGTCGGCGTCTGCCAGTACGACGCAGCGTCGGGATGCGGCAACAATCGCGCGCTTGACGGCGGCTTCGTCGGGATCGGGGGTGGACAGACCGAACGTCGCCGAAAGTCCATTCGTGCCGATGAAGGCGATGTCCGGACGCAGACGGGATATCGCATCGACAGTCTGTGACCCGACGGCCGCCGCGGTCAGCCCGCGGACCCGCCCACCGATCGCGGTCAGGCTCAGCCCGGCGGACCCGGCCAGGACATGCGCGATCGCCATCGAATGCGTCACCACCTCGAGTGGACTGTGGCCTGCGCCTCGCTCGATCATCAGCTGCGCCAGCGCCGCCGTCGTTGTCCCCGCGTCGAGATAGATCGACCCGTCGAATCCCGCGGGAACGGCATCCAGAGCGCGGCGGGCGATCGACAACTTCGCCTCGCGACGACGTTCGGTGCGTTCGGCTACCGACGACTCCGCCGTGCTGACGCGCGACCGTACCACCGCCCCACCGTGCACTCGCCGAACGACTCCCGCCGCTTCGAGCTGGCCGAGGTCGCGCCGAACGGTTTCGGTCGTGACGCCGAAACGCCGTGCGAGATCGACCACGGCCACACGGCCATCGATGCTCACGAGTTCCTCGATCACCTGCTGACGCTCCGTTGCGTACATCACCCCTCCTTGGAATATCCACACAATACAACACAAAACAACATTTAGACAAGGCTTCGTGAACACGATCACGCGAGACGGACCCTCACCTCCCGCGGAAGCCGGCTTGTAGGCAACCTCCAAGACACTCAGCCCCACAAGCCGTGAGACTTGGTCTCACTCGGCAGAGCCGTGACACGCATGAGAGTTTCCTCATTCACCACTGTTACGTTCAGTTCGCCTCACCCCGGTCCCCCGGGAGAGCCCCTACCCACGCCTGCAACGATGCAGGCGCGAGACAACGGAGTCCTCAATGACGAGAACCGACACCCACACCCATGGCATGGGTATGCGCGTCACCGTCATCGTGCTCAGCATCCTGCTGGCCGCGATGACGATCATGTACTTCCTGACGGCGGCCAAGCTGTCCGACGGCGCTGCACAGCTCGACACCGGCGCAGCTCAGGCGGCCGACGGTTCCGGAGACCTGTCTTCCGGGGCACGGTCGCTCGCGGACGGAGCCGATGACCTGTCGGCCGGGGCCGCGAAGCTCGACGCCGGCGCCGCCGCTGCCACATCCGGTGCCACCGAGCTTTCCGCAGGCGCCACGACGGCCGCCGCCGGAGCCGACGCACTGTCGACCGGGGCCGGCACGCTCGCCGCGGGCGCGGTGACCCTCGCGGAGGGAACCGTGACGGCACGCGAGGGCGCAACTCGCCTGAATGTGGGCGCGGCCACCGCCGCGAGCGGCGCGGGACTCCTCGCCGATGGCGCCGGGCGTCTCTCCTCCGGGATCAACGACGCGAAAGCCGGAATCGACAAGTTGGATGCCGGCGCGCAGCGTCTCGACGGCGGCGTCACGGCGGCGAACACCGGCGCCGGAGCGCTCTCCGCCGGTCTCGGGCAACTGGCCACGGGCGCCAGCGCACTCTCCGGTGGCATCGGCACCGCGTCCTCGGGCGCGTCGCAGATCTCGGCCGGTCTCGGCTCCGCGGCATCCGGCGGCGCTCAGCTCTCCGCCGGGCTGTCCGGACTGAACGCGGGCGCCGCATCTGCGTCGACCGGCGCGACAAACCTCGCAGCCGGAACCGCGCCGCTGGCCGCAGGCACCGCGTCCCTGGCGACCGGCGCGAAGGGCGTCGCAGACGGCACGGCCCAGGTTGCCGGTGGCGTCGCCGCTCTGCAACAGGGTCTGATCGACTACGCGAACGCACTCGAAGGCGCGGGCGCTGACGCCGGCATCGTGGCCCAGGTGCGTGGACTCGCCACCTCGGCCGGTCAGGTGCGCGCGGGCGCCGACGGCGTCAGCGCGGGCGCACAATCGCTGAAGGCCGGCGCAGAGGCAACGCGCGATGGCGCGGCTGCCGTCGACGCGGGTGCCCTCGCGCTCAAGAACGGAGTCGCCACACTGGCCGGTGGAGCGGCGCAGCTCGACGCGGCCGCCGCCACACTGTCCGGCGGTCTGACCACGCTGTCCACGAAGTCGGGCGAGCTGGCGAGCGGACTCGGCACATTGACGACCAAGTCCGGCGAACTCGCCGGTGGCATGGGGACCGCATCGACCAAGTCCGGCGAGCTCGTCGCCGGACTCGGACAGCTCGACGGCGGCGCCGACGAGCTCGCCGCGGGCCTCGCGACGCTGAAGGCGCGGTCGGGGGAACTCACGACCGGCGGCGCCACGCTGGCCGGCAAGGCGGGTGAGCTGTCGACCGGGCTGCAGACCTTGACCGCGGGAACGCAGACTCTGAATGACGGATCGCTGCGCCTTATGACCGGCGCGCAGAACCTGTCGACCGGAGCGGGTTCGCTCGCCGAGGGCGCTTCATCGCTCGCCGAAGGGACGGGGAAGATCTCCACCGGCGCCTCAAGCCTCGCGGACGGCCTCGGTGAGCTCTCCGCGGGAGCGACGTCTCTCGCCGAGGGATCGACGCAGCTTGCCGACGGGTCGGACGAGCTTTCCGCCGGCGCCGTCGCGTTGGCGGACGGCAACGCTCAGATCGCCGATGGCACCGGCCAGCTGGCTTCGGGGACATCGAGCCTCACGCCGACGCTGTTGCCGTGGCTGTTCGGCGCGGCGATTCTCGGTCTCATCGGCATTGCCGCATGGGTGGCGCACCGCTTGGCGCACCGGACCCGAGAGCGCGAACTCGCGATGGCGTGATCGACAGACGCAGAACAGAGCGGGTCCCGACCGATCGGTCGGGACCCGCTCTGTTCGTTTCAGAGAAGGCTTATGCCTCGCTCATGACGTTGACCTCGACCTGACCCCGGGCGGCGAGGGCCGCGGCGCGAGCCGCGATACGGCGCGCCTGCTCGGCCTGTCCGGCATCCAGCGTCTCCTGGTCGACGGGGTAGCTATCGACCTTGTTGACGCCGTTGTACTTCGCGATGTACGCGTCGAGCTCGGGACCGCTGGTCCACGAGGTGATGAGGCAGTAACGCGGTTCGTCACCGTAGTGCGCCGCCGCGTGCCAGAGGCGTTGCGTGTCGACGATCAGCTGAGCACCGGCGGGGAGAGCGATACGCGTCTCTTCACTCGGGTCCGTGCGGTTCTCGCGGAGCACGAAGTAGCTCGTCTTGTCATCCGTGAGGTTGAAGAATCCGCGGACGACCCAGCCGGTGCCATCCGGGTTCAGCCGGTTGTTGTCGTCCTGATGCAGGTTGTACAGGCAGTCCGCATATGTATTCGGCTGCAGTTCGATGATGCGGCAGCGTCCGACGTTCGCGCCGGGCTCCTTCGCACGTGCGGTGAGCGTGGGGGCCTTCTCGGTCTGCGAGTCGATCCACACACCGTCCTTGTCGGTGCGCGGCGGCTTGTGGTTCCAGAAGCCGTTGCATTCGATCTCGCCCTTGGCCGATGCGAGCGGCGCGAACCGCGTGTCGCCGGAGCTCTTCCAGTCGTTGTACTCGACATCGAGCCATTCTTTCGGGTCGATCTCTTTGTTGTAGCGGTCGAGGACGACGTAACCCGTCTCTTCCAGTGCCGCAGACTTGATGTATCCCATGATGAGAGTCATGCCCTTTCGTAGAGGACCAGCGCGTTTTTACAGGTCCAACTAAGGTCAGCCTACCGAGGCCGATTGTGAACGCGATTAGACTCGTCCGAAGCCTGTGAGATGCGATTCGGAGAACATGAGCACCGTCACGAATGTCGCCGCTTCGCACGTCGATGCGACCGCGGTCAACACGATCGGATGGCTCTCGGCATCCGACACCACGATCGTGGTCCCGGTCTATCAGCGCCAATATCGGTGGGACATCGGCGCGTGCGAGCAGCTCCTGGGCGACGTGCGGGCCGTCGTCGACTCCACCGACACGCACACCCACTTCATCGGCTCGATACTCTCCACGGCGTCCACCCGCGACGCAGATGATGCACAGCTCGTGCTCATCGACGGACAGCAGCGCATCACGACCCTCATGCTGCTGATCGCCGCCTTGCACCACACGCTGCGGGACGACGATCCGGAACTCGCCCGTGAACTCGCGCGGGTGCTCGTGCGGGCCGATGACCCCGACCGTACGAAACTGCGTCCCCACCGCGCGTGGGCCGAAGTGTTCGAAAGCGTCGTCCTCGGCCGCCGCTCCCCCGGTGATGCCCGTCGCGAGTCACGCTTCGACGACAACTACGCGTTCTTCCGGAGCCAGATCCGACCGGGGGAAGCCGTCGACATCTGGCGAGGGCTCCAGCGCCTCGAGCACGTCGCGATCACCCTCGGCGCGCACGCCAACGCGCAGCAGATCTTCGAGAGCCTCAACTCCACCGGTGAACCGCTCCGGGATCACGAACTGATCCACAATTACGTGCTGATGGGTCTCTCGCACGCCGAACAGAGTGAGATCGAGAACGAGTACTGGCTGCCGATCGAACGGGGCACCGGGGACCAGATCGGCGCATTCTGGCGGCATTACCTGATCATGCTGACGGGCCGCGAAGTCACCGCCGCGGGCGAACGGGGTGTGTACGACGCATTCCGCCACGAATTCCCGCGGCTCGACGTCGAGACGCTCCGGCAGCGCGCAGCCCAGTGGCGCGAGTATGCGGGGATCTACCGGATGCTGCGAGAGCCGGCCGAGGCCCCGGATGCCGTGCTCGCCCGCCAGTTCGCCTTCCTCGGCACGTTCGGGCCCGAGACGGCCCCCCTCGCGATGCGGCTGTGCCACGATCACCTCCACGGTCTTCTCGGCCGTGCCGAGCTGATCGACGCATTCGAACGCCTGCAGTCGCTCTTGTTGCGGCGGACCGTCGTCGGCATCCCGACCGATCGCCTCATCGCTCGGCTGTGCCGTGCCGCCGAGCTCGGTCCCGAAGAACTCACCCGCGCGATCGCCCGCATCACGCCGTCGGATGAGCGCACGCGCGTGGGTCTGAAGTATTCCGAACTCCCCCACGCGCGCTATGTGATCGGGCGCCTCGCGGACGCCGATCCCCTCGCGCCGTTCGATCTCGAACACATCGTCCCCCTCTCCCCGGGCGATGACTGGACGGGCGACGGCGAACGCCGCTGGGCGGATTACACCGACGACGAACAGAACAGTCATCGCGCGCTCGCGCACACGCTCGGAAACCTCACCCTGCTCGAGCCGGAACTCGCCGATCGTGCGTTCGACGCATCGTTCCCCGCGAAGCGCAATGTGTACGCCGCCAGCGCGCTCGAGGTGACGCGCGAGGTGGCGGAGAACTCGGTGTGGGGAACGGCATCCATCGCGAACCGCACGGCCCTGCTCACCGAACGCTTCATGACCGTGTGGCGGCGACCGGCGGTCGTCAGTATCGACGACGACAACCTCACCCCCATTTTGGATGCCCGCAAGCGCCGCGGCTGGCCCCACGGCTGGCAGCGGGAGTTCGACTATGTGGAGTACCGCGGCGAGCACTGGGAGGTCCCCGACGTCCGGTACTTGTTCAACCGGATCTTCCAGCGCCTCTGGGCGGATTCACGCCAGAGTGTCATCGATTTCAGTGACCGCCGCGGCGGACCTGTCTACCCGGCGATGGCCTGGAACGGGCAGTGGGACGACCTCTCCGACGGCCAGTTCCTGTACATGGGATGGGATTCGAAGTACATGCTCACCGCCGTCCAGGGTGTCCTCGAAGAGGCCGGCTGGGCGAGCGAGGTTTTCCTCAAGTACTCGTATATCGGCGACGCGATGAAGTGATTCGGAGCATGCAAAAACCCCCGCCTGAGCGGGGGTTTTTTACTTGCTGGGGTACCTGGACTCGAACCAAGAACAAAGGTACCAGAAACCTCCGTGTTGCCAATTACACCATACCCCAAGGGGTCCGGCCGAAGCCGTACCGAAGATCAAGCTTAGCCCACGGACGGGTCTCAGCCAAACCCGCGGCGCGTCAGCCGACCCGATCGACCAACGCCGCCAGGCGCCGGATGGATTCGTCCTTGCCGAGAAGCTCCATCGACTCGAACAGCGGCGGCGAAATGCGTCGGCCGCTGACCGCCACCCGCAGTGGGCCGTACGCGACACGCGGCTTGAGCGCGAGGCCGTCGATCAGTGCCGCTGCGAGAGCGTCCTGCACCGCTGCGGCCGTGAAACCCTGCGCCGGAACGAGTTCGAGCGCGCCGACCGAGGCGACCAGGACCTCACCGGCGTTGGCGGGGAGCCCCTTCAGCGCGTCGTCGTCGTAGACGACCTCCTCGCGGAACAGGAAGCCGAGCAAGCCCGGCGCTTCACCCAGGAGCTGCATGCGCTCCTGCACGAGCGGCGCCGCCGCATCGAGGATCTGCTGCTGCGTCGCCGTCGGCGGCTCAGATACGAGACCTTCCGCCGCGAGGTACGGCACCAGACGGCTCGCGAAGTCCGCGGGCTCCAGCATCCGAATGTGGTCTCCGTTGATGGACTCCGCCTTCTTCTGATCGAAGCGGGCGGGGTTCGGGTTGACATCGGCGATGTCGAACGCGGCCGTGAACTCGTCGAGCGAGAAGATGTCGCGGTCGGCGGCGATCGACCACCCGAGAAGTGCCAGGTAGTTCAGAAGCCCCTCGTGGATGAAGCCCTTGTCCCGCTGCAGGAAGAGGTCGGCCTGCGGGTCACGCTTGGAGAGCTTCTTGTTGCCGGTCTCCCCCAGCACAAGCGGCATGTGACCGAAGCGGGGGACGAAATCCGTCACACCGGCGTCGTTGAGCGCGGCGTACAACGCCAGCTGCCGAGCCGTCGAGGGCATGAGGTCCTCACCGCGGATGACGTGGGTGATACCCATGAGGGCGTCATCGACCGGGTTCGTGAACGTGTACAGCGACTGACCACCGGCGCGCACGACGACGAAGTCGGGGAACGAGCCCGCCGGGAACGTCACCTCTCCGCGGATCAGGTCGACGTAGGTCAGATCGTGCTCCGGCACGCGCAGACGCCACGCGGGTTCGCGGCCCTCGGCGCGGAAGGCCGCCTTCTGATCGTCGGTCAGGCCGCGGTCGTGGTTGTCGTAGCCGAGCTGCTTGGCCCGGCCCGCGGCAGCATTGCGCGCATCGATCTCTTCTGCGGTGGAATAGGACTCGTACACCGCGCCGGATGCGATGAGTTTCTGCAACACGTCGGCGTAGATCTCACCGCGCTGCGACTGACGGTACGGGCCGTGCGGACCGCCCTTTTCGACGCCCTCGTCCCAGTCGATCTTGAGCCACGTGAGCGCGTCGACGAGCTGGTGATAGCTTTCCTCACTATCGCGCGCCGCATCGGTGTCCTCGACGCGGAAGATGAGCTTGCCGCCGGTGTGCCGGGCGTAGGCCCAGTTGTAGAGCGCCGTGCGGATCATGCCGACGTGCGGCAGACCGGTCGGAGACGGGCAGAACCGCACACGGACATCGGTTCCGCTGGCGGTGGTGGTTCGAGGATCGATCGAAGAAGGCATCCCGATCAGTCTAGTTCGCGGGCACGCGCTCACCCACGGACTGCCCCGGCCCCGTCACGGCGTCGACGACGTCTCGCATTGCCGCCAGCACGGCCGCGACAGCCGGAACTCGTTCGGCGCCGTGCGCTGTGATGACATGCAGCGTGCGGGTGTGCGCATCGGACAGCGGTCGCGTGACGATGCCGGGCAGGACCGGGAAGGATGCCACGGCCAACCTCGGCAGCGTCGCGACTCCGGTGCCGTGTGCGACGAGGCTCTCCACCGCAGCGATGTTGTCGGTCTCGAATCCGATGCGCGGCGTGAACCCTGCTCGCTCGCAGACCTCGAGGAGATGCCCACGACAGCGGGGGCATCCGGCGATCCAGTTCTCTTCGGCGAACGACGAGAGGCTCGGCCGCTCCTCACCCGCGCGCGCATGATCGGCCGGCAGGATGAGCAGGAGGTCATCGCTTCCCACTTCGGCCACCGAGAGACCGTGTGCGCTGGCGCCGTGCGGGTCGTCGCGGTCACCGGGATAGCTGAAGGTGAGCGCGATGTCACTGCGATCCTCTCGCACGGCCTCCACTGCTTCGGGCGGTTCGGCCTCGACGTAGGTGAGCGTGATCCCCGGCGCGGTGACGCCCAGCCGCGCGATCAGTCGTGGAATCACTGTCGGCGAGGCAGAGGGGAAGCCGACGATCCGGACGGTCGCAGATCGGAGACCCCGCAGTTCGGCGAGCTCCCCGGCCGCCGCGTCGAGGGCTGTCGTGACCGCCGGGGCGTGCTTCGCGAGGATCCGTCCCGCTTCGGTCAGCCGCAATGTGCGTCCGACGCGCTCGACGACCGGCACTCCGAGTCGCTGTTCGAGCCGCCTCATCTGCTGACTCAGTGCGGGCTGGCTGTAGCCGAGCGTCTCCGCCGCGCCGGTGAGCGAGCCGGTGTCGGCGATGGCACGGACGACCCGCAGGATCTGAACATCGAACTCGGACACGACTCCACATAACCAGATGTCATGTCTTTCATGCAATACCTGCCGTAGACCTATGCATCAGGGGTCCGGACACTGGAAGACATGATCCTCGACGCCGGCGACCCGCTCGCCCACCTCCGAGCGCAGTTCCGCTCCCCCGGCGGATACCTCGCGGCGTGCACTGCTGGATTGCCGATGATCGGCACCCGTGTCGCGATGGCCGCGGAATACTCTCGCCGCCCCGACGTCGACGAATACTGTCGCGCCGTCGAGGCGACGCGCGCACATTTCGCGTCTCTCGTGGGAGTAGCGGCCGACCGCGTCGCCATCGGGTCGCAGACCTCCGTCCAGGTGTCGGTCATCGCGGCATCGCTGCCCGACGGTGCCGAGGTGCTCGTGCCCGAACACGAATTCTCGTCGCTGGTTCTTCCCTTCGTGCACGCGGGACGCGACATCCGCGTACGCGCCGTGCCGCTCGCCGACCTCGCTGTCGAGATGACGGCCGAGACGAGGCTCGTCGCGTTCTCGCTCGTGCAGTCCGCCTCCGGTGCGGTCGCCGACGCCGACGCGATCTGCGCGGCGGCAGCCCGCGTGGGTGCGCGAACACTGTGCGACGCGACGCAGGCCGTCGGCTGGATGCAGGTGAACGCGGAGCGTTTCGACGCTCTGGTCTGCCACGCCTACAAATGGCTGTGCGCCCCGCGCGGCGTGGCATTGCTCACGCTGTCCGAGGACTTCGCACGGACGCTCCGCCCGGTGCACGCCGGCTGGTATGCGGGCGATGATCCGTGGGCATCCTGCTACGGCGGCGCTGCGGCGCTGGCCGGCTGCGCCCGGCGTTTCGACGTCTCTCCGGCCTGGCAGGCATTCGTCGGCGCCGAGCCCGCGCTCCGCGCCTTCGCCGAGGCAGACATGCACGCCATCCACACGCACGTGACCGGGCTGGCAGCGACATTCCGCGCTCGCCTCGCACTACCCGAGCGCACCAGCGCCATCGTGACCTGGCCGGATGCCACCGGCGCAGATCTCGCACGCCTGACGGCGGCCGGGATCACCGCCTCGGGCCGCAACGGTAGCGCCCGCGTGGCGTTCCATGTGTTCAACGACGCCGCCGATGTCGAGCGGGCCGCGGTCGCGCTCGACTGCTGAACAGCTCACCCGGCCTCAGCGACCGGAGCGCGCATAGGGCGAGAGCACCGTGACCGCCACGACGACGACGAGCGCCACCAGGGCGAGCCCGCCGTATCCGATCTGGCTGAGGATGATCCCGGCACACACGGCGCCGACCGCCGCGCTGGAGGTCATGATCGTGTCGCTCAGGCCCTGCCGGCGCGGGCGCATGACCGTCAGCGTGCTTTCGGTCAGGAGCGCGGCCCCCGCGACGGTCGCGGCACTCCACCCGACGCCGAGGAGGAACAGGGCCACCAACACCGCCCACTGCGAGGTCGGCGCCAGCGCCGCGGTGAGCAGGGATGCGGCCAGCAGACCCTGCCCCAGCACGATCGTCGACGTCCGGCCCCACCGGTCGGCGAGCACCCCGAACACCGGCGACAGCCCGTACATGCCGAACACGTGCAGAGCGATCGTGGTGCCGACGATCAGCGTCACGTGATCGGGCGCCAGATGAGCGAGATGGATCGGCGTCATCGCCATCACGGACGCCATCACGACGTGCGAGCCCGACACCGCGAAGATCGCGTAACGTGCCGTGACGGGTCTGTCGGACTCGACGATGTGCTCGCGGCGCGCGTCGGCGCCCCGCGCCAACTGCTGCGCGATGAGCAAGGGATCGGGGCGGAGGGCGACGAGGTAGAGGATGAGCGCGGCGAACTGCGCGACGATCGAGAACGCATACGCACCGGTGAGCGGCGGCATCCCGATGACGGCGCCGAGGGCTTCGCCCGGCGTCAACATCAGCGGTCCGAGCACACCCCCGACGGTCGTCGCCCACACGACGGTACCGAGCGCGCGTCCGCGGCGCTCCGAGGGGGCGAGGTCCGTCGCCGCGAAGCGCGACTGGAGGTTTCCCGCGTTTCCGGCGCCGACCAGAACAACCCCGATCAGCAGGAGCGGGAATTCTCGAACTGCCGCCGCGGTGATCACCACCGCGATGCCGATGAGCGCGAAGAGATTCCCGAGTGTCAGCGCCAGGCGACGCCCGCGGCGCCCCGCAAGCCGGGCGAGCGGGATGGCGCACACGGCGGCGCCGAGCGTGACGGATGCCGTGGCCAACCCCGACAGCGCCTCCTGGCCGGAGATGTCCGCCGCCAGAAGCGCGCCGAGCGAGACCGTCGCGCCGAAGGCGATGCCCCCGAGGACCTGTCCGGCGGCCAGGACGCGGACGGTACGGCGCTGGATGCTCTCGACATCACCCGAGGTGAGCGTGGCGTCAGGCATTGCGGGCAGGATTGCGCAGTACGCCCAGCCCGGTGATCTCCACTTCGACGCTCTGACCCGCTTCGAACGGCCCGATGCCCGCCGGAGTTCCCGTAAGGATCACATCACCCGGGAGCAGCGTGAACGCGGCGGACGCGTAAGCGATGATGTCCGACACCGAGTGCACCATGTCCGAAATCGGCCCGTCCTGCCGGACCTCGCCGTCGACGCGCGTGACGATACGCGCGCCGCCGTCGAGATCGAATTCCGTCTCGATCGCAGGGCCGAGCGGGCAGAACGTGTCGAACCCCTTCGCGCGCGCCCACTGGCCATCGGCTTTCTGCAGATCACGGGCGGTCACGTCATTGCCGATCGTGTAGCCGAAGACATACTCCAGCGCACGATCGGCGGGGACGTTCTTGGCCACGCGGCCGATGACGACCGCGAGCTCGCCCTCGAAATCCGTGCGCTCCGATTGCGCGGGCCGGACGATCGCGTCGCCGGGTCCGATGACAGAGGTGTTCGGCTTCAGGAACAGCAACGGAGCCGCCGGCGCTTCGCCACCCATTTCCGCCGCGTGGTCGCGGTAGTTCTTCCCGACACAGACGACTTTCGATCGCGGGATCACCGGAGCGAGCAGGGCCGCGTCCCCGAGGGGAACACGCTCCCCCGTCGTCTCGAACCCGGCGAAGAGCGGATCTCCCGCCAGAACGACGAGATCCTTGTCGTCGACGATTCCGAACCGGATGGTGTCGGCGTGACTGAACCGCACGATCTTCATGCGTCGGCATCCAGACGCACGAGCCAGTTATGGCGGTCTTCGCGACGACCGTACTGAATGTCGGTCAACTCTTCGCGGAGCGAGAGCGCCAGCGGGCCGAGGGGCTGCTCGTCGAAGAAATCACGGCCCTTGAGCACACCGATCGGTGCCACGACGGCGGCCGTGCCGCACGCGAACACCTCGACGATGTCGCCGGAGGCCACGCCCTGCCGCCACTCGTCGATCGAGACGGCGCGTCCGCTGACCTTGTGACCGCGGTCGGCGGCGAGCTGCAGGATCGAGTCGCGGGTGATGCCCTCCAGAATCGAATCGGACTGCGGGGTCACGATCGACCCGTCCTTGTAGACGAACACGATGTTCATGCCGCCGAGCTCTTCCACGTTGCGGTCGGGGTCGAGGAAGACGACCTGGTCGCACCCCTGCTCATAAGCTTCCGCCTGCGGAAGCAGGCTCGACGCGTAGTTGCCGCCCGTCTTGGCTGCGCCCGTACCGCCCTTGCCGGCGCGCGCGTAGTCCTCGCTCAGCCAGATCGAGACGGGCTTCGCGCCGCCCGTGAAGTACGCGCCGACCGGACTCGCGATGACGTAGTAGCCGACCTTGTTCGCGGGACGCACACCCAGGAATGCCTCCTTCGCGAACATGAACGGCCGGAAGTACAGGCTCTGATCCTCACCCGACGGCACCCAGGAGCCGTCCACCGCGATGAGCGCCTTCAGCGACTCGATGAAGTACTCGACGGGGAGTTCGGGCAGTGCGAGCCGCCGCGCCGAACGCTGCAGACGCAGCGCGTTCTGACGCGGACGGAACGTGTGGATGGACCCGTCCGCATGGCGGTAGGCCTTGATGCCCTCGAAGATCTCCTGACCGTAGTGGAGAACGGCCGCCGCGGGATCGAGCGACAGCGGACCGTAGGGCTGCACGCGGGGGCGATGCCACCCCCCACGTACCGACCAGCAGATGTCGATCATGTGATCGGTGAACTTCGTCCCGAATGCCGGTGAGGCGAGGATCTCGTCACGCTCGGCGGGGGTCTTCGCGGCGAGGTTCTTCGTGACAGAGAACTCCAGCGGCGTGAGGTCTGCGTCGGGGTCGTACGTAAGGCTCATGAGGATTCCTGAGAAGTCGTGGCGGGTCGTGCTGGCGTCCAGGCTACGCCCGAAGGCGGGCCGAGATCGCGTCGCCGACCTGCGCGGTCGTGCGGGCTGAGCCGTCTCGCTCGGCGATGTCCTGTTCCGCGGCGTGGGTGACGCGCGCGGCTTCGGCCGTGAGCCCGAGGTGATCGAGCATGAGGGCGATGGACAGGATCGCCGCCGTGGGGTCGGCGATCTGCTGGCCCGCGATGTCCGGAGCCGAGCCGTGCACCGGCTCGAACATCGAGGGGAATGCGCCGTCGGGATTGATGTTTCCCGATGCGGCGAGACCGATGCCACCGGTGACGGCGCCGGCCAGGTCCGTGAGGATGTCTCCGAAGAGGTTGTCGGTGACGATGACATCGAAACGAGCCGGGTTCGTGACCAGGTAGATGGTGGCCGCGTCGATGTGGACATAGTCTACGGCGACGTCCGGATGCTCTGCGGCCACGGCATCCACGATCCGCTTCCACATGCCACCAGCGTGGACGAGCACGTTCGTCTTGTGCACGAGGGTGACCTTGCCGCGACGACGAACCGCTTGAGCGAATGCGTAGCGCACGACCCGCTCGATGCCGAATGCCGTGTTGACAGACGTCTCGTTGGCGACCTCGTGAGGCGTGCCGGTGCGGATCGAGCCGCCGTTTCCGACGTACGGGCCTTCGGTGCCTTCGCGCACGACCAGGAAGTCGATCTCGCCGGGATCGACGAGCGGCCCGGGAGCCCCGGGATAGAGCTTGGACGGACGGAGGTTGACGTAGTGATCGAGCGCGAACCGGAGCTTCAGCAGCATCCCCCGCTCGATGTTCGCATTGGTCAACCGCGGATCGCCTGGTACTCCCCCGACGGCACCGAGGAGGATGACGTCGTGCGCCGCGATCGCCGCGAGGTCGTCATCGGTCAGCGTGTCACCGGTCTCGAGAAACCGCCCCGCGCCGAGCGAGAAGCGCGTCTTGTCGAAAGTGACGTCGGAACCGCGTGTCACGGCATCCAGGACCTTCTCGGCCTCTGCGATCACCTCGGGACCGATGCCGTCACCGGGGATGACGGCCAACTTGACGCGCGACATTACTCTCCTCGTACCTCGGGGGTTGCCGCGCTGTCAGTGCTCCACAGCGACGGTGCGCGACCCTCCCAGCGTAGTGGCCGCAATCACGGCGGCGATCGCGACGAGGATCGCACCGATGACCGCCGTGATCCCCACGCCCGCGTCGAACGCGTGCGCCGCCGCGGTGCGGAGCGCCTCGGCGGCGGCGGGTTCCAGTCCGTCGGCAACGGACATCGCCCCGGCAAGAGTTTCGCGTGCGGCAGCGGCGGCGTCACCCGAGACGCCGGACGGCATCACGATGCCCGAGCGGTAGGCCGCGGTAAGGATGCCGCCGAGCACGGCCGTACCGAGCACCGCACCGAGTTCATAGGCCGTCTCGGAGACGGCGCTGGCCGCGCCCGCCTTCGCCGGCGGCGCGCTCGCGAGAATCAAGTCGTTGGAGACGGTTTCGGCGGCGCCGATCCCGAGACCAAGCAGGGTGAATGCGGCCACGAGAAGCGGAAGCGCACCGTCGCCGACGGCCCCCGGAACGAGCAGATACGCCGCGACCGAGAACGACAGGGCGACCGGCACCACGATTCGCGCCGAGACACGACGCGAGATCGGAACGACCAACAGGCCGGAGACGATCATCGCGAGCATTCCCGGCACGAGCGCGAAACCGGCATTCATCGGCGAAAGGCCGACGATCAGCTGCAGGTGCTGTGCGACGAAATAGAGGAAGCCGACGAGGGCGATCACGCTCAGGAGGTTCACCAGGAGTGCCCCGCTGAAGGTCCCGCGCGCGAACAGGCGCATGTCGAGCATCGGCCTGTTCGAGGCCAATTGGCGACGCACGAAGATCGTCCCGAACGCGATACCCGCGACCGTCAGGACGATCGGGAGCCAGCCGAAACCGTGGACGGCGACTTCCTTGATCGCGTAGACGACGGGGACCATCGTGGCCATCGACAGCACGATGCTCACGGGGTCGATCGCACCGGGGTGCGGGTCTCGGCTTTCGGGAACGAGGAGCGGGGCGAGGATCAGCAACGGGACGAGGACCGGCACCGACATCAAGAAGACCGATCCCCACGCGAAGTGTTCGAGCAGGATTCCCCCGACGATCGGGCCGAGCGCCGCACCGGCCGAGAACATCGCGGCCCAGACCGCGATCGCGAGGCGGCGCTGGTCGCGGTCGGTGAAGATCGATCGCAGCAGCGACAACGTGGACGGCATGAGCATCGCGCCGAAGACGCCCATCCCGGCGCGCGCCGCGATCAGCCACTCCGCCGACGGCGCGAAGGCGGCGAGCACCGACACGGTGGCGAATCCCGTCGCGCCGATCAGCAGCATCCGGCGCCGCCCGAAGCGGTCGCCGAGCGTGCCCATCGTCACGAGGAGACCGGCGAGCACGAGCGGGTACGCGTCGATGATCCAGAGTTGCTGCGCACTCGTGGGGGTGAGATCGAGCGCAATGTCGGGCAGTGCGAAGCTCAGCACCGTGTTGTCCACCGACACGAGCAGCACGGGGAGCATGAGCACGATCAGTGCCGCCCAACCGCGCCAGCCCACGCGGGAGCCCTGCGCGTCGGCGATCGAGATTTCTTCTGTCAAAGTCATAGTTTGTATACCGTCCAGCCGGTATAGTAACAGATATCGCTGCTCCCCCGCGAGAGGATGGGACCATGAGCCGACCGCCGCGTGCCCGCGCGAGCGTCCTCGATGCATTCGAGAGCCTGCTGATCGACGACGGTGAGCGGGCAGCGACCATGGATGCCGCGGCTCGCGCCGCGGGCGTCTCCAAGGGCGGCCTGCTGTACCACTTCGCGTCGAAGGACGCGCTGGAGCAAGCCCTGCTCGATCGCCTCAGCGCGCTCGTCGACGCCGACGTCGCGGCCATGGCGACGGCACCGGACGGACCGGTCGCCTTTTTCCTGCGCACATCGGTGATGGACGGCGATCCCCTCGATCGCGCGTTGATCGCGGCATCCCGGCTTGCTCAGGGCGGTCACGCAGGCGCGACGGAGGGACTCCGCCAGGTGCGCTCCCGCTGGGAGGAGGCTCTGCGCCCTCACGTCCGCGATGAAACCGCCCTCGCGCTGGTCCTACTCGTGAGCGACGGGCTCTACTTCAACAACGCCCTGACGGTCGCCGGCGCAACGGGCCCCGTCCCCCGCGGCCCCGCGCTGGACGCGCTGGTGACCCTGGTGGAATCCGCCGTCCGCTGACTCACCCCGTCGATCCCCCCGCCCGCGAGCCGACAGTTTTCGCGCGTGCCGACATGCTGCGCGCGCACGCAACCTGTCGGTTCGCGCGGAGCGTGTCGGCTCGGCGGATGGCGGGGACGCTCAGGCTTCGGTGATCTCGATCTGACGGAACAGGTCGGCGCCGACAGACTCGCGCATCTGGTCGAGGATGCCGTCCGGCACCGGCGAGTCGACCGTCAACACCGAGAGGGCGCGGCCGCTGGCGTCCGGATGCGCCACGAAGAGGCCGGCGATGTTGATGCCGGCTTCGCCGAGCTTCTGCCCGTAAATCGCGACGATGCCGGGGCGATCGGCGTAGCGCATGACGATGTGGTGCGCCTCGATCGGCACCTCGATCTCGTAGCCGTTGATCTCCACGATCTTGGGCACCATACGGGTACCCGCAAGAGTGCCGGCGACCGTGAGCACCGTACCGTCGGCGAGCGTGCCGCGCAGGATCGTGATGTTGCGGTACAGCGGGCTTTCGGCTTCGACGATGAGACGCGTCTCGATGCCCCGCTGCTCGGCGAACACCGGCGCGTTGACGTACGAGACGTTCTCACTGACGATGTTCGTGAAGATGCCCTTGAGCGCCGCGAGTCGATAGACGCTCACGTCGTAGTTCGCGAGCTCGCCGCGCACCTCGATGTCGAGATTCGTGAGAGCGGCGGGGGCGAGTCCGGCGAAGACCTGGCCGAGCTGCTCGACCAGCGCGATGCCGGGGCGGACGAACGGGTCGATGACGCCCCCGGCGACGTTGACCGCGTCGGGGACCAGGTCACCCTCGAGCGCCAACTTGACCGAGCGCGCGACGGACACTCCGGCCTTCTCCTGCGCCTCGTCGGTCGAGGCACCGAGGTGCGGCGTGACGATCACGTTCGGCAGGGCGAGCAGGGGGAAGGCCGTGCCGTCCTCCTTCGGCGGTTCGCTCGTGAAGACGTCCAGGCCCGCGCCCGCGATCTCGCCCGTCGTGAGCGCCGTGTACAGCGCTTCTTCATCGATCAGTCCGCCACGGGCGACGTTGACGACGAACGCGGTGGGCTTCATGAGCGCGAACTGCTCCGTCGAGATCATGCCGGTCGTCTCGGGCGTCTTCGGCATGTGGATCGTGACGAAGTCGCTCTGCGCGAGGAGTTCGTCGAGGCTCAGCAGCGTGACGCCGAGCTGCTGCGCGCGCGCCGGAGTCACGTAGGGGTCGTAGGCCACAACGGAGACGCCGAAACCCTGCAGGCGCGCGGCGATGAGGCCGCCGATGCGGCCGAGGCCGATGATGCCGACCGTCTTCTCGAACAGTTCGGTGCCGGTGAACGAGCTCCGCTTCCATGCGCCCGCGGCCAGCGACGCGTGCGCTGCGGGAATGTGGCGAGCAAGGCTCAGGATGTGACCGACCGTGAGCTCGGCGGCCGAGATGATGTTCGACGTCGGTGCGTTGACGACCATGACGCCCGCCGTCGTGGCCGACTTGATGTCGACGTTGTCCAGGCCCACACCGGCGCGGGCGATGACCTTGAGCGCGGGGGCCGCGGCGATGGCCTCGGCATCCATCTTGGTCGCGGACCGGATCAGCACCGCGTGCGCGTCGGCCAGCGCGGGCAGGAGCGCGGCCCGGTCGGCGCCGTCGACGTGGCGGACATCGAAGTCCGGCCCCAGCGCATCGATCGTGGCGGGTGAGAGTTCTTCGGCAATGAGGACGACGGGCTTCGACACGGCAGGCAGACCTTTGAAATGCGAATGGGGATGCCGCAGGCCGCACCATCGGGGGCCACAGCGTGTCCCCAGCTTATCGGGGTCTGTCTGGGCCGACTGACCGTGTGACGCTCAACCCAAAAGCGACGCGCCGTAGGCAGCGCTGTAGGCGACGACGTTGAGCCAGAACACGGCGACCAGGCCGAGCCCCGCGAACAGCACGAGCGCAAGCTCCCACCAGGAGCGACGCCATCCGAGAGCGAAGGCGACACCGAAGGCGATCAGGGGGAACAGCGCGGCGAGCAGGAGAACGAACCAGCCGTACGCGTTGAGACCGAGCGGACCGGAAGCCTGTGCCGCCAGGAAGTCGATCGCATTCCAGACCGCATAGGCGTAGAACAGGCCGAAGACACCGGAGATCGCCACGGTGACCCACGTGGGCTGGCGCCGAGTGCGTACGGCATCCTGGACGCCCATCACGCCACCGCCCCGACAGCGCCGACGAGGATGAACGGCCACGGCAGGAGAAGCGCGAGTCCGGCGACCAGCCAGCCGATACGGACCCACGACTTCGACGTGCGGGTCAGGACGAACGCCGTGACGAACCAGAGGATCGGTGCGGCCACCGCCAACCAGAGTGCCGCGCCGTAGCCGACGGGGCTCACCAGAAAATTCGCCGTGCCCTGCAGTCGCACTCCGCCGATGAACCAGCCGACGACGTACAGCGCGTAGATGCCGCCGATCACCCCGATCGTCACCAGCATCGCGTTGCTGAGCGGCACGGGTCCGGCGACAGGGGTCGCCGTGCCGGCCTGCGCGATGCGCGCGACATCGTCGCTGCCCCGTCCGACGGCGGTGAACCCGGCCGGCAGCGTCGGGGCGGCAACGGGCGTCCCCACCTCCAAGGTCGGGTCGTCGTCGCCACCCCAGCTGAGGGGATCGTCGTCGCGTCCGGTACTCACTCCTTCAGCGTAGCCGTCGCGGCACGCACGGCGTCGGCGACGATGGCGGCGTCGGTCGCGTCGTGGCCGGACGCCCCGCCGCCCGGTCCCGAGGGGACATCGGTTCCCACGATCACCCGCGCGGAGAGGTGGACGGCGTCGACGCCAGCAGCCACGAGCAAGGCGATGTCGCCGACACGCACTCCCCCGCCCGCCATGATCTCGACAGGCCCGCTCCGGCGAACGAGGTCTTCCAACACCGGGATCCCGTCAACGGAGTGAGCCGCGCCGCCCGAGGTGAGGATGCGGTCGACGCCCGCCACGCGCAGGACGTCCAGAGCTGCCTGCGGATCGGCAGACGCGTCGATCGCGCGGTGGAAGACGAGCGCGGCGTCCCCGGCGGCATCCCGCCAGATCGCGAGCGCTGCCGCGTCAACGGCGTGCTCGCGCGTCAGAGCACCCACGACAACGCCGCCCACGCCGCGTGCGACACACGCGCGGATGTCATCGGCGACGAGCGCAATCTCATCGGTGTCATAGACGAAACCGCCGCCGCGGGGACGCACGAGCACGTGGACGAGCGCCGGCTCGACAACGGCGACGACCCGCTCGATGAGGCCGAGGGACGGAGTCAGGCCTCCGACACCGAGTGCCTGACACAGTTCCAACCGTGTCGCCCCGGCTTCCATCGCCGCGCGGGCACCTCGGGGGTCTTGGACGGCGATTTCGACAGCGACGGTCACGACCTCACGGTAGCAACCCGGCGGAAACGCCGAAGGCCCGGCCCCCTTGTAAGGGACCGGGCCCGGTGTGGCGATCATCTCGATACACCGCTTGCGGCGGCACTCGATGAGCGACCTGCTCGGCGTGTATGCCGAGAGCTTGTGCGTCAGCGCGCGGCGCTGCCCTCCGTGTAACCCTCGTCCTGCTGCTTCCAGGCGAACAGCGCGCGCAGGTCGCGGCCGACGGCCTCGATCGGGTGTGCAGCCGCCTTCTCGCGCAGTTCGAGGAACTCGACGGCGCCGTTGTCCTGATCGCCGATGAAACGCTCGGCGAAGGCGCCGGACTGGATGTCCCCGAGAACCGCCTGCATGTTCTCCTTGACGCGCTCGTCGATGACGCGCGGACCCGAGACGTAGTCGCCGTACTCGGCGGTGTCGGAGACCGACCAGCGCTGCTTGGCGATGCCGCCCTCCCACATGAGGTCGACGATGAGCTTCAGCTCGTGGAGCACCTCGAAGTAGGCGATCTGCGGCTGGTAGCCGGCCTCGGTCAGGGTCTCGAAGCCGTACTGCACGAGCTGGGAGACGCCACCGCAGAGCACAGCCTGCTCGCCGAACAGGTCGGTTTCGGTCTCTTCCGTGAAGGTCGTCTTGATGACGCCGGCGCGGGTTCCACCGATCGCCTTCGCGTACGAGAGCGCCGTCTGCCACGCTGTGCCGGTCGCGTCCTTCTCGACGGCGATGATGTCGGGGATGCCGCGGCCGGCGACGAACTCGCGGCGCACCGTGTGACCCGGAGCCTTCGGCGCGACGAGGATGACGTCGACGCCCTCGGGCGCGTCGATGTAACCGAAGCGGATGTTGAATCCGTGCGCGAAGGCGAGCGTCTTACCGGCCGTCAGCTTGTCCTTGATCGACTCGCTGAAGATCGACCGCTGGTGCTGGTCGGGCGCGAGGATCATGATCAGGTCGGCCCACTCGGCGGCGTCGGCGACGCTCTTGACCGCGAATCCGTCCTCCTCGGCCTTCGGAGCCGACTTCGAGCCGTCCTTCAGCGCGATGACGACCTCGACACCCGAGTCACGCAGGTTCTGCGCGTGGGCGTGGCCCTGGGAGCCGTATCCGACGATCGCGACCTTCTTGCCCTGAACGATGGACAGATCGGCGTCGGCGTCGTAGAAGATCTCAGCCATGGTGTGTGTTTCTCCTTGCTCGTGGTGTGAAAGTTCAGCCGCGCAGAACGCGTTCGGTGATGGATTTTCCGCCGCGGCCGATGGCGACCATGCCGGATTGGGCGAGCTCTTTGATGCCGAAGGGCTCGAGGGCCCGCAGAAGGGCCTCGACCTTGCCACGGTCACCGGTCACCTCGACCACGAGCGCATCGGTCGCGTAGTCGACGACCGAGGCGCGGAAGAGGTTGACGACCTCGATGACGTTCGAGCGGGTCTGGTTGTCGGCGCGCACCTTGATGAGCATGTGCTCACGCTGGACGGAGGCGGACTGATCGAGCTCGACGATCTTGATGACGTTGACGAGCTTGTTCAGCTGCTTGGTGACTTGCTCGAGGGGCAACTGATCCACGTCGACGACGACCGTGATACGCGACAGGCCCGGCACCTCGGTCACCCCCACCGCGAGCGAGTTGATGTTGAAACCGCGGCGGGCGAACAGACCCGCCACGCGGGTCAGCAGACCCGGCTTGTCCTCGACGAGGAGGCTCAGCACGTGCGTCGACATCTCAGTCCTCCTGATCGAAGCTGGGCGCGTGTTCGCGGGCGTACTGGACATAGCTGTTACTGACGCCCTGCGGCACCATCGGCCACACCATGGCATCGGCAGACACGACGAAGTCGATCACGACCGGCCGGTCGTTCGTGGCCAGCGCCGTCTGGATCGCGGCATCCACGTCCTCTTCCTTCTCGACACGCAACGCCAGGCATCCGTAGGCCTCAGCGAGCTTGACGAAGTCGGGAACGCGGATGCTGCCGTGACCCGTGTTGAGGTTGGTGTTCGAGTAGCGCCCGTCGTAGAAGAGCGTCTGCCACTGACGAACCATGCCGAGGCTGGAGTTGTTGATGATCGCGACCTTGATCGGGATGTTGTTGATGACGCAGGTCGCAAGTTCCTGATTGGTCATCTGGAAGCATCCGTCGCCGTCGATCGCCCAGACCGTTCGGTCGGGTTCGGCGACCTTGGCGCCCATCGCGGCCGGCACCGAGTAGCCCATCGTGCCGGCGCCGCCGGAGTTCAGCCACGCGTTCGGGCGTTCGTACTTGATGAACTGCGCCGCCCACATCTGGTGCTGACCGACACCCGCGGCGTAGACGCCCTCGGGCCCGGTCAGCTCGCCGATGCGCGAAATGACGTACTGCGGGGACATCAGCCCGTCGCTCGGCTGGGTGTAGCCGAGCGGGAACTCGGTGCGGAGTCCGTCGAGGTAGGACCACCACTCGGTCGTATCGGCGGCCGCACCACCCGAACTCGCACCGGCGTACGCGGCGTCGAGGTCGACGAGCACGTCTTTGAGATCGCCGACGATCGGGACGTCGGCCGCCCGGATCTTCGAGATCTCGGCGGGGTCGATGTCGACGTGCACGACCTTCGCGTTCGGAGCGAAGAGGGCGGCTTTCCCGGTCACCCGATCGTCGAAGCGAGCGCCGAGCGAAACGAGGAGATCCGCTTCCTGGAGAGCCAGCACCGCCGGGACGGTGCCGTGCATACCCGGCATGCCGAGCTGCTGCGGGTGGGAATCCGGAAAGGCGCCGCGCGCCATGAGGGTCGTCACGACCGGTGCGCCCGTCGACTCCGCAAAGCGCAGCAGTTCTGCCGAGGCGTTGGCGCGGATGACCCCGCCACCCACGTAGAGAACGGGCTTCTTGGCGGTCGCCAGCAGCTGCGCGGCAGCTTGGATCTGCTTGCCGTGCGCCTTCGTGACGGGCCGGTAGCCCGGAAGGTCGATCTTCGGCGGCCAGATGAAGGGGGCCTCGGCCTGCTGCGCGTCCTTCGTGACGTCCACGAGCACGGGGCCCGGCCGGCCGGTCGACGCGATCTCGAACGCAGCCGCGATCGCGGCCGGGATCTCCGCGGCATCCTTCACGAGGAAGGAGTGCTTGGTGATCGGCATCGTGATGCCCACGATGTCGGCCTCCTGGAACGCGTCGGTCCCCATGAGCGTCGAGAAGACCTGCCCGGTGATGCAGACGATCGGCACCGAGTCCATGTAGGCGTCGGCGATCGCCGTGACGAGGTTCGTCGCTCCCGGACCGCTCGTCGCGATCGCGACGCCGGTCCTGCCGGATGCCGAGGCATAGCCTTCAGCGGCATGGCCTGCACCCTGCTCGTGCCGCACGAGGATGTGGCGCAGCTCAGTGGAATCCATGAGCGGGTCGTAGACCGGAAGGATCGCGCCGCCGGGCAGACCGAAGACGTCGGTCACCCCCAGCAGCTCGAGGGATCGGACGACGGCCTGTGCTCCGGTCAAGATCGGAGCAGAACCGCTTCGGGCGGGCGGGCGTGGAACGGCCGCAGTGTCGAAGGACATGAAGGTGACCTCTGATGTTGGGGTGTGGGGACGGCTCAACCCGTTGTCGCGCCCTCCGCAGCGGAGCGCACGAGTTTCGAGTATTTCGCCAGGACGCCACGGGTATAGCGCGGGGGAAGGGGCTCCCAGCCGTTGCGGCGGGAGTTCAGCTCTGCCTCATCGACGAGTAGGTCGAGAGAGCGAGCCGCGATATCGACCCGTATCAGATCACCATCGCGCACGAAGGCAATGGGACCTGCATCCACTGCTTCGGGTGCTATGTGGCCGATGCACAGGCCGGTTGTGCCGCCTGAGAATCGTCCGTCCGTCAACAGTAGTACATCTTTTCCGAGCCCTGCGCCCTTGATGGCTGCGGTGATCGCGAGCATTTCGCGCATACCGGGACCGCCCTTGGGGCCCTCGTAGCGGATGACGATGACATCGCCGGCGACGATTTCGCCGTTTGTCAGGGCATCCATGGCAGCGCGCTCGCGTTCGAAGACCTTCGCGGGCCCCTCGAAGACGGAGGCGTCGAAACCGGCGGTCTTCACGACCGCACCATCGGGGGCGAACGATCCCTGGAGGATCGTGATGCCACCGGTGGCATGGATGGGGTTGTCGAGGGTGCGGATGACCGTGCCGTCCAGCGGGTCGGGGTTCAGCGCCTCGAGGTTCTCGGCGACCGTCTTGCCGGTGACGGTGAGCGCGTCACCGTGGATGAGACCCGCATCCAAGAGAGCCTTCATGAGCACCGGGATGCCGCCGTGTCGGTCGACGTCAGCCATGACGAAGCGGCCGAAGGGCTTCATGTCCGCCAGGTGCGGGACCTTGTCGCCGATGCGGTTGAAATCATCGAGGGTGAGTTCGACGTCGGCTTCGCGGGCGATCGCGAGGAGGTGCAGGACGACGTTGGTCGAGCCTCCCAACGCCATCGCGACGGTGATCGCGTTCTCGAACGCCTTCTTCGTCATGATGTCGCGCGCCGTGATCCCCTGGCGCAGCATGTTCACGACGGCCTCACCGGAGCGGTGGGCGAAGTAGTCGCGACGGCGGTCGGCCGACGGCGGCGACGCCGAGCCGGGCAGGCTCATGCCGAGCGCTTCCGCGACGGAGGCCATCGTGTTGGCGGTGTACATGCCGCCGCACGCACCTTCGCCGGGCGCGATCGCGCACTCGATGCGCTTGAGGTCTTCTTCGCTCATGGTGCCGGCTTTGCACGCACCGACGGCCTCGAAGGAGTCGATGATCGTGACTTCCTTCTCCGTGCCGTCGGAGAGCTTCACCCAGCCGGGCGCGATCGACCCGGCGTAGAGGAAGACGCCGGCAAGATCCAGGCGGGCCGCGGCCATCAGCATGCCGGGCAGCGACTTGTCGCAGCCGGCGAGGAGGACCGTGCCGTCCAGGCGCTCGGCCATGACGACGGTCTCGACGGAGTCCGCGATGACTTCTCGGCTCACGAGCGAGAAGTGCATGCCCTCGTGGCCCATCGAGATGCCGTCGGAGACGGAAATCGTGCCGAACTGCAGCGGGTAACCACCGCCGGAGTGCACGCCTTCCTTGGCGCCCTGGGCGAGACGGTCCAGGGACAGGTTGCAGGGCGTGATCTCGTTCCAGCTGGACGCGATGCCGATCTGGGGCTTCTCCCAGTCCTCGTCACCCATCCCCACCGCGCGGAGCATTCCGCGGGAAGTCGTGGCTTCGATGCCGTCGGTGACCACGCGACTGCGCGGCTTGATGTCGATGGGGTCAGTGCTCGCGGGCATTCTTGAAGTCTATTGCCGGGCGAGGGTGCGCTCGCGCGCCAGGCGTACAAGCATCTCGGCGAGTTCTGTGATGTCACGCACACGCACGGCCGCCGCGGTCTCCCCCGGTCCGACTCGGACGCCGACATCGGCCGGGCCGAGAGAGCGCAATGCATCTTCATCCGTGACGTCGTCACCGGCGAACAACACGGCCGTGGCCTCCGTGAGGCGCCGAAGGTGCGCGACAGCGGCATCCTTGCCCTCCTCGCGGAACGAGAACTCGAGGACGTCGTGGCCGGTGCGGCGACGCCATTCCGGCGCTGTCGCCGCGACGATCGCATCGACCGCGCGGGCCGCTTCCCGTGCGGCGGCGGGTGCCGCACGCCGCGTGTGCAGCGCGAATCCGAACGCCTTGTGCTCGATCCAGGCTCCCTCGTAGCCCGAGACCGCCGCTGCGGCACGCGCGGTCAGCTCGTCCCGCACTGCCTCGGCGGCACCGTCGGATGTGATCTCGGCATCCGCCGGCCACTGCTCGGCGCCGTGAGAGCCCGCCAAGAGGATCGACGAGTCGTCATCGTGCTCGGCGATGACACGCAGGTCCCGGAGGGCGCGTCCCGACACGAACGCGACGGTCGTCTTCGGCGCGGCGACCAGCGCCGCGACCGCGGCTGCGGCGTCCGGTGTCATCCGCGAGGCCATGGGGTCGTCCTGCAGCGGAGCGAGGGTTCCGTCGAAGTCCAGCGCCACGAGAAGCCGCTCGGTCGCAGCCAGCGTCCGCACCGCCTCACGCGGTGTCACGAGCGATGCCCCCGCGCGCGTGCACGGTCGAGATCGGTGAGGAATCCGCGCGACCAATCGGACACATCGTGGTCGCGCACCCGACGCCGCAGTGCCCGCATCCGGCGAGACTGCTCCGCCGGCGGCATCTGGATCGCCTGCACGATGGCATCTTTCAGACCCTCGATGTCGTGCGGATTGACTTTGACAGCCTGCGTGAGTTCGTCTGCGGCGCCGGTGAACTCGCTCAGCACCAGCACGCCGCGGTTGTCGACCCGACTGGCGATGTACTCCTTCGCGACGAGGTTCATGCCGTCGCGCAGAGCGGTCACGAGCATGACGTCGGCGGCGAGGTAGAGCGCGACCATCTCCTCCCGCGGGTAGGAGTGGTGAAGATAGCGGATCGCGGTGTGGCCGACCGTGTCGTGGTCACCGTTGATGCGCCCGACCGTCAACTCGATCTCGTCCCGCAACTGCATGTACGCCACGACGCGTTCACGGCTCGGGCTCGCGACCTGCACGAGCGTGACGTCCTCGACCTCGAGTCGATGCTCGACGAGCAACTCGCCGTAGGCCTTCAGCCGGTGCGTGATGCCCTTCGTGTAGTCGAGCCGATCGACACCGAACAGGATCGTGTCGGGGGAACCGAGGCTCTCCCGGATCTCCTGCACCCGCGCCTGCACGTCAGGTCGTCGCGCCAGCTCGTCGTATGTCGCGACATCGATCGAGATCGGATAGGCCTTCGAGATCGCGACGCGATCGCGCCCTCCGCCGACGGGGACGCGAATGGATCCCGCCTTCGTCTCGAATCCGAGCTGCCGGCGAACGGCGCGCGCGAAGTTGCCGGCATCCTGTACCCGCTGGAACCCGATGACGTCGGCACCGAGCAGTCCTTCGAGAACCTGACGACGCCACGGCAACTGAGCGTAGATGCCGTAGGCCGGGAAAGGAATGTGGTGGAAGTAGCCGATCACGAGATCGGGACGGAGCTCCCGCAGCATGCGCGGCACCAACTGCAACTGATAGTCGTGAACCCACACCGTCGCCTCCGGGGCCGCGACGGATGCCGCCGCCTCCGCGAAGGCACGATTGACGCGGACGTAGGAGTCCCACCACACGCGGTGGTAGGCCGGCGGCGAGATCACATCGTGGTAGAGCGGCCAGATCGTGTCGTTCGAGAAACCCTCGTAGTACAACTCGACGTCGTCTGCCGTCAGCGCGACCGGAACGAGCGACATGCCGTCGAAATCGAACGGGTCGATCTCGATGTCCGGCTGGCCCGGCCACCCCACCCACGCGCCCCCGGACGCCTGGATGACGGGCTCGAGAGCGGCGACCAGACCGCCCGGCGACCGCCGCCACGGCTCGTTCTCATCGTCGGAACGGTCGACCGGAAGTCGATTGGACACCACCACGAAATCGGCGGCGAGAGTGGCGCTCACGGGGCTCCTTCGGCAGACCTGTGTATCGGCAGACCTGACCCCAGGCTAACAAGGGCGCACAGACGACGAAGCCCGGGTACCGTTGTCCCCATGCGCAAGTACCTCTTCGGCACTGGGATCATCACGGCTCTGTCCACCGGCATGGCGCTGCTGCGCGGGATCCGCGGTGATGCACCGTTCACCTGGCGCCAAGGCCTGGCGTGGCTCAGCTGGGGGATCACACTCGCGCTGTCGATCGGGACGATCGTCGACACCTATCGCGCGGGCCGCGGCAAGCTGATCGCACCCGACTCGCCGGTGTCCGGCAAGGAGCAGAAGCTGCTCAAGCGCCGTCTCGGCGCCTGAGCGTCACCTCAGCGGGCGCAGGTGCACCGGCCCTCGGCCGGAACGCCTTCGAGCGCACTCTCGATGTGGAGACCGCATCCGGTCCACGTCGTCTTGCCACAGGTCGTGCAGGTGATCGGCGAACACATGGGATCCTCCTCGGGTCGAGCGGTCAACGAGTAAGGATAATCGCTTCTCCCTGGCCCCCGCCTCCGCACAGACCCACCGCGGCCGTGCCGCTGCCGCGACGGACGAGCTCGTGGACGGCGTGGACGACGAGCCGACACCCCGACGCACCGATCGGGTGCCCCACCGCAATGCCCCCGCCGTGGACGTTCACGACATCGTCCGAGAGCCCCAGCTCGCGCTGCGACACGGCCACGACGGCCCCGAACGCTTCGTTGATCTCGACGAGATCGAGATCCGTGGTGGCGATCCCCTGCTTCGCGAGCGCGCGCTCGATCGCCCGGGCGGGCTGAGCGTGCAGCGAGTTGTCGGGGCCGGCGACCTGTCCGTTGGCGCCGATGAGTGCGAGCACCGGCCACCCGTTCTCGTCGGCGTGGGCACGCGTGGTCACCACGACCGCCGCGGCACCGTCGGAGATCGGGGATGAGTTGCCCGCCGTGATCGTGCCGTCCTTCGCGAAGGCAGGACGCAGGGCCGCGAGGCTCTCGACGGTCGACTCCGGACGGATCCCCTCATCGGTCGTCACGATCACCGCGGGGCCGCGCCGCTGCGGCACCTCGACGGCGACGATCTCCGCATCGAAGAGTCCTCCGTCGCGGGCCGCCGCGGCACGCTGATGCGATCGCGCAGCCACGGCATCCTGAAGGGTGCGGTCGATGTCATATCCCGGGTTCAGCCGCTCGGTCGACGCGCCCATGCTTTCACGGTCGTAGGCGTCGGTGAGTCCGTCGTGCGCCATGTGGTCCAACACCTCGACCGAGCCGTACGCCCACCCCTCGCGGGATCCCATCAGGAGGTGCGGTGCGCGCGACATGGACTCCATGCCTCCGGCGACGACGACGGTCGCGTCGCCGGACGCGATCATGCGCCCCGCGTCGATGATGGCCGTCAACCCTGACAGACACACCTTGTTGACGGAGGATGCCGGCACGTCCCACCCGATACCGGCGGCGATCGCGGCCTGCCGAGCGGGATTCTGCCCAGACCCCGCGGGGAGGACCTGGCCCATGATCACGGCATCCACCGCGTGCGCCGGGAGGGCACCCTGCGCGAGGGCACCGGCGATCGCGAAGCCGCCGAGCTGGGGCGCGGTGAACGAGGACAACTGACCTTTCAGGCGACCCTGCGGGGTGCGGGCGGCCGCGACGATGACGATGTCGTGGGTGCTCATGCTGTCTCCTTGAGTGCGGTGGCATCGTGTTTCTGGGCGAGGTGCTCGGGCACGTGCAGCGCGGGCTGCGTCGCGGCGACCACCTCGGCCACCGTGACCCCCGGAGCTGTTTCGACGAGGACCAGGCCGTTCGCCGTGACGTCGATCACGGCGAGGTCGGTGATGATCCGATCGACGACACCGCGGCCCGTCAGCGGCAGCGAACACGCGTCGACGATCTTCGGAGAGCCGTCCTTCGCGACGTGCTCCATCAGGACGATGACCTTCGCGGCACCGTGGACCAGATCCATGGCCCCACCCGGTCCCTTGACCATTTTTCCCGGGATCATCCAGTTCGCGAGGTCGCCGCTCTGGGACACCTGCATCGCGCCCAGGATGGCCGCGTCGATCTTGCCGCCGCGGATCATCCCGAAGCTCAGCGCGGAATCGAAGAACGCCGACCCGGCAAGGACCGTCACGGTCTCCTTGCCGGCGTTGATCAGGTCAGGGTCGACGTTCTCTTCCGTCGGATAGGGCCCGACGCCCAGAATGCCGTTCTCGGACTGCAGGACGACCGTGACACCCGCGGGCACGTAATTCGGCACGAGCGTCGGAAGCCCGATGCCGAGATTGACATACGACCCGTCGGTGAGCTCGGCGGCCGCGCGCGCGGCCATCTCGTTGCGGGACAGTGGCATTGTTCAGGCTCCTTCGGGGATGTCGTGGGACAGAGCATCGGCGACCGTCACGGTGCGTCGTTCAATGCGCTTCTCGATGTCGGGCCCGACCTCGACGATGCGGTGGACATACACCCCCGGGAGATGGATGTGATCCGGATCGAGGTCGCCCGGTGCCACCAGCTCTTCGACCTGGGCGATGCAGATCTTCCCGGCCATCGCCGCGAGCGGATTGAAGTTGCGCGCCGACTTCGCGAAGACGAGATTGCCGTGCGTGTCCCCCCGGACGGCGTGTACGAGCGCGAAGTCGGTGACGATCGCTTCCTCGAGCACGTAGTCGTTGTGAACCCCACCGGGAGCGAATCGGCGCACGTCCTTTTCGGGGGATGCCACCGCAATGCCGCCTTGCCCGTCGTACTTGCGCGGCAGCCCGCCCTCCGCCACTTGCGTGCCGACACCGGTCTGGGTGTAGAAGGCGGCGATACCCGCGCCCCCGGCACGCATCTTTTCGGCGAGCGTGCCCTGAGGCGTCAGCTCGAGTTCCAGCTCGCCGGAGAGGAACTGACGCTCGAACTCCTTGTTCTCCCCCACGTAGGAGGAGGTCATCTTGCGGATCCGCTTCGCGTTCAAGAGCACACCGAGGCCCCAGTCATCGACCCCGCAATTGTTCGAGACGATCGACAGATCACGCGTGCCCTGCTCCAGGAGCGCGGTGATGAGAGCGATCGGATTGCCCGAGAGGCCGAAACCCCCGACAGCGAGCGAGGCGCCATCGGGGATGTCTGCCACGGCCGCAGCCGCCGAGGGCGAGGTCTTGTCGATCACGTGGGACTCCTTCGTTCCTGATCCGTCCTTCCATCCTCCGCGCGCCCGACCGGACGCGCACGTCACCGCTTGCGATGTGGATGCACACGCCCGTATCGTCCATATGGTGGACATCCGCACAGCGAAGAGCATCCCCGGCGCACAGTCGATCGCCCGGGCGGCCTCCCTCCTCCGACTCGTGACGAGCGCCGGCGACGCCGGCGTCGGCACGCAGGACCTCGCGCAGCGCGCAGACCTCACCCGCCCGACGACCCACCGGTTGATGACCGCACTCCGGCACGAGGGCCTCGTCGACCACGATGAATCCACCGGGCGGTGGATGCCGGGACCCGAGCTCTATTTGATGGGAACCGTGGCGGCATCCCGGTACGACATCACCGCGATCGCCCGTGACATCGTTCGTTCGCTCGCCGTGCGCACGGAAGAGAGTGCGTTCCTGTCGGTGCGCCGCGGAGACGAGACGGTCTGCCTCCTCCGCGAAGACGGGAGCTTTCCCATCCGGTCATTCGTCCTGTCGGAAGGTGTGCGTTTCCCGCTCGGCGTCGCCTCGGCGGGTCTCGCGATCTTGGCATTCCTCCCCTCCCACGATGTGGACGCGTACTTCGCACGGCACCCGGACCTCACAGCCGAGTGGGGATCCGCCCATGCGGAGTCTCGCTTGCGCGGTCGGCTTCGCGATACCCAGTCGCGGGGCTTCTCGGTCAACGCCGGCCTCATCGTGGAGGGGAGCTACGGGCTGGGAGCAGCGGTGTTCACTCGTTCCGGGCACCCGCAGTGGGCGCTCAGCCTCACGGGGGTGGAGTTCCGGTTCGGTCCGGAGCGGATCGCCGAGCTCGGACGGACTCTGCTCGCGCACGCGCACGAACTCTCCACCCGCATCGCTGCCAGCGCGCGCTGACGATCAGTGCGCCGGCGCCGCGAGATGCCCGGCGATGACGCCCGCGAGTGCGACGGCTCCGGCTTCCGCGAGCACGACGGTGTAGTGGTTGAACTCCTCCCACCGCTGATGCTGCATCTCCGGGTGCTCCGCTAGTAGCGCAGCGAGATGATCGCGGGGGTAGAGGCCCGGTGACTCGTTCTGCAGGCCGCGCGGCACCGTGATCAGCGTCGTCGGCCGATGGATGCCTCGGACGGCATCGAGGATCGTGGTGCCCGTGTGGAGATCGACCGTGTCTTCGACTGTCATCGCGTAACTCGTGGCGGGTCGAAGAGTGTCTCCGTCGGGCACGAGATCGTATGCCAGGTAGCGCTCCAGCGCGGGAGTCCACTCCCCCACGAACGCGGGGTGTCCGCGCCAGAAGTCGAGGTAGGCGTCGGTATCGGCGAACCGCATCGACAGCCGCGCCGCGGTCGGCCCCAAAATGGCCGCCACCAGCTCGTCCGGGCTGAGTCCGGTGGGAGCGGCGAGCGGGAGACCACCGTCGACGAGCAGGAGATGGGTGACGAGCTCGGGATGCAGGTACGTGAAGACGACGCTGACGAATCCGCCCATCGAGTGGCCGACGACGACCGTGGGCGCAAGATCGAGGTCCTCGAACACGGCGGCGAGGTCGGCGGCATGTGCGCGCATGCCGGCCGGCCCCTGCAGAGCGTTGCTGTGCCCGCGGCCGCGGAGGTCCGGCGCGATGATCCGAACGCCGGGAAGCGCCTCGGCGAGAAGCTCCCAGGCGAGGTGGGAGGAGGTGACACCGTGGACGGCGACGACCGTCGGCGCGTCCGGGTCCTCGGTATCCCAGACGCCTACCGCCAGTTCGCCTCCGGGGACCGGCACCGATACGACGCGATGGACGCGGGGGCTCATCGGGCCGACCAACCGCCGTCGAGCGTGTAGCTCGCCCCGGTGACCATGCCGGCGCGGTCCGAGACGAGCCAACCCACGAGTGAGGCCACTTCGTCGGCTTCGACGAGACGCTTGATGACGGTCTCGGTGAGCATGATCTTCTCGACGACGTCGCTTTCGGCGATGCCGTGGACCTTCGCTTGGTCGACGATCTGCTTCTCGACCAGCGGCGTGCGGACATACGCCGGATTGATGCAGTTGCTCGTGACGCCGTGTGGTCCGCCTTCGAGCGCCGTGACCTTCGACAGCCCTTCCAGCGCGTGTTTGGCGGCGACGTACGCCGATTTGAACGCGCTCGCACGCAGTCCGTGCACGCTTGAGACGTTGATGATCCGCCCCCACCCGCGCTCGTACATCGTCGGCAGCGCGGCTCGAATGAGGAGGAACGGGGACTCGACCATCAGCCGATGCATGAACCGCCAGCGCTCCGGATCGAACTCCTGGATCGGAGCCACGGTCTGGATGCCGGCATTGTTCACCAGGATGTCGACGTCGAGCTGCAGATCCTCTTGCGCCGCCGTGTCGGAGAGGTCGACCACCCAGGACTCGCCCCCGATCTCCGCGGCCGCCGCTGCGGCGGCATCGGCGTTGAAGTCTGCGACGACCACGTGCGCACCACGGGCAGCGAACTCGCGCGCACACGCCAACCCGATCCCGCTCGCACCCCCGGTCACGATCGCGCGCTTTCCCATCAGGTCTTGCTCAGTCATCGCTGCTCCCCGGTGTCCGCGCCGCGAGGGCGTTGCGGATGAACCGCATCATGTGGTCGATGATCTCCCCCGGCATGGCCGCGGGCGGGTTGCCCTGGTCATCGCGCTCCCACAACAAGAAGCGCATACCGATCAGTTCGCCGGCCCCCATCAGCGCCCAGGCGGTGACCTCGGGGTCGAGCGCGTCATCGACGTCTCCGGCGTGCTGGGCGGCCTTGAGTCCCGCTTCGTAGCCCTCGACGATGCGGGTGTAGTGCAGACGAAGCGTTTCCGGCGAAACGAATTCGGCTTCGCGGACCACGCGGTACAGCGCGGGATGCGCAGCGGTGAAGCGGAAGAATCCCTCGAACCCCGCACGCTCGGCCGCGATCCGATTCTCCGCCCCGGCCATCGCCTCGGTCATCGAGTGGCGCACGCGCCGGTTGAGGTCGATGACGAGCTCTTCGAAGATCTGCTTCTTGCTGTCGAAGTACAGGTAGAAGGTCCCGAGGCCAATGCCCGCACGCTCGGTGATCTTCACGATGGATGCCTCGTGGTAGCCGAGGGACGCGAAGACTTCTTCGGCCGCCTCCAACAATTTCCGGCGCGTCGTCTCGCCGCGTTTGGTGAGCGGCTTTCCTGTGGCCGACAGCGACGGCTCGTGCGCCGCGTCGCCCTCTGCGTGCTCAGTGATGCTCATGAGCGGTTCCCTTCACCAGGTCGATGGCCCGTTCGTGCAATCGAGAGCGGGCCAGCTTCTCGATCGTGGACCGCGGGAGTTCATCGAGGAACGCGACCCGCGCGGGAACTTTGAATCCGGCGAGTTCGGCGCGCGCGTGCGCGAGCACTTCGTCCTCGCTCAGTCGCGCACCCGGGACAGCCACCACGAAGGCGACCCCGCGCTCACCCCACACGGCATCCGGTACACCGACCACGGCTGCTTCGGCGATCGCGGGGTGCAGGCACAGCGCACGTTCGACTTCGGCGGGCGCGACGTTCTCGCCACCTGAGATGTAGATGTCCTTCAGCCGGTCGACGATGCGGATGACGCCCTCAGCGTCACGGTGGACGATGTCGCCGGTGCGGAGCCAGACACCGTCCGGCGTCTGCACGAGGGCTCGCGCCGTCGCCTCCGGGTCCCCCAGGTATCCCGCGAATACACTGGGTCCGCGTACCCAGAGCTCGCCGCTCGTGACCCCCTCCAGCGGAAGGTGCGCCGCCTCATCGACGATGCAGACGTCCACGTGGGGATAGGGGCGCCCGGCGCACAAGACGTTGGGCGCCGCTTCGGTCAGGCCATAGCCCTGCGTCAGGGGACGACCGGCATCCGCCCAACGTGTGGCGAGATCGTCCGGCATCGTCGCGCCGCCGACCAACGCCACCCGGAGGGTCGATGCGACGAGATCGGCGAAGCCGGGATCGTCCGCCAGCAGCCGGTACTGCGTGGGCACGCCCATCATCGCCGTGACTCCCCGGTCGGCAAGCAACTGCAGAATCCGACGCGGTTGGAACGACCTCTCCAGGACAACGGTCGCGCCCACCCACCATGCCAACAGCGGCTGGCAGTTCCACGCCGCCACATGGAACTGCGGCAGCATCGCCAGCACGACGTCGTCGGAGGTCAGCTGACTCGCGCCCGCCAACGCCAGGTTGTTCCAGAAGCAGTTCGCGTGCGTGAGGACAACCCCCTTCGGCGCTGCTTCGCTGCCCGAGGTATAGATCACCAGGAGCGGGTCGTCGTCGCGGACCCCGCGGTGCTCCCCCGGGCCGCCCGCGCGGAGCGGCACCGTGGCTTCGATCCCGGTCGTCCCGAGCGCGGCGACGACGGGTCGCTGCGCAGCCCGCCGGAACGCGTCGTCGGCGATGCCGATGTACTCGTCTTCGACGAGCACCAACGCCGGCTCCGACCGCTCGATGACCTCGCTGAGTTCGCGTGCGGAGAGCCGCCACGACAGCGGCACGAAAGCGATGCCCGCTTTCGCACACGCGAAGAACGCGACGACGTGATCGATCGAGTTGCCCGAGACCGTTGCGATGCGGTCGCCCGGGCCATACCCGGCACGCCGCAATCGGAGCGACAGCTCCCGGGCTCGGGTCTCGAGGTCGGCGTAACCGATACGCACCCCGCGGTCATCGATCGCGACATGATCGGGCGCGGAGGCAGCACGATCCGTGAGCCAACGGCCCACCGTGTGCGGACCGTCCGCGAACGTGGGCGCGCCCGGAACGATGTCGCTCACCCGCGCACCTCCGACGGTTCGGCGATCGTGTCGTCGACCTCGCTCCACTGCCGCAGCTGCGACCGCGTGCGCTCGCCTCGCCGCCGACGCACCCACGCGTCCAGCGTTCCGGCGATGCCGCCGGGAAGGAACATCACCACGAGGATGAACAGCGTGCCGAGCAGGAACAGCGGCTCCGACAGCGGGATGCGCAGCACATCGGGAAGGGACTGGATCCACTCCGACCGCGCGAGCACGGTCAGCCGCTGATCGAGGATCGTGTAGAGCACACCCCCCACGATGGCACCCCACCGGAACCCGACGCCACCGAGGACGACCATGACGAGCACCGTGATCGTGAGATCGGCGCCCACGGCACCCGGCTGAGTGCCGGACTGGAGCAACATGTAGGCGATGCCGGCGAGTGCCGCGCACAGTGCCGCGACGACGAAGACGATGAGCTTCGCCGTGTAAGGACGCAGCCCCAGCACCTGCACGCGAAGCTCGTTCTCGCGGGTGGCTTCGGCCAGGTGTCCGAGTCGCGAGCGGTCGACCCACAGCACGACGGCATAGACGATCACCAGGACCACGAGTGTGAACCAGTACAGATTGCGGGTGTTGACGACACCGACCAGCCACTCCGGAACGTACTCGGTCGGCAGGCGCAGCCCTTCCTCGCCGCCGGTGACGCTCTGATTCCGGCGCACGAGGACGGAACCGGCCTGTGCGAAGGCGAGAGTGACCATGGCGAACGGGATGCCGGAGACCCGCATCGAGATTGCTCCGGTGAACAGGGCGATCACGAGTCCGCCGAGAAGAGCGATCAGCACACCCGGCCAGAGCGGCACGCCGAAGAAGTTCAGCGCGAGTCCGAGCCCGTAGGCACCCGCACCGAAATACAGCGCGTGACCGAAGGACAGCATCCCCGCTGTGCCGAGCAGCAGGTTGTACGAGAGCGCGAGCGCCGCGAAGACCATACACAGCGACAGCAGCGCCAGGCTGCCGGGCGTGTACGTCGGACCGGGGAGGATGCCGGGGAGGGAGATGTTCACCAGCGGCAGGATCGCCATCACGACGACGAGCGCGGCGCCGACGAGGAACGGTAAGAAGGCGCCCTTCCGCCCGGGGACGAGGGTCGGCACTCCAGTGGTGACGGTCATGCTTTCCTCCCCATGAGGCCCCGTGGTCGCACCAGCAGCACGACCGCGAGCAGCGCGACGACGATGAAGTCCCCCGTGCCGCTCAGGTAGATGTTCGCGAACTGCTGCAGCACCGCGACGATGACCGAGGCGATCGCCGCGCCCGTCAGCGACCCGAGGCCACCGATGACCGTCACGATGAACGCGAAGATCAGCAGAGACGCACCCAGGTGCGCCGAGACGAAGGTCGTGTAGTGCATCGCCAACACACCGCCGATGCCGGCCGCGGCGCCACCGATCGCGAAGACGAGCGTGAAGCTCTTGCGCACGTCGATGCCGAGTGCCGTCACCATCGACCGATTCTCGACGCCCGCGCGGATGATCATGCCATACCGGGTTTTCTGCAAGAAGAGCACGAGTGCGATCAACACGATCGCGGCGGCCACCATCAGCACCCAGTAGGTGTTGGGGATGCGGGCGCCCAAGACCTCCGTCGTGCCCTTGAGCCACGGGGGTCCGGCGATAGTGACGGCATCTGTTCCCCAGATCCCTTCGAACAGCGCGACGGCGGCGAACGAGAGCCCGACCGTCACGAGCACTTGTTCGATGTGCCGCTCGTACAGCGGCCGGATCAAGATCAGTTCGGTCAGGGTCGCGAAGACGGCACCGACGACGGCGCCGACGAGGATCGACACGAGAAAGGATCCCCACGATGCCGTGCCGAGCGCTTGCGCAACCTGCCAGCCGACGAATGCGCTCAGCGTGAGGAAGGCTCCATGCGCGAAGTTCAGCACGTGCATGAGCCCATAGATGAGGCTGAGACCAGACGCCACGAGGAAGTACAGCGCGCCGAGGCCGATGCCGGTCACGAGGATGAGGACGATGCTGCTCACGTGTGCACCTCCGCGCTGACCCCGAGGAGACGTGTGGTGAGGGCCGGGTCGTCGAGGATCCCGCGTGCGGGACCGGTGTGGATGACGCGGCCACCGGCGATCACCACGGCGTCGTCGGCGAGCTGGCGCACGACTTCGAGGTTCTGCTCGACGAGGAGGATGGGGACGATCTTCGCCGCTTCTTGGAGAGCCCTGGCGACTTCGGCCACGATCTTGGGAGCCAATCCCTTCGTCGGCTCATCGACGAGAAGTATCTGGTTCTCGTTCAGCAGCGCGCGGGCCACCGAGACCATCTGCTGCTGACCGCCCGAGAGCGTGCCCGCAAGTTGCGCGCGGCGCGCGACGAGGTCGGGGAAGAGCGCGTCGACGAAGTCGCGCCGAGGGTTCTTCGTCCGGACGGCCAGCGCGAGGTTCTCGGCGACGGTGAGGCCGGCGAAGACCTCGCGGTCCTCCGGCACATAGCCCACGCCGCGCTGGACGATTCGGTAGGTCGGAAGCGTGTCGATCCGTTCGCCTGCGAGCGTCACCGCGCCCTGCCTGCTGATGAGGCCCAGGATGCCGCGGAGGGTCGACGTCTTCCCGACCCCGTTGCGGCCGAGGACGGCGGTGATGCCCGTCGCCGGCACGGAGAAGGTGACGTCCTCGACGACCTGCTGTCCGGCAATGGATGCCTTCAGATGCTCCACGGTGAGGATCGACTCGCTCATGCGGCGGTCTCCGTCGCCGCGATGCCGAGATAGGCGCTTTGCACCAGCGGATTGGCCATGATGTTCTGCGGAGTGTCGAAGGCGATGATCGATCCGGAGTACATGACCGCGACGCGGTCGACCAGCCCCATCAGGACGTCGATGTGATGCTCGACCATGAGCACCGTGCATCCGCTGATGCGCTGCATCTCACGGATGTTGTCGACGAGGCCCGGCACATCGCCCGAGGCGACCCCGGCCATCGGTTCGTCCAGCAGCACGGTCTTCGCGTCGGTCGCGAGCAGCACCGCGATTTCGAGCTTGCGTTTGTCGCCGTGGGAGATGTCGCCGGCCGCCGTGTCGAGCTTGTGGGTGAGGCCCACCTTGATCAACTCCTGCAGCGCGCGTTCCGTCGCCGCATCCGCCCGCCGCGGAAAGCGCAGCAGTGAGTAGTTGCCGCCGAGACCGACCTGCGCGGCCAGGCGCACGTTCTCCCAGACGCTCAGCCTCGGGAAGAGGCTCGAGGTCTGGAATGTGCGGCCCAGTCCCGCCCGCGCCCGTTGGGGCACGGACCGACCGGTGATGTCGTCACCGTCCATCAGGATGCTGCCGGCCGTCGGCCGTGTGACACCGGAGATCACGTTGAACAACGTGGTCTTTCCGGCGCCATTGGGCCCGATCACGCCGACGAGCGTGCCGGGTGCGATCTCGAGGTCGACGTCCTTGAGGATGGTCGCCCCGCCGATCTGCAGGCCGAGACCGCGGATCGACAGCGCGGACGGGACAGGGTCGCTCATCAGGTCTCTGTCTCTTTCGTGCTTACGGGGCTTCGGCGGGCGCGACGTCCTCGGCGGCGACGGTGTCGACCAACTCGGGGACGAAAGAGTCGCCGCCTGCGACGAGCTTGACCTGGTACATCTCCTGGATCAGCGCGTGATCTCCGGCGCGCACCGTGAGGCTGCCCTTGGGCCCGTCGAACGTGAAGCCTTCGAGCGCCGACACCATCGCGTCGACATCGCCTCGACCCTCAGCGATGGCGTGGACGAGCATGATCGCGGCGTTGAAGCCATCCGGCGTGAACAGGTCGGGCGTACCGCCGGCAGCCTCGACGAGCTCGATCATCGCGTCGTTCACGTCGCTCTCCGGGCCGCCGGGGAAGTAATAGTTCAGGAAGCTGATCTTCTCGGACGCTTCGCCGTACGCGCCGAACGTCGCCGCGTCGCCGAGACCCGTGACGACCGGGACGGCATCCAGCACACCCTGCTGGCTCATCGCCTGCCACATGGCGCCGGACGTGGCACCGGCCCAGGCGACGAAAACGAGGTCGGGGCTGCCGGTGAGGATCTGCTGGGCGAACGGAGTGAACTCGGTCACGTCTTCCGCGACCAGCACGCTGTTGACGGTCGCTCCCTTGGCACCGAGGATCGCCTTGACGGCGGCTTCGTTGCCCTGGCCGAAAGCGGTGTTCTGGGCGAAGACCGTGACGGTCTTGCCGCTCAGGTCGCCCAGGAACGTTCCGGCAGTGGCCACGTCCTGCGCGGACTGGCGACCGCTGCGGAACGTGTATTCGTTGATGCCGGTGAGCGCATCGGCGGCGGCGGGACCGGAGACGAACAGCACCCGGTTCTGACCCGCCTGCTCGGCGACAGCCGCGGCGACACCGGATGCTGCACTGCCGGCGAGGATCGTGACGCCCTCACCGATGAGCTCCTTCGCGGCTCCGACGGCGGTGTCGACGTCGCCCGCGTCGTCGCGGTAGTCGACGGTGATCTTCGTGCCATTGACCTCGTTCGAACCGTCGGTGGCATAGTCGAGGCCGGCCTTGAACCCATCGAGGTACTGTTTGCCGTAGCTGGCCAGAGCGCCGGTCTCGCTCGTGATCACTCCGATGGTGATCTCTGCCGGGCCGGCGTCGCCGGTCTCGCTCGTCGCGGTCGTGCCGACGGACGGCGCGCAGGCCGCCAGGGCGAGGGCTACCGTTGTGGCCACGGTCCCCAGGAGCAACTTCTTCGTAACCCGCATGTGCGTGCCTTTCACCATTGGAAGGAACCTGAGAACTGATTCAGGTACTGCAATCATGTTCAGGTTCGCCCGCCGTGTCAAACACCAGCGCGGTCACGATCTCATAACCGCGCGGCCCAGCGCCGCCGATTGCGCTGGTTGCGGACGAGAGCGCCCGCGGCGCGCGGTGCGGATCCGGCGCGCTCGAGACGAACCAGCGCAGTCGGCGGCGTACCCCGCACACGCGAAAGGCCCCGGATTTCTCCGGGGCCTTTCGGTGGTGCACCCCCTCGGACTTGAACCGAGAACCCATTGATTAAGAGTCAATTGCTCTGCCGATTGAGCTAGAGGTGCGCTCTGTTCGCTGCGAGGCGAACGAGGACCAACGTTACCATCCCGATGCCCAGGATCGCCAATCGAGGCACCAGCGGCACCGTATCCTGGAGGAGTGAGCTCCCCCTCCCCCCGGCCCTCGTGGAACGCGCCCTTCGACGGCGACCTGTCCGGCGAACTGGAGCTCGCTCTCCGACTGGCCGACGCTGCTGACGCAGTCTCGATGGCACGCTTCGACGCCCCCGATCTGGACGTACAGACCAAGGCCGACGCCTCGTACGTCACCGAGGCCGACCTGGCGACAGAACGCGCGATCCGCGGCATCCTCGCCGATGAACGAGCGTCCGACGGCATTTTCGGGGAGGAGTTCGGCACAAGCGGCGATGCTGCGCGGCAGTGGATCATCGACCCGATCGACGGCACCGCCAACTACCTCAAGGGCATCCCGATGTGGACCACCCTGATCGCACTGGCGATCGACGGGGTTCCCCGGGTCGGCGTCGCAAGCCAGCCCGCGCTCGGCCGCCGCTGGTGGGCCGCGACCGGACTCGGCGCGTGGACCAACACCCCCGCCGGGCCACCGCGACGACTGTCCGTGTCGACGGTGTCGGATGTCGCGGCGTCGAGTGCCAGCTTCCAGAGCATCGCGCAGTGGGATGAAGCGGGCCACACCGATGCCCTGCTCCGCCTCAGCCGCGCGGTCTGGCGTGATCGCGGTTACGGCGACACGTGGCCGTACATGCTGCTGGCCGAAGGGCGCCTCGAGTTCGTGGCCGAGTTCGGCGTCAAGGAATACGACATCGCCGCCCTCGTCCCGATCATCCGCGAAGCCGGCGGCACGTTCACCGACTTCGCCGGCGCCGAATCGGTGTCGTCTCGTTCCTCGCTGGCGACGAACGGCATCCTGCACGAGTCCTTCCTGTCCCTCCTCCACTCCCCCGCCTGAACGATCCGGACCCCTCCATGGCATCTGCCCGCGTCATCCCCACCGCCGTCCTCGCCAGTCTCGGCGCGCTGTCCCTGCTGTTGACCGGGTGCGCCACATCGGCACAACCGTCGCCGACGGAGACGACCGTGACCACCGCACCGAACCCGGACCCTAGCGACGGCGCAGCAGAGCCGATGCCGACCACGACCGCCACGGCCGGAGCGTCGGAGGCCACGTGCGACAACCTCGTGTCGGAGGAGATCCTCACCGACCTCACGGTGCAGGGATGGACCTACCGACAAGATCCGTTCACGGTCGGAGACCTCACCCTCGAAGAGGGGATGCAGTGCATGTGGGCCGATTTCACGACCGCGAGCGGCAACCTGCTCCTCTTCGGCTGGGCGCCCATCACGGAGGACGAAGCCGTGGTCGCACAAGACCAGCTCGTGGCGCAAGGCTGGACGATCGAGGAGGCTTCCGACGGGGTCTATGTCACGGAGGACGGCATGCAGGCTCCCACCGTGGACGAGAACGGCTACGGCATGACCTACGAGTTCGGCGATGGCTGGGTCACCGTCTCCGACACGAAGCAGAATCTGTTGCTGATCGAGAGGCCGCTGGGCTGACCGCAGACAGACAAAGACCCCGGCCCGCGTGCGCACACGCAGACCGGGGTCTTCCACTGGTGACAGTGACATCGTGGAGCTGGGGGGAATCGAACCCCCGTCCAACGCTGAGATACTGCGTTTTCTCCGGGCGCAGTCTGTGAAAACGTTCTGCTCGGCTCCGACCTTTGTCACAGACACCTAAGTCGACAAGCCCAGTCCCAGAAGAGTCCCGTGTGACGTCGAGACCCCGTCACACAGCAAGATCCCTAGATGACGCCAGGATCCGTAGCGGGATCGCCTACGGTCTGACGGAGTTCAGGCTCGCTTATGCAGCGAGGGCGAACTCAGTGCGCTTGGTTTCGGCACTTATAGTTTTGCAGAGATCGTTAACGAGATAACCCTGCATCCTCGGCCCGCTTCTCGCAGATTCGCAGGCGCTGTCGAAACCGATCAGCCCCGTGAGCCTTTCGACCTTTCGGCCGTGCGGCGAATGAGCCACTGTCACGCTGTGGAGTTGTGCTCGGATGCCGGGGCGCCCGAGCATCCCAGCCTATCACCGCGCGGCGTAGAGTCGCTCGTATGAGCGAGGTCATCATCACGGTCCGGGGTTCCGACGAAGCGCGTGTGGCTCCCGAACGCGCCGTCGCACACATTTCCGCGGCGGTCGACGGTCCGCAGCGCGGCGGTGTGGTGGAACGCATCGCGGCGCTCGCCGCGCCGGTGCGCGAAGACCTCGCAGCACGCAAGGCCGCGGGCACGATCGAAGACTGGTCGGCAGAGCGCGTCTCGATCTGGTCCGACCGCCCCTGGAACAACGAGGGTCATCAGCTCGACCTCGTCCATCACGCATCCGTGGACATCATCGCGACCTTCGCGGACTTCGTCGCCCTGTCTGATTGGCTCAACGGGATCGCCACGCAAGAGGGCCTGCACATCGGCGCGGTCAACTGGCAGCTCACCCCCGACACCCGCGCGCGCACCGAACGCGCGGTCGCCACGGCGGCTGTCGCGGTCGCCGTCGAACGCGCCACCTCGTACGCCGCCGCGATCGACTGCACCACGGTCACGCCGCTCGAGATCGCTGATCTCGGGCTGCTCACGCAAGGTCAGGAGACGGCGCCGAGCCCGCGGATGTTCGCTAGGACGGCGATCTCGATGGATGTCGGCGCCGCACCGGCGATCGACTTCCACCCCGAGGAAATCGTCATCACGGCCGCTGTCGAGGCGCGGTTCGCCGCGAGCTGACCGTCGATCCCGGCGCCTCGCCCGGCATCCGCCCGACTGCGGGTCACGAACTTCGCAGAATGTCGACATCTCCGCACCGGATGCCGCATCCCCCTGCGGAGATCGCGACATTCTGCGGTCATAGCGCCTGCCGGCGCGCGGACCGCGGTCAGTCGCCGAGGCGGTTGCGGGCGCGCATCGCCCGCTCGGCCTCGCGCTTGTCTTCGCGCTCGCGGATCGTCTGACGCTTCTCAAACTCGCGCATGCCCTTGGCGACGGCGATTTCGACTTTGGCCCGGCCATCGGAGAAGTAGAGCTTTAGGGGAATCAGCGTGTAGCCACCGGCCGACACCGCGTGCGACAGCTTGATGATCTCTTCCTTGTGCAGCAAGAGCTTGCGCGTGCGCTTGGACGCGTGGTTCGTCCAGTGCCCCTGCGCATACTCCGGGATGTGCACGGCATCGAGGTACGCCTGGCCACCGTCGATGTACGCGTACCCGTCGCTCAGGTTGGCGCGTCCCTCACGGAGCGACTTCACTTCGGTACCGGTGAGGACGAGCCCCGCCTCGTACGTCTTCTCGATCGCGTACTCGTGGCGCGCGCGACGATTGGTCGCGACGACCTTCTCTCCGCGTTCCTTGGGCATGTCCTCCCCCTCTCGATCCGGATGGCAGCCTGTCAGTCTACCCGGACCGCTGCCTCAGGTGCGCAACCATCGGCGGATCGCGAATCCGGCCGACAGTGCTGCGAGCAGGAGTCCGATCAGGATGATGATCGGGATGACGACAGCCGCATCCGATATGTCGACCCATTTGGTGATGAAGTCGATCCGGTCCTTCAGATAGCCGTTGACCCCGAAGTGGATGCCGGCGACGATCGCGCCGCCGGCCAACAGCGATCCGATGAAGGCGGCGAAGACACCTTCGAGGATGAACGGCGTCTGGATGAACCGGTTCGAGGCTCCCACCAATCGCATGATCCCGAGCTCTTTTCGCCGCGCAAAAGCGGACAGGCGGATCGTCGTCGAGATGAGCAGGACGGCAGCGATCAGCATGAGCCCCGCGATGCCGACCGCGATATAGGTCGCCACGGTCAGCGCCGAGAACAACGGCTCCAGGTATTGCAGTTGATTGCGGACGTTGTCGACACCCGGAGTGCCGTTGAAGGCCTCCGTGATGACGTCGGATTGGGCCGGGTCCACGAGATTGACCCAGTAGGTTTCCCCCAGTTGTTCGGGCGTGACGTAGTCGGCGTATTCCTGCCCGTAGAGGTCGAGGAGGTTCTGGTACGCCTCGTCCGATGACTCGAACCGAACATCGCGCACGACAGCGCCGAGCGCGGGGCTGTCGAGCTGGGCGGCGACGGCGTCGAGTTGCTCCTGCGTCGCGGCTCCGTCGACACAGGTCGTGACGGTCGAATCGGCGCGGCACATGAAGACGGCGACCTGGGCCCGATCGGCCCAATAGTCCTGCATCTTGCCGATCTGGATCTGCATGAGCATCGCCGCGCCGACGAAAGTCAGCGAGACGAACGTCACGAGCACGACGGAGATCACCATCGACGCGTTTCGGCGGAGTCCGGTGAGCGCCTCACCGAGGATCAGCTGCATCCTCATGTCGTGGGCCCCACTTCGTCCTCTTCCTGGCCGAGGCCCAATCGGTCGGCGACGCCGCGTCCGTCGGCATCGAGGCCGCCGATCCCCAGGCCGTCCAGGTCCACCGCCGGTGCGGCGATCTTGATGGGCCGGGTCCCGGGCGCGGGATCGACTTCCGGTTCTGTCGTCGTGGCGGGTGCGGGATCGGATGCCGGGACGACCGCGGCATCCGGAGCCGCCGGAGCCGGCTGTGCGGCGATCTCCCGCTGAAGCTGCAGGACGGCGGTCAAGGCTGCCGTGGCGGCCGCGCCCTTCTCCGCCTGCGGAGTCAGGCTCGGGATCGCGGAGGTGTCGCCGTATCCCCCGTGGCGATCGTCGCGCACCATGACTCCGCCGCGGAGCTCGATCACACGGCGCTTCATCTGGTCGACGAAGCCGGCCTCGTGGGTCGCCATCACGACGGTGGTCCCTCCGGCGTTGATCCGCGCGAGCAGCTGCATGATGTCGACCGATGTGGCCGGGTCGAGGTTGCCCGTGGGCTCATCGGCGAGGAGGATCTGCGGCCGGTTCACGAGAGCGCGCGCGATCGCGACGCGCTGCTGCTCACCGCCGGACAACTCGTGCGGCAATCGCTTGTCTTTGCCTTCGAGTCCGACGAGGGCGAGCACCTCGGGCACCGCTTGCTGGATGAACGCGCGCGAGGACCCGATCACCTGGAGCGTGAAGGCGACGTTTTGGAACACCGTCTTGTTCGGCAAAAGCCGGAAGTCCTGGAACACCGACCCGATGTGCCGACGGAAGTACGGAACCTTGCGGCTCGACAGGGAGTGCAGATCACGGCCGAGGACGACGACGCGACCCTCGCTCGGCTGGTCTTCGCGCAGGATCAGCCGCAGACACGAGGACTTGCCCGAGCCGGAAGCCCCGACGAGGAAGACGAACTCACCGCGCTGGACCTCGAAGTCGACGTCGTTCAACGCCGGCTTGCTGGTCCCACGGAATCTCTTGGTGACGTGCTCGAACCGGATCATGACCTGACGAGCCTAAGCGGGTCACGGAAGGATGCCGGATGCGACACCCCGCGGGTCACGACCTGGTGAGCTGACCCCGCACGATCGAATCGCCCGAGTGCTCGGCACCGCCGTCGGTCGGTTCCTGCGAGACATCGACGACCGAAAACCGACTCGTGTCGACGTCGCCCGGCACGGTGAAGGATCCGGCGCTGCCGTCGAGGACCCCGAGACTGACCAACGCCGAACCGTCCTCGGCGAGAAGCCACACTTCTCGGAATCCGTCGTCCGGCACGTCCGCATCGAGTTCGACGCGCACGTGCTCGGTGCCATCCGGCTCCCGCTCGAGCTCGGCGGTACCCCGCGCACCGGGATGGTCGGGGAATGCGTCGAGTGTCGCGGTGGCGATGCCGACGGGGCGTGGGATCAGGATCACGAGGGCGATCGCGACTGCGGCCGCGGCGGCCGTCAGCGCGCTCACAACCAGCGCGAGCCGAGGACCTCGACGGCGACGGGGCGCGTGGTGTCGCCGCGAGGATGTCTCGGCCGGCGGGATCACGGAAGCCACGGCCGGGCTGTCGGCCGCCACCTCCACCGCGATCGCCTCCCAGACGTGTTCGCCGGGCGTGGACAGCCCATCGGGCGCGCTCGAACGCCCGGCGCGGACGGCGCGGCGGAGGGCGCGAAGGTCATCCTGGCACTGGTCGCACTGCGCGAGGTGCCCACTGTCGTCATGAGCGAGGGCGTCACCTTCGAGGGCCTCGATCGCGAGATGGTCGGGATCAATATGCGACACGGTTGCCCTCCAATCTGGTCCGCATCCGCTGCAAACTCCGCCGCAGATGACTCTTCACCGTGCCGAGCGGCATGCCCAGCCGTTCCGAGATCTGCGCGTGTGTCAGGTCATCGTAGAACGCCAGACGCACGACGCTGCGGGCATCCGGTTCGAGAAGCTCGAGTTCCTGTGCCACCAGGATCGCGTCGGCGACATCGGGCTCTTGCTGCACCGCGGGCTCCGCCTGCTGTTGCAGGGCGCCCAGCACCCGGGCGCTGTGCGCGCGCACACGGTGGGCATCGGCGATCCGTCTGCGCGCGATGGTGATGAGCCAGGTGGACAGCGACGCGCGCGCCTCGTCGTAGCTCTCGCGCGCTTTCCACGCCGAGACGAAGGTCCCCTGGGTGACGTCCTCGGCTTCGCTCTGATCGCCCAGCGATCGCAGGGCCAGCGTGTAGACCAGGCGGGACCACCGATCGTAGATCTGCTTGAGGGCCGCAGCGTCGCCGTCGGCGAATGCCCGCGCGATCTGGCGGTCTTCATCGTCGTCGATGACGTCTCCCTCCGGGCCGCCGCACACGGCCGCCATAGCCATCATGCATCCAGAGGACGGGCGACGGCCACCACATTGTCGCTATAGGACCGGGTGGCCTCGTCGAAAGAGCCGCCACAGGTGATGATCACCAGCATCCGCTCGCCTGTACGGGCGAAATACTGTGCGACGGGAAGTTCCGCCCGAGGAATGTAGGTCACCGACGTGACCTCGAAGGCGTGCACGACGCCGGCGGCATCGGTCACGTCGATCACGGACCCGACCGGCAGGTCGCGGAGCCGCCCCAGCGGACCGACCCCGTACACGCGCGAGTCGACGTGCGCCGCCACCACCGCTGAGCCTTCGGGAGCCCCCGGGGTCGGTCCGAAGCGATACCATCCGGCTTCGGAAGGCCGCGTCGGGATGTCCATCGAGCCGTCGTCCTTCGCGCCGACCGGCGTGATCGGCAGGACTGCCTCGATCGCGTCGATGCGCATCTCCGTGGGCGGGATCTGCGCAACGACGGGCGGGGCAGTGGCCGGAGCGACCGGCACGTCGAGGACGGCCGTCGGCCGCGGTGCAGGGGTCACCGCGGCCGACGTCTCCTCCCCGCTGGGGACGGAGGGAGAGCAACCCGTAAGGAGCGACACGGCCACGACCACGGCAGGGAGGGAGACTCCGCCGAGAACGGAAAGACCGCGATCGCCCATGATCACGAGTGCGCGTGCGCCGTGCGGCGACGAACGATCACCGCGGCTCCCGCGACCAACAGCAGGCCGCCGGCGAGGAGCAGCGCCGGGGTCGAACCAGCGCCACGGTTCTCTGCGACGAGACCGGCCGAACCGGTGTTCACGCCGTTGGGGTCGGAGTGCAGGCCGTCGATCGTCTGCACGGCCAGGGCGAGGTTGCTGTCAGCAGCACTCCCCCACGCGTAGACGATCGTCAGCGATCCTTCCGCCACGGTGACGTCTGTCGGGCCGAGCACCGGGTCGGTCGTGCCGGCCAGGGCGACGGCGGCAGAGACCGTTCCGGCGGGAAGGTTGAGCGTCGCCTCATTCGGGTTGGTCAACCCTTCCGCGACGGCGGCACCCCCAGCCAGGATGTCGACGGCGGGAGCCGCTGCGACGTGCCGGACAGTCAGTCGCCCTTCGCCTGCCGCGGTCGTGGCCGTCTCGTTCGTGAACAGCTTCGCGCTGGGCTCGCCGGCCTCGGTGAGGTGGGCGACGGCTGTGTACGACGTGTTGGCGGCCAGTGTGAGAGTAACCGGGCCCAGCACGGGTGCGGAGGCGTCGGGGGCGTCCGTTGCCGTCAACGCGACTTCGTAGTCGCCGGCAGCGAGCATCAGCGGCCCGGCGAGGTCGCCGGGCTGGAAGTCGTCGATCGTCAACGCACCATTGACGTAGACATCGACGGGTGTGTCGGGAATGCCGTGCAGGACGGACAGTGACGCTTCATCGGCCGCCGAGGCGGGGGCCGCGAAGCCGAGCGTGGCGAGCGCTGCGGCAGCAATGCCGACAGCGATCCTGGATCGCATCATGATGTTCTCCTTCCGCGCGGCGCGCTGTTCGCGCCGTCACAGATGTATTCGCCCGAATCGAGAGATTCGGATGCACCTGCGGAAGAATTTCTTCGCGGAAGTTTCCCGGTCGCGCGCGGACACGGGGTCCGCGGGGCGTCAGTCGTCGTCTTTGCGCTTGCGCCAGCGGATGCCGGCCGCAATCAGACCGTCCAGATCACCGTCGAAGACGGAGGCTGGGTTTCCGACCTCGTAGCCGGTGCGGAGGTCCTTGACGAGTTGCTGGCCGTACAGGAAGTACGAACGCATCTGATCGCCCCAACTCGCCGTGATCGTGCCGGCGAGTTCCTTCTTCGTGGCCGCCTCCTGCTCCTTCTGCAGGAGCATGAGTCGGGTCTGCAGCACGCGCATCGCGGCCGCACGGTTCTGGATCTGCGACTTCTCGTTCTGCATCGACACGACGATGCCGGTCGGAAGGTGCGTGATGCGCACCGCAGAGTCGGTCGTGTTGACGGACTGGCCTCCCGGACCCGACGAGCGGAACACGTCGACACGAATGTCGCCTTCCGGCACCTCGACTTCCTTGGCCTCTTCCATCACCGGGATGACCTCGACGGCCGCGAAGCTCGTCTGGCGTTTGTCGGCACCGCCGAACGGGCTGATGCGGGCGAGACGGTGGGTGCCCGCTTCGACCGACAACGTGCCGTAGGCGTAGGGCGCATCCACTTCGAACGTCGTTGATTTGATGCCGGCGCCCTCCGCGTAGGACGTGTCCATCACCTTGACGGCGTACTTGTGTCGTTCGGCCCACCGCAAGTACATACGCAGGAGCATCTCGGCGAAGTCCGTGGCATCGTCGCCGCCGGCACCCGAGCGGATCGTGACAACAGCCGCGCGATCGTCGTATTCGCCGTCGAGGAGAGTCTGCACCTCGAGTTGACCGATGACCGTCTGGAGATCTGAGATTTCCTTGCGCGCCTCGGCGGCGGTGTCCTCGTCATCCATCTCGAGGGCCATCTCGACCAGGACGTCGAGGTCGTCCAGTCGCTGCTCGACGTCCGTGACGCGCTTGAGCTCGGATTGGCGGTGACTGAGGGCGCTCGTGACCTTCTGCGCCTTCTCGACGTCGTCCCAGAGGTCGGGCGCGCCGGCCTCTTCGGAGAGTCGGGCGATCTCGGCGCGCAGAGCGTCGACATCGACGACCGCTGCGATGTCGGAGAACGTGGACCGCAGGGCCTGGATTTCGGGGGCAGGATCGAATTCAAGCATGACAGTCCAGACTAACGTGAAGAGCGTGACCGCAGCCCACCCCACCTCGTCGATGGGCGGGGTGCTGTGGCGGTTGGCGCCGATGATCTACGGCCCGACGGTCTTGTTCGCCCTCGGCGAGGGAGCCGTGATCCCCCTGCTGCCGGTGATCGCTGCAGAGCTCGGCGCCGATGTCCCGACCGCGGCGCTGGTGGTCTCTGCGCTCGTGGTCGGTCAACTCGTCGGCAACATTCCGGCGGGGTGGGCGGTCGCCCGCGTCGGCGAGCGCGTCACGATGGCCTTCGGCGGTGTTCTCGCACTCGGCGGCGTCGCCGGGCTTCTGGTCGCGCCGAGCTTGCCGGGGCTCGCCGCGGCGGTCTTCCTGATCGGTTTCTGTGCGGCGACCTTCGGGCTCGCCCGGCATTCGTTCATGACGACCCGAGTGCCGTTGGCGTACCGTGCTCGGTCGCTGTCTCTCCTGGGAGGAACGTTCCGCCTCGGCATGTTCGTCGGTCCCTTCGTCGCGGCGCTGCTGCTCGCGATGCTCCAGGATGAGCGTGCGACGGTGTGGTTCTTCGGCGCCTGCCTGATCGCGACGGTGCTCCTCGTTCTCCTGGGTCCCGACCCCGAAGTGGTCGCATCGCCGTCCGCGTCGACGGCATCCACAGGTGACGACGTCGACACCGGCGAAGCCGTCACCGGGTCGATTCCGCTCCAGCGTCGTGCAGGTGTGTTCCGAACGATGTGGCAGTACCGCGGCGTGCTCTCGCGGCTCGGCGTCGCGGCGGCGTCGCTGTCGGCGGTGCGCTCGGCACGGCAGATCGTGTTGCCACTCTGGGGCGTGTCCATCGGGCTCGACGCCCAGACGATCGCCCTCGTCGTCGGCGTGTCGGGGGCGATCGACTTTGTCCTGTTCTACGCGAGCGGCCAGGTCATGGACCGCTTCGGGCGACTCTGGGCGGCGCTCCCGGCCATGGTCCTGATGGGTGCGGGCTTCGTCGCGCTGTCCTTCACGCATGACCTCACCCAGTCGGCCCTGTGGTTCGCCCTGTTCGCGGCGGTCCTCGGAGTCGGAAACGGCCTCTCCAGCGGCATCCTCCTCACGCTCGGCGCCGATGTCGCCCCGCAGGCCGACCCGGCGCCGTTCCTCGGCTCGTGGCGAACATTGACGGATGCCGGCGGCGCGATCGCGCCGCTCACGGTGTCGGCTCTCGCCGCCGCGTTCTCCCTGTCGATCGCCACGGCGACGATGGGCGTGATCGGCCTGCTCGGCGCGCTGGCGTTCCTGCGCTGGGTGCCGCGGTTCGTGCCGCGCGAGAGCTGAGCGCGCGTCAGCGCAGCGCCGTTCGGCTCGTGGCGGTCGCCTCGAGCGCAACCCCCTCGGGAACGAAGATGCTGAGCACAGGAGGTCGCCAGCGCGTCGACACTGTCACCCGCGCCGAGACACCGTCGTCCGTGCCGGCGGCCACGAGTACCGTGTCGTCGTAGACCGCGAGGATGTCCTCTGCTTGCGCACGGATGCCGGCGTTCGTCAGTGCGGCCAGCGGCTCCCCGTCCGTGATCGTCAGCGTGAATCCATCGGCGCCGGCCAGGGCAGCCGCATCGGCCGCGGCATCCACGCGCTTCTGCGCCAGGTAAAGGCTGGTCGCGTCGACGCACACGAGAACGAGCGCGATCGCGAGCAGCGCATAGCCGAGGGTGAGGAGCAGGACACTGCCCTCATCATCCACATGCGCGGGGCGGGGCATCACGGCGCTCCCTCCCAATACCGCGAGACTTTCTGCGCACCCGTGGCCTCGACCGGCACGCGGGCCAGACTTTCGAGCCCGAGCACAGCGGGGACGAGCGGCAACGCGACGCTCGCGGACAGGGTGACGAGGAGGGTGGCGCCCGCCTCGGGACACATCGATGCGCCGCGTGCGCAGGTGATGTCGATCCTGACGGTGTCGCGATCGATGCCGTACTCCTGAGCGATGGCGGCGATCACACGCTCCGCCCGGGCGTCCGCTGTCGCGGCGTCGTCGGACGTCGCAATCGTCCGCGCGAGCTGGCGAGCACCGGCCTCGACGCCGAGAGCGTGCCCCTGGATCGCGCCGAGCGCGACGATGAGGTAGACGATCGGCACCAACAGGATCAGGCCGACGAGGATGAACTCCAGTGCGGCAGATCCGTCCTGTCCGGAGTCGTCAATCGAAGGATTCTCGCGGTGCATGTGCGCTGACCTCCATCCCCGCGGGCAGCCCGAGCAGCCCGATGAGCGGCAGAGTCGCGACGACGGTGACCTCGATGGCGGGCACGCCGAGAGCGGTCGTATCGCGCGCCGATACGCTCGCGTCCAATCCGTTCACCGCGGCGTGGATCAGGCGCTCGGTGCGTGCCGCACCATCGGCGAGCGAGGTGTCAGCGAGAGCGCCATGATAGGCGCCTTCCACGGCAGCATCGTGAACGACATTGCGGACGTAGACCGCGAGCCCCAGCTGCACGACTGCCAGCGTCAGGACCGTGAGGAGAGTCCCCACGAGGACGAACTCCACCGGGCTGGAGCCCCGATCGTCCTCGCGCAGCGAGAGCATGACGCGTCAGAACCCGGACACGCGACTGATCGCATCGGTGAAGAGGTTGGCCAGTGCCGGCCCCGCGAGCGCCCAGATCGCCACGACGAGTCCTGCGGTCATCAACGTGACCAAGACCCAGCCGGGCACGTCACCCCGTTCGTCGGTCGTCGTGTCCTTCCATGCAGAGCGCACGGCGCCCCATCCTGTGCGGATCATGTCCGCCTCCTTTCGACCGTCGACGGTCATCCGATTCCGAGTTTCAGCAGGACGATCCCGGGGAAGACGGCGAAGAGAACCGACAACGGCAGGATCAAGAAGACCAGCGGCAGAAGCATCAGGATTTCCTTACGCCCCGCGGCTTCGATGAGCCCGCGCTTCGCGTCTTCGCGGGCATCGACGGCCTGATCCTGCAGGACCTGGGCGAGCGGCGCACCGCGGTCGATCGCGGAGACGATGTGCTCGATGGCCCGCGAGAGCGCGGGGACGTCGACGCTCCGCGCCAGATCGAGGAGCGCATCAGACAGGCTCGAGCCGGTGCCGCTGGCAAGGACCGCACGGCGCAACTCGGCGGTCAGTTCGCCCGTGCCGATGTCGCCCACGCGGCGCAAGGCGTCCCGCAGGCCTTCGCCGGCCGACAAGCACAGCGCGAGGAACTCCAGGACGGTCGGCAACTCGTCCTCGATCCGCGCGGTGCGCGTGCGCGCGGCGAGCGTCAACCGGTAGTCACAGAAGACGATCGCCGCGACGGCCACGAGCGGCGGGAGGAGAACCGCGATCGGTCCACCGCGTCCGGCCAGCGACACCGCGACGGCGAGAACAGCACCGAGAGCCAACCCGGCGAGCGCCCACGCGAGCTGGGTGGCGCGGAAGGACAACACCGTCTGCGAGCGATCCGCCTGGCGCAGCCGCATGGCCAGTGCGTCTCCGCCGCCCCACGCGGCGATGACCCGATCGCGCACCGACCGCCAACCGGTATCCCATGCCGGCGCTGCGAGCGGCGTCAAACCCCGCGGATCTGCCACGTCGCGGACGTAAGGCGCGATCCGCCGCTCGAGGCTCGGTGCGGACCACTGGGGCACCCGCACGGCAGCCAGCAGAATTCCTGCGGCCAGCCCCGCGCCAAGGACGAGGGCAAACGCCAGCTCCGTCATGATGCTCATGCGAACCACCTCTGCGGCTCGGGCAGCCGGCCGAGCCGCAGCGTCAGCCGATAGGCGAACACCGAGACAGCCGCTCCGACCAAGACCACCACGACGCCGGCGGGACTGCCGTACGCAGCGGCTCCCTCCGGGCGCAGCGCCAGGAGTCCGAGCACGATCCACGGCGCCACCACGCCGACGACCGCCGCGCCGCGCACCCACGACTGACGCGCCTCGACTTCGGACCGGAGCGTGGCATCGGCGCGGACGGACGCGGACAGCGCCCGGAGGACCGCGGTGAGCTCGGTGCCGCCCACCTGGCGTGCCATTCGAAGCGTCTCGACGATCCGATCGGCCGCCGGGTCGGCGAGCGATGCCTTCAGCCGCAACGCACTGGAGTCGAAGTGCCCCGATGCCGCCATGTCCCCCGCAAACCGGGCGAACGCGGGACGTAACGACGGCGGTCCGCTGTCGGCGAGGGCTGACACGGCATCCGGCAGCGACATGCCCGCTCGGGCCGAGGCGATGAGGAGTTCACACACGTCCGACCACAGCGCACGACGCGAGGTCCGCAAGCGCCGCGCCCGCTGACGCAGCCACCCGAACGGTGCTGCACACCCCGCGATCGCCGCGACGAGCGCGACGGCGACGAGCCCGGTCGCCAAGAAGCTCACGGATGCCGCCACCACGCCACCGGTCACACCGATCACGACGGGGCGCGCAACGGGAGCGTGGGCGTAGCCGGCTTCCTGCAGCATCCGCGCGATCCTCCCATCGACGATGGGCGCCCTCTCTGCCGAAGTCCGAACGGGCCAGAGCCACGGGGACGCAACCAGCAGGACGCCGGCTGCAAGCAGAGCACCCCAGAGGATCGTCATCGCCGCTCTCCTCGAGCGACGACCTCTGTCTCGACACGGCCGTCGGACACAGTGCCGGTGCACCGCACGATCTCCTCCACGAAGCGATGCCCGTCGGCACCGCGGCGACAGTGCACGACGAGATCCACCGAGGCGGCGATCGCGGGGACCACGAAGCCGGAGTCGATGTTCTGACCGGCCAGAAGTGGCAGCGCGGCCAGCTTGCGGAGCGCGTCGTCGGCCGAGTTGGCGTGGATAGTCGCGGCACCCGGCACACCGGTGTTGAGTGCCAAGAGGAGATCGAGCGCCTCGGCGTCGCGCACCTCGCCGATGATCAACCGATCGGGTCGCATGCGCAGTGCTTCTTTCACGAGTCGGCGGAGACTCACCGATCCCGTGCCTTCGAGACTGGGTTGACGTCCTTGCAGAGCGACGATGTCCGGCGCCTGAGCGGCGAGCTCGAACGTCTCCTCAACCGTGACGATGCGGTGATCGGGTGGGCACGCGCCGATGAGCGCAGCCAACACGGTCGTCTTGCCGGCGTGCGTGGCTCCCGAGACCAGGATGCTGCTCCCGGACGCGAGTGCATCGGTCAGCAGGTCTGCGGCCGCGGGCGTGAGCGAGCGTGCGGCCACGAGATCATCCAGGGTGCGGTGGGATGTCAGGAACTTCCGGATATTGACCGCCCAGTGCGATCTCGTGATGTCTGGGATGACGCAGTGGAGTCGAGATCCGTCCGGGAGCGACGCATCGACGAACGGTTGACTGAGGTCGACACGGCGACCGGTGGAATGCAGCATCCGCTCGACGAGGTCGCGCACGGCCTCGTCGGTCAACACGAGCGGCGCGCGATGGCTGCGTCCCGCCCGCGCGAAGTAGACCCGGTCCGGTGAGTTGATCCAGATTTCTTCGACCGTCGGATCATCCAGGAGCGCCTGCAGCGGACCGAAGCCCGTCACCGACGCGAGCACCGCGCGCACGCACGCGGTCTCGTCCTCGATCAGGTCCAGTCCGCGCGCGAGTGCGAAGTCGTTGTGGGCGCGCACTTCTGCGGTGGCCAGCTGCTCGGCCCGGTCGGGGTGGCGCGCCGGGTCGGCCTGCTCGGCGCGCAGGCGATCACGTACCCGCTCGGCGACGGCCCGCACGGCGGACGCGTGCGTGTCCGTCGTGGCGGAAGAGACAGGGGCGAGACTCACCCCGGCATCCTGACAATTCCCCGGCGAGGTCACCGAGATTATCCACAAGCCGTTCCCTTGTCATGTGGTCGGACCACAGGTAGACTGACTCATCGTGCTGAGCATTCCCGACACCCTCTCCGTCCAGGCCGATGCCGCCGTCCACAAGGCCGGGGGCCTTCGCACCCTCGGACGGTTCGCGGTGTCGGGCATGCTCGCCGGCGCATACATCGGCATCGGCGTCGTGCTCATGGTGTCCACCGCCGGGCCACTTTTGGCCGCCGGTGACGGTCTCGCCAAGCTCGTCAGCGGACTCGTGTTCGGCGTTGCCCTCACACTGGTCGTCTTCGCCGGTGCGGACCTCGTGACCTCAGCGATGATGACCCTCCCCCAGGGCGCCCTCATGCGCGCCGTCTCCCCCGGACGGGCCGCTGCCACGATCGCCGTGACGTTCGTCATGAATCTCGCCGGCTCGCTCCTCTTCGCCGGCCTGATCGTCATCTCGGGAGTGCTCCACTCGAACGCGCCTGCCGGTCAGATGGTGTCCGGGATGCTGGAGAGCAAGGCGCATGAGAGTCCGATCGAGCTCGTCGTCCGCGGCATCCTCTGCAACGTTCTCGTGTGCCTCGCGATCTGGATGTGCGCCCGCGTCCACTCGGATGTCACCAAGCTCCTGCTGATTTTCGCCGCGATTCTCGCGTTCATCAGCTCGGGTTTCGAGCACGTTGTCGCGAACATGACGACGTACGGGATCGGGCTCTTCTCGGGCGATCCGAACGCGACACTGGGCTTGTTCGCCGGCAACCTCTTGTGGGTCGGACTCGGCAACCTCATCGGGGGTGCGGTGATCGTCGGGCTGGGCTACTGGATCATCGGCGGTTCGCCGCGACGCGACCGGATCGCGGCGAGCGCGGAGATCGCGCCGACGGAATCTGTCAGTCCTCGTCGATAGACTGCATTCACCGCGGGAGTGGTGAAATTGGCAGACACGCAGGATTTAGGTTCCTGTGCTTTCGAGCGTGTGGGTTCAAGTCCCACCTTCCGCACGGTAAGGGCCAGGAGGCTCACGCCAGTTCTACCGCCGACCGAACGCACGACCGACGGGACCCCCAGTGCACCAGATCGCCCTCATTCCCTGGCTCGACCCTGAGCTGATCATCAATTCAGCGGGCCCTTGGGCGCTGCTGGTGGTCTGCTTCATCGTTTTCGCCGAGACGGGCCTGCTCGTCGGCTTCCTCCTGCCCGGCGACACCTTGCTGGTCATCTCCGGCCTTCTCACGCACACGAGCGACATCTTCGGCGTCAACATCTGGATCGTGTCGCTGCTGATCGCCCTGGCTGCGTTCCTCGGTGGTGAAGTCGGCTACTACATCGGCCACAAGGGCGGTCCCGCCGTCTTCGAGAAGAAGGAATCCGGCCTCTTCAGCCGGAAGAACGTCGAACGCACGAACGCGTTCTTCGAACGCTACGGCGGACTCACCGTCATCCTCGCGCGATTCGTCCCGATCGTCCGCACCTTCGCTCCGGTCGCCGCGGGCGTCGGTCACATGCCGTGGCGCCGCTACTCGCTCTACAACCTGATCGGCGCGGTGCTGTGGGGTTTCGGCCTCACGATGCTCGGCTACGTCATCGCCTACATCCCCTGGGTTGCGAACCTGGTGACCGAGTACATCGACATCATCCTGTTGACGGCCGTCGGCGGCACGGCGATCATCACGCTGTGGCACTACTTCTCCGAGCGCCGGAAGGTCCGCAAGGAACTCGCCGAGGGTGCCGCTCCCGTCACGGATGCCGCCGAAGCGCAGGAGCTGACGCTCACCCCCGAGACGTTCGAGGTGGCCCCGGAGGTGCACCGCTCGGCACCGGAGGTGTTCGACGCCGGCGACGATGACCCACCGCGAAGCGGCAGCACACCTGCCGTCTGAGCGAGCGGTCTCAGGACGCTTTCTTCGCCCTCGACGTCTTCTTCTTCGGCGCCGGTGACGACGGGGCAGCGTCCTCTTGACGCGCCGCACGGCTCCGTTCGACGCTCGCCTTCAGCGCGGCCATGAGGTCGATCACCTCGCCTCCGGAATCCTTCTCGGACCGCTCACCGAAGGTCTCGGCCGTGTCGAGCGCGTCGCCCTTGTCGAGCTTCGCATCGATGAGGGTGCGCAGCTCCTGCTGGTACTCGTCGACGAACTGCGTCGGGTCGAAGTCGCTCGAAAAGCTCTCCACGAGCGATGCCGACAGCTCCAGCTCCTTGGCGGAGATCTTGACCGGCTCGTCGAGGGCGGCGAACCTCGCGGCGCGTACCTCATCGGCCCAGAGCAGGGTCTGCAGGACCAGCACGTCGTCACGGACCCGGAGCGCCGCGAGCCGTGTCTTCTGTCGCAGGGAGAACCGCACGATCGCCGTACGGTCGGTCTGTTCGAGTGTCTTACGCAAGAGCACGTATGCCTTCGGTGAGGCCGAATCCGGCTCGAGGTAATAGGCCTTGTCGAGCGTCAGCAGGTCGATCTGGTCGCTCGGCACGAACTCCACGACTTCGATTTCGCGACTGCGCTCGGCGGGGAGCGCGGCGATGTCCTCCGCGGTGAGCACGACCGTGCGTTCGCCGTCGTCGTAGGCCTTGTCGATGTCGGCGTAGGGCACGATCTCACCGTCGATCTCGCAGATGCGCTGGTAGCGGATGCGTCCGCCGTCGGCAGCGTGCACCTGGTGCAGCGGCACGTCGTGATCCTCCGTCGCCGAGTACACCTTGACGGGCACGTTGACGAGCCCGAAGGACAGAGCGCCTTTCCAGATCGTTCTCATCACCCCAGTGAACACCGGTCACAACTGTCGCCGCCACTCCCTCTCCTGTTGTTCGCGATCGTCGCGCTAGCCTGGCGGCATGGCAGGCAGCGGACAGCTCGTCGACGTGGAGGGCCACCGCCTGCGCCTGACCAATCTCGACAAGGTCCTCTACCCGCGCACCGGCACGTCCAAAGGTGAAGTGATCGACTACCTCACCCGAATCGCTCCGCTGCTGCTCCCGCACCTTGCTGGACGTCCCGTGACGCGGCTCCGCTGGCCGGAGGGCGTCGATCACGCGCCGTTCTTCGCGAAAGACCTCGAACCCGGTGCCCCCGACTGGATTCCTCGGCGCGCGATCGATCACTCGACCGGAGCGAAGGACTATCCGCTCGTGGAGAATCTGGCGGCCCTCGTGTACCTCGCTCAGGTCGCGAGCCTCGAGCTCCATACTCCGCAATGGCGTTTCGACGCACAGGGCACACGTCAACACCCGGATCGACTGGTCCTCGACCTCGATCCCGGCCCGGGCGTCGGGCTCGCTGAATGCGCAGAGGTCGCGCGCCTGCTGCGAACGATCCTCGACGACATGGGGATGCCGTGCGTCCCGGTGACGAGTGGAAGCAAAGGCATCCATCTGTACGCCCGGCTCGACGGCACGCGAACGAGCGACGAGATCTCGGCCTTCGCAAAGGAGCTCGCGCGGCTGCTCGAGGCCGACCACCCCGACCTCGTGGTCAGCCAGATGTCGAAGAGCCTCCGGGCGGGCCGGGTGTTCCTCGATTGGAGCCAGAACAATGCTGCGAAGACCACGATCGCGCCCTACTCGCTCCGCGGGCGGGACGAACCGACCGTCGCCGCTCCCCGCACCTGGTCGGAGTTGGATGAACCGAACCTCCGACAGCTCCGCTTCGACGAGGTGATCGACCGGGCCGACCATCTCGGCGATCCGCTCACCGACCTCGCCCCGCGCTCGGCGCTTCCCCTCGCGACCTACCTCGCAAAGCGCTCGGCCGATCGCACTCCCGAACCGATGCCCGACACGGCGCCAGTGGGCGCCCCGTCCGGCACGCGGTTCGTCGTGCACGAACACCACGCGTCACGCCTGCACTTCGACCTCCGGCTGGAGCACGATGGCGTGCTCGTGAGTTGGGCGGTGCCCCGCGGCATTCCGGAGTCTCCCGAGCGCAATCATCTCGCGGTGATGACGGAGCCCCATCCGCTCGAGTACCTCGCCTTTGCGGGAGACATTCCACGGGGAGAATATGGCGCGGGCACGATGACGATCTGGGACACCGGGAGCTACGTCACCGAGAAATGGCGCGACGACGAAGTGATCGTGACCGTCTCCGGGCGGCCTGGTGGACCACTGGGCTCCGCGAGGCTGGCATTGATCCGCACGGAAGGAGCGGGCGAGAAGTCGCAATGGCTCCTCCATCGGATGCCCCATCGACACGCCGAGGGTCCGGAGCAACAGGCTCAGGCACGGGCATGTCGGCCTCAACGCGCGAGCGCGCACCCCCACGCGAGCGCGGTTTCGGTCGCGACCGCCGGCCCCATGCTCGCAACGACCGCCACGGAGCCCGAGGCCACGCGCGCGGCGGCGCGGTGGGGAACACCGTGGGTCGAGTTCAAATGGGACGGCATTCGCGCCGTCGGCATGTGGGACGGGGAGCGCCTGACGCTGAAGGCGCGCAGCGGCACCGACATCACGGCCCGGTACCCGGAGCTCACGGGTGGCGATCCGGGCTTCGGCCCGGGGCCGCTCACCGTGGACGGCGAGATCGTCGCCTTCGACAGCCGCGGCATACCGAGCTTCAGCCGCCTGCAGAACCGCATGCACCTGACGAAGCCGCGTGAGATCGACCGGGAAGCGGCGCGAACTCCCGTGACATTCCTTCTGTTCGACGCGCTCGGATCCGGTGAGACGGATGCGACCGCGATCCCGTTGGCTGACCGTCGCGCCCTGCTGGAGAAGCGCACACGTGCCGTAATCTCGTCGATCGTCGTGCCGCCGGTGGCCGACGATGTCGTGGGCGCCCTCGCGACCGCGCGCGAACTCGGCCTGGAGGGCGTCGTGGTGAAGGATCCCCGATCGCCGTATCGCCCCGGCGCGCGGTCGGAGGCCTGGCTCAAGGTCAAGATCACCCACACGCACGATGTCGTCATCGGCGGCATCCGGCCCGGACGGGGTGGCCGCACCGGCGACATCGGGTCGCTTCTTGTCGGCATCCCGGGTCCGGACGGACTGGTGTACGTCGGACGAGTCGGCTCGGGGTTCACTGAGCGGGAACGTGCGCGACTGGACGAGATGCTGGTGCGGACCGTCGAGAATCCCTTCTTCGCGGTTCCGGCGGCCGACGAGTCCGACGCGGTCTGGGTCGAGCCCCGGCTGGTCGGTGAAGTCGAGTTCGCCGAGTTCACGCCGAACGGTACGTTGCGGCACGCGCGTTGGCGCGGGCTGCGTCCGGACATCACGCCGACGGACGTGCGTCGGGCGCCGTGACCCGCGTCAGCCCTCGGATGCGGAGATACCGCTCCCGGCGTCCGCGAAGACGACGACCTCCTCGCCCACCAGCACGAACTGCACAGCGGTCCCGATCGGGTACAACGCGCGCAGTTCGGCCGGCGCCACCCCTAGCACCGTGAACTCCGCTGTTGCCGGAAAGGCCCCCACGGCGCATCCCGAATACACCTGCCCGCTGAACGTGCGGTCTCGGAAGCTGACGCTGTCGGTGGGGACGACCGCGATACACGTCTGTGGCGGATCATCCCCTGACTCGTCGATCGTGAGGACCGTCAACCCGAGGAACTCGTAGGAACGCGCCCCCTCCGCCCCGAACCACGCGTTGGCCGCGTCGTCGTCGATGCGCTCTCCATCGCCGATCGTCGCCACCTGACGCGCGCCGCTCGGCGCCGAGATCGGCCGGAGGCTCTCCACGCCCGCGACGAGCGCTGCGGTCAGGACCGCCACCACAACGAGCGACGCCGCCCACGCCATCGCGACCGGACGGGTCGGGCGGATGCGCGCGAAGAACCCGCCGAGGCCGGAACGCCTCGGTGCAACGGGCGGCTCCTCCGCGCGGTCCCCAGCAGAGGACGCATCAGCGTGCGGCGCCGCGAACAGACCCTCGATGATCGACACGGATGCCGGCGACGCCGGCGTGTGCGGCTCATCTGTGCTCGTCCCCGACTCCCCCGGCGCGACGTTCACGCGCGCCCTCTCCGCGGCACGGACCTGCTCTTCCAGATGGGCGAGACGCGCGTGAGCATCGGCGTCGCCGGCGAGATCGGCATCCGGTCCGTAGGCACGCGCGCGCAGCTCGCGCAGTTCTCTGAGAGCGTCGTCGTTCATCTCTAGGATCGTCGCACATCGAGGTGGACGCGCGACGATCTCGATACACCGCGGCGTCGCAGCGGCGCTCGACCAGCGAGAGCGCGCACCCGCCCGCTGTCGCCGACCCGGGCGTGATCAGCCGTGGCGATCGTGTTCGCGGTGGCCTGCCGGTTCGAACTGGAACGTGGAATGCTCGACATCGAAATGCGAGGACAGACATCCCTGCAGGCGCGAGAGCAACTGTCCCGATCCCCCGCTGAGCACCGCCTCGTCCACGACGACGTGGGCGGTGAACACCGGGGCGCCCCGGGTGAGTTGCCACACGTGCACGTCGTGGACATCGACGACACCCGGTTCACCGAGGATGTGGTCCCGGATCGCGGCGACCTCGGTGCCCTGCGGAGCACGTTCCCCCAAAACCGAGAGGACCTCCCGGAGAAGCCCCGCGGCGCGCGGCACGATCATCGCCGCGATGACGAGCGACGCGAGCGCGTCGACCGGCATCCACCCGGTGACGGCGATCACGACGGCCGCGACGATCACGACGGCGGAACCGATCAGATCGCCGAGAACTTCGAGGTAGGCACCACGGACGTTGATGCTCCGCTTCTGCGCGGCGCTGAGCAGATACATCGAGACGGCGTTGGCGATGAGGCCGACCACGGCGACGACGAGCATGAGGCCGGCGGCGACCTCCACCTCGCTCGGGCGTAGGAGTCGGCCCACGGCTTCGACGGCGATCCACACCATCAGCATGATCAGGATGACGGCGTTGACCAAAGCACCGAAGACCTCGGCCCGCTGATATCCGTACGTGTTGCGGTCGTCGGCCGGGCGCGCGGCGACCCGCGAGGCGATCAGGGCGATCACGAGGGCTGAGGCGTCCGTGAACATGTGTGCCGCGTCAGCGAGGAGCGCGAGCGATCCGGTCATGACAGCGCCGACGATCTGGACGATCATGACGCTCGCCGTCAACGACAGCGAGATTGCGAGGAGCCGCTGGTTGCTCGCGCCCCGGAGACCGCCAGCGGGTGCATGATCGTGCATGATCCGAGGCTATGCCCCGCCCCGGGCGCGCACCCGCTCCACGCCCCAGTCGGGAACGGTTATCGCTCCAGATTCTGAAGCAGCGGGGCGAGGGCGACGAAGGCGCGCGCGCGGTGGGATGCCGCATTCTTCTCCGGCGCGGTGAGGTCGGCGGCGCTCCGACCGTCGTGACCGTCGGGGAGGAAGATCGGGTCGTACCCGAACCCGCCGCCACCGGACGGTCGCAACGCAAGTCGTCCGGGCCAGACGCCCTCGACGACGTGCTCACGGCCATCCGGCGTGACGAGCGCGATCGTCGAGACGAACCGCGCCGCGCGGTGCGGATCGGCGATATCGGACAGCTGATCGAGCAGGAGTTCGAGGTTGGCAACGGCGTCCTTCTTGTGCCCCGCCCAATAGGCGGAGAAGACGCCGGGCGCGCCCCCCAGGACATCGACACAGATCCCCGAATCATCCGCCAAGGCCGGCAGTCCGGTGTGCGCAGCCGCGGCGCGCGCCTTGATCAGCGCGTTGTCGGCGAACATCACGCCGTCCTCGACCGGCTCGGGACCGTCGTATCCGACGACCTCGAGATCGGGGCGCGTCGCGGCGACGATCGCGCCGAACTCCTCGACTTTGTGCGGGTTGTGGGTCGCGAGGACGATTCTGCTCATGCGTGTTCCGGGTGCGGGACGCTTCAGGCCTGGAGCGCCGCAGCCTGCTGCTCACGCAGGTCAGCGCATCCGGCGACGCCGAGGTCGAGGAGGGCATCGAGCTCGCGCTTGTCGAACGGAGCGCCCTCAGCGGTGCCCTGGACTTCGACGAACAGGCCGCGTCCGGTGACGACGACGTTCATGTCCGTCTCAGCGCGGACGTCCTCGACGTACGCGAGGTCGAGCATGGGCTCACCATCGATGATCCCGACCGAAATCGCCGCGACGGAATCGATCAGGACCTTCGCATTCTTGCCGACGAGCCCCTTCGCGCGGCCCCACTCGATCGCGTCGACCAGCGCGACGTAGGCGCCGGTGATCGCGGCGGTGCGGGTGCCGCCGTCTGCCTGCAGGACGTCGCAGTCGATCACGATCGTGTTCTCGCCCAGCGCCTTCGTGTCGACGACGGCGCGAAGCGCGCGCCCGATGAGCCGCGAGATCTCGTGGGTGCGCCCACCGACCTTGCCCCTGATCGACTCACGGTCGTTGCGCGAATTGGTGGCGCGCGGCAGCATCGCGTACTCCGCCGTCACCCACCCCTTGCCCTTGCCGGTGAGCCAGCGGGGCACGCCGCCGGTGAAGGAGGCCGTGCAGAGCACCTTCGTCCCACCGAAGGAGATGAGTGCCGATCCTTCGGCGTGCGCGCTCCAGCCTCGTTCGATCACCACGGGGCGCAGCTGGTCGACGGTACGGCCGTCTTTGCGGATGGTCTCGGTCATGGGGTTCCCTTCGGAATGTCGATCGCGCCGGTCTGCACGAGGCGCACGGAAGACACGCCGCGGCCCATCAGCCGATCGGCGAGACGGAGGAAGTCATCGGCTGACGCGCCGGTGGCTTCGTAGACGTGGGTCGGGACGGCATCGGGCCCGGCCAGAAGGTCACGCGACACGAGCCTGCGGTAGACATCTTTCGCCGTCTCGGTGTCGCTGCTGACGAGCGACACTTCCGGACCCATCACATAGCTGATCGCACCCTCGAGGAACGGGTAGTGCGTACAGCCCAGGACCAGCGTGTCGACACCCGCGTGCCGCAGCGGCGCCAGGTACTCCTCGGCGACAGCGAGGACCTCCGGGGATCCGGTGACACCGGCCTCCACGAAATCGACGAACCGCGGGCATGCCACCGCAGAGACCGTGAGCTCAGGATGAACACCGAGCATGTCCTGGTAGACGCCCGAGCTGATCGTGCCATCGGTCCCGATCACGCCGACGCGACCATTGCGGGTCGCGGAGATGGCCGTGCGAACGGCGGGACCGATCACTTCGACGACGGGAACGTCGTAGCGTTCGCGCGCGTCGCGCAGAAGTGCGGCGGATGCCGTGTTGCAGGCGATGACGAGCATCTTCACGCCCTCGGCCACCAGCGTGTCGAGGACTTCGAGACCGAAGCGGCGCACATCGGCGATCGGCTTCGGTCCGTAGGGAGAATGCGCGGTGTCACCGATGTAGAGAATCGATTCTCGCGGCAGAAGCTGCGAGACAGCGCGGGCCACGGTGAGGCCGCCGACGCCGGAGTCGAAGATTCCGATCGGTGCGTCATTCACGATTGTCCAGCCTACCCGCCGAGTGCAGGCCGTCACGTCGATAGAGTGACCGCATGCCGGAGTCGACCGCCCTGCTCACCGACCGCTACGAGCTCACCATGCTCGATGCCGCCCTCCGAGACGGGACCGCACAGCGCCCCTGCGTGTTCGAGCTGTTCGGACGCCGCCTTCCCGGTGCCCGCCGCTTCGGGGTCGTCGCCGGAACGGGTCGGCTCCTGCGGGAGTTGCGGGAGTTCCGATTCGGCGAGGACGAACTGCGCTACCTCCGTGACGAGCGAATCGTCAGCGCCGAGACCCTCACGTTCCTCGAGGGGTACCGGTTTTCCGGATCGATCACCGGCTACCGCGAGGGTGAGCTGTACTTCCCCGGTTCGCCGATCCTCACCGTGGAGGGCACGTTCGCGGAAGCGGTCGTCTTGGAGACCCTCGCGCTCAGCATCATGAACCACGACTCCGCCGTCGCGAGCGCCGCCGCCCGGATGAGTATCGCCGCCGGCGATCGACCACTCGCCGAGATGGGTTCGCGGCGCGCCGCCGAACGCTCGGCGGTCGCGGCGGCCCGCGCCGCGTACATCTCCGGCTTCGGCGCGACGAGCAACCTCGAGGCGGGACGCACGTGGGGTATCCCCACGATGGGCACCGCAGCACACGCCTGGACCCTTCTGCACGACACCGAGGAAGCCGCGTTCCGCAGCCAGATCGACGCTTTGGGTATCGACACGACACTGCTGATCGACACGTACGACATCAGCGAGGGCGTCGCCCTGGCGGTCCACGTCGCCGGTACCGGCCTGGGCGGCGTGCGGATCGACTCCGGCGACCTCCCCACCGTCGCCGCGCATGTGCGTGCGCAGCTCGACGAGCTCGGCGCGACCGGGACGAAGATCACCGTCACAAGCGACTTGGACGAGTTCGCGATCGCCGCGTTGGCGGCATCCCCTGTCGATGCGTACGGGGTCGGCACCTCCGTCGTCACCGGCTCCGGGGCGCCGACAGCCGGAATGGTCTACAAGCTGGTCGCCCGCCAGGACTCGTCCGGCGCGTGGGTCTCGGTGGCCAAGGCCTCTGCCGACAAGGCCTCCACGGGTGGGCGGAAGGCGGCCTTCCGCACGCTCGAACGGGGAAAAGCGACGAGTGAGCTGATCATCGTGTCGGATGGATTCGAGCAGGTGGCGACCGCGGCTGAATACCCGGATGCGCGGCCGCTGCACGTCACCCTCGTCGAGCAAGGCGAAACGGGTGCTGCCTTCGAGGGCGCGGCCGGTGTGGTCGCCGCCCGGGAACACCATCTGCGCGTCCGCGAGGAGCTGCCCGTGCGGGCACTCGCCCTCAGTCGATCCGACCCCGCTCTTCCGACTGTCTACGTCGATGCGAACTGAGGCTCAGCCGATCATCGATTCGTAGATTTCCTTGCACGTCGGGCAGATCGGGAACTTCTCCGGGTCGCGTCCCGGGGTCCACTTCTTGCCGCAGAGCGCGCGAACAGGCTTGCCGGTGATGGCCGATTCAAGGATCTTGTCCTTCTTCACGTAGTGCGAGAAGCGCTCGTGGTCGCCCGGCTCAACGTGTTCTTCGCGGAGGAGCTCTTCGAGCTCACGGTCCAGCGTCGCCAGCCCACCCTGATCGGGGCTGTCGACCGGGCTGGGTCCGCCTGTGGGAATGCTCATGGTCCCCGAGTCTAGCGGCGGCCCGATCGGGGCGGGCGGGTCAGGTGGACTCCGCGAACTCCATCAACCGACTGCCGCGACGGTCGAAGACCGCTCCCCCGCCGAAGACCCCGATCAGCAGGACCGCGAGGCCGATCGCGAGGCCACCCCACATCGCAGTCCATGCGTATTCGACGTCGGCGGTGAGCGTCAGCCACCCCCACCACAGCGCGGGCAGCGACAAGATGATCGCCCCGATCAGGACGACGCCCTGGGAGAGCCCGCCACCGGTGCGCTGCGGCTGTTGGAACGGACTGTCGCCGGGGCGCGAAACGGGATAAGGCGCGAGTGCGGAGGAGATCGACGACAAGCCGAGACCGCAGAGGAAGAGGCTGGCGCACACGCCCACCATCGCCGGCAGAACCGCCCACCGGCCGTGCAGCATGATCGCGATCGGAAGCGCTACGGCGAGCACCGGAATGGCGACGAGCAAGACCGGAGCGAGTCGCCCGGCCCGGTCTGCGTACCCGCGGACAGCTGCCGCCAGGTGCATCCACAGTGCCGTCGAATCATAGGCAAGATCGTTGTGCGCCAGCCATCCGAAGAAGAGCGCCATCAGCGGAACCGGCACGAGCGCGGCTATCTCGACCGGAACACCCACGAGCATCAGCGGGAGCACCGTGACGACCGCCGCGATCGGCACGATAGCGAGATTGACCAGATGCCGCGGATCGCGGAGCCAGTAGATGAGGCTGCGAGCCGCGATCCCACCGGTGGGAGTCCCGGCCGTGACGGCGAACCATCCGAGGCCTCGGCGCTCCCGACCTGAACTCGGTCGCTCGATCGTCGTCAGGACGTGCTCGACGAGCCACACCCACAGGATTCCCAGTACGAGAACCGTCAGTGATGCCACGACGAGCGGGCCCACCAGATCACCGTCGATCGCTCGCGCGGGCAACGCGGCGGCCGCGCCGAGCGGGGTGAGCGCCAGGACGTCGACGGCCTCGCCGAGCGCGGCCGGCACGTCGCCATCCCACTCGAGCGAGACGAGGAACACACCGACCGGCACGACGATGACCAGGATCGCGATGAGAAAGATCCCGGTGAGCTCGCGCGAGCGACGTTCATGAAGGACGAGGCCGCCGAGAGCGAGTGCGACCTTGGCCAGCAACAGGCACGTGAGGATGCCGAGAATCACGGCGAGCACGCACAACCCGAGCGGGGCGCCGTGCGCCGTCCACAGCATCACGACGCAGACGCCGACGGCGACAAGGGCGAGAATCGGGGCGCTGAAGACGCTCGCGAGCAACAAGATGAACGCGAGCGGCCGCGGTGCCGGGCCGAAGACAGCGAATCGTCGCGGATCGAGTTGATCGTCGAACCCGCCGACGAGCGCGGCGACGAAGAAACCCGCCGTGGCGGCGGCTCCCGCGATGACCGAGACCGTCAGCGCAACCTCGACCGGAGCGGTGCGCAGGCGCAGGACCGCCCAGCACACGGCGCCGACGGCGAGAAGCAGGACGAGCAGCCCGAGGAGCGTGCGGATGACGTGACGGCGGTCGCCGCGGAGTGCACCGAAAAGGAGGTGCAGCCTCAGCCGGAGAACGTGTGCAGCCACTCGAGGCCCTCCACGTCGTTCGAGCCGCCCGCGAGTTCGATGAAGCGCTGCTCGAGCGTGAGCTCGCCGCGGACCTCCGCGACCGTCCCCGCCGCAAGCACCTGCCCGGCGACGATGACCGCGACGCCGGAACAGACGCGTTCGACGAGCTCCATCCCGTGGCTGGACAGGATGACCGTGCCGCCGTGGGAGGTGTATGCGGAGAGGATGTCGAGGATCACGCTGCTGGAGACCGGATCGACCGCTTCGAACGGCTCGTCGAGGACCAGGACCCGCGGCGAGTGGATCATGGCACCGGCGAGCATGACCTTCTTGGTCATGCCTGCGGAGTAATCCGCTACCGGGCGTCCGAGTGCCTCGGTGAGGTCGAAGGCCCGGGCGAGGTCGGCCGTCCTGCTTTCGACGACGGCCGACTTCACTCCGCGCAGCGTGCCGTAATAGTGCAGGAGCTGACGCCCGGTGAGCCGGTCGAAGGTCCGCAGCCGATCGGGCAGGATCCCCATCTGGCGTTTGGCGCGCGCCGGAGAGGTGCGCAGATCGATGCCCGCGACCTCGATCGTCCCGCGGTCCGGGCGAAGGAGCCCCGCGATCATCGACAGTGTCGTGGTTTTGCCGGCGCCGTTCGGACCGACGATCCCGTAGAACGTTCCCGCGGGGATCGTGAGGTCGACGTTGTCGACCGCTCGCGTCTGTCCGAAGGATTTCGATATGCCGCGCACCCGAAGTGCCGTGACCGCGGTGTCGATGTCCATATCGGGCAACGCGTCGACGTCCGCGTGCGAGACCGGTGCGACGGACAGGTTGCCGTCGACCTCCGGCTCGGACGCGACCTCGGGTTGCGGCTCAGGCTCCGGTTCCAGCTGAGGCTCAGGCTCCGGGACGGGGTCCAGCTCAGGCTCAGGCTCAGGCTCAGGCTCAGGCACAGGCTCAGGCTCCGGGACTGTCTCGGGTTCGGGCTCGACGTCCGGCTCGGCGGGCAGCTCGAGCACATCGGAATCGTCGACGACGGGCGCCTCATGCTCCGCGAACTGTGCCGCCGCGATGTCTGCGGGCACGTCGGGCTTGGGCGGCACGGCGCGTGCGGGCGCGACCTTCTTCTTGCGCGGCGTGCGAGGTGCGCTCGCTCGCGGCGTCGGGGCCCGGGGTGTCGGCCGTTTCGCCGGTGGCGCAGGCATCGGGGGCCGCGGAGGCGTCGCCTCGGCACGGTCGGATGCGGCCTGTGCTGCCGGAACGGTCGGCTTCGGCGGGAGGGACGATTCGCGAGAGGTGACGGCCTTCTCCGGTTCTTTCTCGGGGCGTGGCAAAGCGGCGGTCACTCGTCCAACCTAGCAAGCCGGGCACGATTACGTCGGGGCGTGTCACGGGATGACGTCGGGGCCAATGTCACGAAACGACAACGTCGCACGCGCATTCCGGGTGTTCCCAGGTGGCTTCGTTACCATGACAATCGGCACGAAGGAGTGTCCTTTTGTCAAACCGACAATGAACACCTTCCTCAGGAGCACCCCTTGACTCTTCAGACTGTCATCCTCGCGGCCGGAATGGGCTCGCGCCTCGGGCGAAGCCTGCCCAAACCGCTCACGGAACTCAGCGACGGGCGCACCATCATGCGTCAGCAGCACGACAACATCCGTGCGGCCTTCGGTGACAATGCGCGCATCACCACGGTGGTCGGCTACCGCGCCGAGACGGTCGTGGAGGCGTTCCCCGATGTCGACTACGTCTACAACGAGCGCTACGACCAGACCAACACGTCGAAGAGCTTGTTGCGCGCGCTCCAGGCGACGGGCAGGGGCGGCGTGCTGTGGATGAACGGCGATGTCGTGTTCGACCCCCGCATCCTCGGCCGCGCCATCGAATTGATCGAGCGCAAGCAGTCGTTCGTCACCGTCAACACCGCCAAAGTCAGCGACGAAGAAGTCAAGTACACCGTGACGGCGGAGGGCTTCATCAACGCCCTCTCCAAGACCGTGCGTGGCGGTATCGGCGAAGCCGTCGGCATCAACTACATCTCCGCGGCGGACAAGCGTGCCTTCATGGCTCAGCTCGGCCGCGTCGACGATCAGGACTACTTCGAGCGCGGACTGGAACTCGCCATCGCCGAGAACGGGCTGCTCCTCGAGCCGCTCGACATCTCGGACCTGTACGCGGTCGAGGTCGACTTCGCCGAAGACCTCGAGCGGGCGAACCTGTACGTGTGATCGCTCAGCGCTCCTTCAGCGGACGCTTCTAGGATCGATGCGTCATGGCCAAGGTCCCCCGCATCCACTCGTTACCCGCTGATTCCCCCTGGGACGGCGGATTGCCGCCGCAGGGATCGGCGGAGCACCCGCGCGCGATCCGCGCACTCGATCGCGTGTTGCAGGTGCAGCGCCCTGCCGTGGTGGCGCACCTGCGGAGCATTCGCCTGCGACACCCCACAGCGAGCACCGTCGAGATCGCGCGCATGCTGGAGCGGCGCTATCTGGCTGCGGTCACGACCGGGGGTGCAGCGGTAGGCGCGACGGCCGTCGTCCCCGGGATCGGAACGGGCGTGACGCTCGCGCTCAGCGGAGTCGAGACGGTGGGATTTCTGGAGGCGACGGCCCTGTACGCGCAGTCGCTGGCAGAACTGCACGGTATCCCGATCGAGAATCCTGACCGCGCGCGCGCTCTGGTCCTCACGCTCATGCTCGGCCAGGAGGGCGTCGACCTCGTCGCGCAGCTCAGCAAGCAGATCGCCGGTAAAGGCGTCACCCGCGACAAGTATTGGGGCGAACTGGTCACGAAGTCACTCCCCCGCGCTGCCGTGGGCCCCCTCGTCGACCGGTTGAAGTCGACGTTCGTCCGCCAGTTCGCCGCGAAGGGCAGCGCATCCGTCCTCGGCAAGGCGCTCCCGTTCGGAATCGGCGCCGCCGTCGGCGGCACCGGCAACCACATCCTCGGCCGCCGCGTCATCGTCGGCTCCCGGCGGGCGTTCGGTGTCCCGCCGGAGCAGTACCCGGCAGAGCTCGAGCCACGCGAGGGCGCGCACACGGTCGAGCGGGTCGCCGTCGGCGGCGTGCTGCGCGCTGGCGGCGCCGTCATCGCCGGTGGAAAGCGGATGACCGGCGCCGTGACTCATGCTGTCGGCACCGCTGTGAGCACCGTGACGCGCCGCACACCCACGACCACCGAGGTCGCACCGACCGTGACGGCAGAATAGTCGCATGGGCATCTTCCAGAGTCGCCCCGAAGAGCCGACGGAGTGGGGCGGGCTTCCCTCCGAGCCGTGGGAGCCGCGCGAGCCCGTCGAGATCCTGCCGCCGCCGGTGGACGACCTGGGGATCCTCGGTGCAGCCGGAGTCGCCTTCTCGGTCCCGGTCGAGGTCTACCTCGAGGCAGCTCAGGCCGAGGACCCACCTAAGCTCGAGGAATGACGCTCGATCGCACGCTGGCGTGTCTCACGGAGTGGTTGCCGCGCCAACGGTGGTTCACGGCAGGTGCGACGCCCCCGCGCGTGCGCGTCTTGGCCGACCATCTTCTCCCCACGGACGACACGACCGCCACCGTCCGTGTCCTCGTCCTGGTCGACGAGGCTCCGGCACGCCCCATCGTGTATCAGGTCCCGCTCGTCGAACGCGCGTCCACGGATGCCGCGGACCCGGCATCCGTCATCGGGCGCGGTGACGGCGACAGCGTCCTGATCGACGGCCCACATGACCGCGCCTATACGCGCGCGCTTTTCGCTGACCTGGGGTTGGGCACCGGCGACGTCACTGCCGAGGTCCTCTCCGGCGAGCAGTCGAACACGTCGATCATCTATCGCTCGCCGTCGGCGCCGCCGGTGATCTGCAAGGTCTTCCGCCCGCTGAACCCCGGGCTCAATCCCGACATCGAGCTGCAGACGGCGCTGGCGGACGCCGGGTCCGTGCATGTTCCGCGCGCAATCGGCCGGGTGGACGGCTTCTGGCGGTCGCCGTCGGATGCGAACACCTCGGTCGAGGGATCGTTCGCGTTCGCGCAGGAGTTCTTGTCGGATGTCGAGGACGCGTGGCGGGTCGCGTTGCGTGCGGCATTCACACGCACCGACTTCACGACCGCCGCCGCCGCGCTCGGTCGCGCCACCGCCGACGTGCATCGCGATCTTGCCCGGCTGTTGCCGACCGCTCCCGCCGATGCCGCCGCCCGCACGGCTCTGGCCGGAGCCTGGGCGTGCCGACTGTCGATCGCGATCGACGAGGTCCCGGCGCTCTCCGAAAAGCGCCCCGCGATCGAAGCCGTCTATGCGGCGGCCGCCGAGCAGATCTGGCCTGCGCTGCAACGCGTGCACGGCGATTACCACCTCGGCCAGGTGCTGTTGGTGCCCGGACGAGGGTGGGTCGTCCTCGATTTCGAAGGTGAGCCGATGCGGCCGATCGCCGAGAGGCGCGCGCCGGACCTCGCACTCCGCGACATCGCGGGCATGTTGCGCTCGTTCGACTACGTCGCCGGATCCCTCCGACTCGATCGGCGGGGCGATGCGGCTGTTTCCGATGCGTGGGCACGCGCCGCGCGCGAAGCTTTCCTCACGGGATACCGCGATGCGGTCGGCGACGAGCCGACCGGAGCGCTGTTGGACGCGCTCGAGCTGGACAAAGCTGTGTACGAGGCGATCTACGAAGCCCGACACCGGCCCGCCTGGCTGCAGATCCCGCTCAGCGCGATCGAGCGACTCGTCGCACGCTGACCGGCGTTCACTCCTCGTCGAGGTCGGCTTCGTCCTGCTCCGGTTCGTCGGCATCGTCGAGGGTGCGCAGGTGCCACGTCTCCCACCGATCCAAGAGCTCCGCGATCGCCGCGTGGAACCGCGCCGTCGCCGCACCCGGCGCGGTGTCGCCGAAGTAGTGACGAACCCACCCCTCGAGCCGCGCAACGGACGAGGGGTCTTCCTGCAACCGCTGCACCGCCGCGACGATATCGCCGGAGGCCGCCGCGTCGAGCCATTCCGCATCCGCCAGGTAGCCGTGGGTGTCGACGACGGCTTCTGGATCGAGCGGCCGCGTGACGAGGAGCGGCTTGTCGGCGGCGAGGCGGTCGTAGACCATCGCCGAAATGTCGACGACGGCCACCTCGGCCGCCGCGAGCTGCCACCCCAGATCGGGACGATCGTCGAAGACGTGCTGCGCCGACGGATCGGCACGGTTGGCCGCGCGGATCGCCTCGATGATGCGCTGGTTCGCCGCCCCGTACTCGGGATCGACGACGCCCGATCGCGGATGCGGGCGATAGATCAGCCGGTGGGTGGGCGAGGCGAGAATGCTGGCGGTCAACGCCTCGCCGTGCGTGCGGATCGACCCGTAATGCGCGGACGGCCGGTCGCCCTCCCAGGTCGGTGCGTACAGGACGACCGTGCGCTGGTCGGGCGTGTACGGCAGCACACCGGAGTAGTGGTCGGCTTGCGGTCGACCGATCGCGATCGTGCGTGCCGCGAAATCGTAATCCCACAACACACGGGCGAGGCGCTCTTGCGCGGCATCACCGGCGATCAGGGCGTAGTCATACGCCTTGAACTGGTTCGTGGTCATGTACATCTTGTCGGATTCGCCGTGGTTGATGAACACGTGCCAGCGGTGCCCATACCGGAACATCTGGAAATTGCGGGTGTTCTGGTTGACGTAGAGCACGATGCGGATGTCTTGGTCGGCGAGGTACTTCTCCAGCGACCGAACGGTCGGGGTGAACGCGACCGGCAGCGCGGCGTCGGAGAGCAGGGCGCGCGCGCCCGTCGGGTTGCGGCTCAGGACCACGACCGGCCACGTCTTCGCGAGCTCCGCGAGGGGCTTGTACCACTGGCGGATCTGGTACATGTTGACCGCGCCGTCCGCGAAGTACACGGCGATGCGAAAATGCTGCGAAGGCGGCAGGGGCGCGGAGACGAGCTGGCCACGAACGTCACGCGCAGCCAAGCGGTTTTTGACCGCCTTTCGTACGAGTGCGAGTGCCTTCCGGCCGTCCGAGATGATGCCCACGCCTCCAGCCTAGCCAGCCCGGCCGTTGCCTCGGGAGGACTGTGGGGCGTGCGATGATCGACGGATGCACGAAGACGAGCCTCGGGCGCGGGACGCCGCCTCTGCCCCTCCGGGGTCGGGCGTCACTTTCGTCATGCCCGTCCTCAACGAGGAGGACTACCTCGCGCGTTCCGTCGCGAGTGTGCTCGCGCAGGACATCGACGGTCCCCTCGAGTTGATTCTCGCGCTGGGGCCGTCCACCGATGCGACCGACGACATCGCCAGAACCCTCGCCGCCGCGGATCCTCGGGTGCGCCTCGTCGCGAACCCGGAAGCCGATATCCCGGTCGGGGTCAATCGCGCGATTCGCGCCGGCATCCACCCCACGATCGTGCGGGTCGACGCCCACTCGGCCCTCGAACCCGGCTATGCCCGTCGCGCGCTCGACACGCTCGATCGCACCCACGCCGCCAACGTCGGCGGCGTCATGCGCGCCGAGGGACAGACACCGTTCCAACGTGCCGTGGCCGGCGCGTACAACTCCCCGATCGGACTCGGCGGCGGGGCTTACCACTCGGGGGGCGAAGCGGGCCCCGCAGAATCCGCCTACCTCGGCGTCATGCGCCGCGACGTGCTGGAGGAAGTCGGACTCTTCGACGAGTCATTGCGGCGCGGCGAGGACTGGGAACTCAACCTCCGCATCCGCCGTGCGGGATATCGGGTCTGGTTCGATCCTGCGCTGTCGGTGACGTACTGGCCGCGGGACAACTGGGTGCGACTGGCGCGACAGTTCCGATCGACCGGGACGTGGCGCGGAGAGTTGGTGCGCCGCTACGGGCGCCGTAATTCCGTGCGCTTCTTCGCACCACCGGCGCTCGTGCTCGTCGTCGCGGTCGCGGTCATCGTGGCGCTTCTGCAGGTCGCCGGCGTGCTGAGCGGGGTCTGGGCACTCGCGGCATCCGTCGTTTATCTTCCGCTGATCGCCTACGTCGCGCTGATGACCGGATACGTGTGCTCCCCGGCAGCCGTCCACGGTGTGCGAGAACGCTTGTGGACTCTCCTCGTCATTCCGACGATGCATCTGGCCTGGGGCATCGGTTTCGTCATCGGAGCGCTGCGCGGCGCCCGCGAGAATATCGACACCTCACGCCTGAAACGCAACACGCCGTTGCCGTAAGAGGGCACGGCGGTCACCCGCGCTCGACGAACCCCTGGTCCAGGATGCGCGCGACCACACGCTCGGCGGCGTGGCCATCGTCGCGGCTGTTGAAGCGTTCGCGCCACCGGCGATAGCGTTCGCGGTAGCGGCCCGGAGCCTCGACATCCGCGAGCGCGTCCTCCAGCTCGTCCTGCGTGCGGGCCTGCGGTCCGGGGGCATGCGCGGCGAGATCGAAGTAGAAGCCGCGCAGTTCGCCGCGATAGTGCTCGACATCCGGCGTGAAGAAGTAGATCGGCTTGCCGGTCGCCGTGAAATCGAACATGACCGATGAGTAGTCGGTGATGAGCGCGTCCGCGACGAGGAGGAGTTCCGAAATATCGGGGTATGCCGTGACGTCGATGACGCGCTCGCCGTGCGTGTCGGAACCCGGAAGCAGCGTCCGCGAATGGCCGCGGACGAGGAGGGTCGCCCCGGCCGCACGAGCCAACTGCGACAGATCCAGGAAGTCGACCATCTGCTCGCGGTCATCGCGCCAGGTCGGCGCATACAGGATGACCCGTTCGTCGGCTCCGATGCCGAGTGCCGTGCGGGCGGCTGCGGCGTCCCCGGTGATGAGGACGTCGTTGCGCGGGTACCCCTCGACCCAGACCGGGCGTCGGAAGAAGGCATATGCCTTCCGGAGGATGCGGGCACCGTACGGGTTCTGCGCGAGCAACACGTTCCACCGTCGCCCTTCACGGATGACCGCCGCCATCCGCCGCGGGTCGAAACCGGGACGGTGCAACGCGAGCTTCTTCAACGGCGTGCCGTGCCAGGTCTGCAACACGACCTGGCCCTTGCGGTTCGCATATCGCCGGCGCAGCCAGTCGTTGACGACGAGGAGCCGGGCGGAACCCCGCGCCCGCCACCAGTCGGGGCTGCCCTCGATGACCGCGATCGCACCGTCCGGCACGTCGACGGACAGATCGATGACGCTCCAATACCGGACAACGCTCGGGGCCACGCGGGCGAGCTCGCGATCGATCGCCCGCGGATTGCACGACGCGTTGCGGCCGTAGAAGCTCTCGAAGAACACCGCGTTCTCCAGCTCCGCCGGACGCGTCGCGTAGCGGCGTTCGAGCGCATCCTGCCCTTCGCCCGAATCGTAGGCAGGATCGATCGGCGGACCGAGCACGAGGGCGCCGTCCGCGAGGGCCGCACGTAACGTCGGTGTCATGGTGAGTGGGACCGCGGCAGCCTCGACACCCGTAGCCCCCTCGACCCGCAACCGGTACTCCCCCGACGGCAACGGGCGAGGCAGCCCGCCCCAGCGCGCCGCCTGGAGTGGGAGCGATGCGCGCCAGCCAGAGCCCTGATCGGTGATGTCGGCCTGCACGGCGGCGCGGCGCCCGGTGATCCGGACAGCGCTCGGGACAGGACCATCGCCCTCCAGCGTGAGCGTCGGCACGGGATCGACATCGATCCGAGCAGTGATCGTCATGACTCTCTTTCCATCGCTGCGCGGATCCGCGCGTAGACCCGGTCGGTGTTGCGGCCGTCCGCAAAGGCATGCACACGGGAGCTCAGACGCGCGGCGCGCTGGCTCTCCTCGGTGCGGTGCTGTTCATCGGTGAGGATTCTGCGCAGGTGCGCGATCACACTCTCCCAGTCCCGCGCCGGATCCGTACCCGCGACATCCTCGTACGTGCCGTAGAACCCACGCCGCGCCGCGTACTCGGCGAGATCGGGCGCAAAGAACACGGTCGGCAATGGGACGAGGGACGCATCGAAAGCGAGCGACGAGTAGTCCGTGACGAGGACATCCATCCCCGCCAGGAGCGGCGTGATGTCCGGAACGATGTCGCTGCCGAGCGCATGCACACGATCCGACCCGCCGGGGCTCTCGTAGTCGCCGGCACCGAGCGGGTGTGACCGCACCAGGAGAATCGTGTCGGTGTCGTGGAGGAGCTCGACGAGCTTCCTCCACTGATCGGCCGTCGGAATGGCGGGGTCCGGCGCGCCGTCCCGCCAGGTCGGCGCGTACAGGACTCGGCGGACACCGGGGTCGGCCGGTCCGACCAGAGTCGCCAGCGTCAGCCGGGCCGCGTCGCGACGCTCCGCTCCGCTCCCCCGAGAGAGAACGTCGACTCGCGGCTCTCCCGTGACCGGCACTCGGTCATCGGGAAGACCGAAAGCTGATTCGAGTCTGCCCCGGACGAGCTCGGACGCGGCCGGCAGGAGGCGGATGCGCGCTTGGGTGCGGCGATAGAAGCCACGCAACACACCGCCCAGGATGGGCACGGGGCTCTCCGTCGTGACGGGCGAATCGAGTCCGATGCGCTTCAGCGGGATACCGTGCCACAACTGCACGATGATGCCGCCCGTCGCGGCGTAGCGATTGACATCGCCGAACCCGTGCGTCACGACGATCACGCGCGCCCGCGTCGTCAGCCAGAAGCCACGCAACGACATCTTGGGTGCGTGCGGGATGCCGTGGCGGAGCGCCTCCTGCGCGTCCGCCGCCGTGCCGGTGAGCCAGACCGCCCGCTCCCCTGCGGCCGCGGCATGATGCCAGAGCGCCCACGCGCCGTCGGTGAGGCCGACGGCACAGCCGAAGACCCACAGGTCGCGGCTGCGCGGGACAACGGCGGTCACGATCCGCCCGACGGCGTACAGCGGGATGCGCAGAAGCTTCCCGGCGTTGCCGGCGCCGAAAGAGAAGGACGCCACCCCGCGAGCCTATCGCGCGGGGTGGCGTCCTTCCTTGTCAAAACCGTGGGTTACGGGGTGAGCGTGCCCAACGTCACGTCCGCCGACAGAGTCTTGCCGTCGCGGAGGTAGACGACCGTCGCCGAGCTGCCACCGGCGAGTGCCCGAACTTGCGCGGTCAGATCGGTCGCATCCGTGACCGGGTATCCGTTGAAGGAGGTCACGACATCGCCGGCCAGGAGCCCCGCATCCGCGGCGGCGCCACCGGCCGTCACCTCGCTGATGTAGGCACCGGAGGTCGTCGCACCCTCTCGCGCGGCCGCGTCGCCGACCATCGCGCCGAGCAGACCGTGGGTGGCGACACCGTCGGCGATCAGTTCGTCGGTCACGCGCTGGACGATGTTGGAGGGGATCGAGAACCCGACGCCGATCGAGCCGGACTCGCTCGAGCTCGAGCCGCTCGCGGTCGCGATCGCGACGTTGATGCCGATGAGCTTGCCCTCGCCGTCGACGAGCGCACCGCCGGAGTTGCCCGGGTTGATGGCGGCGTCCGTCTGGATCACCGAGATCGAAATCGAGCCCGATCCCGCGGACGGAGCTCGGCCCTGGCCGTAATCGAACTGGAAGGGTGACTCACCCTCGACGCCGTTGTCCTCCTCCTGCACATCCCCCTCGGGGGCAGCCGACGATGCGATCTGGATCGATCGGTTCAGGGCGCTGACGATGCCGGTGGTGACGGTGTTCGACAGGCCGAGCGGCGCGCCCACCGCGACCGTCTGGTCGCCGACGTTGAGGTTGGACGAATCGCCGTACTCGATCGGGGTGAGGCCGGTGGCGTCGTTCAGCTTGATGACGGCGAGGTCATAGGTCGGGTCGGTGCCGACGAGCTCCGCCTGGAACACCTTTCCGTCGGAGGTCGTGACACTGAGGGTCGCGTCCGAGGTTGCACCGTCGAGGGTGACGACGTGCGTGTTGGTGACGATGTAGCCGTCGCTCGTGAGGATGACGCCGGACCCGGTGCCGCCCGAGGAGCCGGATGCGGCAGAGATGGTCACGACGCTCGGGAGAACCTTCGCGGCGATCGCGGTCGTCTGGTTGACCGAGTCGGTGTTGTTGACGGTGACCGCCCCCGCACCGGTCGTGACGACGGTCTGCGACGACGGGAAGAACGATGCGCCCGCGGCGGCGCCACCGAGACCGGCCGCACCGCCGACGAGGGCAGCGGCCACCATGATCCCGACGATCTTGCCGGCGCCGACCTTGCCCGCCGATGCCGCGACCGGCGCTTCAGGTGTCGGTTGCGGTGCGGAGGTGTACGGCGACGTGGGCGTGGCCCCATAGGGCGTGGTGGGCGCAGCTCCGAAGCCGGGCTGCGGGTAGCCGCCGGTAGTCGGCGCGGTGTAGGGCGCCTGCGTCGCATACGACGCGGGCGCGGACGCCGGCGCCGCAGCGGCCGCCTGAGCGGGCAGCGGAGGAACCGGCGGGACGACGACCGCGGGGTGTGTCTCCGCGGCGGCCGCGGGAACGGCGTGTTCCGTCGGCGGGTGGTCGTCGTGCGGCTGATCGGTGGAGGGCGTGTGTTCGCTCATCGGTGTTCCTTCTTCCCAAGACACCTTCAGGATGCCGCGGGATTCTGTGCGTTCCTTATGGCCGCGCCCGGACCAGCCTATGCATGTAACGTGAGCCGGATGCGAAAGATCCCGGGAGCATGGCGGCGCACGGCGTCCGGTGCCGGACTGCTCGACGCGCAGGGCACGGTGGCCCCGACGATTTTCGCCGAGATGTCGGCGCTCGCCGCCGCCACCGGCGCGATCAACCTGGGTCAGGGCTTCCCCGATGAGGATGGGCCGACCGACGTCCTGGATGCCGCCCGCGCGGCGATCTCAGCGGGGGTCAATCAGTACCCGCCAGGCCTGGGCATGCCGGTGCTGCGGAATGCGATCGCGGCGCATCAGCAGCGGTTCTACGGGCTCCCGGTCGACCCCGAGCGAGAGGTTCTCGTGACCGCGGGCGCGACGGAGGCGCTGGCGGCGACGATCCTTGCGCTGGTCGAGGGGCCGGAGGACGAAATCGTCGTGTTCGAGCCGTACTACGACGCGTACGCGGCGCTCGTCGCCCTCGCCGGTGCGCGGCTCGTCCCGGTCGCCCTCCCCTGGCCGCACTTTCAGCCGGATCTCGAGGCACTCGCGCGTGCGATCACCGATCGCACGCGCCTGATCCTGATCAACGATCCGCACAACCCGACCGGCGCCGTCTTCTCGGCCGAGGTGCGGACCGAGATCGTCCGGCTCGCCGAGCGCCACGACGCGATCATCGTCACCGACGACGTGTATGAACATCTCGTTTTCGAGGAGCGCCACGTGCCGATCGCAACCCTGCCGGGAGCAGCTGAGCGGACCGTGTCGATCTCGTCGGCCGGAAAGACGTTCTCCACGACCGGGTGGAAGATCGGGTGGATCACGGCACCAGCCGACCTGGTGACCGCGATCGTCGCCGTCAAGCAGTTCCTCACCTACGTCAACGGCGCGCCGTTCCAACCGGCGATCGCGGTGGGTCTTGCCCTCCCCGACGCATTCTTCACCGGCACTGCCGAGACGCTGCGGAGAAAGAGCGAGCTGTTGGGTGCGGGACTTCACGCTGCCGGCTTCGCCGTCTCGCGTCCGGCCGGGTCGTATTTCACGGTCGCGGACGCCGCTGCCTTCCTCGGACCCGACGAAGACGCTGCCGACTTCTGTCGCGCACTCCCGGCCCGCGTCGGTGTGGTCGCAATTCCCCTGACGGCGTTCGTCGGCGCCGAGCGGTCGGCGTCCTACCGCACCCTCGTGCGCTTCGCGGCGTGCAAGAAGCCGTCCGTGATCGCGGAGGCCTCCGAGCGGCTGGCTGCCCTCAGGCGTTGAGTCCGTCGAGCGGCTGCACGCCGAAGCGACGGAGCGCGAGAGCAGGATTGACCAGACGGATGCGCTCGACCGTATCCACATCGAGCCACCCCACCGCGATGTCGGTACCGGTGCCGACACCCGCGATCTCCACCCCCTGAGGATCGACGATCATCGACGCGCCGACACCGAGCGGCGGCGGGTGATCGGCCCCCGCGACGTAGAGCGTGTTCTCGATCGCCCGGGCGTGCAGCAGCGTGCGCCAGTGCTGCTCTTTCAGAGGTCCGCGCACCCATTCTGCCGCGACGAGGACGACATGTGCCCCCGCATCGGCAAGCCTTCGTGCCACCTCCGGGAATCGCAGGTCGTAGCAGGTCATGAGAGCGAACCGCAGGCCGTCGACCTCGAATGTCTCGGGCTCGGCGATTTCGCCCGCCTCCACCCAGTCGGACTCCCGTTGACCGAAGGCATCGTAGAGATGCAGCTTTCGATAGGTCGCTCGTACGCCGTCCGCGTTGACCGCGATGACGGTATTGCGCACGTGCCCGGCTGCCGGCGATCGTTCGAGCAACCCTGCGACGATCACGACCTTCTGCGCCGCCGCGATCCGTCCGATGCCCTGCGTGAAGGGACCGCCGATGTCCTCCGCGTGTGCCGTGAGCGTGTCGTCGAACGGGTGGACGAAGTAGCTGGAGTACTCCGGGAACAGCACGACCCGCGCGCCGCGCGCCGCCGACCGCTCCACGAGCTCTTCGATCGCCCTCAAGTTCGCGGCCGTATCCGCCGTGGGGGCGAACTGCGCAACGGCGACGGCGGTCATGACCGGCCTCGGATCCGCAGGACCGTCGGGATGACGAGCCAGAGCACCGTCACGAGAAGCCCCAGGACGATCCCGGCTGCCCACGAGGCGCTGTCACCCAGGACCACGTCGAAGACGAAGGCCACGACGCCCACAAGGAGGAGGGACACCGTGAACAGCGCCGTCACGAGCGCCGCGTGCCCGTACGCGACGACGACCTGCTTTTCCCGGCGCTGGAAGAGGATCCGGTGCAATGCCACCGGCGCGAGAGCGACGATCGCGCTGATCGCGGCGAGGACGACGAGCACGAGGTAGAAGATTCGCTGACCGGGGCCAAGATCGACAAAAGCCGGCTGGAAAGCCAGGGCGAGGAGAAACCCGGTGAGGATCTGCGTGCCCGTCTGCAGGACACGCAACTCCTGCAACACCTCGCTCCATTGGCGATCCGACCGCTCGTTCGGGCTTTCGTCGCGGCCGTCGACGCGATCGTCTCCCAACGCCCGGTCACGCGAGGGAAGGGGGGATGCCATGCCCTCATCCTCGCGTGCACGACCGCGCATCGGCAACCACGGTTCAGCGTCACACGAAACCCGTGCTAAAGTAATTTCTTGTGACGCGGGGTGGAGCAGCTCGGTAGCTCGCTGGGCTCATAACCCAGAGGTCGCAGGTTCAAATCCTGTCCCCGCAACAAAAGAAAGGCCCTCCGATCGGGAAATATCCTGATCAGAGGGCCTTTCGCTTGCGCCCGTGCACTACTGCTCGATCAGCGCGTGGGACATATCCGCGAGGAAGCGCACAATCGCTCGCAGCTCGACGTCGGTGTAGCCAGCCATCCCTTGCCGCATCCGCCCGAGCCTCTCACCGAAGTGTCGATAGAAGTCCGCCCGCGCGACGTCGGTGACCACGACGATGCGGGCACGCCGGTCAATCGGATGTGGGCGGCGCTCCACATAACCGCTGTCAGTCAGACGATCCAGGAGTTTCGTCGTCGACGCCGTCGAGATCGCCAGGTGGCGGGCGATGTCCTGGGGCTGGACGTCCTGGCCCGAACGCTCGCGCATGATCAGCATCCGGAGCGCTGCGACATCACTGGCGTTCATGTCCATGTCACCGCGCAAGCCGCCGTGCATCTGGTCCATCGCATCGCTGAAGACCTGTACCGCCTCTAGAGTACGGAGCACGAGGCGTTCACGCTCGTCATCGGGCATCCATCGCTTTTGCATCGTTGGACACCCCCTCATCCATTCTGTAGCATTCCAGATATCGCTAGATAAACTAGCGAAAAAGGAGAAAAGATGACAGACCTGGATGTGGTCGTTCTACTCGACGAGGACGGAAACGAGATCGGGACCGCTCCGAAGTCCAGCGTCCACGGCAGCGACACCGCCCTCCACCTCGCATTCTCCTGCCACGTCCTCAACGACCGAGGAGAAGTGCTCGTCACGCGCCGCGCCCTGTCGAAGAAGACCTGGCCAGGGGTCTGGACGAACTCGTTCTGCGGCCACCCGCGACCCGCCGAACCCGTCGCGAGCGCGGTTCATCGCCACGCCGGTCATGAATTGGGGCTTTCCGTTCGCGGTCTCGAGCTCGCCCTCCCACTCTTCCGTTACCGTGCCGTCGACGCCGACGGCACGGTAGAGAACGAACTCTGCCCGGTCTACGTCGCCTATGCCGACGGCGAGCTCGAGCCGAACCGGGCGGAGGTCATGGACTCCCGCTGGGTAGACCCGGCCGAGCTCGCGGCCGCGCTGACCGCGACGCCGTGGGCGTTCAGCCCGTGGCTCGTCCTGCAGGCCCAGCAGCTGCACCTCTTCGATGCTCCACGATTGCGCCGAGCATCATGATCACGCTCCCCCCGGACAGCGCCGCCCGCGTCGACGCCGCCATCGAACGGAGCCTGACACGCCTCAGCGCCCGCGGTGCGCGCTATTCACGATCGCTCGAGGATCTCGTCCATGCGACGACCCTCGCTGCGGACGGAGGGAAACGGTTTCGCCCCGCCCTCGTCGTCGCGTCTTTTCGCGCGTTCGGAGGAAACGCCGACGACGTGCCCGCCATCTGGGATGTCGCCGCGGCGTTCGAGCTGTTGCACACTGCCTTCGTCGTGCATGACGACGTCATCGACCGCGATGTCGAGCGTCGAGGAGTGCCCAACGTGTCGGGGAGCTTCCGTCAGCGCGGCGAGGATGCTGGAGCGGCGCCGGACAACGCGGTCCTCCTGGGAAGCGCGGCAGGTGTGCTCGCGGGCGACCTGTTGCTCTTCGAGACCGTCAGACTCATCGCGTCCGCGCCGCTGAGTGCAGCGCAACGAGACGGACTGCTCGGCCTCGTCGACGATGCCGTCCTGCGGTCGGCCGGCGGCGAACTGCGTGACGTGGAACACGCCATCCTCCCCCGCATTCCGGATGCCGACGAACTCCTCTCCACCGCGTACGAGAAGACCGCGGTGTACTCCTTCGAGGCCCCCATCGCCGCCGGCGCTCTCCTGGCGGGTGCATCGCCCGCTCAACGCGCGCAGGTGAGCGATGCGGCGGGCCGGCTCGGCCTCGCATTCCAGCTGGTCGATGATCTGATCGGCACGTTCGGCTCACCCGCACAGGCGGGTCGTGCCGCCGGAGCGGACCTGCGCGAATCGAAGCGGACCACGCTGATCGCCCTCGCCCAGCGCTCTCCCGACTGGGCCCGGGTCAGTGTCGCCCTTGATCTGGCGCCCACGGGTCCCATCGCGATCCGACGCGCCCAGAAAGTGCTCACCGCGAGCGGTGCCCGCGGAGCCCTCGTCGATCTGATCGCCTCGATGATCGAACAAGCGCGCGTCGTCGCCGCCGACCCCCTGTTGCCGACTGCCGCCGTGGAACTGCTCGCCGGCATCGCCGACCGCATCGAGAAACGGATGCCGTGACCACCTCACTCACGACCTACAACAGTGCGGCCCGCGAAGCCGCCGCCACCGTCATCGGCGAGTATTCGACGTCCTTCGGGCTCGCGGCTCGACTGCTCGGAGCGCGCCCGCGGCCCCATATCCGCACCGTGTACGCGCTGGTCAGGATCGCGGATGAGATCGTCGACGGCGCAGCGGCCGAGGCGGGCCTCGATCCCGCAACGGTCCGCCGCGTCCTCGACGAGCTCGAGGCGGAGACTCTGATCGCCCTCAGCCGAGGATTCAGCACGAATGTCGTCGTCCATGCCTTCGCCCTCACCGCACGCGAGTGCGGCATCGGCGCCGACCTCATCCGCCCGTTCTTCGCCTCCATGCGAACCGATCTCGACGTCTCGACACACGACCCGGCGTCGCACGACGCGTACGTGTACGGGTCTGCCGAGGTGGTCGGGCTCATGTGTCTGCAGGTGTTCCTGAATGCCGGGGCTCCGCACCCCGTCACCCCGGATGCCGCCCTGGTCACCGGCGCCCGGCGACTCGGCGCCGCGTTCCAGGACATCAATTTCCTCCGCGACCGCGCGGTCGACGCGGATGTCCTGGGCCGCGACTACCTCGGCATGGACGGACGCGCCGTCACCCGCGAAGACGTTCTGGACCGGATCGATGCCGACCTCGCCGCGGCGGCCGCCGTCATCGACGACCTCCCGGCGGATTGTCGGCGCGCCGTCAGCACGGCGCATGACCTGTTCGCCGAGCTCGCGCAGCGTTTGCGCCATGCCGAGGACCCGGACGTGCGGGTGCGGGTGCCCGGTTTCAAAAAAGCGGCGATCGCCGCGCGTGCTGCGGTCTCCGGCGGACCGAGAAAGACCAGCGAATGAACGTCATCATCATCGGCGGCGGAATCGCCGGCTTGGCCACGGCAGCCCTCCTCGCTCACGAGGGGCAGAACGTGACGCTCGTCGAAGGACGTGCGGAGCTCGGTGGGCGGGCGGGGTCCTGGGAGCAGGACGGATTCCGCTTCGACACCGGCCCGAGTTGGTATCTCATGCCCGAGGTGTTCGAGCGGTTCTTCGAGCTGCTCGGCACGACGGCGGCCGCCGAACTCGACCTCGCACCGCTGACACCGGCGTACCGGGTGTATGCCGAACCGACCGGTGATGGTCCGGGCGAACGCGTCGACGTCGTCAGCGGACGCGCCTCGGTGCGGGCCTTGTTCGAGCAGCGCGAACCCGGCTCGGGCGACCGCCTCGAGGCGTATCTCGATTCGGCGGGCGAGGCGTATGACCTCGCCGTCTCACGCTTCCTCTACGACTCCTACGCCACGACGGCGGGCCTGCGTGATCGCGAGGTGCTGCGCCGACTCCCCCAGCTCGCGCCGTTGCTGACCACATCGCTGTCGCGGCACATCGAACGGCGGTTCTCCGATCCGCTCCTGCAGCAGATTCTCGGATACCCGGCGGTGTTCCTCGGCGGCTCACCGTATGGCGTGCCGAGCCTGTACCACCTGATGAGCCATCTCGATCTGAGCCAGGGGGTGCTCTACCCCGCGGGCGGGTTGATCGAAGTCATCCACGCGATCGAGCGCCTCGCGCGTGCCGCCGGCGTGACCATCCGCACCGGCGTGCCCGCCCGGCGCATCACCACCGTCGGGCGCCGGGCCACGGGCGTCGAGCTCGAATCCGGCGAGACCATCGATGCCGACCTGGTCGTCTCGACCGCTGACCTCCACCACACCGAGACCGCGCTACTCCCCCCGGACCTCCAGACGTACCCGCAACGCTGGTGGGATAAGCGCACACCCAGCCCGGGGGCGCTCCTCGTCCTGCTCGGTGTCGACGGCGAGCTGCCGGAACTGGCCCACCACACGCTCCTGTTCACGCGCGAGTGGTCGGAGGGGTTCGATGCGATCTTCGGCGATGATCCCCGCATCCCGGACCCGGCATCGCTCTACGTCTGCACGCCCAGCGTGACCGACCCGACGGTCGCTCCGGCGGGATCCTCGAACGTGTTCATGCTCGTTCCGATCCCCGCGGACCCGACGATCGGTCGTGGCGGCGTCGATGGCGACGGCGACCCGCGCGTGGAGGAAGCCGCCGATCGGGCGATCGCTCAGCTCGCGCAGTGGGCCGGCATCCCGGATCTCGCCGCGCGCATCCGCGTGCGTCGCACGATCGCCCCCGGCGACTTCGCGCACGACCTGCACGCGTGGCGCGGCAACTCACTGGGCCTCGCCCACACGCTCGGACAGAGCGCGATGTTCCGCCCCAAGAACGCCTCTCGCCGCGTCGCCGGCCTGTACTACGCGGGCGCCTCGGCTCTCCCCGGAATCGGGCTGCCGATGTGCCTCATCTCGGCAGAACTGGCCGTGGAGCGCATCCACCGCGACGCACCGGCGTCCGTCCGCTGATGCCGGGCCTCTACCTGATCGCGATTCTCCTGTCGGCGGCGGGGGTTGCCGCGCTCGATGCCCGATTCCGGCTCGCCTTCTGGCACCGGCCCGGCCGCGCGGCGCTGGCCGTCCTCGCCGGTACCGCTCTGCTGCTCGCCTGGGACATCGCCGGCATCGCGGCAGGCGTTTTCGTCAAGGGCGACAGTCCACTCCTGCTCGGCATCGACCTTGCGCCGCACTTGCCACTGGAGGAACCCTTCTTCCTCGCGTTCCTGTGTCAGCTCGCGCTGACCGTCTGGGCCGCCGCCGAACGACGCGGCACACGGCGACGGGAAAGGATGCCGTGACCTACGCGCTGCTGATCATCCCGTTCGCGATCGTGACGCTCATCGTGACGCTCGCCACGGTACGTCGGCCTGCCTTCGGCAGACGCATGGGCTCCTCCGCGATCGCCGCCCTCGTCCTCGTCGTGCTCACGGCCGTCTTCGACAACATCATGATCGCCGTGGGCCTGTTCACCTACCCGCCCGAGCATCTCTCCGGCATCCGCATCGGCCTCGCCCCACTCGAGGACTTCTCGTACCCCGTGTGCGCGGCGTTCTTCGTTCCTGCGGTCTTCGTCCTCTCCTCACGCGGGCGTCGCGCATGAGCGGCCGCGGCGTGCTCGGCCACCTCATCGTCTCCTCCCGCCCGGTGAGCTGGATCAACACGGCCTACCCGTTCGCGGCGGCCTATCTGCTTTCCACGCGCGAGATCGATATCACGTTGATCGTCGGCACGCTGTTCTTCCTGATCCCCTACAACCTCGCCATGTACGGCATCAACGATGTGTTCGACTACGAGTCGGACCTCCGCAACCCCCGAAAAGGCGGCGTTCAAGGCGCCGTGCTCGACCGCAGTCTGCACGGCGTGACACTCTGGGCTGCGGGGCTGTCGTGTCTTCCGTTCGTCCTCTACCTCATCGCGGTAGGCAGCCCGCTGTCCTGGGTCGTGCTAGTCACGAGCCTCTTCTTCGTCGTGTTCTACAGCGCACCGCCCCTGCGCCTGAAGGAGCGGCCCTTCGCCGACTCGGGGACCAGCAGCATCCACTTCTTCTCGCCCGCCGTCTACGGATTGGTCCTGGGGGGCGCGGACGCCGATCTCTCGCTTGTTCTCGTGATCGTCGCATTCGCTCTCTGGGGCATCGCCTCGCACGCATTCGGCGCGGTGCAAGACGTCGTCGCCGATCGGGAGGCGGGCATCGCCTCGATCGCGACGGCCCGCGGTGCCCGATGGACCGTACGGTTCGCGCTCGTCTGCTACGCCGCCGCGGGACTCACGATGCTGGGCGTCGCTTGGCCGGGGCCCCTTGCGGCCGTCGTCGTGGTCCCCTACCTCGCGGCGGTCTGGCCCTACCGCAACCTCGACGACGCCGAGGCCGAGCGCGCGACCGTGGGATGGCGCCGCTTCCTCTGGATCAACCAACTGTCCGGCTTCATCGTGACGCTGTTGCTGATCTGGTGGTGGCTGCTCACCGGTTGAGCTGCCACCACCAGATTCAGCGAACGCTCACTCGCCGGAGAGCGAGAGCAGCTGGGTGACGGCCGCCGTCAAGCGGGCGTCGGCCTCGGCGAACGCGGTGAGGTCGCCGGCCTTCAACGCCGTGTCGCGGTCGAGCATCGCCTGCTGCGCGTCGGCCAGAGCTGCCTGGAAGGCGATGTCGGTACCGCCGGTGCTCCCGCCGGTTTCCTCCCCCGGGTCGCCGGACTCGGTCGGCTCGGGCGCCGGTGTGGCGTCGCCGTCACCGGCGTTCGCCCCGGAGTCGCCGCCGAACAGCGTGTCGAGCGCGCCCTGCAGGGTGTCTTCGAAAGCGACCTCGTTACCGAACGCGACGAGCACCTTCTGAAGCGTCGGCAGCTTCGTCGAGCCCGACGACTGCACGAACACCGGTTGGACGTAGAGCAGACCGCCACCGACCGGCAGAGTCAGCAGGTTGCCGTTGAGGACGTCAGATTGCCCCTGCTTCAAGATGTTGATGAACGCGGACACGCTCGGATCGGCATCGAACGTATTCTGCACCTGACCGGGACCGGGCACGGGCGTCTCGGCATTGATCTCGAGCATCCGGAGCTTGCCGTAGCTGTCGCTCCGGGTGCCATCGGCGGCGCCGGCGTCCGAATCGACCGACAGGTAGCCCATGAGCACGTTGCGGGTGTCCTCGCCACCGGGGATGAAGGTCGTGAACATCGAGTATGTCGGCGACTCTTGGCCGGGCATCTGCATCGTCAGGTAGTACGGCGGCTGCAGGACCTCGACGTCGGAGACCGGATCATTCGGGGTCTTCCAGGCGTTGTCGCGTGCGTAGAACGACGCGGCGTCATCGACGTGGTAGGTGCCGAGCATCGCGCGCTGCACCTTGAACAGGTCCGTCGGGTAGCGCACGTGGCTCATCAGGTCGCCGCTCATCTCGGTGATCGGCTTGAGCGTCGACGGGTAGACCTTCTGCCACGCCTCCAGGAGCGGGTCGGTCTCATCCCACGCATACAGCGTGACCGATCCGTCGTACGCGTCGACGGTGGCCTTGACCGAGTTGCGAATGTAGTTGACGTCGTCGAGGGCGACGCGGGGGGCGGTGTTCGTCGTGTCACTGATCGCGTCACGCAAGCTCACGATCGACGAGTACGGGTAGTCCGCGCTCAGCGTGTAGCCGTCGACGATCCAGACGATCCGCCCGTCCACGACCGACGGATACGGGTCGTTGTCGAGCTCGAGATACGGAGCGGCTTTTTGGACGCGCGTGATGGGGTCACGGTCGTAGAGGATCTGCGAGTCGTCGTTGATGCCGTCCGAGAACAGGATGTCGGTCGCCTGGAACTTCAGCGAATAGATCAACCGGTTGAAGATGCTGCCGACCAGCGGACCACCATCGCCCGTGAACGTGGTCTTCGTCTGCGCCGCTCCGTCTTCACCGCGCGGATAGTCGAGCTCGATGTTCTCCGAGCCTTCCGGAGCGCCGACGATCGAGTACAGCGGCGAGGTCTCGCCGAAGTAGACGCGCGGCTCGTAGTCCTCGCTGTCCGTGAGTTCACCCGTCGCCGGGATGCCGCGCTCGACGAACACGGGGTTGCCATCGGCGGTGCGCTCGTTGCCCTTGGCCGCGACCATGCCGTAACCGTGCGTGTAGACGAGGGTCGTGTTGTACCAGGAAGCCGCGTTTCCCAGCTGCTCGAGGTTGAGCTCGCGCACCGAGACGACGGTGTCCTGGGACTCGCCGTTGATCTGATAGCGGTCGACATCCAGCGGATCGGTGAACTGGTAGTACGAGCGATACTGCTCGAGCTGCCGAACCGTGGGCGAAATGATCGCCGGGTCCATGATGCGGATGGATGCGGTGGTATCGGCGTCCTCACGCAACTGACCGGGTTCCGCATCGGTCACGGCCTGGAAGTCGCTCTTCTCCAGTCCATCGATGCCGTACGCCTTCTGCGTCGCGTCGATGTTGCGCTGGTAGAACTCGCTCTCCAGGGTCTCCTGGTTCGGACGCACCTGGATGTTGGAGAGAACCCAGGGGTAGGCGATGCCGACGACGAGGGATGAGACGATCAGCAGGCCGGTACCGATGAGCGGAAAGCGCCAGCGGCCGATGACGGCGGTGACGAAGAACAGCACGGCCACGAGGATCGCCGCGACGGCGAGGATCGTGAGCCCGGGGATGATCGCGTTGACGTCGACGTACGTCGCACCCGTGATGCGCTCGCTCTGCGTCGTCAGCGTCTTGAACCGGTCGAGCCACAGGCTCGCCGCCTGGACCAGCAGGTAGATACCTGCGATGATCGCCAGCTGGATGCGGGCGGGCTTGGAGATGCGCAGTTCGCCCTGGCCGACCCGGATCGAGCCGTAGAGGTAGGTCACGAGGACCGTGACGACCAGGCAGACGAGGATCACCGCCGACAAGAACCCCAGCAGCGAGGTGAAGAACGGCAGCGAGAACAGGTAGAACCCGGTGTCCAACTGGAACTGCGGGTCGAGGTCGCCCGAGTCGACCCGGTTCATCCACAGCCACACCGTCTCCCACTGGGCAGACGCCGCGAAGCCGGCGAAGAAGCCGAAGAAGATCGGAATGCCCCACATGGCGAGGCGGCGGAGCGGCTCCACGACCTCTTGGTAGTGATCGAGTTGCGAGCTCAGACGGGCGTAGACGGGGCGCAGGCGGTAGCCGAGCTGGATGGCCAGGAACACCGGCCCCGCCATCGCGACGAAGCCCACGAGGAACATCACGATCCGCGCTGTCCACTGCGTCCACAGGACGCTTTCGAACCCGAGCTGGTCGAACCACAGCCAATCGGCGTACAGGCTGGCGAAAATGAAGAACCCCACGACGATCACGGCAATCACGGCAAGCGTGATTCCGATCGCACGTCGGAAGGGACTGGGCGTGGCCTGTGTCGGCGCTGAGGTCGTGGTCACTCTTCTATCCTAAGCGGGCCTTCTGCGACCGGACGCGCTACTGGCAGGTCGACAGGTCGGCGAGGTCGTCGCCCTCGCGGATCGCGGTGAGGACCGCGAGCGAATCATCCAAGGTCGCCACGGAGAACACCTGCAGGCCCGGCGGAATGTGACCGACGACCTCGCCGCAATTCGTCTCCGGCGTCAAAAAGTAGTCGGCTCCGGCATCGACCGCACCGTACATCTTCTGACGAACGCCGCCGATCGCGCCGATCGTGCCCGCGGCGTCGATCGTTCCCGTGCCGGCGATGTCCTGGCCGCCGTTGAGCTCCCCCGGGGTGAGTGTGTCGATGATCCCCAGGGCGAACATCTGACCGGCGCTGGGTCCACCGACGTTGTCGAGCTGGATTGTCACGTCGATCGGGAAGTCGTAATCGTGCATCGTCGAGATGCCCACGAGCCACACGGTCTCACCGTCGACGGACGATTGCGTCGGCGTCACGGTCTTCGTCAGCGTCCGACCGTCGCGTTCGATCGTGAGGTCGACCGGTGCGCCGTCGCCGTCGTTGATGACTTTTCGCAGCTCCTCGGTCTCGGTGACCTGCGTACCGTTCGCGGCGCGGATGATGTCGTCGGGCTGGAGGATCCCCTGCGCGGCGGAGTCCTCGGTGAGCGAGTACACGCGCACCATCGCGTTCACGTCGTAGCCGAGTTCGGTCAATGCGGCGGCGGTCGCTTCCTTCTGCGAGTCGACCATCATCACCGCGCTCTCCTCGTTGCGCTCGTCCGTGCTCTGCCCCTCGGGGAAGACATCGTCGAGAGGGATAACAGCGCGCGAGGAGTCGAACCATGCCGAGGCGAGTTCGAACCACGACGGCGTGCGGTCGCGATTGCCGACGACCTGGACCGTCAGCAGGTCCAGTGAACCGGCGGTCTCGAACGTCTCGGCCCCCTCGATGCTGATCAACGGGACCTCGTCACCGCTGTTGCTGGTGACGGTTCCGAGAGTGTTGAAGACGGGGCCGGGTTGCTGGATGACGAACGAGCTCGGCAGAAAGGTCAGCGCGAGCAACGCGAACAGAGCGATCGTGAGCGCCCAGATACCGGCAACGGTCGCCCGGGGAAGCTGCCGCCGCGGGGCGGGAACGATCGTCGTGTTCTCGTCGAACAGTGCCACGGAGGAGCCTTCCTGGCCGGTCGTTCGCGACCGGCGTACACGGGAGATCCTCTACCGGGCCCGATCCGGGCCGGGGCGAGAGGACGTGCGACTAGCGTAGAGCGCGACGAGTTCTGCCCGCTGAAAGGCGCCTGATATGGCTGATGACAATCTCGACCGCCCCGACGACCGGTCCCCCGAGGACCAGTTCGCGGAGATGCTCCGCAACATCCTCGGCGGGGGCGCCGAAGGGCTCGATCCGAGCCGCCTGGAGGCGCTGTCCGGGCTCGGGGTGGATCCCGCGATGCTGCAACAGATGATGCAGCAGATGCAGGCGGCGTTCACGGCCGGCGGGGACGGCATCGACTGGTCCGCCGCGAAGACGAGCGCGCTGCACCTCGCCAACAAGGACGGACTCAGCATCACCGCCGGGAACCGTCAGGAGTTCGACCAGGCGTTCAGCCTCGCGACCCTGTGGTTGAGCGAAGCCACCACGATCTCGGACCTGCCGCACCCACCTCGGGCCATCACCCGCGGTCAGTGGGTCGAGGCCACCCTGCCGGTGTGGCAGGAGCTGGCCGAGCCGGTCGCGGATTCGATCGCCGGCGCGCTGACCGCCGCGATCGACGAGCAGACCCCGGAAGAGATGAAGGGCATGATCGCCGGAGCGGGGCAGTTCATGCGCCGAATCGGCGGCTCGCTGTTCGCCGCCCAGCTGGGTGCGGTCATCGGCCGCCTATCGCTCGAGGTCGTCTCCGGCGGTGACGTGGGCATCCCGATCCTGCCGGACGGTGAGGCCGTGATCGTGCCGCAGAACTTCGCCGACTTCGGTCGGGACCTGGAGGTGGACGGCGATCAGCTGGCGCTGTACCTCGCGACGCGCGAGCTCGCCCACGCCCGTCTCTTCCGCCACGCTCGCTGGTTGCGCCTGCACGTGATCTCGCAAGTGACCGAGTTCGCTCGGGGCATCCATGTCGACACGAGCGCGCTCGAAGACCTCGCGTCGCGGTTCGATCCCTCCTCGCCCGACGAGCTCCGCACGGCGCTCGAGTCCGGAGCTCTCCTGCCGCAGCGCACGGCGGAGCAGGATGCCGCCCTCAGCCGCCTCGAGAACCTGCTCGCCACGATCGAAGGCTGGGTCGACGTCGTCACCGCCGATGCGACCGCACGGCTGCCCGAAGCGGCGAAGATCGCCGAGGCCGTGCGCCGCCGCCGCGCCGTCGGCGGCCCCGCCGAACAAGCCATGGGGTCGCTCGTCGGACTCGAACTGCGTCCTCGGCGCCTCCGCGAGGCCGCCGCGATGTGGCGTGCCGTCGGTGATGCGGTCGGTACCGCCGACCGCGACAGCCTGTGGGACTATCCCGATCTCATGCCGGAGGCCGCCGACATCGACGACCCGGCGGCGCTCGTCGCACGTCTGCAGGCACGGGCGCGCGGAGAACAGCCCGAACGCGATGCGTTCGACGATGCCCTTGATGCACTGCTGAACGGGGCCGATCGCGCCGAGGGGCCCGACTCCGCCGATACGGGCGACTCGGACACTCCGGAGGACCCGCGCCCGGTCTGACACGTGCTGCTGTGGAGAGCTGAAGCGTCGGCCGCAGCATCCGCGGCACAATCGGCACATGCTCCGACTGGCACCCTCGCACGCACCACTCTGGCGCACGCCGTCGAGCCTGCAGTTGGGGTCCGAGCCGGGTATTCGTGTCGACGATGTCACCCCGTGGCAGGAGAGTCTGCTGTCGGCGCTGCACGACGGCATCCCCGATGCGATGATCTTGCCGCTGGCGAGGGTCGCGGGTGCGCCGGCCGACGCCGCTGCGGCGTTCGTGGCGAGGATCTCACCCGCGCTCACGGTGGGCACGCCGCCGCGGCCGCGGGTGTGCGTCGAACTGCCGGCCGACATCGACATCGGTGACGCCGATGCGCTCGCCGACGCTCTCGAGGTCGGCGGGGTGGAGGTCGTGGCGACCACCCGATGGGCACAGGCTCATCCCGATCCGACTGTGCCCGTGATCGTCGTCGCCCATCGCCTGGTCGAACCGCGCCGTGCCGCCACACTGATGGCGCGGGACGTGCCGCATCTCCCGCTCGAGCTCGCCGGCGACCGTGTGACGGTCGGTCCCTTCGTCATCCCCGGCGTCACGGCGTGTCTGGCCTGCACACACGCTCATCGGCGCGACGCCGATCCGAGCTGGCCACTGCTGGCGGCGCAGATGCTCGCGCGCGGCGCGATGCGCACCGACCGCGCGCTGCTCTGGGAAGCCGGCATCCTCGCCGGACGTCTGGTGACCGGAGCGAGCCCTCACGCGGCGTCGGTCAGCGTCCGCTCCGCGGACGTCCGCCGGAGCTGGCACGGCCACCGGCCGCACGCAGAGTGCTGGTGCCGATCTCCTGAAGGAATCGCGACATCTGGCGAGGTCGCGACCCGCTCGCCTGCGACCACGACAGCGACAGCGTTCGACCGGCCCGCGTGATTCCGACGTACGCGAGGCGGCGCTCTTCGTCGACCTGTTCGAACGTGGTCGCGTACGAAATCGGCAAAAGGCCTTCGCTCATCCCGACAAGGTGCACGTGCTCCCACTCGAGCCCCTTGGCGGCGTGCAGCGTCGCCAAGGTGACGGTCCGCAGCGTGGGTTCGTGCTGGCTCTTCGCGCGGGCGAGCAGTTCATCCGTGAAGGCGCGCAGCGAGGTCCCGGCCGGCGCCTCCTCGGCGAGCCGGAGGACGGCAGCTCGCGCCTCCCAGGCATCCCGAAGCGCCCCGCCGGCCGGCGGAGGATCATCGGTGAGGCCGAGGGAACGCAGGACATCGCGGACGGCGGCGACGAAGGTCGTCTCCAGCGGAGCGACCGATGCCCCCCGCAGGGCCATGACCGCCTGGCGGACTTCGGGGAGGTCGAAGAACCGCTTGCCGCCGAGAACCGAGGCAGGAATCCCGCGTGCGGCCAACGCGGCCAGCAACGGCGCCGACTGCGCGTTGGCGCGGTAGAGCACGGCGATGTCGTGGGCATCCGTCCCCGCACTCATCTGCGCCGCGATCGCGGCCGCCACCCCGTCCGCCTCTGCCGTGTCGTCCGGGAAGGCCGTCACGGTGGGCTCCGCACCCGACCTGGGCGGCGCGTCCGGACGGACCGCGGCCGACAGCACGAGCGCGCCGGGGCGACCCCGCATGAGCTCGTTCGCGACGGCGAGGACGGCGGCATCGGATCGATAGTTGCGCTCGAGGCGCACGATCTGCGCATCGCCGTACCGGTCGCCGAATTCGAGGAGGAACCGAGGATCTGCCCCCGCGAAGGAATAGATCGTCTGACTCGCGTCGCCGACGACGCAGAAGTCCTGGCGATCACCCAGCCACAGGTCCAGCAACCGCGCCTGTACCGGCGACACGTCCTGGTACTCATCGACCGTCAGATGCCGGTACTGCTCGTGGATGGCGGCGGCGACTCGAGGCTCGGCTTCGACCATCCCCGCGCACGCGAGCAGTACGTCCTCGAAGTCGAGCTGTCGCCGTTCGTCCTTGACCTTCTCGTAAGCGCGCTGCAGATCGGCGAGCGCCTGCACGTCGACCCCGGGGAGCCCGGTCGGATGCTCAGCGGCGTCGCGATCGATCGAGATCATCCGGACTTTCCGGGCCTCGATGCGCCCGGCCACGTCGCGGAGCGTCGGCGCGTCGAGCCGTAGACCCAGGCCGTCGGCTGCCTGACCGAGGACGCGCACCTTGTTGTCGATGATCAACGGGGCCACGTCGCCCGCCAACTGTGGCCAGAAGAAGTTCAGCTGGGCAAGAGCGGTCGCGTGGAACGTGCGGGCGGCGACCCCCTCCACCCCGAGCGCGCGGAGGCGACCGCGCATCTCACCGGCGGCCTTGGTCGTGAAGGTGACGGCCATGACACGGCCCGGGGAATATGCCCCGGTGTCGACGCCGTGCGCGATGCGATGAGTGATGACCCGGGTCTTCCCGGTACCGGCGCCCGCGAGCACGCACACCGGACCGCGGAGCAGCGACGCTGCTTCGCGCTGCCGGTCGTCGAGACCTTCCAGCGCGCGATCGTTCACTCCGGATGCTCCACCCAGTCGAGGATGAGCCGACGGGCGATGGATGCCGTCCCAGGCAACGCGAAGTCGGCCTCTCCCGCCAGAGCCGCCGTGAGCTCGGCACGCGAGAACCATCGGACGTCGACGATCTCCTCCCCGTCGGGTCGTGCGGCGGCGTCATCGAGGGCGGCGGCGTGGAACCCCAGCATGAGTGAGCGCGGATAGGGCCACGCTTGCGACCCCCGGTAGCGGATGTCCCGGGCGATGACGCCGGCCTCTTCGTGCACCTCGCGGACGATCGTCGCCTCGGCGGATTCTCCCGCTTCCACGAATCCCGCGAACGTCGAATAGACGTTGCGGTCCTTCCACATCGCGTTCTTCCCGAGGAGCAGGCGGGAGCCGTCGGCCGAGGCGACCGCGACGATGACGGCCGGGTCGGTGCGCGGGAAGTGGTCGCGCCCGCAGTCGGGACAGCTCCGCGACCAGCCCGCCGTGCGGACGATCGTGCGCCCCCCGCACGCGGGACAGAACGGCGCGTCGAGCAACCAGCGGCCGAGCGCGACGGCTTCCACCAACAGGCCCGATTCGACCGGTGAAAGCTCACCGCCGACGGCTCGCAGACTCCCCCAGTCCTCCGCATCAACGGGACGTTCGGTTGCGGCTGCGACGGCGGCCACGAGTCGCGCGGAGCCATCCTCGTCGCGACCCAAGAACGCCCACTGCGCCCCCTCCGAGATCGCCGACGGAGGAACCAGCAACAGTGCCGGCGCGCCCCGGCCGGGCTGGAGCGGGGCCTGGTCGCCCTGTAACGCGACGACTCGCGTCGTGGGATCGGCCCGCAACGCCTCGAGGAGGCCCTCGCGCGTGCGTTCGTCGGCTGCCCGATCGATCGTGGCGCGGGCCAAAGCCGGAAGTCCGAGGTCGTTCAGGGGTGTCATCGCGAACCTCTCTCACCAGGCACGGTGCGAATGCCGGGCGTGGCACGGATACTTCACGCCGCCGCGCACCTACCCTGGGGTCATGGCACGCTCACCCCTCACTCTAGCCGCGTCGGTGACCTCCGCTCTGCCCCGCGCGACCGTGGTCGGCGTCGGTCCGCTGACCGAGGGCACGACCGGTCGCTACGACAGCGCGATCGCGACCCTCGACGACGGACGACGCGTCGTCGTGCGTGTCCCCACCGACCGAGACGCCGACGTCGCCCTGCGCGCCGAGGCCCACGCGCTGAAGGCCCTCACGGCCGGCGTGCGCGGCGTGCTCCCCTTCGGCGCCCCCGACGTGCTCGGCGAAACCGCTGTCGACGGCGTGCACGCCGTCGTCCAGACCCTCCTCCCCGGCTACCGCGTCGATGCGATGCACGTGCCGGCCGGAGACGGTGTTGCAACGGCGCTTGCGGCCGCCATCGCACGGGTCCATGACCTGCCCGTGACGGTCATCCGCGATGCGGGGCTTCCCGTTCAGACCTCCGCGCAGGTGCGCGACGACGCCGAGCGACTGCTCGATCGAGCCGAAGCGACCGGTCACCTCCCGTTCGGACTGCTCCGCCGCTGGAGCACGGCGCTCGGATCCGAGCCGCTGTGGCGATTCGAGACGACCGTGACCCTCGGCGGGGTGGACCCGGCATCCTTCGTCCTGGAAGACGACGAGGACGGCGCACCGCACGTCACGGGCCTGCTCTCCTGGGGCGGTCTGAGTGTCGGCGACCCCGCCGTGGATCTGCGGTGGACATCGTCTGCCCCCGACGCTCGCGAGGACGTCGTCGACACGTACACCCGCCTGTCGCACCGCGCACCCGATGGTCTGCTCGTGGCGCGCGCCCGCTTGCACGCCGAGCTGGAGTTCGCGAAGTGGCTCGTCCACGGACACTCTGCCGGCGCCGAGTCGGTCGTCGCCGACGCCGTCGCTCTGCTGACGGCGCTCGAGGACAGCGTTCGGGATGAGCCGCCGCTCGCTCACGAGACCGTGTCAGTGGATGATGCGATCGCGGTCCTCGGTCGCGTCCCCGCGACAACGGGCGACCTCGGACATATCTCCATGGAGACCGACGCCTTCGACGCGGAGTCCCTCGCATCCTTCAGTCCGGAAGAGCTGGATGCCGCCGGCATCCCCACGGCTCCGATCGAGATGTCCGATTGGGCTCCGCTGCGCGGCGATACCGGCGAGGCCGCGGCTGCTCGCGATGACAGCGACGACGGCACAGACGACGATCCCGATGCCGCAGCGCGCAATGCACTGCGCCGATGGACCGACACCGCCTGAGACTCGGCGCGGATTCAGTCGCGGACGATGACGTCGTCCGCGACGTAGTAGAGGACGACGTCGATCTGCGCGAGTGGCACTCCGCTGCGCTCGTGGTACGCGCGGCGGTACAGCCTCAATTGCAGGAGGCGGTCCTCACGCTCACGTGCCGTTCGCGGGGGACGCCCGGTCTTCCAATCGACGATCTCGATCCGCTCTCCACGCCGGTAGACGGCATCGAGCTTGCAGATCGCGATGTGCGGGCGCCCGTCGTCGAGCAGATCGTCGAGGGCGACATCGATCTCCACCTCGACCTCGATCGGAGCAAGCGTCGCCCACTCGGACGCGAGGAAGCGCGCCTTGAGCTCATCGAGCGCGCCCGCGTCGGCATCCGGACCGCCGATCTGGTCTTCGTCGAGCTCCCAGAGCGCGTCGTCGACCGACGGTCCCGACCCGGTCAACCCGGAGCGCTCCTCGACCCACGCGTGGAACAGCGTGCCGAGCCGTGTCTGACGATACGGGCGCTCGGGGAGCGGGCGGGCGATCGCCTGCACGGTGCCCGCATAGTCACTGACGAAGTCTTTGTACCGCGAGGCGGGTACCCGCACCGGGGCGACGGCCCGAACCCCGGCAGCACGCTCGGCACGTTCGGCGAGCAGCAGCGTGAGATCTCGGGATGCCGTCGCCGGCGGACCCTCCGCCGCCGCGCGCACCCGGTCTGCGGCGGCCGTCACCGCCTCACGGCGTGCGCCGAGCGGATCGATCGGCCAGGACAGCAATCGGCTCTGGTCCAGATAGGGGTCCTCGCCCGGTTCGGGAACGTCGAGCGGCAGCGCGAGGGCATCGGTGATCTCCGCGAGAAACGGACTGGGACCGCGGGGTGTCTTCGTTCCCGCCCACGCCGAACCGGTCAGCAGCAGATGGTCACGCGCCCTGGTGACCGCGACATAGGCGAGCCGGCGCTCTTCGTCGAGCTGTCGGTCCTTGAGCGCCAACGCGAAGTCCGCCAGCGCGGTTCGCAGATCCTGTTGTGTGGGGGCTTCGTCTTCCTCCCAGGCGAGGCGCGGCAACCACGCCCGATCGCCGCGGAACGGATATGGCAGCACGCCGAAACGAAGCCACCCGAGCCCTTCCCGGGGTTTGGCCGGCAGTTCGTCTTCCACGAAGCGCACGACCGCGACAGCATCCCATTCCAGTCCCTTCGAACCGTGGATCGTGAGGAGCTGCACGACATCGTCTTCGGGTGGTTCGGTACGCGGAGCGAACTCATCGACGCGCTCGGCGCGGTCGAGCCAGGCCAGCAACGCGGGTAGTGAACCGCTCTCGTCCGCTGCCAGGAAGCCGTGCAGCTCGTCGACGAACGCGCGCAGCTGGTCGCCGGCGACGCGGGCGGGGCCACGCGCATCATTGGCAGCCAGCTCGATGTCCAGCCGCAGTTCGACCTCGATCAGACGCACGAGGTCCGGCACGGGGATGCCGGCCGCCCGCCGGAGCCCCGCGAAGACAGCTGCCGCTTCGCGCAGTCGCGTGCGGGCGGCGGGTGTGAAGTCGGTGAGCCAGCCATGATCATCGTCCTGCCGACCGAGGAAGTCGACGGCGTCGACAAGCGACGCACTGTCTTCGCCGGCGCTCCGCAGGCGCGCGAGGACATCGGCGTCCAAGGCGTGCAGTGTCGCGTCACTGCGCCCGATGCGCCGCGCGAGCGCGGCCAATGCGCGAAGGTCGGGGAGACCGATGCCCCACCGCGGACCGCTCAGCAACCGGATCAGGGCCGACCCCGCGCGCGGGTCGCTGATGACGCGGAGCGCCGCGACGACATCGACGACTTCGGGCGTGGAGAGGAGTCCGCCGAGGCCCAGGATGCGGTGCGGGATGCCGCGTCGCCCGAGAGCGTCCGCGAAACGGACCATGTGCTTCTTGGCGCGGAAGAGAATGGCGCCGGTCGTCGCGGCGCCCGTCGCGGCTCGGCCGGCGCGGACATCCGCGAACCACGCAGCCACGCGGTCGGCTTCGGCGTCGACGTCCCCCTCGAACGCGGCCGTGACGTGTCCGGCGGGAGCGGCCGGGCGTGGCCGAAGTGCGTCGACGCGCACGGGCGTGCGCATCGCGAGAGGGGCCAGGACCGCGTTGGCCGCGTCCAGCACGCGTTCGCTGTTGCGCCAACTCGTCACCAATGAGTAGTTCTCTGCGGCGCCGGACGAGGAGAACGCCCCCGCGAATCCACCGAGGTTGCCGGCACTCGCGCCCCGCCAGCCGTAGATCGACTGGTGGGGATCGCCGACGGCCATGACGGCGGAATCGGCGAACAGCGCAGCGAGCAGGTCGCTCTGCACGACCGACGTGTCCTGATACTCGTCGAGCAGCACGACGCGATATCGCTCACGGACCTCGGCGGCCACGGCGGGGTGCGCGCGCACGATCTGCAGCGCACCGGCGACCTGATCGGAGAAATCGATGACACCCCGTCGGCGCTTCTGCGCGTCGTACTCGCGTGCCAGGGAGGTCAGCACCTCCAGCCCGCCGACGGCGACGAGCGCTTTCTCGACGTCGGCATACACCGTCGTCCCCTTGCGCGTGGATGGTCGCTCACGGACCTGTGCCAGGCGTGCCGGCAACGCCGCGATCTCGTCGAGATCGGCGAGATTGTCGACCCCGTCGCGCGCGATCCGCAAGGCCGCATCGATGATCGTGGACGGCCGGTATGTGATCGTCTCGAGCCGCGGATCATCGGCGGCATGGACGACGCTGCGCATGAGCAACCAGGCGGCGGACTCACTGAGGATGACGGACTCCGCGTCACGACCGATGCGCACGGCGTTCTCCCGCACGAGCTGATCGGCGAAGCTGTTGTAGGTCGCGACGGTCGGGCGGTGCAGCAGCGCGTCCGCGTCGGCCGGCTGCGGGGTGCTCCCCTCCGCGAGCGCATCGAGGGCGGCGCGGCGCGCGGCGTCGGCCGTGGCACCGGTCATCTCGCGCTCGATACGCGCGAACATGTCGAGTCGCCCGTCGCGATAGCGCTGCTCGATGACGGGCAACAGTCCGCGCTGTTCGAACTCGGCGAGCCGGTTCAGGCGGCGTTGGATGCGTTCGGCCAACTCACCCGCGGCTTTACGGGTGAACGTGAGCCCGAGAACCTCGTCGCGCCGCACGTGACCGTTCGCGACGAGCCAGACCACGCGGCCCGACATGGTCTCGGTCTTTCCGCTGCCGGCCCCCGCGACGACGAGGGCGGGCCTGAGCGGTGCGGCGATGACCGCGGATTGCTCGGCGGTCGGCGGGAATTGCCCCAGGGCGGCCGCGATCGCCTCGGGTGAGATCGGCGGCGCTGATGTCTGCGACGTGGTCATGAACTACTCACCGGCCCGATCGTGTGGATGCGGCAGAGCCCATGAGTGTGGTCGTCCCGGCAATGCGCTTCGTACGGAGCAAGGAACTCGCGCCCACCCATGATCCGCACGGCGTCGCCGATGCGATCGACGAACGCGCTGCGGCGGTCATCGTCGAACGGCTCCTGCAGAGGCGTCGAGTACGGTCCGTTCCGGTTGGCCCTCAACACCAGGAGCTTCGCCCCGCCGGACGGGTGACCGGCTGCCGCGGGGATCGCTCCGTTCTCGAACGCGAGTTGATACGCACTCAGCTGCGGATTGTCGACGGCCGCTGTCGCACTCGTCGATTGTGTGCGCCCGGTTTTCAAATCGACGATGACGACCGTGCCTTCCGCCGTCAGTTCGACACGGTCGATCGTCCCGCTCACGACCGACGGCAGAGCGGCGCCGGCGACCGGCACCTCCAGCTCGAACCGGGGCTCGGCTCCCAGGAGGCTCGTCCCGGCGGCCTGCGCGTCGCGGAGGTAGCGGCTCAGGCGGGCCACCAGATCACGTGCGCGGGTGCGTTCGGCGCGCTCGATCCACACCGCCTCGAACTCGAGCTCCGACCACCGACTCTCGACCGTGCGCCAGAGGTCCGCCTCGTCGGCGCCCTCGGCGTGTTCGAGCGCGGCATGGATCAGCGTGCCCAGGCCCGCTCCGACGCTGCCGGCATCGCCGCCGAGGTCGCCGATGACCCAGTTGAGCTGGCACACGTCGATCGCCTCGAGTTTCGACGGCGACACCCGCGCCTGCTCGAGGGACAGGTCGATCAGCGGCCCGCGCGCGGTCGGCGGCGCAATGCCGTACCACTGCTGCGGATCGGCCCCGGCCACACCCGCCTCGGCGAGGAGCGCCAGTTGACCCGCGGCGTCGGCGCGCGTGGCCGCTGTCGTGCGCGGATCGGTCAACGCGCGGCGATACTGGGCGACCAGCCCGCGCAACGACAGTGGATGCTCCGCACTCCGCGGCGCGGCCTCAGCCGGCGGAAGGAACTCGAACAGCACGCTCGGCCCCGTGTCGTCATCATCGACCGCCGTGACGATCAGGCGCGACTGCGCCCGCGAGACGGCACGCACGAACAGCCGCAACTCGTCATGGAGCACACCGCGACGGAGGTCGAGCGCATCGACGGGTTGGTCCTCGCCGGCCGTCGCGAGACGCCACGTCTCCAGCAGGCCACCGCGCGGGCGGAGGTTCGGCCAGACGCCGTCCTGCACCCCGGCGATCACGACCGTGTCGAACTCGCCACCGAGGGCACCGGCAGGGGTCAGAACCGATACGACCCCGCCGGGGGTCGGCGCGCTGAGGCGATCCTCCGCGACGTCGGACTGCAGGATGCCGCGCACGAACGCGATCGGCGCGGTTCCGTCCTCGCGCTCCCCGTGTCGTTTGGCTGCGTGGAAGAGCGCGACGACGGCATCGAGGTCGCGCCCGGCTTGATCTGCCAACGGTCCGTGGCCGGCCGCCGCGTCTCGCCACGACCTTTCACGTCCCGAGCGCTCCCACGTCGTCCACAGCAGTTCGTGGGCCGTCGCTCCGTCGGCGATCTGTTCGCGCAGGAGCGCGACGGTCTCGGCGATGCGGGCGGCGCGTCGCCCCTCCCGCGTATCCAGCAACTCGAATTCGAGGGGATGCCGGAGCCCGGACGCCAGCAAGTCGCGCGCCGAGCGAACCGGGGATCCGGTCTCCGCATCGTGCTGCCGGAGCGCATCGTGCCGCAGCGCCATGCGCAGCCGCCGCACCTCGATACCGTCCAATCCGCCGTGGCGGAGTACCTCGGTGGGTTCGTCGCCGTGCCACTCATCCCGCGCCGCGAGCTCGATCAGCAGGAGCAGCTCCCGCACGGCGCGCATGTCACCGAGGGTGCGTCCTTGCCCGCTGGCGGCTGTCGGCACATCCCGCGCCGACAGTTCTGCTTCCAGCGTGACCACCTGACGACTGTCGTGTGCGATGACGGCGCAGTGTTCCCACGGGACCCCGTCGTGGACATGGCGTTCTCGGAGCAGCCGTGCGATCGTGTCGAGTTCCTCCCCCGATGAGCGCAGGGCGAATGCGCGGATCGACCCGCCCGGATCTCCCGGGTCCGGCGCGCGGCGGTGCGCGATGACGCCGACCGCCCCGATGCGGCTCGTGACCTGTGCGGCGAGATCGCGCAGCGCCGGCGTCCCCCGATGCGGCGCGCCGAGAACATGCAGCGGGAGGCCGCGCGCCAGCCGGGCGAAGTTCTGCGGCGTGGCGCCGCGGAACGATCCAGAGCCTACGTCCGGGTCACCGAAGGCGAGCACCGCGATACCGCGGGCGCGACAGGCTTCCAGCAGTTCGATTCCGCCCAGCGTGAGTTCCTGCGCGTCGTCGACGATCAGTGCCCGCAACGTCGTCAGCGCGCCGGGTGCCGCAGGCGCCGGCATCCGGGCCAGCCCGACACCTTCACGCACGAGGCCCGCGGCGTCGCGGTGGGCGCCGCGCATATCGGCGCGCACGGCGTGGTACTCGGCAGCGAAGGTCGCCAACGATGCCCAGATGCCCCGGTCCTGGCGCGCGGCGAGCTCAGCGAGGTCCGCCGGCTCGATTCCGAGCGTCGTGCACTCCGCCAGAAACGCGCGCACCTCCGTGCGGAACCCGCGCGTACCGCGAATGTCGGGGGTGAGCCACGCGGGCCAGCGCGGGATGTTGCCCGCCGCCTCGTCTTCCGCATCGCCGTCGAGAAGGTCCTGGACGATGCGATCCTCGTCGGGACCGGTCAAAAGCTGCGGAGGTTCGAGCCCTGCTCCCACGGCGTGTCCGCGCACGAGTTGATATGCGAACGCGGCGACCGATCGCGCCAACGGCCCCGGCGTGGCGACCCGCACACGCAGGGCAAGACGATCACGGAGCGCCGTCGCCGCCTGGCGTGTGGGCGTGAGCACGAGGATCTCGTCGGGTCGCACACCGAGCGCCATCATCGCCGCGACACGTTCGATGATCGTCGTCGTCTTGCCGCTTCCCGGCGCGCCCACCACGACGCCGGATGCCGTCACGTCGAGGTCGATGACCGCCTGTTGCGCGGGATCAAGCGGCAACGAAGTCATGGTTCCACGCTATCCGGCGCCGCCGACACCGATGCTCGGCGGCGCGTTCGCCGTCAGCGTGCAGACCACGCCCGCCGGGCGGCCGATGGCCGCTGGGCGTGTCGTAGAGTCGAGATACGCCCGCTCCTGCGGGCCCTCGAACCGGCAATTAAGGACGTGGCACCACCGTGGAGATCCGCATCGGCATTGCGAACACCGCTCGCGAGCTCAGTTTCGAGTCGGCAGAATCGGCTGACTCCGTCAAGAAGTCCGTGACGGCAGCGATCGAGGGTGGCACCGCCGCCGTCAGCTTCACCGACGTCAAGGGGAACTCCTACATCGTGCCGACGGCCGGGATCGCGTTCATCGAGGTCGGGACCGAAGAGTCCCGCCGCGTGGGCTTCGTCCTCTGAGGGCGGCCGCCATGGAGATCCTGCTGGGCTTCATCTTCGGAGCCACGATCGGCGGTGTCCTGCACTTCCTGCAGCCCGGACGAGACGCGCGCGGCACCGCGCTGTCGCCGATCGTCGGCGCCAGCGTCGGCGGGTTCACATGGCTCGCGCTCACGTGGGCGGGCATCGGCGCCGACAACCCCTGGATCTGGGTGCTGTCGATCGTCGTCCCCGGGATCGTGGTGCCGATCATGCTGGTCCTTCTCACCCGGTCCCGTGCCCAGCACGATGCCCAGGAGCGTCTCCGGTTGAAAATCGCCTGATCAGGCGTCAAGACCAATCGCGGACATGCGCCGCGAATGCGCCGCGAGGAGATCCGTGAAGACGGGTTCGACCTTCTTCTCCTCCGCGGCGTCGAGAGTCTGAGGTCCGAGCGCTCCGCGCGCGATCAACAGCGTGTCGCCGACCAGGCGTCGACCCCACAGCGCCAGCAGTGATTTCCATTCCGCATCCGATGCGATCGCATCCGCGATGATCTGCGTGAGCGCCTGACGATCGTCGTCGGCGCGCAGGATCTCCGCCGCCCGCTCCCCCGTCGCGCCGTAGCTTGCCGCGAGCGCGAGGTAGAAGTCGTCCAGCATGCCTGCGGTGATGTGGACGGTGAGCATCGTCTCGAGTGGGCGCGCACCGTGGGTCTCCCGGCGGAACGCGTCCAACGGCTCCCGAAACGGGAGCATGATCTCCAGCGGATCGTCGTGCCGGTCACGGATGAGCTTCACGAGGCCGCGGTGTTTGATGAGCGCGGCACCCGCCGCAAGCGACAGTGATTCCTTGTGGGAGAGCTCCGGTGTCGGCGCGATCAGCTGGCTCAGCGTCTCGAAATACCCCAACTGCAGGTACGCCGCCTGACCCAGGAAGGTGTCGATATCGGGTGCGAGTTCCTCGAAATCCACACGGCTGACGTCGCCGAAGTCGCCGCGCGAACGCAGCTTCAGCGTTCGCGCGGCCGCGCGATCGCGCTGCCAGGGCCAGGTCACCACGAGGACAGCATAAACGCCACTGCGCTCCATACGCGGGCCCGTCCGGTGCGCTCAGGTAGGCTGAGGCCGTCCCGGCGATGGATCGGGGCCACCGCGCCTGTGGCTGAGTGAAGGGCGTGGGTATCTTCACCGGCGGCTTCTCACCGCCAGACAGGCATGACAATATGACGACTTTCGCCGAACTCGGCGTCGACCAGGACATCGTCGACGCACTCGCGGCAAAGGGCATCGTGGACGCGTTCCCGATCCAGGAGCAGACGATTCCGCTCGGCCTCCCCGGCCAGGACATCATCGGCCAGGCCAAGACCGGAACCGGCAAGACCTTCGGCTTCGGCATCCCCGTCGTTCAGCGCCTCGGTCTCACCCCCGAGCCGGGCGTCAAGGCGCTCATCGTCGTGCCGACCCGCGAGCTGTGCGTGCAGGTGTACGAAGACATCGACATGCTGACGCAGAACCGCGCGACCAGCGTCGTCGCGATCTACGGCGGCAAGGCGTACGAGGGCCAGATCGAACAGCTCAAGGCCGGCGCGCAGATCGTCGTCGGCACGCCCGGTCGACTGATCGACCTCAACAACCAGCGCCTCCTCGACCTGTCGAACGCGACCGAGGTCGTCCTGGACGAAGCCGACAAGATGCTCGACCTCGGATTCCTCTCCGACATCGAGAAGATCTTCCAGAAGGTCGCACAGGTGCGCCACACGCAGCTGTTCTCCGCGACGATGCCCGGGCCGATCGTCGCCCTCGCCCGCCGTTTCATGACCAACCCCATCCACATGCGGGCGAACGATCCCGACGAGGGCCTCACGCAGGCCAACATCCGTCACCTTGTCTACCGCGCGCACTCGCTCGACAAGGATGAGGTCATCGCCCGCATCCTGCAGTCCGAGGGCCGCGGCAAGGCCGTCATCTTCACGCGCACCAAGCGCGCCGCCCAGAAGCTCGTCGATGAGCTCAGCGACCGCGGGTTCAACGCGGGCGCCGTCCACGGCGACATGAGCCAGGAAAGCCGCGAACGCTCGATGGCCGCGTTCAAAGCCGGCAAGAAGGACGTCCTCATCGCGACCGACGTCGCCGCGCGCGGCATCGACGTGAACGATGTGACCCACGTGATCAACCACACGATCCCCGAAGACGAGAAGACGTATCTTCACCGCGTCGGCCGCACCGGCCGCGCCGGCAACACCGGCATCGCGGTGACATTCGTCGATTGGGACGACCTGCACAAGTGGGCGCTCATCAACCGCGCGCTCGATTTCGGTCAGCCTGAGCCCATCGAGACGTACTCCTCGAGCCCGCACCTTTACACGGACCTCGACATCCCCGCCGGCACGAAGGGTCGCATCGCGACGGCCCCGAAGACCGCCACCGTCCGCACGCAGCGCCCGGCACACGCCGCCGACGTCGCCGCCGAGGGCTCCGAAGCGGGCACCACGCGTCGCCGCCGTCGCCGCGGCGCGCAGGAGCCGGTCGGCACGAGCTTCGCCGAACCGTCGGATGCCGCGTCTTCGTCCGCCGAGGCGAACACCACAGCCGAACGCAGTGCGGATGGCGCAGGCACGCACGACGGCGCCGGCAAAGAACACCACGACGGCAAGCCGGCTCCCGCACGTCGCCGGCGTCGCCGCCGCGGTGGGTCCGGTGGAGCCGGAGCTCCCGTCACCGCCGGTTGACGACGCGAACTGCCCGACGCCAATGTCATCTGTCCTCGAGGCCCCTGACGCCCGCAGTACAGTGAGCATCGACGGCAGGTGATGCCGATCAACTTTCTCGAAGGGCAATCATGCGGTTCATCGACGCGGCTGTGGAATACCAAGGCTTCTGGGGCTCCTTCGGAGATCTCATCTGGTGGTTCCTGTGGGCATTCATCTTCGTTTCGTACCTGTTCGCGCTGTTCGCCATCATCGGCGACATCTTCCGTGACACGAAGCTCGGCGGTGGCTGGAAGGCCGTCTGGATCTTCTTCCTGATCTTCTTCCCGATCGTCACGGCGCTCGTCTACCTCATCGCCCGCGGTCGCGGCATGAGCGAGCGTCAGGTCGCGGCGGCTTCGCACTACAAGTCGGCTCAGGACGACTACATCCGTCAGGTCGCGGGCACCAGCCCGACCGACCAGATCGCTCAGGCGAAGGGTCTGCTCGACTCCGGAGCGATCAGCCAGGCAGAGTTCGACGCGCTGAAGGCCAAGGCCCTGGCCTGAGTTCTCTCGCGCGCAGCGCCCTCGCCCGTCCCGTTCAGGGATGGACGGGGGCGCTTCCCGTTGCCCGGGCGATGATGCGGGCGACCATGTCGTCGGACGTGGTGTTCTCCCCCGGCACGTTGGGCTTTCCGCGGCCGTGGTAGTCGCTGGACCCGGTGGCGATGAGGTCGCGTTCAGACACGAGCCGGCGCAGGCGCGACAGCGCAGGCTCGTCATTCTCCCGATGGCCGAGCTCGAAGCCCGCAAGCCCGGCCGCCAGCATCGCGTCGGTGAGCGCTGCCGGCAGCAGGCCCGCACGACCGGCCGGGTGCGCGATGATCGGCACTCCCCCGGCGCCCACGATCGCCGCCACCGCCGTCACGGGGTCCGGCGCATACAACGACACGTAGTAGTCACTGGCGGGATGAAGGATGCCGGCGAACGCCTCGCCGCGATCGCGCACGTGCCCCCTCGCGACGAGCGCATCGGCAAGGTGTGGGCGTCCGACCGTGGCACCCTCGGCGGTCTGGGCGAGGATATCGTCCCACGTCACGTCGTAGTCACGACCGATCCGGTCGGCCATCGTGCGGGCGCGGGTCAGCCGAGCGGTGCGGATGCGATCGGTGAGGGCACGAAGGCCCGGATCGTCCGGGTCGAAAAGGTAGCCCAGCACGTGGACGCTCCGCCACTCGTGACGCGCGGAGAGCTCCATCCCCGGAATCAACGTCATTCCGAGCGAGCCGGCCGCCTCCGCTGCTTCGGCCCATCCCGACGTCGTGTCATGGTCGGTCAGGGCGACGGTGCGCAGGCCCTCCCGATGCGCGGCCGCCATCACCTCGGCGGGCGGCTCTGTGCCGTCGGAGTGATCGGAATGAAGGTGCAGATCGCTCGGGCCGGCGAACGCCCGTGCGCCGCGATCCCGTTCATCCACCATGATCCGAGCGTACCGGCGGACGACCGGCATCCGCCCTTCTCTCAGCCTGCTGACATAGAGTCGCCGACGTGCTTCGCCTGCTGGGACTCCTGATCACCGTGCTCACGGCCATCGCCGTCGCGATCCTCACCTGGCCGCAGTTCTTCCGCCTGGAGCGCACGTTCCCGATCGCTCAGATCGTGTCGCTGCGAGCGGTCACGGTCGTCCTCCTCGCTGTGCTCGGCATGCTTTTTCTGTTGCTGTGTCTTGCCCGGCCTCTCCGCGCATTCGCGGGGACGATGGCCGCGATCGCGTTCGTCGGCGCCGTCGCCGGCGGCGGCATTCTGATCGCGCGTGGTGTGGGGTCGGGCGGCCTCCCCGAAACCACGGAGGCCAGCGTCCGCGTCATGACCTGGAACACGGCCGGTGGCGCCGCGGATGCCGAGACGATCGCGCGCACCGCCGTCGCGATGCAGGCCGACATCGTGTCGCTGCCCGAGACCACGGAAGACGTGGGCATCGCCGTCGCCGTGGCGATGCGAGACCTCGGCGCACCGATGTGGGTGCACAACGAGAACTACGAGGGGTGGGATGCCAACTGGACGAGCGTGCTGATCTCGCCCGATCTCGGCGACTACGCCGTTGTCGAATCGACGGTCGACGGCACCACGAACACGTCCGAGGTTCCGAGCGTGGTCGCGATGCCCGTCGACGGGAACGGACCCATCGTCGTCGCCGTCCACGCCGTCGCACCGCGCCAGGCGTACATGGCCGACTGGCGAAGCGATCTGCAGTGGCTCGCGGATCAGTGCGCGACCGACAGCGTGATCATGGCGGGCGATTTCAACGCGACACTCGACCACATGGCGAACCTCGGCGTCGGCGGCGCTGATCTCGGGCGGTGCCACGACGGCGCGGCCGCGACGGGCACAGGTGGTGTCGGCACCTGGACGACCAGCGTCCCGTCGCTGCTCGGGACCCCGATCGATCACGTCCTGTCCACGTCGGGCTGGGTGGCGACAGGTTCGGTCGTGCTCACTTCGCTCGATGACAGCGGCAGCGACCACCGTCCGCTCGTCGTGCAGCTCGAACCCGCCGCATAGCGACACGATTGTCGCGACCTGCGAGACTGGATTCCATGAGCACGAGCGAGAGCGACACGATCGCCGAGACCAGCACCGAGACACCGCCCGCCGAGAACACGAACCGGAAGCAGCCCTTCCCGCAGGGCTTCCTGGACACGATCTCCACCGGATGGGCCGAGCGCCCCGAGCAGTCTCCGCCCCCACGCGCGCAGGCCGCGTTCACGGCGGCACGTCGCGCGGCGGTGTCGGCCGCGTTCCCCGGTGAGCGTCTGGTCTTTCCAGCCGGATCGCTCAAGCAACGTTCCAACGACACCGACTATCCGTTCCGCGCGCACTCCGCGTTCGCGCACCTCACGGGATGGGCGAGCGACAGCCTGCCGGACTCCGTCCTCGTATTCGAGCCGACGGCATCCGGTCACGACGTGACGCTGCACCTGCGTGATCGCGCCGATCGCACCACGACCGAGTTCTACGCCGACGCCACCGTGGGCGAATTCTGGATCGGACCGCGGCCTGCTCTCGGTGATGTCGCAAGCGACCTGGGCATCACGACCGCGCACCTGGATGGTTTCGCCGCCGCCGATGGTGACCGCGTCGGCGATGAGGACGAGGAGCTCGCGCGATTCGTCTCGGAGTTGCGTCTCGTCAAAGACGCCTACGAGATCGAGCAGATGCGGCTGGCGGTCGAGGTCACCGCGCGAGGCTTCGACGACATCGTCGCTGACCTCCCCCGCATCATCGCCACGCCGCGCGGCGAGCGGGCGGTCGAGGGTGTCTTCCACCACCGTGCCCGCACCGAGGGCAACGGCGAAGGCTACGACACGATCGCCGCATCCGGCCCGCACGCGTGCTATCTGCACTGGACGCGCAATGACGGCGCCGTCGTGCCGGGAGATCTGATCCTGGTGGATGCCGGTGTCGAGGTCGACAGCCTCTACACCGCCGACATCACCCGCACTCTCCCGGTCTCGGGCACGTTCACCGAGGTGCAGCGGAAGATCTACGAGGCGGTGCGGGAAGCAGCGGACGCGGCATTCGCCGCGGCCGTCCCCGGCGTGAAGTTCCGCACCGTGCACGAAGCCGCGATGCGGGTCATCGCCACGCGTGTCGCCGAGTGGGGCCTCCTCCCGGTGAGCGTCGATGAAGCCCTCGAGGCGGATCGCGGTGGCCAGCACCGGCGGTACATGGTGCACGGCACGTCGCATCACCTCGGGATCGACGTGCACGATTGCGCGCAAGCCCGCCGCGACATGTACTACGACGGCATCCTGGAGCCGGGAATGGTCTTCACGATCGAACCGGGTCTGTACTTCCAGATCGACGATCTCACGGTTCCCGAGGAGTATCGCGGTATCGGCGCGCGCATCGAGGACGACATCCTCATGACCGCCGACGGCCCCGAAAACCTGTCGGCCGGCATCCCGCGGACCGCCGACGAGGTCGAGGCCTGGATCGCGCGCCTCGCCCACTGAGCCTGCGCTGCCGCTACACGTGCGCGCGGAGCCACGGGACGAGGGAACCCGCGATCTCGGCGCCCACGGCCTCGGGCGCCCGGGCCGCGCCCTTCACCTCGAACGAGTGTCCCCCGCCGGGCGTCCAGAGCACGCCGGCATCCTGGCACGTCGCGACGGCAGCCTCGAATTGCGCGATCGGTTGGATGAACGGGTCGTTCGTGCCCTCGAGGAAGAGTTGCGGCGCGGAGATCCGCGGCAGATGCGCAGCGCGCGGCGCCTCAGGTTTGCCCGGCGCGTGGAGGGGGTACCCGAGGTAGATGAGACCCGCCGGCGCGATCACGCCTTCGGCGGCGGCCATCGAAGCCATCCGCCCGCCATACGACTTCCCGGCCGCGAATCGGGGCACGCCGGGCACGCGGGTCTCGAGGTCCGTCATGACCGCCGCCCAGGTCGCCACGGCGTGCGCCGCAGGCCCCGGCATCCGCCGCCCCGCTTCCCGATAGGGGAACATGAAGCGCAGCACGGCGACCCCCTCGGCGGCCAAAGCCTCGGCGACACCCTGAAGGAACGGATGGTCCATCCCGGCCCCGGCTCCGTGCGCGAGGGCGAGCGCCGTCCACGGGTCCGCCGGCGCGTCCAGCACGATCGAGACGTCGACCGTGCCCGTTGGCAGGGCGACGCCGATCATCAGCGGCGTTGCTCCCCCGCGGCCTCCGGCGGCTGAGGCGCCGGATCGACCCGCTCGCCGTATTGCGGCGGCGGCAGCGGATCGACGCGTTCCGGGACAACCGGTTCGGGAGCGGGATCGACCCGCTCTGGCGGAGGCTCCGCGGCCGGATCGACGCGCTCGCCATACTGCGGCGGGCTCAGCGGGCGGGCACGCTCCCCGTATTCTGGCTGCTCGGATGCCGGCGGCACCGCCGGAGCCGGAAGTCCGGGCGCCGGCTGCGGTCCTCCGCGACCGATCGTCTCCCGCGCGCGCTGGATCGACCGGGGAAGCACCGTCACTTCGTACTGGTCGGCGATCACCTGGGTGATCGACGTGTAATCGCGGCGGCGGCGCACGAGCGTGTACGTGATGATGCTCAGGAGCATGCCGACGGCAATGCCGACGAGCATGACACCGATGAACAGTTGGATGGCCGCATTCGGTGTGCCGAGCACGAAGATCGCGGAGAACAGCAAGCCGAGCAGGATGCCGTTGATCGCGCCGGAACGGGCGGCAGCCGCATAGCCCAGCCTGCCCGTCACGCTCTCGACCGAGCGAAGGCCACGACCGACGATCGCGATATCTTTCGCGGGGATGTCGGCCGCGATCAGTTGCGACACGATCTTCTGTGCGCCCTGGTACGTCGCGTGCTCCGCGATCTTCTCGCCGTGCTCCTGTGGGGTGCCGCCGATCATGCTCATCCATCCATCTTGTCACGCAAGACCGACGCCGAACCGGCCGGGCCACGGGACCCCGCGCGCACTACGCTGGAGACGTGAGTACGCAGAGGGTTTTCGTGGCACGCCTGACCGGCTGCACCGTTTTCGACCCCGCGGGCGACCGGCTCGGCAAGGTCCGGGATGTCGTCGTCATCTACCGCAAAGACGATCCGCCGCGGGTCGTGGGGCTCGTCGTCGAGATCCCCGGGCGCCGCAACGTCTTCCTTTCGATCGGTCGGGTCACCTCGATCGCGACGGGCCAGGTCATCACGACGGGCTTGATCAACGTGCGCCGCTTCCAGCCGCGCGGTGGCGAGGTGCGTGTCATGGCAGAGCTCCTCGGCCGCAAGGTCTACTTCCGCGACGGTTCCGGCCACGCCGTCATCGAGGACGTCGCGATCGAGCGCAGTCGACTCGGTGAGTGGGATGTCGGCCAGCTGTTCCTCCGCAAGCCCAAGACGAGCGCGACTCCGTTCGCGAAGGGGCCGACGACGTTTGCTGCCTGGTCGGACGTGCGTGAGGAGCAGTCCCCCGGTCAGGCGCAGTCGGCCGAACAACTCGTGGCCACCTACTCCGAACTCAAGCCCGCCGACCTCGCCAACACGCTGCTCGATCTGCCCGACGAGCGGCTCCTCGAGGTGGCTGAAGAGCTTTCCGACGGGCGGCTCGCCGATGCGCTCGAGGAAATGCCGGAGGACGATCAGGTCCACATCCTCGAGGCGCTGGGCGATGAGCGCGCCGCCGACATCCTGGACCAGATGGAGCCCGACGACGCGGCCGACGTCCTCGCACAGCTCTCGGAGGACCAGCGCGAGGAACTGCTCGAACTGATGGAGCCCGAAGAGGCCGAAGACGTCCGAGCGCTCCTGCAGTACAGCCCCGACACGGCCGGTGGGCTTATGACCAGCGAGCCGATCGTGCTGTCCGCCGATGCGACCGTGGCGGAAGCTCTGGCCCTCATCCGTCGACACGAACTGCACCCGGCGCTGGCCGCGGCGGTCTTCGTCACGCTCCCGCCGTACGAGACCCCGACCGGGCGGTTGCTCGGCACCGTCCACTTCCAGCGGATGCTGCGCTATCCCCCACACGAGCGCCTGGGCGCGATCATCGATGACACGGTCGACGCCGTGGCGGCGACGGCCTCCGCCGCGGAAGTCGCGCGGATGCTGGCCAGCTACAACCTCGTCTCGCTGCCCGTCATCGATCAGGCCCACCGCCTCGTCGGCGCCGTGAGCGTCGACGACGTGCTCGATTACCTGCTGCCAGAGGACTGGCGCTCGCACGACGGCGATGAGACCGACGCGCAACCGGCGGGGGCGCAGCGATGATGGCGCGCGCGTCGAAGGTCACGCTCGAAGACCCGCGCGGCCGGTCCGGTGTCCTCGCGCGCGCGCCCCGCACGCCGCAGCCGTCGCGCGACCGGTTCGGCCGGTTCACCGAGTGGATTGCCCGCGCGATGGGCACGCCCACTTTCCTGCTCATCCTGTCGCTGTTCTGCGTCGCGTGGATCACCTGGAACACGATGGCCCCGGACTCCGTCCGCTTCGACGACGCCGCCCTCGGGTTCACGGCGCTGACGCTCATGCTGTCGCTTCAAGCGTCGTACGCCGCCCCCCTCATCCTTCTCGCCCAGAACCGCCAGGATGACCGCGACCGCGTGCAGATCGAGCAGGACCGTCAGCGTGCCGAGCGCAACCTCGCCGACACGGAATACCTGGCGCGGGAAGTCGTGGCGTTGCGCATGGCCCTGACCGACATGACCGAGCAAGTCATGACGCGGGACGTGCTCCGTCAAGAACTGCGCGCGCTCCTCGAGCAGTTGGACGAACGCGAGCCGCGCGAGGATCCCGGCGCCTCATGACCCTCACCGACGCCGTGCGCGGCGCGGTCGGCGCCGTCACCGATCCCGAACTGCGGCGGCCGCTCGCCGAACTCGACATGATCCGCACGGTCGAGGTCGCGGGCACCACGGCGCACGTCGAGGTGGCGCTGACGATCGTCGGGTGTCCGGCGGCCGACCGCATCGCCCGCGATGTGCGGGATGCTGCATCCGCCGTCGACGGCATCAGCGAGGTCGCGCTGACGATCGGGGTGATGACGTCCGCAGAGCGGGCCGCGCTGACCGAGCGGCTCCGCGGCGGGCGTGGGCGCGAGATGCCGTTCGGCCCGGACTCGCTCACGCGCGTGATCGCCGTCACGAGCGGCAAGGGCGGTGTCGGCAAGTCGACCGTCACGGCCAATCTCGCCGTCGCCCTGGCCGCCCGTGGCCTCGCGGTCGGCCTGATCGACGCCGACGTCCATGGGTTCTCGATCCCGGCTCTCCTGGGCCTGATCGACCCCGACGGCTTACCGCCACAGCCGACGCGGATCGATGACCTCATGCTCCCGCCCGTGGCCCACGGGGTGAAGACCATCTCGATCGGGATGTTCCTGCCGAGGGATCAGGCCGCATCCGCCGTCGCGTGGCGCGGACCGATGCTGCACCGCACCGTTCAGCAGTTCCTCACGGACGTCTTCTTCGGCGACCTCGACATCCTCCTGATCGACATGCCGCCCGGCACGGGTGACGTCGCGATCTCGGTCGGCCAACTCCTTCCGCACGCCGACGTCCTCGTGGTCACGACGCCGCAGGCCGCCGCCGCCGACATCGCGGTCCGCAGCGGCCTGGTCGCCCGGCAGACAGGTCAGCGCGTCATCGGCGTCATCGAGAACATGGCGGCGCTCGCCCTCCCCGACGGCAGCACGCTCGATCTCTTCGGGTCGGGCGGCGGACAGGCCGTCGCTGCGGCGTTGTCGACGGGGGATGCCGAGGTCGCGCTCCTCGGTTCGATCCCGCTGAGCGTCGCCCTCCGCTCCGGAGGCGACACGGGTGCGCCGGTCGTCGTGAGCGCGCCGGACGACCCCGCAGCACGGGCGATCAGTGCGGTGGCGGACCACCTTGCGCGCGCCTCCCGCGGCCTTGCGGGCCGCGCGCTCCCCGTCACGCCCACCTGACCCGGTAGGTCAGGTGGCTTCGGAGTCGAAGGGCACCGGGAGGGTGCGATCCATCGCCGTCACCGGCATCGAGGGCGAGGTCGAGGCGATCGCCGCGCCGGCCGCAGCGGCCTGCACAGTCGGGACGGGTGCGTCATCCAGGAGGGCGTCGCGGATGATGCGGCGAGGATCGTACTGGCGCGGATCGAGCTTGCGCCACTCGATGTCGTCGAAGTCTTCGCCCATCTCCTCTTTCACGCGGGTTTTGGCTCCCCCGAGCCATTCGCGTGCCCGCACCGTGAACTGCCCCAGGGCCTCGGCGTATTTGGGCAGGCGTTCGGGGCCGACAAGGAGCACCGCGACGATCGCGATGAGCAGGAGCTTGTCCCCGTCGATCCCGAAGAACATGGCTCCAGGTTACCCGTGCGCCTGACGCTCCGATCACGCCCCGCCCCGTACGCTGGCAGTGGAGGGCAACATGGCCGAGTACGACGCGATCCGCAGGTTCGTCGATGAAGTGACGACCGAGCCCGAGTCGATCGCTCGTGCGCGCGCGCACGCGGTCGAGCTCGGTGCCGACCCGATCAGCGCGCCGATCGGCGCGCAGATCGCCGTGCTGGCCGCCACCACGGCGGCCCTCAACATCGTCGAGATCGGCACTGGCGGTGGTGTCTCCGGTTTGTGGCTTCTCCATGGCTCCCCTCGCGCAACGCTCACGACGATCGACAAAGAGCCCGAGCACCTCGCCGCCGCCCGGGTGGCATTCGCCGACGCGAAGATCCCGCCGGCGCGTGCACGGTTCATCACGGGACGCGCGGCCGATGTCCTCCCCCGGATGAACGAGGCGTCGTACGACATCGTCCTGGTCGACGCGGATGCCGAGGGCGTCATCGAGTATGTCGAACACGGCCTGCGGCTCGTCCGGGCCGGCGGCACCGTCCTGGTCCCCCGGGTTCTCGCGGGTGGCGCGGTCGCCGATCCCGTCCGCCGTGATGCCCTCACGAACTCCTATCGCTCGCTCATCCAGGAGACGCAGTCATCCCCCGCCGTCCTCGGCGCCCTGTCGATCGTCGGCGAAGGCCTGCTGCAGTTGACCACAACCGACCGGCGCTGACGCGCGCCGCCGGTTCCCCGCCTTCATCTGAAGCGGGAACGACGAACGGCCGGTCCACCAGGACCGGCCGTTTCGGCGATGTGGGGTCAGGCTGCGCCGACGACCCCAGCAAGAACGCCGTGGAGTTCTTTGGCCTCGTCGTCGTTGACCGACACGACCAGGCGTCCGCCGCCTTCTAGTGGGACGCGCACGATGATGAGGCGTCCCTCCTTCACGGCCTCCATCGGTCCGTCTCCGGTGCGCGGCTTCATGGCTGCCATTGCGGGCTCCCTTTCGTCAGAGTACTACTCTGCAAGTTTACCCGGTTCTCACGACTCCCGACGCTCACGGGACCGCTCCCGCCCCGGAACGTCAGGGGATCTGGGTATAGGTGTTGCCGAGAGCGAGCATCTGATAGATCCACCACGCCTGCGCCACCAGGCCGAGGAGCAGCATGCTCACCCGCCACACGGTCGACTTCGGGAGCGCGACAGCCCCGGAGAGCGGCGCGAGAGGCATGAGCAAACGGAAGATGCTGGACTGGGGAAAGAACACCGCCAGCAGGTAGATCAGGTAGCTCGCCGACCAGAGACGCACTTCGGGTCCGAGCCGGCGGACATGCCGCGAGAAGAGCAACACCGCCGCCGCCGCGACAACGGCCACGAACAGGGCGACGTAGCCCAGGGCTTCCGGCAGCCCCCACAGGCGGAACCAGATCGCGGCGGCGTGGATGAACCCGGAGAAGGGCACGAATCCGCTCTCGCGGTCTCCCGTCCAGCTCTGACGCCAGGAGAGCTCGGTGTCCATGTACGCGGACGGATCACCGGTGACGATCCCTGCGATCAGCTGCCACGAGAACCCGACCGCCGTCGCCAGCAGGCCGAGCGCGACGATGTGGACGATTTCACGCGTCGGGAGGGGATCGATGCGCCGTCGCCACCACCGGTAGATCCCGTAGAGCCCCAGGAGAAGCGCGAACGCCAGAATGCCGGGGCGGGTGTACCCCATCACCGGGATCAGCGCGTACAGCCAGACGAAGCGCCGACGCACGAGCGCCCACAGCGCCAGGAACAGGAGGGTCAGAAAGAGCGTCTCGGCGTATCCCATCTGAAAGAGCGCACCCAACGGGCCCGCAGTGAACAGCACCACGGCCCAGAGCGCCGAGGTGTCGTCGATCCGCTCGCGCAGCAGATGGAACAGGACGAGGCACGACACGTATCCCGCGATCAACGCCAGCAGTACCGCCGCGAGCGGGTACGAGCCGCCGAGCACAACGCTCAGCGCCCGCGTCAGCACCGGGTACACCGGCATGAACGCCCACGTGTTCTGCGTGACGTTGCCCGCATCGTCGAGGGGAAGTGTGCTCGGGTAACCCGTTGTGCCGACGAGCCAGTACCACTGCGAGTCCCATCCCATCGAAAGGGAGCCCAGCGTCGCGTCGGCGCCGAAGCGCGAATCCGGGCCCGACAGCGCTGCGGCGACCAGGAAGAACCCGGTCGTGATCAGACGCGCGATGACGTACACGATCGCCACGCGCAACGCGACCGGCGGCAGGGCGCGCGATGCGCGAGACGTCACGTGCTGAGCCACGCGCGCAGGCCGCGCTCGACGTCCTCGATCTGCGCCACGGGAACGCGCTCCTCGTCGTGATGCGCCAGGTGCGGGTCCCCGGGACCGTAGTTCACCGCGGGGACACCCATCGCCGAGAACCGCGCGACATCGGTCCACCCGTACTTCGGTCGCGGTTCGGCGCCGACCGCGGCGACGAACTCCTGCGCGAGGGGCGCGTCGAGCCCCGGACGAGCGCCGGCGGCGCGATCGACGAACTCGACGTCAAAGCCCGCGAAGACATCGCGGACATGATCGGACGCCTGCTCCACGGTGAGGCTGGGGGCGAACCGGTAGTTGACCTCGACCTCGCACAAGTCGGGGATGACGTTGCCGGCGATCCCCCCGGTGATGCGGACGGCGTTCAACCCCTCGCGATAGACGAGTCCGTCGACATCGATCTCCCGCGCCCGATACTCCGCGAGTCGGGCCAGGATCGGCGCGGCTGTGTGAATCGCGTTCTCACCGATCCACGAGCGCGCGCTGTGCGAGCGGACGCCGTGCGTGCGCACGATGGCGCGGAGGTTGCCGTTGCAGCCACCTTCGACCTGTCCCCCCGACGGCTCGCCCAAGATCGCGAAATCACCGGCGAACAGGTCAGGGCGCGTCGCGGCGAGCCGCGTGAGACCGTTGAGGTCAGCATCCACTTCTTCGTGGTCATACCACATCCAGGTGATGTCGACGCGAGGGTCGACGAGTTCGGCTGCCAGTTTCAGCTGCACGGCGACGCCGGCCTTCATATCGACCGTGCCGCGGCCCCAGATGTAAGCCTCCCCGTCGATGACGGCGTCCCGCGTCGGAACGTTCGCGTTGATCGGAACCGTGTCGATGTGCCCCGCGATGACGACACGCTGGGCGCGGCCGAGCTGGGTGCGCGCGACGATCGTGTCGCCATCGCGGTAGACCTCGAGGTGGTCGAGCGCGGTCATCGCGTCGAAGATCAGGTCGGCGAGCACCTTCTCGTCACCCGAAACGCTCGGGATGTCGCAGATCGTGCGGGTCAGGTCGACGGAAGAAGAGGTCAGATCCAGCGCAGGCATGGGCCCGAGTCTATCGAGCCGCCTCGCCCGCTAGCCTGGTGGGGTGACTGAACAGCGATGGGTGTGGGGCGCGGGACTGGCGACGATTTCGCAGGACGGCACCGTGTTGGATACGTGGTTCCCGGAGCCGGCCCTCGGCCGCTCCCCCGAGGATGTCGACACGGCGCAGCTCGATGCGCTCGTCGATGACGACGAGCGTCGCGCGGTGCGCACCGAGGTCGTCATCGTCGACATCGATCTGGATGCCGCCCCCACCAGCACGAGCGATGCCTACCTGCGGCTGCACGCGCTGTCGCACCTGCTCGTCGCCCCGAACGAGCTGAATCTCACCGGGATCTTCGCGCATCTGCCGAACGTCGCGTGGACCAACGCCGGACCCGTCCACCCGGATGATCTCCGCCACTTGCGCGGCTCCCTGCTGCGCGCCGGCATCCAGGTGCAGGGCCTGGACAAGTTCCCCCGACTGACCGATTACGTCACACCTGTCGGCGTCCGGATCGCGGATGCATCGCGCGTGCGCTTGGGCGCCCACCTCGCTCCCGGCACGACCGTCATGCACGAAGGCTTCGTCAACTTCAACGCCGGTACGGTCGGCGCTTCGATGGTCGAGGGACGGATCTCGCAGGGTGTCGTCGTCGGTGACGGCAGCGACATCGGCGGCGGCGCGTCGATCATGGGCACCCTGTCCGGCGGTGGCGCGCACCGCGTCTCAATCGGCTCGCGCACCTTGCTCGGCGCGAACGCGGGTATCGGCATCTCGCTCGGCGATGACTGTGTCGTCGAGGCGGGCCTGTACGTCACGGCCGGCTCGAAGATCTCCCTCGCGTCGGAGCCGCCGCTCCACGACGGCACGCACCCCGTGGTCAAGGGCGTGCAGCTGTCCGGGCAGAACGGCATCCTGTTCCGCCGCAATTCACTGACCGGCGCGATCGAGGCGGTCCGGCGCGCGGGCGTCGGAGTGACACTGAACGAAGCCCTGCACGCCTGATCACCGGGCGCGCGTGCGCACGACACGGCTAGGCTCTGCCCATGACCACGCGCATGCCGAAGAAGCTGTACGAGCGGGAGATCAAAGCGCTTCAGGCGCAGTTGGTCGATATGCAGGCGTGGGTGCAGGCGACCGGTGCGCGTGTCGTGATCATTTTCGAGGGACGTGACGCCGCGGGCAAGGGCTCGACGATCAGCCGCGTTTCGCAATACCTCAACTCCCGCGTCACGCGCATCGTCGCGCTGCCGACCCCAACCGAGCGCGAGAAGACCGAGTGGTACTTCCAGCGCTACATCGCGCACCTGCCCGCGGCCGGCGAGATCGTGCTGATGGACCGCTCCTGGTACAACCGGGCCGGAGTCGAGCATGTCATGGGCTATTGCACGAACGCGCAGTATCACCGCTTCCTGCACCAGGCCCCGATTTTCGAGCGGATGCTGGTCGAAGAGGGCATCATCCTGCTGAAGTACTGGTTCAGTGTTTCGGACGTCGAACAGGAGCAGCGATTCCGCTCGCGCAACGACGACCCGATGCGCCGGTGGAAGCTCTCCCCCACCGATGTCCTGTCGATCACGAAGTGGGAAGATTACTCCCGCGCGAAGGACACGATGTTCGTGCACACCGACATCCCCGAAGCGCGCTGGCACGAGGTCGACAACGAAGACAAGCGGCGCGGCCGGATCAACATGATCCACCATCTGCTCTCCCAGGTGCCGTACGAGCTGGTCGAGCGGGAGCCGATCGATATCCCCCCGCGCCCGCCCTCCGGTGGGTACGAGCGTCCGCCGCGCGAGGCGCAGAACTACGTGCCCGACTACGCCGCAAAGCTCAGAGCCGCCGAGTAGGCCGGCGCACGACACTCACCCGCGTGCACCGGATTCGGATGGATGCCGTGGATTCGGATGGCGAAGGCGTCACGCATCCGAATCTGGTGACAATCCCCGAATCCGTGGCGCCCCGCGATGCCAGGGGCCGACCGGGTCCTCGGCCGTCCACACGACGGGCGGCCCGGCACCCGGACGCACGAGCCCACTGAGCCAGTAGGTCTCGTCGGGCGCCCACCCGCCGATGACCGAGGAATACTCGTCGTCGACGACGATCTCTCGGGTTGCGGCCGTCAGGTAGGCCCACGCGGTGAGGTGGACCGCATCCCACTCGCCCGCCACGCGCCCCCAGTCCGGCAAGAGCCACCTGCCCGCCCGTCCGGTCGTCCGATACCAATCATGGCGGCGACTCGCGGTGACTTCCAGGGGATACCGGCGGCAGAGCTCCGCCCAGTCGCGCTCGGAGCGGATCTCGTAGGTGCGACCCCCTCCGGCGACGGGAATCGCCACGGCACGCGTCCACCCGAAGCCGTCTTCGACGTAGGGGATGCCGGTGGGCACACCGTCCGGCCGCTCCCCCGTCGTGTGCGGCGCACCCCTCGGGTGCGACCACCAGTGGCCGCTGACGTTCGCCGCCGGGTCGGTCGGCCGCTCCCGCGCCGCCTGTTCCTCCTCGGCGCGGGTCGAGTCGCTCCACCGCGCCGCGGCATCCACCGGGAGTGCGAACGGCGAGAGGTCTCCGGCGGAGTCGAACTCCACGGCCCACTGTCTCTCGGTCCGGTCGCGCGTCCACCACTCGGCCGCGGGATGGGAGGTCACCTGCGCCGCGATCGCGGTGAGCGCGGCGCAGACGTCGGGATCGGCGGCCACGAGGTCGGCGCCGTCGGGCGACTGCCAGTACCGCGCGAAGTCGACCGAGCGTCGCAGCGCTTCGTCGATGACGGGCGCGGTCAGCTCGACGGGCGGAAGCGAGCGGATGAGCGCGGCGAGGTCGCCGGTGGATGCCGTTGTGTCCATCGGACCGCGGGATTCGAACGTGCCGCCGTCGTCGGTCCACCCGAAGCGCACGATCGACGCCCCGGCGGCGACATCCGCGTTGTACTCCAGCTCGAACAGCGCGTGCCGCGCGCGCTCGTCGACCTCTCGCGCCAGCTCGAGACAGATCCTGCGTCCGCGGGGCCCTGCCAGGAGGTCATCACTCATTCCGCGATCCTGCCATGAAACGAGGGACCGTCCGCCGTCCCCGGATGTGGATCGAGGGACCGGAATCGGACGGAGTGAACAGATTCGGATGCGGGAGCGCTCCCGCATCCGAATCTGATGACATTGTCCTAATCTGCGCGGAGCACGCACAGATCGCGGGCGCGGAGTCCGCGCGCCGGAGCGCCCGCGCCTCAGCTCGCGCCGGGGTAGTCCCGGGCGCCGGAGCCGACGTACAGCTGCTGGGGGCGACCGATCTTCGTCTGCGGATCGTTCTGCATCTCGGTCCAGTGCGCGAGCCAGCCCGGCAGACGGCCGATCGCGAACAGCGGCGTGAACATGCGCGTCGGGAAACCCATCGCCTTGTAGATCACGCCCGTGTAGAAATCGACGTTCGGGTACAGGCGACGCTCGCGGAAGTAGTCGTCGTTGAGCGCGATCTCCTCGAGCTCTTTCGCGAGATCGAGCAGCGGGTCGTGCACACCGAGTTCGGTGAGGACCTCGTCGGCGGACTCCTTGACGAGCTTCGCACGCGGATCGTAGTTCTTGTAGACGCGGTGCCCGAAGCCCATGAGCTTCACGCCGTCTTCCTTGTTCTTTACACGTTCGACGAAGCGCTCGACGCTCTCACCCGAATCGCGGATGCGCGCCAGCATGTCGAGCACGGCCTCGTTCGCGCCGCCGTGCAACGGGCCGTACAGCGCGTTGATGCCCGCCGAGATCGAGGAGAACTGATTCGCCCCGGTCGATCCGACGAGACGCACGGTCGACGTCGACGCGTTCTGCTCGTGGTCTTCGTGCAGGATCAGCAACCGCTCGAGGGCACGCGACGTGACGGGGTTGACCTGGTAGACCTCGGCGAGGTTGCCGAAGTTGAGCTTCAGGAAGTTGTCGACGAAGCTGAGCGTGTTGTCGGGATACAGGAACGCCTGGCCGATGCTCTTCTTGTGCGCGTAGGCCGCGATCACGGGAAGCTTGGCCAGCAAGCGGATCGTGTTGAGCTCGACGTGCTCGGGGTTGTTCGGATCTGACTGGCCCTCGTAGTACGTCGACAGCGCAGCCGTCGCCGCGGATAGCACCGACATGGGGTGCGCCGTGTGCGGCAGCGAGGAGAAGAACCGCTTCAGGTCTTCGTGCAGCAGCGTGTGGTGCCGGATCTTGTCGTCCCAGTCGCCGAGCTGGTCGGCGGTGGGGAGGTTCCCGTACAGCAGCAACCACGCGACCTCGAGATACGTGCTGCCCTGGGCGAGCTGCTCGATCGGGTACCCGCGGTATCGGAGGATTCCCTCATCGCCGTCGATGTAGGTGATCGCCGATTTGGTCGCCGCCGTGTTGACGAAGCCGTAATCCAGACTCGTGTGACCGGTCTGCTTCGTGAACGTCGAGAAGTCGACGCTCGGGACCCCTTCGGAACCTGCCAGAATCGGCAGCTGGGCGGTCCTGTCACCGACTGTGACAGTGGCCATCTGGGGGTTTCCCGTATCGGTCACGAAGCCTCCTTGCGTTCTCTGGGGGTCTTTACAGCCTAGCGGCCACTCGGGCCTACTCCGATCCGCCCCAAAGGATGCCGGATGTGAGAGGAGGATCCCTACGAATCCGCGAGCCGTCGTGCCGCTTCGGCGATGCGCTCGTCGGTCGCCGTCAGCGAGAACCGCACGTGCTGCGGGAAGTGCGAGCCGTAGAAGTGTCCGGGACCCGCGAGGATGCCGCGCTCCGCGAGCCGCCCCATGCTGACCCAGGCATCCTCGCCCTCCGTCGCCCAGAGATACAGGCCGCCCTCGGAGTGGTCGATGCGGAATCCTGCGTTCTCGAGCGCCGGGCGAAGCGCCTCGCGGCGGGCGCGGTACAGCTCTCTCTGCGTCTGGACGTGCGCGTCGTCCCCGAGCGCGGCGGTCATCGCGGCCTGCACGGGCCCCGGCAGCATGAGACCGAGGTGCTTGCGGGCCGTCAGCAGTCGGGCGATCAGGGTGCCGTCACCCGCGACGAACGCGGCACGATAGCCGGCGAGATTGGACTGCTTGCTCAGCGAGTACACGGAGAGGAGCCCCGAACGGTCGCCGTCCGTGACCCGCGGGTCCAGGATGCTGGGCACCCGCGCGGATGCCCACTCCCCCTCCCAGCCCAGCTCGGCGTAGCACTCGTCCGAGGCGATCACGGCTCCGAGCTCGCGCGCACGCGCCACGGCGGCGCGGTAGTCGTCGACTCCGAGGACGCGGCCATCCGGATTACCCGGCGAATTCAGCCAGACGAGCTTCGTACCCTCGGGCCAGGACGCGGGATCGTCCGTCGCGACCGGGGTCGCACCGACGAGCTTCGCGCCGACCGCGTAGGTCGGATACGCCGCGCGCGGGTGCACGACGATATCGCCCACCGTGATGTCCAGGAGCAGGGGCAGAAGTGCCACGAGTTCTTTGGATCCCACCGTGGGGAGCACGTCGTCGACCGAGAGGCCGTCGATGCCACGCCGCCGGGCATACCAGGCGACGATCGCTTCCCGGAGGGCGGGCGTCCCCACGGTCTGCGGGTACGCGTGCGCATCAGTGGCCGTCGTGATCGCCGCGACCACGACCGCCGGCGTGGGGTCGACGGGGGACCCGATCGACAGATCGACGAGACCGTCCGGGTGCGAGCGAGCCGTGTGCGCGTAGGGGGCGACGGCATCCCACGGATAGTCGTCGAGGTCGCGGACGGCCATCAGTGCGACTGCGGAGGGAGTGCGGAGATGACGGGGTGATCCTTTGCGATCACGCCGACCTTCGCCGCGCCGCCGGGCGATCCGATGTCTTCGAAGAACTCGACGTTCGCGGTGTAGTAGTCCTGCCACTCGCTCGGGAGGTCATCTTCGTAGTAGATCGCCTCGACCGGACAGACCGGTTCGCACGCGCCACAGTCGACACATTCATCGGGGTGGATGTAGAGGGAGCGCTCGCCCTCGTAGATGCAGTCGACGGGGCACTCGTCGATGCAAGCTCGGTCTTTCACATCCACACACGGAAGCGCGATCACATACGTCACGCCTTCCAGTCTAGTTCGTGGGTGACCCGTCCCCGGGCGTGACCGTCATGTCCGCGTCATCTGCGACGGTCCGAATCGGCACCGATGGCCAGGCGATCACGATCGCCGCGATGATCGGCACGGCAAGCGTCCAGATGATCCCCGTCGACAAAGCGCCGTCCTCCGGAGCCGGCACGACGACCGAGCCGCCGGGACCTCGTCCCGAGAACACGAGGGTCGAGAGCATCGCGCCCATCGCTGTCGCGAGTGTGGCCCATCGGTCGGCCGTCAGTAGACGGACGGCTGCGAGGAGCGCGCCGACGCCGACGACGGCGACCACCAGCCCGAGCGGGAACCACCCCCACGATGCCGCCTGGCCGATCGTGCCGGCGATGCCGTAGACCACGCCGATCACAAGGGCGATCGCCCACGTCCCGAAGCGTGCCCAAGAAAACTCCACGCCTAAAGTCTAGGCGCCCGGCCCGCGCCCCACCCTGCTGTGTGTGCGACGGGGCATCCGCGGTGAGACGGCGTGCAAGGCATTCCGTCAACGATTACCCTGGCACGCATGAGCAGGATCTTCGGAATGAGTGTCGCCTCGGTCTACGTCCACTACGTCGCCAAGGCGGAGCGCAAAGGCCACACGAAGGCCGAGGTCGACGAAGTCACGCAGTGGCTGACGGGGTACTCCCCGACCGAACTCGACGCGCATCTCGCTCAGGGCACGACGTTCGAGGACTTCTTCGCCGCGGCGACCCTCAACCCGAATGCGTCGCTGATCACCGGGGTGATCTGCGGCATCCGCGTTCACGAGGTCGAAGACCCGCTCATGCAGAAGATCCGCTACCTCGACCTGTTGGTCGACGAGGTCGCCCGTGGCAAGGCGATGACGAAGATCCTCCGCGCGCCCTGACGCAGGTCAGGCGCCGGCATCCTGGCGCTTCAGACGCGATGCGGCACGGCCACGCTCGGTCGCGTCCAGGTTCACCTTGCGGATGCGGACGACCTCGGGGGTCACCTCGACACACTCGTCGTCGCGGGCGAACTCGAGGCTCTCCTCGAGGGTCAGCAGGCGCGGAGGGGTCATCGATTCGAAGGTGTCGGAGCTCGCCGCACGCATGTTGGTGAGCTTCTTCTCCTTCGTGATGTTGACGTCCATGTCGTCGGCGCGCGAGTTCTCGCCGATGACCATGCCCTCGTAGACCTCCTGCGTGGGCTGCACGAAGAACGACATGCGCTCCTGCAGCGCGATCATCGCGAACGGGGTGACGACACCCATGCGGTCAGCGACGATCGAGCCGTTCTGACGCGTGGTGATCTGACCGGCCCAGGGCTCGTAGCCGTGCGAGATCGCGTTCGCGATACCGGTACCGCGAGTCGTCGTGAGGAACTCGCTCCGGAAACCGATGAGACCGCGCGAGGGGACGATGAACTCCATGCGCACCCAGCCGGTGCCGTGGTTGGTCATGTTCTCCATGCGGCCCTTGCGGTTCGCCAGGAGCTGCGTGATCGCGCCGAGGTGCTCTTCGGGGGTGTCGATCGTCAGGTGTTCGAACGGCTCGTACGTCTTACCGTCGACCTTCTTCGTGACCACCTGGGGCTTACCCACCGTGAGCTCGAAACCTTCGCGACGCATGTTCTCGACGAGGATGGCGAGGGCCAGCTCACCACGGCCCTGGACTTCCCACGCATCCGGACGTCCGATGTCGACGACCTTGAGCGAGACGTTGCCGATGAGCTCCTTGTCGAGACGGTCCTTGACCATGCGCGCGGTGAGCTTGTGCCCCTTGACCTTGCCCATCAGCGGCGACGTGTTTGTGCCGATCGTCATCGAGATGGCGGGGTCGTCGACCGTGATCGCCGGCAGCGGGCGGACGTCCTCGGGGTCGGCGATCGTCTCACCGATCGTGATGTTCTCGAAGCCTGCGATGGCGACGATGTCGCCGGGGCCCGCCGATTCGGCGGGGTAGCGGTCGAGCGCGCGAGTCTTCAGGAGCTCCGTGATACGCGCGTTGCTGGTTGTGCCGTCGGCGCGAACCCAGGCGACGGTCTGGCCCTTCTTCAGGGTGCCGTTGAAGACGCGCAGAAGCGCAAGGCGGCCGAGGAACGGGCTCGAGTCGAGGTTCGTGACCCACGCCTGCAACGGCGCCTCGTCGTCGTACGCGGGAGCGGGAACGTGCTTGAGGATCGCGTCGAACAGCGGCTCGAGGTCGTCGTTGTCGGGCAGCGAGCCATCCTCGGGGCGGTTGGCCGAGGCGGCACCGGCGCGGCCGGACGCATAGACGACGGGCACGTCGAGCAGTGCGTCGACGTCGAGATCGGGCACATCGTCGACGAGGTCGGAGGCCAGGCCCAACAGCAGGTCGTGCGCTTCTTCCTCGACCTCCGCGATGCGGGCGTCGGGGCGGTCTGTCTTGTTGACCAGCAGGATGACGGGGAGCTTCGACTCGAGCGCCTTGCGCAGGACGAAGCGGGTCTGAGGCAACGGGCCTTCCGAGGCATCGACGAGCAACACCACACCGTCGACCATCGACAGACCGCGCTCGACCTCGCCACCGAAGTCGGCGTGGCCCGGAGTGTCGATCACGTTGATCGTGATCTCTTTGCCGTCGGCGTGCTTGCCTTTGTAGGTGATCGCCGTGTTCTTGGCGAGGATCGTGATGCCCTTTTCACGCTCGAGGTCGTTGGAGTCCATCGCACGCTCTTCCATGTGCTCGTGCGAGCCGAAAGAGCCGGTCTGGCGGAGCATCGCGTCGACGAGCGTGGTCTTGCCGTGGTCGACGTGCGCGACGATTGCGACGTTGCGGAGGTCCGAACGGAGGGCGTGCGCCATGGAAGTGTCCTTGCCGAGTGGGGAGAGAAAGTCGATCGCTGTCCACGGAAAACGCGAGACATGCGCACTTCAGCGTACCGCAGGCTTCCCTGAGGGTCGCCCGGATGCCTGGACGCACGCGCACGGGGCGGACTCCCGAAGGAGCCCGCCCCGCACTCTTGCGTGATCACTCGATCAGCTGGTGGCCCAACCGACCGTCGTCCAGTCGATCGTCTCGAACTGGGTAGCACCCCAGTTGACGAGACCGTCCTTGACCGCGTACACGTTCGGCAGCGGCGCGAGCGGGAACATCGGAACGTATTCCCAGATCACGTCGTTGATCTCCTTGGCGATCTCGACGCGCGCGTCCGGGTCGAGCTCCGCGTTGACCTGGTCGTACAGGTCACCGAGGCGGTCGTCGGTCGTGCCGGTGAAGTTCGACTCGGAGTCGAGCGGGTAGTACAGCGCCTCGGACGAGGAGATCGGGAACGGCGTACCGACCCACGAGAACGACACCATCTCGAAGTTGCCCGGGATGACGTAGTCACTGAAGTACTGCTGCGCGGGCACGGTCTCCAGCTCCACCGGAATACCGAACTCACCGAGGTCGGCCTGAACCTGCTCGGAGCGCTGGATGTTCGTGGCCGTGTCGGCCGGAACCGTGATGCTGAGCTCGAGAGCCTCGCCATCCTTGGTCCACGACTCGCCGTCCTTCGTGTAGCCGGCTTCCTCGAGGAAGCTCGCGCCCGCCTCGGGGTCGTAGGGCAGCGCCTTGTCTTCGTAGCCGTTCTGACCCGGCATGAAGATGTAGTCACCCTGTGTGACGGGCGGGGCGCCGACGGGCGTGTTCGCCGATGCAGCGATGCCCTCGCGGTTGACGATCGATGCGACAGCCTTGCGGACGTTGACGTCGGCCAGCGGGCCTTCCTTGGCGTTCATCGTGACGTGCGTCCAGGTGAGACCACCCGAGGTCTGGACCTCGGCGTCGGAGCGGGTCTGCGCGGTCTGGTACAGGTCGGCGTTGGCCGAGATGTACAGCGCGTCGATCTCGCTGTTGGCGAAGGACGAACCCTGCTGGTCCTGGCTCACGGCCTTGAAGAGAACCGTCTCGAGCTTGGGCGTCTCGCCCCACCACGCGGGGTTGCGCTCGAGAGTGACGACCTGGCCGGTCACATCGATGTTCGAGATGCGGAACGGTCCCGACGAGGGAACAGCCGTCGCGCGATAGCCGTTGTTGTACGCCTCGGGGTCGCTGGAGATCGCCGCCGGCAGGACTGTGCTGAACAGTGACTGCCAGTCGGCGTAGACCTGCGAGAACGTAACGATGACGTCGAACTCGTCGGCACCCTGCTCGACAGAGGAAATGTCCTCATATCCGGCAGTAGAGGCGGCGGTGTAAGCCTCATTGGAGCCGTTCTGCGCGGCCCAGAAGGCCTGGTAGTCGGCGACCGTGATCGGCGTGCCGTCTTCCCACACGGCGTCGGGGTTCAGCCTGATCTCGACGACCTGGGGGTCGTCGCTGGTGACCTCGGCCGACGTGGCGTAATTCTCGTCAAGCACAGGTGTGCCGTCTTCAGCGATCTTGAACGGGCCGCCGATGGTCAACTCGGAGATGTCGACCGTGTCGGCCTCATTACCGTCGACCTCGTTGGTGTTGAACTGAACGGGCAGCGAGCTCACCGCAAGCGTGAGGGATCCGCCGTCTTCGACGCTCGCAGCGTCCGCGCGAACCCACGCCGTGGCGGGAAGCTCAGCGGCCTCGGTCGCCGAGCCGGTGGGGCTGGTCGTGTTGCCGGCTGCACAGCCTGTGACGATGAGCGCCGCAGCGCCGAGCATCGCCAGAGAGCCGAGCGCCTTAGCACTCCGATTTCTCATGTGATCGTTCCTCTCGATTTTTTCTGGGGGGCCCTTCGGCGCGTGGTGCCGCGCGCGGAGGGAGTTCAGGGGGTGGTTGCCGGTTCCTGCGCGACAGCGATGTCGACGAGCGCCGATTTGTCGACGTGATGACAGGCGACTCGCACCCCGCCGTGTCGCGCGAGGGTGGGATCGGTGTCACGACACTGCGCCTGACGCGGTTCGTCGAGCATCGCGTAGAGGGGGCAGCGCGTCCGGAACCGGCATCCCGTGATCTCTTGCGTCGGACTCGGCAGGTCGCCCTGCAGCAGGATTCGGGCGCGTCCGCGCTCGATACGCGGGTCCGGAATCGGAGCTGCTGAGATGAGCGCCTTGGTGTATGGATGCCGGGGGCTTCCGAACACCTCGGCGATCGGTCCCTGTTCGACGACGGCGCCGAGATACATCACGGCAACGTCGTCCGCCATCTGCCGGACGACCGCCAGGTCGTGCGCGACGAAGACATAGGACAACCCCAGCCGATCCTTGAGGTCTTCCAGCAGGTTGATGATGCCGGCCTGGATCGAGACGTCGAGCGCCGACAGCGGCTCATCGAGGACGATGACCGAGGGATCGGTGGCCAGTGCCCGGGCGATGCCGATGCGCTGGCGCTGTCCGCCGGAGAACTCGTGCGGATACCGGTCGGCCATCGCCGGGTCGAGGCCGACGAGGTCGAGAAGCTCCACGACGCGCTGATCGCGCGCCTGCTTCGACGCCCCCTGCACGAGGAGCGGCTCGCTGATGACCTCACCGATCGGGAGGCGCGGGTCGATCGCGCCCATCGGATCCTGAAACACGATCTGGACGTCCTTGCGCAAGCCGTGAAGGTCCTTGCGCGACAGCGTCGCGACGTCCTTGCCGTGGATCGTGATCCGCCCGTGCTGGGGCCTCGTCATCTCCATGATCTCGAGGATCGTGGTCGTCTTGCCGCAGCCGGACTCCCCCACGAGGCCCAGGGTGCGACCGGGTCGGAGCGAGAAACTGACCCCGTCGACCGCGCGGACCGTACCGATGCGACGCGGGAAGACTGCGCCCTTCATGAGCGGGAAGTGACGCTTGAGGTCTTCGACCACGATGACCGGAGCATCGTCGGTGTCGGCGATTTCGTCGGAGGGCAACGGCTCCGGCCGCGGGAACACGTCGCCACGATCGAGCTCACCACGCGCGATCTCGCCGGCACGGATGCAGGCCGCCAGGTGCGGCGGCTCGACACCCGGCTCGTACGCGACGAGGTCGGGCTCGATCGTGCGGCACTCGTCGATCGCGATCGGGCAACGCGGAGCGAACGGGCATCCGGTCGGAAGGCTGTTGAGGGACGGCGGGCGCCCTTCCAGCGGTACGAGTCGCTGACTACCCGCCGTCAGCATGTTCGGCACGGAACGCAACAGCCCGATCGAGTAGGGCATGTGCGCGTTGTGGAAGATCTGCTCGGTGCTGCCGATCTCGACGAGCTTTCCGGCATACATCACCCCGACGCGATCGGCGTGGCCCGCAACGACACCGAGATCGTGCGTGATGAGGACGACGGCGGCGCCGGTGATCTCCTTCGCACGCTCGAGCACCTCGAGGATCTGCGCTTGGATCGTCACGTCGAGTGCCGTTGTCGGCTCATCGGCGATGATCACCTTGGGATCGTTCGCGATCGCCATCGCGATCATGGCGCGCTGGCGCATTCCGCCGGAGTATTCGTGAGGGAACGCGCGGGCGCGACGCTCCGCATCGGGGATGCCGACGACCTTCAGCAGCTCGATCGCCCGGGCTTCGGCTGCCTGCGCCGAGAGCCGCGAGTCGTGGACGCGCAGCGCCTCACCGATCTGCTGGCCGACCGAGTACACCGGGGTGAGGGCCGACAGCGGGTCCTGGAACACCATCGCGAGCTCTTTGCCGCGCACGCGCGACAGCTGGGTGTCGTTCATCTCCAGGAGGGACCGGCCCTCGAACTCGATCGCCCCGGAGACCTGAGCCGTCGACGGCAGGAGGCCCATGATCGCGAGCGACGAGACCGATTTCCCCGATCCCGACTCGCCCACGATGCCGAGGAACTCCCCCGGGAAGATGTCGTACGAGATGCCACGGACGGCCTTGACCGGGTCCGCTCCGCGCTGCGGGAAGGTGACGCTCAGATCGCGCACCGACAGCAGCGGTGTTCCGGTACGGGAGACGAATTCAGCCACGGTTCACTCCGGACGTGGGATCGATGGCGTCGCGCAGCGCATCGCCGATGAGGCTGATCGCGAACAACAGGATGATGAGCACCATGGCGGGGAAGACGAACAGCCACGGCCGCGTGAGAGCAGCCGCCGTGCCGTCTGCCAGGAGCGTGCCGAGCGAGACGTCGGGCTTCTGGACGCCGAAGCCGAAATAACTCAGGGAGGTCTCCGCCATGATCGCCGAGACGACGCCGAGCGTCGCGTCGATGATCAGCAGCGAAGCGATGTTGGGGATGATGTGGCGGCGCAGGATCTGCCCCGTCGGCATGCCCATGTAGCGCGCCGCCCGGACGAAGTCGCGGTTGCGGAGCGATCGCGTTTGACTGCGGACGACCTGCGCCATGATCATCCAGCTGAAGATCGCGAGGAAGATCGTCAGCGCGACCCAGGACAGCCCTTTATAGATCGGGCTCAGCAGCACCAGGATGAAGAAGGAGGGGATGACGAGCAGCAGGTGCACGAACCACCCGATGGACTTGTCCACCCATCCGCCGAGGTACCCGGCCGTCGAACCGACGACGGCAGCGATGAGTGTCGCCGCAGGGCCGGCGATCAGGCCGATCACGAGTGACTTCTGCAGGCCGGACAGCGTCTGCGCGTAGAGGTCCTGACCGATGGCATTGGTGCCGAACCAGTGGATCATCGTGGGACCCATGTTCATGTTCAACGGATCGCGCTCGGTCGGCGACCACGCGTAGAGCGCCGGACCGATGAACGCCCACACGATGATGAAGATGATGACCGCGGCGCCGACCCAGAACCGCGGCATGCCCTTCAGACGCAGCCACACGAGGCGGTTGCGCGACATGGGGCGACGGGCGGGGCCGACGACGTTCGCGGGATCGAGCGAAGCCTCGACGGCCTCTTCCTGTGCGATGGTCATGTCAGCTCCTCACTCTCGGGTCGAGCGCGGAATAGAGGATCTCGGACAGCGTCGACGACAAGAGCACGAGGACGGCGATGTAGAGGGTCGAACCTGCCATGACGTTGATGTCGTTCTTGGTCACCGCCTCGAGCGTGAATTGCCCCATGCCGCGCCAACTGAAGACGATCTCGAGCATGGCCGAGCCCGCGATGAGCGTGCCGAAGCTGTAGGCGAAGAAGGTGGTCATCGGGATGAGCGCGATGCGCACGCCGTGACGCACCAGAGCCGTGTTGCGCGGAAGACCCTTCGAGCGGGCCGTCCGGATGTAGTCGGCACCCAGAACGTCGAGCATGACGCTGCGCTGATACCGCGAGTACGAGGCCGCACCGATCAGCGCGAGCGCGATCGTGGGCAGGAGGAGATGGACGGCGCGGTCGAGAGCGAGATCCCACCAGGACCCCGAGATACCCGCCGTGTATTCGCCGGTGAAGCGGATCACCTGCGACCCGATCAGGTTGTTGAACGCGGTCGCGGCGATCATGAGCAGCACGCCGATGACGAAGGTCGGCATCGCGAAGATGAGAAAAGAGGCGTACGTCACGATCTGATCGCTCGCGCGGTATTGCCGCACCGCGCCCCAGACACCGAGGATGACGCCCAGGATCGCGCCGATGATCGACCCGATCAGCAGCAGCCGCAAGCTGGCACCCGAACGCGAGACGATCTCAGCGGTGACCGACTGGCCGCCCACGGTCGTGCCGAGCGAGAACTGGGTGAACAGGCCCACGAGCCAGTCCCAGAGGCGCACGAGCACCGGAACATCGGGATTGACGCCCATCGCGTTGAGGGAGGCGTCAATCGACGACTGCGGCGGCCGCGGGTTCATGCCGTAGAAGCGCTCAGCCGGATCCAGGATCACGCTGGCGAGGATGTAGGCCATGCAGGTGGCGACCAGCGAGAGGATCGCGTAATTGATGAACCTGCGGACGATGTAGAAGGTCATCGGGTGGCACCCGGATCCCCGGGAGCGGCGGCTGTTGTCTGCACGGAGCTTCTTTCGTCCAGCAGTCGCCGCCTGGTGGGCAGCGACTCAGTGATTCGCCGGTTGTTGAACCCGGTGAATAGACCCTAACCCCGTGATCATCTCTGAACGTGAGCTGTAGGGAGTCTTTGCAGGACCGTAACATTTCGTGACGTGCAAGAGAAATGCATGAGATACAGCCTCTACAGGCGCCAGTTCGATCACGCAGGACCGCCCGTCATCACCACTGCGACAAGCGCCCACGCGACGATGACCGCGAGGGAGCCGAGCCCCCAGAGGTCCCACGAGCGGGTGGGTGTGCCACCGGGTACGCCGGAATCGACCGCCGCTTCCCACCGTCGCCGGATCGCCTCGACCTCGTGCAGGGCCGGGGGCTCCCGACGCCCGCCGTCCACCCGTGTGCGGCTGGGCCGGCCGGGCCGGCCCGCGACGGGACCGCCGAACGCCTTCAGCTCGCGTCCCTCGTCATAAACGAACACGACCTGGTACCGCAGGCGGACATCCCGCACCGCGCCCCACGGCAGCCGAGTGCGGCGGAGGAAGTTCTGCACCGTGACAGCACCGGCATCCGTCTCGATCACCGAGGCGTACATGAGCAGGTACACGAACCACACCGCGAGCAGGACCCAGGGCGCGAGGAGGAGCATCTCCCCCCATCCGGCGCGCACAACGGCATCCCCCAGGAGGAACAGCGCCACGACGCCCGAGACGATCATCGCGATCGTCCCGGATGGCGCGCGCAGGACATCCCGCTCGCGCGGGGCCTCGGAGCTCACCAGGTCAGTTCCCGCCCAGCGGGATCGAGGCACCCGGGATCGCGTCCAACAGACGCCGGGTGTACTCCTGGGTCGGACGGGCGAAGATCTCGTCCACGGTGCCCTGCTCGACGACGCGGCCTTTCTCCATGACACACACGAGGTCGGCGGCCACACGGACCACGGCCAGGTCGTGCGTGATGAAGAGGTACGTCAGCCCGAGCTCGGACTGGAGTTCGGCCAACAGTTCCAGGATCTGATCCTGCACGAGCACGTCGAGCGCCGAGACCGCTTCGTCGAGAATGACGATGTCGGGCTTGAGCGCCAACGCCCGCGCGATCGCCACGCGCTGTCGCTGTCCACCCGAGAGCTCGTTGGCGTATCTCGACGCCAGGGCCTGCGGCAGCGACACCTGGTCGAGGAGCTCGCGCACACGCGCACGGCGCGATGCAGTGTCTCCCACCTTGTGGATGCTGAGCGGCTCGGCGATCGTATTGCCGATATTGCGCATCGGGTCGAGTGATCCGTACGGGTCCTGGAACACCGGCTGCATGCGGCGACGGAGATCGAAGAGAGCGCGCTTGGACAGCCCCGACACGTCGTTGCCGTCGATCTCGATCGCGCCGGATGTCGGGGACTCGAGCGCGAGCACCATCTTGGCGACCGTCGATTTGCCCGATCCGGACTCACCGACGAGCGCGAGCGTCTTGCCGCGCGGGATATCGAAGGAGACGCTGTCGACGGCCCGGAACGGAGTACTCCGGAAACCGCCCTGACGGATCTGGTAGTCCTTCGTGAGGTCGCGCACGCGGAGCGTCGGCGGGATGCCGGCGACGTCCGCCGTCGTCTCGATACCGCGGTCTTCGGCTTTCGCCTGAATCCGCTGCGACGCGATCGACGGCGCCGCCGCGACGAGCCGCTGTGTGTACGGGTGGCGCGGGTTCTCGAGGATGAGGCGACTGGGGCCCGACTCGACGATCTCGCCGTCCTTCATCACGATGATGCGCTCCGCGCGCTCCGCCGCGAGTCCCAGGTCGTGCGTGATCAGCAGCACCGACGTGCCCTTCTCGCGCGTGAGCTTCGCCATGTGGTCGAGGATGACGCGCTGGACGGTGACGTCGAGCGCGGACGTCGGCTCGTCGGCGATCAGGAGCTTCGGGTCCGCCGCGAGGCCGATACCGATCAGGGCACGCTGACGCATGCCTCCGGAGAACTGATGCGGATACTGATGCATCCGCTTGTCGGCGTCGGCGAGGCCGGCCTGCTTCAGCACCTCGATCGCGCGCGCTTCGACCTCCCGCCTACCGGTCGCGATGCCGTTGGCGCGGACAGCTTCCTTGACCTGGAATCCGATCGACCAGACCGGATTGAGATTACTCATCGGGTCCTGCGGGACGTAGCCGATCTCGCGCCCGCGGACATCCTCCATCTGACGCCGGCTGTACTCGGTCAATTCCTCGCCGTCGAGCAGAATGCTGCCTTCGGTGACGTGGCCCGTGCCCGGGAGGAGGTTGACGACAGCGGATGCCGTCGTCGACTTGCCGGATCCGGACTCTCCCACGATGGCGATCGTCTCGCCGGGGAAGATGTCGAAGCTGACACCGTGCAGCACTTCGCGGGTGCCGGATTGCGAGTCGAACGCCACCCGCAGGTCGCGGACACTCAGCAGCGGTTCACGGGAGATCTCGCGGGGAGTCATGTCGCTCATCGGCGGGCCCTCGCTCTCGGGTCGAGGGCGTCGCGGACCAGCTCGCCCAGAAGGATGAATGCCAGCACCGTCACGGTCAAGATGAGCGACGGGTAGATGAGTGCCATCGGGGCGATGCGCAGCGACTGCTGGGCCTGGCTGATGTCATTGCCCCACGACATCGTGCCACTGCCGAGGCCGACACCGAGGAAGGACAGCGTCGCCTCCGCGACGATGGCAGCGGCGAGGCTGAGCGTGGTGATCACGAGCAGCGGCGCGATCGCATTCGGGATGACGTGGGTCACCATCGTGGTGAAGCGGGACTGGCCGAGTGCACGCGATGCCGTGATGAAGTCCGCCTGCCGTACGCGCAGCACCTCGGCGCGCACGACACGCGCGGTCGAGGCCCACGCGAATCCACCGATCGCGAATGCGAGCGTGAACTCATTGCGGTTGGTGGAGAAGACGCTCATCACGACGACCGCGGCGAGGATGTAGGGAATCGAGAAGAAGATGTCTCCGACACGCGACAGCAGCGAGTCGAGCCATCCGCCGTAGAAGCCCGCGAAGGCTCCCATGATCAGGCCGATGACCGTGCCGATCAGCGTCGCGAGGAGGCCCACGACGAGTGACGTGCGAGCGCCCCACACCATGCGCGCCCAGATGTCGCAGCCGAGGAACGTGAACCCGAGCGGGTGGCCCTCCATCGGACCGCCATTGCTGTTGGCAAGCAGACAGTTGTCGTTCGGGGGTGTCTGCGTGAACAGAGTCGGCCAGATCGCCATCAGGAGCACGATCGCCACGACCACGACGCTCCCCCAGAACGTGGGCCGGCGACGCAGGTCAGTCCACGCATCCGTCCAGAGGTTCGAAGGCTTCTCGTCGACGCGCACGGCATCGACGACCAGGGTCGCTTCCTTCACGGGGGCGACGAAGTGGTTTCGACCGGTGGGGTCGTTGACATCACTTGACATAGCGGATCCTCGGGTCGAGCAGGCCGTAGAGCAGGTCTACGAGCAGATTCACGATCACGTAGATGATGACGAAGACGGTCACGAACGAGACGACCGTGGGGCCTTCGTGCTTCTGGATGGCCTGGAAGAGAGTGTTACCGACACCCGGCACGTTGAAAATACCCTCGGTGACGGTCGCTCCCACCAGAAGCACACCGAAGTTGGTCGCCGAGTTGGTGATCACCGGGATGAGCGAGTTACGCAGCACGTGCGTGGGGATCACGCGACTGCGCGACATGCCCTTGCTGTAGGCCGTCCGCACCCAGTCCTGGTTCAGCGTGTCGATCACCGACGAGCGCATGAGGCGCATGCTGGTCGCGTAGAGGCTGAAGCCGAGGACGATCGCCGGCAACCACAGGTCGCCCCAGTCGTTCTGCGCGCCGACCGTGGGCTTGAACCAGCCCCACTGGATCGCCAGGAAGTACTGCGCCAGGAAGCTGAAGACGAAGATCGGCAGCGCGACGAAAAGGAGCGCGATCACGAGCATGGTGTTGTCGAAGAACTTGCCCTTGCGCAGCGCCGAGACGGTACCGATGATGATCGCGAGGGTGAACTCGATCGCGATGGCCATGATGGCCAGGCGCCCGGTGACCGGCAGGGTACGGGCGAGCACGTCGTTGACGGACTGACCCGAGAAGGTCACGCCCAGGTTCCCCTGGAAGATCCCGGTGATGTAGTAGAAGTACTGCACGAGGAAGGGCTCATCGAGGTGGTACTGCGCGCGGAGCGCTTCGACCACCGCAGGGTTCGGCGTCTTGTCGCCGAACAGCGCGAGGATCGGGTCTCCGGGCAGAGCGAAGACCATGAAATAGATGAGCAGTGTTGCCCCGAAGAACACGGGTATCACCTGCAACAGGCGTCTGAGGATGTAACCGAGCATCCCCTCTCCCTCCACGCATGGGGGTGCTGCGCGACGTGTCGTCGCGCAGATGTCACCCGCTAAAAGTATCGTCCCGCGTTATCGACGCGGGCGCGAGGTCTGGGCGGACAAACCGCGAGGCGGTGACGCATCGTCACCGCCTCGCGGTTTGCGATCGGATTACTTGGTGATCTGGTGGTACAGCGGCACCGAGTTCCAGCCGAACTCGACGTTCTCGACGCCCTCGGCGAAGCCGCCGGTCACGTTCGAGTACCAGAGCGGCAGAACCGGGAGGTCCGCGAGGAGGATCGACTGAGCCTCCTGGAAGTCGGCGTTCGCCGCTTCCGGGTCGGTCGCCGAGATACCCGAGGACAGCAGGTCGTCGAACTCAGGGTTCGAGTAGTCACCGTCGTTGGAGCCGGCGCCGGTGGCGTACAGCGGGCCCAGGAAGTTGTACAGACCCGGGTAGTCCGCCTGCCAGCCCGTGCGGAACGCGGTCTGGATCGTGCGACCCGTGACGTCGGTGCGGAGCGACGCGAAGTCGACGAACGGCGCGCCGGACGCGTCGATGCCGAGCGTGTTCTTGATCGAGTTGGCGACCGCGTCGACCCACGTCTGGTGTCCACCATCGGCGTTGTACGCGATCTGGAACGAACCCGTCCACGGCGCGATGGCGTCGGCCTCGGCCCACAGCTTCTTCGCCTCGTCGGGGTTGTACGCCAGAACCTCGGCGCCCTCGAGGCTGTCCGACCAGCCTGCGATGACCGGCGACGTGAAGTCGCTGGCGGGGGTACGGGTGCCCTGGAAGACGACGTCGGTGATCTCTTCGCGGTTGATCGCCATCGAGATCGCCGCGCGACGCAGCTTGCCCTCGTCGCCCGAGAAGTGCGCGAGGCGCTCCGGGATCGTGAACGACTGGAAGATCGCGGCGGGCTGGTTGACAGCGCGCTCGCCCAGCTCGTCTTCGAACGTCGCGAGAGCGGACGGCGGCATGCCGTCGATCACGTCGACGTTGCCACCCTGGAGGTCGGCGTAGGCCGCTTCCTGCGTGGCGTAGAAGATGATGTCCAGGCCCGCGTTCTGCGCCGTGCGGCCACCCGTGTAGTCCTCGTTCTTGACGAGCGAGATCTGGACGTCGTGCTGCCATGCGTCCTCGGCGGCCAGCTTGTACGGGCCGTTGCCGATCGGGTTCTCGCCGAAGGCGTCGATGTCCTCGAAGGCCACGTCCGGGAGCGGGTAGAACGCCGAGTATCCGAGACGCAGCGCGAAGTCGGAGGCCGGCTTGTTGAGCGCGATCGTGAAGGTGTAGTCGTCGACTTCCACCAGACCGGTCAGCTCGGTGTCCTCGTCCCAGCTGAAGCCCTCGATGTCCTCGAAGAAGTAGCTCGAGAGCTGCTCGTTCGACAGCTTCGCGCCGTAGTTCCAGGCCTCGATGAAGTTGTGGGCCTGCACCTCGGTGCCGTCCGTGAAGGTCTGGCCTTCCTTGATCTTGACCGTCAGGTTCTGCGCGTCGTCGACCGTGATCGACTCCGCCATGTCGTTCTGCGGCTCGCCTGCTGCGTCGTAGTAGATCAGGCCGGCGAAGATCTCGTCGAGGATCTTTCCGCCACCGACCTCGTTCGTGTTGGTCGGAATGAGCGGATTTGCAGGCTCGGAGCCGTTCGTCTTGATGATGGCGGTGCTGGCTCCGCCCTCCGACGCGCTCGGCGTTCCGCTGCCGGTACCGGCGCAGCCGGCGAGAGCCAGCCCTCCGGCGACGAACAGCGCGATGCCCGCGAGGGCGATCTTGTTGCGCTTCAACTTATCCTCCAGTGCAAGGGTGATGCGCCCACAGCTGAGTAGGGACAAGCTGGGGCGCGGATAGGGAAACCATAAGCACCGACGGCGCCTTGGTCAAAACTCCCGGGCACAACGTTACATACCCTTAACTCAATCTCGCCTTCGTATGGCAATCTGACAAGGTGCAGCAGGCTCCGTCTCCGGTTTCACGTTCGCGGCTGTGGTGGGAGATCGCGATCGTGCTCGCCCTGTCGGTGGGTCGCTCGGCGGTGTACTCCGTTCTCTCACTCGTGCAGGCGCTCACCCGGGAGGAGTCGCTCGGGGATCAGTCGACGTCGCTGAATCCGGGTGCGAACGCGCAGGCGTTCTGGGATGTCGTGAACCAGGTCGTCGGCCAGGTGTTCGCGTTCGCACCGATCACGCTGGCGATCTATTTCCTCTGGGAGCCCGGGGTCTCGGCGTTCCGCCGGATCGGGCTGGACTTTCGTCGGATGGGCTCCGACATCGGGCGCGCGCTGCTGCTCCTCGTCGTGATCGGCGTGCCCGGGCTCGGGCTGTATGCCGCGGGCCGAGCGCTCGGCATCACGGTGCAGGTCGACGCATCCCCGTTGGACCCGTCGTGGTGGACCATTCCGCTGCTCCTCCTCGCGGCGCTCCGCGCGGGACTCACGGAAGAGGTCATCTTCATCGGCTACCTCTTCGACCGCCTGCGCCGGCTCGGGTGGGGGACGTGGACGATCATCCTGTCGACCGCTGCACTCCGCGGCGCGTACCACGCATACCAGGGATTCGGTCCGATCGTCGGCAACATCGCGATGGGTATCGTCTTCGGCTGGGCCTACCACCGGTGGGGCCGCGTGATGCCGCTGGTTCTCGCGCACGTCCTGATCGACATCATCGCCTTCGTCGGCTACCCCCTCGCCGCAGCCTGGTGGCCCTCGCTCTTCTGACCCCCGCCCTGTCCCGTCGGCGAAACACCTTCTGTGCGCCGAGACACCGAGTACCTGCGGGTGTCTCGGTGCGCAGGAGGTGTCTCGCGGTCCAGCCAGGCGATTCGAGGGAGATATCCACAGGGGGGGGTTGCGGCGAGTTGTCCACGAGAGCGACGGTGGAGCGCCCGCGCGGAGGCTCGATCGGATGTGATCGCAGGATGCCGATCATCGCCGCCGGGGCCGTCGCGCCCTCTCCTGTTCCCCTGCTGCGCCGCAATGAGCACGCGCACCTCGATCGCGCGGTCCGGAGCGGCGAGCTCGCTCGCGTGGCACGCGGCGTGTACGCACCGCGTGAACTGTGGGCCACCCTCCCGCCGTGGGACCGGTACCTGAGCCGCGTGCACGCCGCCGCCGCGCGGTATCCCCACGCGGTCTTCGTACGCGATTCCGCGGCGGCGCTCCGGGGATTACCCGTGTTCGGCGAACCCGCGTGGGTGCACGCGATCAACGCCGGGACGGCACCGACTCGGCGGGTGGGAGATGTCGTTTTCCATTCGGCCGAGCGGATGCCGCAGCACGACCAGCGGGGAGGGATCGAGGTCGCGACCATCGCCGAAATCGCAATCGACGCGGCTCGTTTGCGGCATCCGGCGGTCGGCCTTGCGATCGTCGATGCGGCGTTGCGTCGCGCGCCAGACCTGTCCACCCGGACATTGGGAGCGCTCAGCGAGACGCATCCGTCGTCGCGGGGGCGAGCGCGTGCGCGCTGGGTGATGGACCGCGCCTCACCGACACCGGAGTCGCCTTTGGAATCGGTGAGCCTGGCCGTCATCGAATGGCAGGGATTTCCGCCACCGCAGTGCCAGGTCTGGGTCCGCGGCGGCGGGGACGATGATCGCGTCGACTTCGCGTGGCCGCAATGGGGCATTGCGGGCGAAGCGGACGGGGAGATCAAGTACAGCGGTGAACTCGGCGACGCGCGAGGCGCTCTGCGCGCCCGCGGCATTCGCGATGCACGACTGATGCGTCGCGGGATGCCGACGATCCGACACTGGGGGTGGAACGATCTCGTGGCGCCCGACCTGCTCCGAACGATTCTCGCCTCAGCCGGGCTGCCCATCATCCGCCCCGTTTCAGCGGACCCCCTCCGGACCCTCGCCGCCGCTCTCCGCGGCGCGCCCTGAGCCCGCGCGGTCACCTCGCCGACGAGACACCATCCGTGCACCGAGACACTGGATGCCCGCGCGTGTCTCGGTGCAGGAATGGTGTCTCGGTGGAAACGGGCGGGGGGCGGGGGGGTTAGGCGAAGGCCTCGGGCGGGGGGCAGGCGCACACCAGGTTGCGGTCGCCGTAGGCGTTGTCGATACGGCGCACGGGGGGCCAGTACTTCGTGCGCACCAGCGTGTGCACGGGGTAGACCGCCTCGGCGCGGGTGTAGGGATGCTCCCACTCCCCCTCGATGACCGACGACGCCGTGTGGGGAGCGTTCACGAGCGGATTGTCGTCCGCCGGCCAGCGTCCGCCGGCCACCGCCACAGCCTCAGCGTGGATCGCGATCATCGCCTCGATGAACCGCTCGATCTCGCCGAGATCCTCCGACTCGGTGGGCTCGACCATGAGGGTCCCGGCGACCGGGAACGACATCGTCGGCGCGTGGAAGCCGTAGTCGATCAAGCGCTTGGCGACATCATCGACCGTGACCCCGGTCTCCTCGCGGAGCGGCCGGAGGTCGAGGATGCACTCGTGCGCGACGAGCCCACCCTCCCCCGCATACAGCACCGGGTAGTACTCGCGAAGCCGCACCGCGATGTAGTTCGCGGCGAGCACGGCGGCACCGGTCGCGGCGCGCAGGCCTGGGGCCCCCATCATCCGCATGTACGCCCACGAGATCGGCAAGATGGATGCCGACCCGTACGGCGCAGCGGAGATCGGTCCGCCGTCGAACACGAACCCGCCCGCGTGCTCGGCACGCTGGGCGAGCGGGTGCGACGGCAGATAGGGCGCGAGATGCGCCTTGGCCGCGACGGGTCCGACGCCCGGTCCGCCGCCGCCGTGCGGAATCGCGAACGTCTTGTGCAGGTTCAAGTGCGACACGTCGCCCCCGAGATCGCCGAAGCGCGCGAACCCGAGGAGCGCGTTGAGGTTCGCCCCGTCGACGTACACCTGCCCGCCGGCGGCGTGGACGGCCGAGGTGATATCGACGACATCCTGCTCGTAGACGCCGTGCGTCGACGGATACGTGATCATCAGCGCCGAGAGGTTCTCGGCGTGCAGCGCGATCTTGGCGCGCAAGTCGTCGAGGTCCACGTTCCCGGCCTCGTCACACGCGACGACAACGACCTTCATGCCGGCGAGCACCGCCGAGGCGGCGTTCGTGCCGTGCGCCGACGAGGGAATCAGGCACACCTCGCGGTGAGCGTCGCCGGCGGCGTGGTGGTAACCGCGGATCGCGAGGAGCCCCGCCAGCTCTCCCTGCGACCCGGCGTTCGGCTGCAGCGAGACAGCGTCGTACCCGGTGACCTCGGCCAGCCACGACTCGAGCTGCTCGATCATCACGAGGTAACCGGCGACGTCATCGAGCGGCGCGAACGGATGGATGCGGGAGAACTCCGGCCACGTCACCGCCGCCATCTCGGTCGCCGCGTTGAGCTTCATCGTGCAGGAGCCGAGCGGGATCATACCGCGGTCGAGCGCGTAGTCCCGGTCGGCGAGCTGCTTGAGATAGCGCATCATCGCCGTCTCGGAACGGTGCGTGTTGAAGACCGGATGCGTGAGGAACCCATCGGTCCGTCGAAGATCGTCGGGCAGGTGAGTGAGACCACCACCCGCGACGAAGCCGAACGCCCGCTGGGCGGGCCCGCCGAAGACCTGCACCAGATGGTGGAGGTCGGAGACCGACGTCGTCTCGTCGACCGAGATCCCGACCGAATCGCTGTCGCGGAACCACAGCTGGTAGCCGCGCTCGCGCGCGGCGGCGACCACCTGTTCGGCGCGACCGGGGGTGCGGACGACGACCGTGTCGAAGAACTCATCGTGGGCGAGCTCGTTGCCGGCTTCGGTCAGCCACTGCGCGAGCAGTCCCGCGTTCCCGGCGACGTCGGTCGCGATCCGGCGGAGCCCGTCGGGTCCGTGGTAAACGGCGTACATCGACGCCATGACGGCCAGCAGCACCTGCGCCGTGCAGATGTTGGAGGTCGCCTTCTCGCGACGGATGTGCTGCTCACGGGTCTGCAGCGACAGCCGGTACGCCGGGTGACCGGCGGCGTCCATCGAGACGCCCACGAGGCGACCCGGGAGTTGACGCTCGAGGCCGGCGCGCACGGCCATGTATCCGGCGTGCGGACCGCCGAATCCCATCGGCACGCCGAAGCGCTGGGTCGTGCCGACCGCGACGTCCGCGCCGAGCGATCCCGGCGAGCGCAGCAGGGTCAGCGCGAGAAGGTCGGCCGCGACGACGACGAGGCCGCCCTGGGCCTGAACCTCGGCGATCACGTCGGACGGGTCCCAGACTCGGCCGGATGCGCCCGGATACTGCACGAAAGCGCCGAAGGCATCGATGGCGCCATCGTCCGCGAAGTCTGTCAAGACGATCTCGATCCCCAGAGCCGCAGCGCGGTGATCCAGCAACGCGCGGGTCTGCGGCAGCGCGTCGGCGTCGACGAGGAACACGTTCGAGCGCGACTTCGACGCGCGACGTGCGACCAGCATCCCCTCGACGACGGCCGTCGACTCATCGAGCATCGACGCGTTCGCGGTCTGCAGCCCGGTCAGGTCGGTGACCATCGTCTGGAAGTTGATCAGCGCCTCGAGGCGCCCCTGCGAGATCTCGGGCTGATAGGGCGTATACGCCGTGTACCAGGACGGGTTCTCGAGGACGTTCCGCTGGATCACGGACGGCGTGATCGTGTCGTAGTACCCGATCCCGATCATCGAACGCGCGACGCGATTCTGCGACGCGAGATCGCGGAGCTCCGCGAGCGTGTCGGCCTCCGAGGCTGCGGGCGGAAGGACCGAGTCGATCGTCGGGTCGACGTGAATGGATGCCGGGACCGCCCGCTCGACGAGTGCGTCGACGCTGTCGTAGCCGAGGGCATCGAGCATCTGCCACTGGGCAGCTGCGTCGGTCCCGATGTGGCGTTCTGCGAACGGAGCGCTCACGCCTCGCCGCCCGTGAGCGCGACGTAGGCGTCGCGATCCATCAGACCGTCGATGTCCGCGGCATCCACACGCACCTTGATGAGCCAGCCCTCGCCGAACGCGGAGGCGTTCACGAGCGACGGGTCATCGACCACGGCGTCGTTGATCTCGATGACCTCACCGGTCAACGGTGCATAGAGCTCGCCGACCGACTTGGTGGATTCGATCTCACCGCAGACATCGCCCGCGCTCACGCTCGTGCCGACAGCCGGCAGCTCGACGAAGACGACATCGCCGAGCTTGTCGGCGGCGTAATCGGTCACCCCGATCGTCGCGACGTCACCCTCGAGGGCGATCCATTCGTGCTCGTCGGTGTAATGGAGCGAGGTCAGGTCGGTCATGTCGTCCTCCGGTAGAAAGGCAGTGCGGTCACAGTGGCGGGGATGCGGGTTCCCCGCACATCCAGGAAGAGTTCGGTGCCCACGGCGGCGTGCTCGGGGGCGACGTAGGCCATGGCGATGGGATAGCCCAGGGTGGGGCTGAGCGCGCCAGAGGTGATCTCACCGACGGGAGTGCCCGCGGCATCCACCACGGCATAGCCTGCGCGGCCGGCGCGGCGGCCCTCGGCAACGAGGCCCACCAGGACGGGAAGTCCGTCGGGGGCCGCAACGAGAGCGTCTTTGCCGATGAAGTCGTCCTTGTCCATCGCGACGACGCGGCCGAGTCCCGCTTGCGCGGGCAGGGTCGCGGTCGACAGCTCGTGACCGTGGAGCGGCATCCCCGCTTCCAGACGCAAGGTGTCGCGGGAGGCGAGGCCCGCCGGCACAAGTCCGAGCGGCGCGCCGGCGACAAGGAGGGCGTCCCACAACGCGGGTGCGAGGGCGTTCGGCACCATGAGCTCGAATCCGTCTTCACCGGTGTAGCCGGTGCGGGCGACGAAGAGGTCCTCGCCTGCGTAGCTGCCACCGAGCCAGGCGTAGTAGCCGAGGTCGCCGATGCCGTCGACGTCGACATCCGCCGTCGCCGCGACGATCTGCTGCGCGAGCGGACCTTGGACGGCGATCAGCGACATCTCATCGGTGAGGTCGGCGACGGTGACGTCACCGACGAAGCGGCCCAGCGCGGCGGCCACGAGCGTCCGGTTGCCGGCGTTCGAGATGATGAGGAAGTCCTCCTCGCCGCGGCGATAGACGATGACATCGTCGACGATGCCGCCCTCGTCGTCCAGCAGCAGGGAGTACTTCGCCTTGCCGACCTTCATGGTCGAGATCCGACCGGCGAGCATGCCGTCCAGAACCGCGCCGGCACCGGCGCCGATCACCGTGAACTCGGCCATGTGGGAGATGTCGAACAGGCCCGCCGCGGTACGGACGGCGTGATGCTCGGCGAGGTCCGATGTGTAGCGGACGGGCATCGACCAGCCGCCGAAGTCCGTGAGCGATGCACCGAGCGCGGCGTGGCGGTCGGCGAGCGGGGTGGAGCGAAGATCTGACACGAGTTCTCCCGGGATCGGGCGGGCGGACGCCGAGGACTCGGCATCCGTGAACTCCCCCTCTGTCATAGGCCTGAGAGCTTCACCCGCGTGAACGCGGGCTTTCACCGTCGGCGGATGCCGAAGCATCGCTTTTCAGAGCGGCCGGACGTGAGCGGTACGCGGACCTGAGAGATTGGCGGGGAGGCTTGCTCCTTCGGTGCCCGTCACCGTCCACGAGGGTCGGATGCCGGAGCTCTCCCGCACACGTCATGCGGCCTGTCTTCAGTTGCCCTGCCAGCATAGCGCCCGCTCAGCGCACGCACTGCCCCGATGCGACAGGCTCCGACCCGCTATCGACGCCCGCCAACGCGGGGCGCAGCTCCTCCGTCGTCATGGCGTAGCCCCGGCCCTCGCCTTCCGCGCCGCGCGCGAAGACGACACCGATGACGGCACCGTCGCCGGAAAGGAGCGGGCCTCCGGAGTTACCGGGCTGGACGTCGGCGTCGAGGGCATAGACCTGCCGCGGCGCGATGGATGTGTCGTAGATGTCGGGCACCGGGACCGGTCCGACCGAGAGCACGCCGGCCGTGCCGCTGCGGAAGGGTCCGCCGAGCGGGTAGCCCTGATAGGCCGCTTGCGTGCCGGGCACCGCGGGATCGGCGATGCGGAGGGGGTCGGCGTCGAGGCCGTCGACGGCGATGACGGCGAGGTCGTCGATCGGGTCGAAGTAGACGATCCGCCCCTCCGTGACCCAACCGCCGGGAAGTTCCACGATCGGGCTGCCGACACCGGCGACGACATGCGCGTTCGTGACGACGAGATCGTCGGCCGCGACGAAACCCGAGCCCGTCATTGTGGCACCGCACGCATATGCGGTGCCGCTGATGCGCGCGACCGAGGCGGATGCCGTCTGTAGCTCGGGGTCGTCGAGAGCGATCGCGGGTCCTTCGGGAGTGACGATCGTACCGATGACGGCTTCGAGGCGGGGCAGCCCGTCCTCGATGAGCGCGCTGCGCGCGGCGGCGAGCGCGTCGTCGACGGGAGTGGGGGTGATCGAGTCGAGGAAGCCGATGACGCGAGACGACGCGATGGCCGCCGAGATCCCCGGGAGTCCGGCGGTGCTGAGCCCGGAGGCGATCATGAGCAACGCGAGAGCTGTGGCGACCAGGCTCGTCGCTCCCCCGAGGAAACGTTCGAGGCCCCGCAACGGTGTGCGATCGACGCCGCGCCGCACGGCAGCACCGATTCCCGCGCCGATCGCGGTGACCATCAGCACGATCGCGATCGCGAGACCGGCCAGAGCCGCCGTGCGCCAGCTGCCCGCCGGAACAAGATCCGAGATGACCGGTGTCGCAAGGGGCACGAGCCACAGGGCCGCAGCCGCCCCCGCCACCAGGCCCACGACGGTGCCGAGGCTCGCGAAGAAGCCGCGCGCGATCCCGGTCACGAACGCGATCAGGAGTGCGGCGGCCGCGATGATGTCGATGACGAGCACGAGGACCTCCCCCGATCACGCTAGCAATCGCGGAGACGCCGATTCTGAGCGGATGCCCCACTTTGCCCTTCGGGTCAATATGACTCTAAGATGGACCCGAGGTTATGGTCATGATGACACAAACAGATTCGCCCACGGATGAGATCCGGGTCGCCGTCTCGACGGTGATCTTCAGCCTGCGCCGCGAGCGCGCGGGGGAACCGGCCCGTGTTGTCCTGCCACTTGTGCGCCGGACCCGCGACCCCCACGAAGGCCAGTGGGCTCTCCCCGGCGGCTGGCTCAATGCCACCGAGAACCTGGAGCCCGCGGCATCCCGCACCCTCGCCGAAACGACGGGGCTCGTCCCGAGCTTCCTCGAGCAGCTCTACGCCTTCGGCGACACCGGCCGCTCCCCCGCCCGCACGATCTCGATCGTCTACTGGGCGCTCGTGCGCGAAGACACGACCCTGGCGACCGAGCTGGAGAACGTCGCCTGGTTCGACGCCGTCACGCTTCCGCAACTCGCGTTCGACCACAACGACATCGTCGATTACGCCCTCTGGCGCGTCCGCAACAAGGTCGGCTACAGCCGCATCGCGCACGGGCTGCTGCCGGAGCTGTTCACCCTGGCCGAGCTCCGCGAAGTGTACGAAGCGCTCCTCGGCCGGACTCTCGATCCCGCGAATTTCCGCCGCCAAGTCGAGAACTCCGAGACCCTCATCCCCACCGAAGACTTCCGCACCGGCCCGCACCGCCCGGCGCGGCTCTACCGCTACGACCAGGACGTCGAGCTGGCCGACCGCGGCCCTCTCCCGCACTCCTCACTCGCCCTCCGCTAGATAAGGCACGGACATGACCGCCATGAACATCACGCTGCACCCCCGGCCGTTGGACGCGAGCGTCGATCACAGCATCCAAGCCATCGTCACCGGCACCGGTCCGGGCGAGACGTGCACTACCGATCTCGCCGCGGGACCGTGGGATTTCGACGCGCGCCCCGGTTACGGCCCCGGGTCGTCGATGGGCGACGTGATCCCCACGGGCGCACCCCGGCAGGGCGAGCTGCCCGCCGAATATCGCGAAGCATCCGAAGCGGAGCTCGCCGACCGCGTCCGCGCGGCCAAAGCCTCTCTCGGCGACCGCGTCGTCGTCCTCGGTCACTTCTATCAGCGCGAAGAGGTGGTCCTGCACGCCGACTACGTCGGTGATTCGTTCCAGCTCGCGAACGCGGCGCTGGAACACCCGAATGCCGAAGCAATCGTCTTCTGCGGGGTCCACTTCATGGCCGAGACGGCCGATCTCCTCTCCCGGCCCGAGCAGGCCGTGATCCTTCCGAACCTCGCGGCGGGCTGCTCGATGGCCGACATGGCCTCGATCGACGAGGTCGAAGAATGCTGGGAGCAACTGGCCGAGGTCTACGGCGACCTGGACACGCCGGATGCCGACGGCCTCGTCCCGGTGATCCCGGTGACGTATATGAACTCGTCCGCCGCGATCAAGGGATTCGTCGGACGCCACGGCGGTATCGTCTGCACCTCGTCCAACGCCCGCACGGTGCTCGAGTGGGCCTTCGCGCGCGGCCGCCGCGTGCTGTTCTTCCCCGATCAGCACCTCGGACGCAACACGGCCAAAGCGATGGGCGTGCCGCTTGAGCAGATGCCGATGTGGAACCCCCGGAAGAGCCTGGGCGGATCGGACCAACACGCTTTGGCCGATGCCCGGGTGATCCTGTGGCACGGGTTCTGCTCCGTGCACCGGCGGTTCACGGTCGACCAGATCGACAACGCCCGCGCCGAACACCCCGGCATTCGCGTCATCGTGCACCCCGAGTGTCCGATGGATGTCGTGGATGCCGCGGACGAGGCCGGATCGACGGACTACATCCGCAGGGCGATCGCGGCCGCCACGGAGCCGACAACGTTCGCGATCGGCACGGAGATCAACCTCGTGCAGCGGTTGGCGGCCGAGCACCCTCAGCATGAGATCTTCTGCCTCGACCCGGTGGTGTGCCCGTGCTCGACGATGTACCGCATCCACCCGGGCTACCTCGCCTGGGTGTTGGAGGCGCTCGTCGCCGGAGAGGTGCTCAACCGCATCACGGTGCCGGACGATGTCGCAGGGCCTGCGCGTCTCGCGCTCGAGCGGATGCTGGCGGCCAAGCCGTGACCGTCCCGCACGTCGTCGTCGTCGGCTCGGGCATCGCCGGACTGCTCACGGCGCTCCACGCCGTCGCGACCGGGTGTCGCGTCACGCTCGTCACCAAGGACGTCCTCGAACACGCGAACACCCGCTACGCGCAAGGCGGGATCGCCGGCGTCATGTTCGACGACGATCGAGCCGAAGACCACGTCCGTGACACTCTGATCGCCGGCGCCGGATTGAGCGATCCCGACGCGGTCCGTGTGCTGGTCGAGGAAGGCCCCGATCGCATTCGCGAGCTCGTCGCCCTCGGTGTCGCCTTCGACCGCGAGAGCGACGGCGCATACGTCAAGGGGCTCGAAGCGGCGCATTCCTACCCGCGCATCCTCCACGCCGGCGGGGACGCGACCGGCACCGCGATCGAGAGGGCGCTCGTCGCTCGCCTGCGCGCGAGCGGCGCGGAGGTGATCGAACACGCCTTCCTGATCGACCTGGCCACCGCCTCCAGGCCCGTCGGCGAAGCCCCCGGGTATCAACCCCGCATCACCGGGGTCCACCTACTGATCGGCGAGGCGCCCGGAGCCTCCGGCATCCGCCGCACCGTCGACGCCGATGCCGTGGTGCTCGCGACGGGAGGCGCCGGTCAGCTGTTCGCACACACCACCAATCCGCCGGTCGCGACCGGTGACGGCATCGCCGCGGCCCTCCGCGCGGGTGCGGACGTCACCGACCTGGAGTTCGTCCAGTTCCACCCGACGGTGCTCGCCCTCGGCGAGGCGTTTCTCGTGTCCGAAGCCGTGCGTGGCGAAGGCGCGGTCCTGCGCGATGACGAGGGCCGCCGGTTCATGCTCGACATCCACCCGGATGCCGAGCTCGCGCCGCGAGACATCGTCGCGCGCGCGATCGCCGGAACCATGGAGCACCAGGATGGCCGTCCGGTTCTGCTGGACGCGACGGGCCTGCGCCCCACGCGGAAGCAGACGACCTCGTTCCTCGCCCGGCGCTTCCCGACGATCGACGCGGCTGTCCGGGCGCGCGGGCTCGATTGGGCGCGGGAGCCGATCCCGGTGACACCGGCCGCGCATTATCTGATGGGTGGGGTGGTGACGGATCTCTTCGGACGCACGTCGATGCCCGGACTCTATGCGGTCGGCGAAGTCGCCCGCACCGGGGTGCACGGAGCGAACCGACTGGCCTCCAATTCGCTGCTCGAAGGCGCCGTCTTCGGCGCGCGAGCGGGTGATGTGATCGCGTCAGATTTCAGTTCTGGCACCTGGGCGCTCGCAGCATCCCCCGTCACGCAGCGACCCGCCGCCGCCACGCCCGGTGCCGCACGCCCTTTCACGCGGACGGCGTTGCAGGAACTCCTGTGGGAGGACGCCGGGCTCGTCCGTGACGCCGACGGCCTTGCCCGCGCTGCCTCGGTGCTGGCGGCCTGGCGAGCGCAGCCGCAGCCGACGGAGACCGAGGCCCAGCTCGAGGATGCGAACCTCCTGCTCGTGGCCGACGTCCTCGTCGCCGCGGCCCAGGCGCGAAGCGGATCGATCGGCGCCCACCACCGCCGCGATGCCACCGCCTCGCCCACCCCCGCCCCGACCCGGGCCCCGACCCCGGACCGAATTCAGTCTCCACGGGACGAAAAAGCCGACAGTCCGCCGGAATCGATCGTTCCATCGGACGTTTTCCTGAATACGGACCGCGCTAGGGAGATGACCGCATGCTGAGTCGCGCCCATATCGACCGCGTCGTCGGTGCTGCCCTCGAAGAAGACGCTCCCTGGGGCGATCTGACAAGCCAGTATCTGATCCCCGCGTCAGCGACCGCGACCGCGGACCTCGTCGCCCGCGAAGCCGGTGTCTTCAGTGGCGGCGACGTCTTCGCCGCCGCATTCGCGCTCACCGACCCGCAGATCGAGGTCACGCTGCGGGTCGGTGACGGCGATGCCTTCGAGCCGGGCACCGTGCTCGCCGCCGTGTCGGGGCCCGCACGCGGCGTGCTGCAGGCCGAGCGAATCGGGCTGAACTTCGTCCAGCGCATGAGCGGCATCGCCACTCTCACCGCCCGCTACGTCGCCGAAGTCGCCGGCACGGATGCCCGCATCGCCGACACGCGCAAGACCACTCCCGGACTCCGCGCCTTCGAACGCGCCGCCGTGCGCGCCGGCGGAGGACGCAATCACCGCTTCTCGCTGTCCGACACCGTCATGGCCAAGGACAACCACCTTGCCGTCCTCACGGCGGACGGGACCGACCTGACCGAAGCGCTCCGCGCGGCGATCTCCCGCCTGCCCCACACAACCCATGTCGAAGTCGAGGTCGACCGGATCGACCAGATCGAGCCGGTGCTCGCGGCCGGGATCGGCACCATCATGCTCGACAACTTCTCGCTCGACGATCTCCGCGACGGTGTCGCGCAGGTTGCCGGGCGCGCAACCGTCGAGGCATCCGGCGGGGTGTCGCTGGAGACGGTCCGCGCGATCGCGGAGACCGGCGTCGACGTGATCTCGGTCGGCGCGCTCACCCACTCCGCGCGCGCGCTCGACCTCGGACTCGACGTGCGGGTCGACCCCGCCTGATGCTCTACCTCGACCATGCCGCCACGACCCCGGTCCGCCCGGAGGCGCTCGCGGCGATGTTGCCGTACCTGACGGATCGGTTCGGCAACCCCTCAAGCCACCACACGGTCGGCGAGGCGGCGGCCGCCGCCTTGGAAGATGCCCGACGGCGCGTCGCGACGGTTCTCGGCATGCGCGCTGGGGATATCGTGTTCACGGCCGGGGGCACGGAGGCCGACAATCTCGCGATCAAGGGAATGGCGATCGGGGCGGCACTCCGGCGCGGCACGCCCGTACACCTCATCACGACGCCGATCGAGCACGAGGCCGTGCTCGCGTCCTGCGAATACCTCGAGCGCGTCCACGGCTACGCGGTCACCCGCGTACCGGTCGACGGTGACGGCCGGGTCGATCCGGATGCTGTGGCCGCAGCGATCCGTCCCGACACCGCGCTTGTCACGATCGGGTACGCGAACAACGAGATCGGTACCGTGCAGGATGTCGCGGCGCTCGCTCGGGTGACAGCCGCGGGCGGCGTCCCGCTCCACCTCGATGCCGTGCAAGCCGCCGGCTGGCTGCCACTTCAAGGAACCGGCGCTGATGCGCTGTCGATCGCCGGTCACAAGATCGGCGCCCCGCAAGGCACCGGCGTGCTTGCCGTCCGTGGGCGGCTCCCCCTCGAGCCGCTCCTGCACGGCGGCGGACAAGAGCGCGACCGCCGCAGCGGCACCGAGAACGTCGCGGGCGCGATCGCGTTCGCCACGGCATTGGAGCTCGCCGAGGCGGAACGCGCCGAAGCCGCGACGTACGTGGCCGCCCTGAGTGACGACTTCATCACCCGCGTCCTCGCCCAGGTACCCACGGCCCGGCTCACCGGGCATCCCATCCACCGGCTCCCCGGCACCGCGAGCTTCACGTTCGCCGGGACGAGCGGCGAGGCCGTGCTGCTCGAGTTGGAACGCCGCGGTGTGGTTTCGTCCAGCGGGTCGGCGTGCGCCGCCGGCAGCGATGAGCCGTCGCACGTGCTGCTCGCGCTCGGGATCCCGCCGGAGGTCGCACAGACGTCCGTCCGTTTCAGCTTCGGGCACGCGCTTCGCGGCGACCTCAGCCCGGTGGCCGATGCCGTCGCCGCAGCCGTCGCCACCGTGGGCGGCTGACCTGTCCTGACGCGCACATCACGGTCACGATTGGTCGCATCACCGGCATCCCAGCGACCAATCCTGCCCCCTATGCCCTCACAAGATCCCCATGGTCAGGGCCGGTGGGCCGCCGGTGGATCGACGAGCCCATCGTCCGTCGGCTCGAGCACCGGGAGGGCGCCCGTGTCGCTCAGCTCCGCTGTGAGGAGGAGCGCCGCATCCTGACCCGCCGCGCCGGCCGGCTCACGGTCGGCCCGACGCTCGGGATGGTCCCGGGGTCCGGCCGCGGCGTCGATGCCCTCGATCTGGGCGGCCGCCATCTGCTGCGCGGCGAGCTCCGCGTACAGCCCTCCGCGCGCGAGCAGTTCGGTGTGCGTCCCGGATTCCACGATGAGCCCCGCCTCGATGACATGGATCACGTCGGCGCCGATGACGGTCGAGAGCCGATGCGCGATCGACAGGGTCGTCCGTCCGCGGGCGGCGTTGTCGAGCGCTTCCTGGACGACGCGCTCCGACACCGTGTCCAGCGCACTCGTCGCCTCGTCCAGCAACAGCACAGGAGGGTCCTTGAGCAGCACCCGCGCGATTGCGATCCGTTGCTTTTCGCCACCCGACAGGCGATAGCCACGCTCACCCACGACGGTGTCGTAGCCGTGCTCGAACCCCGCGATGATGTGGTGGATGTTGGCTGCGGTGCACGCGACTTCGAGTTCGGCATCCGTCGCGTCGGGCTTGGCGTAGCGGAGGTTTTCGCGGATCGTCGCGTGGAAGAGATAGGTCTCCTGAGAGACGATCCCGACATGGTCGACGATCGACTCTTGCGTCAGGTCGCGCACGTCGGAGCCGCTGAACATGACAGCTCCCCCCGAGGCCTCGTACAAACGCGGGGCGAGGTAGAGGATCGTGGTCTTTCCCGCCCCCGAGGGCCCGACGAACGCGACGTGCTGCCCGTGTTCGGCGACGAAGGAAACGCCGCCCAGAGTCGGACGCGCCGTGGGGGCGGCATCCGGATACCGGAACACGACATCGCGGAACTCGATCTGGCCCACCGGCCCCGGAGCCACGGCGACCGTGATCGCTCCGGGGCGATCGATGATGGCCGGCTTCAGGTCGAGGTACTCGAAGATGCGCGCGAACAGTGCCCGCGACGTCTGCAGATCCAGCGCGACGCGCATGAGCGACATCAGCGGCATGAGCAGTCGCGCCTGCACCGTCGTGAACGCGACGACTGTGCCCGCCGTGATCGTGTCGCTCCCGCCGGCGATGAGGTACCCCGACACGAGGTAGATGACGGCCGGGACAGAGGCCATCATCACCTGCACGACGGCGAAGAATCCTTGACCGCTCATCGCGCGCTGCACCTGCAACCGCACTTGATTCGTGTTCTCCTCGCGGTAACGGGCCGACTCGGTGCGCTGCCGGTTGAACGCTTTCGACAGCAGGATGCCGGAGACGCTGAGCGTCTCCTGCGTGATCGAAGTCAGCTCCGACAGCGATTCCTGGGTCTGCCCGGCGATCCGGGCCCGCACTTGGCCGACACGGCGCTGGACGAAGATCAGGATCGGCATCATGAACACCGCGATCAGCGTCAGTCGCCAGTCGATGAGCACCATCGCGACGAGCGCCGAGACGACCGTCACGATGTTGCCGAGGATGCTGGTGACCGTGTTCGTGAGCACTCCTGAGACGCCGCCGACATCGTTCTGCAGGCGCGACTGGATCACTCCGGTCTTGGTGCGGGTGAAAAAGCCCAGCTCCATCGCCTGCAGGTGTTCGAAGAGCTTGACGCGGAGATCGCCGGTGACCGCGTTCCCCACCGTCGACGTGAACCACGTCTGCGCGACGCCGAGCACGGCCGACAGCAGGAAGAGGCCGATCATGGCGGCGACGAGCCGCACCAGCAGGGCGAGATCGGGAGCGCCCCCGTCGACCGGGAAGAGTGCATCGTCGAAGACACGCTGGACGATGAGCGGCGGAATCACGCCGAGGCTCGCGCCGGCGATGACGAGGATGCCGGTGATGATGATCCGGCCGATATACGGCCGGAACAGGGCGATCACTCGGGCGCCGAGATCGGGAATGTCGGGCGCCTCGGCGTTCAGCTTCTTCTGCGCAGCTTCGTCGACGCCGCGGAACCCGCCGCCCATGGGGCGACCGCCGCCCATTCCGCCCATTGCCATGCGGGTCAGCTTAGGCGCGTCTCACGACGCTGCGGTCGTCGCGGCGACCGCAGCGTGGTCAGCCGAGTCCGGCGATGAGGTTGATCACGGTGGCGAGGATCACAGCGCCGAAGAGGTACGCGAGCATCGTCTGCGCGATCACGACGCGTCGGAGCGCGGTCGTCGAGACGTCGGTGTCGGCGACCTGATAGGTCATCCCCAGCCCGACGGAGAAGTAGGCGAAGTCGACGTAACACGGGTCGTGATCCTGATGGAAGTCGATTCCCCCGACCGGCTCGCTGAAATACACGTGCGCGTAGCGGAGCATGTAGTCGACCTGGATGAGCGCCCACGACGCGACGACCGCGACGACTGCGACGGCGGCGAGCAGCGACGCGCGGAACGAGTCGACGTCGCGGGTCTGGATGAGCACGACCGCGGCGGCGCTGAGGCTCGCGATGCTGCCGACGACCGCGATGCCGCGGGCGATCGATCGGCCCGGGTCCTCGCCCGTCGCGTGCGCCCGCGTCGCAGGCCCGTCCATCGACCAGGTGACCGTCAGGATCCACACGACGCTCACGAGACAGAGCGCCGACCATCCGGCCAGCAGCCCCGCCGCAAGGCCCAGCCCCGGTGAGACGAACACCGCCATCGCCACGCCGGCAAGGGCGCTCACGAGACCCCGCACCCACGCTGTCGTCCGCATATCCCCGATCGTGCCACCGAACGAGGGCGGACAGATGACCCACACCGACCGCACATCCGATCACACCGGCGACGACTGACACGACACTCCCGTGGGGTGGCCGTTCACGAGAATCTTCGGTCATCCGGGAATGCCCGGCCGCGCCTGAGAGTTGTGGGTGAGGTTCGCCCGGCTGTCCGCGGCGCGCTCCCCTGCTTGCACGTCACCGAGGAGACCCGCATGACCGCGCCCGCCAACATCACGACCGCTCCGCCGGGGAACACGATCACCCCCGAGCAGAACCGCGTCATCTGGCTTCTTCTCATCGCCGCTTTCGTCGCGATCCTCAACGAGACGACGATGGGGGTCGCGATCCCCCACCTGATCACCGATCTCGGCATCACCGCGGTGGCCGCACAGTGGCTGACGACCGCTTTCATGCTCACGATGGCCGTCGTCATTCCGACCACGGGGTTCTTGCTCCGCCGCTTCACGACGCGCACGATGTTCGGTGCTGCGATGAGCTTGTTCACACTGGGGACCCTGGTGGCCCTCATCGCGCCCGGTTTCGAGGTCCTCATCGTCGGCCGTGTCATCCAGGCATCCGGCACCGCGATCGTCATGCCTCTGCTCATGACGACCCTCATGACCGTCGTCCCGCCGCACCTGCGCGGACGGATGATGGGGCGCGTCAGCGTCGTGATCTCCCTCGCCCCGGCGATCGGTCCGACCATGGCCGGGCTCGTGCTCGACAACCTCACGTGGCGCTGGATCTTCGGTATCGTGCTCCCGATCGCGATCGCGGCGCTGCTGATCGGTGTGCGATGGATCCCGAACATCGGCGAACAGACCCACGCCCCGATCGACGTCCCCTCCGTCATCCTGTCGGCGCTGGGTTTCGGTGGACTCGTCTTCGGGCTCACGCAGATCGGCGGCGGACACGGCACAGCGGCAGAGGCCGCGGCATCCACCACAACGCTCGTCGTCGCCCTCGCCATCGGCGCGGTCGCACTGGGACTGTTCGCGTGGCGCCAGGTCGTGCTGCAGAAGAAGGACGATGCGCTGCTGGACCTGCGCATCTTCCGGTCGGGCAACTTCTCGCTGTCGGTCGCGCACTTCGCCGTGATGTCGCTGGCGTTCTTCGGCGTGATCACGGCGCTTCCCCTCTACCTGCAGGGGACGCTCGGCCTCTCGGCGAGCCAATCGGGATTGGCCGTCCTGCCCGGCGCTTTGGCCATGGGCCTGCTCGGTCCGGTCATCGGGCGCATCTATGACCGTCACGGCACGCGCGTGCTGCTTCTGCCCGGGACGATCCTCGTGCTCGCGGTGCTGTGGTCGTTCACGATGCTCACCGAATCGACGCCGGTGTGGATGATCGTGATCGCCCAGACGGTGCTCTCGATCGGCCTCGCGATGTCGTTCACGCCGCTGTTCACGGCATCGCTCGGCTCGCTCGAACCGCGCTTCTACTCGTACGGCAGCGCGACCGTGTCGACCGTGCAACAGGTCGCCGGCGCCGCCGGTATCGCCGTACTCATCTCGGTGATGTCGTCGGTGAGCGCCGCCGCGGTCGAGTCGGGTGCCCCCGAGGCGGCGGCCGGCGCCGAAGGCGCACGCACCGCGTTCCTGCTGGCCGCGATCATCGGGATGCCGCTGCTGATCAGCGCGTTCCTGATCCGCAAGCCTGCGGATTCGCCGGACGGCCTGCCCGCCGCGCACTGAGGTGCCGGCGGCGGTGCGCCGTCAGGTCAGTTGGAGCTGCAGCATCCCCCGCCGCAGCACGACTCACCCTCTTCGGCGACGACGAGCAGATTCTTCTCGTCCGGGACGGGCTGAAGTGTGGGCGCGGGGAGGTTCGAGGTAGCCATTCCTCCATCGTAGACCTCGAGTGCGCGGCCGGACGGGTCAGTCCCAGTCGAGGTAATCCTCGATGAACCACGACGTTTCGCCCGGATGCGTGAGCACGAACAGGTGCCCGGCACCCTCGACCGACTTCACGCTGACGAGGGCCGGTGCGGAAGCCTGCAGGGCGAACCCGTTGTCGGCGGGCGTGATCTCATCGGCCGAACCCTGGATGACGAGGGTCGGCGTGTCGGGTGCGATCGTCGCCCACTCCGGCGTCGGCGTCGACAGAAGTGCTGCCACCTGACGTTCTTCGAGGGCGGCATCCGGCGCGTAATCCTCACCGAAGACGGCAGTCAACGCGGCGGAGCGATCGACGGTGGTTCCTGCTTCGACGCCCAGGAGCAGGATGCCGTTGACGCGGTCGTGGTGATCGAGAGCGACCGTGCGGGCCACTGCGCCGCCGAACGCGTGCCCGCCGATCCAGGCATCCCCGATGCCCAGCTCAGTCAGGACATCGACGACGTCGTGCGCGAGGTCATGCATCGTGGCGGTGCCGGCGGAGCGGGATCCGATCCGCACGACCCGGAAATCCTCTTCGACGAGAATGCTCGCGAGCGTGCCGAGGTACGCGAAATCGAGTCCGGCGGCCGGCAAGAGAACGACCGCGGGGCCGGAGCCCTCGTCGATGTAGGCGACGGCACGGCCGTCCGGTTCGAAGGTCTGGCGCTCCTGCGTCACTATCCCGGTCTCCCTGTCACCTGGCGGCCGACGGCGACTCGCGCCGGCCGTGCCAGTCTACCGAGGGCGCCCGAACGAGACGCCGAGCGTCTCCGCGGTCTGCAGGTGATCTTGGGGAGACGGGAACGGGCGCCGCTGCGCATCGGTCGTTCGCGTATCGTGGACGCGTGCCGTCAACCCCCGAGGAGTCCGCGTGAAGCTCGCCGATCTGCAGCGTTTCGTGGCTCTGCACGCGGCGGGGCTCCACTTTCCGCGCGCGGCCGCCGCGCTCGGTGTGTCGCTGACCGCGCTGTACGCCTCGATCGAGCGACTCGAGACCGCGGTCGGGCACGAGCTCATCGACCGTGACCGCACACCCTGGGCTCTGACCGCGGCGGGAACACTGCTGCTCGACGAAGCCCGCCACCGCATCGCGGATGCCCCCGTGACCGCCACCACGCCGAAGAAGACCGGCGGAGGCAAGGCGAAGGCATCCAAGGGTGTCGGCCGCGCGCCGATCGTGAAGGGCGAACCGAAGCCCTACAAGAAGCGTCAGGGTCGCTGAGTCCCCTTCCCGCCGTCGCGGTGGCTCAGTCGTATGGCGCCTGGGTCGGGTGTGCCCGCATGGGGCAGGTGTGGCACCGTCGAGCCAACCGGACGTACACCTGAGCCGCTCGGCGCCGCGCAGGTGCCCGAGCGGTGCTGACTCAGGCCTCGGTGACGACGCCGGCCTCGACCCGCCACTGCCGGTCGGTCTGCACGGCCTGGAGCAGGCGGCGATCGTGGGTCACGAGCAGCAGCGTGCCCGTGTAGGACTCGAGTGCGTGCTCGAGCTGCTCGATCGCGGGCAGATCGAGATGGTTGGTCGGTTCATCGAGCACGAGCACGTTCACGCCGCGCGCTTGCAGCAGCGCGAGCCCCGCCCTCGTCCGCTCTCCTGGGGAGATCTCGTCCACGGGCCGTGTCACATGATCGGCGGTAAGGCCGAACTTCGCGAGGAGTGTCCGCACCTCGCCCGAGCTGAGTTCGGGAACCAGCGCCTCGAACGCCACGGCGAGCGGCTGCGATCCGACGAGCAAGGATCGCGCCTGATCGATCTCGCCGACCTGCACGTTCGCGCCGAGACTCGCTGTCCCCGCGTCGGGATGCTGGGTCCCCAGCAATGCGCGCAGCAGCGTCGACTTGCCCGCGCCGTTGGGCCCCGTGATGCCGATCCGCTCACCCGCGATGACTTGCAGCGAGACGGGACCGAGTGTGAAGTCGCCCTGGTGGAACACTGCCTCGCTGAGGGTGGAGACCACGGTGCTCGATCGGGGTGCGGCGCCGATCGTGAACTCGAGCTGCCATTCCTTGCGGGGCTCTTCCACCTCGTCGAGCCGCGCGATGCGGCTTTCCATCTGGCGTACCTTCTGCGCTTGTTTCTCGCTCGACTCCGTCGCGGCCTTCCGCCGGATCTTGTCGTTGTCGGGTGACTTCTTCATCGCGTTGCGAACGCCCTGACTCGTCCACTCGCGCTGCGTGCGGGCGCGTCCGACGAGCTCGGCCTTTTTCTCGGCGAACTCGTCATACTTCTCGCGCGCATGACGACGCAGCGTCGCGCGCTCTTCGAGGTACGCGTCGTACCCGCCGCCGAACACCCGGTTGGCGTTCTGCGCGAGATCGAGTTCCAGAACGCGCGTGACGCATCGGGCGAGGAACTCCCGATCGTGGCTGACGAGCACAACGCCGCCCCGGAGCCCACGAACGAACACTTCGAGCCGTTCGAGTCCGTCGAGGTCGAGATCGTTGGTGGGTTCGTCGAGCAGGACGATATCGAACCGTGAGAGCAGAAGCGCCGCGAGCCCCACCCGGGCGGCCTGCCCTCCCGAGAGGGAGGTCATCAGCGCCGTCGTTCCGAGGTCGAGACCGAGGCTCTGGAGGACCACCGGCATCCGCTCGTCGAGGTCGGCAGCGCCGCTCGCCATCCACCGGTCGAGGGCGGCGGAGTACACGTCGGCGGGGTCGGTACCCGGCACAGCGAGCGACGGGTCTGCGAACGCGAGAGCCGCGCCATCCATCTCGGCAGCCGCGGCCGCGCACCCGGTCCGCCGAGAAATATACTCGGCCACGCTCTCCCCGGCGACACGCTCGTGTTCTTGCGGCAGCCAGCCCACGAAGGCGTCGGTCGGCGCGAGCGATATGGTGCCCGCCTGAGGCTCGTCGATACCGGCGAGGAGACGCAGCAGGGTGGATTTGCCCGCGCCGTTGGCACCGACGACGCCCACGACGTCACCGGGCGCGACGGTGAGATCGAGCGCATCGAACAGCGTGCGATGTCCGTGGCCGCCGGCGACGCCGCGGGCCACGAGTGTTGCGGTCATCCCACAATCCTGTCAGGTACGCGTGGCGCATCCGGTCGCCGCCGCGCTTCTCAGCCCTCGGCGTGCGCCCCTGGAGGAGATGTGCGCTCCGGAGGATGGATTTCCGGCATCCATCCTCACGTTCGCCACTTCCCCTCGGGGCGCGCACGCAACCGGTGTTCACGTCGCGTCGCATAGCCTGGATCGATGGAACCGTGGGAGCTGCACGCCTGGCACGCCGACTTCCTCGACACCTGCAACCGCCACGACCTCGCCGCGATCCGCGGGTTCCTCTCCCCCACGGTGCGCCGGGCGCATCTCCCCCGCGGGGCGGATGCCTGGATCACCGACATCGAGGACCTCTTCCGCGGGTTCCCCGACTGGCGCTGGCGCCGCATCCAGCTTGTCGCCGAAGACGACCGGATCGCGGTGCACCTCCGCGGCGCCGGCACTCACACGGGAGCCTTCCGCGGCGTCGCGCCGACCCGCCGACATGTCAACATTGCCGAGTTTTCGATGCTCCGCGTCGAGCGCGACGTGGTCACGGAGCACGCCGGCACCGGCCCGCACGAGATCCTGGCGCAGCTGCGCGACTGAGCGCTCTAGCTACCTGCGGGGACCAGCGTGCGCACCTTCGCGAGCACGCGGTCTCTGAGCTCACGCACGCCGTCGATACCCCAGTTCTCGGGGTCAGCGAAGGACCACTCCACCAGGTCCCCGAGGACGGGTCCCGGCAAGGACAGCCCGGGCTTCATGGTCACCACGACGTCGGCCGAGGCGAGGTCCGCGACGGTGACGGCGCGGGGGCTCGCTTCTGACGTGTCGATGCCGAGCTCGCCGAGCGCTTCCGCCACGACGGGATTGATATGCTCGGCGGGCGAGACGCCGGCGCTGGTCGCGGTCACGCTGTCACCGGCGACGTGGGCGAGCAGGTGCGCACCGAGTTGGGAGCGGCCCGCGTTGTGCGTGCAGATGAAGAGGACGGTCGGCGATGCGGTCATGCGAGGACTCCTGCTCGTGTCTGGGCGCGAGACCACGCCTGGGTGGCGACCTGGACGGCATCCCACGGGGATCCGAGCGGAGGCGTGTAGGAGAGGTCCAGATCCGATACCTGGTCCACGGTCAACCCGCTGAACAGCGCGGTGGAGTAGGTATCGACGCGCTTCGCGGTTTCGGTGCCGAGTCGACCAACCAGCTGCGCGCCGAGAAGAAGTCCAGACTCCGCGTCGCCGGTGATTCGGATCGCAATGGGCTGCGCGCCCGGATAGTAGCGCTTGTGATCATCCGCCAGAGCTTCGGAGGTCACCGGCGCGAAGCCTGCCGCGGCGGCTTCGTGATCGCGCAATCCGGTACGCGCCGCGACGACGTCGAAGACCTTCACCACTTGAGTGCCGACCGACCCGGCGAAGCGCCGCTGTCCGCCGAGCGCGTTCTCTCCGGCGATGCGACCTTGCTTGTGCGCAGTCGTGCCGAGCGGAAGGTAGGTCACGCCGAGAAGGCGATGATGCGTGACGATGCCATCGCCCGCCGCGAACACGTGCGGAATGCCCGTGCGCATCTGCTCGTCGACGACGACGGCACGGCCGGCTCCGAGCCGCGCACCCGCATCCTCGAGGAGCGCCGTGTTGGGCCGGACACCGACGACAGCGAGGACGAGGTCGGCGGTGTGTGTGACCGACTGGCCGAGATGCTCCGCCCGCACGAACAATCCCGAGTCGGTTTTCTCCACCGCTGTCACGGTGGTGTTCGTGTGCACCTCCACGCCGTGCTCGAGCAGTTCCACGTGCACGGTGGCGGCAAGTTCAGGGTCGAGGGTGGAAAGCACTTCGGGTCCACGCTGCAGCTGAATCACCCGCATCCCCCGCGCCCGGAAGCCTTCCGCCATCTCGAGGCCCACGTACCCCGCGCCGATGATGATCGCGGTGCGCGGGTCACGTTGGGTGAGGTGCGCATCCAGCGCAAAGGTGTCGCCCATCGAATGGATGACGTGGACCCCGTCGTCGGGCCCGAGCGTGTCGAGACCATGGATGCCGGCGAATGCGGGAAGGGCTCCCGTGCCGACGATCAGCTCGTCATACGCGATCTTGCTCTCCCCCGCCTGATCGCGGACGGTCAGCGTCTGGGCCGCCGCATCAATGCGGGTGGCGAGGGTGCCCAGCCGGAGCCTCATTCCGGTTGCCTCGAGGTCGGCGTGGGTGCGGTGCGCGAGCGATTGCCACGGCTGGACGTCGCCGGAGAAGTAGTACGGGATGCCGCAAATCGAGTAGTTCGGATACTCGTCGGCGACCACCACGGTCACGTCGACCGAGGGGTCCAGCTCACGGGCGCGGAGCGCGGCGGAGATCCCCGCGTCGCTGCCGCCGATGGCGACGATGTGCATAAGTCAGTCCTGTCTCAGGGTCCGTGGAGAGGGTCGTGGGCGAGGATCAGCCGAGGGACGCGAGTTCTTCTTGCGCGACGCCGACTTGCTCTTCGGTGAGCGGCACCACGAGTGCTCGCGCGGCCACGTTCGCCGCGTTGTCGACATAGAAGTCAACGAAGCCCTTCACCTGCGGCTTGTCCGCGTAGGAAGCGTTGTTGACGTAGATGAACAGCGGACGACTGAGCGGCGTATAGCTGCTGTCTTGAACGGTCTCGACGGTCGGTGAAACGCCGTCAATCGATGCCGCGATGACAGCGTCGGCATTGGCCTCGACGTAGCTGAGGCCGAGGAACCCGATGCCGCCGAGGTTCTCCGCGACCCCCGCCACGGTCAGATTGTCGTCTTCGGATGCGTTGTAGTCTGCGCGGATGGCGCCTTCTTCACCGTTGATCTCGGCGCTGAAGTAGTCGAGCGTTCCCGAGTCCTGGCCCGCGCCGAACAGCACGAGCGGCTCGTCGGGGAAGGCGGCGTCGACCTGGTTCCAGGAGAGAATCTCACCTTCGGATGCGGGCGCCCAGATCGTGGCGAGCTGCTCAACGGTCAGGTCCGTCGCCCAGTCGTTCTCGGGGTTCAGGATCACAGACAGGCCGTCATTCGCGACGACGATCTCGGTGTAGTCGACGCCGGCGTCGCCACACGCAGCCTTCTCGTCTTCCGAGATCGCTCGCGAGGCGTTCGAGATATCGGTCTCTCCATCGCAGAACGCCCGAAATCCCGCCGTCGTGCCCGTGATGGTCGCGACCACGTCGACGTCCGGTTCCGTCCCCGCGAACAGGTAGGCGGCGGCGTCGGTAAGCGGCTCGACCGTGGACGATCCGTCGGTGACGACGATCCCACTGAGACCCTCACCGGTGTTGCTGGATGCTTCGCCTGCGCAGGCGCTGAGCGTCACGGCCAGCGAGAGCACTGCTGTCGCGCCGAGCACGGCGCGCGCACGACGGAGGTTCACGCGCCGCCTCGGGCGGGGAGAAGTTCTGCCAGCAGATCCTCGATTCGAGCGCGGATCTCGTCACGGATCGGCCGGACCGCGTCGATGCCCTGGCCGGCCGGATCATCGAGCTCCCAGTCCTCGTAGCGCTTCCCCGGGAAGATCGGGCACACGTCCCCGCAGCCCATTGTGATCACGACGTCGGATTCCTTGACGGCGTCGACGGTCAATACCTTGGGCGTGTTGCCCGCGATATCGATGCCTTCCTCGGCCATCGCCTCGATCGCGACCGGGTTGATCTGGTCCTTGGGCGCCGACCCTGCGGAGAGAACATCGATGTCACCGCCGCTCAGCGCCTGGAGATAGCCTGCAGCCATCTGGGAGCGTCCCGCGTTATGGACGCAGACGAACAGGACAGTGGGCTTGTTGGACATGGGGTCTCGCTTTCCTCAAGGAAAAGCATAGACCATGATCTATCTGTCAAGAAGAACGCGAGGTGAACATCAGTCGGGAACCACTTCGGCCAGAAGAGCGCGAACCCGCTCCTCGATGTTGTCGCGGATGCCACGCACTGCCTCCAACGGCTTACCCACTGGATCCTCCAGGTCCCAGTCGAGGTATCTGCGCCCGGAGTAGACGGGGCAGGCGTCGCCGCATCCCATCGTCACGACCACGTCGGCCGCCCGAACGGCTTCGTCGGTGAGCGGCTTCGGAAACTCCTCCCCGAGGGAGATCCCGATCTCATCCAGTGCCGTGACGATGCTCGCGCGCACCGCGCCGATCGGAGCCGAACCCGCTGTGCGGACGAGTACCCGCTCCCCCGCGAGTTGTCGGAGGATACCGGCGGCCATCTGCGAACGACCAGCATTTTCCACACAGACGAAAAGCACTTCGGGGACCCTTGCGCCCTTCGACGTCGATCGGGCCAGGGCGTCCAGTCGCACCGTGGCGAACGCTGCGGTGCGTGCGCCGAGCAGCACCGTGGAATTGGTCGCGGAGAGAAGCTCGCGACTTTCCCTCACGTAGCGCTCGACGGTCTCTTTGCCGAATGTGCCGCGGTACCGCTCGGCGAGGTTCCCGATCACCCGCGGCAGGTCGAGCTCGCGGCCGCTGTCCGAGTCGTCGCCCAAGAGCGCGTGAACACGCTCGGCGTGGCGCGGATCCAGCGAATACCAGACGCGCCGGCCCTCCGGCTGACGCCGAACGATGCCCTCGTCGGCCAGGGCCTTCATGTGGTGACTGACCGTCGGTTGCCGAAGATCCAGCGTCGTGGCGAGTTCGCCGACAAGCGCGCGACCATCCGCCGAATCTCGGATCAGTCGCAGGATCCGCGCGCGGGTCGGGTCTGCCAGCACAGACAGATCCGAAGCCACCGAAGAATCGCTCATAGACCTGAGTCTATTCATCAGCGGGTTCACGACCGTCAGGTCATATCGAATACCATCTATATATGACGAAGGAGCTCGACGTGACCGACCCGATCACCGGCCCGATTCACCGTGAGCTGCGCAGCGCCGCCGCATACCTCCCTCTCGCCTCATGAGCGCAGACACCGCTCGCGCCCTCACCGGCGAGTTTCTTGGCAGCGCCCTCTTGGCCGCCGTCGTCGTCGGCTCCGGCATCGCCGCGCAGAACCTTTCCCCGTCGGACGTGGGCCTCCAGCTCTTCGAAAACGCCTTCGCCACGGCGCTCGGATTGGCGGTGCTCATCCTGCTGCTTCAGACCGTCTCCGGCGCGCATTTCAACCCGGTCGTCTCCCTCGTGGATGCCGCACTGCATCGCAAGGGCGTACCGCTCACCGCGGCATACATTCCGACCCAGATCCTCGGCTGCATCGGGGGAACCGTCCTCGCGAACCTGATGTTCGCAGCGCCTGCCATCGCGTGGAGCACCACCGACCGCGCCTCAGCGCCGCACCTTCTCGCGGAGGTCGTCGCCACTGCCGGCCTCGTCCTGCTGATCTTCGCGCTCGTGCGCACCGATCGCTCCCACCTCGCCGGACCCGCGGTCGGCGCGTATATCGGCGCGGCCTACTTCTTCACGTCATCGACGAGTTTCGCCAACCCCGCCATCACGATCGGTCGCGCCTTCACCGATACCTTCGCTGGCATCGCCCCGGCATCCGTCCTGCCGTACATCGCCGCGCAACTCATCGGCGGTGCGCTCGGCTGGATGCTGGTGCGACTGCTTTTTCCGGCCGCATCCCCCGCGCCGCTCCCGACTGATCAGCGGACTTCAGCAGCCAGACCCTAATGGAGCGCTTGTGTGCCACTTTTCGCGCACCCTGGACCACTGCAGCGGGTCCGAGTCCATGGTGACGGTGTTGCGCTAGAATTATGTACATGACGACTCTCTCGCTCGCGGATGCCCGCGCATCGCTCAGCAAGCACATCGACTCGGCTGCAACCACGCACGAACGATTCGACATCACCCGCAACGGAGCGCGAGTCGCCGTGCTGCTGAGCGCAGAAGACTACGACTCACTCCTTGAAACGGTCGATATCCTCAGCCACCCTGAAGAGGTGGCAGCCCTGAGGATGGCAATCTCCGAGCTCGAGGCGGGCGACGTCTCATCTGCAGATGACGTACGGGCGGCGATGATCGCCCGCGGCCGGCTCGGCAAGTGAGGGCGCCGTACGACGTCGTCTTCACGAAGTCGGCGCGACGCGCACTCGAGAACACACTCCCCGAATCAGTGGCCGCCGCCGCTTTCGAGTTCATCGTCGGAGCTCTGGCCGAGAATCCGAGAAGGGTGGGGAAGCCGTTGCGCGAGCCGCTCGCACCCCTGTACTCGGCGCGGAGAGGAGACTATCGAGTGCTCTACCGAATCGAGGACGACAGATTGGTCATCGAGATCGTCACCGTCGAGCACCGACGTGATGTCTACCGCCACCACTGAACACTCAACGCGCCAGGGTCGGGCTAGCAGCTTCATGGCCGCTCCGGATCGAGGACCTCGACGACGAACCTCGATCAGGGCCTACCCCGGATTCAGACGTTGAAGCGGAACTCCACCGGGTTACGTCAGCGTTAGCGGTGTGATCTTTCGTGCTCCGTAGTGCGCACTGACGGCACGCCGGGGACCCGCTCTGACAAACTAGGTTCCATGGAAGAAGCCATCGACGAGTGGGAAGCGTCCGTCGCCGATCTCTGGGGTCGATTCGATTCCCTCGGCCGTAATGAAGGCGTCGCAGCCATGCGCGAGTTGGCTGACGCCTGCCCGGCTACCGACGGCCGTGCCGCGTTCGAGCTTGCGGGCATGTATGACTCGATGGGCTTTGAAGCTGAGGCAGGCGCAGAGTATGAGCGCGCGCTCGAACTCGGTCTCGACCAAGCTCGGCACGCACAAGTCGCGGTGCAGTACGGATCGACACTGCGCAATCTCGGCCGCTTCGACGAAGCAATAGCAATCCTGAATGCCGCCCCGACGCATGAATCCACCGGCTCCGCACCTCGTGTCGTGTTGGCCCTTGCCCTGCACAGCGCAGGCCGCAAGGACGAGGCGCTCCGAGTCGCCATCGAGGCGCAGATTGACGCATTACCGCAGTACCAACGCTCGATGCGTAACTACGCTGCCGCGCTCACCGAACCGGCAATGTCAGACAACCCCGTTATACGTTGAACCGGAACTCCACCACGTCGCCGTCCTGCATCACGTAGTCCTTGCCCTCGAGCCGCGCCTTACCCTTCGAGCGGGCTTCGGCGACCGATCCGGTCGCGACGAGATCTTCGAAGCTGATGACCTCCGCTTTGATGAAGCCCTTTTCGAAGTCGGTGTGGATGACGCCGGCCGCTGCGGGCGCCTTCCAGCCTTTACCGATCGTCCAGGCGCGAGCCTCTTTCGGCCCCGCCGTGAGGTAGGTCTGCAGTCCGAGCGTGTCGAAACCGATGCGGGCGAGCTGATCGAGTCCGGACTCGGTCTGGCCCGTGGATGCCAGGAGCTCAGCGGCATCCTCCGGGTCGAGGTCGATGAGCTCCGACTCGATCTTGGCGTCGAGGAAGACGGCTTTCGCCGGTGCGACCAGGGCGGCAAGCTCGGCCGTGCGGGCGGCATCCGTCAGGACCGTCTCGTCGACGTTGAAGACGAAGATGAACGGCTTCGCGGTCAGCAAGCCGAGTTCGCGGATGGGCGCGAGGTCGATCTTCGAGGCAGACAAGAGCTCGCCGCGCTGCAGCGCGTCGCGCGCGGCGACGGCCGTCTCGAGGACCGACGGATCGAGCTTGCGTCCCTTGACTTCCTTTTCGTACCGGGTGATCGCCTTCTCGAGGGTCTCGAGGTCGGCGAGCTGGAGCTCGGCGTTGATGGTCTCCATGTCGTTCTGCGGGTTGACCGCACCGTCGACGTGCACGACATCGCCGTCGGCGAATCCACGAACCACCTGCGCGATCGCATCGGCCTCTCGGATGTTGGCGAGGAACTTGTTGCCGAGGCCCTCCCCCTCGCTCGCGCCGCGCACGATGCCCGCGATGTCGACGAACGACACGGCTGCGGGCAGAATCCGCTCGGAGTGGAAGATCTCGGCGAGCGTGTCGAGTCGGGGGTCGGGGAGGTTCACAACGCCGATGTTCGGCTCGATCGTCGCGAACGGATAGTTCGCCGCGAGCACGTCGTTCTTAGTCAGCGCGTTGAAGAGCGTCGACTTGCCGACGTTGGGGAGACCGACGATTCCAATGGTAAGAGCCACGGGATGTCAGTCTACGCGGCGTCCGCGTCATCACCGGGCGGCGTGGCATCCCGTCGATGTCGGATGCCCGCGCGCGGGTGGAGGTGTGCCCCTGGACTTCACCGCGATCGATTTCGAAACGGCGAACTCTTCGAGCGCCTCGGCCTGCGCGGTGGGACTCACCCGGGTGAGAGACGGCCGCGTCGTGGCGACGGCAGGATGGCTGATCCAACCGCCGGCTGGGCATGATCGCTTCTTCGAGCTGAACACGGACATCCACGGGATTCGCGCCGAGGACGTCGTCGGCGCCCCTGGGTGGTCCGACCAGCTAGCGGCGCTCACCGCTTTCATCGGCGACGACATCGTGGTCGCCCACAACGCCGGCTTCGACATGTCGGTGTTGCGTCGCGCGTGCGAAGCGACGCAGGACGCGTGTCCGCCGTACCGCTACGTATGCAGCCTGCAGGTCTCACGGAAGACATATGAGCTGCCGTCTTACCGCCTTCCGTTCGTTGCGGCCGCGGCCGGGTTCCTCGATTTCGCGCACCACGATGCGACCGCCGACGCGCTCGCCTGCGCACACATCATGATCGACGTGGCGCGCCGCGCCGGCGCCCAGGACGTCGTCGAGCTCGCCATGTTGCTGGGCGTACGCGTGCCGCAGATCGTCGTCGAGACGTCGACACCCGTCCCCACGCTCTGAGAATCCGGCCGATGTCGGCGGCTCGGGTCATGCTGGGCACATGGATGCCGCCATCATCACCGCCCTCATCGTCGCAAGTCTCTTCGCGGGCTTGCTCGCCGGCTGGTTCGCCGGGGCCGCACGCGTCGCGGAGCGCGCCGCGCGCGACAGTGCGAACCTCCTGGCGCGGGTCGCCGCGGCGGAGGCAGGCAGCGCGGCTCTGACCGAACAGCTCGACCAGCAGCGAGCACTCACGCGGGAGCTGGGAACGCAGGCGCGGGCCGACAGCGCCGCCCGCGACGAACGCGAGCGGCGGGAACAGCAGGTGCTCCGCGCCCTCGCGCCGGTACAAGAGAGTCTGCAGGCGATGCAGGGCAAGGTCGACGAACTCGAGCGCGAACGCCGGGAGCAGTTCGGGTCCCTCGCCGAGCAGCTCCGGCGTGCGCAGGAGTCCGACGAGGCGCTGCGATCGACGACCGAGTCCCTCGCGGGCGCGTTGCGCTCGAACTCCGCGCGAGGCGTCTGGGGCGAAACACAGCTGCGCCGCATCGTCGAGTCTGCCGGCCTCACCCGCTTTGTCGACTTCGAGACGCAGGCCACGATCGATTCGGACGCCGGAGCCGGCCGGCCGGACCTCGTCGTCCGACTTCCCGGCGACAAAGCTCTTGCGGTGGATGCGAAGGTGCCGCTCGATGCGTATCTCGAAGCCAGTGCGATCCCCCTCACCGCGACCGGAGCCGAGGGCGCGCGGCGCAAGGCGTTGCTCCAGCGGCATGTGAAAGCCGTGCGTGCGCACGTCGACGCGCTCGCGAAGAAGGCCTACTGGGCGGGGCTGTCGTCGAGTCCCGAGTTCGTGGTCTGTTTCATCCCGAGCGAGTCGCTCCTAGCGGCAGCACTCGAGGAAGACCCCTCGCTCCTGGACTATGCGTTCGGGCGACGCGTGGCGTTGGCGTCGCCGGTGAACCTCTGGGCGGTGTTGAAAACCGTCGCCTACACCTGGACGCAGCAGGATGTGTCGGATGAAGCGCGCACCCTTTTCGCGCTCGGCAACGAGCTGTACCAGCGCCTCGGCAGCCTCACCGGTCACGCCGAGGATCTCCGCCGTGCCATCGAACGCACGGTCGACAGTTACAACCGCTTTGCGGGGTCACTGGAGACTCGCGTACTCGTCACTGCCCGCAAGTTTCCCGGGATCGATGAGACCCGGCTCGACGCGGTCGCCGCACCCGCTCCCGTCGAAACCGCAACACGCCGGCTCACAGCTCCCGAGCTGACGTCAGTCACGGCGGATCTCGGCGAGGTCCGTACGCGGCTCGAAGAGGTCGACGTCGAGGACCAGATCAGCCGGGGAAGAAGTTGAGTAGCCCGACGACAGAGAGCGACACGAAGACGAAGGCACCGATCATCCACCACGCGCTCACCTGGTGTCCTTCGGGGACACGGCGACGCAGCAGCACGTCCGGGCGCCGCGCGGGGTCGATCGGCACAGCGATCTGACCGGTACGCGGACTGGGTGATGCAGTGGACATGTGACCTCCGGAGGGTATGGACGACCAACGTGTCTCCGATGACACCGGGTCACAGTCTGCCAGAGAGAACCCCCGATATCCTGTGTGCCGCCGCGCGCCGCCCGATCAGTCGCCCGCGCTCAGAGCCACTTCGACGCGAGGTGCTCCGACGTGATGCGGCGAAGCGTGCCCGATGCTCCGCGCAACACCACGCTCTCGGTGATGATGTAGTCCGGGCCGGAGCGGCGCACACCGCTGACCAGCTCACCGTTGGTCACGCCCGTTGCCACGAAGATCGTGTTCGAGCCCTTGACCAGCTCATCGGCTTCATACACGTAGTCGTCGAGGCGGAGCCCGGCGTCGATCCCCTTCTGCTTCTCCTCGTCATCCCGCGCCCAGAGCCGCCCCTGGATGTGGCCACCGAGCGCCTTGATCGCGCACGTCGTCGCGACGCCTTCCGGACTTCCGCCGATCCCGATGCACATGTCCGTCCGCGCGTTGTAGCGTGCGGCGTTGATCCCACCGGCCACGTCCCCATCGCTCATGAGACGGGTGCCGGCTCCCGAGGCGCGGATGTCGTCGATCAGCTGTGCGTGACGGGGACGGTTCAGCACCGACACGACGAGTTCGTCGACCGGTTTGTCGAGTGCCTTGGCGAGCCGGCGGATGTTCTCCCCGACCGGAAGGCGGATGTCGACGACACCCACACCCGCCGGTCCCGTGACGATCTTGTCCATGTAGAAGACCGTGGATGCATCGAGCATCGCGCCGCGGTCCGCGACGGCCAACACCGACAGCGCGTTGTTGCGCCCCTCGGCCGTCAAGGTCGTGCCGTCGATGGGATCGACGGCGATGTCGCACTGGGGGCCGCGGCCGGTGCCGACATGCTCGCCGTTGAAGAGCATCGGCGCGTTGTCCTTCTCGCCCTCCCCGATCACGATCACACCGTCGAAGTTCACCGTCGTGAGGAAGGCCCGCATCGCGTCGACGGCCGCACCGTCGGCAAGTTCCTTCTTGCCTCGACCGATGAAAGGCACCGAGCGGATGGCTGCGGCCTCGGTCGCACGCACGAGTTCCAGTGCGAGGTTGCGGTCGGGATGCAGGGGACTCATGTCCGCGGTCAGGCTCACCATGGAGCACAGCCTAGATCTGGAGCGTGCGCGAAGACAGGAATTTCCGGCATCCATCGACGAAGGAATCTCGATTCTTTCCGCACAGGCAAGCTGGATTTGGTCCGGCTCTCTCATCGCCGTGGCGTCACCACCTTCGCTAGGCTGACCGATGGAATCACCGCCGACCTGAGCAGACCTCAAGGAGCAGACATGCCCGTCGCAACCCCCGAGCAATACGCCGAAATGCTGGACCGCGCGAAGACCGGTGGGTACGCCTTCCCCGCGATCAACGCCGCCAGCTCCCAGTCGATCAACGCCGTCCTGCAGGGACTGACCGAAGCCGGATCCGACGGCATCATCCAGGTCACCACCGGTGGCGCCGACTACTTCGCCGGCCACACCGTGAAGGGCCGTGCGACCGGCGCGATCGCTTTCGCCAAGTTCGCCACCGAGGTCGCCAAGAACTACCCGATCACCGTCGCCCTCCACACCGACCACTGCCCGAAGCCGGCCCTCGAAGACTTCGTGCTGCCGCTGATCGCCGCATCCGAAGAAGAGGTCAAGGCCGGCCGCAACCCGCTCTTCCAGTCGCACATGTGGGACGGCTCGGCGGTCACTCTCGATGAGAACATCGAGATCGCCCAGCAGCTCCTCCCCCGCCTCAAGGCGATCAACGCGATTCTCGAGGTCGAGATCGGCGTCGTCGGCGGCGAAGAGGACGGCGTTCAGCACGAAGGATCCAACGACGCGCTCTACACCACGACCGCCGACGTGTCGAAGTTCGTCGACGCGCTCGGTCTCGGCGAGCAGGGCCGCTACATCGCAGCTCTCACCTTCGGCAACGTGCACGGCGTCTACAAGCCCGGCGGCGTGAAGCTCCGCCCCGAGCTGCTCGGCGAGATCCAGGCCGGCATCGCCGAGAAGTTCGGCACGGCAGCAAAGCCCCTCGACCTCGTCTTCCACGGCGGCAGCGGCTCGACCCCGGAAGAGATCGCCACGGCGGTCGCCAACGGTGTCATCAAGATGAACATCGACACCGACACGCAGTATGCGTTCACGCGTTCGGTCGCCGGCTTCATGTTCCAGAACTACGAGGGCGTCCTCAAGGTCGACGGCGAGGTGGGTAACAAGAAGGCCTACGACCCGCGCGCCTGGGGCAAGGTCGCCGAGTCCGCCATGGCCGCGCGTGTCGTCGAGGCGACGCAGCAGCTCGGTTCGGCAGGACACTCGATCAGCATCTGACCGCGCTCTTCACGAACGCCTCGACCCACACGGGTCGAGGCGTTCGTCGTGGTGCGGATCACCCGCCGAAGAAGGCTGAAATAGCTGGGTCACCCACGAGCGGAATCGTGAGGCAGATGCTCACGATGACGAAGCTGACCGCGGCGCCGACGACGGGAATCCACCAGCTGAGCCGCCCGGCGACGACGGAACGCCAGCCGAAGAAAGCGGTCAGAGCCCACCCGAGAGCGAAGACACCCGCGCCGATCCGGCTCCAGAGATCACCCTGCGCGGTGTTGGTGAAGGTCCCGTCGATCCCGGCGAGCCCCATCCACGTCTCAGCGAACGCGGAGAAGTCCCACAGCTGCGGTACGGCGCTGATCACCGTGACGAGTCCGTAGGCCAGGAGCGCGAAGGTGAAGATCCGGTCGACGGTGCGCCGACGCACCGGTGTGGATGCCGGGGATGCTCCTGCCGGTGCGACCGGCGATGCCACGATGACGGGCACCGCCACGGACTCGCGGACGGGTTCGCGGATACTCGCCCGTTGCTGCTCGGGCGTCGCGTACTCGCCGTACTGCGGACGGGGCCGCGGATCGGGCACGGCGTCCGCGGGGGTGCTCACGAGCGACGTCCACCCAGGGCACGGTCGTCGCGTCGGCCACCGGCATCCTGACGCAGTTCTTTGGGGAGCGAGAAGATGAGGTCTTCCTCGGCGGTGCGGATCTGCTCGACGTCGCGGTAGCCGGCGCCGGCAAGTTCGGACAGCACTTCCTCGACCAGGATCTCCGGCACCGAGGCACCGGAGGTGACACCGACGGTCTCGACACCGTCGAGCCAGGACTGTTGGATTTCATGCGCGTAGTCGACCCGGTACGACGCCTTTGCGCCGTACTCGAGAGCAACCTCGACAAGCCGCACGCTGTTGGACGAGTTGGCAGAACCGACCACGATCACGAGGTCGGCACCCTTGGCCACCTTCTTGATCGCGACCTGCCGGTTCTGCGTGGCGTAGCAGATGTCGTCGGACGGCGGATCCTGCAGATCGGGGAAGCGCGTGCGCAGACGCCGTACGGTCTCCATCGTCTCGTCGACGGAGAGCGTGGTCTGCGAGAGCCACACGACCTTCGACGGGTCCTTCACCTCGACGACGTCGGCGTGATCGGGCGAATTGACCACCGTGATGTGCTCGGGCGCCTCACCGGCGGTCCCCTCGACCTCTTCGTGTCCCTCGTGGCCGATCAGCAGGATCTCGAAATCGTCCCGGGCGAAGCGCACCGCCTCGCGGTGCACCTTCGTCACGAGCGGGCAGGTGGCGTCGATCGCCTGCAGACCGCGATCGGCGGCTTCGCTGACGACCGCGGGCGACACACCGTGAGCGCTGAAGACGACGTGCGAGCCCTCGGGAACCTCGTCGACCTCTTCGACGAAGATCGCACCCTTCGACTCGAGTTCGGTCACCACGTGGATGTTGTGCACGATCTGTTTGCGCACATACACGGGGGCCCCGAAGCGTTCGAGCGCCTTCTCGACAGCGATGACGGCGCGGTCGACGCCGGCACAGTACCCGCGCGGCGAGGCCAGGAGGACCTTCTTGTGTCCGGGGACCGGGTTATCCTGAAGCCGTCCACGCGGGCCGGGAATGTGCGGCAACGGAAGTCGGACGGCAGTTGAGCTCACCCCTCGATTGTATTGATCCGCGTCCGTGTAAAGGCCGTGTAGCGCGGGAAGGATGCCATGACCTCGTTCGAATCGGCGCCGGGACAGGTCCCGCCGCCCGATGCCGTCCATCCGCGCGACTCTTCGCCGGAGACTCCGACCTCGGTCACGCGACTGAACGAGACCATCCGCGACTTCGTCCAGCGGTGGAGCGCAGTGTGGGTGGAAGGCGAGATCACGGCGTGGAATCTGCGCGGTGGCCACGTGTTCGGCCGATTGAAGGATGCCTCGGGCGACGCCATGATCTCCTTCCGTCTGTGGTCCTCCACGCTCCAGCGTCTGCCGGATACGCTTCGCAGCGGCGACCGCGTGGTCGCGTGCGTCAAGCCGGACTACTTCGTGAAGTCCGGCGACTTCAGTTTCACCGTCTCGTCCATGCGGCACACCGGACTCGGTGAGCAGCTGGAGAAACTCGAGCGCTTGCGCGCGCAACTGCGCTCCGAGGGCTTGTTCGACCCGGCGACGAAGAAGCGTCTCCCCTTCCTCCCTACCGTCATCGGACTCATCACGGGCGAACGCAGCGACGCCGAGAAAGATGTGCACCGCAACGCCGAGCTCCGCTGGCCGCACGTGCGTTTCCGGACGATCCACGCGGCGGTTCAGGGCGACCGGTGCGTGCCCGAAACCCTCAGCGCTCTCCAGACGCTGGATGCCGATCCCGAGGTCGACGTGATCATCATCGCCCGCGGCGGCGGCGACCCGCAGACCCTGCTCGGCTTCAGCGACGAGAGACTGCTGCGTGCGGTGGCGGCGGCATCCACGCCGATCGTCTCGGCGATCGGACATGAGAACGACCATCCGCTGCTGGACGAGGTCGCCGACCTCCGCGCGTCGACCCCGACCGACGCCGCCAAAAAGGTCGTCCCGGACGTCGCGGAACAGCGCGCGATCGTGCAGCAGCTGCGCTCCCGCGCCCGCACCCGCCTGACCCAGCGGGTCAGCCATGACATCGCCCAGCTCGAGCAGCTGCGCACCCGGCCCGTGCTGCGCTCCCCCGAGTCGCTCCTGACGAGCCGCACACACGAGCTCTGGACCCTCCGCTCCCGCGGACGCGACATCGTCGGCCGGCAGATGGATGCCGCCGATCGGCAGGCGACACATCTCCGCGCGTCCCTGCGCGCGCTCTCCCCCGGCGCAACCCTCGACCGCGGGTATGCGATCGCGCATGTCGGCGACGGTGTCATCGTGCGCGATGCCGCGCAGGCTCCCGCCGGCACGGCCGTCGTCGTCACGGTCGCCCAGGGATCGTTCGCCGCACGCTCCGAGGGTGAAGTTCCCGAAGCGCCGGCGAGCCGGGACACCACGCGCGGCGACTCTAGGATGGACTCATGACCAGCGAGGGTGTCGTCGATGTCACGAGCCTGTCTTTCGAGCAGGCCCGAGATGAGCTCGTGCGCGTCGTCGCCGAGCTCGAACAGGGTGCACCGACACTCGAGCAGTCCCTGACCCTGTGGACGCGCGGCGAGGCCCTCGCGGCCCGGTGCGAAGAATGGCTGCGCGGAGCGAAGCAGCTGCTCGAGGCGTCCCGGCCGACCGGTCCGGAGTCATGATGGCCGCCGCTCCCCGCGTGGTTGCGGAGCTCGGTCGCCCGGAGACCGCGGACGAGACCGCGGCTCGAAAAGCCGCATCCTCGGCCGCTTACCGCTCGAGCAAGACATTCCGTAACCTCATCGTCGCCCTCCTGGTGACCGTCGCAGTCGTCGCGGTCGTCGTCTTCGGAGTGCCCCGCGGCGCCCTGCCCGACCCGGAGCCGGCCGACGTCGCCGCCTCCGCCGCCTCGGCCTCGGCGAGCGTTGGCCAACCGCTCCTCGTTCCGGTAGTCCCGGAGGATTGGCGCGCCAATTCTGCTCGGCTCGAAGGCACGAGCATGTGGCGTGTCGTCTACGCACCCCCGGAGGGGTTCATCCGCGTGGCGCACGGTCTCGGCGCCTCCCCCACGTGGGCATCCGAGACCCTGGGCGGGCTCGCGCCGACCGGCAGCGTGACGATCGACGGCATCGTGTGGGACGAGTACACGATCCCGAGCGCCGCCCAGACTGCCGCGATCTCGTACGCTCTCGCGACGGATGCCGGCGCCGACACCGTTCTGATCTACGGGGCGACCGATGCGGAGACCGCTGCGGTCGCCGCCGAGGGCGTCGCAGAGCAGATCCGCAACCTGCGCAAGGAGACACCGTGAACGAGCGGCAGCAGCACCCAGCCCCGGCCGCCGTCTGGGAAGAGATGCGCCTCGGCAACGAGCGCTTCATCGCCGGGGAGCCCCGGCATCCCCGTCAGGACGTCGAACGGCGCAACGAACTCGCACACTCCCAAACGCCGCAGGCGGCTCTGTTCGGCTGCGCCGACTCACGGCTTGCCGCCGAGATCATCTTCGACCAGGGTCTCGGTGACCTCTTCGTGGTCCGCAATGCCGGCCAGGTCGCCTCCGACTCCGCTATCGCGAGCCTCGAGTACGCCGTCGCGGTCCTCCACGTGTCTCTGATCATCGTGTTGGCCCACGACGAGTGCGGGGCGGTGCGCGCCGCGATCGACTCGACCGCGCTCGACTCGGATGAGCTTCCGCCGCACATCTGGCGTCTGATCGCGAAGATCGTGCCGGCTGCCCGCACGGTTCTCCGCCGCACGCCAGGAGCGAATCCGCAGAACCTCGACGCCGAACAGGTCGGTCGCGAGCACCTGAAGAACACGGTCGATGACCTGCTGGCGTCGTCTCGCCTCATCACCGAGGCCGTCGAGTCGGGCCGCCTGGCCATCGTCGGCTCCAACTACCGCCTGAGCGAAGGCACGACCATCCCCCAGGTGATGGTCGGGCTCGAACCCTGATATCCACCCGACTGACACACCCCAGGAACAAGGACGTGACCGCAATGACCGCTGCCACCGAGTACCGCATCGAGCACGACACGATGGGAGAAGTGCGCGTCCCGATCGACGCGCTGTACGCCGCGCAGACCCAGCGCGCCGTCGAGAACTTCCCCATCTCCGGTGATCCCCTCGATCCCGCCCAGATCGTCGCCCTCGCGCGCATCAAGAAGGCCGCGGCTCTCGCCAACAAGGCGCTGGGCACTCTCGATGGCCGGATCGCCGATGCCATCGCCCGCGCGGCCGACCAGATCATCGACGGCGGACACGGCGATCAGTTCCCGATCGACGTGTATCAGACCGGCAGCGGCACGTCCTCGAACATGAACATGAACGAGGTGCTCGCGACCCTGGCCACGCGCGACCTCGGCGAGCCGGTTCATCCGAACGATCATGTGAACGCCTCGCAGTCCTCCAACGACGTGTTCCCCACGTCGGTGCACATCGCGGTCACGCAGGCCCTCATCGACGATCTCATCCCCGCGCTCGATCACCTCGCCGTGGCTCTCGAGACCAAGGCAGAGCTCTGGAAGACGGTCGTGAAGTCGGGCCGCACGCACCTGATGGATGCCACGCCCGTGACCCTGGGCCAGGAGTTCGGCGGCTACGCCCGTCAGATGCGCCTCGGCATCGAGCGCGTCCAGGCGGTGATCCCCCACGTCGCGGAAGTTCCGCTCGGCGGCACCGCCGTCGGCACCGGCATCAACACGCCGCCCGGTTTCCCGCAGAAGGTCATCGCGCTGATCGTCTCGGAAACCGAGTTGCCCGTGACGGAAGCCAAGGACCACTTCGAGGCACAGGCCAACCGCGACGCGCTCGTGGAAGCATCCGGAGCACTTCGCACGATCGCCGTCTCGCTGACCAAGATCAACAACGACATCCGCTGGATGGGATCCGGGCCCAACACCGGTCTCGGCGAGCTGCACATTCCCGACCTGCAGCCCGGGTCGTCGATCATGCCCGGCAAGGTGAACCCGGTCGTCCCCGAAGCGACGCTCATGGTCTGCGCGCGCGTGATCGGCAACGACGCGACGATCGCCTGGTCGGGAGCGTCGGGCCTGTTCGAACTCAACGTCGCGATCCCCGTCATGGGAACGGCGCTGCTGGAGTCGATTCGCCTGCTCTCCAACTCGATGCGCGTTCTCGCCGACAAGACCATCGATGGCCTGGAAGCGAACGTCGAACGCGCGGCAGCGTACGCCGGTATGTCGCCGTCGATCGTGACCCCGCTCAACAAGCTGATCGGGTACGAGGCGGCCGCGAAGATCGCGAAGCACTCGGTCGCTCAGGGCATCACCGTCCGCGAGGCCGTCATCGATCTCGGCTACGTCGCGCGCGGCGAGCTGACCGAAGAGCAGCTCGACGAAAAACTCGATCTGCTCTCCATGACCCACTCTGGGTGATAATCAGAGCGTGAACCGGATGCCGGGTACGCCATCGCGGCGTGCACGCACGCTGGGATTGGTCCTGGCGGTCGTTGCCGCGGGCTTCGCGCTGACGGCGCTGGCCGTGGGGCTCGTGTGCGCGCTCACCGGCATCGCCGTGCCCTGGATGGCCGGGCTGGTCTATGCCGTGTTGGCCCTCTTGACCCTCGCGGTGACGGCGATCGTGGGATGGATCTTGCTGGAAGAACCACCCGTCGTGCGCGGCGGGGACCCCGCAGAAGGATCCTTCGATGCGCAGCGTCGGCTGCTGGATGACGTCCGACACGAGCTGAAGACTCCCATCACGATCGTGCGCGGCCACCTGGAGGTCATGGATACGTCCGATGCTGAGGACGTCACCGCGATCCGGGATCTCGGGATCGCCGAGCTCGACCGTATGACCCGACTGATCGGCGATATCGACCTGCTTGCCGCCGTCGAAACCGACCAGGTCACGATGAGCGACGTCGACCTCACCGTCCTCACCCAGCGCATCTCGGAACTGGTCTCCGTGATCCCGGGACACCAGTGGAGCACTGAGCAGCAGGCGACGGGCGTCATTCGCGGCGATCGGGATCGACTTCTGCAGGCCTGGCTGCAGCTCGCCGACAACGCCGCCAAGTACACGCCGCCCGGGAGCCCGATCGAGCTGGGCAGCGCGATGCACGCCTCCGGCGCACAGCTGTGGGTGCGCGATCATGGCCCGGGGATCCCGCATGCCGTGCGGCACCGCATCTTCCGCCGCTTCGACCGCGGCTCGGGAAAGCGCGTCGTGGGTGGATCGGGGCTGGGCCTCGCGATCGTCGACGCCATCGCGAAGACGCACGGTGGTCATTGCTCTGTCGCGGACACACCGGGCGGCGGAGCCACCTTCACGATCGACATCCCGATCGGCACCCGCGCAAGCCTTCCGACGCCTGTCCGCGCCGGCGATGTCGTACTCCAGCGAGAGGCCTCCGGATGACCCGCATCCTCGTCGTCGATGACGAACCCCACATCGTCTCTCTCGTCTCCCGGAGCCTCAACGCCGAGGGCTTCGACACGGTCTCTGCCGATGACGGCGCGGAGGCGCTCGAGCGCGCGCAGGTCGGGGACATCGACCTGATCGTGCTCGATGTCGGGCTGCCGACGATGGACGGCTTCGAGGTCCTGCGCCTCCTGCGCGCGGCCGGTGAGCGGATGCCGGTCATCATGCTGACCGCCCGGAGCTCCGCCCACGATGCTGTCGAGGGTCTCGATGCCGGGGCGAGCGACTATGTCCCGAAGCCGTTTTCCGTGGCCGAACTCCTGGCCCGCGTGCGCTCACGGCTGCGGGAATACACCGGCGCGGCGACGATGACCCTCACCCATGACGATGTGACGCTGGACATCCTCGGCCGGCGGATGACCGTCGCGGGGCGCGAGATCGACCTGTCGGCGCGCGAGTTCGCTCTCGCCGAGCAGTTCCTTCGCCATCCCGGAGACGTACTGACGCGTGAAGTGCTGCTGAGTAGCGTGTGGGGCATGGACTTCGATCCCGGGTCAAACGTCGTCGACGTCTACGTGCGCTACCTGCGCGCCAAACTCGGGGCCGACCACATCGTCACCGTCCGCGGCGAGGGCTACCGCTGGGAGTGAGCCGCCGGCGGCGTTCGTCGTCGCCGTTCGCTGACCGCGGGCCGCTGACCGGTGACGAACTCCGCAGAATGTCGCCGACTCCGCACCGATCCCCCGCATCCGGTGCGGAGAACGCGACAATCTGCGGACATCGTGCGGCACGCCGAACGGCGAAGGCCCCCGGCGTTCGCCGAGGGCCCCGCCACACCACGCGTCAGCTCAGCTCGCCCTGCTCCAGCAGGTCGGTGACGAGGGCCGCGATAGCCGACCGCTCGGACCGCATCAGCGTCACGTGGCCGAACAGCGAGTGTCCCTTGAGGGTCTCGATGACCGAGGCGACGCCGTCGTGACGGCCGACGCGCAGGTTGTCGCGCTGCCCGACGTCATGAGTGAGCACGACGCGTGAGTTCTGCCCCATCCGGCTCAGCACGGTCAGCAGCACGTTGCGCTCGAGTGACTGCGCTTCGTCGACGATCACGAACGCGTCGTGCAGCGAGCGGCCTCGGATGTGCGTGAGCGGCATGACCTCCAGCAGCCCCCGAGCGACGACCTCTTCCAGCACGTTGCCCGTGACGACCGAGCCGAGCGTGTCGAAGACGGCCTGACCCCACGGGCCCATCTTCTCGTTCTGGTCGCCCGGCAGGTAGCCGAGCTCCTGGCCACCGACGGCGAACAGCGGGCGGAAGACGATGATCTTCTTCTGCTGCTGCCGCTCGAGCACGGCTTCCAGACCCGCGCACAGGGCGAGGGCCGATTTGCCGGTGCCCGCACGGCCGCCGAGGGAGACGATGCCCACCTCGGGGTCGAGCAGCAGATCGATCGCGATGCGCTGTTCGGCAGAACGACCGTGGAGACCGAAGACGTCACGGTCGCCGCGGACGAGCTTGTACTCGCCATCGCCCGTAACGCGCCCCAGTGCGGAACCGCGTTCTGAGTGGATCACGAGTCCGGTGTTGACCGGAAGACCGAGGACGTCATCGCTCGCGGCGACTTCACTCTCGTACAGGTCACTGATGTCGTCACCCGAGACGTCGAGGTCGGCGATGCCGGTCCAGCCCGAGTCGACCGCCTGCTCGGCGAGATACTCCTCTGCGGGAATGCCGAGGGATGCCGCCTTGACGCGCATCGGGAGATCTTTGGAGACGACGATCACCTCCTGGCCTTCCTGAGCCAAGTGCATCGCGACAGACAGGATGCGCGTGTCGTTGTCGCCGAGTCGCATTCCGGCCGGCAGCACCGATGGATCGGTGTTCGTCAGTTCGACGCGGAGCGTGCCGCCCTCACCGACCGAGACCGGGAAATCGAGGCGCCCGTGTTCGACACGCAGCTCGTCGAGGTGGCGCAGCGCCTGGCGGGCGAAGTAGCCGAGCTCCGGGTCGTGCCGCTTGCCCTCGAGTTCGGTGATCACCACCACCGGGACGACGACGGAGTGTTCGGCGAAGCGGAAGAAAGCCCGCGGATCGCTCAACAGGACCGAGGTATCCAGCACGTATGTGCGGAGATCCTGGTCGGCGATGTTCTCCTCGCCGTATCCGGTCCGGTTCTGCTGCTGTGGTGCTCTGGTGGTCACAACCCGCTCCCGCCCCGGGTGAAAACCACCCGGCAGTTCGAGTCGGCCGTGGGCCACGAGTCAGTGGATGGCCGACTCGATCAGGCGCCTTGCCCGATGTGATGAACGTACGTCCGGTGGCCGAGTGGCGGCTACTCCGACACGCCGCGTCGAGATTGCCGGAATGTTAACTCTCGGGAGGGTGGGTGTCCTCGACGGTCGCGATGACGATGTCCTCGTCGGTCGCGTCGCCGTCCTCCGTGTCAAGGTCCTCGATGTACTCGTCATCGTGGAGGAGGAACTTTCCCGAGATCTCCGGTGGCGCCTCGATCAGCACGATCTCGGGAAGGATGAGATCGGCCGACAGCTCGTCGCGGTCGACGTCGACGACGCTGCTCACACGCCGAGCGGCGGCGTCGGCCAACGCGTCGCCAAGCAGCGTGAGTGTGTCGACCCCCGTCCCCACATGTGGCGACACGCGGATCGTCGCCCCGCGCGCGGTGACCGTGACGCCGTGATTGGCGAGCGCCGCCGCGAGGGCCGCGGCATCCTGGGGCACCGGCACGAGGGTCACGATGCCGGCGTGCGCAGCGCGCGGGGTGAGGACCGGGACCTCGTACCGGTCGGCGAGATTCATCACGTCCTGCGCGCGTGCACGCAGCTCGGCAGCGACCGCGGCGACGCCGACCTCTTCGAGTTCGCGCAGCGACGTCGCGAGTCGCGACGCGGCAAGGGGGTCGGCCGGGGCGATCGAGTACGCAGCGGCGGTCGGCAGCGTGGCCGGGATGCCGAGCGTGCTCGGGTCACCCACCATGCCGGAGATGCCGGACAGCACGGGGACGATGCGCTCCTGCGCGCGTGCGGAGAAGCGTGCGAATCCCGTGCCGCGCCCGGCGCGCAGCCACTTGTAGCCGTTGCCAGCGACGACGTCGGCCAGATTCCACTCCACATCGACGACGCCGAACGCCTGCATGGCATCCACGATCAGCAGTCGGTCGCCGATGGCCTCGCGGAGCCCGGCGAGGTCGACAAGGGCGCCGGTGCGGAAATCGACGGCGCTGACCGCGACGGCGCTCACGTCATCGGTGAGAGCCGCTACGACGGAATCGATCGTCACGATGCCGTCGGGCGGATCGATTTCGCGCACCGTGAGGCGCCCTCGGGCGGCGGCCGCCCGATGCGCGCTCACGCGGATCGCGGGAAAGTCTTGACTCGGCACCACAACGGTGCCCTCCAGGCCGAACATCGCGTGGGTGAGACCCTGCGTCGTCGAGGGCTGGAGAACGACGTCATCGATCGGGGCGCCCAGGAGCCGTGCGACGCGCTCGCGCGCTTCGAGGATGCGTTCGCCGACGAGGTCGATGCCGGAGCGACGGCCTGAACCGAGAAGTTCGGCGTCGGCGTGCATCTCGGCGCGCACCGCCGGCGAGAGCGGTCCGAACGCCGCCCAGTCAAGATACCCCGGTGCGGCATCGAAGGAGTCGACGAACGGTTCGAGGTGGATCACGAACGCCATTCTGTCACGGGCGCGGCCTGCGCCCTCAGCTGCCGTAGCGGCGATCGCGCGTCGCGTAGTCGCGGATCGCGCGCAGGAAGTCGACTTCGCGCAGATCGGGTCCGAGCGCCTCGACGAAGTAGAACTCCGAATGCGCGGACTGCCACAGCAGGAAGTCGCTCAGCCGCTGCTCTCCGGAGGTTCGGATGACGAGGTCCGGATCCGCCTGTCCCCCGGTGTAGAGGTGCTCACCGATCTGCTCGGGGGTGAGACTCGCTGCGAGTTCCTCGAGTGAGCCGCCTTGCCCTTGGTGTTTCGCGATGATGCTGCGCACGGCATCCACGATCTCGCCGCGCCCGCCGTAGCCGACCGCGAGATTGACATGCAGACCGGTGTTGCCGGCGGTGCGTTCCTCTGCCGTGCGCAGCACGCGTGCCAGGTCGGGCGAGAGGATCTCGGCGCGGCCGACGTGCTGAACCCGCCAGCCCGGCTCGTGCGAGAGTTCTTCCGCGAGCTCCGCGATGATCTCGATGAGGTCGGCGAGTTCTTGCGAATCGCGCTTGGTCAGATTGTCTGTCGACAGCAAGTAGAGGGACACGACCTGGATGCCGAGGTCATCGCACCAGCGCAAGAATTCGTGCATCTTCGCGGCCCCGGCCCGGTGCCCGTCCGCGACCGAACGGTAGCCGGACTGTCGTGCCCAGCGCCGGTTGCCGTCGATCATCATGGCGACGTGGTGCGGGACGGTCTCCGGTGTGAGCTGGCGGCGAAGCCGCGAGCTGTAGAGACGATAGAGGAACCCTTTCCCCTCGTCCGCGCCGGTCGGTGTCACCCCCCTACGCTATCGCGGGGAGCGAGTGAGGGTATGAGTGTCGCGGCATGCGTCCGGGCGTAGGCTCGGGTCGTGACCCGACCCGCATCCGACCACGGCGCTGAGATGGACAACGAGAGCGGCGAAGATGCGGGCGCGGAGATGCCCCAACTCCCCCTCCTCGAAGCCGCCACCGCCGACGAGCAACTCGACCTGAAGCCCACGTGGCGCGGGTGGATCCATGCCGCGACATTCCCCGTCGCGATCGTCGCCGGAATCGTCCTGATCGTCCTCGCCGAGGGGGCGCCGGCGAAGTGGGCCTCGGCCGTGTTCATGGCCTCCTCCCTCCTTCTCTTCGGCAATTCGGCGCTGTACCACCGCTTCGATTGGGGCCCGAAGACGAAGGCTGTGCTCAAGCGCATCGACCACGCCAACATCCTGCTGCTGATCGCCGGCACGTACACGCCGATCGCCGTGCTCGCGCTCCCGCCGGAAAAGGGCGTGCTGCTGCTGATCCTCGTGTGGACGGGCGCGCTCCTCGGCATCCTGTTCCGCGTGTTCTGGATCGGAGCGCCCCGCTGGCTGTACGTCGCGCTCTACCTCGCGCTCGGCTGGGCCGCTGTCATGTACATGGGCGATCTCTTCCGGGCGAACGTCGTGATGATGTTCCTCGTCATCATCGGCGGTCTGCTCTACACCGGCGGCGCGATCGTCTACGGGATGAAGCGGCCGAACCCCTGGCCCGGACACTTCGGGTTCCACGAGATCTTCCACGTCTGCACGGTGCTCGCATTCCTCTGCCACTGGACGGCGTGCCTGCTGATCGCGCTGAAGCCGCTGTCTCCCTCGCTCGGCCTCCCCGGCTGAGCCCGGCCTCGACCCGGCTGAGCCGCGGACGTCAGCGGCGCGGGTCGATGTCCTCGTCGTCGACGTCGGTGGCGCGCTCGGCGGCCTCGGCCTGCGCCTGCGCCTCCTCCTCGGCATCGAGTTCGGCGGCGATGTCGGCGCGGTAGCCGGCACGACGGATGCGGCGGAGCATGTCGATCAACAGGAACACGACGGCGATCGCGAGGAGTGCGATCGCGGCGAAGCCGAAGAAGCCGGGCGTGACCGTATCCGGGTCGACCGACACAGTCGGTGTCGGCGTCGCGAAGTCCGTCCGCGCGATCAGCGGGGCGAGCAGTGTGTGCGTCAGAGCGTGCATCAGTCCTTCAGTTCCGCGCGGAGCGCTTAGCCTGGAAGTCCAGCCTAGAACGGGAACGCCATGACATCCGCCGCGACGCAGGACCTCCTCGACGATCGTTACGGCCGCCGCCGCGGCCCGCGCGGCCGCATCGGGTGGATCGTGGTGGGTGTCATCGTCGCGGCCGTTGTCGGCTACCTGTCCTGGACGACCGTCGCTTCAGCCGTAGACACCGTCGACGTCGACGGCACGGGTTTCGTGTGGCACGACGCGCACTCCGTCTCGGTCCAGTTCCAGATCACCGTCCGCCCCGGTGTTCCCGTGACCTGTGCCCTGGAAGCGCAAGACACCGAGCACGGCGTCGTGGGCTGGCGGGTCGTGGAATACCCGGCATCCGAGGAGCACAGCCGCGCGTTCACCGAGACGATACCGACGACGGCCGAAGCGACGACCGGTTTTGCCTCGTCCTGTTGGATCCCTTAGGCTGGTCCGATCTTCTCGCCCTGGCTGTTGCCGGGGCGTTTGGCTTATCAGTCCCGCCCGTTCCCCGATCAAAGGAGACGACGTGTCCAGCGACAGCGCCGAGACCTTCCTCACCCAGGACGCCTACGACCGCCTGGCCGCCGAGTACGAGCGCCTGTCGACGACGGGCCGCGAAGAGATCGCCAAGCGCATCGAGATCGCGCGCGAAGAGGGCGATCTGAAGGAGAACGGCGGCTACCACGCCGCGAAAGACGAGCAGGGCAAGCAGGAAGCCCGCATCCGCACCCTCGCCCAGCTCCTCAAGGAGTCCGTCGTCGGTGAAGCTCCCGAGGCCGATGGCATCGTGCGGTCCGGCACCGTCGTCACGGCGGTCGTCGCGGGCGGCGAAGAGGTCTTCCTGCTCGGCAGTCGCGAGATCGCCGCCGGGTCAGAGCTCGATGTCTACAGCGAGGCTTCTCCCCTGGGCGCAGCCATCCTCGGTCTTGCCGAGGGCGCCACGACGACGTACACGGCGCCGAACGGCCGCGAGATCTCGGTCGAGATCGTCTCGGTCGCCACCTACACGGGCCAGTAAGCGCTCAGTCCAGCGCGATGCGGGGTGAGAATCCGGCATCCTCGAGCACCGAGATGACATGCGCGCGGTGCTCTGTGCCGCGTGTCTCGACGCTCAGCTGGAGGATCACTTCGCTGATCTGCAGGCCCTGGCCGTGACGTGTGTGCAACACCTCGATGACGTTCGCGCCCGCGATCGACAGCAGCTCCGACACGCGAGCGAGCTGGCCGGGCCGGTCAGGCAACGGGATCTGCAGCGTCATGTAGCGACCGGATGCCGCGAGTCCGTGCGAGACGACGCGCTGCAGCAGAAGTGGATCGATGTTGCCACCGGAGAGGATCACGGCCGTCGGTCCCGTAGCCGTCACCTTGCCGGCCAGGATCGCCGCCACGCCGACGGCACCGGCCGGTTCGACGACCTGTTTGGCGCGCTCGAGAAGTACGAGGAGAGCTCGGGCGATGTCATCGTCGCTGACGGTGACGACCTCATCGACGAGTTCCCGGATGACGGCGAACGGGATGTCGCCGGGGCGTGCCACGGCGATCCCATCGGCGATCGTCGGTGTCGTCGCGATTTCGAGTGGCTCACCGGCGGCGAGTGAGGACGGGTAGGCGGCGGAGTTCTCCGCCTGCACCCCGATGATCCGCACGGTGCGGCCGTCGAGCGCGGCTCGCGCACGCACGGCTGCCGCGACGCCGGCGATGAGTCCGCCCCCGCCGATCCCGACGATGACGGTGTCGACCTCGGGGAGACCGTCGTAGACCTCGAGGCCGAGCGTGCCCTGCCCGACGATCACGTCACGGTGATCGAACGGGTGGATGAGGACGGCACCGGTGCGCTCGGCGAACTCGGCGGCCAGACGGAGGGGTGTTTCGACCGTCGCACCCTCGAGGACGACCTCGGCGCCGTACCCCCGTGTCGCGAGGAGCTTGGGGACAGGTACGCCGAGTGGCATGAAGATCGTCGCGGCGATACCGAGCTTCTGCGCCGCGAGTGCCACGCCCTGCGCATGGTTGCCGGCGGATGCCGCGACCACGCCGCGGGCGCGTTCTTCCGCTGTCAGGCGCGAGAGGCGATACGTCGCCCCACGGATCTTGAACGACCCGGTGCGCTGCAGGTTCTCGAGCTTGAGGTACACCGGCTGCCCGAGGAGGTCCGAGAGATGCTCGGAGACATCGAAGGGCGTGCGGACGATGACGCCGTCAAGTACCGCGGCGGCGTCTTCGAACTCCGCCAAAGTGGGGATGGTCACGCGGGGTTCCTCCTCGAGCGCGGAACGGTGCTCCAGATGAGATTGTCGGGATCGAATCTGCCCTCACCGCCGCCGTGGCGACCGGACAGGTAGACGGCGACGACGTTGACGAAAGCGGCGAGTGGGACAGCGAAGAGCGCGCCGGGGATCCCGGCGATCATCGCGCCTCCCGCGACCACCAGAACGACGGCGAGGGGGTGAACTTTCACGGCCGACCCCATGAGGAGCGGCTGCAGGATGTGGCCTTCGATCTGCTGTACCGCGAGGACGACGACCAGCATCCACAGGGCGATCCACGGTCCGTTGTAGACGAGGGCGAGGAAGACCGCCAGAGCGCCCGTCACGACGGCGCCCACGAATGGCACGAACGCGCCGAGGAACACCAGCACGCCGATCGGAATGGCCAGTGGCACTCCCAGAAGGAAAGCGCCGAGCGCGATGCCGGTCGCATCGATCGTGGCGACGAGAAGCTGGGTCCGCGCGTAGGTGACGACGGTCTTCCACCCGGCATTTCCCGCACCGTCGACGTCATCGCGAGCGGCCCGAGGGAAGAGGCGCACGACCCACCGCCAAATGCCGGCGCCGTCAGCGAGGATGCACAACAGGATGAAGACCGTCAGGAGGAGGCCGGTCAGCACGTGGCCGACCGTGGATCCGACCACCAGGGCGCCCGACCAGAGCAGGCTGGCCTGCTGCTGCGCGAAGTCCCAGATCTGCGTGAGGAGGTCGTCGATCTGCGTCGCGGTGAGGTGGAGCGGTCCGTCGATCAGGTATTGGCGGAACTGTTCGATCGCTTCGCCTGTGCGTGCTTGGACGCTGGCCCACTGTCGCGTGATCTGCCATATCACCAGCCACAGGAGGCCCCCGATGACGCCGACGGCACCGAGGACGGCGATCACGATCGCCAACCACTTCGGCACGCGGTGCGCCAGCATCCACGTGAAGGCCGGCCAGAGGAGCGCCGTGACGAGGATCGCGATCAGGAGTGGGATCACCAGGAGCTTGAGCTGGATGACCAGCCAGACCATGATCCCGATGGCCACCGCGATGACGACGAACCGCCATGCGTACGCGGTGGTCACTCGCAAACCGCGCGGTAAGGCGGACCCGATCTCGGTGGAGACCGACTTGTTGCGGATCGCGTCGAGCAGGGAGCCGCGGGGTTTGTCGTCGGAGCCGCTCATCCCCCGAGTCTAGGCGCGGTGCGCGGTCGACAAGCGCCGGTCAGAACTGGATGCGGGGCGGTTCGGCGATCGCGGCGCCGTCCGTGACCTCGAAGAACTCCCGCTCGGCGAAACCGAGGTTGCGGGCGAAGAGGTTGTTCGGGAACACCTTGACCTTGGTGTTCAGCTCCCGCACTCCCCCGTTGTAGAACCGGCGGGATGCCTGGATCTTGTCTTCGGTGTCGACGACCGACTGCTGGAGTTGCAGGAAGTTCTGGCTCGCCTGCAGCTGCGGATACGCCTCGGCGACCGCGAAGAGCGATTTCAGCGCGTGCTGCATGTGACCTTCGGCGACACCGGCATCGGCCGGTGAGGACACCGACAGCGTCTCGGCGCGTGCCCGGGTGACGTTCTCGAACACGGCTTTCTCGTGCGCGGCGTAGCCCTTGACCGCCTCGATGAGGTTCGGCAAGAGATCGGCTCGACGCTTGAGCTGGACGGTGATGTCACTCCACGCCTCGTCGACGCGCACATTCAACCCGACGAGCGAGTTGTAGGTGGCCCAGAGGTAGATGCCGACGAGGACGATCAGTCCGACGACGATCAGGACCGGAATCAGCCATTCCATAGCGCTCCCATCGATTGTGTGCTCATCCTATCCGCGCGATCCCGCGCCCCGCGTGCCCGTGGGAGCACTCCCAGGCCTTACTCACCCAGGACGCGGTCCAGGTACGGGTTGCGGAAGACCCGGTTCGGATCCAGCCGATCGCGGAGCGCGACGAAGTCATCGAACCGGGGATAGCGCGGCCGCAGGGTCGCGGCATCGAGCGTGTGCATCTTGCCCCAGTGCGGCCTGCCGTCATGGGCCAGCATGATCTCTTCGATCGCGGTGAAGTACTCCGTCGGGTCGACCCGCCAGTAGCGATGAGCGGCGATATACCCACTCGCACGGCCGTGCGCCGTCGACATCCAGAGATCATCGGCCGCAGCGACCCGCACCTCGATCGGGAACTCGATCCGCCAGCCCCGTTCGGCGATCACCCGCTGCAGGGCGCGGAAGGCATCCGGCAACCGTTCCAGGGGAACGGCGTACTCCATCTCGCGGAAACGGACGCCACGCGCCGTCGCGAACACGCGGTGCGACGCGTCGGAGAACGTCCGGTCACCCCACACTTTCGCCGAAAGCCGGTTGATCGCCGGGACGAGCGCGGGAGCAGCACGGCCCGTCGAGCACGCCGCCTGATGCACCCCGTTGCCGACGAGGATGTCATCGATCCATTTGCCGAGCGTCGGCAGCGGCGCCACCGGGGCGTCGGCGGCTCCGCGGGTGTTGGTCTTGGTGAGGGCGACGTCGGTGTGCGGAAACCAATAGAACTCGAAATGGTCCTCGGCCTCGGCGCGCCCGTGCAGATGGTCGACGACCGCGTCGAGCGGCTCGGGCCGTTCGACGGCGTGCAGCGTGAACGCCGGCACGCACTGCAGGGTGACGTCCACGAGGATGCCGAGCGCCCCGAGGCCGAGCGCGACGGCCGGCAGCAGTTCCGGTGAGTGCTCCCCGTCGACCGTCAGCAGCTCACCGTCGGCGGTGACGAGGGTGGCGCCCACGACCTGTGTGGCGATGCCTCCGTACTGCGTTCCGGTGCCGTGGGTGCCGGTGGAGATCGCCCCGGAGATCGATTGACGGTCGATGTCGCCGAGGTTCGCCATCGCCAGGCCGTACGGCGCCAGCAACGCCGGGAGGCGATGCAGCCGCGTGCCCGCCAGCATCCGCACGCGCGAGCGTTCGCGATCGACCGTGATGATGCCCTGCAGTTCGGTGAGCTCGAGCAGGGTGCCGGGCGCGACCGCGATTCCGGTGAAGCTGTGGCCCGCCCCGACCGCCTTGATCTGGCGGCCGCGTGCGGCCGCTGAGCGCACCGATCGGCGAACGGCTTCGACCGTGGAAGGGTATTCGACCGTCTGGGGCCGGATCTTCTCCGTGCGCCCCCAGTTCTGCCACGTGCCACCGGGCCGGGTCACAGGAAGCTCTTCCCTTCGCCACGGTAGGTCACCGCGTCGCCCACGAGGCTCGCGCCGGACGTCACGTGGTATCGATCGACGCGTTCGGCCAGTTCCCCGCTCTTGGCGTGGCGGAACCACACGCGATCACCCACCTTCAGCCGTCGCGCGGCGTCGCCGTGCAGCGGGGTCTGGACTTCGCCGGCGCCCTCTCGACCGAGCGTTTTCAGGCCCGGGGGCCACACCGGCAGCGGCTGGCGCGAAGCGACCGGCGGACCGGAGGCGATCCATCCACCGCCGAGGACCGTGACGATGTCGGGCGTGGGTTTGCGGACGACCTCGAGAGCGAAGGCTGCCGCGGGTGCCGGCGAGAACGCGCGGTAGCCGTCGAAGAGATGTCCGGCCAGCAGCCCCGAACCGGCCGTCGTCTCGGTGACGGCGAGGTCGGATGCCGTGGTCTCGAGCGACCCGGTTCCGCCGCCGTTGACGAACTCGAGGGGGGCGATCTCGCGGAGCGCCGCGACGATCGCCCCACGGCGCTCGCTGAGTTCGTGCACCGAGTGCCGCTGCATCCAGCGGATCACGGTGTCGCCCGCGCCCGTGTCGTCGGGCTGGCCGGCGACCTGTGCCTCGTACATCATGAGTCCGACGAGGCGGAATCCCGCGCGCGCAGTGATGGCTCGCGCGAGTCGAGCAACCTCGGTGGCATCGTGCACGGGTGAACGTCGCACGCCGATGTGTCCGAGGACCGGTGCGCGCCAGGAGGCATCGGCGTCGATTGCGAGCCGGATCACGGGGCGGCCGGCCGGCGGGATGACGGCATCCACCACATCGAGCTGGGCGATGTCGTCGACCATGAGTGTGATGCGTGCAGCCGCGTCCTCATTGGCGGCGAGCGCCGCGATCGCCGCCCGGTCGACGCTCGGGTAGCCGAGGACGACGTCGTCGTGGGTCTCGGCGAGCCACAGCGCTTCGGGCAGGGTGAACGCGAGGATCCCCTGGTACCCGGCGAGGGCGAGCGTGGCATCGAGCACGTCGGGCACCCGGATCGACTTGCTCGCCACCCGAATCGGCACGCCGGAGGAGCGGACGACCAGATCGAGCGCGTTGAAGCGCAGGGCGTCGATGTCGATCGTGGCGATCGGCCCGGACAGCCCGGCGATCGCCTCGGTGCGCGCGTGCCAGTAGTCGGACGGACGGGCCCACGGTTCCGCCGGGCTGACGGCAGCCGCGGCGAGAAGATCAAGGCTCATGGGTGGGCTCCTTCGGGCGGGTGGCACCAGCCTAGAGCGACACGCGGTCTCGCTCGCGATGAGACTCGGACTGGTTTTCCCCCTCCGCCAGCAGATGACCCGTCGGGTCATCGATCGGGGCGGAGGCCGTCGACTCGCTGTCGGGCCAGCTTCTCTTCTCGTTCACGCACCACCACCGGACACGGCAACGTCGGGCCGGTCGCCGCTGCGGTCCAGAGCATCGCCATACTGGAAGCACTCACGGGTGAGCTGTTTCTTGTGCTCGGGGTCGCCCGCGTAGGGATGGCGCCGGGGTTGCGCGCAGACGAGCTCGCCCGGCTCCTGGCCCGCGCGGAAGCGACGCTCGACCCCGACGGGCTTGAACCCCGACACGAGCAGGCTCGCGCGGAACGGTCCCTGGAGATCCGCGAACACGATGGGCGGTTCCGCATCACCGGTGAACTCGACATCGAGACCGGCGCGCCGATCAAGACCGTGATCGACGCGATGGTCACCGCCACCCTCCGCGCGAATCACGACACCGACGACGCCACGCGAGATCAACGCACCCTCCGACAGATGCGCGCCGACGCGCTCGCCACCCTCTGCCGACACGCGATCGGCTGCGACCAGCTCCCCACCGGGCCGTCGACGACCGTCATCGTCCGGATCACCCTCGACGAGTTGCAGACCGGTGTCGGTGCGGCCACCATCGACGGCATCGACCAGCCCCTCCCCGCCGCCGCCCTCCGTCGCCTCGCGTGCGACCTGCAAGTCCTCCCGTGGGTGATGGGCAGCGACAGTGAGATTCTCGACTGGGGACGTGACAAGCGCGGATTCACCCGCGCACAGAAGCTCGCCCTCGCCCTCCGCGACGGCGGCTGCGCCTGCTGCGGCGCACCCGTCGCCTGGACCGAAGTCCACCACATCCAATGGTGGAGCAAGAACGGCCCTACCGACCTTTCCAACGGCATCCTGCTCTGCACCGCCTGCCACCACCGCATCCACGACGACGGCTGGGACATCCACATCGACGGAACCGGTCTGGACGCGAAAATCTGGTTCATCCCCCCACCCTGGATAGACCGAACCCAAACCCCACGCCCCGGCGGAAAACGCCGATACACGCTGAGTGCGTGACTCAGGCGCGCGGAACCAGTACCCCCGGTGGGACTCGAACCCACACTTGAGCGATTTTAAGTCGCCTGCCTCTGCCATTGGGCTACGGGGGCCCACTCTCAGGGTAGCCGGGCAGCCGAAGCCGGCCCAAAGACGAACCCTCACCCCACGCGTATACGGGGATGAGGGTTGGGCGTCAGAGCTGAGCGGCGTCAGCCGGCGGTGGGGGCCTTCGCCTTCGCGGCCGGCTTCTTGGCGGGAGCCTTGCCGGCCGCCGGAGCCTTCTCCGCGACGGGCGTCTCCGCGACAGGCGCGGCCTCGGCCGGCTTCTCGGTGGACGGCGTCGTGCCCGACTTCTCCGCAGCGACCGACTTCGGGTCGATTGCGGGGGCCGCGGGCTCGGCGGCGGGAGCAGCCGGACGCGGGCGTGCGGCGAACTCCTCGAAGACGTAGCGCGGGTTCTGCACGGTCTGCAGCGACACGTTGTCGCGCGTCAACCAGAAGTTGTGCCACCAGTCGCCGATGACGCGCCACTTGCGCTCCCACGACGGCATCGCCAGGCCGTGGTAGCCGCGGTGCGCGACCCAGGCGACGAAGCCCTTCAGCGCGATCTTGTTGGACTGGAAGACACCGTTGTAGAGACCGAGACCGGCAACGGCACCCAGGTTGTGGTGGATGTACTCGCGCGGAACCTCATCGCGGAGAACCGCGACCAGGTTCTTCGCGAGCAGCTTCGCCTGGCGCACGGCGTGCTGTGCGTTCGGCACGCAGTAGCCGCCGACGCCCTTGCCGGTGAGGTCGGGCACGGCCGAGACATCGCCGGCCGCCCAGGCGCCCTCGATGATCTCGTCCTCGCTGCCGACGCGCAGATCTGCGCGGGTGCGGATGCGGCCACGTTCTTCAACGGGCAGGTCGCTGCCACGGACGACGGTCGGGTTCGCCATGACACCGGCGGTCCAGATGATGAGGTCCGTGGGGATCGTCTCACCGGTGGACAACTCGACGTTCCCGTCGACCGCGCTCTGCAACTGTGTGTCAAGGTGCACGTTCGCGCCGCGCTGGGCGAGGCTCTTCAGCACCCATTCGCTCGTCTTCAGCGACACCTCGGGCATGATGCGCCCCATCGCCTCAATCAGGTGGAAGTGAGTGTCTTCGAAGGTCAGCTGCGGGTAGTCCTTCAGCAGCGACGAAGCGAATGCGCGCGTCTCGGCGAACACTTCGATGCCCGCAAAGCCACCGCCGACGACGACGACGGTCAGCAGGCGATCACGCTCGGGACCGGCGGGCAGGTTGGCCGCCCGGTCGAAGTTCGTGAGGATGCGGTCACGAATCGCCACCGCCTCTTCGATCGTCTTGAGACCGATCGCGTTGTCGGCGATACCGGGGATCGGGAAGGTGCGCGAGACGGCGCCCGCCGTGACGACGATCTGGTCGTACGACTCCTGCCACGGCTCGCCCTGGGCGGGCGTGATCGTTGCGGTGCGCGTCGCGTGGTCGATGCCCGTGACCTTCGCCGTGATGACCTTGGTCTTCTTCAGGTGACGACGCAGACCCACGATGACGTGGCGCGCTTCGATCTCACCGGCAGCGACCTCAGGAAGGAACGGCTGGTAGGTCATGTAGGGAAGCGGGTCGACGATCGTGACCTCGGCCTCGCCCTTGCGCAGGTGCTTCTCGAGCTTCCACGCCGTGTAGAAGCCGGCGTAACCGCCTCCGACGACGAGGATCTTGGGCACAGTGCGGGTGGCGGTGCTGTTCACAGGTGGAAGGACTCCTTGAATCAACGGCTCGGACTACGCGGAGCGCGCGCCGATCGAATGCGCCGGGCAGCAGCGGTGACACCGAGCGCCACCAGTATAGCGGCCAGGGTACCGGCCACGAGCGGCACGGTGCCGTACCGCAGGGTCTCGGCGCTCGGAAGCAGGGGGGTGACACGCGTGGGCGGGTCGGCTTCCGGCAGCTGCGGAATGTCGACGGCGACGGTGGTCTCGTTCGGCGCGGGCGACACTTCCGCGCGTCGGTACAGCCGAATCCACTCGGCCAGATCGCCCATCGGGTTGACCGCAACGGACGGGAGGGATGCCGTGACCGCAGCCGCGGCATCCACCAACCCGTACCCGTACAGGGCGCGGTAGAGCGCGGTGGACAAACCTGCACCGCCCGCCGCCGGGCGCGCCGTCCGGATGATGTGGTTGATGACGTTGGCGGCATCCATCTCGGGGTGCGCGGCACGCACGAGCGCGGCGATGCCCGCGACGAGGGGCGCGGCGCCGCTCGTGCCGTTCCACTCGACGATCGTGCCGTCGGCGGAGACACCGAGCAGCTTCTCGCTCGGTGCGGAGATGCCGATCGTGATCCCCTGCGTCGACGCTTCCTTGCTGGCAACGCCCGCCCGGTCGACCCCACCCACCGTCAAGACACCCGGGATCGTCGCGGGCGCACCGACCTGGTCTGTTCCCGTGCCCTTGTTGCCCGCTGCGACGACGATGACGACGTCGTTCTGGAACGCGTAGAGGAACGCGTCATCCCACGCGCGATCCCAGGTCAGGGTGTTCGTCGTGAACGACAGGTTGATGACATCGGCGCCGTTGTCGACGGCCCAGCGTATGGCGCTCGCGACCTGCTCGACGAACGGCACGCTCGACGCGGACCCGAACCCGACCGAGATCGCCAGCAACTCGGCTTCCGGGGCGACACCGATCATTCCGGTGTCGGGTCCGGTTCCGCGGGCGGCGGCGAGGGACGCGACCCAGCTTCCGTGACTCGAATCGACGGCGCCCACCGGGGTGCGACCGTCGCTCGCCCCCACTCCGGAGAAGTCGGCGCCCCCCGCGACGGCTCCGGAGAACTCGACCGGACCGCGCCCGATGCCGGTGTCGATGATAGCGATCCGCGTGCCCTTGCCCTTCGTCGTCTTCCACGCCTCACGGATGCCGTACTCGTCCAGCCAGTACTGAGCGCTGCGCACGGGATCGACGGCCATCGTCGGGGCCACCTGTTCGGGCAGCAACTCCCCCGGGTCGACCTGCGGAGGGACGGCTGCGGCCCCGGTCGCGCAGACGACGATCAGGACGAACGCACCCCACGCCCGGATGACCCGGCCGATCATGCGACTCCGGGCAGGGCACCGGGGTTCACGCACGTGCAGCGCGTCGGCGACCAGTCACCCCGCGCGAGCGCGAGGTCGCCGATCGGATTGACACCGGGTCCCGCCGCCAGGGCATGCCCGGCGAGAGCGTGCAGGCATTTGACGCGTGTGGGCATGCCACCCGCGGAGATTCCCTCGATCTCGGACACCTCGCCGTACACCGCGCGGTCACCGAGGTACGCCGCGTGAGCGGCACTGTACGCCGCAGCGACGTCCTCATCGTCTGCGAGGAGGTCGGAGAACTCCTTCATGACCTGATCGGCTTCGAGCGCCGACATCGCGGCCGTCGCGCCCGGATGTGTCAGGTAGTAGAACGTCGGGAACGGGGTGCCGTCCGCAAGGCGGGGTTCGGTCGCGACGACGGTCGGGTTGCCGCACACGCATCGCGCCGCGATTCCGACGACGCCGCGCATCGGGCGCCCCAGCTGTTCACGCATGACCTCGAGGTCGGCATCGGTGGCAGGGCTGAGCGTCGGATGGGGCACAGGTCCAGGCTACCGGGAGGTCCTGAGGAGGCGCTGGAACGCGCGTGTCAGTCGGTGGGCCCGGTCACGGTCTCCGCCAGGCCGGCGCCGGTGACAGAGCGGACGAACTGAGCCATCCAGTCGTTCTTCGTCTCTTCGACCTCGTCGCTGACCGCCGCCTGCTCCTGCGGGATCGCGGTGTCGGGCAGGTCATTGTCGACGAGATAGACGACCTCGCCCGGCTTCTTGTAGTACAGGCGCGAGCGTGCCTGCGATGTCACGTACGCCGTGTCGGCCCAGCGCTCGCTCTCAGCCTCGAGCGCCGCGACCTCGTCAGTGCTGACCTCGACCGAGCGCTCGAGCGCCGCGATCTGTTGACGCTGGTCGATGTAGGTGCCGACGGTGGGAACGAGCGTGAACACGGCGAGGACGACGAGCCCCAGCATGATGCCGGTGAAAGCCGAGAACCGGATGCCGCCGACCCAGTCGCGCACGTCGACCGGCGCACGACGGTCGCCAGGGGAACGAGAAGGGGGAGCCGTCGTCTTCGCCACGGCTCCCCCTCTCGTCAGTGTCTCAGTCGTGCATCAGCCCTTGTAGCGGGGGAACGCGCGACGGCCGATGAATTCGGCGGCGTCACCCAGTTCTTCTTCGATGCGCAGAAGCTGATTGTACTTCGCGACGCGCTCGCTACGAGCGGGCGCGCCGCTCTTGATCTGACCCGAGTTGACCGCGACCACGAGGTCGGCGATCGTGGTGTCTTCGGTCTCACCGGAACGGTGCGAGAACATCGTCGTGTAGCCCGAGCGGTGCGCAAGGTCCACGGCATCCAACGTCTCGGAGAGCGTGCCGATCTGGTTCACCTTCACGAGCAGCGAGTTCGCGACACCGAGCTCGATGCCCTTGGCGAGGCGCTCCGGGTTGGTGACGAACAGGTCGTCGCCGACGAGCTGGATCTTCTTCCCCAGCTTCTCGGTCAGGGCGCCCCAGGCATCCCAGGAGTCCTCATCGAGAGCGTCCTCGATCGTGACGATCGGGTAGGCATCCGCGAGCTCGACGTAGTAGTCGGTGAGCTGCTCGGCCGACCAGTCCTTGCCCTCGAAGCGGTACACGCCGTCGTTGTAGAACTCGGTCGCCGCAACGTCCATACCGAGCGCGATGTCGGTGCCGACGGCGAAGCCGGCCTTCTCGATCGCCTTGACGAGGAAGTCGAGACCCTCGCGGTTGCTCTTCAGGTCCGGAGCGAACCCACCCTCGTCGCCGAGGCCCGTGGCGTAGCCGGCGGCCTTCAGCTCAGCGTGCAGCACGTGATAGGTCTGAGCGCCCCACTGCAGCGCCTCGGCGAAGCTCGATGCACCGATCGGCGCGAGGAAGAACTCCTGGCAATCGATGCCGTTGTCGGCGTGCGAACCACCATTGATCACGTTGAACAGCGGAACGGGCAGCACGTGCGCGTTCGGGCCACCGAGGTAACGGAACAGTGGGAGGTCAGCGCTGTCCGCGGCGGCCTTCGCGACCGCGAGCGAGACGCCGAGGATCGCGTTCGCGCCGGAGCGCGACTTGTTCTCGGTGCCGTCGGTCTCGATGAGGATCTCGTCGATGATGCGCTGCTCGCTGGCATCCACACCTTCGATCGCGGGGCCGAGCTCGTCGATGACGGCGGCGACGGCCTTGAGCACGCCCTTACCGCCGTAGCGGCTCTTGTCGCCGTCGCGCAGCTCGTACGCTTCGAACGCGCCGGTAGATGCGCCGGAAGGGACGGCAGCCCGCTGGACGATTCCGTCGTCGAGGAGCACCTCCACTTCGACGGTCGGGTTGCCACGCGAATCCAAAATCTCGCGTGCGCCTACAGCCTCGATCAGTGCCACAGGGGACTCCTTGCTTGTGGAGGATGAATCTCGGAGCGTCGTCGGTCCACTTGTGAGTCTAGTGAGGTGGATGCCGTCGCCACAGGCATTCGGCCGGATCAAACGACGATCGCCAGGGCGATGCCATCCCATCCCTTCGCATCGAGGGTCTGCACAGCGGTCCCGTCGAACCGTGGATCGTCGCGAAGCATCCGGAGCGCGGCACGCACCCAGGCAACCTGCTCGCTGTCGTCGCGGGGATCGGCGACGCGCCCGCCGCGCACGACGCACATCGGCGGCGATGCCGATGTGGATGTCGACCTCCTCCCCCACCCCGGCGCGATCGGTGCTCGTTCGGGCAAACGGTGGCGTGGCGCGCATCGGCCTCGATCGTGAGGACCGTGCCGCCTGCCGGCAGCGCGCGGCCCAGCCGACAGCCACCCCGTGACGTGTGTGCGCGTCAACCGACCCGCGTCGCGAGAGCGTTCAGGAGCGCCGCGCCCGTGGCCGCGTCATCCACCGTGACGGTGAGGGCCTTGCCACTGCGGCGACGCACCTCGATGCCCTCCCCTGCGCGCAGCACGACACCGAAGCCCGCCGGGCCCCACCGCATCCCCCATCCGCCGAACTGACCCATCGGGTTCACCTCGACAACCGCGGCGCGGTCGATGTCGTCCAGGGGCACGTGCACACGCGGCCAGCCCGCGACCGAGTTGATGGTGAGGCCCTCGTCGTCGACCCGCACATGGAAGGCGAGGGTCGTGAGGACCAGCGCCGCGATGAGCAGTGTTGCGCCGATCATCACCCATGTCGCGACCGGGTCCGGAGTGAGCACGAGGGTGATCGTTGTCAGCACGACCATCAGAACGAGTGCGGCCACCAGCACGGTCGCGCCGCTGCGGGCAATCGAGACGCGCTGCAACCACACGGCGCGCTCCCCCGGCGCCAGCGGAACGGCTTCGGTCGGAACGACGGCAACCGGCCGCCACGGCTCGTGCGGCTGGACGAGCCAGCCGAGGCTACCGGACAGGACAGCGACCGCGAAGGACACGGCCAGGGGCACGAGCACGGACGGACCATCCGCCGCATCTTCCAGACCCGACTGGAGCACGAGCGTCCAGGTTCCGAGGACCGTCATGAGCACGGCGACACCGAGCGCGACCGCACCGAGGAGGCGATACGCGAAACCGCGGTCACCGCGCCGCATGCTCGACAGCGCGCTCACCGCGATCAGCGCGGGGAACCCGAGCCCGACGACCACGGTCAGCAGCACGGTGATCCACGCGGGGCCGAAGCCGTTCGGCGCGCCCGAAGTGCCCCAGTGAATCGCCACCGGATCAGGCAGAGTCGGCAGCACGACCACCTGGATTGCGAGGCCACTCAGGACGATCGCCGCCGGCAGAATCAGCGCGACCAGGACGAACCTGCGGACGGATAGTCGGTCACTGGTCATGAGAGTTCCCTTCGTCGCCCTCGCGGAGGAGGGAGGCCAATGTGTCGGGCGAGAGACCGAGAGCGCGGGCACGCTCTCGGAGTGCGGCGATGTCACCCTGGAGTGCGGCGATGGCCGCGGCGGCGTCCGTGATCACCGCACCACGACCGCGCCGCATGTCGACGAGCCCCTCATCGCGGAGGACCTGATAGGCCCGCAGGACGGTGTGCAGATTGATGTCCGCAGCCTTCGCGACGTCGCGTGCCGCCGGCAGCCGCTCTCCGACGCGCAGGCGCCCCGCCGCGACATCGGCGCGCACGGCCGCCGCCACTTGGGCGAACAGCGGCTCGGCACTGTGGGGATCGATGCGCAGGAGCATGACTGTATTCTATAACAAATAGAACAGTTTGTGATCCTTCTGTCAGGACTCCGCCGGTACTCCGAGGTCGCGCACCAGGTAGATCCACGGGAATGCGCGGCAACCGACGATCCACCCTTCCGCCCGCTCAGTCGCAAGCGAGGCGCGCCACAGGATGCGGCGATGCGCCCACTGCGTGGGGGTGCGGATCATTCGATGCGTGAACATGCCCACCTCGACGGTGCGCCACCCCACACGTCCGGCGAGATCGAGCTCAGCCATCTCGTCGAAAGCCGTCACGGGGCCCAACCAGCGCTCCTCCGGCACGGAGGACGTCTCCTGGTCCGACACGTCGCTGTCGGCAGACGCCGCCGCCCCGCCGAAGCGCTGCTGCGCCGCCTGGCGGGACATGCGCAGTTCGCCGCCGATCACCGCCCAACTGGCACCACTGGCACGGGCCGCCGAGACAGCTCGCTGCAAGAGGGCGCGTGCGGCGTCTTCGGCCCGGGCGCTCGCGGAGACGAGCGCGAGGTGGTCGTCCATGCCGAGGGTGTCGCCGGAAACTCCTGCCGCGTCGACGACGGCGCGTCCGACGGCGTCGGCCAGCTCACTCATTCCGCCGGGCCGCGACTGGGCAACCACGAGGCCCCACTGCCCGGACCCCGCCGGAAGCCGTTGGCGAAGCCGGCGAAGTACGCGCCGACGAGGCAGAGGCCGCCGCCGGCGCCGATCGCCATGCCACCGCCGAATCCGCCCCAGTCCAGGCCGATCCCACACAGGACGATGATCGCGCCGAGGGCGAAGGTGACGATCGAGACGAGAGTGATGCGACGGAGGGTGCGCGAAGCACTGTCTGATGTCGTGGTCATAGTGTCAATCTATTCTTGACACTACTGGCTGTCAAGAGAAGATTGACGCTACGACAGTGGCTTGATATCGAGATCTGCTCGGGTCTGACCGGCGGACACGGTCACGAACGAGCGGTAGTCGTCGGCAGCGGCGTGCTCGAGCAGTGCCTTCACGTTCTTGGTACGTTGCTCGAGGCGCACGCGGTACCCCTCGGAGATGAAGGCCGCCTTCAGAGCGACGAGCTCGTCCACGGGAACGTCGCGGTCGTGGACGAGCACGACCGCGGATGCCGCGGCATCCTCTCCCCCACTCAGGAGGTCGACGATGCGCTCGAACCCGATCGAGAACCCGACCGCCGGCACGTCTTGGCCGAGGAAGCGTCCGATCATGCCGTCATAACGCCCACCGCCGCCGAGCGAATACGCCACACTCGGATGCGCGAGCTCGAAGATCGTGCCGGTGTAGTACCCCATGCCCCGCACGAGGAACGGGTCGAAGACGAGCGGAATCTCGCCGGGAAGATCCGCCGCGGGACGCGCGGCCGCGACGGCCTCGCCGATCGCGACCAGGTGGGCGACGATGTCGTCGGGCGCGCCGACAGGCAGCGCCTTGCGAATCTGGCCCTCGCCGTACGGGCGGTATTCCAGGGTCTGGGGCCGCATCATGAAGGAGCGGAACGTGTCGACAGCGGCCGGTGCCGCGCCACGCTCCGCAAGCTCGGCGACCACACCGTCGACGCCGATCTTGTCGAGCTTGTCGATCGTGATCAGCACTCCCGGACGCTCCTCTGCCGTGAAGCCGAAGCTGTCCAGCATCCAGTCGAGCGCGCGACGGTCGTTGATGCGGATCGAGCCACCCTCGAGGCCGAGCGCATCGAGGGTGTCGAGGCTCGCGACGAGGAGTTCGGCCTCGGCGCGCGCGGTGGCATCGCCGATGATGTCGATGTCGCACTGCACGAACTGGCGGTAGCGCCCCTTCTGCGGGCGCTCGGCGCGCCACACCGGGGCCATCTGGATGGAGCGGAACACACTCGGCAACTCCGCGCGGTGGCTGGCGTAGAAGCGCGCCAACGGGACGGTGAGGTCGTAGCGCAGCCCCAGGTCGCTCAGCGCCGCCGGGTCGTCGGCCGCGGCGCGGACGGCGTCGGCATCCAGCCCGCGCTTGAGCACGTTGAACGCGAGCTTTTCATTGTCGCCGCCGATGCCCGCGTGTAGGCGGGCGTACTCCTCGACCACGGGGGTCTCGATCTCATCGAACCCGTGCGCGCGGTAGCGCTCACGGATCACGGCGAGCACACGCTCGCGCCGGGCCTTGTCAGCGGGGAGGAAATCGCGCATGCCGCGCGGCGGGTTCACGGATGCCACGGGCCTATTCTTCCAGGTCGACCGCCGGTCGCTGCGCGGCGGTATCCCGGGCCTGCGGTTCACAACTCCGGAGATTCGGTCCACGGCGGGCGCCTGTCACCGGATTGGAGCTGCTGGGTGCACGATCTCCGGAGTTGTGAACGCCAGGGCTCGAGTACCCTCGCCGTCAGCCGGCTTCGGCCGCGCGGATCTCGCCCTCGAGGCGGCGGATCGCCCCCCGCAGGGCGCGCTCGGCATCCCAGCCCCGCTCGCGCGCTGCCCCGACGGCCTCGAGCAGCACCTCGCCGAGCTCCTCTTCGCTCTGCGCCCCGCTCCAGCCCCCGCTGCCGCGAGACACCACCGCTGCACCGAGACTCCGTTCCGCTGCCGGTGTCTCGGTGCGCAGAGGGTGTCTCGCCGACGGGGTGGGGGCCGAGGCAGACGGCGGGGTCACCAGCGTGGAGGCACGGCCGAGGAGCTTCTGGGCGAGGGAGAGGGACGGCATGTGCGGGGAAATGCCGTCGAGTACGGAGCGCCGGGTGTGCTTTTCGGCGGCCTTCGCGGCGTTCCAGTGGACGAGGACTTCTTCGGGCGTCGTGGCGACGGCATCCGCGAAGACGTGGGGATGCCGTCGGATCATCTTCTCGGACAGCGTCGCGGCGACGTCATCGATGTCGAACGGGTCGTCGGGATCCTCGGCGGCGATCGCCGCATGGAAGAGCACCTGCCACAGAAGATCACCGAGCTCCTCGCGGAGGTCGGCGCGCGTTCCGACCTCCACAGCATCGATCAGCTCGGCGCTCTCCTCTACGAGGTACGGGACGAGATCGGCGTGCGTGATCTGTTGCGACCACACACACCGCGCGCGCACCGCGGCCATCGTGTCGGCTGCGGCGCGGAGGGCATCCGCCTCGCTCAGCTCGCCTGCAGGACCCGTCGATGATGCCATGCCCGCCAGGATACGAGCCCGGCGGCCAGAATCAGCGAGATACCCGAACCGGCCAGCACGCCGAGTGTCGCCTGATCCCGGATGCCGGGGGCGTCCGCGAAGGCCAGCTCCGACAGCAGGAGCGAGACGGTGAAGCCGATGCCGCCCAAGGCCCCCGCCGCGAGCAGGTCGCCGAACGGCAATGCCTGTGCCGACGGAACCCGCAGCAGACGTTGCGCGATCCACCCCGCACCGGCGATGCCGATGAGCTTCCCGACCGGAAGCGCGAGCAGCACACCCCAGAACGCCGGGGACAACTCGCTGGCCGACACCTGCGGGATCACGACGAGCGCGGCCACCAATGCGAACAGGGGCAGCACGATCGCGTTGACCCACGGTTCGATCTCGTGGCGCACGCGAAGCGCGGGCTGCTGTGCCATGACGAGTCCGAGCACGACGCCCGCGATCGTCGCGTGCACGCCCGATTCGTGTACCGCGTACCAGGTACCGATTCCGGAGAGGACCATCCCGGCGACCGCCCACCGGCCTCCGCGCGTGTCGACGAGTCGACTGCAGACCGCGAAGATCACGACGAACACGAGTGCGAGCAGCATCATGCCGAAGTTCACGTCCGACGTGAACAGGACCGCAATGAAGACGATCCCGACGATGTCATCGAGGATCGCGAGAGCCAGGAGGAACACCCGGACCGTGGACGGCAACCCCCGACCGAACACCGCGAGCACTCCGAGCGCGAACGCGATGTCGGTCGCGGTCGGGATCGGCCAGCCCGACGCGGCATCCGATCCGCCCGCCACCAGGAGGTACACCGCGACGGGGATGATCACGCCGCCGGCGGCGGCGAGCGCGGGCAGCACAGCGCGTGTGGCGGAGTTCAGCTGACCCGTCGTGAGTTCGTACTGCAACTCGATCGCGGCCGCGAAGAAGAAGATCGCCAGCAGGCCGTCCGAAATCCAATGGCGGACCGACAGGTCGATGATGCCGGGCACCCCCACGTGCGCATCGGCGATCGCGAAGGCGGCCGGGGCCGCGGGAGAGTTCGCCAGCACGAGCCCCAGCGCCGCAGCGAGAAGGAGGAGGACGGCGGGGAATCGTGCGGAGCGCAGGAGTGCCATGGGCACCTTTCGGGGTCGGAGACACGAACGCCGACCAGACTTCCCGGCACACCCCGAGCGATTCTACCCGTGACATGCATGTAACACCGGCCCATTAGCGTGGGGGGATGCGCGAACTCACCCGCACCGAAGCCATCGACCTCGTCGGCCGCGGCGACGCCGAGCAGGAGCTGCCCGAGCAGATGCGCGCCGACGTGCGCATGCTCGGCTCGCTGCTCGGCCGCGTCCTGCGCGAAAGCGGCTCCCCCGGTCTGTACGACGACGTCGAACGTCTCCGCCAAGCGACCATCGCGGCCTACACCGACGACTCCCCCGAAGCATTCGAACGCGCCGCGGCGATCGCCGAGTCGTTCTCGGTCGAACGTGCCGACGAAGTCGCACGCGCCTTCACGGTGTACTTCCACCTCGTGAACCTCGCCGAGGAGCACCAGCGTGTGCGCGTGTTGCGCGAACGCGACGGCCGGCCCGAGAAGGAGGATGTCACCGACTCGGTCGCGGCCGCCTTCGTGCAGCTGTCCGCCGAGGTCGGCGATGACACGGCGCTCAAGCGCCTGCAGAGCATGCGCTTCCACCCCGTCTTCACGGCCCACCCCACCGAAGCGCGCCGGCGCGCGGTGTCCACCAGCATCCGACGGCTCGTCACCCTCCTCGGCGAGAACGACGCGTCTCTTCGCGGCGGCGCCGATGAGCGCCGTGCGCAGCGGCGCATGCTCGAGGAGATCGACACGCTGTGGCGCACGGCGCCACTGCGGGCGGAGAAGCCGACTCCGGTCGACGAAGTGCGCGCGATCATGGCCGTCTTCGACGAGACGCTCTACACCGCTGTCCCGCACGTCTACCGGCGCGTCGACGACGCGCTGCAGGGCCCAGCTGCGGGTGGTCGGGCACCCGTCGTCCGGCCGTTCGTGCGCCTCGGAACGTGGGTCGGCGGGGACCGCGACGGCAACCCGTTCGTGACGGCGACCGTGACGAAGAAGGCGGCATCCATCGCCGCAGAGCACATTCTGCTGGGCCTGGAAAGCTCGGGCGATCGCATCGCGAAGACCCTGACGCTGGACGCCGATACGACGCCCCCGAGCGAGGCCCTGACGGCGCTCGCGCAGCGTCTCGCCGCTGCGGATGAAGACGGTGCCGCCGATGTCGCGAAGCGCGCGAAGGGTGAGCCCCACAAGCGCGTCATGCTCCTGCTGACACGCCGCATCGGCGCGACCCGACGCCGCGACGCCGACCTCGCCTACCGCGACCCCGTGGACCTCCTGGCGGACCTGCGCACCGTGCAGGACTCCCTCGTGGCCGCCGGCGCGCCGCGCCAGGCATACGGGCACCTGCAGCAGCTGATGTGGCAGGTCGAGACGTTCGGGTTCCACCTGGCCGAGCTCGAAGTGCGTCAGCACTCCGCCGTGCACGCCAAGGTCCTCGAGGAGTGCCGCGCGGGTGGACCGCTCAGCACCCAGGCCGAAGAAGTCCTCGAGGTCTTCCGCACGATCGCGCAGATCCAGCGCCGGTACGGCCCGCGCGCCGCCGGTCGCTACATCGTGTCGTTCACGCAGTCCGCCGCGGACCTGGCGACCGTGCACGAGTTGGCCGGGTTCGCCGTCGGACCGGGCGGCACCGCGCCGGTGCTCGACGTCATCCCGCTGTTCGAGACGTTCGCCGATCTGCAGGCAGCCCCCGGCATCATGGCGGAGATCGTCAGCCATCCCGATTTCGCCGCCCGGCTCGACGCGACCGACCGTCGCCTCGAGGTCATGCTCGGCTATTCCGACTCCTCGAAGGACGTCGGCCCGGTCGCCGCCAACCTCGCCCTGTACGAAGCGCAGGCGTTGATCGCGGCATGGGCGCAGGATGCCGGCATCCACCTCACGCTCTTCCACGGCCGCGGCGGCGCGCTCGGTCGTGGCGGGGGCCCTGCCAACTCGGCGATCCTCGCGCAGCCGCCGCACTCGGTGGACGGCCGCTTCAAGCTGACCGAACAAGGCGAGGTCATCTTCGCGCGCTACGGCGATCCTGCGATCGCGATGCGCCACATCGACCAGGTCGCGGCCGCCGTGCTCCTGGCATCCGCCCCCTCGATCGAGCAGCGCAACCGTGCCGCCGCCGAACGCTTCGCCCCCGTCGCGGCGACGATGGATACGGCCTCGCGCGAGCGGTTCTTCTCGCTCGTGAAGAACGAGGGCTTCGCACAGTGGTTCGCCACCGTCACCCCGATGGAAGAGATCGGTCTGCTGGCCCTCGGGTCGCGCCCCGCCCGCCGGGGACTCTCGGTCGAGTCGCTCGAAGACCTCCGCGCGATCCCGTGGGTGTTCGCCTGGTCGCAAGCCCGCATCAACCTGGCCGGCTGGTTCGGGCTCGGTACGGCGCTCGACGCGGTCGGCGACGAAGACCTGCTGCGGAGCGCCTACGCCGAGTGGCCGCTCTTCCGGACGGTCATCGACAACGTCGGGATGAGCCTGGCAAAAGCCGACGCACGCATCGCCCAGCGTTACCTGGATCTCGGCGACCGCGATGACCTGGCGACACTCGTGATGGACGAGATGCTCCTCACGCAGGACTGGGTCATCAAGATCACCGGCGGCGAGGGCCTGCTCGCCAACAAGCCGGTGCTCCAGCGTGCGGTCAAGATGCGCAGTCCCTACGTCGATGCACTCTCGCTACTGCAGCTCCGTGCCCTCCGCGTGCTGCGCACCGGCGAGTCGGCCTCCGACGCCCCGCCCGAGTGGCAGCGCCTGCTGCTGCTCTCCGTCAGCGGCGTGGCCGCCGGCCTCCAGAACACCGGGTGACCCCGGCATCCACCCGTGAGACGGGAGTCTCGCGGCGCGACGGTCAGTCGGCGCGGCGGTCGTGCGCGTGGCGCGCGAGCGCGGCGCCGTAGCGATCGGTGAGTTGGACCATGAGGTCCGGGGTGTCGCGGTCGAGTCCGAAAACGTAACCGGGAAAGTCCAGCTCCTTCTGCAGCGCCCAGATCTCCTCGTGACGATCCGGCGACAGCACCTGGGCAGGATCGCCGACAGCGATCCAGCCGATCGGCACGACGGTGTCCGGCGGCAGGACCGTCCGCAGATGCACGACCGCGTTGATGCGGATCTCGCACCGCTCACCGATCCGCGCACCGTTGAAGACCCGCGTGCCGGTCGCGAGGAACACCTCGTCGGCGACGCTGGCCCCCGACACACTCGCCATCGGCCCGACCAGCACATGCGCGCCGAGATGGGCGGGATGCGTCGCGCTCGCGCGGATGAGCGCGTTCTCCATCACGATGGTGTTCTCGGCGAGGGTGACGGGGCCCCCTTCGGCCGTGATGACCGCGCCGTGCAGGATCTGACATCCCGCGCCGATCGTCACATCACCGGAGATCACGGCGGTGGGTGCGACGACGGCATCCGGATGGATACGGGGCTGGGCGCCCAGGTGCTCGAACTGCATGGTGGCCTCCTGCACGCCAGCGTAGGCCGCCTCTGCAACATGCGTCGAGTGCCCTCTCACCCGCGGGTAGGGTGAAACAGGCCGCGAGTCGGCCGTGCCCCACTCATCGGCCAGAAAGCTCCACCGTGTCCGAAACCCTCGCTCCGCTCCCCGACGCTGTCCGCTCCGTGTTCGACACGGTGCAGCTGCGCAACCCACGCGAGCCCGAGTTCCAGCAGGCCGTCCACGAGGTGCTGCACTCCATCGCCCCCGTCCTCGAATCGCACCCCGAGTTCGTCGCGGGTGGCATCGTCGAGCGCCTGGTCGAGCCCGAGCGGCAGATCATGTTCCGTGTGCCGTGGATCGATGACGCCGGTCAGGTGCGCGTGAACCGCGGCTACCGCATCCAGTTCTCCTCCGTCCTCGGCCCGTACAAGGGCGGTCTGCGCTTCCACCCCAGCGTGAACCTCTCGATCGTCAAGTTCCTCGGGTTCGAGCAGATCTTCAAGAACGCGCTGACCGGCCAGGGCATCGGCGGCGCGAAAGGCGGCAGCGACTTCGACCCGCACGGGCGGTCGAACGCCGAGATCATGCGCTTCTGCCAGTCGTTCATGAACGAGCTGTACCGGCACCTCGGGGAGCACACGGACGTGCCGGCTGGCGATATCGGCGTCGGCGCCCGGGAGATCGGCTTCTTGTTCGGCCAATACCGCAAGGTCACCAACCGCCACGAGTCGGGCATGTTCACCGGCAAGGGCGTGCAATGGGGCGGCGCGGAGGTGCGCACCGAGGCGACGGGCTACGGCGCGGTGTTCTTCGCCGAAGAGATGCTGGCCGTGCGCGGCGACTCGCTCGCCGGCAAGCGGGTCGCGATCTCCGGCTCGGGGAACGTCGCCACATACGCGATCGACAAGGCTCGGCAGCTCGGCGCCACGCCCGTGACGGCATCCGACTCATCGGGATACATCGTCGACGACGCCGGCATCGACCTCGCCCTGCTGCGGGAGCTCAAGGAAGTGCGGCGCGCACGCATCTCCGACTACGCACGCGAGCGGCCTTCCGCCCGCTTCGTCGAAGGCGGAACGCCGTGGGAGGTCGCGGTGGATGTCGCCATCCCGTCCGCGACGCAGAACGAGCTCGACGTCGACGATGCGCGAACGCTCATTGCGAACGGGGTCATCGCGGTCTCCGAGGGCGCCAACATGCCCTCGACCCCCGGTGCGGTGGCGGCGCTGCAGGAAGCCGGCGTGCTCTTCGGTCCGGGCAAGGCCGCCAATGCCGGCGGTGTCGCAACCTCGGCACTCGAGATGAGCCAGAATGCGGCGCGCCAGCGCTGGAGCTTCGACGACAGTGAAGCAAAGCTCCGTGCGATCATGGCGGACATCCACCGTTCCACGTTCGAGGCAGCGGAGCGCTACGGGCGCCCCGGCGACTATGTTGCGGGAGCGAACATCACGGGCTTCGAGCGCGTCGCGCACGCGATGCTCGCGCAAGGCGTGATCTAGACACCATCCCAGAAGGCTCCGCCGATGGCAGCACCGACCACCGCACCGGTGACGAAGGTCTCGACCCTCACGTTGTCGACGTTCGTCGTCGGCTCGATGATCGGTGCCGGCGTCTTCTCGCTCCCCGGTACATTCGCTGCGGAGACCGGCGTCGCCGGCTCGCTGATCGCGTGGACCCTCGCCGGTACCGGGATGTTCCTGCTGGCGCTCGTCTTCCAGCGCCTCGCGCTGCGGCGTCCCGACCTGGATGCCGGGGTCTACTCGTACGCACGCGCCGGCTTCGGTCGCTATCTGGGTTTCCTCTCCGCGTTCGGGTACTGGGCGAGCGCGTGCGCGGGCAACGTCTTCTACTGGGTCTTCATCATGTCGACGGTCGGGGCGATCGCCCCGACACTGGGCGAAGGCGACACCCCGCTCGCCGTGGCCGTGTCCTCCATGGGTCTCTGGGTCTTCTTCCTCCTGGTGCGCCGCGGCACACGCGAGGCCGCCGCCGTCAACCGGATCGTCAGCGTCGCGAAGGTGCTGCCGATCGTCGTCTTCATCTTCTTATGCGTGTTCGCCCTGGATCCCGCGGTCTTCGCGGACAACCTCACCGGTGACGCGACGATTCCGCTGTTCGACCAGGTACGCGGAACGCTCCTCGTCACGGTGTTCGCGTTCATCGGCATCGAGGGCGCCAGCGCCTACTCTCGGCACGCGCGCGGCCGCCGCGACATCGGCCGCGCGACGGTGCTCGGCTACCTCAGTGTGCTCGCGATCTTCGTATCCGTGACGATCGTGTCCTTCGGCATCCTGCCGCGCGAGGAGATCGCGGCTCTTCCGCAACCGTCGATCGCGGGCGTGCTCGCCGAGGTCGTCGGGCCGTGGGGCGCCGTGTTCGTCGGGGTCTCGCTCATCATCGCCGTGCTCGGGGCATACCTGTCCTGGACGCTCATGGCCGCCGAGGTGCTGCTCGTCGCGGCGCGCGACGGCGACCTGCCGGCGGTGTTCGCCCGCACGAACGCGAAGGACGTGCCGGTCGGGGCCCTCACGATGTCGACCGTGCTCGTCCAAGTCCTCATGGTGGTCGTGCTGTTCGCGAACAACGCATTCGACGTCGCCCTGAACCTCACGAGCGCGCTCGCGCTCATCCCCTACTTCCTCACGGCCGGCTTCGGGCTCCGCGTCGCGTTCCGCGATGCGCGCGCGGCCTCGGGTCGCCGGGCGATCGGCGCGGTGATCGTGGCCGCGCTCGCGACCCTCTACACCGCGTTCCTGCTCTATGCCGCGGGCGGCGAGTATGTGCTGCTGGCGATGCTGATCCTCGTCCCGGGAACCGCCCTGTTCGCGCTGGCTCGTCGCGCGGCCGCCGCCCGCGTCTTCACGGCCGGCGAATGGGTGATCTTCGCCGCCGCGCTGGCGGGGGCGATCGCCGCTGTCGTGATGCTCAGCAACGGCACGATCACGGTCTGATCAGCCGAGCTTGTCGGCGTCGGCGGCGACCGGCAGCGGGAAGAGCTGGTCGAGCAACTGCCGCACCCACGCGATGAGGTCGGCGTCGGCGAGACGTTCGCCACCCGCCGACGGCAGCGGCACGATCATGGCTTCGCCGCCCGCGAGCACCTTCGACTTCGGGTACAGCCGCTGGAGGCGCACGCGCAGCGAGTCGGCCGTCGGAGCCGGGACGACGCGCAGATTCGGCCCCATCGCGACGACATCCGAGAGGCCGGACAGTGCCGCGCGTCGGCGCAGACGCGCGATCGCGAACAGCCCCTCCACCTCCACCGGCGGTGTGCCGTAGCGGTCGGTGAGCTCTTCCGCGACGAGGTCGAGTGCGTCGTCCTTGGCGGTCGCGGATGCCGCGGCCGACAGCTTCTGGTAGGCCTCGAGCCGCAGGCGTTCGCTGTCGATGTAGGCGTCCGGAATGCGGGCATCCACCGGCAATTCGAGGCGGAGTTCGGCCGGGCCTTCGACGTCTTCGCCACGGAACGTCGCGACGGCCTCACCGATCATCCGCAGGTACAGGTCGAACCCGACGCCGGCGATGTGACCGGCCTGCTCGGCTCCGAGGAGGTTGCCGGCGCCGCGGATCTCGAGGTCCTTCAGCGCGACCTGCATGCCCGACCCCAGGTCGTTGTTGACCGCGATCGTCTCCAGACGATCGGCAGCCGTTTCCGACAGCGGCTTCATCTCGTCGTAGAGGAAGTAGGCGTACGCCCGCTCCCGACCTCGACCGACACGACCGCGCAGCTGGTGCAGCTGACTCAGTCCGTACTTGTCGGCGCGGTCGATGATGATCGTGTTGGCGTTGGAGATGTCCAGGCCCGTTTCGATGATCGTCGTCGAGACCAAGACATCGAACTTGCGCTCCCAGAAGCCGTCGACGACTTCTTCCAGGGCGTGCTCCCCCATCTGGCCGTGCGCGACAGCAACGCGGGCCTCAGGGACGAGCTCGGCCAGCTGCGCGGCCACGCGTTGAATGGATTGCACGCGGTTGTGGACGAAGAAGATCTGACCTTCACGCAGGAGTTCCCGACGAATCGCGGCGGCGATCTGCTTGTCGCTGCGAGGTCCGACATACGTGAGGATCGGATGCCGGTCCTCGGGCGGGGTCGCGAGGGTCGACATCTCGCGGATGCCGGTGACCGCCATCTCGAGCGTCCGCGGAATCGGTGTCGCACTCATCGCGAGGATGTCGACATTGGTCTTCATTTTCTTCAGCGCATCTTTGTGTTCGACACCGAAGCGCTGCTCCTCGTCGATGATCATCAGGCCGAGGTCCTTGAAGACGATGGTGTCGGTGAGGATGCGGTGCGTCCCGATCACCATGTCGACTTTGCCGTCGAGGAGCCCGGCGAGCGTGTCGCGCGCCTCTTTGTCGCTCTGGAAGCGGGAGAGCGCACGCACCTGAACCGGGAACCCGGCGAAGCGCTCTTGGAACGTCTCGAGGTGCTGTTTGACGAGCAGGGTCGTCGGGACGAGCATCGCGACCTGCTTTCCCTCCTGGATCGCTTTGAACGCCGCGCGCACAGCGACCTCGGTCTTACCGAACCCGACGTCGCCGGACAGCAAGCGGTCCATCGGGATCGGCTTCTCCATGTCGGCTTTGATCTCATCGATCGTCTGCAACTGGTCGAGCGTCTCGGCGAATGGGAACGCTTCTTCCAGCTCGCGCTGCCACGGGGTGTCGGGCCCGAAAGCGTAGCCCTTCGCCGACATGCGCGCGGAGTAGAGCTTGACGAGCTCGACTGCGATGTCGCGCACGGCCTTACGGGCCTTGCCCTTCGCGGCTGCCCAGTCGCTTCCGCCCATCTTGGAGAGCACGGGCGCCTCGCCCCCGACGTACTTGCTCAACAGGTCGAGCTGGTCGGTGGGCACGAAGAGCTTGTCGCCGGGATGTCCGCGCTTGGACGGCGCATACTCGAGCACGAGGTACTCGCGGGTGGTCTTGACCGCGTTGCGACCGCCGGTGGAGACTTCGCGCTGAACGAGCTCGACGAAGCGACCGATGCCGTGCGTCGCGTGGACGACGACGTCCCCGGTCTTCAGCTGCAGCGGGTCGACGACATTCCGACGACGGGACGCGAGCTTCTTGACGACCCGGCCGTCAGCGCCGATCGTCCGGCCGTAGAACTCGCTCTCCGTCAGCACCGCCAGACGCGCATCCAGGAGCTCGAAGCCGCTCTCCAGATTCGCCACGACGCAGACGGCGACGCCCGGCTCGGGGGCCGCGTCGAGGCGATCGGTCGCACGCGCGGTGATCCCGCGCTCGGCCAGGACATCCCGCGCACGGTCGACGAGGCCGACACCCGACGCCGCCACGATCACCCGCCATCCGTCGGCGATGAGTTCGCCGACGTGGGCGGTCGCGCCCTCGACATTGCCGTGGAACGACGGCACGGGTATCGCCGGGATACGCACGACCGAGCTTTCGATGAGGCCTTCGGCCGCGGCATCCGCCGCACCGGAATCGAACGTGCTGAGCGTCCACCACCGGCCGCCGCGCTCGCCCGTGGCCGCATGCAGCTCGGGCAACGTGAGGAAGTCACCCGACCCGAGGTCGACCGGCATGTCGGCACCGGCCGTCGCGGCGCTCCACGCCGCCTCGAGGAACTCACGATTCGTCTCACCGAGGGTGATCGCACGCGTGACCGACCGCTCGGGGTCGACGACCGCGGCCGCGGTCCCACGCGGGAAGTAGTCCACGAGCGGGACGACCGCATCGGCGACCGCCGGCAGGAGCGACTCCATCCCCTCCACCGGGATGCCGGCGCTCATCTTCTCGAGCATCGTGCGCAGCCCCGGGAACCGCGGCATCAGGTCGGCGGCGCGCGCGCGCACCTCCGGCGTGAGCAGGAGCTCGCGACTCGGGAGAAGTGTCACATGGTCGATTTCTCCCGGGAGGGAGCGTTGATCGGCGACCGAGAACGCGCGGATCTGCTCGACTTCGTCGCCGAAGAACTCGACACGATAAGGATGCTCGGCGGCGGGCGGGAAGACATCCATGATGCCGCCGCGGACGGCGAACTCTCCGCGGCGCGACACCATGTCCACGCGCAGATAGGCGAGCTCGACGAGGCGTCGCACGACCGTGTCGAGCTCGGTGCCCCGGCTCCCGGTCCGCAGCTCGAGCACGCCGGCGGCGGTCAGACCGGCCGCGACCGGCTGCAAGGCGCTGCGGATGGATGCCGTCACGATCAGGGGGGCATCGCCCGAGAACTCGGCGAGCAGGCGAAGCACTTCCAGTCGCCGCCCGACCGTTTCGGCACTGGGACTCAGCCGTTCGTGCGGGAGCGTTTCCCACGCGGGGAAGTGCACGACGGAGGCCGTCGGGACGAGAGCGGACAGCGCATCACCGAGGCTCTCCGCGCGCCGACCGGTCGGGGCGATCGCGAGGAGGACGGCCGGGTGTCCGGCCGCAACGCGGCGCTCGAGCAATGCGGCCAGAACGGGAGCGTCGAGCCCAGCAACGACCGAGAAGTCGGCGTCGGTGAGGGCCGCGGCATGCGCGTTCTGGAACGATTCTGCCTGCACGAGGGCGCGCACGATCCCGGAAACTGTCACCGGATGAGTCTACGCACGTCCCACCGACACGCTCCGGTGCCGCTCTCGGCCGTGCCTAGGATGGGGCCGTGAGCGAGAACCCCCCTGCGCAGCCGAACACACCGCGCGCGTACCCGGTCTTCCCGGCACCGATGGCCGCGCCCGACGTGAGGGAGCGCTCGTCGCGACTCGGGTCGATCGCGCTGGTCATCGCCGTCCTCGCCGTGGCGGGAGCCAGCATCCTGAGCGCCGTCACGGCCTTCCCGGCCGCCGTCGGCGCGATGACCGATGCACTCGCCCTCTCTCCCGAGGGTCTGGAGAATCTGTCCAACGCGCAGTTGCTCGGCGTGCTCAGCCCGGTGCGCGGGCTCGTGCTGTGGGCTGAAATCGGATTCTGGGCGGGCACGGCCCTCGGAATCTGGGCGCTCGTGCAGGGCATCGTCGCGATCGCCTCACGGCGCGGACGGGGTCCGGGCATCGCCGCGGTCATCCTCGCCGCCCTCGGCCCGGTGCTGTTCGCTGTCATCGTCGGCGTCGCCGTCATCACCGGCATCGGCACCGGCGCCGCCTGAACCCTTACGGCCGCGGCGCGTGAAAGCGCTGCTGCGCCGAGAGAAGGCCCTCGCCGACGACGAGTTCCACCGCATCCGCCGCCTCGGCGAGAAGAAGCGGCAGCTCCTTGCGCTCGGCGGTGCCGAACGGATCGAGGACCCAGTCGGCCGGATCCTGGCGTCCCGGCGGACGGCCCACGCCGACACGGACGCGGGCGAACTCCGGAGTACCCAGCGCCTTCGCGACGTCGCGAACGCCGTTGTGCCCGCCGTGCCCGCCGCCGACCTTCAGTTTGATCGCGTCGAACGGGATGTCGAGTTCATCGTGCACGACGATCACGCGCTCCGCCGGGACACTGTAGAACTGCGCGAGTGCGGACACCGGGCCGCCCGACACGTTCATGAACGAGTTGGGCTTGGCGAGCACGAGCTTGGCCCCGCCCGGACGCAACCACGTCTCGGCGACGTGGGCCTGGGCCTTGTGCGCGCGCAACGTCTCGCTGCGCCGGGCCGCCAGCTCATCAATCACCATCTGTCCGACGTTGTGACGGGTCGACTCGTATCGGGGGCCTGGATTTCCCAGCCCCACGACCAGCCACGTGTCTGCCATGTCTCCCTCTCGACGACGAAGCCCGCCCGCACCAGTGTCGGTGGGGACGGGCTTCGCGCGTGGATCGTCCTTACTCGGCGGCCTCGACGGCTGCTTCGCCCGACTGCTCCTCGGCGGCGGCCTCGTCGGCAGCCTCGATCTCGTCAGCGGCAGTGTTCGACGGCACGCCGACCGCGACGATGAGCGTCTCAGGGTCGGTGATGAGCGCGGCGCCCTTGGGGAGCGTGAGGTCGGCGGCGGTGATGCGTGCGCCGTCCTCGAGGCCCTCGACGTTGACCTCGACGCTCTGCGGGATGTGCGTGGCCTCGACCTCGAGGGACACCGTGGTGTTGTCGAGGTTGAGGACGGTACCGGCGGCCGGCTCACCGATGACGACGACGTGAATGTCGACCTGGACCTTCTCGCCCTTCTTCACGACGAGGAGGTCGATGTGCTCGATGATCTGGTGTACGGGGTCCTTCTGGACGTCCTTGACCAGGGTGAGCTGCTGCTTGCCCTCGACATCGAGCTCGAGCACGACGTTGGCACGGCGGATCAGCAGGGCGATCTGGTGGCCGGGCAGCGCGACGTGCACGGGGTCGGTGCCGTGGCCGTAGATGACGGCCGGGATCTTGCCGGCGGCGCGCAGGCGGCGGGCGAAGCCCTTGCCGAAGTTCTCGCGAACCTCGGCGACGACCTTGGTGTCGGTCTCAGTGGACATGATGTTCTCCTTGCGGGCGTAAAGCCCAGGTATGGGTCTGTGGTTTCGACTCGAACGCACACGCGTGAGGAAGGCCAGGGTTTCCCAAGAGCACATCACCGCGTCGATCACGGATGCGTGAAGCATCCCTCGCCGAAGTACAGATCCCACTCTACCAGCCCGCTACGATGGGCACGTCACGATCCGACGCACCGCTGATCTGCCCCGACGGAGGCTCCCATGGACTACGGCTGGCTCTCACACGCGCTGATGTGGATCATCGGCGCCATGTCGGTGTGCGCGGTCCTCGGCGCCGCGGGTGCGCTCTGGTCGATGGGACGATCGGGCTACCGCAAGGACTGACGGCGATCGCCTCAGGGCGCGCGGTTCAGGAGATCGACGATGCGGTCGACGACCGATTGCAAGTCGGCGTCGTTCGCGACACGAAACCCGGTCTCATCCTGTGCGAGGGGTTCCAGAGTGGCCAATTGCGAGTCCAGGAGCGCCGTCGGCATGAAGTGATCGCGGCGGGACATCCGCTGGCTCAATTCGGGTGCGTCGACGACGAGTTCGACGAAGACGGCATCCGCCGACGCGCGACGGATGCGATCGCGATACGCGCGACGAAGAGCGGAACAGGCCACGACGATCGACGTCGTCTCGCGCGCGAGCGCGAGGCCGACCGCGTCGAGCCAGGGTTCACGATCTCCGTCGGTGAGAGGCGTGCCACTGCGCATCTTGGCGATGCTGGTGGACGGATGCAGATCGTCTCCGTCCAGGAAGCGGGCGTGCACGCGCGCCGCGAGCGCCGCACCGACCAGCGACTTTCCCGAACCACTCGGACCCATGATCACGATGCGCACGACCGGTGCACTCCGCCGCCACCTCATCGCCGACCCTCCTCCACCGCGCGTGCGGTCGAGGGTGTCGGGCAGAGCGGAAGCCGGTTCGAGGAGGACATCGCCTCGAGGATAGCGCCGCTCCAGTGACGCACAGCGTCGCACCGCCGCACTCGGTCCTTCGCATCCGACTACGCTGAAGGGGAATCCCCGACTCACCCCTGAGGAGTTCGTCGTGCCCGACGCGTCCACCGCATCCGTTTCGCCCACCGCCAACATCGGAGTCGTAGGACTCGCGGTGATGGGATCGAATCTCGCTCGCAATCTCGCCAGCCGCGAAGGCAACACGGTCGCCGTGTTCAACCGCTCCTACGAGAAGACCGAGACGCTCGTCACCGAGCACCCTGAAGCCGGGTTTGTCCCGGCCTCGACGTACGAGGAATTCGCCGCCGCACTGCAGAAGCCGCGCACCGCGATCATCATGGTCAAGGCCGGTGGGCCGACCGACGCGGTGATCGACGAACTCATGCGCGTCTTCGAACCGGGCGACATCATCATCGACGGCGGTAACTCGCTGTTCACCGACACCATCCGTCGTGAGAAGGCGGTCCGCGAGGCCGGCTTCAATTTCGTCGGCATGGGCGTCTCGGGTGGCGAAGAGGGCGCACTGCTCGGCCCGTCGCTCATGCCCGGTGGCCCGGACGAGGCGTGGGTCACGCTCGGCCCGATCCTCCGCTCGATCGCGGCGGTCGCCGAGGGTGAGCCGTGTGTCACGCACGTCGGTCACGACGGCGCCGGACACTTCGTCAAGATGGTGCACAACGGCATCGAGTACGCCGACATGCAGCTGATCGCCGAGGCGTACGACCTGATCCGTCGCGGCACGGGCAAGACGCCCGCCGAAATCGCCGATGTGTTCGCCGAGTGGAACCGTGGTGAGCTCGAGAGCTACCTGATCGAGATCACCGCCGAGGTCCTGCGTCAGAACGACGCTGCGACCGGCCGGCCGCTCGTCGACGTCATCGTCGACGAGGCCGGCGCCAAGGGCACGGGTGCCTGGACTGTACAGACCGCGCTCGACCTGGGGGTACCGGTTTCCGGCATCGCCGAGGCCACTTTTGCGCGGTCGCTGTCGAGCCACCGCGAACAGCGTGATGTGTCCGGTGCCCTCCCGGGCCCGTCCGATGACGCCTTCACCGTTCCGGATGCCGATGCCTTCATCGAGCAGGTGCGCCTCGCGCTCTATGCGTCGAAGATCGTGGCCTACTCGCAGGGATTCGACGAGATCCGCGCCGGCGCCGCGCAGTACGGCTGGACCATCGACCTCGGCGCGATCAGCCGGATCTGGCGTGGCGGCTGCATCATCCGCGCGCAGTTCCTGAACCGCATCGCCGACGCCTACGCCGCCGAACCGGAACTGCCGGTCCTCCTGAGCGCGCCGTACTTCGTCGAGGCGCTGGGGCGGGCCCAGGCCGCCTGGCGCGACATCGTGCAGATCGCCGCGGGCGCCGGCATCCCGGCCCCCGCCTTCAGCTCGTCGCTGGCGTACTACGACGGTCTGCGCGCGGAGCGCCTGCCCGCTGCCCTGATCCAGGGACAGCGCGACTTCTTCGGTGCGCACACGTATCGCCGCACCGACAAGCCGGGCACGTTCCACACGCTGTGGTCGGGCGACCGCACCGAGATCGAAGCCGAAGACACGCACTGACCCCGATGGCCTCCGATACCCTCGGGGGCCATCTGGTCACAGCCAGTCGTTCTTCTTGAAGACGACGTACAGGCCGACGCTCACCGCGAGCATCAGACCGATCGCGAACGGATAGCCGAAGGCCCAATCGAGCTCGGGCATCGCTCGGAAGTTCATGCCGTAGATCCCGGCGATCAGCGTGGGCGCGAAGCCGATGGCTGCCCACGATGAGATCTTCTTGACCTGCTCGTTCTGCTGCAGGCTGGTCTCGGTCATGTCCTTCATCTGCTCGTTGCGGCGCTGCTCGACCATGGTCGCGTGGATGCTGAGCGCACTGTCGAGCGTCTGCCGAAACCCGGAAACGCGGCCATCCACGTACCGGGCGCGGTCGGTCACTTCCCGGAAAGCGGACTCCCCCAGGTGGCTGTTGCGCTGCACGGAGAGCTCCCGCAGGCGATCGAGGATGTCCGGCAGCGGCGCGGTGGCATGCTGCAGGTCGATCACTTCGCGCTGCAAGCCGAAGATGCGGTGGGAGACGTCCGGCCGCTCGCCGAACAGCTCTTCCTCGATCTCATCGATGTCGTTCTCCACGCCGTCGAGCACTGTGCGGTACCCCCGCGTGACGAATTCCGTGATCACCCACACGACGCCGAGTGAGCCGTTGGCGAAGATCTCCGGATGCTTCTCCAATCGCGCACGGGCCTGCTTCAGATCGACCTGCGCCGTCCGTGTGATCGCGACGACGAGTTGCTCGGACACGAACACGTCCACTTCGTCGCACTGGACCGTCTCGGACGCGTCGTCGTAGCGCGCGGGCTGGAGGACGAGGAACAAGTCATCGCCGTACTGCTCGAATTTCGACCGCTGGTGCCCGCGGAGCGCCTCCAGGACGCCGAGCCGGTTGAGCCCGAACTCGGATCCGAGCGCCCGCACCTCGTCATCGGTCGCGCCGGTCACCCCGATCCAGGCGAGCCCGTCCCGGGCCCGCGCCTCGGCGAGCGCCTCGGTGGGCGACGCGTCGGTGAGAGCGGGTTTCCCATCGACGTACACGACGGTGTGGAAGGCGACCATGCTGCAACACTATGCGGCAGCATGGTCGCACTGTCACCGCGTGATGTCCCGTACGCTGCCCTGGTCGAGCCGCAGGCGCCGCCGCGCACGGTTCGCGACGGCGGAGTCGTGGGTGACGACCACGAGTGTCAGCCCCTCCGCGTTCAGCGCTTCCAGAACCGCGAGGATCTCATCACGCATCGATTCGTCGAGGTTGCCGGTCGGCTCATCCGCCAACAGCACCCGCGGCCGCTTCGCGATCGCCCGCGCGATCGCGACCCGCTGCTGCTGACCGCCGGAGAGCTCTCCCGGACGGTGGTCGCCGCGATCGGCCAAATCGACGCGCTCGAGCGCCTCGGTCACCCGCGCGGCCCGCTCGTCTTTGGCGAGCCGGAGCGGCTCGAGGCCCATGTCGACGTTCTCCGCCGCGGTCAGCGTCGGGATGAGATTGAACGCCTGGAAGACGAAACCGATCTCGATCGCACGGACGCGCTCGAGGTCGCGAGCGGTCGCGGTGGCCAGATCCGTCTCGCCGATCAGGATATGCCCCACGGTCGGCTGATCGAGGGCACCCAGCAGTTGGAGCAGCGTCGATTTGCCACCGCCGGTCGGGCCCTGGATCGTGACGAAGTCGCCCTGGGCGATCTCGACGTCGACGCCGGCGAGCGCCCGGATCACCCGCTCCTTTTGTGTGTAGGTCTTCGTGACCCCCGCAAGGCGATAGGCCGCGGGAGTGGGGATAGCCGCGGCATCCGCCACGATCGGTTCGATGATGGTCATGGTGCTTCTCCTTTGAGAGTCGGGTCAGCCGATGGCGCGGAGCGCTTCGGCGGGGCTGAGTCGGGCGGCTCGCCAGCCGCCGAAAGCACCGGCGATCAGACCGCCGGCCACGGCGAGCAACAACGCGGCGACGACGATCCAGAGCGACAGTGGCGCGCTCAGCACGATGTCCGTGGCTGCCTCTGCGGCCTGGCCGAAGCGTCCGGCCGGCATGCCTGCGCCGCCCGGACCTCCCAGAGTCGTGGCGGGCGTCGACGAGATCGTGGGCGACAACAGCGTGATCGCCGTCGCGCCGGCGACCCCTAAGAGCACGCCGATCACGCCGCCGAGGAGAGCCTGGACGACGGATTCGCCGGCGACCTGTCCGACGACGCGGGAGTTGGACCAGCCGATCGCCTTGAGCGTGCCGAGCTCGCGCGTGCGGCGCGAAATACCCGAGATGGTGAAGAGGACCGCGAGGGCCACCGCGACGGCGAGCACGATGATCGAGAGCCAGGTGCCGAGACTCGTGATGAGCGCTCCCGCACTGGCCAGCGAGCCCGACACGGTCGCGGCGAGCTCGGACTGCGAGCTGACGGTCGCATCCGGGAGCGCGTCTTGGAGCGCGATCTGCACCGACGCGATCGCGTCGCTCGAGGAGGCCTGCACGTACACGGTGGAGATCACGTCGCCCGCTCCGGAGAGCTCCTGTGCGACATCGAGCGGGATGTACACGTTCGCGGCAGTATCGGCGGACGCCGACGACGAGGACACGATCCCGACCACCTCGAGGTCCTGTCCCCCGAGGTCGATCGTGTCGCCGACCGCGAGATCGGCGCCGGCAGCATACGTCGAATCGAGGACCGCGACGAAGGTCCCCGCATCCGCGGACGCGAGTGCACGCCCGTCTGCGACCGTTACCGACGACAGCGGTCCGACCGTGACATCGGTGGGGTCGATACCCAGCACCGACGTTGCGTCGACCCCGAAGGATCCGCCGCCGAATCCGCCTTCCGCGCCGTCCGCCGGGGGCATCTGCTGATCCGGAGTCGTACCCTCGGTCGTCGGCCGCTGCGGGAGTTCACCGGAGAACGTCGTGTTCTCCAGGCTCAACGCGCCCGTCGCCGAGGACACCCCGTCGACAGCGCTGACGGTCTCGAGCGTTGACGCATCCAGCGTGGTGCGCCCCCGCTCGGTCGTGAGCTGGGACTGGTCGAGTGTCGTCGTGCCGTCCTCCGCGGTCGTCCCCGCCTCGGCATCGAAGTCGAATTGGGGTCCGCCGCGCTCGCCTTCACCCGGTTGCGCCTGCGCGCCGGTCACGGTCAGGTCCGTACCGACGCCGTAGACGGATGCCAGGGCCTGCGTCTGGGCGGCACCCACACCGGCCGAGAGCGCGTTGACGATGATGACGAGAGCAACGGCGATCGCGAGGCCGGTGGCCACGATCGCGGTCTGTTTGGTGCGACCGGAGAGCTCTCGGCGCAAGTATGTCCAGTACATGGGTCTCCTTCATGCGTCGCGCGGTTTGCGGCGACATCGATGAAGCTAGAAGGCCGGATGATGCGAGAACCCAGGCGTGCTGAGCAGTTTGCTATGCGTGTACCGTCCGACCACGGCATCCCCTGTGATCTGATTCATAGGCTCTGCATAGGCACAGCCATAGGCGCTTCACAGATAGGCCGCGACAATAGGGGCATGACCGCTCTCCCCGCCGCTCCCGCCCTGCACCGTCCCGACGGATCACCCTTGCGCGTGCTGGTCGTGGACGATGAGCAGATGTTGACCGACCTGTTGTCGATGGCCCTGCGGATGGAAGGCTGGGAGGTCCGCACCGCCGGGTCGGGCTTCGACGCCTTGACCGTGGCACGCGAGTTCGATCCCGACGCGCTCGTCCTCGACATCATGATGCCGGACCTCGACGGTATGGCGGTGCTGCAGCGACTGCGGCACTCCGGCAACGACGTCCCCGTGCTGTTCCTGACCGCGAAGGATGCGGTCTCCGACCGCGTTGCCGGCCTCACGGCGGGCGGTGACGACTATGTCACGAAGCCGTTCAGCCTCGAAGAAGTGGTCGCACGCCTCCGCGGCCTCATGCGCCGCGCGGGCAACGCCACGGCGGGTGGGTCCGACCCGATTCTGCGGGTCGGCGCATTGACGCTCAACGAGGATTCCCACGAAGTCGAGCGCGACGGAGTCGAGATCGAACTGACCGCGACGGAGTTCGAACTCCTGCGCTTCCTCATGCGCAATCAGCGGCGCGTGGTCTCGAAGGCGCAGATCCTCGACCGCGTCTGGAACTACGACTTCGGTGGACGCTCGTCGGTCGTCGAGCTCTACATTTCGTACCTGCGCAAGAAGATCGACGCCGGCCGGGACCCGCTCATCCACACGGTGCGCGGCGTCGGCTACATGATCAAAGCACCGCAGTGATCGACCCCCGCCCGCGTCGACGGTGGAGCCTGCAGACCCGCCTGATCGTCACGGTCGTCTCCCTCGTCGCCCTGATCCTCATCGCCGTGGGGCTCGCGACCGGCACGATCCTCGGTCAGATCATGCGGACGAACCTCGATGCGCAAGTGACGTCGGCATCCAGTCGCATCCTCTTCCTGCCGAACAGCTCCCGCACGGCCGCCTCGGTGCTCGACAACGGCCGACAGGAGGTCGGCACTCTCCTCGTCATGCAGTCCTACGACGGCAGGAGCGGGGCCTACATCGACCAGTCCGGCGGTGTCGTCGCGCTGACCGACACGGAAACCTCCAGCCTCGTCGGCAGCGTCGACCCCGGCGGCTGGGGAACGGTCTCCGTCGCCGGCCTGGGCGAGTACCGCGTCAAGCTGCAGGGCGCGACCGGGTACCTCTACTACATCGTCGGGATGCCGACGTCCGAGCTCAGCTCCACGGTCGCGCAGATCCTCACGACGGTGACGCTCCTGACGCTGGGTGGCCTGCTGGTGCTCGCCGCCGTGATCGCGATCGTGATCCGTCGCTCACTGAAGCCCCTCCGCTCCGTCGCCGACACGGCGGCGCGGGTCGCAGCCCAGCCGCTCGATTCGGGAGATGTCACCATCAGCGAGCGCGTCCCGGCATCCGAAGCCGACGCCTCGGACGAGATCGGCCGAGTCGGCGCGGCGCTGAACACCCTGCTCGACCACGTCGACACCTCGTTGGCGGCGCGTCAGCGCAACGAGGAGCGGATGCGGGCGTTCGTCGCCGATGCGAGCCATGAGCTCCGCACGCCCCTGGCCGCGATCCGCGGCTACTCCGAGCTGTCGCTGAAGGCGCTGAGCCTCGGCGGCGGCGAAGGCGCGACGACGGCACAGATCGAAGCCGGCGCGCAACACTCCCAGCACGGGCTGGAGCGGATTCAGGCCGCATCGCTGCGGATGACGACTCTCGTCGAGGACCTCCTGCTGCTGGCGCGCCTCGACGAGGGCAAGGAGCTCGTCTACGGTGCCGTCGATCTCACGCGCGTCGCCGTCGACTCGGTCGCCGACGCACAGGCGGCGGGACCGGATCACGAGTGGATCATCGAGGTGGGCGAAGAACCCGTCATCGTGGCGGGAGATGGCGCGCGGCTCCACCAGGTCATGGCGAACCTCCTCGCCAACGCCCGCGTGCACACGCCTGAGGGCACCCGCGTGACCACGACCGTGCGGATCGAGGACGGCGACGCCGTGGTCCGTGTGGCCGACGACGGGCCCGGCATCGACCCCGCGGTTGCGGACGAACTCTTCGAGCGCTTCGCGCGCGCCGACTCGTCCCGCGCCCGCCAGACCGGCGGCACCGGGCTCGGTCTGTCGATCGCGAAGGCGATCGCGACGGCGCACGACGGCACGCTGTCGGTGGAAAGCGAACCCGGCGCCACGGTCTTCGAGATGCGGCTGCCCGCGCGGCCTGAGACCCCGGCGTGCTGACCGGCGCCCGGGGCCCGAGGGGGCGCGATCTGCCCACCCGCCGGAGCTGAACCCGCACATCGGGTCCCCCGCATCCTGGCTGCGCTGAGCGTCACTTCTCCTCCCCCGCACAGAGATCTGCGTGGTTGTCCACTGATCGCGAGGCAGGAGGGCCGGCGACGCAGCCCGGCGCGCACGATCGAGGGATGCCTCAACTCCCCGCTCCCCTGCACGTCGAACTCGCGCCGGTATTCCGGGTCGGCACAGCGTTGGCGCTCGGTCACTCCCCGGGACGGATGCGTGCCGCAGACCTCGACGCACCGTTCCATGGCATGCGCCGGCGGCGGACGCCGCCTGTCACCGTCGACCTCACGGAGCCGCTCGCTCGTGACCGCATTCAGCGCGAGCACGTTCTCGACCAAGCGCGGGCATATTTCGCGGTTGCGCCGGACCACACCTTCCTCGCGGGGCGGTCCGCCGCAGTGGTCTGGGGGCTGCCCTGCGTCCACGGCGAGCGGCTGGAGGCCGCGGTGCGCTCGCCGCACCGCGCTCCACGCAGGCCCGGCATCCGCGGCAGGAAGCTCGCCCCGCACCTGACGAGCGTGCGTGTCTGCGGCGGCATCCGGCTGACGAGCCCCGCAGCGACGTTTGCGATGCTCGGCGGTGAGCTGTCGCACCGCGACCTCGTCGCGCTCGGAGACGCCATCGTGCGCATCCCCCGCGATCACCGAGGTCGCCCGATTCCGGATCAGCAGCTCGCGTCGATCGAGCAGCTTGTTGGCGCGACGAACGCTCCCGGGCGGAAAAACCGCGCGCGGCTGGCCGCGGCGCTCGCCGATGTGCGCGTCGGCAGCATGTCCGTGCTCGAGACCGACTACCGACTGCTCGCGGCTGCCGCGGGCCTCCCCGAACCTGTGCTGGACGTGGAGATCCGACACCCGTCCGGCGCTCTGATCGGAATCGTCGATGCGGCGTATCCCGAGTTCCACACGATCGCCGAGGTCGAAGGCGATCACCATCGCACCAGTCGGATGCAGTGGGAGCGCGACATCGAGAAACACGCCGCGCTCACAGCGCTCGGCTGGGAGGTCATCCGCGTGACGGCTGCTCACATCCGCGGCGCCCACCCGCGCGCGGCGGAATCCGTCGCGTCTGCACTGCGCCGGCACGGCTGGACCGGCTAGCCTTCGCGGCACGCCGCGGCATCCAGGGGGCGCGATCTGCCCACCTGCACCCCCACACGGGGCACATCGGGTCCCCTCGACGGCGCGCGCCGCACGCAGGGGGCGCGATCTGCCCCGCCCGAGCGACGAGGCCCGCAGATTGCGACCCCTCGATCGGGAGCGCTCAGTAGCCGGAGAACGCGTCCGTCGTCAGCCCGTGGGCTTTCTCGAGCGCGGGAGCAAGGTCGGCGATGAGACCCGGAGGACCCGAGATAAAGGCGTGGCGCGATTCGAGGTCGGGGACCACGCGGTGCAGGCCCTCGGCATCCAAACGCACCCCCTCCGCCCAGCGCCAGTGCGCGGGCAGGTCGCTCGGCTCGTCGCGCGTGAAAATGATGACCGGGATGCCGGCGCGCTCCAGGTCGTCGCGGAATGCGAGCTCTTCGGCGCCCGAGGCGACGTAGACGAAGACGACGTCGCGCGCGCCGCCCGACATCCGCAGATGCCGTAGCTGAGAGACGAACGGGGTCACCCCGATGCCGGCAGCGACGAGCAGGACGGGCGTGTCGGTATGGCGCGGCAACACGAAATCACCCCAGATGCCGGAGACGGACAGCTCGCGGCCCGGCTCGATCTCGGCGAGTGCCTGCTTGTAGGTCGACTGCGATCCGCGCCGCATCGCGATCTTCACGACGGGCAGTTCTTCGGGTGCCGAGACGATGCTGAACTCCCGGCGCGTGCCGCGCGCATCGGCGTGCGCGTGGGGCACTTCGAGCTCCAGGTACTGGCCGGCCTCGAATCGCAGCATCCGGCTCGCGCGGAAGGAGAGCTCCTCGACGCTCGGGGTCAGCGACTCCCGCTGCAGGAACGTCAACCGCAGTCGCGCGCGGGTCGCGTAGGCGAATCCGAACGCGACCAGGTTGCCGATCACGACGGCTGCTTCGGGTCCGAGCGTGAGTGAACCGATCGTCAGTGGAGCGCCCGCGAGGACCCCCACGACGATCGCGACGATGTACTGCTGCCAGCGGCGCGGCGGCTGCGTGAGCGGCTCGGAGAACATGAACGCGGCGAGGAAGAAGAACGGCGACGACCAGAGCACGGTCGAGATGATCGTGCCGATATCGACGGCGACGCCCGCGCCGCTGTACGCGAGGGCGACGCGCACGAGGTTCACCGGCAGCGCGATCGCGAGGAACAGCAGCACCGGCCGCAGCTTGTCGGCACGCGCGACGACGAGGAAGCCGAGCACGATCACCGGCAGCGCGAGGGCGGGAGCGCCGACCCACCAGCCAGCCGCGCCGAGCCCGTAGGCCCCACTGGAGACCGTGATGACCGACAGCGCCATCGCACCGAAAGCTGCCGGGTTGAGGATGTGCCGGCCGCGCCAGGCGATCACGTATTTGGATGCCGACGCCAGCACGCCGGCAACCGCCACCCCCACGAGCCCCAGCGGTTCGACGGTCGGGTACAGGACGAACAGGAGGATCCCGGCCGTGATGAGGGACGACTCGATGCGCCAGATCCGCCCGGTGAGGCGCTGGCCGAGCGCGTCGACGGCGACGCACGCAACGTTGAGCACAACGAAGGTCGCCAGCAGCGCCGGAGCGGAGGGCGCGACCTGGTCGAACAGAGCGAGCACGAGCGAGACCGCCGTGAGGATGCCGAGCGAAACCAAGACGAGGCGGTACATCGACACGCGGCCGACCACGGCGAGCAGTCGATTCCAGAGGGCGGTCAGTCGAGTCATCACGATCCAAACTATCGCTGGAGGAAGAGATCTGCCGAGCACCCGGGTGACCACTCGACACGGCCGTCGCTGAGCATGCGCACCCATTCGACGCCCCGCTCGTGCGCGAGGGCCGTGCCCCCGTCGAAGAACAGCGCGGTCGCGACGGCGTCGGCGATCATCGCGGTCGGTGCTGCTGCCCAGGTGGCGGCGACCGTGCGGACGGGCTGCCCGGTGCGGGCGTCGAGCACATGATGGAGCCCGTCCCCCCAGGCGCGCCGGTTGGTGGCCGAGGCGCACAGCGCCCCGTCAGCGATCTCCCACACGCCGATCGCGGTCGCTGCGTCGTACGGATGCTCGAGCGCGATGCGCTCGATGCGCCCGCGCACGCGGATGTCTCCGCCGGCATCCACGACGGCGGGTCCGTCGCCGAGTGCCGCCGCGACGAGGTCGACGAGGCGCCCCTTGCCGAGCGCCCCGACATCGATCACGGCAGGTTCGGCCAGGCTGAGGATGCCGCCCTCCCACGCCAGGAGGTCCTGCCAGGCCGCCGGCGCCGGGGCCGCTCCCCCGTCGATGAGCGAGAAGGCGGCATCGTATCCGCGGCGCGCGAGGCTCCCGCCGACGAGCGGGTTGACCGCCCCGCCGGTCGCCCGGGACAGCGCGAGATACATGTCGAGCATCTCCGCGGCATCCGCAGGTGCCGTGACCCGGCCGCCGCCGCTCAGGGTCGCCACGAGCGAATCGGGGCGAAAACGCGACCACTCCCGATCGAACGTCTCGATGACGGCGCTCACCCGCTCGCGCACGGCGTCGCCCGCGGGGACGGGCGTCACGATCTGCCAGCGGGTACCGATCGCGTCGAGGGTCCACGCGCCCGCTGCGGTCATGCGGCGGCGTCGGCCTTGATCTTCTCGAGGGCGTCGTTGAACCCGCCGCTCGTGAGCGACGACCCGGCGACACGGCTCACCTCGAGCGCGTCGATCTCCTGACCGACGACGACCTCGCTGATACCTCCGATGAACTGCTCCTGGTACTGCCGCGACTGCGGGCTCGCCGCGTCGCCGGCGACCTCGACCGCCGTCACGATGTCGTCGGCGAGCGTGATCGTCACCGTGACGGTTTCGGCCACGCCGCCCCCATCGACGTAGGTGCCGTCTTCCGTGTAGGTGCCGTTGGTGTAGCCGCCGGTGGTGGCCGAGCCGGTCGATCCGGTTTCGGCGGGAGCGGTCGTCGGCGTGGCCACCGAATCTTCCGCCGTCGCCGTGGTGGCACAGCCGGCCAAGACGACGACTCCGAGGACGGATGCCGCTGCGGCGCCGGTACGAAGCGTGCGGTGCGAGGGTACGACAGTGGTGCGGATCATGATGGTCCTCCTTCTGGGGTGCCCGTGTGGCGTTGTCTCCACCAGGTGTTTTCACCCTAAGCGCGCGGCACGGGCATCCACCCGGCGAAACCTATGCGTCAGCATTGAATCCAGCCGCGTTCACTCGCCGCGACGGCGGGCAGCCTTGAGCACCTCGACGATCGCGAAGATGCCGAGGGAGAAGACGAGGGGCAGTGCCCAGCCGATCAGATCCAACGGCTCCGAGCCGAACAGCGCGTTCATGAACGGGACGTACGTGAAGATCAGTTGCAACACGAGCAGCGCGATCGCCGACCACCAGACCATCCGGTTGCCGCGGAACACGGCGGTCGTGAAGCTCGACCGGCTGAGGAAACGGCAGTTGAAGAGGTACGCCAGCTGGCCGAGGGCGAGCATCGTGACCGCCTCGGTCCGGGCGACGTCGAGGTCGCTCCCCCGCGCCACCGAGATCCCGAAGACCGCCAGCGTCGCCCCGCCGATGAGCAGCGACACGAGCAAGACGAAGCCGAGTTCCCGCCCCGCGATGATCGACCCGCCCGGCGCGCGCGGCTTGCGGTTCATGATGCCGCGCTCTGCCGGCTCGTAGGCGAGGGCGAGCGAAAGAGTGACGGCCGTCACCATGTTGACCCACAGCACCTGGACGGGCGTGAGCGGCAGGGTGAGCCCGAAGACGACCGCGACCAGGATCACGAGTGACTGTGCTCCGTTGGTCGGGAGGAGGAAGACGACCGACTTGCGCAGATTGTCGTAAATGCGCCGACCCTCGGCGATCGCGCTGCGGATCGTGGCGAAGTTGTCGTCGGCCAGCACGATTTCGGCGGCTTCTTTGGTCGCCTCGGTGCCCTTGATGCCCATCGCGATGCCCACATCGGCGCGTGTGAGCGCGGGGGCGTCGTTGACACCGTCGCCGGTCATCGCGACGACCTCGCCGTGCGACTGCAGGGCGCGGACGATCCGGATCTTGTGTTCGGGGCTCGTGCGGGCATAGACGTCGACGTCTCGCACGACCGCCTTCAACTGCTCCTGACTGAGCGCCTCCAGCTCGCCACCGGTGAGCACACGCACGTCGTCATCGCCGTGCGCCTTCGGGATCAGCCCCATCTCACGCCCGATCGCGACCGCCGTGCCGGCGTGGTCACCGGTGATCATCTTCACGCGGATGCCGGCGGCATGGCAGTCGGCGATCGCCTCGATCGCCTCCGGACGGGGCGGATCGACGATTCCCCACAGACCCAGGAACTCCAGATCCTCGAGATCGTCGATGCTGACGTCCTCGCCCCGCGTGGGCTTGCGTGCCGCGGCGAGCACGCGCAGGCCCTGCGCGCTCAGCTCGTCCACCGCGGCATCCCAGAACGAGCGGTCGAGCGGCGCCGCACCGTACGAACCGCGCTGGGTCAACGACCGATCGAGGAGACGGTCGGGAGCGCCCTTGACGAGGATCGCGCGCGACCCGTCGGCGGCCTCGTTGAGAGTCGCCATGAACTTGTTCTCCGAATCGAACGGGACCACGGCCACGCGCCGCGTACCGCTGCCGCCCGTACCCCCCTTCATCGCAACGACCTTGAGTGCCCCTTCCGTGGGCTCGCCGACGAGCGACCAGCGGCCCTCATCGCCGGGTGTGATGTGGGCATCGTTGCAGAGGTCCGCGACCGCGAGCACGGCGGCGAGGTCGCCGCCCCCGGCCGGCACGATGGTGCCCGTCGGGTCGTACCCGAGACCGGAAACCTCATAGCGGGCCAGCGGGGAGATGACCGTGCGGACCGTCATCTCGTTCTTCGTCAGCGTGCCGGTCTTGTCCGAGCACACGGTGGTGACCGAGCCGAGCGCCTCGACGGCGGGGAGCTTGCGGGTGATGGCGTTGCGACGCGCCATCTGCTGAACCCCGATCGCCAGCGTGATCGTCACGAGCGCCGGCAAACCCTCGGGAATCGCTGCGACGGCGAAGCCGATCGTCGCCGAGATGAGCTCGGCGAACGGCATCCCGTGCAGATAGCGACCGATGATCATCATCACCAGTGCCATGCCGAGGATGACGAGGGTCAGCACCTTCCCGAACGAATCGAGTTGCTTCGTCAGGGGTGTCGCGAGGCTTCCCGCCTCCCCCACGAGAGCTTGGATCTTGCCGATCTCGGTGCCCGCACCGGTGCCGGTGACGATCCCCCGGCCTTGACCGGCCGACACGATCGTCCCCGAGAAGGCCATCGACGTGCGGTCGCCGACCCCGGCGTCCTCCGGCACGGGGTCGGTCGACTTCGACGACGGTACGGATTCGCCGGTCAGTGCAGACTCATCGATCCGCAACTGCGTCGCCGCGGTGAGGCGCACATCGGCCGGCACTTTGTCGCCGGGCATGAGGCGCACAACGTCGCCCGGGACGAGGTCTGCGGCCGCGATCGTGGTCCAGGCGCCCTCCCGACGCACCGTCGCGTCGGATGACAACATGCCCCGGATGCCGGCCAGCGCCTTTTCGGCTCGACCTTCCTGCACGTATCCGATGACCGCGTTGATCACGGCGACGGTCACGATGACCCAGAAATCGAGCCAGTCGCCCATGACCGCTTTGATCGCGGCGGCCGCGAGGAGGATGAAGATCAACGTGTCGTTGAAGTGGCTGAGAAAACGCAACCACGCGGGAGTCCGCTTCGGTTCGCGCAAGAGGTTCGGCCCCGCCACCGCGAGTCGCTCCGCCGCATCGCCCCGAGCGAGGCCTCCGCCGCCGGTCCGCAACTCGCGTTGCACCTCGTCGACATCTCGGGCGAACGGTCGCGCCAGGGTCAGGTCGGCGTCGGTCAGAGCGGCGAGTGCGGGCGATGCGGCCATGCCGCGATCCTACGCGCGGCAGGGGTGCCGCCGAGGGCGAGAATCAGGCGTCGCCGCCGAACATGCTCGTGACCGAGCCGTCCTCGAAAACTTCCTTGATCGCGCGGGCGAGCAGCGGCGCGATCGGCAGGATCGTGAGACCGTCAAACCGCTTCTCCGACGGGATCGGGACGGTGTCGGTCACGACGACCTCATCGATTGCCGGGTCCTGCAGCCGCGTCGTCGCCGGGTCGCTGAAGATCGCGTGCGTCGCCGCCACGATGACGCGCTCGGCGCCATTCGCCTTGAGCGCCTGCGCGGCCTTGACGATCGTGCCACCGGTGTCGATCATGTCGTCCACGAGCAGGCAGACCCGCCCGGAGACATCACCGACGATCTCGTTGACCGTCACCTGGTTGGCGACATTCGGGTCACGGCGCTTGTGGATGATCGCCAGCGGCGCCCCCAGCGAATCAGACCACTGGTCGGCGACACGCACGCGCCCGGTGTCGGGCGAGACGACGGTGAGCTTGTCGCGGTCGGCCGGCGACAGCGTCTTCTGGAAGTACTCCAGCAGCACCGGCTTGGCGAACAGGTGGTCGACGGGTCCGTCGAAAAAGCCCTGGATTTGGGCAGCGTGCAGATCGACACTCATGATCCGGTCGGCGCCGGCAGTCTTGAAGAGGTCGGAAACCAGACGGGCGCTGATCGGCTCGCGGCCGCGGCCCTTCTTGTCCTGCCGCGAATACGGGTAGTACGGCGCAACGACCGTGATGCGCTTGGCGGACGCCCGCTTCGCGGCATCCAACATGATCAGCGTCTCCATGACCCATTCGTTGACCGGCGGGCCGAACGACTGGATGATGAACGCGTCGCAGCCGCGGATCGACACCTCGAAACGCGTGAGGATCTCACCCGATGCGAACGTGCGGTGCTCGGTCGGGACGAGCTCGGTGCCGAGATGCTCCGCGACCTGCGCCGAGAGCTCCGTGTGGGAGCTTCCGGACGCGACGACGAGCCGCTTCTTGGTCTTCGCGACGATGCCGGGCGCAATGCCGCGTTCGACGTCCAGGTCAACCGTTCGCTTCTTGCGCGCCATCGTCAGCTCCCTGTGCAGACCGGGTGCGAGCGGCGGCGTCCGCCGCGGCCGTGCCCGATCGATGATTCTCGACCCATCCCTCGATGTTGCGCTGAGGGGCGACGGTCAAAGCGAGTGCACCGGGAGGCACATCCTTGCGGATAACGGCACCGGCCCCGGTTTTCGCGCCGTCTCCGATCCTAACGGGCGCGACGAACACGTTGTGCGAGCCGGAGTGCACTTCGTCGCCGATCTCGGTGCGGTGCTTGGCGATGTCGTCGTAGTTCGCCGTGATCGCGCCGGCACCGAGGTTCACGCCGCGTCCGATGGTCGTGTCGCCGATGTACGACAGGTGCGGGACCTTGCTGCCCTCACCGATCGTGGAGTTCTTCGTCTCGACGAACGTGCCGATCTTGCCGTTCGCGCTGAGCACCGTCCCCGGCCGCAGATAGGCGAACGGGCCGACGGTCGCGCCGGCGCCGATCACGGCGAGCGTGGCATCGGTGCGCCGCACGGTCGCATTCTCGCCGACCTCGCAGTCTTCGAGCGTCGTGTCGGGGCCGATGACGGCGCCCGCGGCGACGGCGGTCGAGCGCAGGATGTGCGTGTTCGGCAGCACCGTCACATCGGGTGCGAGGGTCGCGGTGACATCGATCCACGTCGTCGCCGGGTCCTGGATCGACGCTCCCGCGAGCTGCCAGCGACGCACCGTGCGGGCGTTGAGCAGTCGCCCGGCTTCGGCGAGTTGCGCGCGGTCGTTGACGCCGAGCGTCAGCGAGACGTCCGTCGTGACGGATGCCGTGACCGCGAGACCCGCGCCGCGCACAAGACCGATGACGTCGGTCAGGTACTTCTCCCCCTGCGCGTTCTCGACGCCGACCCGAGCGAGTTCCGCGCGCAGCGTGGGGCCCTGGAAGACATACACCCCGGCGTTGATCTCGGTGACGGCGATCTCGGCGGCCGAGGCATCTTTCTGCTCCACGATGCGCTCGACGGCACCGTCGGTCGTGCGGATGACGCGGCCGTAGCCCGTGGCATCGGGAAGGACGGCGGACAAGAGCGTCACGGCGGCACCCGAAGACCGGTGGTCGCGGATGAGGCCGGTGAGGGTGTCGGCATCCAGCAACGGGACGTCACCGGAGAGCACCAGAACGTCGCCGGTGAACTCGGGAAGTGCGGCGAGGGCGACTTCGACGGCCCGGCCCGTTCCCGGGATCTCGTCCTGATCGACGACGACCACCTCGTCGGAGATGCCCTGCACTGCCTCGGCGACCTGATCGCGCTCGTGGCGGACCACGACGACGACGTGTCCGGGCGCGAGATCACGTGCGGTGTCCAGCACATGCCCGACGAGCGGACGACCGCCGATGCGGTGCAGGACCTTCGGCAACGTGGACCGCATGCGCGTACCTTGCCCGGCGGCGAGGATGACCACGGCGAGCGAGGAGTCCAAGGGGTTCTGCGTCATGCTCCGCCGCCAGGATTCGAACCTAGACCGAACAGCTCCAAAGGCTGTCGTGCTGCCATTACACTACGGCGGATCACGGTGACGCCCGGGAGCGCGAACCGCTCGACCAGTCTGCCACGATCGCGTCGCTCGCTCGGTGCGCAGACGGGAAAAGCGATAATGGTGCGATGAGCGCTCAGCACGATGAGGTGGACCGGATCGTCGGCGCGTGGCGCGCCCAACGACCCGATCTCGACTTCTCGCCGCTCGGGGTGCTCTCCCGGGTCGACCGCCTGTCGCGCCACCTCGACCGAGCCCGCCGTGAAGCTTTTCGCCGTAGCGACCTCGAACCGTGGGAGTGGGATGTGCTGTCGGCCCTCCGCCGCGCGGGAGAGCCGTTCCAGCTGAGCCCCAAGCAGCTGTTGCTGCAGACCCTCGTCTCCAGCGGCACGATGACCAACCGCATCGATCGGCTCGTCGGCCGCCGACTCGTGCGACGCGAAGCCGATCCGGCCGACGGACGCAGCGTCCTGGTCACGCTGACCGAAGACGGTCGCACACGCGTGGATGCCGCGATCACGCGCCTGGTCGATGCCGAAGCGGAGCTCCTGGCCGCGCTTCCTCGCGTCGACCGCGAACGCCTCGCGGGGCTGCTGCGCAAGCTCAGCCTGGAATTCGACTCCTGATTGCGACCGCCGCTCTCACGCGAGCATCATGAAGAGTTTCTCCAACTCCGCGGTGGTCACGCCGTCTTCGGCTTCGGCGGCTTCCGGGTCGGCGAGGCAATCCTTCATCGCGGTGGAGATGATGGCGAAACCCGCGCGATCGAGGGCACTCGAGACCGCGGAGAGCTGGGTCACGACATCTCGGCAAGGCTTCTCCTGCTCGACGGCCGCGATCACGGCTTCGAGCTGACCGCGGGCACGACGCAAGCGGTGCAGGATGCGGCGCTGCGCGTCGGGGTCGGTGGTGGTGGTCATGGTTTTTCCTCCCGTGTGCGGGTCACTGGCCGAACAACCGCGCGAAGAAGCCGTTGCCGGACTCTGTGACGTGGCCTTCGCACCGCTGCGAGCGGGGCACGCCCCGCATCACCTGGTCGACATGCTGTCCACATCCGGACCAGGTCGTCTTACCGCAGGTCTTGCATGTCACGGCGTAGCACATGAGTGATTCTCCTCTGTCTCAGTGGGTGATCAGGACGTCGTCGGCGCGGTCGCCCAGCACCTCGCGAAGAGTGAGCATGCCGCCCGACATCGAGGCCGAGTCCAAGCCGGCCTGCGCGAGCACGCGATGCGCGATCGCGGACCGGACGCCCGATTGGCACATGACGCGCACGGGGCGTCCGGCCGCGGCCGCGCGCACCTCGTCGAGGCGCGCGCGCAGCTCGGTGTGCGGAATGTTCGGGGCGCCCGGCACATGCCCCGACGCATATTCCACGGGCGTGCGGACGTCGAGAACGAGCGCGTCTTCCTGCACGACGTCGAGGTCGTGCGCGTACCAGAGACGCAGGGTGCCGTTCAGGACGTTCTCGCCGAGCATCCCGATCATGTTCACGGGATCTTTCGCCGACCCGTACGGCGGCGCGTAGGCCAGGTCCAGGTCGATGAGGTCGTCGACGGCCCAGCCCGCACGGATGGCGGTGGCCAGAACGTCGATCCGCTTGTCGACGCCGTCCAGCCCGACCGCTTGCGCGCCCAGCAGCAGCCCATCCGCCGCGCGCACGTGCACGACGAAGTGGATCTGCGACGCGCCCGGGAAGTAGCCCGCGTGCTGCCCGGGGTGCAGGTGCAGCGTCCGGAAGTCGATGTCGGCGGCCTGCAGCGAGGCCCGATTCGCGCCGGTGAGCGCGACAGTTTGGTCACCGACGCGCACGATAGCAGTGCCGATCGGCTGCGGGATCGGGCGCGCGGTCTCGGGTCGCAGGATGGCATCGGCGACGAGCCGCCCGGCACGGTTCGCGGGACCTGCGAGAGCGACGGGATGCCGCGTTCCGGTGACCGCATCGGTCGACACGGTGGCGTCACCCACGGCGTAGACGCCGAGGAGGGACGTGCGGCCGTGCTCGTCGACGATCATCGCACCGCGCTCACAGGCGACGCCGGCGGCCTCGAAGACCGCGGTGTCGGGGCGGACACCGACCGACAAAACGATGAGGTCTGCTGCGATGCGGGAGCCGTCGGCGAGCACGACGGCGTCTTCGTCTGCTCCGGACTCGATGGCCGTCGCCGCGACACCTGGCCGCACGTCGACGCCGATCCGGCGGAGTTCACCCGTGACGAGCGCGGCGAGTTCGTCTTCGAGCGGAGGCAGGACATGCGGGGCGAACTCGACGATGGTCGTGTGCAGGCCCTGGTGGACGAGCGCCTCCGCCGCTTCGATGCCGATGAATCCCGCCCCGAGGACGACGGCGCGTTCGGCGCCCGAGTCGACCTTGTCGCGCAGTGAGAGCGCGTCTTCGACGGTCCGCAGCGTCCGCAGCCGCGGAGAATCAAGGCCCGGAATGGGCGGCAGCGCGGCCTGCGCGCCGGGCGCGAGGACCAGAGCGTCGTACGAGATCTGTTCGATCCCGTCGGGGGTCGCAACGGTCACTGTGCGCGCGATGGCATCCATCGCGACGACGTCGTGTCCGGTGCGCACGTCGAGGTTGAGTGCTGCGTGGAGCGAGGCGGGGGTCTGCACCAGCAGGGCGGCACGATCGGTGATCTCGCCGCTGAGGTAGTAGGGCAGTCCGCAATTCGCGAACGAGACGTGCGGACCGCGCTCGAGAACGACGATCTCGGCGCTCTCATCCAGACGCCGTGCTCTCGCGGCGCAGCTCATTCCTCCGGCGACCCCGCCGACAACCACGATCTTCATCTTCCCTACTCCCCTTCGATGCGTCGTCCGCACCGTGCGAGCATACCCCCGGGGGTATGTGGAAGGCAAAGCGAAAGGAACGTCGGTCCTGGTTGAGGTCAGTCCAGGAGCGCGCTGAGTTCGAGCCAGCGTTCCTCGAGGGCCGCGATCTCGCTGTCCACGGCGCTGATCGCCTGCATCCGTTCGGCGAGCCCGGCGAAGTCGGACTGGTCGTGGTCGGCCAGCGCGGTGCGCGCGGCATCCACCTGCGCCGTGAGCTTCTGGATGCGGCGCTCGGCCGCCGCCAACTCCTTCTGCGCCGAGCGCAGTTCGGCGCCGGCGAGGGCGGGCGTCCGCGCCGCGGACCCGACCGATGCCTTCGCACCGCCAGAGCGCTCGATCTCACGGAGACGCAGGTACTCGTCGATCCCACCGGGGAGATGACGCAGGTGACCGCTCAGGACGGCATATTGCTGGTCGGTGACGCGCTCGAGGAAGTATCGGTCGTGGCTGACGACGAGGAGCGTGCCCGCCCACGTGTCGAGGAGATCCTCGATCGCGGCGAGCATGTCGGTGTCCAGGTCGTTCGTCGGCTCGTCGAGGATCAGCACGTTGGGCTGATCGAGCAGGATCAGCAGGAGCTGAAGTCGGCGCTGTTGCCCTCCGGAGAGATCCTTGACGGGCGTCGACAGCTGCGCGGACGAGAACCCCATGCGTTCGAGAAGCTGACCGGGCGTCAGCTCGGTCGCCTTCGATCCGGACCCGAGCGTGTAGCTCGTGCGGAGGCCCGAGATCACGGTCCGGACCGGGGACTTCAGGTGCTCGTCGAGCTCATCCATGCGCTGCGTGAGGGTCGCGACCTTGACGGTGGAGCCACGCTTGACCCGCCCGCTCGTGGGCGTGACCGTGCCGGCGATGAGGCCGAGCAGGGTCGACTTGCCCGCACCGTTGACACCCAGGATGCCGGTGCGCTCGCCGGGCGCGACCAACCAGGTCACATCCCGCAGCACCTCTCGACCGTCGTAGGAGACTCCGACGTCCAGCAGATCGACGACGTCCTTGCCGAGTCGCGTGACGGCGAGCGACTGCAGCTGCACAGGGTCGCGGATCTCGGGGACATCGGCGATGAGCGCGTTGGCCGCGTCGATGCGGAACTTGGGCTTCGCGGTCCGCGCGGGAGCACCTCGGCGGAGCCACGCGAGTTCCTTCGTCGCGAGGTTCTTGCGACGCTGCTCGATCACAGCGGACTGCCGGTCGCGCTCGACGCGCTGCAGGATATACGCCGCATATCCCCCGTCGAACGGCTCGACCATGCGGTCGTGCACCTCCCAGGTGCGCGTGCAGATCTCATCGAGGAACCACCGGTCGTGCGTGACGACGAGGAGTGCGCCCGAGCTTGCCACCCAGCGGCGCTTCAGGTGAGCGGCGAGCCAGGCGACGGCTTCGACGTCCAAGTGGTTCGTGGGCTCGTCGAGAGCCAGCACGTCCCAGTCGCCGACGAGCAGGCGCGCCAGCGCCACGCGGCGACGCTGACCACCGGAGAGCCCGAGGACCGGGCCGTCCCAGTCCAGGTCGCCGACAAGACCCGAAATGACGTCCCGGATGCCGGCATCCCCCGCCCATTCGTACTCGAGGCGGTCGCCGACGACGCTCTGCGCGATCGTGAGGGAATCGTCGAGCGTGTCGCCCTGGTCGAGGACCCCGACGCGCACCCCACCGCGCACGGTGACGCGTCCGGAATCGGGTTCGAGCCGCCCGGCGAGCATCGCCATGAGGCTCGACTTGCCGTCACCGTTGCGGCCGACGATGCCGATGCGGTCCCCCTCGTCGACGCCGAGCGAGACGCCGTCGAAGACGACCTTGGTGGGAAATTCGAGGTGGAGGCCTTCGGCCCCGAGAAGATGTGCCATGTCCTCTCCAGGGTAGGCGCTCCGCGCCGCGCGGACGCCAGGGCCCTGCGCTCATCCGCCCCACATCGTGCTTTCGCGGCGAAGGAGGCATCTTTCGCGCCGGATGAACCGGCGGCAGCCAGGGTCATCCGGCGCAGATGGTGGCTTCGCCGCGGGGAAAGCGGCATCCGCGCCGGACGAAGGGCGACGGATGCCGTCGCTTCAGTACCAGAAGCTCAGACGGGGCGCTTCGGTCGTGGCGAACACACGGGCGACCCGCGCCGGGTCGTCGGTCTGGATGCGACCGGCCTTCGCGAGCGTCACGGGCGACACCCCGCCGAGCAGGATCGCGGACAGCTCGGTGATCCCGGTCCGTACCGCAAGCTCGCCCAGCGGCGCATGATCGACGGGGTCGATCGATGCCGCTCCCGACTCGTCCACGCTCAGCACGAATGTGCCGCCGGCGATCCCGAGCGGGTCATCGACCTCGAGCACGACGGTGTCCGCGGCGTTGTAGCGGCGCGCGCCGAGCGCAGCCGGGACATCGAGGACCCGCAGGTAATGGTGGTCGCGGAGGGTGATCGTCGCAGCCCGCTGATCGGCGAGCATCCACCACAGCGGCTCGTCGATCGCGAGTTCGCCGACGCGGATCGTGGCGATCAGGTCCATCGACAGCAGGAACTGCCAGAGGCTCGCATACGCCGCGTCGGTGGCGGCCAGGAGCATGGTCACGTCGATCGCGGAGGACGCGAAGTCGGCCTCGTTCTCGGTCACCGCGTACAGCACCAGGCCGTCGACCTCTCCGCCGTCGCCGCGATACTGCAGCACGCGCAGCCGCTCAGCCTTCTCGGCATCGGGTCGGGTGCCGAACGCGTGGTCCCACTGACCCCCCGGCCGGCCGACTTCGCCCGTCATACCCGGCCGGATGCGGTCGTGCAGGGATTCGGCGAGCTCGCGCCCGCGTTCCCGAGAAACGAAATCGATGCGACCGGAGGCGGCCGGCCCCACCCAGCCGGCCCGGCGGACGTCGATCTCCCAGCCGGCGGCGGTGACGGCTGCGCCGAACCCGAACCGTCCGTAGATGCTCGACTCGCTCACCGTCAGCGCCGCGAGCGGGAAGCCGAGGGAGGCCGCCGTCCGCAGCTCGCCCGCCATCAGATGCCGGAGCAGCCCGCGGCGCCGATGCGTCGGCGCGACCGTGACCGAGCTGATCGCGCATGCCGGGACAATGGCGCCGGGAACGGAGAGCTCCGTCCCCCAGGAGGCGAACGTGGCGACCGGGATCTCCGGCTGCGGCGCACCGGCGTCGTAGACGGCCACCTTCCGGCGGTGGGCGGTGTGATCGAAGTAGGCCTGGCGTTGGACCTCGGTGCGCTCGGGGTCCAGGAATCCGCGCGACACGGCTTCCAGCCAGGCATCGGTCTGGGCGCGGTCCGCGTCGTCGACACGGCGGACCTCGAGCGCGGCCGCGGCGACACCGCTGCGGAGGGACTCATCGAGCGGAGCGTCGTGAAACACGTCAGCGAGATCGGACATGGGTTCTCCCATCGAAAGTGGCGGGGGGATCAAGAGTCAGGTGAGGACGCGCGCGCCCGCGACCGGGCCGTGCGTCGCGACGACGCGATGGCCGGCGCTGCTGAGTGCCCGGGCGAGGGCATCGGCACCGCCGGGAGCGGCGAGGAAAGCGATCGTCGGGCCCGAGCCCGACACGAAGCCCGCGAGGGCGCCCGCTTCGACGCCGCGCGCGATGACGTCGTTCAGTGCGGGAAGGAGACTGCACGCGGCCGGTTGCAGGTCGTTCGCGATGGCGACCGAGAGGGCGACCGCATCCCCCGCACGGAGCGCAGCAAGCACACGCGGATCGACGGTCGGCACCGCGATGTGCGGCCTGATGTCGGGCGTCGCACGCAGTCGGTCCAGCTCGGCGTAGACCCCGGGCGTCGACAATCCGTCGGTGCGCGTGACGAGCACCCACTCGAAGCGCCCGCGGACGAGGGCAGGCGCAAGCTCGTCGCCGCGACCGGTGCCCACCGCCGTCCCGCCGCGCAGAGCGAAAGGCACGTCGGCGCCGAGCTCGGCGCCCAACGCGTGCAACTCGGCGGCGCTGAGTTCTCCGCCGAGCAGCTCGTTGACGGCGACGAGGGTCGCGGCGGCATCCGCCGACCCCCCACCCATGCCACCGGCGACCGGCACGCCCTTGTGGATCTCGAGATGGATGCCGCCCTCCCATCCGGCGGCACGCGCGACCAGTCGAGCGGCACGCACGGCGAGGTTCCGGTCATCCAACGGCACGCCCGAGACGTCGACCGTGCCGGTCACCTCGACGGTGTAGCCCTCGCCGACCTGCGCCCACACGTCCTCGAAGAGCGCGACGGCCTGGTACACCGACGCGACCTCGTGATAGCCGTCGGGCTGCACGTCCCCCACGGCGAAGAACACATTGATCTTCCCGGGGGCGCGCACGTGTACCCGCCGGGTCTGCACGCGACTCAAGGTCACGCCGACGCCGAGCTCGCCCAGATGTCACCGATCCCGGCGGCGATGACGTCGATCTGCTCGAGCTCTTCCGTATCGAACGCGGGTCCCGCCGCCGCCGCGATGTTCTCGTCGATCTGCTCGGTGCGCGATGCGCCGATGAGCGCCGACGCAACGACCTCGTCACGCAGTACCCACTGCAGTGCGAGCTGGGCGAGACTCTGACCACGCTCCTTGGCAATGACATCGAGCGAGCGGAGACCCTGCAGGGCCGTGTCGCTGAGCGCTCCGCCCGGCAACGACGAGCGCTGCTGCGAACGCGCCGAGGTGCCGTCACCGAGGTACCGGCTGGTCAGCAGCCCCTGGGCGAGCGGCACGAAGGCGATCGCTCCCATCTGCTCCTGGCGGAGGGCACCGGTGAGGCCATCCTCGATCCATCGGTCGAGAATCGAATACGACGGCTGATGGATCAGCAGCGGAGTGCCCAGTGACCGGGCGATCGCTGCGGCTTCGACCGTCTGAGCCGCACTGTACGACGAAATGCCGACGTAGAGCGCCTTGCCCTGGCGGACGAGGGTGTCGAGGGCCCCGATCGTCTCCTCCAGCGGGGTCACCGGATCGAAGCGGTGCGAGTAGAAGATGTCGACGTAGTCGATGCTCATGCGCTGCAGCGACTGCTCAGCGCTCGCCAACAGATACTTCCGCGAGCCCCAGTGCCCGTAGGGGCCGTCCCACATGTCATAGCCCGCCTTGGAGGAGATGATCAGCTCGTCGCGGTACGGTGCAAAGTCCTCGCGCATCATCCGGCCGAAGTTCGTCTCGGCCGAGCCGTACGGCGGCCCGTAGTTGTTGGCGAGGTCGAAGTGGGTGATCCCACGATCGAAAGCGTGGCGCAACAGCGCGCGCTGGTTGTCGAAGGGGTAGTTGTCCCCGAAGTTCCACCAGAGTCCGAGCGAGATGGGTGGCAGATACAACCCGCTCTGTCCGACCCGGCGGAAGCCGGGGGAACTCGCATAACGGTCTGCGGCGGCTGCGTAGGGACGGTGGAGGTCGCCGCCACGACTGGGCGGGAAACGGTCTTCGTTGTCGGTCACTCCCTCAGGCTAGCGAGCACCGGCGGCACCTGGGGTACCGGCGAAACGTCGGAGAAACGAATCGCGCTTATCGTTGCAAGAACTACGGTTCGGAAAGAAGGACGCATGCCGCCACTGAAGGCGCTTCCCGCGCACCCCCACCCTTGGTCGGCTTTGCTGACGCGCGATGATCTGCGCTGGGTGGACGGTGTGCTGCACATCATCCACGACGACGTGACGCCGGAGGCGGCCCACACCGCCGACCTCCTGTTGATCGCGGACGCGCTGACGTCCGCAGGGATCGATCCGCTGCTCGTGCGACATGACCGGCGGACGCCGGTCATCGTGGTGGATGCCGGAGAGTCCGAAGCCGCGCACCGCGCCCTGGCGGACCTCGCGTCGGACGAACCGCTGTATGCCAAGCCGCGCGGCGGCCAGGCACGCCTTGCGGCGGACCTTCCGGCCTTCGATGCACGGACCCCCTGGTCGTTGCGCGTCTTCCGGCCTCGCGTGACATCCAATGGTGCACTCCAGTACGGCCTGGCCCAGTCCGTCCGGGTGGAAGCCTGGCGCACCGAGGACGGCACGGTGCACGCCCCGCGTCCGACCGCGTTGACACGTCGCGTGTTCGTGGCTGCCGACCTCGTGCCGGCGACGGTGGAGCGCTACGGACGTACCTGGCGCACGATCTCGGGCATGTTCGATCCGCAGCCGGGCGAAGTCACGGCCGAGATCGACATGGTCTTCTCATGGGTCGACGGATCGTCCAGCGCGTTCCAACGCCAGCGCGCCGCGCAACTCGAAGAGTATGTGGTCGGTGACGGCGACGACGGACCGGCCCGCTACCGACACGTCGATGAGCTGCGCTACGCGTTGCGATCGGTGCACATGCACGCGCCGTGGGTGCGACGGATCTTCATCGCGACCGATTCACCACGGCCGGCGTGGCTTGCCGAGCATCCGCAGGTCACGATCGTCCGCAGTGAAGAGTTCTTCGCCGACCCGGGGGTCCTGCCGACCCACAACTCGCACGCCGTCGAGGCGCAGCTGCACCGGATCGACGGCCTCGCGGAGCACTTCCTGTACTCGAACGACGACATGTTCTTCGGACGCGCCGTCTCACCGGAGATGTTCTTCACGGCCGGCGGTCTGTCGAAGTTCGTCGAGTGTGCCGTCCGCATCGGTTCCGGGCCGACCCGGGTCGAGCGTTCCGGCCACGACAATGCCCTGCGCGTGAACCGGGAACTGCTGCACGAACGGTTCGGCCGGACGATCCTCCGCGATCTGGAACACTGCGCGGCTCCCCTGCGCCGCAGCGTCGCCGCCGAGCTCGAGCGCGAGTTCGCGGATGACTTCGCGCGCACCGCGGCGTCACGGTTCCGGTCGGCGACCGACATCTCGGTGACCAACAGCCTGTACCACTACTACGCGCTCATGACCGGACGCGCCGTCTCCACTGTCGAACCGCGCGTGCGCTACGTGCAGACGACGCTGGCCTCGTCGCTTCGGGCGATGCAGCGGCTCGAACGTCGCCGCGATGCCGACATGTTCTGCCTCAACGACGGCGGGGAGACCGAGGTTCCCGAAGAGCTTCGAGTGACCCTCCTCCGCGACACGCTCGAGCGGATGTTCCCGGTGGCGGCTCCCTGGGAAGCGGATGCGATCAGCGCACGATCTGCAGAGGACGCGTCGGCGGCGCCGACGGCCGCTGAACGCTGACACCGGCGATGCCGGCGTCGGCAAGGCGCTGGCGGGCAGCCGCGGGATCGGTGTATTCCATGACGCGCGGGGCATCGACCGGCACGACCGAATGCACGACGGTCTCATCGAAGATGTGCACGAGGTTGTAGGACTGCGCACCGTCCTGCGGCCGCGTGCCACCGACCGGAACCGTCAGGTCCTGCGCGTAGCACGTCGATGACGCGACCGACACGGGAATGCCGGCGAACGTCGCGAAGGTCGAATAGTGCAGGTGGCCGGCGATGATCGCGCGCACATCGGTGCCGCGGAGGACTGCCGCCAGGCCACGCTGATCGCGCAGCTCGACCGTGGCGGCGAGGGCCAGCACACTCGGCACGGGCGGATGGTGCATCGCGAGGATCGTGCCGAGAGGGGCCGGTGTCGCCAGGACGCCGGCGAGCCAGGCGAGCTGATCCTCCGACAGTTCGCCGTGGTGATGGCCCGGAACGGACGTATCCAACGTGACGATGCGGAGGCCGTCGACCTCGTCGACACGGTCGATCGGCCGGAGGTCGGCCGAGTGATCGTCCCAGAGTTCCGCGCGGAACGCGGCACGATCATCGTGGTTGCCCATGACCCAGACGACAGGCGCATCCAAGCGGGCCGCAAACGGCTCGACCATCGCGCGAAGCTCGGCGTAGGCGGCGTGCTCACCGAGGTCGACGAGATCACCCGTCACGACGATCGCATCGGGCGCGACACCGGATGATTCGATGACACGGAGCGCCCGCGCGAGGTGCTCGGCGCCGGAGACGGCATCCCAGATGCGTGAGTCTCCCGCACGCAGATGGGTGTCACTGAGGTGGAGCAGGACCCGTTCGGGAGCCGGGTGCTCGGCCATACGCATAGCCATATGTTACAGACATGTTTCGTAACGCCGAGTGAACGTGACGCGACGTGTCGGTGTCGGTTTCGCGTCGGAAGTCAGCCGGCGGCGCGGGCGATCGCGACGAACTGCTCGATCGTGAGCTGCTCGCCCCGCGCCGTGGGGTCCACTCCGGCGGCGATCATGATCTCCGATGCGGTGGCAGCCGAGCCGCCGAGAACGGACGAAAGTGCCTGGCGGAGCATCTTGCGACGCTGTTGGAAGGCGGCATCCACGATCTGGAAAGTGCGGACGCGCTCCTCTTCCGTGCCGCGCGGCTCGGGATCACGCCGGAATCCGACCAGCACGCTGTCGACGCCCGGGACCGGCCAGAACACCTGGCGGGAAACGGTGCCGGCCAGGCGCCACGGGCCGTACCAGGCAGCCTTGACACTCGGCGCACCGTAGACCTTCGATCCGGGCGGGGCAGCGAGGCGTTCGCCGACTTCCGCCTGCACCATGACGACGCCGCGTTCGATGCGCGGGAAGTGTTCCAGGAAGTGCAGGAGGACCGGGACGCTGACGTTGTACGGCAGGTTGGCGACGAGGACATTCGGGTCGCCCGGGAGCTCGGTGATCCGCAGTGCGTCGGCATCGACGACCGTCAGGGCTTCGGCCGGGACGCCGTGCGCGAGCGCGGTCGCCGGCAAGCGTTCGGCGAGTCGATGGTCGATCTCGACGGCCGTGACGCGGGCGTCGGTCTCGAGGATCGCGAGCGTGAGCGACCCGAGACCCGGCCCCACTTCGACGACGCGATCGGATGCCACCACCTGCGCGACGTGCACGATCTTGCGGACGGTGTTGGCGTCGACGACGAAGTTCTGACCGAGCTTCTTCGTCGGTGTGACATCGAGTTCGGCGGCCAGCGCGCGGATCTCCGACGCACCGAGGAGGGTCACGGGCATGGGCTTCACCCTACCGGGACACCCGTCCAGCCAATCGTCACGCGACGTTCACACCCGCGGAACGTTGTCGAATCGGCGCGGCCGCACCATGGAGATAGCGCCAGCGCAGCCGCCGACAGTTCATCGATGCTTCCGGGGGGACGCAACATGACCAGTACGCTGCACAGCAATCTCACGCGGGTGGACGGACGCGGCAACACCATCCGCGCCAGCGAAACCTCGGCGCTCTTCATCCTGGTGTCGGTGATCGCGACGATCGGTGTCGTCGCCTACATGCTGTTCCTCCTCAACCCCGACGCGCGCGGTGATCTCCTGCCGTACAGCATGGTCCTCGTCGCCGAGACGATCCTCGTGGGGCAGGCGCTGCTGTCGATGTGGACGATCCTGGCCTCCGGTTATGAGCCGCGCGGCTTCGCGTACCACGAGGCCAAACGCACGCTGCTCCCGTCGACGCCGTCGCGGGGCGACGAGATGATGCTCGCCGGGCGCACGCTGCTCGTCGACGTGTTCGTGACCGTGTACGGCGAAGATATCGCCACCGTCGAGCGCACCGTGACGGCCGCCGTCGCCCTGCGCGGCGCGCACCGCACCTGGGTGCTCGATGACGGTCGCTCGGACGACGTGAAGGAGATCGCGGCGCGGCTCGGCGCCTGGTACGTCCGCAGGCTGAGCGGCAACGGTGCCAAGGCCGGCAACATCAATCACGCACTGTCGATCGCGAAGGGTGAGTTCTTCGCGGTGTTCGATGCGGACTTCGTCCCGGATCCGGACTTCCTCATCGAGACGATCCCGTTCTTCGTGGAGGAGAACGTCGCCTTCGTCCAGACACCCCAGGCCTACGGCAACCTCCACACCGTCATCTCCCGGGGCGCCGCCTACATGCAGTCGGTCTTCTACCGATTCGTCCAGCGCGGCCGCAATCGGTTCAACGCCGCCTTCTGCGTCGGAACGAACGTCGTCTTCCGACGGTCCGCGATCGATGAGATCGGCGGCATCCACACCGATTCGAAATCCGAAGACGTCTGGACCGCCCTCACCCTGCACGAGCGCGGGTGGACGTCGGTGTACATCGCCGACATCCTCGCGGTCGGCGACGCGCCCGAGACGATCGAGGCGTACAGCAAGCAGCAGTTGCGGTGGGCTACCGGTGGCTTCGAGATTCTGCTAACGCACAATCCGTTCAGCCCACGCCGAAAGCTCACCGGCGATCAGCGCATCCAGTACTTCGTGACGGCGACGTTCTACCTCACCGGGATCTGCCCGCTGTTGCTGCTGCTCGTGCCGCCGTTGGAGATCTACTTCGACCTGCGACCGATGAACCTCGGCGTGACGGTGTGGACGTGGGCGCTGTTCTACTGCGGCTTCTACCTGATGCAGATCGTGCTCGCGTGGTTCGTCGTCGGCTCCTTCCGCTGGGAGACCCTGACGCTGGCGACCGTGTCGTTCCCGATCTACGCGAAGGCGCTCTGGAATGTCCTGACCGGCAAAGACACCGGATGGCACGTGACCGGCGCAGCCAGCCGGCGCTCGCCGTTCGAATTCATCGTGCCGCAGGTGCTCTTCTTCGTCTTCCTCGCCCTGACCTCCGTCGTCGCGATCTACCGGGATGTCCACAACGGCACCCTGACGTTGGCGACCGCCTGGAACCTGACCAACACCGTCATCATGGGCGCCTTCGTCGTCACGGCGTTCCGCGAACAGCACCTCACCCGCTATCCCGACCGACGCACCCTTCCCGCGCAGGAGACAGAACCCATGACGAACCCCGTGACGATCGTCGCCCGCCCACTCCCTCGGCATCCTGAACCGGTGCTCCTCGCGCAGGGGGTGACGAAATGACCTGGGGGGCACGGTTGCGCCTCACCGGAGGGTTGCTCCTCGTCGTCGCGATCGTCGCCGCGTGCACCGTGGTCTTCGCGCAGCGCCAGACCCGCGCCGAGAGCACGAGCGCGGCCATGACCACACAGGAGTTCGACGTCGGCACGACGTATGCCGGCACGGTGACGGAGAGCCTCGTCGGGGTCGGAGACGACGTGACCGTGGGCGCAGAGCTCTTCTCCGTCCGCAGCCCGACGCTCGCGCGCGACCTCGCGACGGAAGCCGTCACGGCGGAGGACTTCGCTTTCCCCGTCGCCGCGGACGGTACGTACACCATCGTGTCGACGGTGGACGGAACGATCTCGGAGGTCAGCGCCCCGGTCGGCGACTTCGTGCAGGGTGGCCAGGTCATCGCGCGCATCGATCAGGCCGGCACCCTCGCTGTCTCAGCCGAGTTCACCCTGACCGCCCGGGATTACGGGCGGATCGCCGACGGCTCGGCCGTAGAACTGCGGCTGCCGAACGACAGCACGGTCGCCGGAGTGGTCGACGGGATCGACGTCGACACAGTCGCCGGTCGCGCGACGTCGAGGATCACCGTGACCAGCTCGAGCCTGGCCGGCGAAGACTTCGGAGGGCTGTATCAGGCCGGCACTCCGGTCGTGGCCACGGTGCACCTCCGCGACGACGGCCCATTGGCCGGCGTCACCGACGCGGTGGGCGACTTCCTCCGGAAGATCGGCCTATGAGGCGCGCCGGAGCGGTCGCGGTCGGCCTCGTGTTGACGCTTCTGGTCGCGACGGCGTGCGCGCCCGCCACGCCGGCTCCCGTGGCGACGAGTCGCCCGGAGAGTGCGGGCGTGCGTGAGCTGCCGATCGAGCAGATCTCCACGGCGCCGGTGGGGCGACTCGCAGACGGGCTCGCGCCACCGACGAGCCGCTGGTTCTCGAGCCTCGTCTTCTCGGCCGATCCGCAGCCGGTGTACCCGTATCCGCTCGCGTTCGGGCCGCGCGCCGACGGATTCACCTTGCAGCTGCCGCCGGTCGCGACGACGGCGACGACGATCGCGGCGCCCCTGACCGGTGGATTGCCCGTCGGCCTCGGCGCGACGCAGTTCTCGGTCACCGCGTACGACCCCGTGTCGGTGACGCTGCAGTATGCGGATGCCGGCGGCCCCCTCGCCGATGTCACGATCGCCGAGGGGGCGGCGGCCGTCGCGGTGCGGGCGGCCCGTGAGACGACTCTCGAGGTGGGAGCACCGTTCGATAGCGTGACGGAAAGTGTCTGGTCGGCGACCGTCGCCGGTCAGGAGTACGGCATCCGCTCCCCCGACTCGTCGGCGGAAGGCAGCACCATCACGGTGCCCGCCGGCGGCTGGGCCCAGCTCTACGCCGTGCCCGACGGCGGATCGGTGACAGCGTGGGCGACGGCTCTCGGCGATCCCGTCACGGGGGTCACCGTCGCACACTCCATCGAGGGCGATTCGGCTCGCACCCGTCTCGCGTATGACGGCGCGGGCGCCACCGTGCTCGTTCCGTTTGCGGGCCACGACGCCTGCGCACCGGACAACGAGCTCGGCACCTTCACCACGCCGTATGGCGACACGACACCGTGCGTGGCCGAGGCTCTCGAATGGACCGTGCCGGCGATCGAGGCGGCATCCGGGTACGATCTCGACGGGATCGACGACGCCCGACGGGCGGCGCTCGTCGACCAGCTCGACGTCGACATCCGCGCCGTCTCTCCCGCTCCCGCTGACACCTACTTCGGCGGGAAATCCCTGGCCCGGACGGCTGCGATGCTGTCGCTGGCGGCATCGCTCGGCGAGGACGAACTCGCCGATCTCGCCGCCGACACGCTCACGGACCAACTGGAGCCTTGGCTCGATCCGCAGGCGTGCAGGGCGCAGGCCGAGCGCTGTTTCGTCTATGACGACCGCCTCCACCTCGTGGTGGGAAAGCCGGCCGCGTTCGGCGCCGAGGACGGCAACGACCACCATTTCCATTACGGCTATTTCCTCACTGCGGCGGCCGCGCTCGCGTCACATCGACCCGATATGACGGAACAGTTGAGCCCGGTGATGGGTGCGCTGGTCGCCGACATCGCGGCCGGTACCGCCGACGGCGAGGTACCGCCCCTCCGCGTGTTCGACCCGTATCGCGGTCACTCCTGGGCCGCCGGGCTTGCGCCGTTCTCGGACGGCAACAACCAGGAGTCCTCCTCCGAAGCGGTCGCGGCCTGGAATGGTATGGCCCAGTGGGCTGAGGTCACCGGCGACGCGACGCTCGCGGACGACGCGACATGGCTGCTCTCCGCGGAGGCGGACGCGGCGACGCGCCTGTGGCTCGAACCCGACAACCTGCCCGCCGGATACGCGCAGTCGATCGTGTCGCTGTCGTGGAGCGACAAGCGCGATTATGCGACCTGGTTCAGCGCGGAGCCGTCGGCGATCCTCGGCATCCAACTGCTGCCTCTCGGGCCGGTGTCGCTCGCGTATCTCGCGGGCGATCCGGAGCGGATCGCCGTGAACGTGGCGGATGCCGGTGGCGCCACCGCGTTCGACGGCCCGCTCGGCGATTCGGTTGCGCAGTACGCCGCGCTGAGCGGCCCCGAGGGTCGCGCGGCGGCCGAGACCTGGGCGGCATCCGTGCCCGCGGACGATCTCGACGACGGGAGCTCACTCTCCGGCGTGCTGGCCTGGCTGGCTGCCGTGGATCTGCGTGAGAACTGAGGTCTGCCCCAGGCCCCACCATCATCATGTCATCTCGCAGGACATC
>NZ_JAODOR010000003.1 GCF_025398275.1 Microbacterium memoriense | reverse complement strand
CCGCCGCCGAGGCCCCTGCCGCGCGTGCGGCAGAGGTCGCAGCACCGGCGGCGCCCGCCGAGCCGCCGGCACCGACCATGCCGACGTTGTCCGCTGACGACGATGTGGCCACCTACGTGACCCCGCTCGTGCGCCGCCTGGCGCAGCAGCAGGGTGTAGACCTTGCCACTGTCACCGGCAGCGGTGTAGGAGGGCGCATCCGCAAGGAAGACGTCCTCGCCGCTGCGGAGGCGGCGAAGGCAGCGCCGGCATCCGAAGCACCCGCGGCCACGCCCAGCGCACCCGCGCCCGTTGAGGTCTCGCCGTTGCGTGGCACGACGCAGCCGATGTCGCGTCTGCGCAAGGTGCTCGCGGAGCGGGCCGTCGCGTCGATGCAGCAGACCGCTCAGCTGACGACCGTCGTGAAGGTCGATGTCACCAAGGTGGCGTCGTTCCGCACTGCCGTCCAGGGTGATTTCGTCGCCAAGACGGGCGGAAAGCTGTCGTTCCTGCCGTTCTTCGTGCTGGCTGCAGCCGAGGCGCTCCGGGCGTACCCGGTGGTCAACGCCACGGTCGATGGCACGGACATCGTCTACCCGGCGACGGAGAACCTCTCGATCGCCGTCGACACCGAGCGTGGCTTGCTCACCCCGGTCGTTCGCGATGCCGGTGCGAAGTCGCTGGCCGAGATCTCGCAGGAGATCGCGGACCTCGCGGCTCGGACGCGCGACAACAAGCTCAAGCCCGACGAGCTCGCCGGCGGCACCTTCACGGTGACCAACACGGGTTCGCGCGGTGCGCTGTTCGACACTCCCGTCGTGTTCTTGCCGCAGTCGGCGATCCTGGGCACCGGTGCGGTCGTCAAGGAGCCGGGCGTCGTGAAGGTCGACGGCGTGGAGGCGATCGGCATCCGTTCGTACGTCTACCTCGCTCTGTCGTACGATCACCGCATCGTCGACGGCGCGGATGCCGCGCGTTTCCTCGGCGCCGTGAAGACCCGCCTGGAGACGGCGGACTTCCAGCCGCAGCTGGGTATCTGACCGATCCGGGAAGATTCATGGCTGGTCCGCGAGGTCGTAGACGTCGCGGACCAGCCATCTTTCGTCTGTCTCGACGAGCACCACGGCTTGTGAGGCGAATCCCGCTGCGTCAGCACGGACCACCGCGACGCCCCCGTATTCATCGAGGATGGCGATGTCCGTCGGCGGGTTGCCGGACGCAACGAGCCCGTCAGGCAGAGGTTGTCCGGGGTCCTCCCGCACTGCCGCGCACGCTTCCGGATCGCCGGCGACGCACTGCGCCAACAGCGCCAACGCCTCACGTGCTCCGCGTTCCACGGCAGACAGCTCTTCTCCCGACGGCAGTGCGGGGGTGCTTTTCTCCGGCGCTGTACGTGTCGCCGGCGATCCGCTCGCACGGGGTGCGGGCGATGCCTCTTCCGAAGGGCTATCCACATCGGGCCACAGCGCTCCGAGCGTGATCACGATGCCGATGACCACGACAGCGGCGAGCAACGGACCGCGGCGACGTCGTCGACCCTCCGACTCGCCCGATTCCCGCCGAGGTCGCGTGCGGCGCAGCGCGGCGATCGTTCCCGTCCAGGCTCCACTGATCGCGTCGGCGGTGCGCCGTGCGATATCGGCGTCGACAAGACGCGCGATCGCGGTCGCCAGCATCGAGTCTGCTGGTGGGGTGGACACCTCGCGCCGCACGGTGGCGGCACGGCGCGGCGCGGTGTCGAGCGCTGGATGTTCCCCGACCGGGAGGTCGCCGAGGGGCTCTGGCTCCGCCGCGGCGAACAGAGCGTCTTCCCACTCATCCGCGTGCCGGCGCACGGCTGCGCTATCCGCGACGCCGAGGGCGATCTCTGCGGCCACCCGGCTGAGTGATCCCGATGCGCTGTCCGCAAGGTCGGAGAGGATCTCCACCGCCTCCTCGCGCCACCCGGCGCCGGCCCCGAGTGCGAGCACGGGGCGACCACCGGCATCCACCCACCAGCTGCCTGCTTCCTCGCCGAGGGGTCCCGCTTCCCGAACCGCGCGGACGATGCTGACCGCGACGGTGACCGCGCGCCCCGGGGTGGACGCATCGTCACCGCGGAGACGCCCACGGCACCCGGGCAGGAGCGCCGCGACCCCGTCGGCGGTCCGCACCGCGTCGAGCGGTGCCAGGAGATGGCCGACCGTCGCGATGCGCCAGACCACCGGGGGCAGGTCGTCATCGTCGACGCAGATGACCGACGGCTCCCCCGCGCACAGCACGCCCGGATACGGCGCCTCATCGGCGCGCAGACGACGCAAAGGCACGGGAGACCCCGGCAGGACGAGCGCATCCGATGCTGTCATGGCTCCGAGTGTGCGCGCTCGCGCCGGTCACACCAGGTGCACAGCGCGCATCTGTGGACAGTGCGCGGGAGTCGGCGAATGTGAAGAGTTCGACGCGCCCCAGCGGTAGGCTGGTGACCATGTCATCCCGCAGTACCGCGCCCGAGAAGCGCCCGGGCTTCTTCTCTCAGCTCCGCTCCCTTTTCACGTTCACGAAGGCCGAATACGCGTGGTTGCCGTGGGCGCTCATCGCCGTCGTGCTCCTCGGCATCGGCGCGGGTGTCCTGGTCGGCTTCCTGGTGCCGCCGGTCGCCGTGTGGAGCGTCATCCTCTGGGGCGTGACGGGTGTGATGTTCGGCCTTCTGGGTGCCATGATCCTCATGACCCGGATGTCGACGCACGCGATGTATCGCAAGCTCGATGGCGTTCCCGGCGGCGCAGGTCACGTGCTCTCCACGTCCCTCGGACGCAAGTGGGTCGCCTCGGACATGCCCGTGGGTGTCAACCCGAAGACTCAGGATGCCGTCTACCGCGTGATCGGACGCGGCGGCGTCGTCATCATCGCCGAGGGGGCCCGCGGGCGCCTCACGCGACTCGTCAACGACGAGAAGATGAAAGTCCAGCGCGTCGCTTCCGGTGTGCCGATCACCGTCATCTACCTCGGCCACGGCGAGGGCGATGTCGCCATCTCCAAACTCTCCTCGACCATCAAGTCGCTTCCGAAATCTGTGGACCGCGCGACGATGGCTGCCGTCGTCAAGCGCGTCGACTCGGTGTCACAGTCTGTGACGTCGCTCCCGATCCCCAAGGGTGTCGACCCGGCCAAGGCCCGCGCACAGCGACCGCGCTGAGCGCCACCTTTTCGACCTCAGCGGCGGCGGAGGACGGTGCCGACAGCCTTGTCGTGAAGACCGCGCTGGTCAGGATCCCAAATCACCGCGGGGATGACCAGGACCAGCAGCGCTGTGCGCACGATCGGGCGCCACAGTCCGACCCATCCGCCACCGACCATCTCCAGGCGGAGACCGAGGAGCCGGTGTCCCGGACTCCCTCCCAGGGTGGGGAGGAAAACGATCTGGACGACCGCGAAGATCGCGAGCGTGGCCAGCGAGTCGTAGGAGAAGAACGCGATAGAGATCAGGACGGCGCTCGCCCAGTCGATCGCGAGAGCCGCAAGCCTGCGACCGGGGCGCGCCACACTTCCGGTCCCGAACTCCGGCATCCCGAGACGCTCACCCGGATACGTGTTCGCACTGAGTTCCGTTGCCACGCGTCCAGCCTATCCGCGGCCTCGTAACAAGTCTGAAACACTGGGGATACTACCGAGCAACCGGCCCCGACTACGGTCGAGGCGAGCCTGATTCCGTCAGGCGTGTTCCACACCCGATCTTGGAGACTCCATGTTCAAAGATTCATCCGAGGTGCTCGCGTACATCAAGGACGAGGACGTCAAGTTCCTCGACATCCGTTTCACGGATCTCCCTGGTGTGCAGCAGCACTTCAACATTCCCGCCTCGACCGTCGACGAGGAGTTCTTCACGGTCGGTCAGCTGTTCGACGGCTCGTCGATTCGCGGCTTCGCGAACATCCACGAGTCGGACATGCAGCTGATCCCGGATGTGTCGACCGCTTATCTCGACCAGTTCCGCGAAGCCAAAACGCTGGTCATGATCTTCGACATCTACAACCCGCGTAACGGTGAGATCTACCACAAGGACCCGCGTCAGGTCGCCAAGAAGGCCGAGAAGTACCTCGCCTCCACCGGCATCGCCGACACGGCATTCTTCGCCCCCGAGGCGGAGTTCTACATCTTCGACGACGTGCGCTACTCGGTCACGCAGAACTCGAGCTTCTACAGCGTCGACTCCGAAGAGGGCGCGTGGAACACCGGCCGCGAGGAAGAAGGCGGAAACCTCGCCAACAAGACCCCGTACAAGGGCGGCTACTTCCCCGTCAGCCCCGTCGACAAGACCGCTGACCTGCGCGATGACATGACGCTCAAGCTCATCGAGGCCGGCTTCATCCTCGAGCGCTCGCACCACGAGGTGGGCACCGGCGGCCAGCAGGAGATCAACTACCGCTTCGACACGATGGTCCACTCCGCGGACGACATCCTGAAGTTCAAGTACATCATCAAGAACACCGCGGAGCAGTGGGGCAAGGTCGCGACCTTCATGCCGAAGCCGCTGTTCGGCGACAACGGCTCGGGTATGCACACCCACCAGTCGCTGTGGCTCGACGGCAAGCCCCTCTTCTACGACGAGAAGGGCTATGGCGGACTCTCCGACACCGCACGCTGGTACATCGGCGGTCTGCTGGCACACGCTCCCGCGGTGCTCGCGTTCACCAACCCGACGATCAACTCCTACAAGCGTCTGGTCAAGGGCTACGAGGCCCCCGTCAACCTGGTCTACTCGGCCGGAAACCGTTCGGCGGCCATCCGCATCCCGATCACGGGGTCGAACCCGAAGGCGAAGCGCATCGAGTTCCGTGCTCCGGATGCCTCGGGTAACCCGTATCTCGCCTTCGCGGCACAGCTGATGGCCGGCCTCGATGGCATCATCAACCGCATCGAGCCGCACGAGCCGGTCGACAAGGACCTGTACGAGCTTCCCCCCGAGGAGGCGAAGAACATTCCGCAGGTTCCGAACTCGCTGCTGGACTCGCTCGAGGCGCTGCGCGCCGACTCCGAGTTCCTGACGCGCGGCAATGTGTTCACCCCCGAGCTCATCGAGACGTGGATCGAATACAAGATCGAGAACGAGATCAAGCCGATCGCGGCGCGCCCGCACCCGTTCGAGTTCGAGCTGTACTTCGGCGTCTGACGCCTCCGAGAAGCCCCGGCATCCACTTTCGGATGTCGGGGCTTTTCGCGTGCGCGGGCGCAGCGAAGCGCGCAGAATGTCGCGATCTCCGCAGAGATCCGCCGTATACGTGCGGAGAAGTGGACATTCTGCGGAGATCGTGCGGGGCGACCCCGCGCCACAAAGAGGGTGGTGGATGCCGGGGCTTAGCCGTAGAAGAGCTTCTCGAACGCGCGGCGCGCACGGCGCGCGGTCCGCATCCATTCCTCTTCGACCCGAGTCGCCGAGCGCGGTGGGTACTCCAGGAGACGGCCGATGCCGTCGAGCTTGCCCCGGTCGGTCGGCAGGATATCGCTCGTCTGGCCCGACAGAAGCGTGTTGGCCGAACGGAGCCGACTGGCGAGGCGCCAGGCTTCAGCCAAGTAGTCCGCCGCCGCGTCGGGCACGAGCCCCGCATCCCGCGCCGCATTCAGCGCGCCGATGGTCGAGGTCGTCCGCAGCGTCGGAATGTCATGCGCGTGGGCATGCTGGAGCAGCTGGACCAGCCATTCGACATCACTCAGCCCACCCGGGCCGAGCTTCAGATGGCGCGCACGATCGGCCCCCTGCGGCAGGCGCTCATTTTCGACGCGCGCTTTGATCCGCTTGATCTCGCGGAGTCCGTTCGGATCGACGTTCGCGGGATACCGCACCTCGTCGGCGAGGGCCATGAACGCGCGATTGAGTGTGACGCTGCCGGCGACGCCGCGGGCGCGCAAGAGCGCTTGCGCTTCCCACGACAGAGACCAGCGGCGGTAGTACGCGGCATACGATTCGAGCGAGCGCACCATCGGGCCCGTGCGTCCCTCCGGACGCAGATCAGCGTCGAGATCGAACGGAACGCGGTGGTCTTCCGAATGAGTGCGTAATCCGGCGACGATCTGCAGGGCGAGAGCGTTCGCCCGCTGTGGGTCGATCCCGTTGGCGTCATACACGTAAAGGATGTCGGCATCGGAGCCGAAGCCGAGTTCACGGCCGCCGAACCGCCCCATCGCGATGACGGAGAAGTCCAGCGCGGCGTCCTCCGGAGGCACGATCTCGCGGCGCACGGCACGCAGCGTCGCCTGGATCGTGACCTCGCTGACGGTCGTCAATCCCTCCGCGATCTCTTCAATCGTTGCGGTACCGAGCAGCCCGGCAAGACCCAGGCGGAGGAGCTCCCGTCGCCGCAGCACGCGCACGGACCGCATGGCATCGATCACGGTCTCATGGCGGGCCTGGATCGCGCGGGCCTCTTCCTGCAGCAGGACTCCGCGCCGCGGGCGGAGCTGCTCATCGGAATCCAGCCACGCGACCGACTCGGGAATCCACTCCATCAGCTCCCCGACATAGCGGGAGCCCGAGAGCACGCGCGTCAATCGTTCTGCGGCCCCGGAGGAGTCACGCAGCATCCGCAGGAACCAGGGGGTGTTGCCCAAGCGTTCACTGATGCGGCGGTACGCGAGCAGCCCGTAGTCCGGATCGACGCCGTCCGCGAACCAGCGGATCATCACCGGCATGAGGTGTCGTTGGATGGTGGCTTTGCGACTCAGGCCCCCCGTGATGGCGCCGATGTGCCGGAGCGCACCGGCCGGATCACGGAAGCCGATGGCCGCAAGGCGATCGGCCGCCTGTCCTTGCGAGAGTTGCTGTTCATCCGCGGGCAGTGCCGCAACCGCCGACAACAGCGGCCGGTAGAAGAGCCGCACGTGGACTTCACGCACCTCGCGCTTGACCGCTTCCCACAGTTCCCACACGGCCGGTCCGGTCTCTGCGAGTCCCGACGCGCGTGCGAGGACGCGCAGGCCGTCCGGCGTCGTGGGCATGAGGTGTGTGCGCTGCAGCCCGCGAAGCTGCATCCGATGTTCCAGCACTCGGAGCACCCGGTAGTCACGGGCGAACACGGCGGCGTCGGCGCGTCCGATGTAGCCCGCGTCGACCAGGGCTTCGAGTGCGTCGAGCGTTCCGCGCTGATGGATGCTGGGGTCTCCGAGGCCGTGCACGAGTTGCAAGAGCTGCACGGTGAACTCGATGTCACGGATTCCGCCCGGTCCGAGCTTGAGCTGGTAGGGCACATCGGCCGGCGGGATGTGCTCGGTGACACGCTCACGCATCCGTTGGACGCTGTCGACGAAGTTCTCGCGGGCGGCGCTCATCCAGATCTTCGGCTGAACCGCGGCCACGTACGCGTCGCCGAGCGCCCGATCACCCGCGATCGGGCGGGCCTTCAACAGGGCCTGGAACTCCCAGCTCTTGGCCCATCGGTCGTAATAGGACAAATGCGACTCGAGGCTCCGCACGAGGGCGCCCTGTTTGCCTTCCGGCCGCAGATTCGCATCGACTTCCCACAGGGGCGGCTCGATCTCGATCCCCGAGATCCCCCGCATCGTCTGGACGGCGAGGCGAGTGGCGATGTCGATGGCCCGGCTCTCACCGACATCCTCGATGATGCTCTGGTCCGCACCCCCGACGAAGATGACGTCGACGTCGCTGACGTAATTGAGCTCGCGCGCTCCGGTCTTGCCCATTCCGATGATCGCGAGCTGTGTGCCCATCACGTGCGCGTGCGGGAAAAGACCGGCCCCCACACTCCCGCCGGCGACCCGCGTACGGGCGACGCACAACGACGCCTCCAGCGCGGCGCCGGCCGCGTCGGCCAGTGCGGCAGCGACCGGGGCGAGGACATCCACCGCATCCGGGACGGAAAGGTCGAACGCGGCGATGCGCGCCAGCATCCGGCGGTAACGGACGCGCAGCGCGACCCAGGCGCTCTCGTCGCCGGTCTGTGCGAATCCTTCTGCATCCGCACCGACAGCGTCGAGAAGTTCGGAGCGGAGTTCCTGCGTCGACGGGAGTCCTCCCCCGGCGCCCGTGAGGTCGTCGAGTTCGCGTGGATGCCGCAGATAGAACTCGGCGAATCCACTCGACGCGCCCAACAGCCGCCAGACCGTTGCCGCTGCGTTCGCGAGCGCGTCACGCACCGCGTCGGCGTCTCGCCGCGCGATCCGCACGAGTGCCCCCAACGCACCGTCCGGATCGGCCGCCAGCTCTGCCGAGAGCAACAACTCCGGCCGTTGCCGACCGGTGAGTTCGGCGAGCTCGCTCAGCAACCGATCGGCGTCGCCGAGGTTACCGAAGCCGAGTCGGGCGAGTCCGGTCAGGGCCGAGGAACGCGCGCCGGTCGACATGGGCTCTAGAGCATCTCCAGGTTGCTCTTCAGCTCGAAAGGCGTGACCTGTGCGCGGTACTCCTGCCATTCCCGACGCTTGTTGAGCAGCACATAGTTGAAGACCTGCTCGCCGAGGGTCTCGGCGACGAGCTCGGACTCTTCCATGTACTCCAGCGCGTGGTCCAAGCTCGCCGGCAACGAGGCGTAACCGAGCGCACGACGCTCCGCGTCCGTCAGCGACCAGACGTTGTCCTCTGCCTCGGGCGGGAGTTCGTAGCCCTTTTCGATGCCCTTGAGGCCAGCGGCCAGCATGAGCGCGAACGACAGATACGGGTTGGCCGCAGAATCCAACGCGCGGTATTCGACCCGCGTGGATTGACCCTTGGTGGGCTTGTACATCGGGACGCGCACGAGAGCCGAACGGTTGTTGTGGCCCCAGGTGATGAAGCTCGGAGCCTCGTCACCGCCCCAGAGTCGCTTATACGAGTTGACGAACTGGTTCGTCACCGCGGCGATCTCGTTGGCGTGGGTGAGGAGTCCCGCGATGAACTGGCGCCCGGTCTTGGAGAGCTGGTACTGCGCACCCGCCTCATAGAACGCGTTCTGGTCACCTTCGAACAGCGACATGTGCGTGTGCATGCCACTGCCCGGCTTCCCGCTGAGCGGCTTCGGCATGAACGTCGCGTAGACGCCCTGCTCGATCGCCACTTCCTTGACCACCGTGCGGAAGGTCATGAGGTTGTCGGCTGTCGCGAGGGCGTCCGCGTAGCGCAGATCGATCTCGTTCTGCCCGGGACCGCCCTCATGGTGGCTGTATTCGACCGAGATGCCGAGGTCCTCGAGCATCCGCACGCTGCGACGACGGAAGTCGTGCGCGGTCCCACCGGGCACGTTGTCGAAGTAGCCCGCCGAGTCCACCGGCTCGGGCCCGTCCGGCCCGTAGGCCGAGGACTTCAAGAGGTAGAACTCGATCTCGGGGTGCGTGTAGAACGTGAACCCGGCGTCGGCGGCCTTGGCCAGCGTTCGCTTGAGGACGTGCCGCGGGTCTGCGACGGCAGGCTGCCCGTCCGGTGTCGTCAGATCGCAGAACATCCGCGCGGTCGGGTCGATCTCGCCCCGCCAGGGCAACGTCTGGAACGTGGTCGGGTCCGGGTGCGCCAGCAGATCCGACTCGTGCGAGCGGGTCAATCCCTCGATCGCGGAGCCGTCGAAGCCGATCCCCTCGGTGAACGCGCCCTCGACTTCTGCCGGGGCGATCGCCACCGACTTCAGGGTGCCGATCACGTCGGTGAACCAGAGACGGACGAACTTCACCCCGCGCTCCTCGATCGTGCGCAGTACGAAGTCCCTCTGCTTGTCCATCGCGTCCTCTCAGAAACCGGTCGGAAGGCGGAGCCGGTCCGAATGCCAGACTATCGGGCCGTGTCGCCCGACGTCTCGCCCGACACGTCCGCGTCGGTGTCGGCGCGCCATGCGTCATCGCGAGCGTCGTCTTCGGACCAGGCGCGGGAGCGGGCAGCGAGGAGGGCAGGCGCGTTCGCGGCTTCTTCCTCCGTGTCGAACGGGCCGGCGCGGTCGATGGCCGGCGACTCGAATCCGCGCTCGACGGCGTGCGTCGTGAGGTTGTACCAGTACTTCTCGTCGGACATTTCCGGCCCTTTCTCGCAACACACGCCTGGCGTCAGCATGCTCTGGCTCGATCCTAGGCTTGCGAAGCGTCCGCACGCTCCTCGATAGGGTGGACGCATGACGACGAATGCGACACGGGCTGTCGGTGTGGACATCGGTGGAACCGGCATCAAGGGCGCCTTGGTCGACTTGAACGCGGGGACGCTCCTGAGCGACCGTGTGAAGGTGCCGACCCCGGCAGGCGCGGAGCCGGACGATGTGCTCGCCGCGGTCCGGATCGTGCTGGACACGCTCGGTGTGACGGATGCCGACATTCCCCTCGGCGTGGCCTTTCCGGCGATCGTGAAGAACGGACGCACGCTCTCGGCGGCGAACGTCGCCGAGACCTGGATCGGGTTCGAGGCTGAGAAATTCTTCGAGGACGGACTCGGACGTGAGATCCACTTCGCGAACGACGCGGATGTCGCCGGCGTCGCGGAGGTCCGCTACGGCGCGGCGCGTGGAGTTGACGGGCTGGCGATCCTCACGACCCTCGGCACCGGGATCGGAACCGCGATGCTGCACAACGGCATCCTCATTCCGAACTCCGAACTCGGCCACCTCCAGCGCGCCAACAAAGAGTCCGATGCCGAGGTGTGGGCGGCCTACTCCGCGGTCGAGCGGGAGAGTTTGAGCTGGGAGAAGTGGGCGAAGCGCCTGCAGTGGTACTACAGCTACCTCGAATTCCTGTTGAGCCCGGACCTGTTCATCGTCGGCGGCGGAGTGTCCAAGCACGCCGACCAGTTCCTCCCGCTCTTGGACCTCAAGACCCCGATCGTGCCCGCCGTGCACCGCAACAACGCGGGGATCATCGGCGCGGCAGCACTCTCGGTGCGCGTCGCAGAAGCCGTTCCGGCCGCCGACGCGTGAACCGCGCCGCCGTCTGAGAGGGCGAATGGGCCGGCCTGTACGCCGGGTTCTGTCCGGGGGCCGAAGCCCCGTGGACGGTCATCTCTCTCGGCGACACGTTGCCGTGCCGCTCTAGCGGTCTACCCGAGGACTCGGCGGGCCGCGTCAACATCCTCTGTCTGACCTTGCTCCGGACGAGGTTTACCGTGCGGACCGTGTCACCACGGTCCCGGTGGTCTCTTACACCACCCTTTCACCCTTACCGGGGTCTCCCCCGGCGGTCTGCTCTCTGTGGCACTGTCTCGCGGATCACTCCGGGTGGGTGTTACCCACCATCCTGCCCTGTGGAGCCCGGACGTTCCTCGGTGCGGTTCACCCGCAACGCGACCGTCCAGCCGACCCATTCGCAGGTCGAGTCTACGGTGCTCGTCGACCCAGGTGATTGTCCCGGGCGGGTACATGCACTACTGTCAGCATCAGATGTGGACACGGGGGTGTCCATGGGCGAGAACACGGGGGTGTTCTCGTAGAAGAGCACGGGGGTGCTCGCACCGTAGAACACGGGAGTGTTCTGCGTCGGACTTTTGGGGGGTCTGATGAACGGTCGATGGATTGCAGTGACGGTCATCGTCGGGGCGATGGTGTTCGGTGGAGCGGCGGCGACGTACGCGAGCGATGAGCAGGTGACGGGCGCGCAGCCCACGCCGACCGCGCCGCCCGACTACACGCCCGACAAGCCGATCGAGCCGTCACTGTCCGGTTCGACGGTCGTCCCGGCATGCGCGCAGGACGTGCCCTGGCTGACGTATCGGGTGCAGATGCTCGATCCGCAGGCGCGGTCGACCGGGAACACGGCCAGTCTTGTGCTGACTGATGGGTCCAACACCGTCACCCTCGCGCTCGGCACACTCCGACCCGATGGCACGCTCTCCGGCCGGATTCTGTGGCCCGGCGCGACGATCGGCGCCGACGGCCGCGGTACCGGCTGGCCCGGGTGGGAAACTCGCGGTGGCGAACTGGTCGAGACGACCGGAAACTATGCCTGGACGCGAGGCAACATCACGGCGACCATCGAGGTCAACCCGTCGCTCGTCGTCGCCGTGTCCTATCCGCCGGCCACACCCCAGTGCGCCACGGGGCCGCGAACGCAGCTGAGCGCCGCGGGGCTACCTGCGACGGGTGGCACCCCGCAGACGCTGCTGGTGGCCGGTGCGATCGGTGTCGCCGGGCTGGCTCTCGGCATCACAGCCGTCGCGCTGCGCCGCCGCGGCCGTGTCTGAGGCTCGCGCACGATCCAGGGCGCCGCGCGCCGTCATCACGGCCTGCGTCGTGCTTCTCGTGGGACTCGCCGTCGCGTTCGGCTGGGTCGCCTCGCGGGTTGTCGTCTCGGCGGTGGAGCTCGCGCGGCTCGAAGGATCGGTCCACGCCCTCGTGGACGGGGCTTCTGCCGGCGACACGGCCGCCGTGGTGGCGGGAGCACGCGACCTGGTCGCACACGCCGATGCCGCGGGAGCTGCGGCATCGGATCCCCTGTGGCCGGTCGCCGAAGCGCTGCCCTGGATCGGCGACGACGTCGCGGCCGTCCGCACCCTGGCCGTGCACGCTGCCGCCGTCGGCCAGGCGCTTCTCCCCCTCGTCGACGCGGCGTCGGCGGGGGCCGACATCGCCTCCGAGCTCCCCGACCTGCACACGAAGCTCGCCACGACCGCGCACGTACTCGCCGACGCCGAGGCCGCGATGGGCGGAGTGCAGACGAGTGATCTCGAGCCGAAGATCGCCGACGCGGTGGGGCAGGTTCACACCCAGCTCGCCGCCGCGGCGCCGACCCTGCGGACACTGGCCGGCGCAGCGGCCGTGTTGCCCGAACTGTGGGGGTGGGAAGGCGAGCGCTCCGTCCTGGTCATGATGCAAAACTCGGCCGAAGCGCGCACCGGCGGGGGGATCACCGGATCGTTCGCGCTGCTGTCTGTCGATGCCGGCTCGGTGAGCCTGGTGACGCAAGCCGACTCATCGAGTTTCGACGGCGTCCCGATGCCGAACGTCGAGACGGCACCGTCGTCGGCGGCTCTCTACGGCGACATCCTCGGGAGGTATGTCCAGAATGCGTCCCTGACGACCGACTTCGACCTCACGGCGCGTCTCGCCTCGGCGTGGTGGGCCGCCCTCGGGCACCCCGCTCCCGATGCGATCGTCTCGGTCGACCCGCTCGTCATGCGGGCGTTGCTGAGCGTGACCGGGCCGGTCACGCTCGCCGATGGATCTGCTCTCGACGCCGACAATCTCATCCAGCGACTGCTGGTCGATCCGTACATGACGCTTGATTCGGAGGGACAGACGGCGTTCCTCCAGTCGGTGACGTCGGCCGTCATCGCGGCTCTGCCGACCGTGCAGGCCGACCCCCTGACCTGGGCGCGCGCCCTGGTCGAACCGCTCGCCGACGGAAGCGTGTCGGTGTGGAGTGCGGATGCGGGCATCCGCTCGGCGATCGCGGACACGTCTCTGGCCGGTCCCGCTGCCCGCCACGCAGCGGTCGGCCCGGGTGGCTTCGCGGTCTACGTCAACGATGCGACCGGGGGGAAGCTCGACACCTTCCTTCATCTGGCGATCGAGTCAGAGGTCTCGGCCTGCCGCACGGACGGACGGTCCGACACTCTCATCCGGGTGACGATGAGCAGCTCGCTTCCGGCGGATGCGGATCTGCCCGGCTCCATGACGGGTGACGGTCGCTACGGCACCGGGATCAACGACATCGGGACGAGCATCTCGGTCGCGGCCCCGCCAGGGACGTTCTTCGGCGGCGTGCAGAAGGACGGCGTACCGGAAGTATCGGTCGACGTCGACGACAACGGATTCCCCACGAGTCTCGTGCGGGTGAATCTTTCCCCCGGCGAGGTCAACGTCGTCGATTTCCGATTCGTCTCCGCCGACGCGCGAGCGCCTCTGCCGCAGATTCTGACGACGCCCCTGTTGAATGCCCCGGAGATCTCACCGGCGGTACTGACGCCGTGCGCCTGATCAGCTCTTCGCCGCGTCGTCCGTGATCCGCAGATCCAGCGGAAAGTCGATCGGGAAGGTGCCGAACAGCAGAGTCGTCGCACGATCGGCGGCGGAACGCACCGCATCGGCGGCGGCCTCGGCGTGTGCACGCGGCACGTGCACGATGATCTCGTCGTGCAGAAAGAAGGCGAGATGGGCGCGAACGCCGAAGATACTCCCGGATGCCGGTGCCGCGTCGGCATCGGCCACCGCCGGCAACGCGGCGAGCTGTGCGCGCAGATCTGCGAGCCACGCCGCGGCCCATTCGGCCGCGGTGCCCTGGACGACGAAATTGCGGGTGAAGCGACCTCGGTCTCGCGCCGACCGGCGCGCGCGGGTCCGATCGGCCTCGGTCGCTTCGGGTGCGCCGGCCGCCGACTGCACTTCGTGCCACTCCGGCGTGGGCGGCGGCGTCGAACGGCCGAGCCAGGTCGTCACGATGCCACCGTCCTCGCCGATGCGGGCGGCATCATCGACGAGCCCCATCGCCCGCGGATACGCGCGCCGCAAAGCGGGCACAAGCCGGCCGCTGTCACCGGTGGTCGCACCGTACATCGCACCGAGGACCGCGATCTTCGCCTCCGGGCGCGAGGTCACGACCCCACCGGCGACGATCCCCTCGTAGAGATCTGTCCCCCGCGCGGCTGCGGCCAGCGACTCGTCGCGGGCCATCGCCGCCAGCACCCGCGGTTCGAGTTGCGCGACATCGGCGACGATCAGCACCCACCCCGGGTCGGCGTGCACAGCCGGTCGCAGTTCCCGGGGGAGCTGAAGTGCTCCGCCGCCGGAGGACGCCCACCGGCCGGTGATCACGCCGCCCGGCACGTAGACCGGACGAAACCGCCCATCGGGCGCCCACTCCTCCAGCCATCCCCATCCGTTGGCGCTGAGCAAGCGGGTCAGCTTCTTGTACGCCAGCAACGGCGCGATCACGGGGTGGTCGACCTTCTCGAGCTCCCACTTGCTCGTCGACGTCGCCATCACGCCGACCCGGTGGAGCGCCCGCAAGAGCTTCGGCTGCGAATCGAGGCTCGCAGAGGGATCGTCGAGAGCCGCACGGACCTCGGCTGCCAGAGCCTCGACCCGCGACGGCAATCCGCCGTGCGCCGGCCGCGTCCCGAGTCGCTCGGCGAGGATTCTTTCGTGCACGTCGCGACTCCACGGCACACCGGCGGCATGGAGTTCGATCGCGAGGAGCGCACCGACGGACTCGGCTGCCAACAGCAGCCTCAGCCGGTCGGGTTCGGCAGATTCGGCGACCGCCCGCTGTTGCCGGGCATATTCGGCCCGCACCGATGCCAGATCGGACGGCACTCCGCGGGCAAAAGCAGAACCCTCATCGACGTCGACATCGAACAGAGTCGCGGTCGCATCCGGCATCGGAACGAGCTCGCCCGCTTCCGCGACATTCCAGTCGGTTGCCGCCCGGAGCGGGCGAGGATCGGCGACCCGGGTGCTCGCTTGCAGAATCACGTGACAGAGGCGCAGGTCGCGGCACCGGGCCACCTCGATGCTGGCCGCGAGCAGGTCGGGGTACCAGCGCCGCGAATCGTCCCAGACCCACCGGGTGCCGGGCGCGGCGTCGCGCACCGTGCGGTGCCACTCTGCGGTCGTCAGGCGGGTGACCGGGCCTTCGTCGCCGTCGGCAACGAGGATGGCGTCACCATCGCGCGCGACGAGGATCCCACGCACGGCCGTGGTCATCGCCCGGCCTCGTTCGCGTGGAGTCCGGCCTTGGCCGGGTAACGGTCAGAGACCGGATTCACCGGTGCGCACGAGGATGCATCCGCACTCGGGACACATCACCACATCGTCGTCCGCTGCCCGCCGGAGCACCTGCAGGTCCGTCCCCGCAAGCACCATGCGGCATCCTTCACAGGTCCGTTGCCGCAACTCGCCGGCGCCCACACCGCGCTCGGCGAGACGGTCATAGAGCGCGACGAGCTCGCTCGGCACCTGGGCGGCAACGGCGGACCGATCGCGCGTGGCCGTCTCGATGCGAGCGGATGCGTCGGCGACGGCCGTTTTGCCCTCGGCGCTCAGGCGCGCACCCTCGGCGTTCGTCGCCGCGATGAGTTCCTCCTGCGCAGCGACGGCGGCGTCCGCCGCCTCCAGCCGCTCCATGATCTCGAGTTCGGCGTCTTCGAGGTCGCTCTTGCGCTTGGTGAGCGACGCGATCTCGTGTTCGAGGCCCTGTGCATCCTTCGCGCTCGACGTCGCGGCCAGTCGCCCCGCGTCGCGCGCGGTGCGCGCATCCACGAGAACGACATCGGACTCGATCCGCGCGAGTTCCGCTCTCGCGTCGTCCCGCGCACCCAGCATCCCGGTCAGTGCGGTCGACTGCTCCTGCCGCAGCGCCAGCAACTCCTTGACCCGGGCGGTCTGCGCGGGGTTGCGGCGGGCGTGCTCCGCGTTCCGGATGCCCGCGTCCAGAGCGGCGAGCTCGAGGAGACGGGCCTGATCTGAAGGGCTGGCTTTCACACCTCCAACCTACCGTGTGCGGCAGACACCAGACGGGGCCACTCCCCTGGGCGGACGCATGCCGCTACCATGTGGGATCTGTCGCGACATGCGTCCCTGCACCCCAGAGAGGTCCTTGATGAACGTCATGCGCACGAAATCCGTCGAGCGGTCGATCGCCGACACGGAAGAGCCGGAGTTCCGGCTGAAGAAGTCGCTCTCCGCTCTCGACCTCACGGTTTTCGGTGTCGGCGTCGTGATCGGCGCGGGCATCTTCACGCTCACCGGTCGCGCCGCACACGAAGTCGCCGGTCCCGCGATCGTCATCAGCTTCATCGTCGCCGCCATCGCGTGTGCGCTCGCGGCGATGTGTTACGCCGAGTTCGCCTCGACGGTGCCGGTATCGGGCTCGGCCTACACGTTCTCCTATGCGTCGCTCGGTGAGCTGTTCGCCTGGATCATCGGCTGGGATCTCATCCTTGAGATGTTCCTGGGTGCGAGCGTCGTCGCGCAGGGGTGGAGCGCCTACCTCGGGGTCTTCCTCGGCCAGCTGGGGGTGGAGCTTCCGCCGGAAATCAGCTACGGCGGCATCGTCGATCTGCCGGCCGTGGTGCTGGTGTTGCTGCTCGGAGGGCTCATGACGTTCGGCATCCGCGAATCGATGCGCGTCAACCTCGTCCTCGTGGCCGTCAAGCTCTTCATCGTGTTGTTCGTCATCGTCGCCGGCATCCAGTTCATCAACCCGGCCAACTACGTCCCGTTCGTTCCGGACGTGGCACCGCGCGAAACGGCGACGGGACTCACCCAGCCCCTCCTGCAGTTCCTGTCCGGCGCGGAGCCCATGGCGTTCGGTTTCGGCGGGATCTTCGCGGGCGCGGCACTCGTCTTCTTCGCCTACATCGGGTTCGACGTCGTCGCGACGATCGCAGAAGAGACGAAGAACCCCCAGCGGGACCTCCCGATCGGGATCATCGCCTCGCTCGTGATCTGCACGATCCTGTACTGCGCGGTTGCACTGGTCGTGACGGGGATGGTTTCGTACGCCGATCTCGACCCGGCAGCGGCGCTCGCGAACGCATTCGCGTATCACGGCCAGACCTGGATGGCCACGGTCATCGCGGCGGGCGCGGTCGCGGGTCTGACGACCGTCGTGCTCACTCTCCTGATCGGAGCCACCCGCATCATCTTCGCGATGTCGCGCGATGGCTTGCTCCCGCAGCGTTTGGCGAAGGTGCACCCCACCTGGCGCACGCCGTGGGTCATCTCGATCATCGTGACGCTGATCGTCGCCGTCGTCGCCGGGTTCACCCCGATCGGCGTCCTCGAAGAAATGGTCAACATCGGAACGCTGTCGGCATTCGTCCTGGTCTCGGTCGGCGTGATCGTGCTGCGCCGCACACGTCCGGACCTACCACGCGGGTTCCGTGTGCCGCTGAACCCCTGGCTGCCCGGAATCTCGGCCATCATCTGCACGTACTTGATGCTCAACCTCACGGTGGAGACCTGGCTGCGCTTCCTCATCTGGCTCGCGATCGGGTTCGCGATCTACTTCGCCTACTCGCACAGGAATTCGCGCCTGGGGAAGGATGCCGGGCTCTATCTCAACCCAGCCGAACCCCGCGTCGTCGGGCGCGAGGACTGACGTGATCGAGGACTGGCTGCGCCTCGGCGCGCTGCTCGAGGATGACTCCGAGGTCGCCGATTCAATCCGGCGGTCGGGAGGCGCCGGAGAGGACGTGCGCGCTGCACTGTTCGACGCGCTGGATGATGCCGGAGCACTCGCCTATATGGAGTGGTCCGACTCGGGCGTCGAACTCGCGGACGCGCTCGCCCAGCTGCCGCGGGTCTTTCGCACGGGGGCCGACCTCGACGAGGTCGGAGATGTCGATGGCGCTCTCTCCGACGCGATCGCGGAAGCGGACGGCATCCTGTCGGGGCATGGCCTGTGCACCCTCTATCTCGACGAGGGATCGGACGCCTGTCCGCTCGTCGTGGTCGCGAGGAGCGACGTCGACGAGATCACGGCGCTCGCAGCGCGACTCTCGATCACCGCGCGCACGTTCTGAAGGGTGGGCCCAGAGAGACTCGAACTCCCGACCCCCTCGGTGTAAACGAGGTGCTCTAACCAACTGAGCTATAGGCCCGACACGATCATTCTACGAGAGCCGGAGGAGTCGCCTGGCGACAACCGGATATGACTAGGCTGATCCAGGATGTGTTGTGTCCGCTGAACAAAGCGCCCACGCATCCGAAGCCCATTCCTGGCACGATCTGCCAGACGACGAAAGGTCTCCCGTGACTGTCAACGATCAGGATCCGTACTCGCAGGGCCCGCAGGACAGCGATCCCGATGAGACCTCCGAGTGGCAGGAATCCCTGCATCAGCTGGTCGACAACAAGGGCGCCGGCCGCGGACGCGAGATCATGCTCAGCCTCCTGCAGACCTCGCGCGAGCTTCAGCTGAACGTGCCCCAGGTCCCCACGACCGACTACATCAACACGATCGCGCCCGAGAATGAGCCTGAGTTCCCCGGCGATGAAGAGCTCGAGCGCCGGTACCGCCGGTGGATCCGGTGGAATGCGGCCCTGACCGTGCACCGTGCGCAGCGGCCCGGTATCGGCGTCGGTGGACACATCTCGACCTACGCGTCGTCGGCATCGCTGTACGAAGTCGGCTTCAACCACTTCTTCCGTGGTCTGGACGCGCCCGGCGGCGGCGACCAGATCTTCATCCAGGGTCACGCCTCCCCCGGCATCTACGCCCGCTCGTTCCTGGAAGGGCGCCTCTCGGCGGACCAGCTCGACGGATTCCGCCAGGAGAAGTCCAAGGGTGCCTTCGGCATCCCCTCCTACCCGCACCCGCGGCTCATGCCGGAGTACTGGCAGTTCCCGACGGTGTCGATGGGACTCGGCCCGATCAACGCCATCTACCAGGCGATGACGAACAAGTACCTCACGAACCGCGGCATCAAAGATGCGTCCGACTCCCACGTGTGGGCGTTCTTGGGCGACGGCGAGATGGACGAGGTCGAGAGCCGCGGACAGTTGCAGGTCGCCGCCAACGAGGGCCTCGACAACCTGACTTTCGTCGTCAACGCGAACCTGCAGCGACTCGACGGTCCGGTGCGCGGTAACGGCAAGATCATCCAGGAGCTCGAGAGCTACTTCCGCGGAGCCGGATGGAATGTCATCAAGGTCGTCTGGGGACGTGGCTGGGACGAGCTGCTCCAGGCGGACCCCTCCGGCGCGCTCGTGCACCTCATGAACACGACGCCGGACGGCGATTTCCAGACGTATCGCGCCGAGGACGGCAAGTTCATCCGCGATCACTTCTTCGCGCGGGACGAGCGGACCGCGGCGATGGTCTCCGACTGGTCGGACGAGGACATCTGGGGCAAGCTCCGCCGCGGCGGACTGGACTACCAGAAGCTCTACGCCGCCTACAAGGCAGCGTCGGAGCACAAGGGTCAGCCCACGGTCATCCTCGCCAAGACGATCAAGGGCTACGGCCTCGGTCACCACTTCGAGGGTCGCAACGCGACTCACCAGATGAAGAAGATGACCCTCGAGGACCTCAAGCACTTCCGCGACTCGATGCGCATCCCGATCACCGATGCGCAGCTCGAAGAGAACCCCTACGCCCCGCCGTATTACCACCCGGGCATGGAGGACGAGACGATCCAGTACATGCTCGAGAAGCGGCGTGCGCTCGGCGGTTTCCTGCCCGAGCGTCGTACGCACCACGTGCCGATCACCCTGCCCGATGACAGCGCCTACGCGATGCCGAAGAAGGGCTCGGGCACGCAGGAGATCGCCACGACGATGGCGTTCGTCCGCCTCCTGAAGGACCTGCTGCGCGCGAAGGACTTCGGTCACCGGATCGTTCCGATCATTCCGGACGAGGCGCGGACGTTCGGCCTGGATGCGTTCTTCCCCACCGCCAAGATCTACAACCCGAACGGACAGAACTACACGTCCGTCGACCGCGAACTGCTCCTGGCCTACAAGGAGAGCCCGCAGGGCCAGATCATCCACGTCGGCATCAACGAGGCGGGCGCCGTCGCGGCGTTCACCAACATCGGCACGTCGTACTCGACGCACGGCGAGCCGCTGATCCCGGTCTACATCTTCTATTCGATGTTCGGCTTCCAGCGCACCGGCGACGCCCAGTGGGCTGCCGGTGACCAAATGGCCCGTGGGTTCATCATGGGCGCCACGGCGGGTCGCACGACGCTGACCGGCGAAGGCCTGCAGCACGCCGATGGTCACTCGCACCTGCTGGCCTCGACCAACCCCGCCACGGTGTCGTATGACCCGGCCTACGGCTACGAGATCGCCCACATCGTCCGCGCGGGTATCGAGCGGATGTACGGCGGCAATCACCCCGACCCGAACGTCATGTACTACATCACGCTCTACAACGAGCCGATCGTGCAGCCGGCCGAGCCGGAGAATGTGGATGCCGAAGGCATCGTGCGGGGTCTGCACCGTGTCGCCGCGGGCGAGGGCGAGGGCCACCGTGCTCAGCTGCTCGCATCTGGTGTCGGGGTGCCGTGGGCGCTCGAGGCACAGCAGCTGCTGAAGGACGACTGGGGCATCGTGTCCGACGTCTGGTCGGTCACGAGCTGGACCGAGCTGCGCCGCGACGGGCTCCGCGCCGACGAGCACAACTTCCTCCACCCGCTCGAGGACCCGCAGACCGCGTATGTCACCGAGAAGCTGCAGGGAACGGACGGCCCGATCATCGCGGTCAGCGACTCGATGCACGCTGTCCAGGATCAGATCCGCCCCTGGATGCCGCGCCGCTTCTCGACGCTCGGCGCGGACGGATTCGGCTTCTCCGACACGCGTGCGGCGGCTCGCCGGTTCTTCAAGATCGACGGGCCCTCGATCGTCGTCCGCACGCTCCAGGCGCTCGCGGATGACGGCCTCGTGGACCGGGCACTCTCGGCGCAGGCGATCGAGAAGTACCGCCTGCACGACGTGACGGCCGGAACGACCGGAAACGCCGGCGGAGAGAGCTGACGCCTGTCCATGCCCGCCCGCCCCACCGCCCAGGAGAAGGCGGAGACACTCGCGTGGCTCCGCCGGATCTCCGGCGATCTGGCCACCGCGACGATCCAACGTCTCGACGACTCGCTGCCCTGGTATGCAGAGATGCCTCCGGCGCGACGATCGGCGGTGGGGCTGGTGGCGCAGGCGGGCATTGCGTCGTTCATCCAGTGGTACGACGATCCCGGCTCCACACCGTGGATCGCGGCTGACATTTTCGCGGCGGCTCCCCGGGAGCTGTTGCGCAGCGTCAGCCTGACCCAGACGTTGCAACTCATCCGCGTGACAGTGGCTGTCACAGAGGAGCGGGTTGCGGGGCGTGCGGAAGACCTGCGTGAAAGCATCCTCCTGTTCTCCCGCGAAGTCGCCTTCGCGTCTGCCGACGTCTACGCTCGCGCCGCCGAAGCGCGTGGCCTCTGGGACGCGCGGTTGGAAGCGCTCGTCGTCGACTCGATCCTCACCGGCGAAGCCGATGAGGAGCTGCCGAGTCGCATTGCAGCGCTCGGCTGGCACGGGCACGGCGAAGTCGCGGTCCTCGTCGGGACGACTCCGCCGCAATTGGACGTGGATCAGCTCCGGCGGATGGCGCGCAAGCTCGGAGTGGACGTCCTCATCGGCGTCCAGGGCTCGCGTCTGGTCCTCGTGATCGGCCGCGCGGAACTGCCGGCACGCGAAGATTCCGACGTCGAACTCCCGTTCCCCGAGATCGCCCGGCGACTCGAGCCCGGGTTCGGTGTGGGACACCTGGTGCTCGGTCCGACTGTGCCGGCTCTCGTCGACGCCGGCCAGAGCGCCCGTGCCGCGTTGGCGGGTTTCGCGGTGGCCAAGGCGTGGCGCAATGCGCCCCGTCCCGTCGAAGCGGACGAGTTGCTCCCCGAGCGCGCGCTCGCCGGCGACGCGATGGCGAAGGCGACGTTGGTCGAACGGATCTGCCGGCCCCTGCAGGCTCATTCGTCGGATCTCGTGACAACGTTGTGGAGTTACCTCGACAACGGTCGGTCGCTCGAGGCGACGGCACGGGAGTTGTTCGTGCATCCGAACACCGTCCGCTATCGATTGAAACGCGTGTCGGACGTCATCGGGTGGGATGCCACCGGCCCCCGCGAAGCCCTGATCCTCCAGACCGCGCTCATCATCGGCTCGATCGGAACCGACGTCACGCGGCGTCGCTCCCCCGTCGCGCGCCGCGCGTGACGGATCACCCGTCCTGTATGACACACACAAGGCATCCGCACTTTCTTGTGTGGCTATCGCCAGCGGGCGGCGCGGCGATGTTGGGAGGATAGGGACGTGATCATCACTGTCTTCCCCGGACAGGGCTCCCAGACCCCCGGGTTCCTGTCGCCGTGGCTCGATGTCCCCGGTGTACGTGCGGCGCTGGAGCGATACTCCGACGATGCGCACGTCGACCTCATCGCCGCCGGCACCGAGTGGGATGCCGATCGCATCCGCGACACACGCGTCGCGCAGCCGCTCATCGTCGCGGCGTCGCTCGTCTCTTTCACGGCGCTCACCGCCGCCGGAGCGCGGCCGAGCGGTGTCGCCGGCCACTCCGTCGGCGAGATCGCCGCGCTCGTCGCGGCGGGCGTGCTGTCCGACACCGACGGCATGTTCCTCGTGGGGCTGCGCGGCCGTGCCATGGCCGAGGCCGCGGCGATCGAACCGACCGGAATGAGCGCCGTCCTCGGCGGCGATCAGGATGCGGTCCTCGCCCGCCTCGCCGAACTCGACCTGACACCGGCCAACTACAACGGTGGCGGCCAGATCGTCGCGGCCGGCTCACTATCGGCTCTCGCAGAGCTGGGCGCCGAGGCTCCGAAGGCCACACGGGTCATCCCGCTGCAGGTCGCCGGCGCGTTCCACACCCGCTTCATGGCACCCGCCGTCGACACGCTCCGCGCCGCCGCGGCGGATGTTGCGGTCACTGATCCTCACTCGACGCTCTGGACCAACCACGACGGCACTCCCGTCTCGGACGGCCGGACCGCCCTGAACCTCGTCGTCGACCAGGTCGCCTCGCCCGTGCGCTGGGACCTGTGCATGACCTCGTTCGCCGACAACGGCGTCGCGGGCATCATCGAACTGGCCCCGGCGGGAACGCTCGTGGGTCTCGCCAAGCGCGCGCTGCGTGGCGTCCCCGGCGTCGCCGTCAAGACGCCGGATGATCTGGCGGCCGCCACCGCCCTGCTGACAGGAGCCGACGCATGACCCGCACCCTCATCCAGCCCACGGGACCCGCACATACCCGCATCCTTGCCTACGGTGCGGCACGCGGCGAGAACGCGGTGCCCAACGACGACCTGGTCGGGCCGATCGACTCGAGCGACGAGTGGATCCGCCAGCGCACGGGCATCATCACCCGCGCTCGCGCGAACGCCGAGACGACCGCGATCGATTTGGCCGCAGACGCCGCCGCCGAAGCGATCGCCGCCGCGGGCATCGACCCGTCGGCCGTCGATGCGGTCATCGTCGCGACGATCTCGAACCCCAAGCAGACGCCGTCGGTCTCGGCGATCGTCGCCGACCGGGTCGGGGCAAACCCGGCCGCGGCCTACGATCTCAACGCCGCTTGCGCAGGATTCGCCTACGGTGTCGCACAGGCCGACGCCCTGATCCGCGCGGGTGCGGCAACGTACGCCGTCGTCATCGGCACCGAAAAGCTCAGCGATGTCGTCGATCCGACGGACCGCTCGATCTCCTTCCTCCTCGGCGATGGCGCCGGCGCCGTCGTCATCGGCCCGAGCGACTTCCCCGGCATCGGCCCGACGGTCTGGGGCTCGGACGGCTCCAAGGCCGACGCCGTCGGCATGAACCACACTCTCGTGGAGTTCCGTGACGGCGTAGCGCCCTGGCCCACCCTCCGCCAGGAAGGCCCGACCGTCTTCCGCTGGGCGGTCTGGGAAATGGTCAAGGTCGCCCGCCAGGCTCTCGACGCCGCCGGGATCGAGGCATCGGACCTCGCCGCATTCGTTCCCCACCAGGCGAACATGCGCATCATCGACGAGTTCGCGAAGCAGCTGAAGCTGCCGGAGAGCGTCGTGATCGGGCGCGACATCGAGACGACCGGCAACACGTCTGCGGCATCCATCCCGCTCGCGACGCACCGCCTGCTCAAGGAACACCCCGAACTCAGCGGCGGTCTCGCCCTGCAGATCGGATTCGGCGCGGGTCTCGTGTTCGGCGCGCAGGTCGTCGTCCTCCCCTGACCGAGCGACCCCCACACCTAAACTGATTTCGGCCCGCACGGGCCGGCGAACCGAAGAAGAAACAAGGAGAATCCCATGGCATTCAGCAACGACGAGGTCCTCGCAGGACTCGCCGAACTGGTCACCGACGAGACCGGTATCTCGGCCGACGAGGTCGCCCTCGAGAAGTCCTTCACGGATGACCTCGACATCGACTCGATCTCGATGATGACGATCGTCGTCAACGCCGAGGAGAAGTTCGGCGTCACCATCCCCGACGAAGAGGTCAAGAACCTCAAGACCGTCGGCGACGCCGTCACCTTCATCACCTCCCACCAGGCGTGATCAGCGATCCGGTGGGGGGCTCGCTCCCCCACCGGCGCGCCGTTCGCACGCTGAGGACCCCAGAGGAACACCCATGAGCACACCGCGCATCGTCGTGACCGGCATCGGCGCGTCGTCCCCGATCGGCGGCACGGCACCGGAGAGCTGGCAGGCACTGCTGTCCGGCGCATCCGGCACCCGCACCCTCGAGTACGACTGGGTCGAGCAGTACCAGCTGCCGGTGACCTTCGCGGCCCAGGCCGCAGTGCGTCCCGACACCGTGCTCGAACGGCCGATCGCCAAGCGCCTCGACCCGTCTTCGCAGTTCGCTCTCGTGGCCGCTCTCGAGGCCTGGAAGGATGCGGGCGAGCCCGAAGTCGATCCCGAGCGTCTCGGCGTGGATTTCGCCACCGGCATCGGCGGCCTGTGGACGCTGTTGGATGCGTGGGACACCCTCCGCGAGAAGGGCCCCCGGCGGGTTCTTCCGATGACCGTCCCGATGCTCATGCCGAACTCGGCCGCGGGCAATCTCTCGCTGCACTTCGGCGCCCGCGCCTACGCGCGGACGGTCGCGAGCGCGTGCGCTTCGAGCACCGAGTCGATCGTCAACGCGGTCGAGCACCTGCGCGACGGGCTCGCCGACGTCGTGATCGCCGGCGGAACCGAGTCGGTCATCCACCCGGTGACGATCGCCTCCTTCGCGTCGATGCAGGCCCTCTCCAAGCGCAACGATTCCCCCGAAACGGCCTCACGACCGGGCAGCATCGACCGTGACGGCTTCGTCATGGGCGAAGGCGCAGCTGTCCTGATCCTCGAGACCGAAGAGCACGCCAAGGCACGCGGGGCCAAGATCTATGCCGAGGTCGTCGGCGGCGGCGTGACAGCCGATTCGTACCACATCACCGCGAACGACCCGGAGGGCACCGGCGCCGCTCGTGCCGTGCGGATGGCCCTCGAGGCCGCGGGCCGATCTGTCGATGAGGTCACGCACATCAACGCGCACGCGACCTCCACTCCCGTCGGCGACCCGAACGAGTATGTCGCTTTGAAGAGCGTGTTCGGCGACCGGATCGACGAGATCCCCGTCTCCGCCACGAAGGCCTCGACCGGTCACCTGCTCGGCGGCACCGGCGCTCTGGAGGCGATCTTCACGATCCTGGCGATCCAGAACCGGGTGGCGCCGCCCACGATCAACATCACCGAGCAGGACCCGGCCGTGCCGTTCCGGCTCTCGGGCGAACCGACGCCGCTCGGCGGGGGCGATCAGCTCGCGATCAGCAACTCCTTCGGCTTCGGCGGCCACAACGCCGTCGCGGCCTTCGCGTCGGTCTGAACCGACCACGATCCGCACAGGAAGAACCCCCTCCGCGAAGCCATGCGGAGGGGGTTCTTTCTCGGGTCAGGCGGCCGGTACGTGCTCCCGATCCCCGGGAAGCCATCCGAGGCTCGGTACGGGCGCTCCTGCGCCGCCTGGTCTGTGGAGGGGTGCCGGTCTCAGCCGACCTTGTGCAGCCAGACGACCGCTGCGTCATCGCTCGCGTGACGGAAGCTCTCGAGTTCTTCATCCCACGCCGACCCCAGCGCGACACCGAGTTCGCGCTGCAACTCGAACGCGTCGCCCGCCGCGATCTCCATCGCGTAGCGGATGCGGTCTTCACCGATGACGATGTTGCCGGCGGTGTCGGTCTGGGCGAAGTGGATGCCGAGGCCGGGCGTATGCAGCCAACGACCGCCGTCGCTCCGCGGGGTGGGGTCCTCGCTGACCTCGAACCGCAAGTGCTCCCACCCGCGGATCGCGGTCGTCAGAGCCGCCCCCGTGCCGGCGGGTCCCTCCCAGTAGAACTCGGCCCGGCGACTGCCGGCGAGGACCGGCTGGTCAGCCCAATCGAAATTCACGGCACGCCCGAGGGCACGCCCCACCGCCCACTCGAGGTGGGGGCACAACGCTCGTGGCGCAGAGTGAATGTAGATCACTCCACGCGCGGCTGCTGTCGCCATCTGCTTCTCCGTTTCTTCAGGTACGTCTTCCCCTACGACCTGAACGGTGCGAATGCCGATGTGCGGCGATGTTATGCGGTTGTGCGCCCATTATGACCGATCCGGCCACGGAATGACAACCGTGTGATTCCGCGGGCCCCGCTGGGCCGACTACAACTCCAGGATGAGCCGCGGGCACGCCGCCCGCGACACGCACACGTACATCGTGTCGTTGCGCTGTCGTTGTGCGGGCGTGAGGATCGAGTCTCGGTGATCGACGACTCCGTCCATGACAGGCGTCTCGCACGTGCCGCACGTGCCTTCCGTGCAGCTGGAGAGCACGAGCGCCCCGGCTTCCTCCGCGACCTCGAGGATTGAGCGGTCGGTGGGCACGGTGACCGTCACCCCGGTCAGCGCGAGCTCGACCTCGAAAGGCCCCGACCACATCGGCGCCGACAGCGGCTCGGCCTCGAACCGCTCGCCGTGCACGACCACGCCCCGCTCCTCGGCCGCCTGCGCGACGGCGTCGTGCAGGCGCGCTGGGCCGCAGACGATGATTTCCGCGCCGCGGGATGCCGCCTCTGCCGTGACCGCGTCGACGTCGAGCCGCGCGCGTTCTTCGCTGATGTGCAGCACGAGGCTGCTCCCGTGCAGGCCCCGCAGCTCCTCGACGAACGGCATCCGACCCGCATGGCCACAGTAGTGCACCGTGACGTCACGGCCAGCGGCGCGCGCTTGAGCGGCCAACGGCAGGATCGGTGTGATGCCGATGCCGCCCGCGATGAACACGAGCGGGGCCGCATCGCCGACAGCGTGGCCCGGCAGCGTGAAGTGGTTGCGGGGACCCGCGATACGCAAGAGCGCACCCGGTTTCAGGCGATCGGCGATCCAGCGTGAGCCGCCACGTCCGGATTCTTCGCGGAGAACTCCGATCCGCCACGTCGGGCTGGCCGGATCGCCCGCGAGTGAGTATTGCCGAACCAGACCGGTCGGCAGGATCAGGTCGATGTGCGCACCGGGCTCCCACGCCGGAAGCGCGGCATCACCGCGCGCGGCAAGTTCGATCTCGACGATATCGGCGGCGGCCGTGCGCAGCGCGATGACCTCGACCTCCCGGTCTCCACGGGGCACACTCATGCACCCGCCTCCTTCACAACGATCAGACGGTAGGGGTGGGCGTCGCCGGAGCGCCAGCGATGACTCGTTCCGCCGGGCGTATAGGCCGAATCCCGCGGGCCGAGGCGATGAACGACTCCGCCTAGTTCGAGCTCGATGCGCCCCTCGATCACGTGCAGAAACTCGTCCTCCGCGTGCACGACGATCTCGCCCCATTCGGCGTTCGCGCCGGTGTACTCGATCGGACGGAACGGCCGCCGCCCGCCGCCGACGAGCACGCGACCCGTGCCGCTGCCGAACCCGCCGACCACGCCGTCCTCGGCCCGGACGATGCTGACCGCGGCCGCCTCATCGGTGGCGCGCTCGTCGGCCAACAACTCAACGACACTCGTGGCCAACGCGATGGCGATCTTGTCGAGCGAGGCCATCGACGGACGAGCGAGTCCCCGCTCCAGCTGGCTGAGGAACGGGTGCGAGAGCCCTGAGAGCGCGGCCAACTGGACCAGCGTGAGTCCGCGTTGCGTCCGCAGCGAGCGCACGCGCGGGCCAAGGGGACCCGCATCGGGCAGGGGGGATGCCGTGGGCATGATCGCCGCCTCTCCTCGTTCGATTACGTCTTTCGTCACCGCTGTGCACTCGCGCGAGGCCGTGAGAAACAGACCGACACGATCATGTCATCCGCTCGAAACACGCGACCCGTAGCTTCGCCGATGTTGAGGGTATCAACAATCATCCCGAGTCAGCACACCCGACTGACCGCGACACAACTCAGGAGCATCGTGCACCTTCCCCGTCCTCTGCGCACCCTTCGGCACGCCACGCTGCCGGACGGTACGCGTGCGGACGTCGTGCTCGACGGCGGGATCGTGGAACGCGTGTGGGCCGCCGGGACGGCGCCTGCGGCAGACGATGCGCAGGAACTGGACCTCGAGGGCTTCGTCCTCCTCACGGCCGCCGCCGATCCGCATGCCCACTTGGACAAGTCGCGGACCTGGGAGCAGATCTCACCGCCGTTCGGCGATCTGCCGACGGCCGTCGCCCAGTACGACGCCTATGCACACGCCGTCACGCGCGAATCGATCCGCGAGCGTGCTCGAGCGACGGCCCTCGACATGCTGGCTCACGGGGTCACCGCTGTGCGGTCGCACGTCAACATCCTCTCCGGCGACGAGCCCCTGCGCGGCGTGGACGCCCTCCTCGACGTGCGCGAGGACCTGCGCGGACTCATGGACATCGAACTGTGCACGCTCGGCGACGATCGAGTCAGCGAAGCCCAGCATGAAGAAGCCATCGCTCGAGGCGTCGACCTCATCGGCGGGGCGCCGCATCTGGCGGCCGACCCGGATGCCGAGCTCGACCGGCTGCTGAGCCTGGCCGAGCGGCTCGGGTGCGGAGTCGACATGCACACCGACGAGTCGCTCGACGGCCCCCTGACGATCGTGGCACTCGCCCGGCGCACGGGGGCCTGGACGCACGCTTCGGCATCCGCGGGTCATTGCTCACGACTCGGCACGCTGCCCCCCAACGAGCTCGCCCCCATCGTCGAGGCCATCCGCGCGGCCGACCTCGGTGTCATCGCCCTCCCGATCACGAACCTCTACTTGCAGGGCTGGGACACGCCGGTCTCGACACCGCGCGGGATCACGGCCGTGCGGGCGCTGCTCGACGCGGGCGTGCGACTCGGTGCCGGCGCAGACAACGTGCGCGATCCGTTCAATCCGCTCGGGCGGTGCGACCCGCTGGAGACGGTCGCGCTTCTCGTCACCGCGGCGCACCTGACGATCGACGAAGCCGTCTCGGTCGTCTCCGACGGTTCACGCTCGGTCATGCGTCTCCCCGCGGCGGGTGCCGTGCCCGGCGCACAGGCCGACTTCGTCGCGGTCAAGGGCGGGAGCCTCGCGGAAGTCGCCGCGTCCGCCGACCCCAATCGACACGTGTTGCACCGTGGGCGGCTCGTGTCGTCCACCGTTGCGACCGTGACCACCGCGGCCTGGTCCCGCGCAACCGAAAGGCAGGTGTCCGCGTGACCGACACACTCCTCGACTTCGCGAACGTCGAGATGACCTTCCCCAACGGCACCGTCGCACTTCGCGGGGTCGACCTCACCGTCAACCGGGGCGAGTTCGTCACCGTCGTCGGACCCTCGGGCTGCGGAAAGTCGACGCTGCTGCGCATCGCTTCGGGCCTCGAACACGCCAGCGACGGCACCGCGACGGTCGACACGAGCCGCATCGGCTACGTCTTCCAAGACGCGACGCTCCTGCCCTGGCGGGACGTTCAGGCCAACGTCGAACTGCTCGCCGAACTGAACTGGCAGACCAAGGCCGTGCGGTCGAAGAAGGCCGCCGAGACGATCGATCTCGTCGGGCTGAAGGGATTCGAGAAGCACTTGCCGCGACAGCTCTCCGGTGGCATGCGCATGCGCACGTCGCTCGCGAGGTCGCTGACGCTCGATCCCGAGCTGTTCCTCTTCGATGAACCGTTCGGTGCGCTCGATGAGATCACCCGGGAGCACTTGAACGACGAGCTGCTGCGCCTGTTCGTGAAGACGCAGTTCGCCGCGCTGTTCATCACGCACTCCGTGTCGGAAGCCGTCTACCTGTCCACGAAGGTCGTCGTCATGTCCGGGCGCCCCGGGCGCATCGTCGACACATTCGACGTGCCCTTCGACATGCCGCGCGATCCCGAGATCCGCTACACCGGCGCGTTCGCCGAGCTGGTCGGCAAGGTCTCGCACGCACTCCGAGAGGGGCACCACTGATGTCTGACGTCGACCGTTCCACGCCGCGCCGCCGCACGCCGCGCCGCGCCGCTCCCAGCCGCTGGGTGCCGCCGATCGTCCTGCTCGCGCTGATCATCGGGGTTGTCTACCTCGTCAATGTCCTACTCGGCACGCGCGGGTACCTCATGCCGCAGCCACACGTGATCTTCGCCGTCTACACGGATCCGAACAGCGGACCGGAGATCTTCGAGGCATTGTGGAACACGGCGCAGGTCGCGCTCGTGGGCCTCATCATCGCGATCGTGATCGGCGTTGTCTGGGCGATCGCGATGAACCTCGCGAAGTGGGTCGAGCGAACGACTTTCCCCTACGCGGTCATCCTCCAGTCGATTCCGATCCTCGCTGTCGTCCCGCTGATCGGGTTCTGGTTCGGCTACGACTTCATCGCCAGAACGATCGTGTGCGTCCTGATCGCGCTGTTCCCGATCGTGTCGAACACGCTGTTCGGCCTCCAATCGGTCGATCGCGCCGCGCGGGAGCTCTTCCAGCTGCAGAAGGCCAGCCGATGGATTGTCCTGAAGAAGCTCGAGCTTCCGACGGCACTGCCGGCGATGTTCGCGGGAATGCGGATCTCGGCGGGCCTGTCGATCGTCGGTGCCATCGTCGGCGACTTCTTCTTCCAGCGCGGCACACCCGGCATCGGCGCACTGATCGCGAAGTACCAGTCGCGCCTGCAGAGCCCGGAACTGTTCGCCTCGATCCTGGTGGCTTCGCTGTTCGGCGTGGTCATCTTCCTGTTCTTCGGCTGGCTCGCTCGTCGCGCCGTCGGCAAGTGGTACGACTTCGGCTGACCCGCTGAGCTCGTCCGTCAACGCACCACAGGGCACCATCCACATCACTAGGAGAATCATGCGAATTGCACGCAAGAGCGGCTACGCCGCGGCAGGCCTGGTCGTCGTGAGCGCGCTGACGCTCGCCGGCTGCTCGTCCTCGTCGCCCGAGCCCGCCGTGTCGTCCCCGTCCGGCGACCTCGAGATCGGCGCCGTGGACCTGGCCGCCGCCGGATGTCCCGCCGACATCCGCATCCAGACCGACTGGAACCCCGAGTCCGAGCACGGACACCTCTACGAGCTCGTCGGCGACGACTACACGGTCGACAGCGACGAGAAGTCGGTGACCGGCCCTCTCGTGACTTCCGGCGAATACACCGGGGTCGATGTGACGATCCTCTCCGGCGGTCCGGCCACCGGCTTCACGCAGCCCAACGCCCAGATGTACAACGACCCGTCGATCTTCCTGGCGTACGTCGGCACGGACGAGGCGATCGCGCACTCGGGCGACCTGCCGACCGTCGGCGTCTTCGCCCCGCTCCAGAAGGACCCGCAGATGCTCATGTGGGACCCCGAGACCTACCCCGATGTTGAGGGCATCGCCGATCTCGGCGCCGAGGGCGTCACGATTCGCGTCTTCCCGGGCGGCACCTACATCGACGCGTTCGTCGGCCAGGGCATCCTGTCCGCCGACCAGATCGACTCGACGTACGACGGCGCTCCCGCCGTGTTCGTCTCCGAGGGTGGCGCGATCGCGCAGCAGGGCTTCGCCTCCGCTGAGCCGTACATCTACGAGAACGAGGTCGAGCAGTGGGGCAAGCCGGTCGCCTACCAGCTGATCAACGACGCGGGCTACCCGAAGTACGCCGCCGTCCTCAGCGTGATCCCCGAGAACATCGACACGTACAGCGAGTGCCTCACGGCCCTCGTGCCGGTCCTCCAGCAGGCAACGGTCGACTTCTTCGCCGACCCGCAGTCGACGATCGATCTGGTCCTTGAGCTCGTCGAGGCGTACGACACCGGCTGGGTGTACAGCCAGGGCGTGGCCGAATTCTCGGTGGAGACGATGCTGAACGACGGCATCGCCGGCAACGACGCGAACGGTGAGATGGGCACGGTTGACCCCGAGCGCATGACCGAGCTGTTCGACCTCGTCACTCCGATCTACACCGAGCAGAGCCTGCCGGTGAAGGAAGGCGTGACCGTCGACGACATCTGGACCGACCAGTTCCTCGACTCGTCGATCAGCTTCTGATCCGCACGCCACCACCCGCACTCTAGACAGGCCCCTCCGATGACGACTCCCCGCACCCGCCTTCACGGCGCCAAGGCCATCGTCACCGGAGGGGTCGGCGGGATCGGCGCCGCGATCGTGCGCCGCTTGCTCGAGGAGGGCGCGGACGTGATCGTTCTCGACCTCCACACGGATGCCGCCGCCACCCGGGCGGCGAGCATCGGGGCGGCCTATCTCCCGGTCGACCTCGCCGACCCCGCGCAGACACGGAGTGTCGTCCAGGCGGCGATCGAGGCACTCGGCGGCGTCGATCTGCTCGTCAACGCCGCGGGTGTCTTCCGCGCTCTTGCGCTGCTCGACATCAATGACGCGGAGTGGGATCGCGTCCTGAACATCAACGCGCGAGCGACACTGACCACAATGCAAGCCGTCGCCCCCAGCATGATGGCGCAGGACCACGGCCGCATCGTCAACCTCGCCAGCATGGCCGCCAAGTCCGGTGGGGCGATGGAAGCCCACTATGCGGCATCCAAGTCGGCCGTCGTCGCGCTCACACGGGCGGCCGCGATCGAATGGGGCCCCCGGGGCGTGACGGTCAACGCGATCTGCCCCGGATATGTGCTCACCGAGATGGGCGCGGGAACGCGCACCGAGGAGCAGATCGCGCAGTGGACGCAGCGCTCCCCGCTCGGTCGGCTCGGCGAACCGGACGATGTCGCGGGCCTCGTGGCCTACCTCGCCACCGATGGCGGCTACATCACCGGACAAGCGCTGAACGTGACCGGCGGAATGGTCATGCACTAGCACCGCAGGCCGCAGTCACCACTCACGAGAGGAACACCCCCATGCCCAACGAGGTCATCGACCCCCAGGCGATCGGCGCTCTGGCGGCCGAACTGCGCGACCTGCTCGGCCCCGACGCCGTCAGTGATGAGCCAGAGGCGCTGGATCGCGCATCGATCGATGGATCGCACTTGTCCCCCGTCATCGCCGAGCAGCTTCCCTTGGGCCGCGCGCAGCTCGTGGTGATGCCCAGGAACGCCGAAGACATCGCGACGGCGGTCGCGGCGGCCGTGCGCCACGGTGTGCCGATCACCCCTCGAGGCAAAGGGACTGCCAACTATGGCCAGACCCTGCCGATGGCCGGTGGACTCGTGCTCGACACGACGAAGGCGCGACGCATTCTGGACGTGGGTGATGGCTGGCTGCGTGCCGAAGCCGGCGCCACGATGATCGCGATCGAGCAAGCGGCGAACCGTGCGGGCCAGCAAGTGCTGCAGTATCCGTCGACGGCGCAATCGACCGTCGGCGGCTTCGTCTCGGGCGGTTCCGGCGGCACCGGATCGATCGCGCACGGCATGATCCACACCGGCTTCGTGACGGCGCTCGACGTCGTCCACGCCGTCCCCGACGCGCAGCTCGTGCATCTGGAGGACGCGGCAACCGAGCCTTATCTGCACAAATACGGCACGGTGGGCGTCATCGCGACGGTGACCGTTCGGCTCGAGCCGCTGCAGGAGTGGCGGGCGTTCTTCGCCAGCTTCGATGACTTCCACGACCTGCTGGCCGTCATCCGCAGCTTCCCCGAGCTCTCTCCGACTCCGCGTCTGGTCTCGGGCGATCTGCCGACCCTCGCCGAAGCGCTCCCCCGCGATGCCGCCATCCCGGCCGGGCGCGCGAGCCTGCGGGCGATCCTCGACGCCGCGACGATCGACGCCGCCAGGGCACTCGTCGAAGAGGCAGGCGGACGCGTGGAAGATGTGCGCGAGGGCGCCCAGGCGTGCATCAAGCTCTCGATGACCAGCTACAACCACCCGATCGAATGGCTGCAGAAGGCCTACCCCGACACGTACTTCCACGTCGAGGTCTGGGGCGACGCAATCGTCGACCGCATCGACGACTTGCACGATGTGTATGAAGGCGGGATGCTGCACATCGAGGCGCAGCAGGGACGACCGATCGGCATGCTCGCGGGCGTGTATCGCGGTGCCGAGGCGGTGTATGCGGGGCTCCCCAAGATCGAGCAGCTCGGGGTCGGCTGGCACAATCCGCACCAGTGGTACGTCGACTACGAGCCGGCCGAGACGATCACCCTCGCCAGCGAAACCGATCCGCACGGGCTCTTGAACCCGGGCAAGCTTGTGCCGCCGGGCACCTTCCACACGGGGAGCCAGCTGTGAGCGTCCTGCGCTCGCGACGTTGGGGTGACCTCTCGGGTCCCGCCCTCACGGAGGCGCTGACGTCCTCGTCGATCCTGGTGTTGCCGGTCGGCGCAATCGAACACCACGGCGGGCATCTCCCGCTCTCGACGGATCTCGTGATGGCGGAAGAGATCGCCGCGCGCATCGTGGATGCCGCGACCCAGGCCGGTCACGACGCGTGGCTTCTGCCAGCGCTCGGCGTGACGAAGTCGGACGAACACGCGTGGGCGCCCGGGACCCTGTGGCTCTCCGGAGAGACGTTCGCACGAGTCCTCGTCGACCTCGGCCGCTCGATCGCTGCGACTCCGGCACGCACCGTGCTCTTCTACAACGGGCACGGGGGCAATATCGCCCCGCTCAACGTGGCGCTGCGTGAGTTGCGGCGCCAGTTCGGCTTGAACACCTTCCTCGACGGCGTGCGAGTCCCGGCTGGCCCCGATGAGCGCGGCTTCGGGATTCACGGCGGGCACGGTGAGACGTCGCTGCTCATGCACCTGCGGCCCGACCTGGTCGATACGACCGCTGCGACTCGTGCCGTCCCCGACGCACTCGCGGGCTTCGAGCGCATCGGCTTCGCCGCGAGCCCCGTGCAGTTCGGCTGGTGCTCGGACGACTTCGCGTCGGGTGGAGTGATCGGCGACCCGACGACGGCGACCGCAGCGGAAGGTGCCGCGTTGGCGGCGCGGCTGGTCGAGGACGGCGTCGCCACAATCGACGAGATCTCGAGATGGCCGATCGGCCCCAGGGCGGTATGACCATGCACGGTGAACTCTCTGCCGACGAATGGGCCGACCTCCCGGACGACCCGTCGCGGCTCCTGTCCGTCTGGCTACCCGCGAACGACGACCCCGCGCGCCCACTCATGACGCTCGCGACGCTCGATGAGAACGGGGCGCCCGATGCCCGGTCGCTGCTGCTGTCGGAGTGGGATGCCGAGGGCTTCTACTGGCACACCGACGCACGATCGCGCAAGGTCGCCCAGGTCACGCGGTCTGCTCTCGTCGCGCTGTGCATTCCGCTTCTCGGTACGCCGACCCCCGACTCGCGCCACCAGCTCGTCGTGCAAGGGCGCGCTGAACCGGCATCCGCAGACGAACAGCGGCGGGCCTACGCGGCACGCCCGCCCTATCTGCAACAGCTTGCGTGGCAGAACACACCCGAGTTCGCGGCCCTTCCCCAGCCGGAGCGGGTCGCCGCGTGGGCCGACTTTGCAAGCGCCCAGGAGGCAAGCTTCGTTCCCCCACCCTCGTGGGTCGGCTACCTCGTGCGCCCCGACCGGCTGACCTTCTGGTTCGGCAGTGACGACACCGCGAGCAGGCGCGTCGAATACACCCGTCGCGCCGATGGTTGGGAGAGGCGCTTCCTTGCCGGTTGACAGCAGCTCGTCGTGCCCGAAGCACATGACCTATGGGCCATGCGGCGGCGTCGGGTTCGACGGATCGTGTGAGATCGACGCTGCGACGCGCTGCGCCTTCGTCGATATCGACACGGTGGGGTGGCGCAGGCCACCCGCCCCGACGGTCGTTCAGTCACCGTCAGCCGGGTCCGAGCGCGTCCGCGCACTGCTCGGTGAGCGGCCTCTCGTCGTCGCGGACTTTCCGGCGCGTGCGGTCGACGCGCGCTCGCTCGAGGAGTGCGTCGCGGCCATGGCTGGGCCAGTCGACGCCGTCCTCTCCGGCGATGCGGGGCCCGCGCGCGTGCAGTTCGCACCGAGCTATCGCGCCCGCTTGATCGCCGACGCGGACATGCTGCCCTTCATCGGGCTGAACTGTCGAGACCGCAACCGGGTGGCGCTCGAAGGCGAGCTTGCCGGGCTCGCGCATGCCGGAGCCGGTGTCGTTCATTGCATCACGGGCGACCACACCCATACCGGTTCACGTCCCGATGCCATGCCGGTGTTCGATCTCGACGCGACCGAGCTCACCGCTCTGGCCCGTGCCGCGGGGCATCTTGTGTCTGTTGCGGAATCGCCCACCACTCCGCCGGTCGATCGACGGGCTGCTCGCCTCCGCGAAAAGGAGAAGGCGGGCGCAGAGTTGTGCTTTGTCAATCACTGCGGCGGCGCCGAACCCGTGGCGCGCTTCATTGCACAGGCGCGGATGCTGGGGAGCACCTCCGGCTTCCTCCCGTGCGTGCCGGTCGTGCTCGACGAGGGGTCTGCGCACCTGCTCCGCACTTTCACGACCCTCGTGTTGCCACCCGGCTATCTCGAGAGCATTCTCAGCGCGGCGGATCCCCGCGAAGCAGGTATCGCCGCCGCCGTCTCACTCTCCCTGGCCATGCTTCAGATCGAGGGGGTCGTCGGGGTCGATCTGTCCGGCGGCGCGGCCCCCGGGCGTGAGACCGAACATGCGCAGAGTCTCGCCGAGATCGCGCACCGTCTGAAGGAGGAACTGTGAGCTCGACCGGCTATCGATTCACGGGTGCCGTCGCCATCGTGATCGGCGGGGGTGTTGAGCTCGCAGCCGGCGCCGAGCTGATTATTCGCGACGGAGTCGTCCACGAGCACGCACGCGGCGACGAGATCGAGATCGACGCCACCGGCTGCGTCCTCACCCCGGGGCTGATCAACGCGCACCATCACTTGCTGCAAAGCGCGTTCCGGACACTCCCCGGCACGCGGAGCGTCCCCATGGCCACCTGGCTGCCGACAATGGCCGCGGCATATTCGCGTATCGGAGTCGACGCAGAGCTCGCGCGGGCCGCGGCATCCGTCGGCGTAGCCGAGGGCCTGCTCGCGGGCGTGACGACCGTCGCCGATCATCACCTCACGTGGCCGGCCGGAGCCGACAGCCTCGCACTCGCGACCGCGACCGCGGATGCCGCGGAACAGCTCGGCGGGCGCCTGGTGTTCGTGCGCGGCGCCGCGCGCGACGATCCGCAGGAAGCGGCGGCCAGCGCCGAGGCGATCGCGAGCGCATGGTTGTCTGATTCGGATGTCAGCGGCGTGACCCGTGGCGGGATGCTGCAGCTGGCCGTTGGCCCCGCTGGCGTGCATTCCGATCCGGCCGAGACGTTTGCTCTGCTCGGCGAGGTCGCCGCACAGCACGGCCTTCGGCGCCGCACTCAAGCCAACGAACAGGTGGATGTCACGGTCGCCCAAGAGCGCTTCGGCCGCCGCCCCTTGGACCTGCTCGACGAATGGGGTTGGCTTGCCCCCGACGTCACACTCGCCCATCTGTGCGGGGTCACCGCAGACGAGATCGCACGGATTGCGGCTCGCGGCGCCTCGGCAACGCACGCGCCCGGCTGCGATGTGCCGATGGGCTGGGGAGTCGCGCCCGTCGCCGATCTGCAGGCAGCGGGCGTCGCTGTCGGGCTCGGCACGAGCGGAGGCGGCTCCAACGATGCCGGACACCTGTGGGCAGACGCGCGCCTGGCGATGCAGGTGTCGGGCCTCATCGGCCCCGCTCTGTCGGCGCGCTCGGTACTCGCGATGGCGACGGAAGAATCTGCCCGAGGCCTCGGCCGGAGCGAACTCGGACACCTGCGCCCCGGTGCGGCCGCTGACGTGTGCATCTGGGATGTCTCGGGCGTCGCCGACGCGGGCGTCGCCGACCCGGTTGCGGGCCTGCTGTGGGCCTCGCCCGGGCGCCGCCCCCGTGACGTGTTCGTGGCCGGCACAGCCGTGGTGCGCGATGGCGCTCTTGTCACCGCGGATTCGGCACACATCGGCGATGGCTTGCGCCGACTTCTCGCGCAACGCGGTCAGGAGTGACCAGCAGCGCGATCCTCGTAGGGCGGGTGGGACTTGAACCCACGATCGTCGGGTTATGAGCCCGCTGCCTTGACCAGCTTGGCCACCGCCCCCTGTCCTTCGACTTTACCGGGGTGAACGACCGTCACGATCGCGCGTCGGCGGATCGGGCCAGACCCTCGATACCGCTTCGGTGATGCGGATCGATCCGGTGGAGGGCTGCCCGTCGCTACCGCGCTGAATCGGGATCTCCTGGCTGTCGCTGACGATCTGCGGGTGATAGCGCGCGAGCTGAAAGACGCCCGCGATCGCGAGAAGCCCAGCGAACCCGAACCCGACGAAAGCTCCCCACGGAGCCGTGGCGGCCTCCTGCAGAACGGCGAGCCCGATGATGATCGCCACGATCGGATCGATCACGGTGAGCCCCGCGATGACGAGGTCGGGCGGGCCGGACGCATAGGCGGTCTGAACGAAGTACGCGCCGACCGCAGTGCCGGCGATGAGGGCGACGACACACACCACGGTGAGCCACTCGAAGTCACCCGATTGGATGCGGCTGATCACGACCTTCGCGAGCGTCGCGACGAAGCCGTAGATGATGCCGGCGCCGACGATGTAGAACAGGGCGTTCGCGCGGCGACGCAGCCAGAACCACAGCGAGCCCAAAGCGACCACGACAACGGCGAGGATCACGAGAATCGTCACGAGTTGCGCGTCGCTGACCGGCGTCTCCGTGGCATAGATCGCGGCGATCGTCACGAACAGGAAAATGCCGCCCACGCACAGCGCAATCGCGCTGATCGAACGCTTCGTGGGCGTATGACCGCTGATGCGTGCATTCAGCAACGTCGTGATCACGAGCGAGATCGCCCCGAGCGGCTGGACGAGGATAAGCGGAGCGAACGACAGCGCGGCCAACTGGCACACGATCGCGAGGCCCAGCATGACGGTCCCGGCCACCCAGGACGGTCGCCGCAACAGGTTGACGAGTTGCGCGCCGGTCAGCCCGTTGCCACCGTTGACCTGCGTGAGGCGTTCGACTTTCTGCACTCCGCGATGCTGATACTGCGCACCGAACGACATGAAAACGGCACCGAGAAGAGCCAGCGGGATGCCGATGAGGATCTTGGGATCGTCGAAGACGCCGACCAGTTGATCGGTGACATCTCCGATTGTCGAGGCGGCATCCATCACCCCTCGACACTAACGGCCGAAGGCGATCGGTAGGCTCAGGACGTGGCTGTTCTTCCGATTCGCATCATGGGCGACCCCGCCCTTCACTCCCCCGCTGCACCCGTCGAGGCGATCACCGACGAGGTGCGCGAGCTCGTCGCCGACATGTTCGACACGATGGATGCCGCCCCCGGTGTGGGCCTGGCGGCCCCCCAGGTCGGCGTATCGCTGCGGATCTTCACCTACACCTACGCGGACGACGACGGCGCTCCGTGGCGTGGCGTGATCATCAACCCCGAACTGTGGATGCGGCCTCTCGAGCCGGGTGCTCCCGATCCCGATGAAGAATCGGAAGGATGCTTGTCTTTCCCCGGCGAGCGATTTGCGTTGCGCCGCTCCGATGAAGTTCTCGTGACCGGGACCGACCTCGACGGCAATCCGGTGCGCATTGAGGTGGACGGCTGGCGTGCGCGGATCATGCAGCACGAGTTCGATCACCTCGACGGCATCCTTTATCTCGACCGGCTCGACGACAGCGATTGGAAGACCGTGCAGAAGCTCGCGCGCAAACGCGGGTGGGGTAAGCCGGGCCAAGCCTGGACTCCGGGCATCGACGACCTCGACGCGTAGCGTCCGCCGTCGGGCCGGCGCTCACTCAGTCGACGTGCGTTCGCAGCGTCTGACCCAGCAGACCCATCGCCGCGAGGACGTCCTCGCGCAGCGAGGGATCGGCTTCGTCGGTCCAGCTGGCAATCGCCGCATACGCGAGGCTCCGCGCGGGGCCAGCGACGACTCCGACGTCCACGCGGATCCCGAGGTCGGTTCCGGTCTTGTTGGCCAGACGGTAACCGCGGTCGGATTCGCGGTGTGAAAGCGGATCGAGTCCGAACGCGCCGCCCACCATGCTGAGGTCGAGTCCCTCGCTCAGCCACCCGCGAACGCGCGCCGAAACCGCGGGGCGAAGGCCCGAGTCGGTCCACAACCGCACCAGAGCATCGGTGTAGCCGCGCGCAGAACCTGAACTCAGCGTCGCCGGGTCCTGTGCCGTACGAACGTCGCGAACGATGTCGTGGAGGTCGACATCGGAGACGCCACGCTCCGCGGCCATCGCGCGGATACGCTCGACGCCGCCGAGCCGCATGAGGAGGACGTTCGTCGCCCAATTGTCAGATGCTGCGCCGACAAGAAGAGCCACGTCGGCGGCTGGGAGCGTGTCTGCGGCGAGCGACTGCCAGATGCCTGAGTCAGCCACGGGCGTCACGACCGAGCGGGAAAGCGGTTCGGCAGGATCCAGCTCACCGCTTTCCATCGCGGATGCCGCGGCCACGAGCACAAGGATCTTGGCGGCGCTCGCGGTCGGCAGTACCCGGTCGGGATTATGCTCGAAAATCGCCGCGTCGGGCTCGTCGAGGGGCGTGACGCGGATGCTCCAGCGCACTCCGCGGTGCTCGAGCGCGTGCACGGCGGCGATCACATCACTCATGCGGTCGTTGCCGCTTCGCTGTGCCCACGGTCCGATTCTGTCAGCGAATCCGAAGCGATGATCACGCGATGGTGGGGAAATGAAGAAGGGCCCCGGAGTGGAGTCCAGGGCCCTTCGCTCCCCGGCTTGGACTCGAACCAAGAACCTGCCGGTTAACAGCCGGCTGCTCTGCCAATTGAGCTACCGAGGATCAGTCACCCGCGAGCGGGCAACCAGATCATCCTAGCAAAGCTCGAGAGGTCCGCGCGACGCGAGGCGCACGTCGCGCGTGTCACGAGGCGAGACGATCCCGACCATCCGGCGTCCACAGCAGCTCTCCCGCGCCGTGTCCGTAGCCGACCGTGTTCCCGCCGTGCAGAACCAGGACATCGCCGTCGAGTTCTCGTACCGCTTCGGGATCGTTGGTGACGATGAGCAGCGCCATCCCGTCGGCATCGCGACGACGCAGCAGCGCGTCACGTGCGGCGCGGCGCACTTCGAGATCGAGGTTGGCGTACGGGTCGTCGCCGACGAACAGTCGCGGCTGCAAGACCAGGGCCCGGGCGAGGGCGACACGCTGCCGCATTCCGGAGCTGAGCTCGTAGGGGTATTTGGCGGCCGCACCGAGCGGCAGTTCCAGTTCGTCGAGGAGACCGGCGACACGGATCGCGAGCGCGCGGGAGTTGACCCGGCGATCACGAGCCGTGATGGGCTCGCCGATGACTTCCGAGACGGTCAAGCGCGCGGGAAGGTTCGACCCGGCGCCCTGGGCGAGATAACCCGTGACATAGCCCCGCACGCGGAGTTTGCGACCACCGCGGCGCACCGAGATTCCTTCGACCGTGGCATCGCCGCCGGCGACGGTGAGCGAATCTTGCCGGATGCCGGAGAGGATCGCGGCCAGGCTCGATTTGCCGGCTCCGGTCGGGCCCATGAGCGCCAGCGCCCCGGCGCGCGGGAGCGTGAACGTCGCGCCGTCGACGACACGCACTCCCCCGCGGGCGAGAGACAGGTCGGTCGCGCGGATCACGGGTGCGTCATCGGCGAGGCGGGGCATGCGCTTCATCCTGCCCGGTTCGCTCCCCGCGCGCTACTTCTCCTCGCTGAGACCACGGCGCCGCTGGTCGAGTTCGCGAAGAGCGACACGGACGCGTCGCCCCTCTTCCGAGTCGGGCGGCACGCGCTGGATGGCGCCGAGAAGATCGAGTTTCTCGCGGTCGACGGCGCGGACCCGCAGCCGCAGGCAGAGCGAGCGCGCCGAGGCTTCCGCCTCGGTTTCGGTCAGCGCGGGGAAGGTCGCCGTGAGCAGTTCGACGGCGAGCGAGCGGAACGGTTCCCGGGTGGCTTCGACGGCGGTGGAAGCCCAGCCGATACGTGTGCGGTCGGACTGTGCGGCGATCGAGAGCCGCACGGCATCCAATGCGGGGTGCGACATCGGGACGGCGAGGGCGGCATCCGTCTCGGCTGCATCGAGCAAGTGCCCGTACTGGAGCACGCCCATGAGCGCGTCGCGCTCCAGCGCGACGTCGGCCGTCCGCGGAAGCGACGCAATCGTGACGCGAGCGACGGGTGTCTCCTCGCCCGCCGTAGGGGCGAGGGGCGTCGTGAGAGCCTCGGATGCCGCACGTGCGGCCCGGGTGGCGCGTTCGACGGCGGGACGGACTTCGCTGAGGTCCATGCCGAGCTTGCGAGCGAGCACTCGCGTGTAGCCGGGTCGCAGCGCCGGGTCACGGATCTCGGCGACGATCGGTGCGGCGGCGCGCAGGGCTCCCACGCGCCCTTCCACCGTGGAGAGGTCGTAGCCGGCGAGACGCTGGTCCATCACGAACTCGAACATCGGGGTCTTGTCGTCCATGATCGCGCGGACCGCGGCGTCGCCCCGATGCAGACGCAGGTCGCACGGATCCAAGCCATCCGGGCCGACGGCGACATAGGTCTGCGCCGCGAACCGCTTCTCGTCGCCGAAGGCGCGCAGCGCCGCCTTCTGGCCGGCGGCATCCGGATCGAACGTGAAGATCACTTCACCGGATGCCGTGTCATCGCCCATGACGCGTCGCAGCACCGTGATGTGATCGGAGCCGAACGCCGTACCGCAGCTCGCGATCGCGGTGGTGATTCCGGCCAGATGGCACGCCATCACATCGGTGTACCCCTCGACGACGACGACGCGATGCGAGCGTGAGATGTCCTTCTTGGCGAGGTCGAGCCCGTACAGCACCTGCGCCTTCTTGTAGATCGGCGTCTCGGGGGTGTTGAGGTATTTCGGGCCCTGATCGTCGTCGTAGAGCTTGCGCGCGCCGAACCCGATCGTCTGACCCGTGACATCGCGGATCGGCCAGACGAGCCGACCGCGGAAGCGGTCGTACACGCCGCGTTGGCCCTGCGACAGGAGCCCCGCCGTCGTCAGTTCGTCGTCGGTGAACCCCTGCGCCTTCATGGCGTCGCGGACGCCGTTCCAGCCCTTCGGGGCGTAGCCGACACCGAAGTGCGCGGCCGCGCCCGCATCGAAACCCCGCTCCCCGAGGAATCGGCGCGCGGCGTCGGCCTCCGGTGAGGACAACTGTCCGCGGAACCATTCCGCCGCCGCGGAATTGGCCTGGTAGAGCCGCGTCCGCCCGCTGGTCTCCGGCGCCGCTCCCCCGTCTTCGTAATGGAGCGCGAACCCGATCCGCCCCGCGAGGCGCTCGACGGCCTCGGTGAACGAGACGTGATCCATCGCGCGGAGGAAGGAATAGACATCGCCGGATTCGCCGCATCCGAAGCAGTGGTAGTAGCCGACCTGCGGACGCACGTGGAAGCTGGGGCTTCGCTCATCGTGAAACGGGCACAGGCCCTTCATCGAGCCCACGCCGGCCGATTTCAGGGCAACCCGTTCGCCCACGATGTCAGCGATGTTCGTGCGAGCCTTGACTTCGTCGACGTCGGCCTGACGGATGCGGGCCATCAGTGCCCCGCTGCCGAGGGCGACTCGCCCGCGCCGGTGACCATGTCGTGGCCCAAGCCTTCGATCGGCTCGGGGAGCGCGTAGGCGTGCGACGCGGTGACCCGGGCATCCGAGGACCACAGTCCGAGCTCACGCAGGTCGACGGGCCCCACGAGGCGCGCGTGCCATTCGATCGCGAAACGATCCGTGAGGCTCGCGACCTGGTCGACGACGACGCGGCGGCGCGCCGAATCCGTCGGGGCAGCCACGAAATCCTCGGCGTGGAGACCGTCGAGCTCGTCCGGACGCTCCCAGAGAGCCGTGGCGAGCCGTTTGAGCACGCGTCGTTGCTCTTTGTAGAGACCCTTGCGTCCTTCGATCGAGACGACGAACGCCCCGATGACGCCTTTGAGGACCGCCATCTCGACCTCGATGACGCGCGGGATGATCATGCGACCACCGAAGCGGGTGAGCACCGGGGTGGCGTAGTGCTCGCGGGTCGCGGTCGTCGCGGCGCGCGCGAATCGACCGATGAGATCGCTCGTCAGGTTCTTCAGGCGCGCGACGGCCGCGCGCGAGCCGTCGAACTCGGCGATCCACTCCGGGAGGCGGGTCAGGCGGTACAGCGCATCGCCCAGCTCATCCCGGGAGAATCCGTATCCGACCCACGACTGGATCGCCGTCAGCAGCGCCTCCCGCTCGCGTGCGTCGGACAGGCGGCGGGGATCGAGATACCCGTTGAGGATCGCATCCTCGAAGTCGTGCACCGAGTAGGCGATGTCGTCGGAGAGATCCATGACCTCGGCCTCGATGCAGCGGAGTCGCCCGGGCGCACCCTCGCGCATCCAGCGGAACACCGCTTCGTCCTCCGGGTACACGCCGAACTTCTGCCGCCCCCCGGGGTCGGGAATGGCGTGCTCGACCGTCCAGGGGTATTTGCACGTCGCGTCGAGGCTCGCGCGCGTGAGGTTGAGCCCGACGCTGTGCCCCTCGGCGTCGACGACTTTGGGCTCCAGGCGCGAGAGGATCCGCAGCGACTGCGCGTTCCCCTCGAAACCGCCGATGTCTTCGGCCCAATCGTTGAGCGCACGCTCGCCGTTGTGACCGAACGGCGGGTGACCCAGATCATGACTCAGGCATGCCGTGTCGACGACGTCGGGCGAGAGTTCGAGCGCGATCGCGAGCTCGCGTCCCACCTGCGCGACCTCGAGCGAATGGGTCAGACGGTTGCGCGCGAAATCGGCGGGACTCGCGGGGCTGAGCACCTGCGTCTTGGCCGCCAGCCGTCGCAGCGCCGCGGAGTGGAGCACACGGGCACGATCCCGCGCGAACCCATCGCGGCGCGAGCGGTGCTGTTCGGGATGGAAGCGCGCGGCGTCTCGCTCGTCGTAACCGGAGGGCCGGCCCGCCGAGATCCCCACGCCGCCCGCGTCAGCCGCCACTGGAATCCAACTCGGCGTCGGCGATCGCGGAGGACTCGGCGGAATTCAGTTCACGCGACTCCAACCAACGATCCGGCAGCGCCGGCCGCTTGGGGGTGCCGGCGCGCCCGCGCTGACCTTCGGCTGCGGCACCGGGGTAGGGCGCGCCGAGATCGAGGGTCGCGAGCAGGTCGTCGATCTCGGCGAGGGTCGACGCCGTCGCCAACTCTGCCCGCGTCTCGCCGCCGACGGGATACCCCTTGAAATACCAGGCGACGTGCTTGCGGATGTCGCGGCATCCGCGGCCTTCGTCTTCGAAGAACTCGACGAGAAGTTCGGCGTGACGGCGGAACGCGTCCGCAACGAACCCGAGGGTCGCATCCACCGGCTGTCCGTGTGCGGCATCCGGCCCGCCGAGGCCGCGCGCGAGGTCGCCGAACAACCACGGGCGGCCGAGGCATCCACGCCCGACGACGACGCCGTCGCAGCCGGTCTCGGCCATCATGCGCTGCGCATCCGCCGCCGACCAGATGTCGCCGTTGCCGAGCACCGGAATGCCGGTCACCGCACGCTTGAGCGTGGCGATCGCCTCCCAGTCCGCCGTTCCGGAATAGAACTCCGACGCGGTCCGCGCGTGGAGGGCGACGGCGGCGACCCCGGCATCTTCCGCGATGCGCCCGGCGTCGAGATAAGTCAGGTGATCGGCGTCGATGCCCTTGCGCATCTTGACCGTCAGCGGAATGTGCTCGGCTGCGCGCGCGGCGCGCGTGACGATCTCGCGGAACAGGCCGAGCTTCCACGGGAGGGCTGCGCCGCCGCCCTTGCGGGTCACTTTCGGGACCGGGCAGCCGAAGTTCAGATCGATGTGGTCGGCGTGGTCTTCCTCGACGAGGATGCGCACCGCAGCCTCGGTCGTGGCAGGGTCCACCCCGTACAGCTGGATCGAGCGCGGCGTCTCGGACTCGTGATGCCGGATGAGGCGGCGGGTCGTGGCATTGCCCTCGACGAGCGCACGGGTCGTGATCATCTCGCTGACGTACAGACCCGCACCGTATTCACGGCACAGCCGCCGGAACGCCGTGTTCGTGATCCCGGCCATCGGCGCCAGCACGACGGGCGCGTCGAGCGTGATCGGGCCGATCCTCAGAGGAACGGCCGGAGCAGGAGCGAGAGTGGTGGACATCCTGTCCATTCTCCCAGAGAAGATCGGGCCCGTCGCGCCGTCACAGGCATATCGTGGAGAACATGGCTGAGACACCGACCGTGGATATCCGTGATATCGCGTTCCAGACTGCGGAGGGGGGCGAGAAGACCCTCGCGGACTTCGGCGAGAAGGCGATTCTCGTGGTCAACGTCGCCTCGAAGTGCGGCCTCGCGCCGCAGTACGAGCAGCTCGAGCAGCTGCAGCGGACGTATGGTGACCGTGGTCTCCAGGTCGTCGGATTCCCCTGCAATCAGTTCATGGGGCAGGAGCCGGGCTCGATGGAGGAGATCCTCGAGTACTGCTCGATGACGTGGGGTGTCAGTTTCCCGGTGATGGACAAGGTCCGCGTCAACGGCTCAAGCGCCGCGCCGCTCTACAAGGCGTTGAAGAAGGCGAAGAACGCCGAAGGCTCGCGGGGACCGATCATGTGGAACTTCGAGAAGTTCCTCATCACACCGTCCGGTGACGTGCACCGGTTCCGTCCGCAGACCAAACCCGACGCGCCCGAGGTCGTCGCGGCGATCGAAGCGAGCCTGCCCGCCTGATCAGGCCTGCTGGCGCTCCGACCACACCTGGCGGGTGATCTGCGCGAAGGCATCGGCGGGCTGCGCACCGCTGACGCCGTACTTCCCGTCGATCACGAAGAACGGCACGCCCTGGATGCCGTAGGCCTGCGCCTGCGCCTGATCGGCGCGGACGTCGGAGAGGTGGCGCCCCGATTCGAGCGCGTCGCGTGCGGCATCCGCATCGAGGCCGGCCTCGGCCGCCAATGCGACGAGGTCGTCGATGCGTCCGACATGTCGACCCTCGGTGAAGTAGGCGGACATGAGTCGCTCCGCCATCGCGTGCTGGGCGCCCTGCGCCTTCGCGAAGTGCAACAGTTCGTGCGCCTTGACCGTGTTCGTGTGCTGCAGGAGGTCGAACCGGTATTCCAAGCCGGACCCCGCGGCGACGCCGGTGACGTTGTTGAGCATCTCCTGCACCTTTTCGCGCGGCATGCCTTTGTGACCCGCAAGGAAGTCGAGTTCATCGCCGTCGAAGTCGACCGGGGTATCCGGCGAGAGTTCGTACGAGTGGTAGGTCACCTCCACCTGCGGAGCATCGGCATCTTCGGCCACGACGGCCAGCCCGTTCTCCAGGTTGCGCTTCCCGATGTAGCACCAGGGGCAGGCGATGTCACTCCACACGTCGATCTTGATGGCATCCGTCACGACAGACGTAACGAGCGCGGGTGCCGGATCTATTCCCCGGTGGGGGTGTCCACCGCGCCGCCGAAGCGACGGTCGCGGCGCAGGTAGGTCTCGATCGCGCCCCACAGGTCGGTGCGCGAGAAGTCCGGCCAGAGCGTGTCGAGGAAGACCATCTCGGCGTAGGCCGACTCCCACAGCAGGAAATTCGAGGTGCGCTGCTCTCCGGAGGATCGGAGGAACAGGTCGACGTCGGGCATGTCGGGAATGTAGAGATGGCGACGGATGGTCTTCTCGGTGATCGCCGAGGGCTTGAGGCGACCGGCGGCGATGTCCTCGCCGATCCGCCGCATCGCGTCGACGAGCTCGATACGGCCGCCGTAGTTGATGCACATCGTGAGGGTCAGCGTGTCGTTGCCCGCCGTCAGCTGCTGCGCGAACTGCAGTTCCTTGATGACCGATCCCCAGAGCCGGGGCTTGCGGCCCGCCCAGCGGATCCGCACGCCCCACTCGTTGAGCTGATCACGGCGCCGGTGGAGCACATCGCGGTTGTAGCCCATCAGGAAGCGGACTTCCTCCGGGGAACGGCTCCAGTTCTCGGTCGAAAAGGCATAGACGCTGAGGTGCTTCACACCCGCTTGGATCGCACCCGCGACGACATCCAGCAGCACTTCTTCGCCGGCGCGGTGACCCTCGATGCGGGTGAGACCGCGCCGATTGGCCCAGCGGCCGTTGCCGTCCATGACGATCGCGACGTGTTCGGGTACACCGCCGTTCGGGAAGGCAGGCGGGTGGATGCCGGTCCAGTCGAGCGCGCGGTAGGGCACGGCGTCGCGGTGCGTGTAGGGCTTCGGCGTGCGGCCGGGGAAGATCATCGAGCACCCTCCAGGTGCGACAGCGAGCGGATGCCGCGTTCCAAGTGGAACTGCGCGTAAGCGGCGATGAGTCCGGAGGCCGACGCGGTGGTGGGATCCGAGGCGGCATCCACGGCATCCCACTCCCCCGCGATCAGCGACCGCAGAAGGTCGCCCGTCTCGGGGCGGAGGCGCGCCGAGCCCGCCGGAGCGCAGTTTCGGCAGACCGTGCCACCGAGCTGTGCGACGAAGAAGTCATGAGGACCGACCTGGCCGCAGCGAGCGCAGTCGCCGAGCCCCGGCGCCCAGCCCGAGAGCGCCATCGCGCGGAGCAGATACGAGTCGAGGACCGAACGCGACGCGTGCGCTCCCTGCGCGAGAGCGCGCAGGCCCCCGACGAGCAGCAGATACTGCTGCGGCGTGGACTCTGCTTCGTTGAGTCGGTCAGCGGTTTCGACCATCGCGTGCGCGGCCGTGTACCGGTCGTAGTGCACCGCGATCTCGGCCCCGTAGGACCCGAGCGACTCGGCCTGTTGGATGACATCGAGCGAGCGGCCTTCGTAGAGCTGCACATCGGCGACCATGAAGGGCTCCAGGCGCGCACCGAACCGCGACGAGGTCCGGCGGACACCCTTGGCAACGGCGCGGATCTTGCCGTGACGGCGGCTGAGCATCGTCACGATGCGATCCGCTTCCCCGAGTTTGTGGGTACGCAGGACCACGACTTCGTCGCGGTAAGTGGGCACGTAACGATTATCGCCGCCACCGGGGACAATGAGAGGCGTGACAGAGCCGCTTTTCATGATCCCCCTGTGGGCAGACCTCGTCGCCGTCGGACTCGGCGGCGTGCAGGGTGCCCTGTTCGCGTCGGGATTCGTCGGCCAGCGCCGGCTCGATCTCCTCGGCGTGACGATCATCGGGATCGTGATGGGGATGGGCGGCGGACTCATCCGTGACCTGCTGCTGAACGTCACACCGGCGACCCTGCAGAGCAACTGGTATCTGCTGACGGCGGTGGCGGCGGCCCTGGTCGGCATGCTGCTGGCCAACGTGTTCCAGAAGCTCAACCAGGTGATCGTCGCGCTCGACGCCCTCGTGATCGGCCTCTTCGGCGCGTTCGGAACGGCCAAGGCGCTCGCCATCGGGCTGCCGGAGGTGCCGGCCGTGTTCGTCGGGGTGTGCGCGGCGGTGGGCGGCGGCATCCTGCGCGACGTCTTCATGGGGCTGCCCGTCGCGATCATGCACGTCGGTTCGCTCTACGCGGTCGCCGCCGCTGCCGGCTGCGTTGTCCTCGTCGGCGCCCACGCTCTCGGCGCGCCGCTGGCCGCCGCCGCGATCGCCTGCATCGTGGTGACCACCGTCATCCGCCTGCTGGCCGTGATCTTCGACATCTCCCTGCCCGAACAGCGCGCGCTCTACCGCCGCAAGGTCGCGGTGGAGACGTCGGCGATCCCCATCATCCGCCCCTGACCGCGGCGCGGCCCGGCGCGTCGACCATCCACGAGACACCGAGTGTGCACCGAGACACCCGCTGCAATCAGAGGTCTCGGTGCACAGCCGGTGTTTCGGCGCCGGAGCGGGGGCCGCGAGGCCGGGTCAGACGGTGGCGAGGGCGGAGTGCTCGCGCGTGCGGATCGCGCGGTTGACGCACGACACGATCGCCTTGAGGGATGCCGTCGAGATGTCGCCGTCGATCCCGACGCCCCAGAGGCGCTCGCCGTCGACCTGCAACTCGACATACGCGGCGGCCTGCGCATCGCCGCCGGCGCTGAGCGTGTGCTCGACGTAGTCATAGAGCGAGATGTCGAACCCGCGCTCCTGCAGGACGCTCAGGAACGCCGCGACCGGGCCGTTGCCGTGTCCGGTAGCCGGGACCTGCTCGTCCCCGTCGCGCAGTGTGACGTCGAGGGAGACATCCCCCGACATGTCGCTCTGCGTGCGCGTGGAGAGCAGCTCGAACCGACCCCACTTCTCGTCCGCGGCGGATGCCGGCAGATACTCGTCGGTGAAGATCGCCCAGATCTGGTCGCTCGAGACCTCGCCACCCTCGGCGTCGGTCTTGGCCTGCACGACACCGGAGAACTCGATCTGGAGCCTGCGCGGCAGATCCAGCGCGTGGTCGCTCTTGAGCAGATAGGCGACGCCGCCCTTGCCCGACTGGGAGTTGACGCGGATGACCGCTTCGTACGACCGGCCCAGGTCCTTCGGGTCGATCGGCAGGTACGGAACCGCCCAGTGGATCTCGTCGACGGTGACGCCGCGCTCGTCGGCGGTGGCGGCCATCGCTTCGAAGCCCTTCTTGATCGCGTCCTGGTGCGAGCCGCTGAACGCGGTGAAGACCAGGTCGCCCGCCCACGGGCTGCGCTCATGCACCGGCAGCTGGTTGCAGTACTCTGCGGTGCGCTTGACGTGATCGACGTCGCCGAAGTCGATCTGCGGGTCGATGCCCTGCGTCAGCAGGTTGATGCCCAGCGCGACGATGTCGACGTTTCCGGTGCGTTCCCCGTTGCCGAACAGGCATCCCTCGATGCGGTCGGCGCCGGCCAGGTATCCGAGCTCCGCCGCAGCGATCGCCGTGCCACGGTCGTTGTGCGGGTGCAGCGACAGGATGACGTTCTCGCGGTGCGCGAGGCGACGGCTCATCCACTCGATCGAGTCGGCGTAGACGTTCGGCGTGGCCATTTCGACCGTCGCGGGCAGGTTGATGATCACCTTGCGCTCGGGCGTCGGCTCGAACACCTCGATCACCTGGTTGCAGACGTCGAGCGCGAACTCGAGCTCGGTGCCGGTATAGGACTCGGGCGAGTACTCGTAGAAGACCTTCGTCTCGGGGATGCGCTTCTCGAACTCGCGGCAGAGGCGCGCTCCCTCGAGCGCGATGTCGATGATGCCCTGGCGGTCGGTGCGGAAGACGACCTCACGCTGCAGCACGCTCGTCGAGTTGTAGAGGTGCACGATCGCCTGCTTCGCCCCGGTGATCGACTCGTATGTCCGCTCGATCAGGTGCTCGCGCGCCTGCGTCAGCACCTGGATCGTCACGTCGTCGGGGATCGCGCCGTCTTCGATCAGGTGGCGGACGAAATCGAAGTCGGTCTGGCTCGCGCTCGGGAACCCGACCTCGATCTCCTTGTAGCCCATACCCACGAGCAGGTCGAACATGATGCGCTTGCGTTCGGGGCTCATCGGGTCGATGAGTGCCTGGTTTCCGTCGCGCAGGTCGACGGCGCACCAGCGGGGTGCCTGCGTGATGCGCTTGTCCGGCCAGGTGCGATCCGGCAGATCAACCGTGATCTGCTCGTGGAACGGACGGTACTTGTGGATCGGCATGGCCGACGGCTTCTGGTGATTGTCCATGATGTGTCGCTTCTATCTTTCGTCTGGTCGTAGGGGCCAACGACGAAGCTCCGCGACGAGGGAGGCCCTAAACCGAGGTCTCGTCGCGGCGGCTAAGAAGGAGGGTGCCGCTGAAGCGCATGAAAAAAGCGTACACCCGGTGGGCGTCCTCCCGCGCGCCGGGCGAGACGATACCTGCAGTGCCGACACTGTGGAGGTATGACCCTTCCTCGTCTCGCTTCCCTCGTCGTGATCGTGGTTGCCGGCGCGGTCCTGTCCGCGTGCGCGACGGTGGCGGATGCCGGATCTCCCGGCTCGGATCGCACCGCGGCACTGGGAGCTCTCGCCCCCGCTCTCCCGGAGGGCGAGGTGATCGGGCAGGGAACCGTGATGGATCGAGCCGGCAGTGCGGAGCTGTGTCTCGGCGGTGTCGCCGAGTCGTATCCCCCGCAGTGCAGCGGAGTTCCGCTCGAAAACTGGAGCTGGGACGCGGTCGACGGAGAGGAGAACTCGGGCGACGTCACCTGGGGCGCCTACGCCGTGCAGGGCACGTACGACGGGTCGGCGATCACCGTGACCCAGCCGCCCGTTCTGCTCGCGCTGTACGACCCGATGCAGAGCGAAGACCCGACGGGAGGTCGCCCCGGCCGCGGCAGCGAGGCCGACCTCGTCGCGATTCAAGATACGCTCCCGGATCGACTCGGTGCGGACTACCTCGTATCGGGTCCCCGCGACGGTCGGCTCTGGATCTCGGTCGTCTGGGACGACGGCACGTGGCAGGATGCCGCGGACGCCGAATTCGGCGAGGACGTCGTCGTCGTCACGTCGGCGCTCCGACCGATCGGGTGATCCCCGCAGGCCCGGGTGCACAGCTGGACTCACCACCGACCGAAGGTCGCCGGATCGACGGGGCGCTTGGCCCTCGGCAGGTTCTCCACGACGAGCCGGTACGACTCGGTCACCAGCTCGTCGACGAGAGACTGTGACAGATTTCCGCCCGGGTGCAGCGTGATCCAGTGCTGTTTGTTCATGTGATAACCCGGCGTGATGTCATCATGCTCTTCACGGAGCGCCTTACCGTCCTCCAGTGCCGTCTTGAGGATCACGATCGGTTCCCCCGTGACCTCGGTCAACAGCATGAAAACTTTGCCGCGAACCTTGAAGACGTCCCACTCCGGGCCGAAGGGGCGCTCGAGTGCTGCACCCGGGAGTTCCTGCACTCTTTTCCTCGCATACGTCTGCGGAGGTTTCTCGTTCATAGATTCTCCAACGTCAAGATCACAAGCGAGGCAGCAGAGCCGCGGATGCGCCCCGATCGTTTGGCGAGTGTCACGCCGTCGCGGGAACGGGATCGGCGGAGCGGTCGAGCAGCTGAATCCGCTCGATCAGATCGGTGATCTGCGCCTCGGTGAAGATCGTTTCCGGCCCCTGCGGTGCCACACCACTGAACGGGTCCTCGTAGAGGCGCTTCGTGTCCAGGTGCCCCTCGACGGTGAGCTCGCTCACGACGAGATCGACGAACGCCTGCTGACTGCGCGTGAAGCCGGGGCCTGCGATGAAGTCGCCGACGAGCGCTTCGACGGCGGAGCGTTCGAGCCCGACGATCGACCGGATGAACCGTCCGAGGCCCTGGGCTTCGTGTGCGCTCGCGGTGAGCGTCGCGGCATCCACTCCGCCGGTCTCCACCAGAATGCGGTGGAGTTCGGCGAGGTCGGACTCGGTCAGCGCGCGGCCCGTGCGGAGTTTGTGCAGCGCGACGACCTGGTCGTGTTCGCGCAGGAACGCGAGCAGCTGCGCGCGGATCGCACGCCGGTCGAGCCCGACCGACACGCGGGCGAAGTCGAGCTCGCGCTGTTCCCCGAGGGTGTCTTCGAAATCGGTGTACACCGGCGCTTGGTGACGGATATCGATGAGGACGAGAAGTCCGCGCAAGCGCACCCGCACGTCTTCGAGCTGAGCGACGGATGCCGCTGTCCACCACTCCGGGTCGGCGAGAGCGTCGAGCAACCACCGCTGCGTCTCGACAACGGGCACGCCGCGCTGCTCTCCGATGAGGCCGGCAAGTTGACGTAGCCGCGAGACGAGCGCGGGTGGCACGCTCTCACCCGCGGCGCGCGATTGCTGCGCCGCGATGATGAGCAGGTCGAACCGCTTGGCGGCTTCATCGGTGTCGGTGTCTGCTGCCGACGGCAGAGCCGAAAGCTCATCGACGGCCGCATCATCGTCAGGGGTGAACGGTCGCCGCCACGCTTCCGCATCGGCGAACCGATCAACGGCGCGCAGATGACGACGCACGAGGAAGTTGTCGCGGTTCATCCCCGCAACGCGTGCACTCAGCCAGGTGATGAGCGACTCGCGCAGATCCGCGTCGGGCTCGCCGAGGCGGCCCAGGAGTGCGAACCGTTCCGACACCAGTCGTTCGCTCACGCCGCGCGGACGGGTCGTGGATGCCTCGGGCAACTCTTGGTTGAAGTACTCGATGTTGCCGCAGACATCGAAGACGATGAACTCGGACTTGTCACGCCCGGGACCGAGCAGGTCGGGGCGCAGACGCGTGCCACGGCCGATCATCTGCCAGTACTTGGTCTGCGAGTGGACGGGCTTGAAGAAGACGAGGTTGACGACGTCGGGCACGTCGATGCCGGTGTCGAGCATGTCGACCGAGATCGCGAGGTGCGGGGCCTTGTCGGGGGTCGAGAACTCGCCGATCAGGTGATGTGCGTAGGGACCCGAGTGATGGGTGATGATCCTCGCGAAGTGCCCGCGAAGGTGCGGGTAGTTGTCGTTGAACCGATCCTCGATGAACACGGCGTGGGCTTGGCTCTTCGCGAACAGGATCGTCTTGCCGAGGCGGTCGCCTCCGGCGACGCGGATGCCGTGCTCCATCAGCACCTCGAGCACCTTGTCGACGGTGTCGGCGTTGAAGAGCCAGCGGTTCATGGCCGCGGCATCCACTTCGTCGGGGATCTCGCCACCCTCCCATTCGAGGGCATCCCATTCTTCTTGCTCGGCGGGACTGAGTTGGTCGTAGCGGATGCCGCGACGGATGAATCCGAGGTCGATCGGCCGCGCGACCGGCGGAACGAGGTACCCGCCCGCGATCGCGTCATCGAGCTCGAACGCCTCGGTGGGGACGCCGTCCTCCAGCTCGAAGAGGCGATACGTGTTGTGGTCCACCTCGGCTCGCGGTGTCGCGGTGAGACCGACGAGATGCGCGTCGAAGTAGTCGAAGATCTCGCCGTAGCGGTGATAGATCGACCGGTGCGCTTCATCGACGATGATGAGGTCGAAATAGCCGGGCCCGAACCGGCGGAGGTCGTCTTCCCCCGCATCGATGACGCCCATGATCGTTTGGTAGGTCGAGACGTACACGCGACCGTCCGTGGTCTTGTCCTCGACGAGGTTCACCGGGGCGCTGTCCGGCAAGTGCGTCTTGAACGCGCCGACGGCCTGCGTGACCAGTGCCGTGCGGTCGGCGAGGAACAGGACGCGTTTGACCCAGTTCGCCCGCTGCAGCACGTCGACGAGCGAGATGACCGTGCGGGTCTTGCCGGTGCCGGTGGCCATGACGAGCAGTGCGCGACGGCGTCCGTCGGTGAAGGCATCGGTCACGGCGCGGATCGCCGCGAGTTGGTAGGGGCGCGCGGCGATGTCGCGGTCGATCTGCACCGCAGAGAACGGCTTCACCGAGGTGCGGCGCTGAATGGCGAGGACGAGCTGGTCCTTCGTCAAGAACCCCGAGATGCGGCGCGGTGCGGAGCGCCGGTCATCCCAGATCCAGTGCTCGTAGCCGTTGGTGTAGAAGATGATCGGTCGCTGCCCGGTGTCGGCCTCGAGCGCATCGGCGTAGAGGCTCGCCTGGGTGCGACCTTCCTTCGCGCTCGCGCGGGTGCGTTTGGCTTCGACGACGGCGAGCGCCTTGCCGTCATCGCCCCACAGGACGTAATCGATACGTCCCGAGCCGGACGCACTGGGGATGCCGGAGACCGGCCACTCCCGGTCGCGCGCCTCGGTGAGCGGCCAGCCCGCCTCAGCGAGCAAGATGTCGATCAACTCCGCGCGGGTCTCGGCTTCGGTCGCGGTCGCCGGGTCGATCGTGCCCGCGTGGGTGATCGTGTTCGCCGCCTTGTTCGCGGCAAGCTCGGCGCGCAGAGCCTCGAGCTCGGCGCGGAGCACGGCATCCCGCTCGCGCGCCTCGATGAGCTCGGCATCGCGCTGTTCGAGTTGGTCCTGGGCCTTGGCCAGTTGCTCCCGGGTGCGGGTGATGACCAGTGCGGGGGCGGGAGGGACGGCGTTCCAGTCGAACGCCGACGGCTCGGCCGCCTCCGGGTCTCCGTAGGTGAAGTCCATCCAGAGGAAGACAACGTGCAGACCCTCGAGCGCAGTGCGTGCAGTCGCGTGCGGGACGTCCTCATCGCGGTGGACCGCGCGGTTGCCGATGCGGCGGATGACCTCGAGCCTGGCACTGAGCGCCTTGCTCACGACCTCGATGAAGTCGTGGTCCTCGATCAGTCGGGCGAAGTTCGCGTCGTAGGGACGGGTCAACCTCTCCACGTCGTAGATGTACTGGGTGAAGAGCTCTGCCGCGCGACGTGTCTGCGCGGCCGCCGTTCGCGGATCGGCCTTGATGTATTCCTCGGCGCGACGTGCCGCATCCCACAGCTGCGGCCACCGCTCCTTCGCGAAGTCGAAGTTCCCCACGCCTGACGCCGTCTTTCCACCCATCGGCAAGGCCGGCCCCTGCCCGTTGTCCCGATGCTAGCGAACCCTGCCGACGGTGCCGGACGCGGGGTGCAAGCGGCTGATTTCGCGGCGGATGCGGCACGAACTGGCCCTTCTCGCAGTTTCACCGTTTTCCGGGTCTTATCTGGGGATAACTCCGTCACAATGTCGGAGGCCTCTCGTAAAATCGAACGTATGAACGAACTAGCTGCGACACTCGCGAAGCTCGATGAGCTCGCCGGTTCCGTCGCGGCTGCCGTGGTTTCCAACCATGCTTTGCGGCTGGCCGATGAAGACGAACTGGTCGCGGTGCTCTCCGCCGCCAGCCGGGTGCAACGCCTCATCGACGCCGTGACCGTCGAGGCCATCGGTGAGATCGTCGAGCGCAACGAGACACCCATGGGCGAGGTGCGGATGACGTACCGGCTCGGGTGCCACAGCATGTCCGAACTCGTCCAACGCGCCACTCTCCTCTCGCCGGTCACCGCCGGCCGCTACCTCAAGGCGGCGAAGGCCGTGCACCAGGACACATCGCTGGTTTCCGGTGAGCTGCTCGAGCCGACGCTGCCGGCACTGCGCGCTGCCCTGGGTGACGGGGTCGTGGGTCTCGACGGTGCGCTCGCGGTCGCCGCGCCCCTGATCACCCTGGGGTCCCGCGTCTCGCGTGACGCTCTCCTCGTCGCCGACGCCGTGCTCGCTGCCGAGGCGCGTGGCGAGGGGCCGGATGCTGCGCCTCCTGCCTGCGCCGACCTGCTGCGCGTGCAAGCGCAGGTATGGGCCGTCGCACTCGACCCCGACGGCAGCGAGCCGCGTGAGTCGACATCGATGCGCAAGCGCGGCCTCACGTTCGGTGTCGCCACCGATGTCGGCGTCCCGGTGCGCGGCATGCTCATGCCCGAGGTTGCCGCACAGTTCCGGCGCATCGCCGATGCGACCCTGCATCCGCGCGTCGATCCGGCCGGGCTCCCCGGCGGTGTGCGGTTCGTCGAGGAGGCGCCTACTCCCTCCTCCGGCACCGACAACGGCGATCTCGAGTCGTTGACCGTCGTCGACACCCGCACCCGTGCGCAGAAGATGCACGATGTGCTGGCGATGGTGCTCGGTGTGGCGGCGGCATCCGAGTCGTTGCCGACGATCGGCGGCGCGGCTCCCACGCTCGTCGTCACCGCGCGCGAAGAAGATCTGCTCGCCGGCCGCGGGAGCGCCTATCTCGACGGCATGGACTACCCGGTCTCGCTCACCGCCGCGAGCCACGCCGGGTGCGCGGGGGTCATCCAACGGGTGGTGCTGAGCGAGACCGGCCGCATCCAGTCGATCAGCACCGAGGACCGCGTGTTCAACCGGCACCAGCGGCGGGCGATCGCGGCTCGCGACGGCGGCTGCCTCATCCCCGGATGCGGAGTACCGCCGGCATGGTGCGAAATCCACCACGTGACCGAATATTCCGAAGGCGGGCCGACCGATACCGACAACGGCGGACTCTTGTGTTGGCCTCATCATCGGTTCTTCGATCATTGCGGTTGGCGCATCCGAATGAACCGCGGTGTCCCCGAACTTCTCGCACCCGCGTGGATCGATCCGCTCCAACGATGGCGGCCTGCGACCACGTCCCCCACCCGCCTCCTGAACGCCGTGCTGCAGACCTGACGGGGCGCAATGTCGGAGGTCTCCTGTGTACTGCTCTACTGGCCAACGGCCGGTGGCGCGATCCCTGGGGGATGCGCCTCGCACGAACAGAAGGCTCTGTCATGTCTGACAACGTCACCCCGTCCTCGTCCCTGCCGCCCGCCGGCTGGTACCCCGACCCGCAGAACTCGTCCGCGCAGCGCTATTGGGACGGCGCCCGCTGGACGGAGCAGGTAACCGCAGCTTCCGGTAGCCCCGCACCGACGGCACCGCACGGGTCCGCCCGCCCCTCGCAGCGCACGAGCACCACCATGATGCCGACCGGCGCTGTGCTCGCAACCGCGAAGCCCGGCCTGCGCGCCCTGAGATGGTGGCAGTGGGCGCTGATCGCTCTCGGCGTGCTGCTGCTGGTCGCCGCGATCGGTGGGGCGATCAGCAGTGGGAGCGACGCCGACGACCTCGCGGGCGCGGATGCACCCGTCGCCGCCGTGTCGACGCCGACGGCCGAGCCCGTTGAGGAAGAACCCGACACGACCGTCGCGGTGCCGGAGGTCGGTGGCAAGACGATCGGTGAAGCACGAGCGCTCATCGAAGGCGCCGGCTTCACTCTGACCGCCGATGCCGGCGTGGGTGAGGACTGGATCATCACGTCGCAGGGTCCGACGGGCGGGCTGAAGGCTGAGCTCGGAACGGCGGTGTCGGTCACTGCCGAAGCGCCGAAGCCGGTGTACTCGCTGGAACAGCAGAACGCTCTGAGCCAGGCGCAGTCATATCTCGACCTCACCGGCTTCTCGCGCCAGGGCCTCATCGATCAGATGTCGAGCGAGTACGGGTCCGGCTACCCCGTGGATGTGGCGACCTGGGCCGCCGACACCGTCGGCGCCGATTGGAACGCCGAAGCGGTCGAATCGGCGCAGTCGTACCTCAATCTCACGTCGTTCTCGCGGCAGGGGCTGTTCGATCAGCTCACCAGTGCCTACGGCGGCCAGTTCACTGCCGACGAAGCGAACCACGCCCTCGCGGCCGTCGGGTACTGACCGGATGCGGTGGGGCGGTCGTCGCGTGCAGCAGCGGCCGCCCTCAGCGCGAGCCTCGGCCGTGTCGGTGCCAGGTGGAATAGTGTGACAGACAAGTGGAAGGAACGGCCATGGCACCTGTGATCGAGTTGACGACCGAGCAGTTGGTTACGCGCAGAGACGAACTTCTCCAGAGCATTGCCTTGGTGACGTACGGCGACTTCCGCAGTCGCGCCCAAGGCGGCGTTCTCACGGATCGCGAGTGGGGTCTTCGGAACGAACTCGACTCCCTCGCCTATCTCCTCGGCGAAGACGACCTCACCGACTGACCTTCGTGCTTGGCCAAGCGAGCGAGTTTGCCGCCCGCATCGAAGAGACGATCCGGCGGTCACTCCCCGGTCCGGTTGTCGTGCGCGCGCTTCGGCACCCCGCGAACGGGAGAATCCGGATCTCACCAATCGACCCGGACGACCCATTGAGAGAGGTCACCCTCCCGTTGACCGGGCATGGCGTACAACTCGCTAGGTGGTCCTTCGTCATGTTCGCGGAGTCATCGCAAGACGGGTTCCTGAAGGTCGACCAACTCCGCATGTGGATGACTCCGGTTTTCGAAGAAGTCCCCGTCGTGCGGCTCGAGTTCGAGAACCGCTCGACGAAGCCTCCCGTGTCGCACTGGCAATTCCATGCAGAGCGGGGTGCCTTGTCGTTCATGCTGGCGCGGACCCGTTCAGACGGGCGCTATGAGAGTTCGCCGATGTCGCTCTCGGCCTTGCATTTCCCGACCGGTGGACGGCGGTTCCGGCCGGGAATCGAGGATTTCGTGCAGTTCCTCGTCCAAGAATGCGGATTCGACGCAGAGAAGGGCTGGCGCCACTCTCTGGAGGACGGTCGAGAACTTGGTCGCCGGTTCCAGGTTCGAACGATCGCGCGTGACTACCCCGCGGAGGTCGCCGAGGTGCTCAGACAGAACGGGTGGGTCGTCACGCCGCCGTCTGGCTTCGATGACTGGGAGGCGACGGCAGCGCTTCGCGAGTTCTAGGGCGCGAGCCCGCGCGATTCCCACGCGCCGAAGGTCCCCTCGCTCGACACCCATTCGACGCGCCCGTTGCACGACCGTCCGAGCGACACCGCCCCCGCCGTCGACGGCGACGAGAACACGATGTCGCGCGTAGTCACGCCGACACCGTCGGTCACGCTGACCGCGCCGTCGGCGACGAGCTTCTGATGCTGCGCGCGGTACGAGGCGTAGGCCTTCATCGTCGTCGCCGCGGTACCGGTCGCCGACCACTCCGCCACGATGCGTGAGCCGGCCAGCACCGTGAACTCACCATCAATCTGTTGGGCGGATGCGTCGACGCGCGAACGCGCATTCATCAGCCGGAAGATCGGCGAGTCCGTCGCGGCGATCTGTTCGAGAGACGTGGCACGCGAGCGGAACGCGTTGATCCCGAGCACCGGCAGCACGATGTGCAGCTGATCGAGGAAGTAGTCCATGTCGGAGGCGTCTGCCTCGGGGAGCGGTGGTGCCCCTGGAGCCGTTCCGTTCTCGACCGAAGAGCGCGCGGCCTGGGTTGCGAGCGCGATCAGACGAGACTCCAGGTAGCGCCCGTGCGACTTCGTGAGGTTCGTGTCCTTCGACGTGATGACGACGACGCGTTCCCAGAAATCCTTCTCGCGGTGGTGCTGACGCAACCGATCCCCCACCGCGTCGGCTTCACCGATGTAGCAGCGCACGTCACCGATCGCCGACTCGTCGTCGCCGAGGAGGAGGTACACGCCGGTGCGGGCGGCTTCGGGCCGTCGGAGCAACTCCGCGAGCTGAGACCGCGGAGCCGTCAGCACATGGCCGGTCCAGTTCGTGATCTCCGCGGTCGAGAGACCTCCCGGAGTCCCATCGACGAGGAAGAGCTTGATCTGCTTGCCGCTCACAGTTCTCCTCGGAAGGCGCGGTGCTGGAGGGAAGCGAAGAGAGTGTCGACGTCGCGTGACTTCGCGGTGTCTGCGAGAGTGCTCACCTCGGTGATCTGGCTGACGTAGTGATGTTGCGCTTCGATCGAGGGGAGGACGATGGGCATCTGCTTGATGATCCCCATATTGAGGCCGTCCATGACGGCTCCCTTGGCCGTCTTGCGAAGGTACTCGCGTGCTGTCGGGTGGTAGAGAAAATAGTCGTGCAGGTAGTCCGGCAGGCATCGCGACTGGTCAAGCGTGATGCAGCAAAGATGCTTGGTATTGATTGCCTGATCGATATCGTCCGGCACGACCCCACATCGGCCAACCGTCCCCATGATCGTGATGAGCACGTCACCGCCACGGACTGTGTAGCGCTTGAGTGACTCGTACTTCTCCTGCGTAATGAACCGCGGCTTAGCCCAGACAAACTCGTTGCTGACGACGTTGTCGATTCCCAGCACGGGAACACCGTCATCGACGAACTCGCTGTGAAGAAGATCGCTGCCGAAAGGGCCCGTGCGGAGTGCATTAGGTACCTCTGCAACTACGTCGGCGATCACGGTCGGCGCGAAACGTGCATTCGCGAAGCTTGTCTCGAAGTGCGCGACCCGCAGCCGCTCCAGGTTTTCGAGCGAACCGCGATGAAGGGTGCGAAGTGCGTCGGCCTCGTCGAGGATCGCGGCGATGCGGCGTTGCTCGGTGAGGGGTGGGAGGGGGATGCGCGCTCGATAGACATCGTTGCGATTGAGTCCAGGGACGGCTGCCGACCGATTCATGCTCTCGAGGCCCAGCGATTGCATTGTCCAGTACAACCAGCGAAGGTCCACCTCCGTCCGCAAGATGATGAAATATGCGGTGTCAATGGGCCAGCAACCATCTGCCGCGTACGTCAACGACCCGATCGACCCCTTGCGTCCGATGACAATTGTGGGTTCGTGAACCGATGCGTCGGCGTGACTCCCAACAACGCCACCGGAGCCAATCACGGGGTAGGAAGTCCCCTCACGATCCTCCGCCTTGAGCGCCTTTCCGTAGCGGAGCTCGACGAGTTCACCGAGGGGGACGGTCTCCCAGGTCACGCGAGCATCTCCCGCAAGCGCGCGAGGCCGGCCTGGATCTCGACCTCCAACGCGTCGAGTTCATTCAGAATTTCGGTCGGTGAGCGGTGCTCGACCTCTTCGATCTCGAGTTCCTTGTAGCGGTTGAGCGAGAGGTCGTACGCGTTGTCGACGATCTCTTGTTTCGGAACGAGGAATGACTGGGCCGTGCGCGGGCGGGTGTGCTCGGGGGATCTCGGTACGCCGCCGTCGGCGGCTACTCGATCAGCGAAGGGGTGCGCGTCGGCGGCTCCCCCACCAGCGAGGGTGTGAGCGTCGGCAGATCCGCCGGCGGTGACGGAGCGCCAGCGGGCGACGATGTCGGGGTAGTCCGTCGCGTCGATCGGGGTGCGCTTGTCGTCGAGCGTGAAGCCGTCAGCGCGCACGTCGTAGAACCACACCTTGTCGGTGCCGCCCGACGACGTCTTCGTGAACAGCAGAATCGCGGTCGACACCCCGGTGTAGGGCTTGAAAGTCCCCGACGGCAGCTTGATGACGGCATCCAGCTTCTGATCTTCAACGAGCATCTTCCGCACCGCCTTGTGCGCGTTCGACGATCCGAACAGCACGCCCTCCGGCACGATCACGGCTGCGCGGCCACCGTTCTTCAACAGCTTGATCATCAGCACGAGGAAGAGCAGCTCGGTCTTGCGCGTCTTGACGGCCTTCTGCAGATCCTTCGCGACCGTCTCGTCGTCGAGCGACCCGGCGAACGGCGGGTTCGCGAGCACGAGCGAGTACACCCCCTCGGACGGATGCCCCTCCGACAGGGAATCGGCGCGCTCGATCGTCGGGTTCTCGACGCCGTGCAGCAGCATGTTCATACTGGCGATGCGGGCCATCGCGGCATCGGAGTCGTAACCCGTGAACATCTCGTTGTTGAAGTGCGCGCGGAAGGTGGCATCCGTCCACGCGTCTTCGTGATGATCGCGCAGGTACTCTTCGGCCGCAACGAGGAAGCCGGCCGTGCCGACCGCCGGGTCGATGATCCGGTCGTCGATGCGCGGCTCGGTGAGATCGACCATCAGCTGGATGACGTGCCGCGCCGTGCGGAACTGCCCGTTCGTGCCACTCGTCGCGAGCTTCTTCAGCATGTACTCGTAGATGTCGCCCTTGGTGTCGCGATCATCCATCGGGATGTCGGCGAGCAGGTCGACGACCTTCGTCAGCAGCGCCGGCGTCGGGATCGTGAACCGGGCATCCTTCATATTGCGCGCGTAGCTCGACCCTTCCGCGCCCAGGCGGCGCAGGAACGGGAAGACGTACTCGGCGACGACATCGAACATCTCGCTCGGCGAGTAGTTCGTGAACACGCTCCAGCGCAGATCGTTGTACGGTCGCGGCGTCCGCGCCGTGTCGTCGAGCCCCTCCGGGAACACCGGATTCTCGATCGGCTGTCCGGTGCGCGCCGCCTTCTTCTCGGCGAGCGTGTGCAACTCGTCGAGCCGCCGAATGAACAGCAGATACGTGATCTGCTCGATCACCTCAACGGGATTCGCGATACCGCCCGACCAGAACGCATCCCAGACCTTGTCGACCTGAGGGCGCAGTTCACCTGTGACCAACGGGATACTCCTTTGTTGCGAAACGCGTCAGAAGCCGAGGCGGCCGAGCTGCTTGGGGTCGCGTTGCCATTCCTTCGCGACCCGCACGTGGAGCTTGAGGAACACCTTCGTCTCCACGAGCGGCTCGATCTGGGCGCGCGCCCGCGATCCGACATCCGCCAGCCGCGAACCGCGATGGCCGATGATGATCGCCTTCTGACTGTCACGCTCGACGACGATGTTCGCGAAGATGTCGGTCATCGAGCCGGTCTCGCGGCGCGACATGTCCTCGATCGTCACGGCGATCGAGTGCGGGAGCTCGTCGCGCACACCCTCGAGCGCGGCTTCACGGATGATCTCCGCGATGCGGTCTTCGATCGATTCGTCGGTGACGACACCCTCTTCATAGAGGCGCGGGCCGAACGGCATGAGCGCGAGCAGTTCGTCGGTGAGCACCTCGAGCTGTTCGCCGGCCAGCGCCGACAGCGGAATGACCGACACCCAATCCTCGCGGAGACTGTCGACCTCCATCAGCCGCTCGGTGATCTGGTCGCGCGAGGCGATGTCGGTCTTGGTCACGAGCGCGATCTTCTTGGCACGCGGGTAGCCGTCGAGCGACTCGGCGATGCGGCGGTCACCCGGGCCGACCTTCTCGGTCGCGGGCACCAGGAAGCAGATCACGTCGACATCTCCCAGCACCTGGTCGACGAGATGGTTGAGCCGCTCGCCGAGGAGGGTCCGCGGCTTGTGGATGCCGGGGGTGTCGACGATGATCAGCTGCCCGGCGGGCCGGTTCACCATGCCGCGGATCGCGCGTCTGGTCGTTTGCGGCTTGTCGCTCGTGATGGCGACCTTCTCCCCCACGAGAGCGTTGGTCAGCGTGGACTTGCCGACGTTGGGGCGGCCGACGAACGTCACGAACCCCGATCGAGTTTCGGTCATCGGTGGGTGTTCCTTTGGGTCTTGACTTCCCCCGTGGAGGTATCCACGATCGGGTTCTCTCCCGTGCGAGACGCACGGCCGCCGAACGCGGCGTCTGCGGCGGCCAGATGGGGCCCGCGTTCCACGAAAACGGTGGCAAGGCCCCGGCCGCGCCCCCGCGACGTTCCGCCGGTGATGATGAGCCCACCGTACTCGGCCGTCGCGCCGGGCAGCGGCACGCGCCCCAGCAGCTTGCCCAAGAGCCCGCCGATCGAGTCGACGTCCTCGTCCTCGAGTTCGATGCCGAACAGCTCACCGACTTCGTCGAGACCGAGGCGCGCGCTGACGCGGTAGCGGCCGACTTCCAGTGCGACGACCTCGGTCGAACGCGGGTCGTACTCGTCGGCGATCTCGCCGACCAGCTCCTCGATGAGGTCCTCGAGGGTCACGAGGCCCGCGACTCCGCCGTACTCGTCGACCACGAGACAGACGTGGACGGCATCCTTCTTCATCTGCTGCAGCAGGGTCTCCGCCTTCATCGACTCCGGAACGAAGACGGCGGGGCGGGCGATCGAGCTCACCGGCGCGTCGCGCCAGGCACTCTCATCCCGGTACGCGAACTGCACGAGGTCCTTCAGGTACACGACGCCGGTGATGTCGTCGGCGGCGTCATCGGCGATCGGGATGCGGGAGACACCCTTGTCGAGGAACAGCTGCATCGCCTGCTGCGTCGTGTCGGAGGCATCCATCGTCACCATGTCGGTGCGCGGCACCATGACGGCGCGCACGAACGTGTCGGTGAAATCGAAGACGGAGTGGATGAGCTCGCGGTCGTCTTCCTCGATGAGGTCCTGCGACGCGGCCTCGTCGACCATGCTCAGCAGCTGCTCCTCCGAGGCGAACGACGTGCCGCGCTGGACGCCCGGAGTGAAGCGATTGCCGACGAGGACGAGGAGATGCGCGACCGGACCGAGCACGACACGCGCACCACGGATGAGGGGCGCGCACGCGCGCAACAGGCCCTTCGCGTGCTGCCGTCCGACGGCGCGCGGGCTCGCGCCCACGAGCACGAACGACACGATCGTCATGAGGATCGCCGCCGCCAGGACCGCCCACCAGATGCTGTCGAAGAGCACGGAGAAGGCCGCGGTGACGAGCACGGCGGCGGTCGTCTCAGCCAGGATCCTGATGAAGACGACCGCGTTGGCGTGCGGTTCGGGATCGGCAGCAATCCGCGCGAGCGCGGCTTCGTTGCGTCCGGTCACCGAGAGTTCGGCGATGTCGGCTCGCGACGTGACGCTGAGTGCGGCATCGATCGCGGCCATCAGGCCGCCGAGGGCCACCAGGAGGACGGCGGCGATCAGCAAGAGAGTTTCGGTCATGCGCGTCGTCGACGCTCCGATGCCTGGAACGTCGTGATCAGCTCGCGCTGCAGACCGAACATCTCTCGCTCTTCCTCCGGCTCGGCGTGGTCGAAACCGAGGAGGTGGAGGAGCCCGTGCGTCGTGAGCAGGATGAGCTCGTCGAGCGTCGAGTGTCCCGCGGTCTGGGCCTGGCCCTCCGCGACCTGCGGGCAGAGCACGATGTCGCCGAGAAGCCCGGGCGGCGTCGGCTGCTCTTCCGTTCCCGGTCGCAGCTCGTCCATCGGGAAGCTCAGCACATCGGTCGGTCCGGGCTCGTCCATCCACTGCACGTGCAGGGCTTCCATCGCGCCCTCATCGACCAGGAGGATCGCGACGTCGGCGTCGGGTGAGACGTGCAGCTCGCTGAAGTTGTGCTCCATCAGGCGCAGCAGAACGGTCTCGTCGGTCGTGATGCCGGACTCGTTGGTGATCTCGATGGTCATGATCGTCCTCGCTGGGGAAGGTGGTCACGGGGTCCGCTGGGCCGGGCAGGTCCGCGCCGCTCGGCGCGGTTCGCGAATTCGGATGCCTCGTCGCGCTCGCGCCGTGACGCCAGGCGCTGCTCGTCGTAGACGGTGTAGGCGTCGACGATCCGGCCGACGAGGTTGTGCCGCACGACATCGTCGCTCGTCAGCATGGCGAAGTGGATGTCGTCGATGTCTTTCAGCACCCGGGTCACGAGGCGCAGGCCCGAGGCGCCCTGCGGCAGATCAACCTGGGTGATGTCGCCGGTGACGACCATCCGCGTGCCGAAACCGAGACGCGTCAGGAACATCTTCATCTGCTCGGGCGTCGTGTTCTGGGCCTCATCGAGGACGACGAACGAGTTGTTGAGCGTACGGCCACGCATGTACGCCAGGGGCGCGACCTCGATCGTGCCGGACGCCATGAGCTTGGGCACCAACTCGGGATCCATCATTTCGTTGAGCGCGTCGTACAGGGGCCGCAGGTACGGATCGATCTTGTCCGTCAGCGTCCCGGGCAGGAAGCCGAGCCGCTCGCCGGCTTCGACCGCGGGCCGCGTCAAGATGATGCGGTCGACCTCTTTGCGCTGCAGCGCCTGGACCGCCTTCGCCATCGCGAGATAGGTCTTTCCGGTACCGGCCGGACCGATGCCGAACACGATCGTGTGGTCTTCGATCGCGTCGACATAGTTCTTCTGTCCGACCGTCTTCGGGCGGATGGTGCGGCCGCGCGAGGTGAGGATCACTTCGCCGAGCACCTCGGACGGGCGTGGTCCGGCATCGTCGCGAAGGATTTTGCTCGATGTCCGGACGTCCGCCGGTTCCAGGCCCGCGCCGGAACGGGTCATCGCGATGAGCTCGTCCACCAGCACGCGCGCCGAGGCCACGGCATCCGCGTCGCCGGTGAGGGTGACCTCGTTGCCCCGGACGTGCACGGCAACGGCCGGGTGCTCTTTCTCGACGACCCGGAGCAGGCGATCCTGCGGGCCCAGCAACTGCACCATCGCGATGCCGTCGACGAGGATGCGGTCGACGGTCGGTTCGTCGGCGTCAGCCACCGAGGCTCCCTTCGGCAAGTCCCCCGGCGAGGACGTGCGCGTGAACGTGGAATACGGTCTGCCCGGCGCCGGCGCCAGTGTTGAAGATCAGGCGGAAGTCGCCGTCCGCGTGCTCGGCCGCGAGCGCGTTCGCCAGGCCCACCATCTCGGTGAGCAGCGCCGGGTCGCCAGCGGCGAGCTCGACCACGTTGCGGTAGTCGGCCGTCTTCGGGATCACGAGCAGATGCAACGGCGCCTGCGGCGCGATGTCGCGGATGGCGAAGACGTTCTCCGTCTCGGCGACGATCTCGGACGGGATCTCGCCCGCTAGGATGCGTGTGAAGATCGACGGCTCGCTCATGTCCCCAGTCTATCCGGGGGCGCTCACCAGCGGCCGAGGTGCGCGCTCACGAGCGCGAGTGCGGCGGGACCGGCCGTCGAGGTGCGCAAGACGGTGTCGCCGAGGCGGACGAGCGTGGCACCGGCGGACGCGAGGCTTGCGAGTTCTTCCGGTGCGATGCCGCCTTCGGGTCCCACGATCAGCACGATGTCCGACTCGGCCGGCAGTTCGATCTGCGAGAGACGGACGGATGCCGTCGGCTCCAGCACGAGCAGGGTGCCCGCCCGCGCAGCGAGTTGCGCCGTCGAGACAGGTGCCACCACTTCGGGCACCCACGCCCGATGGGCTTGCTTCGCGGCTTCCCGCACGATGCTCTGCCAGCGCGCGACGCCCTTCGCTGCCTTCTCCGCGTTCCAGCGCGAGACGCTCCGCGTCGCTTGCCACGGGACGATCTCGTCGACTCCGAGTTCGGTCGCCGCCTGCACGGCAAGCTCATCGCGGTCACCCTTGGCGAGTGCCTGCACCAGCACGAGGCGCGGCGCGGGAGCCGGCCGGACCGCGGCATCCGTCACCCGGACCACGACCTCTTTCGGCGCCACCGCCGTCACCGTACCGCTGAGCCAGGCGCCCGCGCCGTCGCCGACCGTCACGTCCTCGCCTTCCCGGAGCCGGCGGACGACGGCGGCGTGATGGGCTTCGGGCCCGCGCAAGACGACGTCCTCGCCGACCGCCGCCGTGATCTCGTCGACCAGGAAGTGCAGTGCCATCTCAGCCCCGGAAGCGGTCGCGGAGCTTCGCGAACATTCCCTGGTGGAACTGCGACAGTTGCGGGCCGGGCGCCTTGGTCTTCTTCGCGAAGTCCTCGATCAGGGCGCGTTCCTTGGCATCGAGGCGCGTGGGAGTGACGACCTGCACGGCCACGCGGAGATCGCCGCGCGTGCCGCCGCGCAGCGGAGTGATGCCGCGACCCTTGATCGTCAGGACGTCGCCGGACTGGATGCCGGGCCGCACCTCCAGGTCGACGTCACCGTCGAGAGAGGTGATGGTCGTTGCGGTGCCGAGGATCGCATCCGGCATCGAGACCTCGAGCGTCGCCAGGAGGTCATCGGCATCACGGCTGAAGACGTCGTCGGGGGTGACGGTGATCTCCAGGTACAGATCGCCATTGGGGCCACCGGCCGGTCCGACTTCACCGGATCCCGGCAGCTGCAGGCGAAGCCCCGTCTCGACACCGGCGGGGATGTCGAGCGAGACGGTGCGGCGTGCACGCACGCGCCCCTGGCCCTGGCATGTGGCGCACGGATACGGGATCGTCGTGCCGTAGCCCTGGCAGGCGTTGCACGGCTGCGACGTGACGACATTGCCGAGGAGACTGCGGACAGTGCGCTGAATCTGGCCGGACCCGTGGCAGATGTCGCACGTCGCCTCACGCGTGCCGGGCTGGCAGCACGAGCCCTCGCACGTCTCGCACAGCACCGCGGTGTCGACCTCGATGTCTCGGTGGATGCCGAAGACGACGTCCTTGAGGTCGAGGGTGACCCGCACGAGCGCATCCTGGCCGCGTTCGCGCCGCGAGCGGGGCCGGCCCGCGCGCTGACCGCCTCCTCCGCCGAAGAAGGTCTCGAAGATGTCGCCGAATCCGCCGAAGCCCGCTCCGCCGAAGCCTCCGCCGTCGCCGCCGAGGTCGTAGCGCTGGCGCTGTTCAGGGTCGCTGAGCACGTCATACGCATGGGTCACGAGTTTGAACCGCTCGGAAGCGTCCTCCCCCGGATTCACATCGGGGTGAAGCTCCCGCGCGAGTCGGCGGTACGCCTTCTTGATCTCATCCGGGGTCGCCTCGCGCGAAACACCGAGTACTTCGTAGTGGTCTGCCACAATCGCCTTCCTGCCCCGTTGCGGGGGTGTGGGTTTGCGAACCGTGCGCTCAGTGGGACGTATCGTCCTCGTCGAGCAGCCGGCTCAGATAGTGTGCGACGGCACGAACCGTCGCGAGGTTGGTGGGGTAATCCATGCGGGTGGGGCCGAGCAGACCCACGCGGGCCCGAGATCCGGTCGCGTCGTAGTCGCTCGTGAGGACGGATGCCTCACCCAACCCGAACGGGTCGTTCTCACGGCCGATACTGGCGGCCAGTCCGTGCTCATCGGCGACCATCTCGCCCATGAGGCGCAACAGCGTCACCTGTTCTTCGATCGCTTCCAGGAGCGGGTAGATGCTGCCCCGGAAGTCGCCTTCGCGTCGCGCGAGTGTCGCACTCCCCGCCATGACGAGTCGGTCTTGACGGAACTCATCGAGCTCTTCCGCGACGATCCGGGCGACCGTGCGCACGGCCTCGTCGACTCTCGACGGCGGACGCGTCTCGTCCGCGAGAAGATCGGCGATCGCCTGCGCGGCGTCGCGCACGGATGAGCCGGTGACGAGGCGGGCCATCGCCGCTTTGATCTGATCGATATCGCCGTCGAGGACGTCATCGCGAAGGAAAGTGACACGCTGCGAGACCCGACCGGTGTCGGTCACGACGATGATCACGACCCGTGTGCCGCCGAGGTGCACGACCTCGACGTGCGACACGCTCGCGCGGGCGAAAGACGGATACTGGACGATCGCGACCTGACCGGTCAGCTGCGTGAGCGCGCGGACGGTGCGCACCAGCAGATCGTCGAGGTCCACCGGGTCATTCAAGAACGATGAGATCGCCGAGCGCTGGGCAGTCGTCAGCGGGCGGAGGTCCGCAAGGTGATCGACGAAGACGCGATATCCCTTGTCGGTCGGGACGCGGCCCGAAGAGGTGTGCGGTGCGGCGATCAGCTCTTCGTCTTCCAGCAGCGCCATGTCGTTGCGGATCGTGGCCGCCGACACGCCGAACTGGTGACGCTCGACGATCGCCTTGCTGCCGACCGGTTCGTGCGTGTCGACATAGTCCTGCACGATCGCGCGAAGGACCTGCAGTCCGCGTTCCGAGACCATGATCCTCCTCGCCATCCCGCCGGGTTCTGGCACTCCCGATCCTCGAGTGCCAATCCTATCCCGCCACTCTGGGAGGCGCGGCAAAACCCACGCGGGTCTCAGACGGTCAGCGCACGCACGACCGCATCGGCCAGCAGGCGTCCCCGACGGGTGAGGATGATCCGGCCGCGGAGGGCTTCAGCCCCCTCGATCAGCCCGTCGGCGATGAGCCCGGCGACGGCGCGCCGACCCTCCCCCGTCACCTCCGATACCGGAAGTCCCTCGACGATCCGCGACCGGAGCAACACACTCTCCAGCCGCCGCGCGGCGTCATCCGGTCGTTCGCGTCCGGCTCCGGGCGATTCGCCGGCTGCGAGACGCTGGGCGTACGCAGCAGGATGCCGAACGTTCCACCAGCGCAGGCCACCGACGTGGCTATGGGCTCCGGGACCGTACCCCCACCAGTCCTCGCCCTGCCAGTAAGCGAGATTGTGCCGCGATCGTTGGGCCGGACTGGTCGCCCAATTGGAGATCTCGTACCACTGGAAGCCCGCCGTCGCCAGCAGCTCGTCGGCCAGTTCGTACATATCGGCCTGGAGATCATCCGACGGTGCGGCCACCTCGCCGCGGCGGATCTGCCGTTCGAGCTTCGTGCCCTCCTCGATGATGAGCGCGTAAGCCGATATGTGGTCGGGGCGCAGTCTGATCGCCGTCTCCAGCGACGCACGCCAGTCGGCCAGCGTCTCCCCCGGGGCGCCGTAGATGAGATCGAGGCTCACCGCGAGCCCGGCCGCACGCGCCGCGGCGACAGCCGTCGTCACACGCTCGGGGTCGTGGGTCCGGTCGAGCGCGGCCAGCACGTGCGGCACAGCCGATTGCATCCCGATCGAGAGCCTCGTGACGCCGGCAGCGGCGAGCTCGTGCGCGACCGCATCCGTCACCGTGTCGGGATTGGCTTCGACCGTGACTTCCGCTCCGGGCTCGAGTGCGAACGTCTCACGGACGCCCGCGAGCATGCGCGCGAGGTCACCCGGCGGCAGGAGCGTCGGGGTCCCGCCCCCGAAGAAGACCGTCCGCGCGGGACGGAGCGCGCCCGCGTCGGAGAGGACCCGTCGTGACAGCGCGATCTCGCGCAGCACCTCATCGGCATAGGTGTCCTGACGGGCTCCGCGCAACTCGGTTGCGGTGTAGGTGTTGAAGTCGCAGTACCCGCACCGCACCCGGCAGAAGGGGACGTGCAGGTAGACGCCGAATGCGCGGTCGGGATCGGCCGTGATGTCGTCCGGGAGTGCGCCGTCCCGAGGAACCGGGTCGCCGAGGGGAGCCGCGGCGCCCATCAGGCGGGTGTCGTGTACAGCGGTGAAATCGCGCGGAGGTACCCCTGGAAGAGTTCGCGGCGGCGACGCTTCAGTAACGGCGGGACCAGACGGTAGAGCGCCGAGACGGGGCGATCGAACGCGCGCACCGTGAACCAGACCTCGTCGTTGTCGTACCACTCGACGACGAAGGACTCTTCACCGCTCACGGCTGAATCGCCCACCGTCCCGAGCGCGAATCCGATCCGTCGCGGTTCTTCCGTGACGAAGATCACGCGAAGCTCGGCATCGGCGCTGAGTCCCCCGACCCGTCCGTGGACGCGGATCGTGGTGCCCGCACTCACGTAGGGGGTTCCGTCCGCGTCGAAGCGCTGATCGGCTTCGAGTCGGCTCGGGACGACAGGGGCGCCGTCCGCGTCGAAGCTCACGCCCGAGTACATCGGCCCGGCAGCGGGGCGGACATCGCTGACCGCGAGCCCCGCGCCCCGCAGAGCGGTCCACGACAGGAGCGCCTCGCCGGACGTCGTGAAGCGCTCTTCGCCACTGCCGATCCGCCACGACGCTTCCGCCGGCACACTGTGCTCGGGCGGGTAGCCCATCAGGTCGTGCGCCTGCGTCGCCCCGACCGCGGCGTAGTCGACCGTGCCGTCCTGGAAGTTTCCACGACGCATCCGCTCCACCCTTCGCCGTTCTTGTTACTTCTTGTCTTTGCCGTCCACGTCACCGGACAACGCCGCGATGAACGCTTCCTGCGGCACCTCGACGCGTCCGACCATCTTCATGCGCTTCTTGCCCTCTTTTTGCTTCTCGAGAAGCTTGCGCTTGCGGCTGATGTCACCGCCGTAGCACTTGGCGAGGACGTCCTTGCGGATGGCACTGATGTTCTCGCGGGCGATGATACGCGCCCCGATCGCTGCCTGGATGGGCACCTCGAACTGCTGGCGCGGAATGAGTTTGCGCAGGCGCTCGGTCATCATCGTTCCGTACGCGTACGCCTTCTCGCGGTGCACGATCGAACTGAACGCGTCGACCTTTTCGCCCTGCAACAGGATGTCGACCTTCACGAGGTCCGCGATCTGCGTGCCGGCCGGTTCGTAGTCGAGGCTCGCGTAGCCCTGGGTCTTGGACTTCAAATGGTCGAAGAAGTCGAAGACGATCTCGCCCAGCGGCATGTTGTAGCGCAACTCGACGCGGTCCTCGCTGAGATACTCCATGCCGAGGAGCGTCCCGCGACGGAACTGGCAGAGCTCCATGACCGTGCCGACATAGTCCTTCGGCAACAGGATGCCGACCTTCACGACGGGCTCTGCGACCTCGGCGACACGCCCATCGGGGTATTCGCTGGGGTTCGTCACCGTGACGAGATCGCCGGTATCGGTGGTGACCTCGTAGGTGACCGAGGGCGCCGTCGTGATGAGGTCGAGACCGAACTCTCGCGACAGCCGCTCGGTGATGATCTCGAGATGCAGGAGCCCGAGGAATCCGCACCGGAACCCGAAGCCGAGCGCGACGGATGTCTCGGGTTCGTACTGGAGGGACGCGTCGGACAGCTTGAGCTTGTCGAGCGCCTCGCGCAGGTCACCGTAGTCGCTCCCGTCGATGGGATAGATCCCCGAGAACACCATGGGCTTCGGGTCGGTGTATCCGGGGAGCGCCTCGGTCGCGGGCTTGCGATGGTGGGTGATCGTGTCGCCGACCTTGGACTGGCGCACATCCTTCACGCCGGTGATCAGGTAGCCCACCTCGCCCACACCGAGACCCTGGGTGGGCACGGGCTCCGGGCTCGATACCCCGATCTCCAAAAGCTCGTGCGTGGCCCGCGTCGACATCATCTGGATGCGCTCGCGAGGCTCGAGCTTCCCGTCGATCATTCGGACATAGGTCACGACGCCGCGGTACGAGTCGTAGACGGAGTCGAAGATCATCGCGCGTGCCGGCGCGTCGGCATCGCCCCGCGGTGCGGGAATCTGCTCGACGATGCGGTCGAGCAGCTCTTCGACGCCCTGACCCGTCTTCCCACTGACGCGCAGCACGTCCTCGGGCTTGCCGCCGATGAGGTTGGCGAGTTCGGCCGCGAACTTCTCCGGGTCAGCCGCGGGAAGATCGATCTTGTTCAGGACCGGGATGATGTGGAGATCGTTCTCCAGAGCGAGGTACAGGTTCGCGAGGGTCTGCGCCTCGATCCCCTGCGCCGCATCGACGAGCAGCACGGCACCTTCGCACGCGGCGAGAGAACGCGACACCTCGTACGTGAAGTCCACGTGGCCGGGCGTGTCGATCATGTTCAGCGCGTACGCGTTGTCGGAGAGTGCCCACGGCATCCGCACCGCCTGCGACTTGATCGTGATGCCACGCTCGCGCTCGATGTCCATCCGGTCGAGGTACTGCGCCCGCATATCGCGGTCGGAGACGACGCCGGTCATCTGCAGCATCCGATCGGCCAGAGTCGACTTGCCATGGTCGATGTGGGCGATGATGCAGAAGTTGCGGATGAGCTCGGGCGGGGTGGCGGCAGGCTCGAGGGGCTTCAGGGCGCGCGGGGACATGTTCCGGCAAGTCTACCGGGAGCGTGTGCCGTGCTCCGGGCACTCTCCACCCTGGGTGGGCCGCACACTAGCCGACATCGGGAGAGACACGCCAGCGAACCGGTTGATGAGAAAGAGTTAACGGTTTTGCCCCTTGTCATGGTCGACGGATGCCAAGAATGCTCAAGGCAGTGGCCGGAAGCTGCGCGAAACCCCCTGTCGCGCCCGGACCCCTCGGAGACACACGTGACGCACAACGCCCTGTCCCATCCGCACAACTCCCGCCGGTTGGCCGCGACCCTGACCGCGACCGCGATGGTCGCGGGAGGTCTCGTGCTGGCGCCGCTCCCCGCGGCAGCCGTCGTCACCCCGACGGCGGCTCTCGTCATTTCGGAGGTGTACGGCGGCGGCGGCAACAACGGCGCGGCGTTCAACCGTGATTTCATCGAGCTCGCGAACGTGAGTGGCGACGCCGTAGACCTCAGCGGATACAGCGTCCAGTACGCCTCGGCAACGGGAGCCAACTGGCAGGTGACAGCGCTCAGCGGGTCGCTCCCCGCGGGGGCCCAGCTGCTGATCGGTGAGGCCCCTGGTGCGAATGCGGCCCTCCCGGCCTTCACCGCGGACATCGACGGCTCGATCGCCCTCAGCGGGTCACAGGGCAAGGTCGCGCTCGTCGCGAGCGCGACGGCTCTCACCGGCGCCACGGGGCTCACGTCCCTCCCCGAGGTCGTCGACTTCGTCGGTTGGGGCGCTGCGGGTGACTTCGCCGGCAGCGCGCCGGCACCGGCCACCACGAACGCCACGAGCGTCTCGCGGTCGGCGACGTTCGCGAACACGGCCGACAACGCTGCGGACTTCACGGCGGGCGCGCCCACTCCGGTGGGTCTCGGCACGGGCGTCGACCCCACCCCGACCCCCACACCCACTCCCACTCCCACCGAAACCGCGCCGGCGGAACCGACGTCGGCGACGATCGCCGAAATCCAGGGCACCGGTGATGCCTCGCCACTGGCCGGGTCCACCGTCACCACGACCGGCGTCGTGACCGCTCACTACCCCACCGGCGGTTTCGCCGGCTACGTCATCCAGACGCCCGGCTCCGGCGGGGACCTCGACCTCGCGACGCACACGGCATCCGACGCGATCTTCGTGTACTCCCCCGCCGCTACCGGCGAGGTCGCGCTCGGCGACACCGTTCGGGTGACCGGCGCGGTCTCCGAGTTCAACGGACTGACCCAAATCACGGTGGCGGCAGGCGGCGCCGTGAAGATCGATGCGGCCACCCCGCCTGTACCCGCGGCGCTTCCCTGGCCCACCGCTCCCGCACAACGCGAAGCGCTGGAGTCGATGCTGATCGCTCCGCAGGGCGATTTCACGGTCACGAACACGTACTCGACGAACCAATACGGCGAAGTGGGGCTCGCCACGGGCACGACGCCCCTTCGCCAGCCGACGGATGTCGCCCGTCCGGGTACTCCGGAAGCGGCGGCGGTCTCGGCCGACAATGCGGCCCGCGCCGTCACGCTCGACGACGGCACCAGCACGAACTATCTGTCACCGGCGAATGCCGCGCTGACCCCGGCCTATGTCTCGCTCGCGGAGCCGATCGTCGTGGGCGGTGGCGTGAGCTTCACCGAGCCGCTGATCGTCGACTATCGCAACAACGCGTGGAAGCTGAACCCGCCGCAGCCGCTCGCCGGCGACGGCTCCGGCGTCGACGGTGTGGCCTTCACGAATCCCCGGACCGCTGCCCCCGAGTCCGTCGGTGGCGATGTGCGCGTGGCATCGTTCAACGTCCTGAACTACTTCACGACTCTCGGGACCGACAACCCTGGGTGCACGGCGTACACCGACCGCTTCGGCGACGGTGTCACCGTCCGCGACGGATGCGACCAGCGTGGTGCGTGGGATGCCGCCGATCTCGAGCGCCAGCAGGACAAGCTCGTCGCGGCGATCACGACGCTGGACGCGGACGTCGTCGGCCTCATGGAGATCGAGAACTCTGCCGCGCTCGGTGAGCAGGCAGATGAGGCGACGGCGACGCTCGTGGACGCGCTCAACGCCGCGGACGGCGCAGAGACCTGGGCCTTCGTGCCCTCCTCGAGTGACCTCCCGCCCGTCACGGAACAGGACGTCATCACGAACGCGATCATCTATCGCACGGCATCCGTCGACACCGTCGGTGCGGCGCGGGCCCTCGGCGACCAGAGCGCGGACGGGGAAGCCTTCGGGAACGCCCGCGAGCCGATCGGTCAGGTCTTCACGCCGGATGCCGGCGGTGCGCCGTTCCTGTTCGTCGTGAACCACTTCAAGTCGAAGGGCTCGGCGGGTCCGTGGCCGGGCGATGCCGACACCGGCGATGGTCAGGGATCGTCGACCGAATCGCGCGTTCGTCAGTCCACCGCCCTGCGCGACTGGGTCACGACGATCCAGGGGGATGTCACGGCCGTCGCCCTCGTCGGTGACTTCAACTCGTACGGGCAGGAAGACCCGCTGCAGGTGCTGTACGAGGCGGGCTACACCAACGCCGAGGAGGCTCTCGAGGTCGACTCGTCGTCGTACAGCTTCTCGGGACTGTCCGGCTCGCTCGACCACGTGCTGCTCAACGACGCAGCGCTCGGCCGCGCCACCGGCGCCGACATCTGGAACATCAACTCGGGCGAGTCGGTGGCGCTGGAGTACAGCCGATTCCGTTCGCACGGCACCGAGTTCTACCAGAGCGACGCCTACCGTTCGAGCGATCACGATCCGGTGATCGTCGGGCTCGACGCCGACGCCGCGCCGATCGAACTGACGCTCCTCGACATCAACGACTTCCACGGTCGCATCGACTCGAACACCGTGGCCTTCGCGGGCACGGTCGAGGAATTGCGCGCCGCGGCCGACGGTCCCACCCTGTTCCTGTCCGCGGGAGACAACATCGGCGCGTCGCTGTTCCCCTCGTCGGTCGCGAAAGACCAGCCGACGATCGATGTGCTCAACGTCCTCGGGCTCCAGGCATCCGCCGTCGGAAACCACGAGTTCGACCGCGGCTTCGCCGATCTCGCGGGTCGCGTGAGCGAGGCCGCGGACTTCCCGCAGCTCGGTGCGAACGTCTACCTGGCGGGGACCGAGACGCCGGCACTCGACGAATACGCACTGCTGGATGCCGGTGGCCTGACGGTCGGCGTGATCGGCGCCGTGACGGAGGAGACTCCGTCGCTCGTGTCACCCGCGGGAATCGTGGACCTCGCCTTCGGCGATCCGGTCGCAGCGGTCAACCGCGTCGCCGCAGAGCTCAGCGACGGCGACCCTGCCAACGGTGAGGCGGATGTGCTCGTCGCGCTGTACCACGAGGGCGCCGGAGCGGGCACGCCGGATGGCGCGACCCTCGAGGAGGAACTCGCCGCCGGCGGCGCCTTCGCGGCGCTCGTGAACGACACCTCGAGCACGGTCGACGCGATCTTCACCGGCCACACGCACAAGGAGTACGCCTGGTCGGCTCCGATCCCCGGCACCGACCGGACCCGCCCGGTCGTGCAGACCGGTTCGTACGGCGCCAACGTCGGCAAGATCACGCTCACGATCGACCCGGCCACCGGCGACGTGTCGGCGCACACCGAGACGAACGTCGCGCGGACGACGACCCCCGCCGCGGATCTCGTGGCGACCTACCCCCGGGTCGCGGCGGTGAAGTCGATCGTCGATGCTGCCCTGGCGGCCGCCGCGGAGATCGGCAACACCGCGGTCGGCGAGGTCTCGGGTGACATCACGACGGCCTACGCCGGCGGCTCGTTCCAAAACGGCGTGTGGTCGGGCGGAACCCGCGATGACCGGGCGAGCGAATCGACGCTCGGAAACGCCGTGGCGAACATGCTGCGCGACTCGCTCAGCGCCCTGCCGAGCGGAGCCGACATCGGCGTGACCAATCCGGGCGGCCTGCGGGCCGACCTCTGGGACACCCAGGCCGAGTTCGGGTCGACCGCGATCCCGGGACTTGCCGACGGGACGGTCTCGTTCTCGCAGGCGAACGCCGTGCTGCCGTTCAACAACACCCTGGCTCTGGTGACTCTCACAGGCACTCAGTTCACGACCACGCTGGAGCAGCAATGGCAGCGCAACGCCGATGGCACGGTGCCCTCGCGGCCCTACCTGCAGCTGGGTGTCTCGGACAACGTGACCTACACGTACGACGCCACGCGCCCCGAGGGATCGCGGATCACCTCGGTGAGGATCGACGGCACGCCGCTCGACCCTGACGGCACGTATCGCATCGGCACGTTCTCGTTCCTGGCGACGGGTGGCGACAACTTCCGCGCCTTCACGCAAGGCACGGACTACGTCGACACCGGACTCCTCGACTACGAAGCGTGGGTCGACTACATCGCCGACGGATCGCCGCTGGCGCCGGACTACGCGAAGCACGCCGTCCAGGTCTCCGGCGTCCCCGAGACTGTCGCGGCCGGCACGGCTTTCACCTTCTCGGTCGCGGGGCTCAACCTCACGAGCCGCGGGGCACCGGAGAACACGACGCTGCAGGTCTCCCTCGGCGAGACGGCGCTCGGCGACGTCGCTGTGGCGGCAGGAGCGGCCACCGTCACCGTGACGCTTCCCGCCGGCACTCCGGCCGGGGCTGCCGAGCTCACTCTCACCGCGCCGGCATCGGGGACCGTCGTCCAGGTGCCGGTGACGGTGGAGGCGGCCGCCGAGCCGGCGGCGAAAACGTCCACTCGTCTGATCGCCGTCTTGCCCGTGCACATCAACCGGATCGCGCCGTCGACGCTCATCGCATATGTGCAGCAGGACGGCGGCCGAGCGGAAGGCACGGTGGAGTTCCGCGAGGGCGACACCATCGTCGCGACGGTGCCGGTGAGGCGCGGGCTCGCGACACACACTCTCGGACGCCTGAGCCGCGGCACGCATACCTACACAGCGGTGTTCGTGCCGACTGATCAGGACGTCGCCACCGGGTCGACGAGTAATGCGGCGAAGGTGCGGGTGCTGTTCTGACGCAGGGCGAGGTCCGCGAGGGAGTGCCGATGGCGCCCTCGCGGACCTCGCCTGTTTAGGCTGAAGTCATGTCTGTCCACGTCGTGATGGTCCACGGCATCCGCACCTCTGCCACGATGTGGCGCGCGCAGGTCGATCATCTGCGGGCACGCGGGATCCCCTCGACCGCCGTCGACCTCCCCGGGCACGGGGCGCGCATGGACGAGGAGTTCACCCTCGACGGCGCATTCGCCACGATCGACCGTGCGGTGCGGACGGCAGCGGAATCCTCGGACGTCCTCTTGGTCGGCCACTCGATGGGCGGACTGCTGTGCATCGAGTACGCCGGCGCCGAGAGCCCGCCGCCGATCGCGGGCTTCATCGCTGCATCGTGCACCGCGATCCCCCGCGGCGTCGCGCTACGGACCTATCGCACGCTGGCGCGTGGGGTCGACCGCTTGCCACGGCGCGGCGCGTGGCTCTCCGAGCAGATGCTCGATCGCACGCTCCCGCCCGAGACCCGCCGCGACTTCGGCGCCGGCGGCTACGCGTACGACGCGCAAGATGTAGCGCTGCGGAGCCTGTCGGTACTCGATCTCCTGGCGGCGCTCCGCCGCATCGACATCCCCCTCTGGTTCGTCAACGGACAGTACGACCAGCTGCGGGTCAACGAGCGCCTCTTCACCCGCATCGCTCCGGATGCGGAGCTCATCGTCGTCCCGAGGACCACCCACCTCGTCACGGCGATGCGCCCCCAGGTGTTCAACGCGGTCCTCGACCTCGCGATCGCGACGCTCGAGGCACTCCCGGCGGGCCGCGTCAGCCGAGCGTGACCGTCGCAGTGCGCCGACGGATCGCGAGGGTCATCAGACCGCCGACGATCGACAGCACACCGCCCACCGCGAACATGAGCGAAAAGCCGCCGACGAGGGCCACGAGCCCCGCCCCGATGAGCGGTCCGAGCAGCTGGCCAAGGCTGGCCGACACGTTGACGAAGCCGAGGTCACGCGCATGGTCGGCGGCGTACGGCAGGAGATCGGTGCCGAGCGCGAGCCCGACCGCCATGTACGCGCCGTACCCGGTACCGAGCAGCGCGGCGCCGACCATCGTGATCTCGAACGACGGGATCACCGCGATCAACAGCGCCGCGACGCCCTGGACGATCGCCGACACCACGACGATCCCCACGCGGTGTCCCGTCCGGTCGCTGACGGCGCCCGCGATGATCGACGAGCCGACGACGAACACCGTGTAGACGAGGATCAGCAGCAACAGGTCGTCTTCGGCTCCCGCCGCGTCGCGATCGAGCCCGTACATGAGGAAGAAGAGCAGCAGGCCGGTCCCGAGCGCGTTGCCGATGTTGACGACGAGTCGTCCGGCGAGCAGCCAGGCGAAGTCCCGATCGCGCAGCGCCGCGAGCCGCTCGCCGAGGCGTCGAGGCGTGCGGGCTCCCGCCGATTGCACCGGTGCGGGCGGGTCCGGAAGCAGGAGCGCGGCGGTCACGCCGACCACGGCGAGGAACCCCGCAAGCACGAGATACCCGGCCACCGTGCCGAGTTCGAGCAGCACGATGACGCCGACGCCGACGATGATGCCGAGTGCTTGCGACGACGAGACAGCGGCCGAGGCTGTGCCGCGCTGCGTCGTGAGCTGGTCGGCGATGAGCGCCGTGAACGCCGCCGAGGCGACCGCCGTGCCGACCGACACGCCCACCCACGCGAGCCCGACGCCCCACGGCCCCTCGGCGAACGAAATGGCGACGAGGGATGCCGTGGCCGCCGCGACGCCGGTGAGCGCCCAGGGCCGCCGACGACCGAACGCGCCCCGCGTGCGGTCCGACAGGCCACCCGCGAGCGGACCCGCGATCACCCCGGCGATACCGCCGACGGCGAGAACGAGCCCCGATGAGACGACGCCGGTGATCCATCCGTCGGCGTCGTCGGGGGTGTTCAGCTGCAACGGGATCAACAGCTGCAGTGGAGTGAGCTGAACGGTCCACAGCGCGAGCCAGGCCAGAGTGAACAGCCCGAACCATCTCGCGCCGACGCGACCCGTGTCGCGGATCATGCGCGAGCCTCGCGAAACGGTGGACGCAGGTGAGTGAGGTCTACGGGGAGAATAGCTGGCACGTCAGCCCTTCGTCGAGCGTGATCGCCGGTCGGGAGCCGGTGAGGATGATCATGCCGCATGGCAGCGGCCGCTGACCTGATAGACTCGGTGATTGGCTTGCGTGGGAGTCCCACACCTCACACGACAGTCGCGAGGCGCCCCTCTACCGTCTTGCGACACTCTTCCAACCGTAACTCCGAACGAAAGACGTCGACGTGGCGAATATCAAGTCGCAGATCAAGCGCAACAAGACCAACGAGAAGGCGCGCGAGCGCAACAAGTCCGTGAAGAGCGAACTGCGCACCGAGGTGCGTCGCACGCGCGAGGCCATCGCCGGTGGCGACAAGGCCGCTGCCGAGAAGGCACTGGCGCGCGCGACCAAGAAGCTCGACAAGGCCGTGAGCAAGGGTGTCATTCACGAGAACCAGGCCGCGAACCGCAAGTCTTCCATCGCGAAGCAGGTTGCCGCGCTCTGAGCGTAGCTTTTCTGGCAAGGCCCGTCCCGTTGGGGCGGGCCTTCGTCGTTGGCGCGGCTCCCATCGCGGCTCCCCCACAGGTTGCGGGGTCGGTTGGTGCCGCATCCGCCGCTGGATGCGGCACCAACCGACCCGTGAACGCAGGCGTCGCGCCCAGGAACAACGAAAGCCCCGCCGAAGCGGGGCTTTCGCGTGGAGGCGAGCTCAGTTGCTCGAACCACCGAAGTTCTTGAAGCGCTGGTTGAACTTCTCGACGCGACCGGCCGAGTCCATGATGCGCTGCTTGCCTGTGTAGAACGGGTGCGATGCCGAGGAGATCTCGACGTCGATGACGGGGTACGTGACACCGTCGAGCTCGATCGTCTTGTCGCTGGACACCGTCGAACGGGTCAGGAAGGTCTCGCCCGAACCCAGGTCGCGGAACACGACAGCGTTGTAGGTGGGGTGGATGTCAGTCTTCATTGGGTTCCTCACGAAGTGCCCTGGATTTTGCCAGCGGCGGTGGAAGTCTGCGGTGCGCATGCGGACGCGCGCACACCAAGGAACGATTCTATCAGCCCGCAGACCCGATCAGGAACGGGCCTGGATCACGAACCTGCCTGTGCGCGCGCGGCGTACCGGCCGGCATCCTCGTTCAGGACGATGTCCGTGCCGAACGTCGCCGACAGATTCTCCGCCGTCAGCGCGTCGGCCAGCGGGCCTTGGGCGACGATCTCACCGTCGCGCAGGAGCAACACGTGCGTAAAGCCGACCGGGATCTCTTCGACGTGATGGGTGACCATGATCATGGCCGGCGTCGTGGGCTCCTGTGCGTAGCCGCCGAGCAGGCCCAGCAGCTCTTCGCGGGCGCCGAGGTCGAGGCTCGCCGTGGGCTCGTCGAGCAGCAGCATCTCGGGGTCGGTCATGACGGCCCGAGCGATCTGCACACGCTTCTTCTCGCCGTCCGACAGCGTGCCGAACGTCCGCTCGGCGAGGTGTTCGAGCTTCCACTCGGCCAGAACGCGGCGGGCGCGCTTCTCGTCGATGCCCTCGTACTCTTCATTCCATCGACCGAGAACCGAGAACGCGGCGGTGAGCACGACGTCCAACACCGTCTCGTCAGCGGGTATGCGGCGTGCCATCGCCGAAGAGGCGAAACCGATGCGCGGACGAAGCTCGAAGACGTCGGTGCGGCCCAGCGTCTCGTCCAGGATCGTCACCGAACCTGCGGTGGGATGCAGGAGCGTTGCAGCGAGCTGCAGAATCGTCGTCTTCCCCGCACCGTTCGGGCCGAGGATCACCCACCGCTGATCGTCGGTGACAGTCCAGTCCACATGATCGACGATGTTGCGGGAGTTGCGGCGGACGACGACATCGGCGAATTCGAGGACCTGCGGCATGCGACCAGCCTAACGGGCGCCCGCTTCAGTTCCCGGTCACCTCGCGGTAAAGCGCCTCGGTGGCGTCGGCGATCGCCTGCCAGCTGAACTCTTCGGCCGCACGGACGCGTCCGGCCTCGCCATACGCGCGTGCACGCTCGGGATCGGACACGACCTCGGTGAGGACGGCCGCGAGATCCGCGACGAACTTTTCCGGATCGAGGGGCGTGCCGGTGCCGTCCTGCGCCTGTTCGATCGGGACGAGTCGACCGGTGACGCCGTCGACGACGACTTCGGGAATGCCACCCGTGGCGGTGCCGACGACCGCAGCGCCGCATGCCATCGCCTCGAGGTTCACGATGCCGAGTGGTTCGTACACCGAAGGACAGACGAATGTCGTGGCGGTGGTCAGAAGCGCACACAACTGATCGCGCTGGAGGAATTCGTCGATCCAGACGACGCCGTCGCGGCGCGTCTGGAGCTCGCGCACGAGGTCTTCGACATCCGCCATGATCTGCGGAGTGTCCGGCGCTCCGGCGCAGAGCACGACCTGCACCTCGGGCGGCAGCAGGGCGGCAGCCCGCAAGAAATAGGGCAAGCCCTTCTGTCGCGTGATGCGCCCGACGAAGACGACCGAGGGCCTCGTCGGGTCGATCCCGTAGCGCTCGAGCAGCGCGGCATCCTCCTGCGGACGCCACGACTCGACATCGATGCCGTTGTAGATCACCCGCACCTTGTCGGGATCCAGAGCCGGGTAGCTGCGGAGGATGTCCCGCCGCATCCCCTCGCTCACGGCAACGACCGCGGCCGCACTCTCGTAGGCGGTCTTCTCGATGTAGCTCGAGACGGCATAGCCACCGCCGAGCTGTTCGGCCTTCCACGGGCGCAACGGCTCGAGCGAATGCGCCGTGACGATGTGCGGGATGCCATGCAGCAGCGACGCGAGGTGACCTGCGAAGTTGGCGTACCAGGTGTGCGAGTGCACGACGTCGGCGCCCGCGACGTCGCCCACGATCTCGAGGTCGACGCCGAGAGTCTGGACCGCGCCGTTGGCGGTAGCCAGCTCCGCGGGCACCTCGTACGAGGTCGTGTCGACCGCGTCGCGCTCCGCTCCGAACGCCCGCACCTGCACCTCGATGCTCCGCCGGAGGGCGGTGACCAACTCGGTGACGTGTACTCCCGCACCGCCGTAGATCTCCGGCGGATATTCCTTCGTGACGATGTCAACGCGCATGTCGTGAACGCTAGTACAGACGCCGATCTCGGGCATAGTGTGGAGCCATGCCAGCAGCGCCGAAGGTATTCGGAATCATCCTCGCCGGCGGCGAGGGTAAACGACTCATGCCCCTCACCGTCGATCGGGCCAAACCAGCGGTTCCGTTCGCCGGTCAATACCGGCTGATCGATTTCGCGATCTCGAACCTCATCAATTCGGGTCTTCGCCAGATCGTGGTCTTGACGCAGTACAAGTCGCACAGCCTCGACCGCCACGTCTCGCAGACCTGGCGGATGTCAGCTCTGCTGAACTCCTACGTCACCTCGGTCCCGGCCCAGCAGCGTCTCGGCAAACGATGGTTCTCGGGTTCGGCCGACGCGATCCTGCAGTCGCTCAACCTGATCCACGATGAGAAGCCGGACATCGTCATGGTGATCGGCGCCGATCACGTCTACCGCATGGACTTCGAGCAGATGCTGGAGGCCCACATCGCCTCGGGCGCGAAGGCGACGGTTGCCGGCATCCGTCAGCCGATCGAACTGGCGAACCAGTTCGGCGTGATCGACCTCGACCCCGCCGACAACGTCACGATCCGCGACTTCCTCGAGAAGCCGCAGAACCCGACGGGTCTCTCCGATGCTCCGCATGAGGTGCTCGCGTCGATGGGGAACTACATTTTCGACACCGACGCCCTGATCGCCGCCGTCGAGGCGGACGGAGAACTCCCCGGCTCCGACCACGACATGGGCGGCGACATCATCCCGTACTTCGTCTCACGGGGGGAAGCGGCCGTCTACGACTTCAAGCGCAACGATGTGCCGGGATCCACGGGTCGCGACAGGGACTACTGGCGGGACGTGGGGACGCTCGATTCGTTCTTCGACGCCCACATGGATCTGATTTCGACGTTGCCGGTCTTCAACCTGTACAACATGGACTGGCCGATCCATTCGCAAGCGGTGAACTCGCCGCCGGCGAAGTTCGTCCGCGACGGCGTGGGCCGCATGGGCAATGCGATCGATTCGATCGTCTCGCTCGGGTCGGTGCTGTCCGGTACCCATCTGGAACGCAGCGTCGTCGGCCCGTGGACTCTGGCCGGCGGTGGATCGACGATCACCGACTCCGTCCTCTTCGATCACGTGAGCGTCGGGCCGGGCGCCCGTGTGCACCGGGCGATCCTCGACAAGAACGTCGTGCTCGATCCGGGAGCGACGGTCGGCGTCGATCGCGAACGCGACCTCGCGCGTGGCTTCACCGTGACCGATTCGGGAATCACGGTCGTCGGCAAGAACGTCCACGTCACGGGCTGATCCACCGGCCGGTACGGTGGACGGGTGCCTGATGCCCGGTTCCTTGTCGTATTCGACGCCGACTCCACCCTCATCCGCAACGAGGTCATCGAGCTGATCGCCGATGAAGCAGGTCGCGGCGCAGAAGTGGCAGCGGCCACCGAGGCGGCGATGCGCGGCGACGTGGACTTCGCGACGAGTCTGCGCTCGCGTGTCGAGGCACTGCGCGGCGTGCCGGTGTCGGCGTTCGCTCGTGTGCTCTCGCGCATCGAGCCGACCCCCGGAGTGCGCGAACTGATCGCCGAGATCCACCGTCGAGGCGGGATCGCGGGCGTGGTCTCGGGCGGTTTCCACGAGATCCTCGACAGGGTGGCTCCGGATCTCGGTGTCGACGTCTGGCGGGCCAACCGTCTCACCGTCGCTGGCGATGCCCTCGCCGGCACGGTCGACGGTGACATCGTGGATGCTGCGGCGAAAGCGGCTGCGCTGCGGGAATGGGCCGCATCCCACGGCGTGCCCCTCGCCCACACGATCGCGATCGGCGACGGAGCGAATGATCTCGCGATGATGGATGCCGCCGGTCTCGGCCTCGCGTTCAACGCGAAGCCCGCCGTGCGCGCTCGGGCCGACCTCGTCATCGGTCCGGTCGACTTGCGCGACGTCATCCCGCTCCTCCCCTGACGGCGCGGGACGGCGGCGCGTAGTCTCGCCGCATGGACGTCATCCTGATCCCCGGTCTCTGGCTCGATGCCGCTTCGTGGGGAGAGGTGATGCCCGCGCTTCGGGACGTGGGGCTGAACCCGCGACCGCTGACCATGCCCGGTCTCGGTACGCCCGCCTCGGAGAGCTCCGGCATCGGCATCGCCGACTGGGTGACCGCTGCCGTGACCGCGATCGACACGGCCGAAGGGCCCGTCGTGGTCGTGGGGCACAGCGGCGGCGGGAATGTCGCGTGGGGTGCGGCCGATGCGCGCCCCGATCGCGTCGCGCGCGTCATCCTGGTCGATACCGCGGTCCCCGCCGACGGCGGAATCATCTCCGAGTTCGAGAAGGTCGACGGCGTGATCCCCTTCCCGGGGTGGGACTTCTTCGACGACGAGGAGGTCGCCGATCTCGATGCGGCGACCCGAGCGGCGACCGCCCCGCGCACTCGGAGTGTGCCGGCGCGAGTGCCGACCGACCCCATCGCGCTACGCGATGAGCGACGCTACCGGGTCCCGGTCACGGTTCTCTCGGGACAGCTCGAGGACGACGCCTTTCGCGGCTCCCTCGCGCAATGGGAACGCTCCGCGACCGAGTTCACCGCGATCGAGAGCACCGAGATCGTGAAGCTCGACTCCGGACACTGGCCGCAGTTCTCGCAACCCGCGCGCCTGGCCGCCGCGATCGTGGCGGCCATCCGACGTCCCTGAATCAGTGCCCCATCCCGAGCCCACCGTCGACCGGGATGACGGCTCCCGAAATGTAGGCGGCATCATCGGATGCCAGCCATGTCACGACTCCGGCGACTTCGTCGGCGGTCGCGAATCGTCCGGCCGGAATGTTGCGCTTGTACTCCGCCTGGGTGTCTTCCGGAAGCTCTGCGGTCATGTCGGTTTCGATGAAGCCGGGCGCCACGACGTTGGCGGTGATGTTGCGCCCACCGAGCTCGCGCGTCAGGGAGCGTGCGAAGCCGACGAGGGCGGACTTCGACGCCGAGTAGTTGATCTGCCCCGCCGAGCCGTAGAGGCCCACGACGCTCGAGATCAAAATGACGCGCCCCCATTTGGCTCGCAGCATCCCTTTCGACGCCCGCTTGACCACGCGGAATGTGCCGCCGAGGTTCGTCGCGACGACCGAATCGAAGTCGTCCTCGGTCATGCGCAGTAGCAGGGTGTCCTTCGTGATCCCCGCGTTCGCGACGACGATCTCCACCGGTCCGAGAGTCTTCTCCACCTCGGTGAAGGCCGCATCCAGTGAGGCTGCGTCGGTCACATCGGCACGCACCGTCAGGGTGCCTTCCGGGCCCTCTCCGGAGCGCGCGGTGACGGCGGTGCGATAGCCGGCGGCGACGAAGCGCTCGGCGATTGCGCGGCCGATGCCGCGGTTTCCGCCGGTGACGAGGACGACTCGATCGGTGGACATGATGCTCCCGGGTAGGCGTGAGTGGATCCGCACCAGCCTAGTCCGCAGGCGTGTTGGACACCCGGATAGGCTGGGGACGCCCCTCGAGAAGGAGAATCCCGTGAGCGATCCCACGCCCCCGCAGCCGCCCATCGCCGGACCGCCGACTCCGCCCGTCGCCCCTCCCTACGCGACCGCACCCACATACCAGCCGCCGGCCTACCCCGTGCAGCCTCCCGCCTTCCCAGGCCAGCAGCCCGTCCAGCAGTACCCAGGGGCGGCGCCGACGTACGGAGCCGCACCGTACGGCTACGGCGGCTACGCTCCCGCGCAGAAGACCAACGTGCTTTCGATCATCTCGATGATCGCGTCGATTCTCGGCTTCATCTGGGTGCTCCCCTTCATCGGGTCACTCGCCGGGGCGATCATGGGTCACATCTCGCTGAATCAGCTGAAGACCTCCGGCGAGAAGGGCCGCGGCATGGCCCTGGCCGGTGTCATCGTCGGCTGGATCGGGTTCGGGATCATCGTGCTCATCGCGGTTTTCTTCTTCCTCGTGATCGGCCTCGGCGCCTCCAGCGGGAGCTACGCCTGATCGCACAGTCAGGACGATCCGCGTGCCCCGGGGCAGGCGTACCCTGGGAAGACCGTGAAGACTCCCGTGACCCCGCAATCGGCGACCTCGCTCCCGCGCGCACCGCGCGACGAAGCGCAGACGCGCATGCGGAAGTACTTCATCATGATGAGCATCCGCGTCATCTGCTTCGTGCTGATGGTCGTCATCACGCCGTACGGCTGGTACACCTGGGTCCTCGCCGTAGGCGCGATCTTCCTGCCGTACTTCGCTGTCGTGATCGCCAACGTCGCCGCGTCGAGTACCGACAGTCGTGCTGTCGCCCCCGAACGCGCCCTTCCGGTGACGCCGACCGATTTGCTCTCTCCCGCCGACTCCACGGGCGTCATCCGGCTGCAGGAGACGAAGGCCGTTGCTCCCGAGCACCCGGCCGAGTCACCCGAGGAGACGTCGTGAGCGATCGGGTCTGCTCGCGGGCCGGGTGTCGCGCGGGAGCCGAGTGGCAGGTGGTGTGGCGCAACCCCCGCATCCATGCCGCCGACCGGAGAAAGATCTGGGCCGCGTGCGCGGAGCACGTCGACTATCTGCGGGACTACCTCGCCGCGCGCGACTTCCCCGTCGAGGTCCTCGCCTTCGACGTCGAGGCTCCCGCGTGAACGGCCGCACAGCGCTGCGGTGGAGCGGCTATGTGGGCTTCGCGATCGCTTTCGCGGTCGCCTGCGCGTTCTTGTCCAACTGGCAATTCGACCGAAACGCGTGGCGAGATGCCCAGCTCGACCTGATCGCGGCCAACTACGACGCCGAACCGGTCCCGCTCGCGGACGTGGTGCCGATCGGCGGGACCTTCGATGCCGGCGACGAGTGGCATCCGATCATCCTCGAGGGTGAGTATCTCGCCGAGCAGACGCTCCTGGTGCGCAACCGCGCCCACGGCGGGACGAGTGCCTTCGAAGTGCTGGTGCCGTTCCAGACGGACGACGGCCGCGTGATGATCGTCGACCGGGGATGGTTGCCGCCCGCGGAAGACTCCCCCGACCCCGCCGCGGTACCCGCTCCCCCGAGCGGCAAGACCACCGTCATCGTGCGCCTGCGCCCAGGAGAACAACTCCCCTCGTCCGGCCGATCGGCGCCGGAGGGCCAGGTCCCCACGATCCATCTGCCGCTGATCGGCGAGACGATCGGCGCCGAGGAGTTCATCGACGAGGCCTACGGGCTCATGGTGAGCGAAGACCCCGCTGTCACCCCGGTTCCGCAGGCGCTTTCGTCCCCCTCGGAAGACCCTGGTCCGTACCTGTCCTACGCGATCCAGTGGATCCTGTTCGCCGTCATGGGCTTCGCATTCATCTGGTACATGATCCGCACCGAGATCCGTTATCGCCGAGAGGATGCCGAAGAAGCAGCCGGCGGCGAATCTGCGGCATCCGCACGGCGCCGACGTGCCGACGCTCGGCGCGACCGCGACATGCAAGACGAGGATGCCCTCGTCGACGAACTCACGCCGGGCTGATCGGGCTCACACGCATCATGCCAGGGTGATGAGGTCCGCGTAATCGCGACCCCAGATGTCCTCGACGCCGTCCGGGAGGATGAGAACCCGCTCGGGGTTGAGCGCCTCGACGGCTCCCTCATCGTGCGAGACGAGGACAACGGCACCCTCGTAGTGGGCCAGTGCTCCGAGAATCTCCTCGCGGCTGGCCGGGTCCAGGTTGTTGGTGGGCTCATCGAGCAGCAGCATGTTCGCCGACGAGACGACGAGCGTCGCGAGCGACAATCGGGTCTTCTCACCGCCGGACAGGACGCCCGCAGGCTTCAGCACATCGTCACCCGTGAACAGGAACGAACCGAGCACCTTGCGGGCCTCGGTTGCGGTGATATCCGGTGCCGCCGACATCATGTTCTCGAGCACCGAGCGGTTCACATCGAGGTTTTCGTGCTCTTGGGCGTAATAGCCGATCTTCAGGCCATGACCCGGTTGGAGTTCGCCGGTATCGGGCTGATCGACGCCCGCGAGGATTCGCAACAGAGTGGTCTTTCCCGCTCCGTTGAAACCGAGGATGACGACTTTCGAGCCGCGGTCGATCGCGAGATCGACGTCGGTGAAGATCTCGAGCGACCCGTAGGACTTCGACAGCCCGGTCGCCATGAGCGGCGTCTTGCCGCAGGGAGCCGGCTTCGGGAAGCGCAGCTTCGCGACGCGCTCCTCCTGACGGACCTCGTCGAGGCCGGAGAGCATTTTCTCCGCCCGAGCCACCATCTGGTGCGCCGCGGCGGCCTTGGATGCCTTCGCACCGAAGCGAGCTGCCTGCATCTGCAGCTGGGTCGCCTTCTTCTCGACGCCCGCGCGTTCCTTCTTGCGGCGTTCTTCGTCGGCGACCCGCTGACGCAGGTAATTCTTCCAGTTCATGTTGTAGGTGTCGATGACCTGGCGATTCGCGTCGAGGTAGAACACGCGGTTGACCGTCTCACCGACGAGCTCGACGTCGTGGCTGATCACGATCAGCCCACCCTTGTAGTTCTTGAGGAACTCGCGCAACCACACGACACTGTCCGCGTCGAGGTGGTTGGTCGGCTCGTCGAGGATCATCGAGTCGGCGTCGGAGAACAGAATGCGGGCCAGCTCGATGCGACGTCGCTGACCACCGGACAGAGTCGACAGCGGCTGGTCGAGGAGGCGGTCGGGCAATGAAAGATTGTGCGAGATCGTCGCAGCCTCGGCCTCGGCAGTGTAGCCACCGAGGGATTCGAAACGCTCCGTGAGGTGCGCATAGCGCTTCATCGCCTTCGCGGCGACCTTCTCATCGTCGTCGCCCATCGCCATGGCGGCGTCGTTCATCTCGATCGCGAGGGTTCCGAGTCCGCGCGCATCGAGGATGCGGGTGCGCGCCAGCATGGCGGGATCACCCGAACGCGGGTCTTGCGGAAGATAGCCGAGCTCACCCGACCGTTCGACTTTGCCGTCCGCCGGCGGAAGATCTCCGGCGAGCACCTTCGTCAGGGTGGTCTTGCCGGCGCCGTTGCGCCCGACGAGGCCGATCTTGTCGCCCGCCGACACGCGGAACGACACGTCCGACATGAGGACGCGGGCGCCCACGCGGATCTCGAGGTCGTGTACGGCGAGCACGTCGGACGTCCATTCTGCTGTCGTGCGGGATGCGGCCGAATGGCCAGCCACCCAGTCTACCCGTCGGTTCGTGAAGACACGGCGTGCGGCGGCGTCCGGCATTGTCAGGCCGGCACAGCGCTGCCCGCGATCTTCGGTAGACGGCGTCCAACAACTCGCGACACCCAGCCCATAGGCTGATCCACGACGCCCCGGCCGACCGGCCGCCCTGCCCAAGGAGATGCATGTCCCTCTCTACCGCCGTCCGCCGCCCTGTCCTGGCAGACCTCATCGCCCGCCCGACCGATCGGGCCCGAGCCTTTGCCCTCGACGCCGCGCTCGTCGTGGCCGGCGCGATCTTCGTTGCCGCACTCGCCCAGGTCGAGGTGCCCCTGTGGCCCGTGCCCATCACCGGCCAGACCCTGGCGGTCGTCGTCGTCGGCGCCGCCCTCGGCGCGCGACGCGGAGCCACGGCGCTCATCACCTATCTCCTCGCGGGGCTTGCCGGCCTTCCGGTCTTCGCCGGGTTCACCGGCACGATCGCTGCCGTGGCGAAGCCGAGCTTCGGATTCATCGTCGGCTTCGTTTTCGCCGCCTTCGTCGCCGGGTGGTTCGCCGAGCGCGCCTGGGACCGCAAGCCGCTTCTGGCCTTCGTCGGCTTCGTCGCGGCCAGCGCGATCCCGTTCCTCTTCGGCATCCCCTACATGGCGTTCATCCTGAACGTCGTCGGCGGCGGCTCCTTCGGCATCGGGGAGATCCTCGCATTCGGCCTCTGGCCGTTCGTCGTCGGTGGCTTCGTCAAGGCGGCCATCGCCGCGGTGTTGATTCCGGCCGCCTGGGCCGGAGTGCGCGCCGTCGACCGCAGCAAAGACGCGTAGCCCGCGCAGCGAAAAGAGCCCTGCCCCTCGCAGACACGAGGGGCAGGGCTCTTTTTTCACGTCCGGCAACCTTCAGTCGCACTGCAGTGAATTGGCCTCCACGCTCGTCGGCGAACTAAAGTTAGCCTGGCCTTACTTCAGCATCCCCACCCCACTCCACGGAGGAACCTCGTGTCCCGAATTCGCACCGCCGCTGCGCTGGCCGCCGGCGCCGCGCTCCTGCTCTCCGGATGCGCCTCATCCGCCTCAACGGACGGATCGTCGACACCCGGCGCTGCGGGCGACGCCGCTTTCCCGCTCACGATCACTCACGCCCTCGGCGAGACCACGATCGACAGCAAGCCCGAACGCATCGCCACGATCGCGTGGGGCAACCAGGACGTGGCCCTCGCCCTCGGAGTCGTCCCGGTCGGCATCGACTCGCAGGTCTGGGCCTGGTCGGGTGCTGCGGATCAGGGTGTCTACGAGTGGACGAGCGCGAAGCTCGACGAGCTCGGCGCAGACGTGCCCGTGCTGTTCGATGTCACGGACGGCCTCGACTTCGAGGCCATCTCCGACACCACCCCCGATGTCATCCTCGCGGCACAGTCCGGACTCACGGCCGAAGACTACGCAACGCTGAGCGACATCGCTCCGGTCGTGGCCTACCCCGAGATCCCCTGGTTCACACCGTGGCGCGATCAGATCACGATCAACGCGCAGGCGCTCGGCCTGACCGAAGAAGGCGATGCGCTCGTTTCCGATCTCGAGACGCAGATCGCCGACGCCACGACGGATGCCGGCCTTGAGGGCAAGACCGCGGCGTTCTTCTACGCCAACCCCACCGACCTGTCGACCGTGTCGCTCTACACCGGCGGCGACTCGCGGACGGCGTTCCTGAAGGACCTCGGCTTCGACCTCCCGCAGGTCGCGATCGATGCCGCCGACGCGGGGTCGTTCTACCTCGACTTCAGCGCCGAGAACGCCGATCAGTTGGCCGACGTCGACGTCATCGTCACGTATGGCGACGACACGCTGCTCGCCGCGATGCAGGCCGACCCGCTCTGGAGCACGCTGCCCGCCGTCAAGAACGGCGCCGTCGTCGCCGTCGGCGAAGGCGACGCGTTCAGCGCAGCCGTGACGCCCACCGCTCTGTCGATCCCGTGGGTGCTCTCGGACTACGTCACCGTGCTCAAGGAAGCAGCAGCGAAGGTCCAGTGACTTCCGCTCTCGCCACGCGACGCCGTGCATCCGCCTCCCCGGCGGGTGCACGGCGTCACGGCGTGATTCTCGCGTTCGCGATCATCGGCGTCCTCGTTTCGGTCGTCATCTCGCTGTCGTTCGGATCGCGTCCGGTCAGTGGTGCGCAGGTCATCGAAGGCATCTCGTCCTGGCTGCGCGGCGAGACACCCACCGATATCGGCGCAATCGCCGTGCAGAGCCGCATCCCGCGGACGGCGCTGGCGCTCCTCGCCGGCGCCGCGCTCGCGCTGTCAGGCGCACTCATGCAAGCGATCACCCGCAATCCACTGGCCGATCCCGGCATCCTCGGGGTGAACACCGGGGCTGCGTTGGCCGTCGTCATCGGTATCGCCTTCCTCGGTGTCTCCAGCGCGCTCGGCTTCCTCGGGCTCGCGCTGATCGGTGCGTTCGTCACCGCGTTCTTCGTCTACTTCGTGGGCTCCGTGGGTCCCGGTGGCACCACGCCGATCAAACTCGCGCTCGCGGGGGCCGCCACGACCGCCGCGCTCGCCTCACTCGTGTCAGCGATCTTGATCCCCCGTCAAGCGGTGATGGATGAGTTCCGCTACTGGCAGGTGGGCAACGTCGCCCGCGCAGACTGGGAGACGATGGGCGTCATCGTCCCGGTGCTGATCGTCGGCATCCTCATCGCATTCCTGTCGGCCTCGTCGTTGAACGCTCTCGCGCTCGGTGACGACGTTGCAGTGGGACTCGGCGTCCACGTCGGACGCATGCGCATCATCGCCGCGATCGCCGGCGTCGCCCTCTGCGCCGCGGTCACCGCACTCGCCGGTCCGATCGGATTCGTGGGCCTCATGATCCCGCACGCCGTGCGTCTGGTCTCCGGGTCCGATCAACGCTGGCTCCTGCCGCTGTCCGCCCTCGGCGGTGCGATCCTGCTCACCCTCGCCGACACGCTCGGGCGCGTGATCGGCTCTCCGGGCGAGGTCGAAGCCGGCATCATCACGGCGTTCCTCGGCGCACCCGTGCTGATCATCATCGCCCGTCGCACCCGGATGAAGGCCCTGTGATGTCGGTGCTCACGGTGGCCACGGCTCCCCCACGCTCTGCCGAACTCGACCGCGTTCGGGCGGGGAGACGTCACCGGTCGCGTCGCCGGCGGATCGCACTCGTGGCGATGGGCGCGCTCGTCATCGTGTTGTTCTGCGCGATGCTGATGCTCGGCAACACGATCTATCCGGCCTCGGACGTCATCGCCGTCTTGCTCGGCCAGCAGGTTCCCGGTGCATCCTTCACGGTCGGGGCATTGAGGCTCCCCCGCGCGCTCACCGGCATCCTCGCCGGAATCGCCTTCGGCGTCGCCGGCACGACATTCCAGACGATGTTGCGGAATCCGCTCGCCAGCCCGGATGTCATCGGCATCACCTCGGGCGCGAGTGCGGCCGCGATCCTGTCCCTCGTCATCCTGCACTGGAGCAGTGGCGCCACGATGGCTCTGGCGCTGGCGGCGGGCATCGCGACCGCTCTCCTCATCTACGGCGCCGCGCGCGGTGGGGAATCCACCGGCGGTCGCCTCATCCTCATCGGCATCGGAGTGGGGGCGATGCTCGATGCGGTCGTCGCTTACCTGCTCGTCCGCGCCGCCGTCTGGGACCTGTCGGCCGCGGCACGGTGGATGACGGGAAGTCTCAACGGCGCACGGATGGATGAGCTCCTCCCCCTCGTGATCGCCGTGGTGGTCCTCGTTCCCCTCGTGCTGCTGCTCGGGCGGGATCTGGGCGCGTTGGAACTGGGCGACGCCTCGGCGACAGCGCTCGGGGTCTCGGTCGACCGCACGCGGGTCGTCCTGATCGTCTCCGCCGTCGCCCTGGCCTGCATCGCCACGGCGACGACCGGCCCGATCGCGTTCGTCGCTTTCCTCGCCGGACCGATCGCCGCGCGGATCGTCGGCCCCGGGTCCTCCACCGTGCTCCCCGCTGCGCTCACCGGCGCGTGCCTGGTGCTGGCCGCTGACCTGCTCGGTCAGTTCGCGTTCGACACCAAATTCCCGGTCGGCGTGATCACTGGCATCCTCGGCGCGCCGCACCTCCTCTACCTGCTCATCCGAACCAGCCGCCGCGGAGGATCGTCATGACCGCCCTGCATTCACTCCGCACAGAGAACCTCGTCTCGGGATACGGACGCACCACGATCGTCGATGGCATCGACCTGGACATCCCGTCCGGAAGCATCAGCGTCATCGTCGGAGCCAACGCGTGCGGCAAGTCGACGCTGTTGAAGACGATCGCTCGTCTCCTTCCCGCGCAGAGCGGTGCCGTTCTGATCGACGGGAAGGGCATCGGCCAGATCCCGACGAAGGAGCTTGCCCGCACTCTCGGCCTGCTCCCCCAACAGCCCGTCGCTCCGGAGGGCATCGTCGTCGCCGACCTCGTCGGCCGCGGCCGACACCCGCACCAGAAGCTGTTCCGCGCCTGGACGGCGGAAGACGACCGGGCCGTCACCGATGCTCTCAGCGTCACGGGTGTCCTCGACCTCGCCGACCGAGCGGTCGACGAACTCTCCGGCGGCCAACGTCAGCGGGTGTGGATCGCGATGGCACTCGCCCAGGAGACCGACATTCTGCTGCTCGACGAGCCGACGACGTTCCTCGACGTCTCCCATCAGATCGAGGTGCTGGATCTCCTCGCGGATCTCAATGCGTCGCGGGGAACCACGATCGTGATGGTGCTGCACGACATCAATCTCGCCGCACGCTACGCCGATCACCTGTTCGCGCTGAAGGGCGGACGGCTGGTGGCGAGTGGGCCCCCGGCAGACGTCGTCACGAGCGAGCTGGTCCGCCAGGTGTTCGACCTCGACTCCCTCGTCATCGCCGACCCGGTCTCGGGGACGCCCCTCGTGCTTCCTCGAGGTCGACACCGCGTCCTCCCGCCCGCGACCACCCCCGAGCCCCTCGAAAACACAGGAGAGCCCGATGAGCGATGAACGACCGACCAGTCGCTTCTTCCGCGCCCGCGTGAACGCGATCACCGACGTCACCCCGAGCTTCCGCCGTTTCACGTTCGGTGGCGCCGACCTCGCCGACTACGGTGACCCTGGTCTCGATCAGCGCATCAAGATCGTCTTCCCGACCTCCTCGACCTCGATCGACGACATGCCCACGGGTGAGGACTGGTGGACGCTCTGGCGGGAGATGGATGAGGACCGCCGCCCCCCGTTTCGCACCTACACGACCCGCTACGTTCGCGAGGATGCCGGCGAAGTCGACGTCGACATGGTCTCGCACGAGGTCGTGGGCCCCGCTTCCGCATGGATCGCCGACGCCCGGGTCGGCGACGAAGTGCTCATCTTCGCGCCCACGACGGCGCACTCGGGGGTGTCGTACGGCATCGACTTCGTACCGCCGGCCCAGGTCGATGACATCCTCCTCGCCGGGGACGAGACGGCGGCACCCGCGATCGCGGTCATCCTCGAGCAACTCCCCCGCGAAGCCCGCGGAGTCGTGGTTCTCGAAGTCCCCGAGCCCGCCGACGCCGACTACCTCCCCCGCCATCCCGGCTTCGAGTACCGGGTGTCGTCGCGGCACCCCTCGGCGCGCCACGCGCACCTCGTCCGCGCCGTCGAGGATGCCGCGGCGATCCTCGTTCCCGCCGGCCGAGGCGCGGACGTCGAGGAGATCGACATCGATCACGACATCCTTTGGGAGGTTCCCCGGACGGCCAAGGGCGGCGCCGCACTGAAGCGCGCCCCCCTCTACGCGTGGCTCGCGGGCGAAGCGGGCGCGATCAAGACCCTGCGTCGACATCTCGTGTCGTCGCTCGGTGTCGACCGGCGTGCGGTCGCATTCATGGGCTACTGGCGGTTGGGGAAGGCCGAGGTTTAGGCGCCGGTCACGCCCGGGCGAGGGCGCCGATCCGCGCCACGGCTTCGCGCAGGACATCGGGCGAGCAGCCGAAATTGAGCCGCGCGTAGCCGGCGCCGCCCGCCCCGAACTCGGGGCCGTGGTGGAGCGCGACACGGGCGCCGGTGAGGATCGCGCGGGCAGGATCATCGCCCCAGCCGTACGCGGACAGATCGATCCAGGCGAGGAAGCCGGCATCCGGGATCGCGAAACGCGCGAGCGGCAGGTGTTCGGCGACGAGGTCGGCCAGCAGCATCCGGTTCTCGTCGAGACGCGCCAGCAACGAATCCAGCCACGCATCGGATGCTTCGTCGAAGGCGGCGACCGCCGCGATCGCGCCGAACAGTCCCGTGCGCCATTCCACTTCACGCGGGAGCCCACGGACGACGGCGGTGGTCGCGTCGGCGCCGGTGACGATCAGCGCGCACTTCAGACCCGCAAGATTGAACGCCTTCGACGCGCTCGTCACCGCATAGCCGATCTCGGCGGCGGTCGCCGACGCCATGAGGAACGGCGTGAACCCACTGCCGGGCTGTGCCAGCGGCGCGTGGATCTCGTCGCTGATGACGACCGCGCCGTACCGGGCCGCGATTTCGGCGAGGGCAGCCAGGCTCTCCTTCGCGTGCGCGGTTCCCGTCGGGTTGTGCGGGTTGCACAACAACACGGCGCGCGCGCCATCCGCCAGCGCCGTCTCGATCCCCTCCAGGTCGAGCAACCAGCCGTCGTCCGAGGCGAGCAGTGGCACGTCCTGCGGCACGCCGCCGGCCTCTTCGATGCAGAAGAAGAACGGCGGATAGACGGGCGGAGTGATGACCACCCGGTCACCGCGCGTCACCGTGGCACGGAGGAGCTCGACGACGCCCATCATGACATCGCCGGTCCAACTCACGCGCTGCGGTTCGATCTCCCAGCCGAAACGACGGCGTGCGAATCCGACATACGCCGAGCGGACTCCCGGATCCGGCGGCGTGTAGCCGGTGTCGCCGATCTCGACCGCTTCGGCGAGGACCGCGCGGATCGGTTCAGCGAGCGGGAAATCGGTCTCCGCGACGAACAGCGGCAGAACGTCCTCCGGGAAGGTCCGCCACTTCGTGCTCGACCGACGTCGCAGGGTCTCCAATGGCAGGGCGTCCAGGGGGGCGATACTCACCCGTCGAGCCTATCGCCGAGGTTTCGATACGCGACGCTCCGCGCCGCTACTCAACCTGAGTCGCAGACGCATCTCAAATAGCGAAGCCGAGAGCGCGCATCATGTCGCGGCCGTCGTCGGTGATGCGCTCGGCACCCCACGGCGGCATCCACACCCAGTTGATGCGGAAACGGTCCACGACGTTGTCGAGGGCCTGCGCGGTCTGCTCTTCGAGAACGTCGGTCAGCGGGCACCCGGCCGACGTCAGCGTCATGTGGATGACGAGCGCGTCGTTCTCCTGATCCCAGCTGAGGTCGTAGATCAGGCCGAGATCGACGACATTGATGCCGAGCTCGGGGTCCATGACCTCTTTGAGCGCTTCGGTGACGTCGTCGTACTTCTCCGGGCTGAGCGTGTCCGTCATGACGTCGATCCTAGGCCTCGATCGGTGCAGCGGGGTCGAGGTAGCGGTCGTAGCCCTCGTTTTCCAGACGGTCGGCGAGCTCGGGCCCGCCTTCTTCGACGATCCGGCCGGCCACCATGACGTGGACGAACTGGGGAGTGATGTAGCGCAGGATCCGCGTGTAGTGCGTGATGAGGAGCACACCCAGATCGGTGGCGTCCTTCGCGCGGTTCACGCCCTCGGAGACGATCTTCAGGGCGTCGACATCGAGGCCGGAGTCGGTCTCGTCGAGGACGGCGATCGCGGGCTTGAGGAGCTCGAGCTGCAGGATCTCGTGCCGCTTCTTCTCGCCACCGGAGAAGCCCTCGTTGACGTTGCGCGCCGCGAACTTCGGGTCCATCCGGAGGTTCTTCATGGCCTGCTTGACGTCCTTCGTCCACGCGCGGATGGCCGGAGCCTCGCCCTCGACGGCGGTCTTGGCCGTGCGGAGGAAGTTCGTGACGGTGACGCCGGGGATCTCGACCGGGTACTGCATCGCGAGGAACAGGCCGGCGCGCGCGCGCTCGTCGACGGTCATCGCGAGGACGTCCTCGCCGTCGAACGTGATCGTGCCGCTGGTGACGGTGTACTTGGGGTGACCGGCGATCGTGTAGGCGAGGGTCGACTTCCCCGACCCGTTGGGCCCCATGATCGCGTGGGTCTCACCCGTGCGGACCGTCAGGGTCACGCCGTTGAGAATGGGGGTCTCACCGGCATCCGTCGTGACCGTCACATACAGGTCGCGGATCTCGAGAACAGCCATGGTTTTCCTTTTCAGTTCACTTCTTTGGTCACGTGCGGATCGATGAGGATGTCATCCCCGTCGATCGTGACGTTGTAGACAGGGACCGGCTCGTAGGCCGGGAGGTTCAGCGGGCGGCCGGTACGCAACGAGAACGCGGAGCCGTGCGCCCAGCACTCCAGGGTGTCGCCCTCGACGAAACCCTCGGCCAACGAGATGTCGCCGTGCGTGCAGGTGTCACCGATCGCGTGCACTTCGCCCTCGGCGTCGAGCACGACCGCCATGGGGATGCCGTCGATCACGACGCGCACCGCGGCATCCTGTTCCAGCTCGCTGAGCTTCAGCACCTTCTGCGCGCTCATGCGAGCTCTCCTGCGGCGAGCTCCGCCTCGACGGCAGCGGACAGCTCGGCCTGAAGATCGGGGAGATCGATCCGCTGGACGATTTCACTCAAGAATCCGAGCACCACCAGTCGCCGTGCCTCGTCTTCGGAGATCCCGCGGGCCTGCAGGTAGAACAACTGCTCGTCGTCGAAACGACCGGTCGCGCTCGCGTGGCCGGCGCCGATGATGTCGCCGGTTTCGATCTCGAGGTTCGGGATCGAGTCGGCGCGTGCACCGTCGGTCAGCACGAGGTTGCGGTTCGCCTCATACGAGTCTGTGCCCGCGGCGTCGCGACCGATCAGCACATCGCCGATCCAGACGCTCCGCGCACTCGCGCCCTGCAATGCGCCCTTGTAGAGCACGTCGCCGGTCGTGTGCGGACCCTTGTGGTGCAGGTAGACCTGGCTCTCCAGGTGCTGTCCGGCATCCGCGAACGACAGCCCGTACAGGTAGCCGCGTGAACCCGCGCCGGCGAGTTCGACCGAGGGATTCACCCGGACGAGCGCGCCGCCGAGGCTGACCACGAAGTGCGTCAGGGTGGCGTCGCGATCGACGCGCGCCTGATGTGCGGCGAGGTGCACGGCGTCGGCGTCCCAGCGCTGGACGGAGATCACGGTCAGGTTCGAGCCGTCGCGCGCGATGATCTCGACGTTCTGGGCGTGGCGGGCGTCACCGTCGTGTCGAAGGACGACCGTCGCACGCGAGTTCGCCTGCGCCTCGATCACGACGTGCGCGTGCGCCACGCCGCCGGTGCCGGTCAGGTGGACGATGACCGGTTCGGTCAGCTCCACGCCGGCCGGAATCCGGATGAGAGGAGCTTCCTCCTCCTGAGTCCACGCGATCGCGCTCGAGAGGTCTTCCGGGCGGAAGTGCTCGCCGCGCGGCGCTTCGCCGACCTTGAGCCGGAGCTGTTCCACCTCGGCCGGTGCGCTCACGTCGACGGCCATGACGCCGTGCGGCGCAGGCTCATCGACGAAGAGCTCTTGCACGAGGGGCAACGGCGTGTGCTTCCAGTTGACCTCACGGCCCGTCGGCACCCCGAAATCGGCCGGGTCGAAGGAGCGCGGACGCTCCGAGCGGGTCTGCACCGGCACGAATGCCGCGGCAGGGTCGATGTGGCCCTCCACGTGGGTGGGGGCCTCGGTTGTTGTCGTCATCAGCCGACGGATCCTTCCATGCCCATCTCGATGAGCTTGTTCAGCTCGAGGGCGTACTCCATAGGCAGTTCCCGAGCGATGGGTTCGATGAAGCCGCGGACGATCATGGCCATGGCCTCGTCTTCGGGCATCCCGCGGCTCATGAGGTAGAACAGCTGTTCTTCGCTGACTTTCGAGACCGTGGCCTCGTGGCCGAGCTGCACGTCATCGACACGGATATCGATCGCCGGGTACGTGTCCGAGCGCGACTTCGTGTCGACGAGCAGCGCATCGCATCGCACGGTGTTGGCCGAGTGGTGCGCATTGGCTTCCACGCGGACCTCGCCGCGATAACCGGCTCGCCCACCACCGCGGGCGATCGACTTCGACACGATCGAGGACTGCGTGTACGGCGCCATGTGGATCATCTTGGCGCCGGCGTCCTGGTGCTGACCGGGGCCGGCGAACGCGACCGAGAGAGTCTCACCCTTCGCGTGCTCGCCCACCAGGAAGATCGACGGGTACTTCATCGTGACCTTCGATCCGATGTTGCCGTCGATCCACTCCATCGTCGCGCCCTCATGGGCGACGGCGCGCTTGGTCACGAGGTTGTAGACGTTGTTCGACCAGTTCTGGATGGTCGTGTAGCGCACGCGTGCGTTCTTCTTCACGATGATCTCGACGACCGCCGAGTGCAACGAGTCGCTCTTGTAGATCGGCGCCGTGCAGCCTTCGATGTAGTGGACGTACGAGCCCTCGTCGGCGATGATCAGGGTCCGCTCGAACTGGCCCATGTTCTCCGTGTTGATACGGAAGTACGCCTGGAGGGGGATCTCGACGTGGACGCCCGGAGGGACGTAGACGAAGGACCCACCCGACCAGACAGCCGTGTTCAACGCCGCGAACTTGTTATCGCCGGCGGGAATCACGCTACCGAAGTACTCTTCGAAGAATTCCGGGTGCTCACGGAGCGCCGTGTCGGTGTCCATGAAGATGACACCCTGCGCCTCGAGTTCCTCGTTGATCTGGTGATAGACCACTTCGGACTCGTACTGCGCAGCAACACCCGACACCAGACGAGCGCGCTCTGCCTCGGGGATGCCGAGGCGTTCGTACGTCTCGCGGATCTCCTCGGGGAGGTCCTCCCACGTCTGCGCCTGCTTCTCGGTCGACCGCACGAAGTACTTGATGTTGTCGAAGTCGATTTCGCTGAGGTCCGCGCCCCACGTGGGCATGGGCTTGCGGCCGAAGAGCTGGTAGCCCTTCAGGCGCGTCTTCAGCATCCATTCGGGTTCGTCTTTCAGCGCGGAGATTCCGCGGACGACGTCCTCGTTGATCCCGCGTTGCGCGACGGCGCCCGCGGCATCCGCATCGTGCCACCCGAACTCGTACGTTCCGAGTCCTTCGAGCTCCGGCCGGTCGATCAGCACATCCGACATGGCTTGCCTCCTTCTAGACCCAACGGTGTCATCCGTTCCGACATTCCTTGCCTCTCGGGAGTGAGCGAGGGGTGGGATGCCGCTTTCAGGGCTGTCTGCGTCTTATCAGTGCACACGGGTCGCGCGCTTAGACTGTGAGTGGGCGCGACGCGTTGAGAGTCGCCGTGCCCACCCCTCAAGTCTACAGGCAACGCCCTCCCCCGGACGTGGCCGGCGCCCATTCACAGGCGCGCACCCAGGAGGCGACAGTCATGTCCCACGTCCCCACCGTTGAATCGCCACCGGCAGCCCGCGCGACCGTCATCGGCCGTCTGTACGAGCGACTCCCGCAGCGTATCGGCCGTGGCACCCGGGTCATCGCGTGGCTCGTCCTGATCAGCAACATCGTCATCGTGGGCACGGGCGGACTCGTGCGCTTGACCGGATCGGGCATGGGGTGTGAGACGTGGCCGTACTGCACGTCGGAGTCGCTCGTGCCGACCGCCGAGCTCGGCATCCACGGACTCATCGAGTTCGGCAACCGCACGCTCACCGGCGTCCTGGTGATCGTCGCGCTGCTCGCTTTCCTCTCGGTGCTGCGACTGCGCACGGAGCGTCCGGAGCTCATGAAGCTGACGCTGGCGATCGGCTTCGGCATCATCCTCCAGGCCATCATCGGCGGCATCACGGTCTGGCTGCATCTTCACCCGAGCATCGTCGGGTTCCACTACCTGGTCTCCGCGGTGCTCGTCGCCCTCGCGGCCGTCTACGTGTTCCGCGTGTACGCCGAACCCGGCCCCCGACGCGTCGCGGTCCCGCGTCGATACGCGCTCCTGGTCCATCTGACGAGTGCCGCCACCCTGGTGACGGTGCTCGTCGGCATCCTGCTGACCGGATCCGGTCCGCACGCGGGCGACGATCAGGCTGCCCGAAACGGTCTCGACCCGATCTTCTGGCAGCACGTGCACAGCTGGCCGGCCTACGTGCTCTTCGCCCTGACTCTGCTGCTGTTCGCCGGTTCCTTCCGGATGCCGGGGATCCTCCGACTCCCCCGATGGACAGGTCTCCTCCTCGCGGTCGAGGTCATCCAGATCGCCGTGGGTCTGTGGCAGGCGCGCACCGGTCTCCCGATCGCGCTCGTGAACATCCACATGGTGCTCGCTGTCGTCCTGGTCGCCGCCATGACCGCCGTCGTCCTGCACATCTCGGCGCCACGCGCCGTCATCGCGGTCGGTGAAACGTCCACAGCCATTTCATAGGGTTCGCTGGGCACCTACACGGAACCGTCCTCCAGGGTGGATGAGTCGTGCGCTCGCACGATGTGAACCCCGAGGAGTCTCCCCTATGACCATCACCCGCCCCCGCCTGACGCGTAGCGTCCCGTTCTGGATTCTTCTGGGCGGTTCCGTCGTGTCGATCGGCGCCGGCGCCTTTGTGCTCGTCGAGAAGCTGGGCACCATGGCGACAACCCTCGCCGACGGCACCGCGACGGGCGTCGAGGTCTACGCCGGACAGATCTGGGCCGTGCTGGGCGCGATCCTGGTCGGCGCCGGTCTGATCGGCCTGGCCCTTGCCGCCACGCTCGCCACACTGCGCTCCTTCGCGCCGGTCGCACCGGTCGAGGTCATCGACGCTCCCGCATGGGTGGAAGCCGACGAGTCGGTCGCCACGCGCACCGAGGACGTCACGCACACCGAGGACGTCACGCACACCGACGAGGCCGACGCCCCGATCGCACGCTGACCCTCGCGGGACCGAAGACCTGCACCCCGGACCAGTTCCGGGTGCAGGTCTTCTGCGTTGCGGGGACAGCATCCGCACCCGCGCGCGACACCGGAATCGGACGGATGCCGCAGATTCGGATACCCGCGGTGACATCACCCGAATCCGGTGACATCACCCGAATCCGGTGACTGCCGCGGAGCGCGGCCAGCGGTCAGAACGGCAGAAGCGGGTCGACGGCGATCGCGACGAACAGCAGCGTGAGGTACGTGATGGATGCGTGGAAGACACGCATCGGCTTGATCTGCTCGCCGCGCACCGCACGGTTGTAGAGCACGTGCGACTCGTAGAGGAACCAGCCGCCGAAGACGAGCGCCGAGACGGTGTAGACCACGCCCATGCCGGCCACCGGAATCAGCAAGAGCGAGCACGCAATCGTCGCCCATGCGTAGAGGATGACCTGCAGCCCCACCTGGATGCCGTCGCGCGTCGCGCCGAGCATCGGAACGTCGGCCTCGGCGTAGTCACCCTTGTACTTCATCGACAACGGCCAATAGTGCGGCGGGGTCCAGAGGAAAACGAGCACGAACAGGATCAACGAGGCCCAGGACAACGATCCGGTGACAGCCGACCATCCGATCACCACCGGGAAGCAGCCCGCGATTCCTCCCCAGACGATGTTCTGTTCGGTACGTCGCTTGAGGATGATCGAGTAGATGACGACGTAGAAGAAGATCGCCGCAACGCTGAGCGTCGCCGCCATCCAGTTCGTCGTCACCCACAGCCACACGGTGGAGACCACGGCCAGCGTCCAGGCGAACACCAGCGCACCCCGGGGCGAAACCTCGCCGGTGACCAGCGGGCGATTCTCGGTGCGTCGCATCTGCGCGTCGATGTCGCGATCGATGTACATGTTGAACGTCGCTGCCGAACCGGCGCTCATCGCACCGCCGATGACGGTGGCCAGGACCAGCCAGAGGTTCGGCATGCCGCCCTGGGCGAGGATCATGACCGGAACCGTCGTCACCAGCAGAAGCTCGAGAACGCGAGGCTTCGTCAGCGTCACATAGGCGCGGACCTTTCGGCCCACGGTGCGGGCCGAGGAGTCCTGGGGGACCTCGCGCGTCGTCGTCACGTTCATCGCCTCCGCCGCAGTCCTGTGATCTCCCCCAGTCTACGACATGTGCTTCTGCGGCCGGCCCCTCACATCGACACCCCGTCGTGCGTGAGGGAGCGGACCCACGCGCGACACAGTCCAGACACACCGCTCTGCGGCACGTGCGCAAGACTGCGTCACATCGAAGCGCGCATGACCTCTGGCGCACACCACTTCGCTAAGCTGAAACCACAGGCGTCCCCCAGCGCCGGATGCGCGTGATCGCTGCGCTCCGGAGTTGCGTGTCGGATGCACTCCCCCTCTTGTGAAAGGGCACCACGTGTCGGAACTGCGCTGGGATGACATCGATCGACGTGCGGTGGACACCGCCCGAGTACTCGCAGCGGATGCGGTGGAAAAGGTCGGGAACGGCCACCCCGGCACGGCGATGAGCCTGGCCCCCGCCGCCTATCTCCTGTACCAGCGGGTGCTGCGGCACGACCCGACCGACACCGATTGGCTCGGCCGCGATCGCTTCATCCTGTCGGTCGGCCACTCGTCGCTCACGCAGTACGTGCAGCTGTACCTGGGCGGGTTCGGACTCGAACTCGATGACCTCAAGGCGCTGCGCACGTGGGGATCGCTGACCCCCGGCCACCCCGAGTACGGCCACACGAAGGGCGTCGAGATCACGACCGGCCCGCTGGGCCAGGGTCTGGCTTCGGCCGTCGGTTTCGCCTACGCGGCACGCTATGAGCGTGGACTCTTCGATCCGGAGGCTGCGCCCGGTACGAGCCCGTTCGATCACTTCGTCTACGCGATCGCCGGCGATGGGGACCTGCAGGAGGGCGTGACGAGCGAAGCGTCGAGCCTGGCCGGACACCAGGAGCTCGGCAACCTCATCGCGATCTACGACTCCAACCAGATCTCCATCGAGGACGACACCAACGTCGCCTTCACCGAGAATGTCGCGCAGCGCTACGAGGCGTACGGCTGGCACGTGCAGACGGTCGACTGGAAGAAGACCGGTGAGTACGTCGAGGATGTCGCCGCGCTCTTCGCGGCGATCGAAGCGGCGAAGGGCGAGACGTCGAAGCCGTCGCTGATCATCCTGAAGACGATCATCGGCTGGCCGTCCCCCGGCAAGCAGAACACCGGAAAGATCCACGGCTCCGCCCTCGGTTCCGACGAACTGGCCGCGACCAAGAAGGTGCTCGGGTTCGACCCCGAGCAGTCTTTCGTCGTCGCCGACGACGTCATCGCACACACGCGCAGCCTCGCGGAACGCGCTGCCGAGACGCGTGCCGCGTGGCAGGCGGACTTCGATGCCTGGGCGGCCGCGAACCCCGAGCGCAAGGCTCTCCTGGATCGCCTCGAATCCGGCGCGCTGCCGGAAGACCTCTCCGCGCCGACGTTCGAGGCGGGCAAGGCCGTGTCGACCCGGGCCGCGTCCGGAACGGTGATCAACGCACTCGCCGAACAGCTCCCTGAGCTCTGGGGCGGCTCGGCCGACCTCGCCGAGTCGAACCTGACGACGATCAAGAGCGCGAAGAGCTTCATCCCGGCCGAGTGGTCGACCCATGAATGGTCGGGCGATCCGTACGGACGTGTGCTGCACTTCGGCATCCGCGAACACGCGATGGGCGCGATCGTCAACGGGATCAAGCTCCACGGCCCCACCCGCCCGTTCGGTGGGACATTCCTGATCTTCTCCGACTACATGCGCCCTGCCGTGCGTCTGGCCGCGCTGATGGACATCCCCTCGGTGTTCGTCTGGACGCACGACTCCGTCGCCCTCGGCGAGGACGGGCCCACGCACCAGCCGATCGAGCAGATCGCCACGCTCCGCCTGATCCCGAACTTCACGGTCGTCCGTCCGGCAGACGCCAACGAGACGAGCGCCGCATGGGTCGAGATCCTGCGTCGCCAGGGCGGGCCCACGGGCATCGCGCTGACACGTCAGAACATTCCCGTGTTCCCGCGTGGCGAAGGCGGCTTCGCCACGACCGAGGGTGTCGCGCGCGGCGCCTACGTGCTGGTGGATGCCGAGGGTGGCACCCCCGACGTGATCCTCATCGCCACCGGTTCCGAGGTCCAGCTCGCCGTCACGGCGCGTGAGACCCTCGCCGCCGAGGGAATCCGCGCTCGCGTCATCTCCGCTCCGTCTCTGGAATGGTTCGACGAGCAGGATGCCGCGTACCGCGAATCCGTACTTCCCGCCGCGGTGAAGGCCCGGGTGTCGGTCGAGGCCGGCTCGACGCCGCTGTGGCGCACGATCGTCGGAGACACCGGTCGCTCGATCGGAATCGATCACTTCGGCGCATCGGCCGATTACCAGACCCTGTTCGAGAAGTTCGGCGTCACCGCCGAAGCGGTCGCCGAGGCGGCCCGCGCAACTGTCAAGGAGAACGCATGAGCACGCCCACTCAGGACCTGTCCGCCGCCGGTGTCAGCATCTGGCTCGACGATCTCTCGCGCCAGCGCATCACGACCGGAAACCTCCAGGAACTGATCGACTCCCACGACGTCGTCGGCGTGACGACCAACCCGTCGATCTTCCAGGCGGCGATCAGCGCCGGTATCGGCTACGAAGAGGCCATCGCCGCGCAGGCGAGCGCGGGAGCGTCCACGGACGACACGATCTTCGCCCTGACGACAACGGATGTGCGCGATGCCTGCGACATCTTCCGCCCGATCTACGACGCGACCGCCGGCGTCGACGGACGCGTGTCGATCGAGGTCTCGCCCGACCTCGCGCACGACACCGCGGCCACGATCGCGGAGGCCAAGAAGCTCTTCGCGACGGTCGACCGTGCCAATGTCCTCATCAAGATCCCCGCCACCCAGGCGGGCCTCCCGGCGATCACCGAGGTCATCGCCGCGGGTATCTCGGTCAACGTGACGCTCATCTTCAGCCTGGAGCGCTATGCCGAGGTCATCGACGCGTACCTCGCCGGTCTCGAGCGCGCCCATGGCGGCGATTTCGATCTCTCGAGCATCCACTCGGTGGCGTCCTTCTTCGTCTCGCGCGTGGACACCGAGGTCGACAAGCGTCTGACTGCGATCGGTACCGACGAGGCCCTGGCGCTGAAGTCAAAGGCGGGTCTGGCGAACGCCCGACTGGCGTACGAGCTCTTCGAGCAGAAGTTCGGCGAGAAGCGCGCGCAGGACCTCGTCGCGCTCGGCGCGAACGTGCAGCGGCCGCTCTGGGCCTCGACCGGTGTCAAGGATCCGGCGCTCCCCGACACGCTGTATGTGACCGAGCTCGTCGCCCCCGGCACCGTCAACACGATGCCCGAGAAGACCCTCGCCGCGACGAGAGATCACGGCGTGATCACGGGTGACACGATCACCGGCAACTACGCCGACGCGCACGCCGTGTTCGATGACCTCGCCGCGATCGGCGTGGACCTCGTCGACGTCACTCAGCTGCTCGAGGACGAGGGCGTCGAGAAGTTCATCGCCTCGTGGCACGACCTTCAGGGCACCGTCACGGCGGCGCTCACGGGTGCTCCCGAGAGCCAGCGATGAGCTTCGAGATCCACGTCTCGGGACACGTCAAGGACGTCGTCGCCGCGACCCTCCCGGGCCTCGTCACCGATCTCGTCGCGAGCGGGATCACAGCGGAAGACCCTGATCTCTGGGGTCCGGATGCGGCGGCCGAAGCGGGCCGGCGACTCGGCTGGGTGCAGGCCGTCTCGGTATCGCGCCCGCTCGTCGCCGAGATCGAGGCGCTCCGCGCCGACCTCGTCGCGCGGGGAATCACGCGCGTGGTCCTCGCCGGCATGGGCGGATCGTCCCTCGCGCCCGAAGTCATCGCCGCAACGGCGGGCGTTCCGCTCGTCATCCTCGATTCGACCGCTCCGGGCCAGGTCCTGGCAGCGCTCGACGGCGACGCCGAGGCCGGTGATCTGACCCAGACCGTCCTGGTCGTGTCCTCGAAGTCGGGCTCCACCGTCGAGACCGACTCCGCGCGGCGGGCATTCGAAGCCGCATGGACCGATCTCGGCATCGACCCTGCGGAACGGATCGTCGTCGTCACGGATCCCGGATCTCCGCTCGAGGCGTCTGCCCGCACCGCCGGCTACCGCGTCTTCCCCGCGGATCCGACGGTCGGCGGCCGCTACTCCGCGCTCACGGCGTTCGGTCTGGTTCCGACCGGCCTCGCGGGTGTCGACATCTCCGAGCTCCTCGATGAGGCCGAAGCGACGCTTCTCGAGGTCGCCATCGATGACCCTCGCAACCCGGCGCTGGTCCTCGCGGCCGCGATCGCCGGGGGCACGCCGCGGCGCGACAAGCTGGGCCTCGTCAGCGACGGTACGCACATCGTGGGCCTGCCCGATTGGATCGAGCAGCTCGTCGCCGAATCGACGGGGAAGAACGGAACCGGCATCCTCCCGGTCGTTCTGCTGCCCGTCTCCCCGGAGGTCGAGCAGACTCCCGCGGATATGCAGATCGTCCGCCTCGTCGACGATGCCGTCCATTTCCACATCCTCGAGCAGCACCCCGATGAGGTTCTCATCAGCGGCTCGCTCGGCGCGCAGCTGGTCGTCTGGGAGTACGCCACGGCCATCGCGGGTCGCATCCTCGACATCAACCCCTTCGACCAGCCCGACGTCGAATCGGCGAAGGACGCCACACGTGGTCTGCTCGATGCCCGACCCGAACCCACGGCGCCCGCCTTCACGGTCAACGGTGTCGAGGTCCGCGTCTCCGATCCCGCCCTTGCAGCCTCGGGCACACTGCCCGGAGTGCTCGATGCCCTCTGGCAGCACGTCGGCTCCGATGGCTACGTTGCGATCCAGGCTTATGTCGATCGTCTCGCGCTGCCGCAGCTGTCGGGCTTGCGCGAACTCGTCGCTGCCGACAGCGGCCGCCCGACGACGTTCGGATGGGGTCCGCGGTTCCTGCACTCGACCGGCCAGTACCACAAGGGTGGTCCCGCCACGGGCGTCTTCCTGCAGATCCTCGAGGCCGGCGATGTCGACCTCGAGATCCCCGCGCGCCCGTTCACGTTCGGCCAGCTGATCGCGGCGCAGGCCGCGGGCGACGCCGCTGTGTTGATCGCGCAGGGTCGCCCCGTCGTCACGCTCACCCTCACCGATCCTCAGGCCGAGGTCCTTTCGCTGTTCGAAGCAGCCCAGTAGGAGAATCACCCACCGATGTCCGAGGAATCCACGGGGCCCCGCCCCGATTCGCCCTTTCCGATCGCCCGCGACAACAACCCGCTCCGCGACGATGACGATCGCCGCCTCAACCGCATCGCCGGTCCGAGTGCGCTCGTCATCTTCGGCGTAACGGGCGACCTGTCGCGCAAGAAGCTCATGCCGGCGGTGTACGACCTGGCCAACCGTGGTCTGCTGCCCCCCGGCTTCGCGCTGGTCGGCTTCGCGCGACGCGACTGGGAGGATCAGGACTTCGCCAACGTCGTCCATGATGCTGTTCGCCAGTACGCACGGACCCCGTTCCGTGAGGAGACCTGGAAGCAGCTGCTTCAGGGCATCCGGTTCGTGTCCGGCGAGTTCGGCGACGACGACTCGTTCCGCCGACTGCGCGAAACGGTCGAGAAGCTCGACGCCGAACGCGGCACGATGGGCAACCACGCGTTCTATCTGTCGATCCCCCCGCGTGACTTCCCGATCGTTGCGAAGCAGCTGAAGGACTCCGGTCTCGTCGACGACAAGTCCGGAAACCCCGACGCCTGGCGACGCGTTGTGATCGAGAAGCCGTTCGGGAGCGATCTGCAGACCGCGCGCGAACTCAACGCCGCTCTGGAGGTCGCCTTCCCGGCCGACTCGATCTTCCGCATCGATCACTACCTCGGCAAAGAGACCGTGCAGAACATCCTTGCGCTGCGCTTCGCGAACGAGCTGTTCGAGCCAATCTGGAACGCGAACTACGTCGACCACGTGCAGATCACGATGGCCGAGGACATCGGCGTCGGCGGTCGCGCCGGGTACTACGACGGGATCGGTGCGGCGCGCGACGTCATCCAGAACCACCTGCTTCAGCTGCTCGCGCTCACCGCGATGGAAGAGCCCATCTCGATGGAGGCGGCTGATCTGCGTTCCGAGAAAGAGAAAGTGCTCGCCGCAGTCCGTCTGCCGGCCGACCTCGCGACGGCGACCGCGCGCGGGCAGTACGCCGGTGGGTGGCAGGGCGGCGAAGAGGTCACGGGGTTCCTGGCCGAAGACGGCATGAAGACGGATTCGACGACCGAGACCTACGCGGCCGTCAAGCTCGAAATCGCGACACGTCGGTGGGCCGGAGTGCCGTTCTACCTGCGCACCGGCAAGCGGCTCGGACGCCGTGTGACCGAGATCGCCGTCGTGTTCAAGCGGCCACCGCAGCACCTGTTCCAGCGCAATCAGACGCTCGAACTCGGCCAGAACGCGCTGGTGATCCGGGTCCAGCCGGACGAGGGAGTCACGATCCGTTTCGGCTCGAAGGTACCCGGCGCCGCGAACGAAGTGCGCGACGTGACGATGGACTTCGGTTACGGCCACGCCTTCACCGAGTCGAGCCCCGAGGCATATGAGCGGCTCATCCTGGATGTGCTGCTCGGTGACCCGCCGCTGTTCCCGCGGCACGAAGAGGTCGAGCTGTCCTGGAAGATCCTCGACCCCGTCGAGGAGTACTGGGCGAAGCAAGATGACCCGCTCGAGCAATACTCCCCCGGTTCGTGGGGCCCCCCGTCCGCCGATGAACTCTTGGCCCGTGACGGCCGCGTCTGGAGGCGCCCGTGATCGTCGACCTGCCGGACACCACAGTGTCCAAAATCGCCCGCTCGCTCGTGAACGTCCGGGAAGAAGGCGGCGCCGTCGCTCTCGGTCGCGTACTGACGCTCGTGATCGTGACGACCCACGGGCTGCAAGAGGAGGCGATCGAGGCCGCCAACGATGCATCTCGTGAGCACCCGATGCGTGTCATCGTGCTGATCACCGATCCCGATGGCCCTGCGAAACTCGACGCGCAGATTCGTGTCGGCGGCGACGCCGGCGCGAGCGAGGTCATCGTCCTCCGCGCGACCGGCGACGCCGCGAGCAATCAAGAGGGCCTCATCACCGGACTCCTGCTCCCGGATGCTCCGGTCGTCGCCTGGTGGCCGGACTACCCGCCGGCTCAGCCCGCGCAGTCCCCGATCGGACGGATGGCGCAGCGTCGTATTACGGACGCCTCGACCAAGCCGTTCGCCGCGGACCGGCTCTCGACCCTGGGCCCCTCCTACGCGCCGGGTGACACCGACCTCGCCTGGACGCGCCTCACCCACTGGCGTGAACAGCTGGCCGCTGTGCTCGATCAGCCGCCGTACGAGCCCATCACCGCGATCGAGGTCGTCGGTGCCGGAAGTTCGCCGTCCACGGGGCTTCTGGCTGCCTGGCTGCGCCTGAAGCTCGGCGTGCCGGTCACCTGGCGCTACTCTCCCCCCGACGAGTGGTCACACGGCATCCGACTCGTGCGGCTCGTCCGCGCAGGCGGCGACATCGTGCTCGAACGCAGCAATGACATCGACGCGACCCTGACCCAGCCGGGGCAGCCGTCGCACGACATCGTCCTGCCCCGGCGCACGCTGCGCGAATGCCTCGCCGAGGAGCTGCGCCGTCTGGATCCCGACGTCTTGTATGGTCGAGTGATCACGGAGGGCTGGGAGTTGCTCGGTCCCGCGACGACGTAGGAGTCACACATGGCCGAGTTTTGGACGGACAAACGTGTCGTGATCGACTCCGATCCGGCCACGGTCGCTTCCAACGTCGCGTGCCGCCTGATCCAACGGATCGCCAAGAGCACGAGCGCGGGAAAGACCGTGCATGTGGGCCTCACCGGCGGGATGATCGGCACGCAGGTGCTCGAAGCCGCCGGCGCCAACCCTGCGCGCGCTTCGATCGACTGGTCGCGCGTCCACTTCTGGTGGGGCGACGAGCGGTTCGTCGACCGTGAGGACGATCTGCGCAATGAGCGCGGAGCGCGCGCCGCGTTCCTCAGCCAGATCGACGTCCCGGCCGAGAACATCCACGCGATGCACGCCGCCGATGACGGCGTCGATGCGGATACCGCGGCAGAGGAGTACGCCGCTGAACTCGCGCGATTCGGTCAGGACGACCAGCCGTGGCCGTCCTTCGACGTCTGTTTCCTGGGTGTCGGACCTGACGCCCACATTGCGTCGCTGTTCCCCGACCGTCCCGAGATCCAGGTCAAGGACCGAGCCGTCGTGCCGGTCTACGATTCCCCGACACCGCCGTCGACGCGGATCACGCTCACGAGGCCCGTGCTGAACTCGTCGAAGCGCGTGTGGATGGTGCTCGTCGGCACAGACAAGGCCTCGGCGCTCGGCCTGGCATTGGCCGGTGCGAGCTACGAAACCGTCCCCGCGGCCGGAGCGAAGGGCCGCAAGCGCACGATCCTGTTCGTCGACCAGGCTGCGGCGACGAACGTGCCGATCGAGCTCATCGACGGCGAGTACTGAGAGCACGCACGCGCGGGCGATCCCGCCGTGGACGTGCCGAGTCGCTCAGTCCTGGCCGCGCCGTTCGCGCAACTGCTGCAGAGCGTCCTCGAGGAGCGTCTCCGCCTCGTCCTCGGTGCGGCGTTCCTTCACGTACGCGAGGTGAGTCTTGTACGGCTCTGCCTTGGCGAGAGCCGGCGGGTTGGCCTTGTCGCGCCCGGCCGGAAGACCCGAGTGAGGCGAGTCGATCGTCTCGGGGATCTCTTCCTCGGCGATCCCGGCGGCGAAATGCCGCACGGTCTCGTTGCCCAAGGCATCCCAGTACGAGACCGAGATACGGTCCGCGTGGTGTCCATGGTCCTGCTCGCCCATCGGGCCGGCACCGACACGGGTGCCACGGATTGCGTTTCCGCCGGATGCCATCAGATCCCCTGGAACTTCGTAATAAGGCCGAGGGCGACGATCGCCACGAACCAGACAAGAGCGAGCACCACCGTGAACCGGTTGAGGTTGCGCTCGGCGAGACCCGAAGACCCCATCGCCGAGCTCATCCCGCCGCCGAACATGTCGGACAGGCCGCCACCGCGACCCTTGTGCAGCAGGATCAGCAGAGTCAGCAGGAGGCTGGTGATACCCAGCAGCACCTGCAGAACGAACTCGAGGATGTCCACGATCGATGAAGCCTTTCGCTGCGCCCGCGACAGGGCGCACAATTTTCAAGTATACCGTCGACAGGCCCGGAGACTCTCACGGGTCCCCGGGCCTGTCGACGTACGGTCAGACGCCGACGTGCTTCTGGTATCGGATGATGGCGGCGAACTCGTCGACCACCAGGCTCGCGCCACCGACGAGAGCTCCGTCGACATCGGGTTCGCGCATGAAGCTCGCAATGTTGCCCGACTTCACCGAACCGCCGTAGAGCACACGCGTGCGTGCCGCCGCGTCGTCACCGAGCACGTCCGCGATCACGGCGCGCAAGGCGACGCACACTTCCTGCGCCTGCTCGGGAGAGGCGACCTGACCCGTGCCGATCGCCCAGACCGGCTCGTACGCTACGACGATGTCGGCATCCGCGGAGATGCCTTCCAGGGCGGCCCGCAATTGGGCGACCGAGACGGCGGTGGGACCGGACTGCTCGCGCTGCTCCAACGTCTCCCCCACGCAGATCACCGGAACGAGTCCGTGGCGAAGCGCGGCCTGCACCTTGGCGGCGACGACATCGTCCGTCTCGGCGTGGTAGTCGCGGCGCTCGGAGTGCCCGATGATCACGTATCCGCAATCGAGCTTCTTCAAGAAGGCACCCGAAATCTCGCCCGTGTAGGCGCCGGAGTCCTTCGTCGAGAGGTCCTGACCACCCAGCGAGAACGGAATCTTGTCCGCATCCAGCAGGGTCTGCACGGTGCGGATGTCGGTGAACGGCGGGAAGACCGCGACCTCGACGGAGCCGTTCTCGTGCCCGGCCTCCTTCAGCGTCCAATGCAACTTCTGCACGAACGCGACCGCCTGCAGGTGGTCGAGGTTCATCTTCCAGTTGCCCGCGATGAGCGGGGTTCTCACTGCCATCCGAGAATCTCCAAACCGGGCAGTTTCTTGCCCTCCAAGAACTCCAGGCTGGCGCCGCCACCCGTGGAGATGTGACCGAACTGGTCATCGGTGAAACCGAGCTGACGCACGGCGGCAGCCGAGTCGCCGCCGCCGACGACCGACAGGCCGTCGACCTCGGTCAAGGCCGCCGCAACGGTCTTCGTACCGGCCGCGAAAGCCGCCATCTCGAAGACACCCATCGGGCCGTTCCAGAACACCGTCTTCGAGGTGCGGATCGCCTCGGCGAACAGCTCCGCCGACGCCGGGCCGATGTCCAGGCCCATCCCGTCCGCTCCGAATGGTGTGTCCTCGAGGGCATCCGCGGGGGCGATGACGTGATCAGCGTCGGCGGCGAAGCCGGACGCCATCACCGCATCCACGGGGAGGATGAGCTCCACGCCCCGCTCGTGCGCGGTCGTGATGTATCCGCGGACGGTGTCGAGCAGATCGGTCTCGAGCAGGCTCTTTCCGACCGGGTGGCCCTGGGCCGCGAGGAAGGTGAAGAGCATGCCGCCACCGACGAGGATCTTGTCGGCGCGCGGCAGCAGGTGCTCGATGACGCCGAGCTTGTCACTCACCTTCGATCCGCCGAGGACGACGGCGTACGGGCGCTCGGGGTTCTCGGTCAGGCGGTCGAGCACGTCGACCTCCTTCTCGATCAGGAACCCGGCGGCCGACGGCAGGAGCTCAGCGAGCTCGTAGACCGAGGCCTGCTTGCGGTGGACGACACCGAAGCCGTCCGAGACGAACGCGTCACCGAGGGCAGCGAGCTGCTCCGCGAACGCGCGACGCTCAGCGTCGTCCTTCGCGGTCTCCCCCGGGTTGAAGCGGAGGTTCTCGATCACGGCGATCTCACCGTCGGCGAGGGCGCCGGCAGCGTCCTGGGCGGACTGCCCCACGGTGTCGCGTGCGAACGCGACCGGTGCGCCGAGAAGCTCGGACAGCCGCTGAGCGACCGGCTCGAGACTGTACTTCGCGTCCGGTGCACCGTCCGGGCGACCCAGGTGCGAGCACGCGATGACGCGGGCGCCCTGGTTGAGGAGATGGTTGAGCGTGGGAAGTGCTGCCCGGATACGGCCATCGTCCGTGATGACGCCCTCTTTCAGAGGGACATTGAAGTCAACACGGACGATGACGCGCTTACCGGCCAGCGAACCCAGCGAATCGAGGGTACGCAGAGCCATGGCGGTTCTCAGAGCTTGTCGGCGACGAGCTCGGCGAGGTCCACGAGACGGTTCGAGTAGCCCCACTCGTTGTCATACCACGCGGAAACCTTGACCAGGTTGCCCGAGACGTTCGTCTGGCCCGCGTCGAAGATCGACGAGTGATCGTCGTGGACGATGTCGGTCGAGACGATGGCATCCGTGTTGTACTTCAGGTAACCGACGAGGGCGCCCTCGGTAGCAGCCTTCTCGTAGGCGGCGTTGATGGTCTCCACGGTCAGGCCATCGGTCGGCGTGATGATCGTGAGGTCGACGATCGAGCCCGTGGGGATCGGAACACGGTACGAGGAGCCGCTCAGCTTGCCCTGGAGTTCAGGCAGCACGAGGCCGATGGCCTTGGCCGCACCGGTCGAGGCGGGCACGATGTTCAGAGCAGCGGCGCGAGCGCGGTGCAGGTCACTGTGCGGGCCGTCCTGCAGGTTCTGGTCAGCAGTGTATGCGTGAGCGGTCATCATGAAGCCGCGCTCGATGCCGAACGCGTCGTTGAAGACCTGAGCGAGGGGCGCGAGGCAGTTGGTCGTGCACGACGCGTTCGAGATGACGTGCATCGTCTCGTTGTCGTAGTCGCCGTCGTTGACGCCCATCACGAACGTGCCGTCGACGTCGGTGCCGGGAGCGGAGATGATGACCTTCTTCGCGCCACCGGCGATGTGCTTCTTCGCGTCGACAGCCTTGGTGAAGCGGCCCGTCGACTCGATGACGATGTCCACACCCAGGTCGCCCCAGGGAAGGTTTGCGGGATCGCGCTCTTCGAAGACCTTGATGGCCTTGCCGTCGACCGTGATCGAGTCTGCGTCGAACGAGACGTCTGCGGCGAGGCGGCCACCGACGGAATCGTACTTGAGAAGGTGAGCGAGCGTCTTGTTGTCGGTGAGGTCGTTCACCGCGACGATCTCGATGTCAGCGCCCTGCTCCATAGCCGCCCGAAGGAAGTTGCGGCCGATACGGCCGAAGCCGTTGATTCCGATCTTGACAGTCACTGTTTCTCCCGTTATGTGTTGCGCCGATGCACCCCTTCGGCACACCCGGAACGCTACTGCTGGATAGAAAGGATGCCGGGCTTTCCGCCCCGTTGCCGGGAGGGAGACCCGGCATCCTCACCTGGTCATGACCCTACTACGCGAGCAGGCCCGACGTCTTGTCGCGTGCCGTGGAAAAGCGCTGGGCGACGTTCTCCCAGTTCGCGATGTTCCACACGGCCTTGACGTAGTCAGCCTTCACGTTCAGGTAGTCGAGATAGAAGGCGTGCTCCCACATGTCGAGCTGGAAGATCGGCACAGTGCCCTGCGCGGTGTTGGACTGCTGGTCGAACAGCTGCTGGATGATCAGCTGCTCGCCGAGGATGTCCCAGCTGAGCACAGCCCAGCCCGAACCCTGGATGCCGGTGGCCGCGGCCGTGAAGTGCGCCTGGAACTTCTCGAAGCCACCGAAGGTGTCATCGATCGCCGCCTGCAACTCACCCTCGGGCTGACCGCCGCCATTCGGCGACAGGTTGGTCCAGAAGATCGAGTGGTTGACGTGACCACCCAGGTTGAACGCCAGGTCCTTCTCGAGCTTGTTGACGTTCGCGAGGTTGCCCGTTTCGCGGGCCTCGGCGAGCTGCTCGAGCGCAGTGTTGGCACCCGTGACATACGCCTGGTGATGCTTGTCGTGGTGCAGCTGCATGATCTTGCCGCTGATGTGCGGCTCGAGCGCCGCGAAGTCGTACGGGAGATCGGGGAGGGTGTACTTCGCCATACTGTCTTCTTCCTGTCGGCGCCGCACGTCCGCGCGGCGAGTGGACGTCTTCATCCTATTGACAGGGACAACGCGGGATGCAGGGGGTTGCTTCCCGTTCGGGGACGTGAGACGAACGCCCGCGTCGGAAAGTCAGTCTTCCATGCCCTCCGGCACGGCCGAATCCGTTCCCGGGATGCCGTCCTGCACAGCCTTCTTGTCGGCCATTGCCAGCAGTCGACGGATGCGACCAGCCACGGCATCCTTCGTCATCGGTGGATCAGCGTGGTGACCGAGTTCATCCAGGCTTGCGTCGCGGTGCGCCAGGCGCAGCTCGCCGGCGTGACGCAAGTGGTCGGGCACGTCGTCGGCGAGGATCTCCAGCGCCCGCTCGACCCGTGCGCACGCAGCGACGGCGGCCTGCGCGGAACGGCGCAGATTCGCGTCGTCGAAGTTCACGAGGCGGTTGACGCCCGCGCGGACCTCTCGGCGTTGACGCAGTTCTTCCCAGGCGCTCGCGGTGCGCGTGGCGCCCATTTCGGCCAGCGCGACGCGAATCGCCTCGCCGTCGCGCACGACGACGCGGGGTACCCCCCGCACTTCGCGGGCCTTCGCAGCGATGCCGATCCGGTGGGCGGCGCCCACGAGAGCCATCGCGGCTTCGCCCGAGGGGCATCCGATCTCCAGCGCCGCCGAGCGGCCCGGTTCGGTCAGCGAACCGGCCGCGAGGAACGCTCCGCGCCAGACGGCCGCAAGGTCGGGACGGGCACCGGTCGTGAGTTTGTTCGGGAGACCGCGGACGGGTCGACGACGCGCGTCGAGGAGACCGGTCTGGCGAGCGAGCGTCTCTCCCCCGTCGATGACGCGGACCGCGAAGTGGCCGCCCGCGCGCCCACCGGACGCCTGCACGCGGTGCAACTCGGGGCGGACGCCGTAGATCTCCATCAGGTCGCGGGCGACGCGTCGGGCCAGGGCCTCGGACTCGACCTCCGCTTCCACTGCGACGCGTCCCGCGATCGAGTGGAGTCCGCCGGAGAAACGCAGAAGAGCTGTCAACTCAGCGACCCGCGCAGTGGGACGAGGGTCACGAACGCTGGCCAGCTCGGTCTTCACATCAGCGGTCAGCGACACAGCGATCCTTCGGTAAAGCAGCGGAGGGAAGTGTCCAGCCTACTCGCGACCGAGGTCGCGGTGTTTCACTCGGACAGCCACTCCGGGCACATCGGCAAGGCGATCCGCGAGTTCCAGAGCGGTCACAACCGAGCGGTGTTTGCCCCCCGTGCAGCCGACCGCGACGACCGAATGCCGCTTGTTCTCACGCTGATAGCCCTCCAGCACCGGCCGCAGGGCGAGCGCGTACGCGTCGATGAACTCGACCGCGCCGGTCTGGGACAGCACGTAGTCGCGCACCGGCTTCTCTTCACCGGTGTGGGCCTTCAGTTCCGGGATCCAGAACGGGTTCGGCAGGAAGCGCATGTCGGCGACGAGGTCGACGTCGGTCGGGAGCCCGTACTTGAACCCGAAGCTCATGACGGTCACCGTGTGTCGCGCGGCGCCGTCCTCGCTGAAGAGGTCGACGATCCGCGTGGCCAATTGGTGGATGTTCAGGTTCGTCGTGTCGACGATGACGTCCGCACTCTCGCGGATGATCGCCACCCGCTCACGCTCACGTCGGATGCCGTCGAGGATCGTGCCCTCCCCCTGTAGGGGATGCGGCCGCCGCACCGACTCGAACCGCCGGACGAGAACCTCATCGGAGGCATCGAGGAACAGCACGCGCAACTGGCGACCGCCACGGAGCGATTGCGCAACGGCCGGAAGCTCACGGAACAAATCGCGTCCGCGCACGTCGACGACCGCGGCGACCTTCGGCAACGCTTCGCCGGCGAATTCGGTGAGCTCCAGCAGAGGGCGGAGCATCTGCGGCGGGAGGTTGTCGACGACGTACCAGTCGAGGTCTTCGAGCGCGTTGGCTGCGGTCGTCCGACCGGCGCCGGACATGCCGGTGACGATGAGCACCTCGCCCGGTGGCTTCGCGTCCGGTGTGGCCACTGTGACTCTCCCCAGGTTCGTCGCGTGGATCGCCCTGCCAGCTTATCGATTCGCGAGGTGGCGGTGCACCGAGTCGGCGAGCGTCGGCCCGATGCCGGGAAGTTCGGCGATCTGCTCAGGCGTCGCCTGTGTCAGCTTCGCGACGGATCCGAAGTGCCGCAGCAACGCTTTGATGCGGATCTGGCCGAGTCCGGGGACGTCACTCAAGACCGTCGTGATGTCGCGCTTCCGCCGCGACCGCTGATGCGTGATGGCGAACCGGTGAGCTTCATCGCGCAGTCGCTGCAGCAGATACAGCGCCTCGGATGTGCGCGGCAGGATCACGGGGTAGTCCTCCCCCGGGAGCCACACCTCCTCGAGTCGCTTGGCGATGCCGCAGAGCGCGATCTGCGGCCCGCCGGCGTCCCGTAACGCTCGAGCAGCTGCTTCGACCTGGGGCTTGCCGCCGTCGACCACCAGGAGCTGAGGACGATAGGCGAACCGTGGCTTCTTGCGCACCGTGACCACCGGTTCGTCGCCTTCCGCCTGCGGGTCGGGCTCGGCCGTCGAAGGGTCATCGGCGTCGATGTGCGCGAGGCGGCGGGTGAGGACCTGATAGATCGAGTCGGTGTCGTCGGTGGTCTCGGCAACCCCGAACGAGCGGTACTGGTCCTTGCGGGGTAGCCCGTCTTCGAAGACCACCATCGACGCCACGACATTCGTGCCCCCGAGGTGAGAGACGTCGTAGCACTCGATGCGCAGCGGTGCCTCGTCGAGACCGAGCGCTTCTTGCAGATCCGTCAGGGCGCGCGTGCGGGACGTGTAGTCGCTGGTGCGACGCATCTTGTGCAGCAGGAGCGCCTGCGCGGCGTTGCGCGTCGCGGTCTTCAGCAACTCTGCCTTCTGTCCGCGCTGGGCGACCTGTACCGACACCCGGCGGCCGCGGCGTTCCGTGAGCCACTGCTCGATCTCGGTGGAATCATCCGGCAGCACCGGCACGAGGACGTGGCGCGGAATGTCGGCGGCCGTCGCGTCGCCGTATGTACGCTGCAGCACCTGATCGACGAGGTCGGCGCCGGCGATGTCGAGCTCTTTGTCGATCGTGGTCGCGCGCACTCCACGCACACGTCCGCCGCGCACGATGAAGTGCTGGACCGCGGCCGAGAGCTCGTCCTCCGCGATGCCGAAAAGATCGGCATCCGTGTCGTCCGGGAGGACCAGTGCACTGCGCTGCAGAACGGCATCGATCGATTGCAGGCGGTCGCGATAGACCGCAGCGGACTCGTAGTCCATCGCTGCCGAGGCTTCGCTCATCCGTTTCGTCAGTTCTTTCGCGAAGCGCTGGTCGCCGCCGGACATGAAGGCGACGAAGTTGTCGACGATCGCCCGGTGCTCATCGATCGTCACGGTCATCGAGCACGGGCCGCCGCAGCGACCGATCTGACCGGGAAAGCAGGGCCGGCCGCTGGCCATCGCCTTTTTGTACGACGAGTCCGAGCAGGTGCGAATCGGGAACACCTTGATCATCAGGTCGATCGTGTCGTGCACGGCCCAGATCTTCGGATACGGGCCGAAGTACTTCGCTCCCCGGATGCGGCGGTTCCGGGTCACGATGACGCGCGGCGCCTCATCAGCCAGCGTGATCGCCATGTAGGGATAGGACTTGTCGTCTTTGTAGCGCACGTTGAAAGGCGGCGAGAACTCCTGGATCCACGTGTATTCCAGCTGAAGTGAATCAACGTCGGAGTCGACGACGGTCCACTCGACCGAGGACGCCGTCAACACCATCCGCCTGGTCCGCTCGTGGAGCGTGTGCAGCGGTGCGAAATAGTTCGAGAGTCGTGCGCGAAGGTTCTTCGCCTTCCCCACGTAGAGCACACGGCCCTGCGCGTCGCGGAAGCGATACACGCCGGGCTCCGTGGGGATCTCCCCCGGCTTCGGCTTGTACGGCAGTGCGTCGGCCATCTCAGCCGGCCTTGCGCGCCTTCGGCGCCGCCGCGAGCGTCTTCTCGGAAGCGTGGATCCGCCCCGACGCCAAGACCTCGGCGAGGAAGTTGCCGGTGTGGCTGGCCTCCACGCGCGCGACCTGCTCGGGTGTCCCCACCGCGATGATCTGACCGCCACCGGCGCCGCCCTCGGGACCGAGGTCGATGATCCAGTCGGACGATTTGATCACGTCGAGGTTGTGCTCGATGACGATGACGCTGTTGCCCTTGTCGACCAGACTGTTGAGCACCTCCAGGAGACGGGCGACATCCTCGAAGTGCAGACCCGTGGTCGGCTCGTCGAGGACATAGATGCTGCGGCCGTTCGAGCGCCGCTGCAACTCGGTCGCGAGCTTGACGCGCTGAGCCTCTCCGCCGGACAAGGTCGTCGCCGACTGACCCAGGCGAACGTATCCGAGACCTACGTCGACGAGCGTCTTGAGGTACCGGTGGATCGCCTGGATCGGTTCGAAGAACTCCGCCGCTTCCGCGATGGGCATCTCGAGCACTTCGGCGATGTTCTTGCCTTTGTAGTGCACGCTCAGCGTGTCGCGGTTGTACCTCTTGCCATGACACACCTCGCAGTCGACGTAGACATCGGGCAGGAAGTTCATCTCGATCTTGATCGTGCCGTCGCCCGAGCACGCCTCACAGCGCCCGCCCTTGACGTTGAAGCTGAACCGTCCGGGCTGGTAGCCGCGCACCTTCGCCTCGGGGGTTTCGCTGAAGAGCGTGCGGATGCGGTCGAACACGCCCGTGTATGTGGCGGGGTTCGATCGCGGGGTGCGACCGATCGGCGCCTGGTCGACGTGCACCACTTTGTCGAGGTTCTCAAGCCCCGTCACCCGGGTGTGTTTGCCCGCGACGCGGCGTGCGCCGTTGAGTCGGGTCGCCAGCACTTCGTACAGGATGCCGTTGACCAAGGATGACTTGCCGGAGCCGCTGACTCCGGTGACTGCCGTCAGCACACCGAGCGGGAAGTCGGCGGTGACGTTCTTGAGGTTGTTCTCGCGCGCGCCGACGACGGACAGCATCCGACTCTTGTCGATCTTTCGACGCTTCTTCGGCGTCTCGATCATGCGACGCCCGCTGAGGTACTCACCGGTGAGCGACGAGCGATCTTCGAGAAGCGACGCCAGCGGTCCGGAGTGGACGACGTGACCACCGTCGACTCCGGCGCGCGGTCCGATGTCGACCACCCAATCGGCCGCGTGAATCGTCTCTTCATCGTGTTCGACGACGATGAGGGTGTTGCCGAGTTCTTTGAGTCGGACGAGCGTCTCGATCAGTCGGCGGTTGTCGCGCTGGTGCAGACCGATGGACGGTTCGTCGAGGACGTAGAGCACACCCGTCAGCCCCGAGCCGATCTGGGTCGCAAGCCGGATGCGTTGTGCCTCGCCGCCGGACAAGGACCCAGCTGCGCGGGACAAGCTGAGGTAGTTGAGTCCCACCTGGATGAGGAACTCGAGCCGCGCCCGGATTTCGCGCAGCACGGCGGCGGCGATCTTCGCTTCGCGGTCGGTGAGTTCCAGCTCGGCGAAGTACTCCTGGGCCTCGCCGAGACTCAAGCGTGAGGCATCGGCGATCGAGTGACCGTGGACGAGGACCGCGAGAACTTCGGGCTTGAGGCGATCGCCCTTGCACGCCGCGCAGGGTACTTCGCGCAGGTACTCCGACCACCGCTGGCGTTGACTGTCGGACTCGGCCTGCGTGTATTGCCGTTCGATGTAAGGAACGACGCCTTCGAATCCCGACGAATACCGCATCTCGCGGCCGTACCGGTTCTTCCACTTCACGGTGACCTTGTAGTTCTCACCGCGCAGGATTGCCTCCTGTACCTCCGTCGTCAGGTCGCGCCACGGAGTGTCGAGGGAGAAGTCGAGGTCGTCGGCGAGACCGATCAGCAGCCGCTCGTAATACTGGAACAACCCCTTGCCCTGGGTCGTCCACGGGATGATGACACCCTCGTTGATCGAGAGTTCTTCGTCGCCGAGCATGAGCTCGACATCGACCGACATGCGTGTGCCGAGTCCCGAACAGGTCGGGCAGGCCCCGAACGGCGCGTTGAAGGAGAAGGTGCGGGGTTCGATCTCGGTCAACTGCAGGGCGTGCCCGTTGGGGCACGCGAGCTTCTCGCTGAAGCTCTGCCAGGCATCGTCGCCCTCTTCGTCGACGAAGTTCACCTGCATGATGCCGAAGGCAAGCCCGAGCGCGGTCTCGACGGAGTCGGTGACGCGACTCAGAATGTCAGGCGCGGCGACCAAGCGGTCGACCACGACGGCGATGTCGTGTTTGTAGCTCTTCTTCAGCGTCGGCGGCTCGGCGAGCTGGATCAGGTCGCCGTCGACCACGGCACGCGCGTACCCCTTCGCCGAGAGTTCCTTGAAGAGGTCGACGAACTCGCCCTTCTTCTGGGTCACGACCGGGGCGACGATCTGGTAGCGGGTGCGCTCGGGGAGCTCCATGAGCTGGTCGGCGATCTGCTGAACAGTCTGCCGCTGGATCTGCGCCCCACACTCCGGACAGTGCGGCACACCGATGCGCGCCCACAGCAGTCGCATGTAGTCGTGGATCTCGGTGATCGTGCCGACTGTGGAGCGCGGATTGCGGTTCGTGGACTTCTGATCGATACTCACCGCCGGCGAGAGGCCTTCGATGAAGTCGACGTCAGGCCGATCGACCTGACCGAGGAACTGGCGCGCGTAGGCACTCAGCGACTCGACGTAGCGGCGCTGACCCTCCGCGAAGATCGTGTCGAACGCGAGGCTCGACTTTCCCGATCCGGAGAGGCCTGTGAAGACCACCAGAGAGTCTCGAGGGATGTCCAAATCCACGTTCTTGAGGTTGTGGACGCGGGCTCCGCGGACACTGAGTTTCGACGCTGCGACGGGGACGATAGGCACCGCACAAGTCTAGGCGGGGCCTCCGACACCGGGCCCCGCGTGCGCTCTGAGCGAAGCGGGTAGGGATGCCGGGACCTCGTCAGGGCGAACGTCGTCCCGCAAACGGCGTCAGCCCGTCACGAAGGGCAGCCACCTGTTCGGGCGTCATGCCGGTGGCCGCCATCACCTGACCCGGGACATCGAGCGCGCGCTCTCGAAGCGCCGCGCCAGCCGGTGTCAGACCGAGGGCGAGCACGCGGGCATCCGCCGCACTGCGACCGCGAGACACCAGCCCCTGCGTTTGCAAGCGCCCGATGAGGGGGGACAGGGTCGCGGGCTCCATCGCCAACTCCTCGGCAAGTTCCCCCAGCGCGCGGGGCGAGCTTTCCCAGAGCGCGAGCATGACGAGGTACTGCGGATGCGTGAGACCGAGCGGCTCGAGGATCGGGCGGTAGATCGCGACGACGTTCCGCGCGGCGGTCACGACCGCAAAGCAGAGCTGATTGTCGAGCTTCAGCAGGTCGTCACGCGGGTCGTCGGCGTTCATGACCCCATCCTACAGATTAGTTAGTACACTAAGGATATGACCGAGCCCGATCCTATCCGCCGCCCGCTCCGCGAACGCGTGCGTGCGGCCGGGGGGTGGTACGCCTATCTGAACAGCAACCTCATCCGCGTCGCGGGGCCGGCATCGGTCGGACCCTACGACACCGACCCGGAGCCGGTGCGCACCGAACGCGCCTGCCCCCTCTGCGGGCACGCGATGTCGGAACACACGTTCGACCGCTCGGGACCGAAGCCGCTCATGCACTGCCCGTGACTCGCGCGTTCACGCGTGACCTGCACGCTCCATCGCGCGAAGCTCTTTCTTGAGGTCCTGCACCTCATCGCGGAGGCGCCCGGCGAGTTCGAATTTGAGCTCCGCCGCGGCCGCGAGCATTTGCCCGGACAGATCCTGGATCGTCGCCTCGAGCTGGTTGGCACCCTCCGCCGCGATGCCCTCGCGGCGGAGCTGAGGGGTCGGGGACTTGCCCTTGCCGCTCTTGTTCTTCTTCGACAGCAATTCCTGGGTGTCGGACGCCTCCCGTGCGAGCGCCTCCGTGATGTCGGCGATCTTCTTGCGCAACGGCTGCGGATCGATCCCGTGCTCGACGTTGTACGCGACCTGCTTCTCGCGGCGCCGATCGGTCTCGTCGATGGCCTTGCGCATCGAATCGGTCATGTTGTCGGCGTACATGTGCACTTCGCCGGACACGTTGCGGGCCGCGCGACCGATCGTCTGGATGAGCGAGGTCCCACTGCGCAAGAAACCCTCTTTGTCCGCATCGAGGATCGCGACGAGTGACACTTCGGGCAGGTCGAGCCCTTCGCGCAGCAGGTTGATGCCGACCAGCACGTCATAGACGCCCTGCCTGAGCTCCGTGAGCAGTTCGACGCGGCGGAGCGTATCGACATCGGAGTGCAGATAGCGCACCCGCACACCGTGCTCACCGAGGAAGTCCGTCAGCTCTTCGGCCATCTTCTTCGTCAGCGTGGTGACGAGCACGCGTTCATCGCGCTCGACCCGGATGCGGATCTCTTCCAGGAGATCGTCGATCTGACCCTTGGAGGGCTTGACGATGATCTCGGGGTCCACCAGCCCGGTCGGACGGATGATCTGCTCGACCACTCCGTCCGCGATACCCATTTCGTAGCGCCCCGGGGTCGCCGACAGATAGACCGTCTGACCGACCCGGTTCTTGAACTCGTCGAAGCGCAGAGGCCGGTTGTCCAGCGCACTCGGCAGCCGGAATCCGTGGTCGACCAGCGTGCGCTTGCGCGACGCATCCCCCTCGTACATCGCCCCGATCTGCGGCACCGTCACGTGTGACTCGTCGATCACCATGAGGAAGTCATCCGGGAAGAAATCGAGGAGCGTGTGCGGCGGCTCACCGGGCGCGCGCACGTCGAGGTGACGCGAATAGTTCTCGATCCCCGAGCAGAATCCGAGTTGCTGCAGCATCTCGAGGTCGAAGGTCGTCCGCATCCGGAGGCGCTGGGCTTCGAGGAGCTTGCCCTGACCCTCGAGCTCCTTCAGACGATCGGCCAGCTCGGTCTCGATGGTTCCGATCGCCCGATGCACCGTGTCCGTGCCGGCGACGTAGTGGGATGCCGGGAAGATCGGGATGCTGTCGAGCTTCTGTACGACATCACCGGTGAGGGGATGCAGCATGTACAGCGCCTCGATCTCGTCACCGAACAGTTCGATGCGGATCGCATACTCCTCGTAGACCGGGATGATCTCGATCGTGTCGCCGCGCACGCGGAAGTTGCCGCGCGAGAAGTCGACGTCGTTGCGGTTGTACTGCATCGCGATGAACTTGCGGATGAGCGCGTCGCGGTCGTACCGCTCCCCCACCTGCAGAGCGACCATCGCTCGCATGTACTCCTCCGGAGCGCCGAGACCGTAAATGCACGACACCGTGCTGACGACGACGACATCGCGGCGGCTGAGGAGCGAGTTCGTCGTCGAGTGACGGAGACGTTCGACCTCCGCGTTGACAGAGGAGTCCTTCTCGATGAAGGTGTCCGTCTGCGGCACATAGGCCTCAGGCTGGTAATAGTCGTAGTAGCTGACGAAGTACTCGACCGCGTTGTTCGGCATGAGCTCTCGGAACTCGTTCGCGAGCTGCGCGGCGAGTGTCTTGTTGTGCGCCAGCACGAGCGTCGGGCGCTGCACCTGCTCGATCAGCCACGCGGTCGTGGCCGACTTCCCGGTACCGGTCGCGCCGAGCAGCACGACATCCGTTTCGCCGGCGTTGATGCGCCCGGCGAGATCGGCGATGGCTTTCGGCTGATCACCGCTGGGCTGATACTCGCTGATCACCTCGAAGGGCCGGACGGAGCGCGTGGTCTGCATCACTCCAGCGTAGGCGGGGCCTCCGACACTGCGGCGATCGTTCGCCGTCGGCGTCAGACGTCCTCGCCTGCGCCCGACTCGAAGTCGCCGACGGCGAAGTCGTCCCATTCGACATCCGGATCGGATTTCCGGGTTCCGCTTCTCGCCGTGGACGCGCCTTCATCGGCGCAGTCCCTCCCAGAACCGATCGACCTGCGCCTCGGTGTCCGCGAGCGTGCCGGTCGTGTCGATCACGACATCGGCGACGGCCAGTCGCCGATCGTCGGAGACTTGCGCGGCGATCCGTGCGGAGGCCTCGGACTCGCTCAGTCCGCGAATCTCGACCAGTCGGCGCATCCGCATGTCGACGGGGGCGTGCGCGACGACGATCTGATCCCAAGGGTCTTCGACACGTGCCTCCACGAGGAGCGGCACGTCGTAGACGACAACAGCGCTCGGGTCGTCCGCGAAGGCCTCCGCGAATCGCCGTGCCGACTCCGCACGGACCGCAGGATGCACGATCGCATTGAGCGCGGCCAGTCGCGATTCATCTCCGAAGACCAACGTTCCGAGCGCGGGGCGGTCGAGCGAACCGTCCGCGCGAATCACCGCCGCGCCGAACTCCGCGGCGATGCTCGCGAGCACGGGCGAGCCCGCGCTCTGCACATCGCGCACGATCTGGTCGGCATCCACGATGACGGCGCCGTGCTCGGCAAGCCGCCGCGCGATGGTGGACTTTCCCGAGGCGATGCCACCGGTGAGTGCGATCAGGGCCATGAGAACACGATGCCATGCCCCTCAGCGGTGCGCGGGACGCGAGCCTCCGACGCCGCCGATCAACACCGATGCTTCTACGCTCCGCGCCGCGTCGACCGCAGCAATCCGCGCCGCCGCCAACAGCCGCTCCGCGTCGTATCCGAGCGTCTCGGTGAGAGCCACGCCGACGCCGACCTGCGGCAGAAGCCCTCGATCGAGCCCGCTCAACTCGTCGACACACCCCCGATAGATCGCGGCCGCCTGGCGCCGCGCGTCGGCAGCCGTCATCGCCAGACCGCAGACAGACAACGCGCCGTCGACGTCTTCACCGACGCTGGACGCGGCCGGAGCGAACCGGCGCACCGCCGACCGCCAGCGCTCGGCGATCCGGTCGACTATGACGTGCCCGAAGGCCGCTTCCATCTCATCGAGACCGGTGATCTGGATCACAATCACCGCCACGAGTTCCTGACGCCATCCCGCCCGCTCGCAGATATCGTCGACCGCGCGATGGTAGGGGCGGGCCAGCAGGATGCCGTCGGCCGCCACCCCGCTGTCACTGAGCCACTCGTATCGCTGCACCTCGGTCTTCGTCGATCGGAGGACCGTCGTCACGATGACGGCGACCATCGTCAAGATGACGGTCATCATGTTCGCCGAGATCGTCCCGAACCATGAGTCGAAGAAGGCATCCGTCGGTCCGAGCGTGAGGAAGAGCGTCACGCGCACCAGATAGTAGAGCGCTGCCGCCGCGAGCACTGCGCCCAGCGCCCAGGCCGAACGCACCCGGTTCATCGGACGTCGCGCGCACTCGTACGCGCCGGCCCCGAAGAGAAGGACGATGCACACGCTCATCTGCGCCCAGCCGCCCCAACTCCCCTGCACCGGTACCGTCACCAGCGCGGACACGAAGGTCACGGTCGCCAATGCGGCGAGGATCGCTGGCGGCACCAGGGTGCGGGCGCGTTCGTTGAAGCGGCGACACCCGAGCCACATGAATCCGGGGACGCAGACGAAGAGCGCATTGCCGCTCGCGATCGTGAAAGCACCGCCGATCCCGGCCGTCCAGGCCATGTACGAAAACGTCGTCGCCATGCCGCTGAGATAGGCAACGGCCCACAGCCGTCCTGCTCCGCGATCGCGACGGATCAGGGTTTCGGCGATGAAGACCGACCCGGCCACGGTGGCCACCACGGCCGTCATCACGCTGACGGAGAGCAGATCGAGGTTCACGGCAGCTCTCCGCTCTCGACGACGATCGCGCGCGCGAAGGCCTGAGCGTCGCGGGGCACGGAAACGGTGAACACCGACCCGACACCGGGTTCCGATTCCAGGTCGACGTGCCCGCCGTGCGCCCCCACGATCTCACGACTGATCGCCAGACCGAGACCGTTTCCGGGCACGCTCGATTCCGCGCGGAAGAAGCGCTCGAACACGCGCTCGCGCTCCTCTCCGCGCACGCCGATACCCGTGTCGGCCACGCGGATGACGGCCGCATCCCCGGCGCTGCCGGTCGACAGCGTGACGAGGCCTCCGTCCCGATTGAACTTGATCGCGTTGCCCACGATGTTGTCGACGACTTGCCGCATCCGTGCGGCGTCGACGTACGCCCCGACATGTTCGACCGCCGACGCGTCGATCGCGATCGCTCGTTCGTCGGCAATGACCGAAAGGTCCGACACGGAGGCACGCACGAGGTCGGCGAGATCGATCTGTTGCGGTGAGATCGCGACCCCGGCCGAGAGCCGCGAGTCGGTCGACGCCGACAAGATGTCGGCGACGATGGCCAGCAGCCGCTCACTGTTGCGATGCGCTGTGTCGACCTGGCGTCGCACATTCGGGGTGAGGTCGTCACTGTCGAGCGCGAGATCGAGATATCCGAGGATCGACGTGAGAGGCGTGCGGAGTTCGTGCGACACCGACGCGACGAGTGTGTCGCGAGCACGCATCGCCGACCGCTCCGCCGTCACATCGCGCGCGACGAGCACACTGCCGGCGGACCGGCCCAGGTGATCCAGCAGGGCCCGTGCGGTGAAGCTGAGCGCGATCCGCTTCGACTCGGACAGCGGGAACCAGACGATGACGTCGCTGAACTCCTCGCCCCGGAGCGCCCGCGCCAACGGCCGTTCGTCGGGGAGCACGGGAGTCGTGCCGTCTTCACCGTACGAGACGATGTCTTCGTCGACCCTGCCGAAGCCGGGGATTCGCTGCCGGAACCCGCCGAGCGCGTCGTTGACGAACGTAACGGTGCCGGATGCATCGATGCGGATGACCCCGAAGTCGACGGTGTCGAGCACCTCGGTGACCAGCTGCTCTTGCCGATTCGCCTGCGCCAGCGCCGCGGAAAGGCGCTCGGTCTGTCGATCCAGCAGTGTGCGCTGTGCGGAGGATCGGCGGGTTGCGGAATAGCTGGCCCATCCGATCGCGACCATCAGCATGGGCAGCAGCACATAGGCGTAGGTGCGCTCGGTCTCGCCGGAGATGACGACCACCACCCAGTAAATCGTGGTCACGAGCACGGAGGCGAGAAGGAAGGCCCACCGGCCGAGCGACGAAAGCCACAGCATCGGGAACGCCCACAGCAGGCCGAGACCTGCCGACGGGTCGGATGCCCGGAGGATCGTGATCGCCCCGATATCCACCAGCGGGATGACCGCGACCCAGACCGGCGAGATCCGCGTCCACGGCACGGCAAGACTCGCCGCGGCGCCGGCGACGATGATCAGCACGCCCAGACCGAAGAGCTCCGGATCGCGCAGAGACTGGGTCGCGAACCCGACGATGAACAACGTGCCGACGATGGCAGAGAGAAGCAGTTGATTATTGGCTGCGACGCGATCGCGCAGGTCCATCGCCGCACCCGAGGAGGGGCGACGGTCACCTCGGTGTGCGCGCATACGTCGACGTTAGCGCGAACAACGGCGAAGGGCCGCCACCCTCGGATCTCTCCGAAGGCGGCGGCCCTCACACGGGTCTAGGTTCAGCGACCCGACAGCTTCTCGCGGAGTGCCGCGAGTGCCTCGTCATCGGCGAGCGTTCCGCCGCCGGTGCTGTCCGACGTGAACGACGGCGAAGCCGAGGTGGTCTCGGTCGGGGCGTTCGCCTCGGCCTCGATCGCCTTGGCGACGGCAGCCTTGTGCGACTCCCAGCGACCCTGGGCCGCAGCGTAGTCCTGCTCCCACTTCTCGCGCTGAGCGTCGAAGCCCTCGAGCCAGGCACCCGACTCGGGGTCGAAGCCCTCGGGGTACTTGTACTCGCCGAGCTCGTCGTACTCGGTCGCCATGCCGTACAGCGCCGGGTCGAACTCGGTGCCGTTGGGGTCGACCGACTCGTTGGCCTGCTTGAGCGACAGCGAGATGCGGCGACGCTCGAGGTCGATGTCGATGATCTTGACGAAGACCTCTTCGCCGACCGACACGACCTGCTCAGCGAGCTCGACGTGCTTGCCGGACAGCTCGGAGATGTGCACGAGGCCCTCGATGCCGTCTGCGACGCGCACGAACGCACCGAACGGAACGAGCTTGGTGACCTTACCCGGAGCAACCTGGCCGATGGCGTGGGTGCGGGCGAAGACCTGCCACGGGTCCTCCTGCGTCGCCTTCAACGACAGCGAGACGCGCTCACGGTCGAGGTCGACCTCGAGGATCTCGACGGTGACCTCCTGGCCCACCTCGACGACCTCGGAGGCGTGCTCGATGTGCTTCCAGCTGAGCTCGGAGACGTGCACGAGGCCGTCCACGCCGCCCAGGTCGACGAACGCACCGAAGTTGACGATCGACGAGACGACACCCTTGCGGACCTGACCCTTGTGCAGGTTGTTCAGGAACGTGGTGCGGGACTCCGACTGCGTCTGCTCGAGCAGGGCGCGGCGCGAGAGCACGACGTTGTTGCGGTTCTTGTCGAGCTCGAGGATCTTCGCCTCGATCTCCTGGCCGAGGTACGGCGTGAGGTCGCGAACGCGACGCAGCTCGATGAGCGATGCCGGCAGGAAGCCACGGAGGCCGATGTCGACGATGAGTCCACCCTTGACGACCTCGATCACGGAACCGGTGACAACACCGTCGTTCTCCTTGATCTTCTCCACGTCGCCCCACGCACGCTCGTACTGCGCACGCTTCTTCGACAGGATGAGGCGGCCTTCCTTGTCCTCCTTCTGGAGAACAAGTGCTTCGACCTCGTCGCCGACCTTGACGACCTCGTTGGGGTCGACGTCGTGCTTGATGGAAAGCTCGCGCGAGGGGATGACACCCTCGGTCTTGAAGCCGACGTCGAGGAGGACCTCGTCGCGGTCGACCTTCACGACGGTTCCTTCGATGAGGTCGCCGTCGTTGAAGGACTTGATCGTCAGTTCGACCGCGGCCAGGAAGTCTTCAGCAGATCCGATGTCATTGATGGCGACCTGCTTGGTGGCCGGGGCGGTCGTTGCGGTAGTCATGTAGTGGGTTGTCCTTGTTGGGTTGGGTATCGGGCTTCGCGCTGTCTGCGGCATCCATCCGTCCGAAGACGTCCGGATGTCTCAAGCCGAAACGGTGGGTAGGGAGTGCGTGTCACGAACGCATGGCAATAGCGCCACACAAATGACACTCAAGGCTATCAGAACGGCCCGTCCCCTGCAGTTCCCTACTCGATCTCGCCGTCGACGTAGAACCAGCGACCACTGAACTGCCGGAAACGGCTCACCTCGTGCAACTCGCCGGTGGCTCCGGAGGCCGGATCGCGCCAGTGCGCCCGGAACTCCACCGTGCCGCGCGTGCCCTCCTGGTGCGTACGGATGACGTCGAGCCGGCGCCATTCCGACGCGTCGTCGAGCGCAAGTGATTGGGGCCGGGTAGTCGGATGCCAGGAACTCTGCAGGTGCGCGAGATCCCCGAGCGCGAATGCCGTGAACCGCGACCGCATCAACGCTTCGGGTGAGGGGGCCGAAGCACCCTCCAGCACGGGTCCGCAGCACGCGGAGAAGGTGTGGCCGCTCCCGCACGGACACGGGACGGCCGGTGGCGGGCGACGACCTCGGCGCGCTGCGGCGGAACCGAACGACATGCCGTCTCCTTGTGGATAATCCGGTGCCCGGAACGGGGCCACTGGCTAGCGTAGGCACATGGCGGATCGGATGCGGCAGATCGCGAGTGCGGCGTTCGCCGCTGTCGTCGCCGTGCTGCTCGCGACCGGGTGCGCGCCCGAGCCGGCTTCGACGCCCTCCCCCACCGGTTTCGCCTCCGAGGAGGAAGCCTTCGCCGCCGCCGAGGCCACGTATCGCGCCTACGTCGATGCGGTCAACGCACGGCGGGAAGACCCTGCTTCAGAACCGGACCCAACCTGGTTTTTGACGGGGCGCGCGTTGGAAGTTGATCTGGACGGCGACCGGAGGCTCGCTGAGATGGGCCTGCGTATTGAGGGGCCAAGTCGAGTCAAGTCAATATCATTTTCGGACGCGTCTGACACTCAAGCAGAGGTTCTAGTGTGCCTGGACAGCACCGCTTCTCGGGTAGTGAACGAGGCGGGCGAGGACAAGACCCCATCCGACCGAGCCAGCGTGGTCGGACTAGAAATCAAAGTGATCTGGGCTATCCCCTCAGCGCTGATAGTCGAAAGCACCACGAGCGGGTCGCAGTGCTAGAGATATTCGTACTCGCAACCATAATGAGTGTCAGTGCTGAGCTTCGTGATTGCGCCCCAGCCCTGGCATCTGCAGGGCTCTGCACGATCTCGAACTCCGGATCAACGGTCGATATCGGCGCCATACAGCCCGGGAGCGGCTCGACCGGGGGCGGGCGAAACGACGGTTCCGATCCCGACGCCGGCCCGCGCTCGCCCGGCGGTCCCGCCGCTCCGGCTCCGCCCGGACCGGACTGCGTGGTCGATCCGCGGGACCCGCGGTGCTATTCGATCGTCGTGCTGCGCCCGACCCTGGCCGACGTCGCATCCTTCGCACCGGCGGCATCGATCCTCGCCGATGAGCCGGACGGCGTGGGCATCGTCGGGATGCCGATGAACTTCGTCGTCGCGGCGACGTCGCACACGGCGACCGGCACCTTGTTCGATCTGCCGGTGACCGTGCGGTTCGTGCCCGCATCCTTCGTGTTCGTCCACGGCGACGGCACCTCGCGCACATCGGCGACCGGCGGCCGCAGTTGGGCCGCGCTCGGCCAGGCGCAGTTCAGCGCGACCGCGACCAGTCATGCCTACGGCGCGCGCGGCACGTACGGCGCGTCCGCGATCGTCCAGTACTCCGCGACCGTCGACTTCGGCAGTGGGGACGTGGCGGTGCCAGGCCTGCTCGAGGTGCGTACTCCCTCCGCGGCGATCGAGATCGTCGAGGTGCGCACCGCGCTCGTCGATTTGACGTGCCTCGAGAACCCCCGTGGCCCCGGCTGCTGAAGAGTCGGTGGCGCGTGGCAGGATGTGCACGTGGCCGACCGACTGATGCTGCTCGACACTGCGAGTCTCTACTTCCGCGCGTTCTACGGCGTGCCCGACACGGTGCGCTCCCCCGACGGTCGGCCCGTGAACGCGGCACGTGGCCTCCTCGACATGATCGCCAAGCTCGTCACGACGTACGAGCCGACGCACCTCATCGCCTGCTGGGACGACGACTGGCGACCGCAATGGCGGGTTGACCTCATCCCCAGCTACAAAACGCATCGCGTCGCCGCCGAAGTGGAGGTGGGTCCCGACGTCGAAGTGGTGCCGGATCCGCTCGAAGTCCAGATTCCGGTGATCCGCGAAGAGCTCGGAGTCCTCGGCATCCCGATCGTCGGAATCGCCGCGCACGAAGCCGACGACGTCATCGGCAGCCTCGCGACGCAGGCGACGATGGCGGTCGATGTCGTCACCGGCGATCGCGATCTGTTTCAGCTCGTCGACGACGCGCGCGGCGTGCGCGTCATCTATACCGGGCGCGGCATGAGCAACCTCGAGGTCCTGGACGAAGCCGCCGTCGTCACGAAGTACCGCGTGTTCCCCGGTCAGTACGCCGACTTCGCGGTTCTTCGCGGCGACGCGTCCGACGGACTCCCGGGGGTCGCCGGCATCGGCGAGAAGACCGCAGCGACGCTTCTCGCCGCGCACGGCGACCTGGCCGGCATCCGCGCCGCCGCCGAGCGGGGCGAGGGGATGACGGCCGGCATCCGCGCCAAACTGCAGGCGTCCGCCGACTACCTCGACGTGGCACCGACAGTCGTCGAAGTTGTCCGAACCCTGGACCTGCCGGACGCCGATGGCCGCCTCCGCGCCGCGGATTCCGCGGAAGTGGCGATCCTCAGCGCCGCGTGGAACCTTGGCTCCTCGCTCGACCGCGCCGTCGCGGCGATCGCTGCGCGCGTCTAAGCCTCCGCACCCGACCTGATCCCCACCCGCATCCCCCAAGGTTTCGGGCCCCCTGTCGCCGCCCCGCGAGCCCCAGAGTGACCACACCAGACCCCAAATTCTCGACGCCAGCATATTTGGGTCCCATGTGGCCGCCCTAGAGGGCTCAGGCGACGACACGAGACCCGAAACCAGCGCCCAGGGTTTTCCCGGTAGGCACTCCGCCCGCCGTGCGGCGACCACCCCACACCCCGGACCCCGGCCCCGGCCCCGAGGATTTGGGTCCTCTGTGGCCGCCCCGCGGGCGACGCAGCGACCACACCAGACCCAAAATGTGGAACGAGATGGGTTCGCCATGCCCTCAGCGCGGCCGCGCGGCCCATTCCCGCAGCCGATCCAGCGACCACGTCGTCACCACACGTTCGGGAGGGATGCCGGCCGCTTCCGCGCGTGCCGCGCCCTCGGCGAGGAGGGCGAGCTGTCCTGGCGCATGCGCGTCGGAGGCGATCGAGAAGAGGCAGCCCGCGTCGAGCGCCACGGCGATCAGCTCGTCGGGTGGGTCTTCGCGTTCCGGACGGGAGTTGATCTCGACCGCGACACCGCGCTCTGCGCACGCCGCGAAGACCGCGGCCGCGTCGAACTCCGACTCGGGGCGCAGCCCGCGTGATCCGGCGATCAAGCGCCCGGTGACGTGTCCCAGGACATCAGTGCGTGGGTCACGCACCGCAGCGATGAGGCGACGGGTCATGGCCCTCTTCTCCATGCGGAGCTTCGAATGCGCCGATGCCACGACGATGTCGAGTGCGCCGAGGAGCTCCGGATCCTGGTCGAGGTCGCCATCGTCGAGGATGTCGACCTCGATGCCGCTGAGCAGCGTGAACCCCCGACTGCTGAACCCTGCGACGACGCCCATCTGCTCGCGCAGGCGCTCTGCCGACAGTCCGTGCGCGACGCGCAACCGCGGGGAATGATCGGTGAGCGCGAGATACTCATGACCGAGCGCGCGCGCCGCATCGACCATGAGGTCGATCGATGTCAGCCCGTCCGACCAGTCCGAGTGCGCGTGCAGGTCACCGCGGAGCAGTGACCGCAGCGCCGACGTGGGCGGTCCGTGTAGCGCACGTAACTCGGCGAGGTAGTCGGGAATGGCTCCCTCGCGCGCCTGGACGATGACGCGCACCGTGGACTCGCCGAGCCCGGGGCGCCGACGCAGGCTCGCGACGTCATCGAGTTGCGCTGCGGACAGCCCGGCGATCGCCGCCGATGCCGCGCGGAACGCCTTCGACTTATAGCGCGAGGCGCGCTCGCGCTCGAGGAGCGAAGCGATCTCGTCCAGCGCGTCTGCGGGTTCCATGGCGGGTACGCGAAACGGGCCCGCACCGAAGCGCGAGCCCGTTCCGTCTGATCAGGAGGGGGTGACCGTCGACCGTCGGACGACGACCGGCACCGACGCCAGCCGGTTGAGTGCCAACCCGAACAAGATCGACAGGATGCCGACTCCCATCGCGAAGGCGGCGACACCGAACGAGACGACCGACGTGAACAGCGATGCGCGGAGGAATGACGCGTTCATCATCGTGGCGCGCACCGGATCGTCCTGTGCGAGCTCGGCATACGTCTTGCCACCCGACGCACCGAGCGCGTGGTGCTGGATGATGTCGGCTTGGACGTACGCGGTCAAGGGACCGGCGACCGTCTGGCCTTGGAACGCCATCGCGTCATCGGGGATCGTGATGTTCTCGGCTCGCAGCTGCGACGAGACGATCACCCAGACCACGATCCCGACGACGATCAGTGCGATGCCACCGAGAATGCCGAGGATACCGGCAAGCTTGACGATGCCGACCTTCTTCTGGGGCGGCTCGACGGTGTCTGCCGTCACAACCTGTTCTGACATGGCGGTTCCTCTCTCAGGGGCCGTGATGTGTGTACTCACCGTAGCGCCGACGAGGCCACGCTCACCAGACTTATCGCCGGAGAAAGGCCACGAGGGGGCCGCTCACGCCGAGGCGGTCGCGGTCGCCTCGACCCACGCCGCCAGCTTTGCGGCGGAAGCGCCGGAGTCGATCGCCTCGGCGGCACGGGCGACAGCGTCGCTCAGCCGCTCCACGATCGGGCGCTGCACCTGCGTCGCGTCACGGAACAGGTCGTACGCGACGATGCCGGCGGCGGTGTTGAGAAGCACGATGTCGCGCACCGGACCCGTCTCCCCCGCCAACACGCGGTGCACGACGGCGGCATTGTGCTCCGCGTCGCCGCCGAGCAGGTCGTCGATCTGCGCAAGCGGGATCCCCAGGTCGCGCGGGTCGAGATCGTGCTCATGGATGTCACCACGACTGATTTCCCACACGCGGCTGTGGCCGGTCGTGGTGAGCTCATCGAGGCCGTCGTCGCCCCGGAACACGAGCGCCGTGGCACCGCGTGTTTGGAAGACGCCCGTAATCAAGGGGACACGGTCCAGATTCGCGACACCGACGGCATTCGCTTCGGCGCGGGCCGGGTTGCACAGGGGCCCGAGGAAGTTGAAGACCGTCGGCACGCCGAGTTCGGAGCGGGTGGGGCCGGCGTGCCGAAAGCCGGGGTGGAAAGCCGAGGCGAATGCGAACGTGATGCCGACCTCGGCGAGCACCGCCGCGACGCGCTCGGGCGACAGTGTCAGATCGATACCGAGCGCCCGGAGGACATCAGAGGACCCCGACGCCGAACTCGCCGCCTTGTTGCCGTGCTTGACGACCGGAATACCGGCGGAGGCGGCGACGATCGCCGACATCGTCGAGATGTTCACCGTGCCGAACCGGTCGCCGCCCGTACCGACGATGTCGAGCACCTCGGCGGGAACGGGCAGGGGAACCGCTGCTTCCAGGATCGCGTCGCGGAATCCGACGATCTCATCGACCGTCTCACCCTTCGCCCGCAGGGCGACGAGGAATCCCGCCAGTTGCGATGGGGTCGCCTGGCCTGCCATCACGTGGCGCATGGCCCACGTCGATTCAGAGACGGTCAGGTCACGCCGATCCAGAACTGCTGTGAGAATCTCGGGCCACGAGTAGAGCTCCGCCATGGTGACCGATCCTATCGGCACTCTGACGGCGAACTCACGGCCGGTTCAAAGAGCTTCCTCATCCCTCCGAAAGTCGGATGCCGGGACGATTCGTTCCAAAACCACCTTCAGTGATGCGAAAACCTTGCCCCACATCAGCCATAATGGACAGGTGACGAGCACTTCAGCGACATACCCCCAAGCCTTGCGCTCCGTGAAGCGACCGGACCCGGTCGCGGTCGGAACGATCGTGTGGCTCGGCAGTGAAGTCATGTTCTTCGCCGGCCTCTTCGCGATCTACTTCACACTGCGCAACGCCTCGCCCGAGCTCTGGGCAGAGCGCACCGGCGAACTCAACGTGCCGTTCGCGGCCACGAACACGGTGATCCTGATCCTGTCCTCGTTCACTGCCCAGGCTGGCGTGTTCGCCGCCGAGCGCTTCCAGCCGTACCGGAAGGGTTCACTGTGGCAGTTCCGCCAGTGGGGCATGGTCGAGTGGTTCTTCCTGTCCTTCGTGATGGGTGCGATCTTCGTCTCCGGCCAGGTGTGGGAGTACGCCACCCTGGTCGCCGAGGGCGTGTCGATCAGCTCTGATTCGTATGCGTCGGCGTTCTATATCACGACCGGATTCCACGCCCTGCACGTCACCGGTGGACTCATCGCGTTCCTCCTCGTCATCGGCCGTGCCTATGCGGTCAAGAACTTCGGTCGTAAGGAAATGACGTCCTCGATCGTCGTCTCCTACTACTGGCACTTCGTCGATGTCGTCTGGATCGTCCTGTTCGTCGTCATCTACTTCATCAAGTGAGAGCGGAGCTGAACACTTCCATGGCATCGAAGACCCCTCGCCGTCAGTCCGGCCGCCGCAGCAAGTGGGCCGCGGCCGCCCTGATCGGCATCGGCCTGCTCGTCACGGGTGGCATCTACGCCGGCGCCTCCGCCGCGATGGCGGCGACCGAACCCACGACCGTCGCGTCGTCACTCACCGCCGACGACGGCAAGAAGCTTTTCCAGGCGAACTGCGCCACGTGTCACGGCCTCGACATGGAGGGCACGGCCGACGGCCCGTCCCTCTACGGCGTCGGCGAGCTCGCCGTCGAATTCCAGGTGTCGACCGGCCGCATGCCGTTGCAGGCACAGGGACCGCAGGCCCCGCAGAAGCCGACGCAGTTCACCGAGGAGCAGACCCTCGCGATGGCGGCGTGGGTGCAGTCCGTGGCTCCCGGCCCCACCTTCCCCGACGAGCAGATCCTCGACGGCGAGGGTGACGTCGCCAACGGCGCCGAGCTCTTCCGCATCAACTGTGCGATGTGTCACAACGTGGCCGCCGCCGGCGGCGCGCTCACGGAGGGCAAGTACGCACCTGCCCTGACGTCGACGAGCGCTCTGCACATGTACGCCGCGATGGCGACCGGCCCGCAGAACATGCCGGTGTTCAATGACATGACACTCACGACCGAGGAGAAGCGCGACATCATCTCGTCGCTCATCTTCCTTCAGGAGAACGAGTCGGCCGGCGGGTTCTCGCTCGGTTCACTCGGCCCCGTGTCTGAGGGTCTGTTCATCTGGATCTTCGGCATCGGTTCCCTCATCGGCCTCACCGTGTGGATCACGGCGAAGTCCAACTGATCACGAACTTCACTGACGAGAAATAACGCGAGGAGCACCATGGCACACGAGGAAGACGCGCTCGAGCACGAGAGGGCTTCGTGGAAGCCCTCCGCCGGGCTCGCTGTCGCGGTTCCCGACCCCGTGCAGAACCCGGGGCTCCCCCCGCACCGGGCGCGCGTGACCGACCAGGACCCTGCCGCTATGAAGCGCGCTGTCCGCACGGTCTACACGTTGTTCTACCTCTCGCTGGCGGGCAGCATCTGGGCGGTCGCCGCCTACATGCTCTTCCCCATCGAGAGCGGCCGGATCATCGACATCCGCCACAACAACCTCTTCATCGGTCTCGGCATCGGCCTCGCCTTGCTGGCCCTCGGTATCGGTGCGATCCACTGGTCCAAGGCCGTCATGAGCGACAAGGAGTTCATCGAACCCCGCCACGCGACCCGCGGCCGCGACACGACGCGTGACGGTGCCGTCGAGGCGCTGCGCGCAGCCAACGACGAATCCGGTTTCGGACGCCGCACCGCGATCCGCGGATCGCTGATCGCCGCGCTGGCCGCGTCGATCCTGCCGGGCATCACTCTGTTCCGCGGCCTCGCCCCGGAGAACAGCCCCAGCAACCCGATCGCTGGCGACCCCGTCGCTCTCCTCAGCCACACGATGTGGAAGGAAGGGATGCGCCTTGCGCACGACCCGAGTGGTGAGCCGATTCGTGCCGCCGACCTGACCCTCGGCTCCGCTGTGCACGTCATCCCCGCACCTCTCGCCGAGCTCAGCCACCACGACGGCTATCTCGAAGAGAAGGCGAAAGCGATCGTTCTTCTCATGCGTCTGCTCCCCGAGCAGTTGCCCGCCGACCAGAACAAGCTCGAGTGGTCCTACGACGGCATCGTCGCGTACTCGAAGGTCTGCACCCACGTCGGCTGCCCGGTCGCCCTGTACGAGCAGCAGACCCACCACCTCCTCTGCCCGTGTCACCAGTCGCAGTTCGACGTGTCGCGTTCGGCCGCGGTGATCTTCGGCCCGGCGGCGCGTGCGTTGCCTCAGCTGCCGATCACGGTCGATGACGAGGGCTACCTCGTCGCACAGAGCGATTTCCAAGAACCCGTCGGCCCGAGCTTCTGGGAGCGCCATTGAGCACCGCTACTGTCACTGAGACAGACACCGAGAAGAACCCGAACGAAAAGCCGCTCGGCGGCCGGTTCGTTGCGGGTGCGGCGAACTACATCGACGAGCGCACGAGCATCTCGGGCCTGGTCAAGGAACTCGGCCGGAAGATCTTCCCCGACCACTGGTCGTTCATGCTCGGCGAGATCGCGCTGTGGAGCTTCGTGGCAGTGCTGCTGTCCGGCACCTTCCTGACGTTCTTCTTCCAGGCATCCATGGTCGAGACGCATTACTACGGCGCCTTCCTGCCGTTGCGTGGCGTGGAGATGTCGGCGGCGCTCGATTCGTCGCTGCGCATCTCGTTCGACATCCGCGGCGGATTGCTCGTCCGTCAGATCCACCACTGGGCCGCGCTGGTCTTCGTCGCCGGTATCGGCGTGCACATGCTGCGCGTTTTCTTCACCGGCGCGTTCCGCAAGCCCCGTGAACTGAACTGGGTGATCGGCTTCATCCTCTTCATCCTCGCGATGGCCGAGGGTTTCACCGGTTACTCGCTCCCCGACGACCTGCTCTCCGGTAACGGCCTGCGCATCATCGACGGCATGGTCAAGGGCATCCCGCTGGTGGGCACCTGGATCTCGTTCCTGTTGTTCGGTGGAGAGTTCCCCGGCACCGAGATCGTGGGACGTCTCTACACGCTGCATATCCTGTTGCTGCCGGCGATTCTGGTGGCGCTCCTCGCCGTGCACCTCATGCTCATGATCGTCAACAAGCACACGCAGTTCGCCGGCCCCGGCCGCACGAACAGCAATGTCGTGGGCTATCCGATGATGCCCGTCTACATGTCGAAGATGGGTGGCTTCTTCTTCATCACCTTCGGCGTGATCGTGCTGATCGCCTCGATGTTCACGATCAACCCGATCTGGAACTACGGTCCGTACGACCCCTCCCCGGTGTCGGCAGGAACGCAGCCTGACTGGTACATCGGCTTCGCGGACGGCGCTCTGCGACTCGTGCCGCCGCACCTCGAGTCGGTGTTCTGGGGTCACACCTGGTCGTGGAACATCCTGCTGCCGCTCGGCATCATCGGGATCTTCATCGTCCTCGTCCTGATCTACCCGTTCATCGAAGCGTGGGTCACCGGCGACAAGCGTGAACACCACATCGCCCAGCGCCCGCGGAACGCCGCGACGCGTACCGCGATCGGTGCTGCGGGTGTCACCTTCTACGCCGTCCTCTGGGCTGCCGCCTCCTCCGACATCATCGCGACCCACTTCTGGCTCACGATGGAGGGTGTCATCCACACCCTCCAGGCCCTGCTGATCGTCGGCCCGGTTCTCGCGTACTTCGTGACGAAGCGGATCTGCCTCGCGCTGCAGAAGAAGGATCGTGAGATCGCTCTGCACGGTTACGAATCCGGTCGCATCGTGCGTCTGCCCGGTGGCGAGTACATCGAGGTCCATCAGCCGGTCGATGACTACGAGCTCGTCAAGCTCGTTGACTTCGAGACCCACGAGCCGCTCGTCGTGCGCCCGAACGATCAGGGACGTATCCCCTGGCACGAGAACATGCGCGCCTCGATCTCGCGGTGGTTCTTCGAAGACCGCCTCGCGCCGGTCACGCAGGCCGACATCGACGAAGCCCGTGCACATCAGCACCACGCCCTCGAGCAGGCGGATCACGCCGAGCTCGAAGAAGGAGACGGATCGGATCACAAGGGCCACTGACCTTCGAGATCTGGCCGGAAAGCGGCGAGGCGTGACCGTCCCGGTCACCCTCGCCGCTTTCTGCATCCCGTAGCTTCGGAGTCATGACCGACTCCCTGACCTACTTTTCGACGAAGCTCGCCCACGAGACCGATCCGTCCGACGTCTATGCCACCCAGAAGGCGGGCGAACACGTGGTCGTGATCGACGTGCGCAGCACGGATGCCTGGAACCAGGGACACGTGGTCGGTGCGATCCACATGCCCTATCGCGACATCGCCCATCGCGCACCCCTGGAACTCGACGCGACAGTGCCCGTCGTCGTCTATTGCTGGAGTCCGGGGTGCAACGCGGGCGCCAAGGGCGCCGTCGAGTTCGCGAAGCTCGGCTTCACCGTGCGGGAGATGATCGGCGGCTACGAATACTGGCTCCGCGAGGGCCTGCCCTGCACCGGCGTGGACGGAGACCTTCCACGGGTGTTCGATCCGCGGGTCATGTTCGTGCGACCCGGGGTCTGAGCGCTCAGCCCGCGAGATCTCCGAAGCGCTCCATGAATCGGATCGCGGCCGCGCCGCCGAAGTCGGGGAGCTCATCCTCGTCGCGCTCCCCCGGCACGATGTCCCCCACAACGGCGGTCACGTTGTCGCGGGAGCCGGCGTCGAGTGCCGCTGCGACCAACAGGTCTGCAGCCTCCTGCGCGGCCCCCACGGACCGCAGGACCGCCGCGATGATGTCGTCCGGCAGATAGTCGCTGATACCGTCACTGCAGAGCAGCCACCGGTCACCGCGCATCGCCATCCGGTCGGTGACGCGCACGACGTCACCGTCGTCACCGCGGAGCGATGCCGTGATGATGTTGCGCCGCGGGTGGCGCATCGCGTCTTCTTCGCGCACGACCCCCTGGTCGACCAGCCCTTGAACGAACGAATCATCGCGCGTCTGACGGATCAGATGGCCATCCCGAAGAAGATACGCGCGCGAATCTCCGGTGTGCGCCAACAGCAGGGCGCCGTCGCGGGCGAACCAGATACCGGTGAAGGTCGTCGCCATCCCGGTCAGCGCCGGGTCGCGGCGGACATGTGCACCCAGGTCCCAGTTGGCTCCGCGGATACGGCGTTTCAGCCCCTCCACGTCATCGACCCGCGCTCCGCCCGAGACCAACCGGTGCAGGAGCGCCGCCGAGGCGAGATCGCCCGCAGGTCCCCCGCCGACCCCGTCGGCGACACCGGCTCCCCAGGGCGCGACGAATGCCGCATCCTGGTTGATGTCGCGATAGCCGCCGACATCACTGGCCAGGCCCGTGTCGAGGTGCAGTGTCATTGTCAGCAGAGCCGACGGACGGGCGAAGCGTCAGCTCCGCCCTCTCCGCTCAGCGCGCGAAGTACCCGCGGTAATACTCGTAGACCCAACCGACGATCGCGATGATGAACACCGCGAACCCGATCGGCAGGAGGAACGTCCCCACGGCGAGTCCGAGGATGGCCAGCGCTGCCGAGAACGCCAGAACGAGCGGCCACCACGACCACGGGCTGAATTCGCCCATCTCGGGATCGGCGTCGTCGATGTCGGCCGTCAGGGTGTCTTCCGGCAGCTCGCCGCCCTGCGCGTGGTGCACGCGGTTGACGTAGAACGCGATCAGCGCCGCCATGAACACGGTGAACAGCAGCACGACCGTGCCGACCCACTCGATCGCGTTGTACCACGCGCGGTCGGAGTGCTCGATGATGTTCCAGCCGGTGTACAGCGCGAAGCAGAAGAAGAAGAACGCGGCCAGGATCCACCAGAGGTTGGTGTTGGTCTTCACTTACTTGACCTCTCCATCAGCCAGATCTACGACGGGGGCGTCGGGTGCGTCCTTTGCCGGGCCCACGCCGACCGGCGTGGCCGCTTCGGGGTGGTTCAGGTCGAAGGCGGGACGCTCACTACGAATGCGCGGGATCGACGTGAAGTTGTGACGCGGCGGCGGGCAGCTCGTCGCCCACTCGAGCGATCCGCCGTAGCCCCACGGGTCGTTGACCGTGACGAGGGGCGCGGTGCGCGCCGTGATCCAGACGTTCAGGAAGAACGGGAGCATCGAGGCACCGAGGATCATCGCGCCGATCGTGGACACCTGGTTCTGCCACGTCCACCCGTCTGCGGCGGAATAGTCGGCGTAGCGACGCACCATACCGTCCACGCCCAGCCAGTGCTGGATCAGGAAGGTCATGTGGAAGCCGATGAACAGCAGCCAGAAGTGCACCATTCCGAGTCGCTCGTTCAGCATGCGGCCGGTCCACTTGGGCCACCAGAAGTAGAAGCCGGCGAACATCGCGAACACGACCGTGCCGAAGACGACGTAGTGGAAGTGCGCGACGACGAAGTACGAATCGGACAACGCGAAGTCGAGCGGCGGCGAGGCCAGGATGACACCCGTGAGACCACCGAAGACGAAGGAGACCAGGAAGCCGAGCGAGAACACCATGGGTGTCTCGAACGTGACGGACCCTCGCCACATCGTGCCGATCCAGTTGAAGATCTTCACACCGGTCGGGACCGCGATGAGCATGGTCATCAGGGCGAAGAACGGCAGGAGCACAGCTCCCGTGACATACATGTGGTGCGCCCAGACCGACACAGACAGCGCGGCGATCGCGATGGTCGCGTACACCAATGTCTTGTATCCGAAGATCGGCTTGCGGCTGAAGACCGGCAGGATCTCGGAGACGATGCCGAAGAACGGCAACGCGATGATGTAGACCTCGGGGTGACCGAAGAACCAGAACAGGTGCTGCCAGAGCAGAACTCCGCCGTTGGCGGGATCGAAGATGTGCGCACCGAGAACGCGGTCTGCGGCGGCGGAGAGAATCGCGGCGGCCAGCACGGGGAACGCCATCAGGATGAGGATGCTGGTGACCAGCGTGTTCCAGGAGAAGATCGGCAGTCGCCACATCGTCATACCGGGCGCGCGCATCGTGATGATCGTCGTGATGAAGTTGACGGCACCGAGGATCGTTCCGAAACCACTCATACCGAGACCGAGCATCCACAGGTTGCCACCGGCACCGGGCGAGAAGCTCGCATTGGCGAGCGGTTGATACGCGAACCAGCCGAACGACGCCGCGCCCTGCGGCGTCAGGAAGCCGGCGACCGCGATCAACGAACCGAAGATGAACAGCCACAGTGCGAAGGCGTTCAGACGCGGGAACGCGACGTCGGGCGCGCCGATCTGCAACGGCAGAATCGCATTGGCGAAGCCGGCGAACAGGGGCGTCGCGAACATGAGCAACATGATCGTGCCGTGCATCGTGAACAGCTGGTTGTACTGATCCTTCGTGGGGAGGATCTGCATGCCCGGCTCGAACAGCTCGGCACGGATGATGAGCGCCATCACGCCACCGAGGAGGAAGAACAGCACCGAGGCGATCAGGTACATGTACCCGATGGTCTTGTGGTCAGTGGAGGTGATCCACTTGACGATGATGTTGCCCTTCTGCTCCACGCGAGACGAGCTCAGGAGAGCTGCCTGACGCGGCGGGAGGGTGGACGTGCGGCGGGGAGCCTCGCCCTGGAGGGGAACCGTCGTCGCCATCAGTTGTCTCCCTCGGAGTGTGCACCGGTACCGGGCAGGTTCTGCAGTCGGTCGTACGCGTCGTTGATGCCACCGGTCTGGCCGGCATCGCGCAGGCTGTCGAGGTAGGCGTCGTACTCGGCCTGTTCGACGACCTTGACCTTGAAGAGCATCATCGAGTGGTACTGGCCACACAGTTCGGCGCACTTGCCGTCGTACTCCCCGACACGGGTCGGCGTGAAGGACCAGTAGTTGTCCTTGCCGATGTACATGTCCTTCTTGTACAGGAAGTCGATGATCCAGAAGGAGTGGATCACGTCACGCGACGTGAGCTTGATCTTCACTTCCTTGTCGACCGGGAGGTAGAGCGTGGGCAGTTCGCTGATGATGTTGCCCTGCGCATCGGTCTGCGCCTGAACACCCATCGACCAGACCGCGGCCTCGTCTTCTTCACAGTCAGCCTCGTTGTACTGGAAATCCCAGGCCCACTGCTTGCCGATCGCGGTGATGCACGCGTCCGGGTCTTCGTACTGTGTCTCGAGAATCGCCTGGTCACGAGCGGTGAACGCGAAGAAACCGATGACGAGGATGAGCGGCACGATCGTGTAGAAGATCTCGATCGGCATGTTGTAGCGCATCTGCACCGGCAGGCCGCTCTGGCCCTTGCGGCGACGGTAGGCCACAGCCGCGAAGCCCATCAGCGCCCACGTGATCACCCCGACGATGAGGAGGACGATCCACGAGTTCACCCACAGCCCAGACACCATCTCGGTGTGGTTGGTTGCGGGCTTCGCGTCAGCATCCTCGAAACCGGGAAGGTAGCCGTTCAGCTCGGTCGGAGTGCAGGCAGCCAGAGCGACTGCGGTGGCAATCCCCATCGGGACGACAGCCCAGCGGAGGCGACGTTTGACGCGCACGGTTCACCTTTCGGGGTCATGAAGGTCGACACGAGTCAGTCTAGGGCAACCTCTCACGCGTTTCAGGCCATGCGCTCAGGATGTCCGGACTATCGGGGGGGGTTTTCGTGGGGTCAGTGGAAGCTGTCGCCGCAGGCGCAGCTACCGGCCGCATTGGGGTTGTCGATCGTGAAGCCCTGCTCCGAGATGGTGTCCTTGAAGTCGATCTTGGCGCCGTCGAGGTACGGCACCGACATGTCGTCGACGATGACCTCGACGCCGTCGAAATCGACCGCCTGGTCACCGTCGAGGAACCGCTCGTCGAAGTAGAGCTGGTAGATCAGACCCGAGCATCCACCGGGCTGCACGGCGACGCGCAGGCGCAGATCGTCTCGGCCTTCCTGGTCGAGGAGGCTCTTGACTTTGGCTGCAGCGGCATCGGTGAGGCCGACGCCGTGAGCGGTCGCGGCGGGGGTCGTGGCGAGATCGGTCATGAGTACTCCCGGTTGTCGGGCCGTCCGATGCTCGCTCGAGCGCGACGGCGGGATGCCTCTGATTCTACGCGGTCGCCCGCAAGGGGGACCGGAAAAGCCGGTTCAGATCGTGGTGGCGTCCAAGCTCTCCAGCAACAGAGCTTGGGAGAGGAGCGCGTGGCGGAATGTGTCCAGGTGCAACGACTCGTTCGGGCTGTGCGCTCGTGCGTGCGGGTCTTCGACACCCGTGACCAGGATCTGCGCCGCCGGGAATTCCCGGACGAGATCGGAGATGAACGGGATCGAGCCGCCGACCCCGATGTCCACGGGCTCCACACCGTAGCCGCCGGCCAGGGCGGCGCGCGCCTGTGCGACGGCCCATCCGCTCGTGTCGACGAGGAACGAGTCGCCGCAGTCGACATCGCGGAAGGTCAGCTCGGCGCCGAACGGGGCATGCGCGCGCAGGTGTGCTTCCAGTGCCGCGTACGCCTCGCGCGCGGGCTGCCCGGGAGCGACCCGCGAGCTGATGACGACCGAGACTTCGGGGCTCAGGGTGTTCGACGCGTTCTTCACGCTCGGTGCATCGATTCCGGTCACGGTCACCGTGGGCTTGTTCCAGATGCGGCTCAGGATGCTGCCCCGCCCGATGGGGTCGACGCCGGTCGGCAGACCCGCTTCGCTCCGCAACGTGTCCTCCGTGTACGCCGGCGTCTCGGCATCACGCTCGGCGAGGCCCGCGACGGCGACAGCCCCGTCGTCGTCCCACAGCGTCGCGAGCAGGCGGATCGTCGCCATCATCGCGTCCGGCACCGCTCCCCCGAACATCCCGGAGTGCGAGGCGTGCTCGAGCGTCTTGACCGTCAGGGTGAACCGTGCGTTGCCGCGCAGCGAGACCGTGAGCGCGGGAGTGGCGGCATCCCAGTTGCCCGAATCGGCGACCACGATCACGTCGGCGCGCAGCGCTTCGGCGTTGTCGCTCAGAAACTGCGCGAACGAGGCGGAACCGGCCTCTTCCTCACCCTCGATGAAGAGATTCACCCCCAGGTCGAAGTCAGGGCCGAGCGCCTCCGTGAGGGCACGAAGCGCGCCCACGTGGGCCATGACGCCCGCCTTGTCATCGGCCGCGCCGCGTCCGTACAGGCGTCCGTCGCGCACAGTGGGCTCGAACGGCGCCGACTCCCAGAGCGCCTCATCGCCGACGGGCTGCACGTCGTGGTGTGCGTAGAGCAGGATCGTGGGGCGCCCGTTGCGTGCGGCGCGCGACGCGAGGACCGCCGGCATTCCCTCGACGCCCGTCTCGGGGATGATCGCGGTCTTGATCTGCACCGTGTCGAAGATCTGGAGGTCGTCGAGAAGCCCTTTCACGGCCGCCGCACTGCGCTCGACCTCGGCACGATCGAATCCGGGGAAAGCGACCGACGGGATGCGCACCAGTGTGCCGAGATCGGCAAGGGCGGCGGGAACAGCGGACAGCGCCGCCTCGCGGACGGCAGCGGGGCGGGACAGGTCGGAGCTCATGCGGGTAATCTTAAGGGGCACGATTCCCGCCGAACCGAGGTACCTCCCGTGGCCCACACGCCTGCAGCACCCGAGACCGCCCCCGACGCACCGATCGGCGCCGGCAAGAATCGCCCGACGCCGTCGCGCGCCGAGCAGGAGGCCGCGCGCAAGCGCCCCCTGGTCGCCGACACGAAAGAGGCGAAGGCACGCGCGAAGATGGAGATCGCGTCGGCGCGCGAGAAGGCCCGCATCGGCATGGCCAACGGCGACGAGAAGTATCTGCCGCTCCGCGACAAGGGACCGCAGCGCCGCTTCGTCCGCGACTTCGTGGATGCCGGGTGGCACCTCGGTGAGGCGCTCATGCCCCTCATGCTCGTCGTGATCCTGATGACCTTCCTGCCGCAGGCCTGGGTCTACTACGGCTTCGTGGGTCTGTGGATGTTCATCCTCTTCGTCGTCGCCGACATGATCTTCACCAGCATCCGCGTCAAGCGGGCCGTGAAGGCGAAATTCGGTGAGACAAAGATGGAAAAGGGCATCGGCTGGTACGCCGCGATGCGCACCGTGCAGATGCGCTTCATGCGACTGCCCAAGGCGCAGGTCAAGCGCGGCCAGTACCCCGTCTGAGGCGACGTCGGTCGCCGGCAGTCTTCGTCATCCGTCCGAAATGGCGGCATCCGGGGAGCGAACGCACGATGTGCGACGGACGAAGGATGCCGTGGCGAGCTCATCGCCGCCGACCCGCTGCGTGGGCGCCATGTGCGACGGATGAGGCAAGCGGTGACGCTCAGGCTCGCGCGAGCGCGCGGCTGATCTGCCTGGCCCACAGCGGGCCGAGGTAGATGAAGCCCGAGTATCCCTGGACGAGGGTCGCGCCGAGCGCGAGCCGCTCGCGGACGTCGGCGGCGGTTTCCACTCCTCCGGCCGAGATCACGCAGAACTCCGGTTGCGGGGCTGTGGCACGCACCAGCCGCAAGACCTCGAGCGCACGTCGCTTGAGCGGTGCGCCGGAGAGCCCGCCCGCGCCGGCCGCCTCGATCTTCGCGGAATCGGTGCGCAAGCCGTCGCGGGCGATCGTCGTGTTCGTCGCGACGAGCCCGGCAAGTCCGAGCTCCACCGCCAGCCGGGTGACAGCCGCGACCTCCTCGTCTGGGAGATCCGGGGCGATCTTGACAAGCAGCGGCGTCGCCTCGGCGGCATCCTTCACGGCCCGCAGCAAGGGGCGAAGCGTCTCAACGGCCTGGAGCCCGCGGAGCCCCGGAGTGTTGGGAGAAGAGACGTTGACGACGAGGTAGTCCGCGACGGGAGCGACGAGCCGCGTGCTCGCGACGTAGTCGGCGGTCGCCGCATCGACGTCGACGACGCGACTCTTGCCGATGTTGGCGCCCAACACGAGGCGCTTCTCACGACGCCGCGCCCGGGCAAGTCGCGCGGCAGCTGCCTTCGCGCCCGCGTTGTTGAATCCCATCCGGTTCACGAGCGCACGGTCCGGCACCAGCCGGAACAGGCGCGGCTTCGGGTTGCCGTCCTGCGGGATCGCGGTCACCGTGCCCACCTCCACGTGACCGAAACCCAGCGCGTACAGGCCGGGCGTCGCAACGGCGTTCTTGTCGAACCCGGCCGCGATGCCGAACGGCGAATCGAACACCAGGCCGAGCGCCTCGGTCCGCAGTGACGGATCGGGCCGCGTCAGGGCACGGACGAGCGGGCGGAGGGGCCAGATCCCCAGCACGCGGATGACCGGCATCACGAGGTGGTGGGCGACCTCCGGATCCATCCGGGTGAACACGTGGCGGAAGACGAAGTCATACATCGGTGTCAGCCTATTTCTTGGGTGGCCACGGATCGTCGCGACTCGGGCCGGGACAATTCACTCGGACGCCGCGGCGTGGTCGGCCCGCAGTTGCGCGATCGAACTCTCGAAGTCCTCGAGCGAGTCGAAGGCCTGGTAGACGCTGGCGAATCGGAGATAGGCGACTTCGTCGAGGGTGCGCAGCGGCTCGAGGATCGCGAGGCCGAGATCATTCGTATCGATCTGCGACGACCCGGTCTGACGTACCGCCTCCTCGACGGCCTGGGCCAGGACCGCAAGATCCGCCTCGGTCACGGGACGTCCTTGGCACGCCTTGCGCACGCCGGAAATGACCTTCTCGCGGCTGAACGGCTCGATCACACCGGACCGCTTGATGACGTTCAGGCTGGCCGTCTCCATCGTCGAGAACCGCCCACCACACTCGGGGCATTGCCGACGACGGCGGATGCTGAGTCCATCATCGCTCGTGCGGGAGTCGATCACGCGGGAGTCGGCATGGCGGCAGAAAGGACAGTGCACAGCTCACCCCTCGAATCGGGCGAGAACGGCCTCGCCGTGGGCGGGGAGGACTTCCGCCGTCGCGAGAGAGACGATCGCATCGCGGACATCCTGCAGACCTTCGCGGTCGTACGCGATCACCTGCTGGGGTCGAAGGAAGGTCGACGCCGACAGCCCCGCCGCGTAGCGGGCTTGTCCACCGGTCGGCAGAACGTGATTGCTGCCGGCGAGATAGTCGCCGAGACTCACGGGTGAGTGCGGCCCCACGAAGACGGCTCCGGCGTTGACGAAATCATCGACGCGCGGGTCGGCCAGGTGCAGTTCGAGGTGCTCGGGGGCGTAGGCGTTGCTGAACGCCGTCGCGACGGCGATGTCGTCGACCAGGACGATCGCCGACTGTACGCCTGCGAGGGCTTCTCCCACACGGGTCGCGTGGAGGGTGCGAGCGGCGCGGTCGGCGACGCGGTCGGCAACGGATGCCGCGAGTTCCGCCGAGTCGGTGACCAGCACCGCTGCGGCCTGCTCATCGTGCTCGGCCTGGCTCACGAGGTCCGCCGCGACCCAGTCCGGGTCGGCGGAGTCGTCGGCGACGATCAGGATTTCGGTCGCACCCGCCTCGGAGTCGGTGCCGACCATGCCCGCCACGACGCGCTTGGCAAGGGCGACGAAGTTGTTGCCGGGACCGGAAATGACATCGACGCGGTGCAGGCCCAGCGACGCAACACCGTGTGCGTACGCTCCGATCGCACCGGCACCACCCATCGCGTACACCTCGGTCACATCGAGCAGGCGCGCAGCGGCAAGGATCACCGGGTGCACCCGTCCACCGAACTCCCGCTGCGGAGGCGACGCCAGCGCCACCTCGGTGACGCCGGCGACCTGGGCCGGGACGACGTTCATCACGACGCTCGACGGATAAACGGCCTTGCCGCCGGGAACGTAGACGCCGACGCGGCGGACGGGTCGCCAGCGCTGCTCGACGCGCGCGCCGGAGCCGAGTTCCGTGACCACAGCCGGCGGAACCTGGGCTGCGGACGCGATACGAACCCGGCGGATGGCTTCTTCCAGAGCCGTCCGCACATCCGGATCGAGCTCGGCGAGGGCCTCATCGAGGTGTGCCTGCGGCACGCGGAGGTCGTGCCCGTGGACACCGTCGAAGCGCGACGCTTGGTCGCGCAGCGCCGCTTCTCCTCCGACGGCGACATCGCTCACGATGCGCGCCGCGGTCACCAACGCCTCATCGCGCGCGGCGGACGCACGCGGGACAGCGGCCAGCAGCTCATCGGTACTCAGAGCGCGACCGCGCAGATCAATCGTGCGCAGCATCGGATCAGGCTATCGCGAGGTCAGCCGCGCGTGACGCCGGAGACGTCCCGCAACGAGCCGATGCGACCGTCCTCGTGGCGGACGACGAAGCTGTCTCCGCGGTCCTCGATCACGAGCGCCCACGCTGTCGGGTCGATTGTGAACAGCGCCACCCCGTTCTCGTCCACGACATCGCGCTCGACCGGGACCAGCGCCCAGAACGCCTGCGTGGCGGGAGCGACGACGGGCGTTTGCTCATCCTGCGTCGAAAGATCGAACGCCTGCGTCTCGTCCGCGACGTAGGGAGTCGGTGTCACATCGGTGACACCGTGCTCGGTCGTCGGCGTGGCCACCGGCGCAGCAGCTGCCGGCGCGGCCTGCGGGGTCGGACGCGCGGACGCCGGACGGGCGATCACGGGTCGTGCAGGGCTCGCGAAACGGTGCGCCGGGATCTCGGAGCGGTGACGGAAGTCATCGCCGATCGTCGGGAACAGCGGCGCGAAGACCGTGAGGAAAACACCGGCGAGCATCAGGACGAACTCGACCCACACGACCCACGTGGCGTAGAAGACACGGGAACCGGCGAGTGTGACGAAGGAGTTCCAGAGCATCCCCAGCCACACCACGGTCGACACCGAGAACGCGACGGACGCGAACTGGTCGATCCCGAGAGAGCCGACGCGGCGGATACCCTGCGGTGACAGACGACGGAGCCCCACGAGGAAGACCGCAACGGTGGGCACACCGATCGTCAGGACCCAGTCGATGCCGTTCCACGTCGAGACGCCATTGCCGATCTGCCCGTAGATCGGGAAGAACGAAAAGATGAAGGCCAGCAGCCATACGCCACCGAGCGCCACCTCGCGGATCGAGAACGGGCCCACCCCGTACTGCGGCGGTGCCGCCTCGTCGACGGTCTCGGGACCGTCGGTGACGGCCGCGAATGCCTCGCCGAACGACTCGAACGAGACATCGGGGTCCTGGTCGGGGCCCCCTTCGTCGACGGATGCCGGCGCGCCGAGCTCCGCGGTGGACGCATCGCGCGTCGGGCTCTCGGCTGCGAAGACGTCGGCCTGAGCCTCTTCGGGGGTGGTCTTCTCGTCACTCACGGTGATTGGTCCTTCCGGGACGGTTCGGGTGAGATCCTACCCGGCCGGGTGATGAGTCACCCGAGACATTGCGGTCCGAGAAGCCCTTTCAGCTCTCCGTAGAGGTCGACCGTGACGCGCACGCGCGTGGGCACCTCGAACACTTTCGCGACCCCTGCCTTGTGCAGCTTGACCGTGATCTCAGTCTCGCCCGGATGTCTCGTGAAGACCTCCGCGAGTTGACCGATCGTGGTCTCGGTCGCCCGGTGCTCGGGCATGAGCAGGACGAGAGGGCCCGCGGCATCCACCGTCCCGAGATCGGGGGCGAACGCCATCTGTCCGTGCAGATTCAGCCCGTCGTCGCGGCGTGACACTCGACCGCGCACGACCAGAATCGCGTCAGCGACCAGCATCGACTGGAATTCGGTGTACGTCTTCCCCATGAACATGACGGTGACCTCGCCGTCGAAGTCCTCGACCGTGATCATGCCGTACGGATTGCCGCTCTGCTTGGCGACACGGTGCTGCACGCTGGTGACGAGTCCCGCGATCGTCACCTGGTCGCCGTCGTCGACCTCGTCCGAAGCCAGCAGGTCATGGATCGAGGTCGACGCGTGCTTGGCCAGCGGGATCTCCAGCCCGGCCAGCGGGTGGTCCGACACGTACAGACCGAGCATCTCGCGCTCGAACGCGAGTTTGTCCTTCTTGGTCCACTCAGGACGCTCGGGGACCTTGGCCGGCATGATCTCTTCGGCTTCGTCGTACAAGCTGTCGAAGTCGAAGCCGATCGCGCCGGTGGCCGCCTTCCGCTTGGTTTCGACGGCAGCTTCGGTCGCGTCCTCGTGGATTTCCATGAGGGCGCGCCGGGTCGATCCGAGTGAATCGAAGGCACCGGCCTTGATGAGCGATTCGATCGTGCGCTTGTTGGCGACGTGCGCCGGCACCTTCGTGAGGAAATCGTGGAAACTCACGAAGCTGTCGTCCGCGCGCACCGCGACGATCCCGTCGACGACGTTCGCACCGACGTTGCGGACGGCGCCGAGACCGAAGCGGATGTCTTCGCCGACGGCGGCGAAGTAGCGGATCGACTCCCCCACGTCCGGCGGCAGCACGCGGATGCCCATCCGGCGGCACTCGTTGAGGTAGACCGCGAGCTTGTCCTTCGCATCGCCGACGCTCGTGAGCAGAGCGGCCATGTACTCGGCCGGATAGTGCGCCTTGAGGTACGCCGTCCAGTACGAGACGAGTCCGTACGCGGCGGAGTGCGCCTTGTTGAAGGCGTAGTCCGAGAAGGGGAGCAGGATTTCCCAGAGTTTCTGCACCGCTCCATCCGAGTACCCGTTGGCGTGCATTCCCGCTTCGAAGCCGGCGAACTGCTTGTCGAGCTCTTCCTTCTTCTTCTTACCCATCGCGCGACGCAGGATGTCGGCTTGACCGAGACTGAAGCCGGCAACCTTCTGCGCGATCGCCATGACCTGCTCTTGGTAGATGATCAGGCCGTAGCTGGTGCTGAGGATCTCGGCGAGCGACTCTTCGAACTCTGCGTGGATCGGTGTGATCTCCTGCAGCCCGTTCTTACGGAGCGCGTAGTTCGTGTGCGAGTTCGCGCCCATCGGGCCCGGTCGATACAGAGCGATCACGGCCGAGATGTCTTCGAAGTTGTCGGGCTTGAGCAGCCGCAGGAGCGACCGCATCGGCCCGCCGTCGAGCTGGAACACGCCGAGCGTGTCGCCGCGAGCCAGGAGGTCGTAGGCGGCTTGATCGTCGAGGGCGAGGTCTTCGAGCACGACCGTCTCCCCCCGGTTGGCGGCGATGTTGTCGAGCGCATCGTCGATGATCGTGAGGTTGCGCAGCCCCAGGAAGTCCATCTTGATGAGTCCGAGCGACTCGCACGACGGGTAGTCGAACTGCGTGACGATCTGGCCGTCCTGCTCACGCTTCATGATCGGGATGATGTCGATCAGCGGCTCCGACGACATGATCACACCGGCAGCGTGGACACCCCACTGACGCTTCAGGTTCTCCAGGCCCACGGCCGTGTCGAAGACCGTCTTGGCCTCGGGGTCCGATTCGATCAGGGCACGGAACTCGCTCGCCTCCTTGAAACGAGCGTGGGCCGGGTCGAACATGCCCTCCAGCGGCATGTCCTTGCCCATCACTGCGGGCGGCATCGCCTTGGTGAGCTTCTCCCCCATGCTGAAAGGGAACCCGAGCACACGCCCGGCATCCTTCAACGCCTGCTTGGCCTTGATGGTGCCGTACGTGACGATCTGGGCGACGCGCTCGTCGCCGTACTTCTCTGTCACGTATTGGATGACCTCGCCGCGGCGACGATCGTCGAAGTCGACGTCGAAGTCGGGCATGGAGACGCGGTCGGGGTTGAGGAAGCGCTCGAAGATCAAGCCGTGCTGAAGCGGATCGAGATCGGTGATGCGCATCGCGTAGGCGGCCATGGAACCGGCACCGGATCCACGTCCGGGACCCACGCGGATGCCGTGGTCCTTGGCCCAGTTGATGAAGTCGGCGACGACGAGGAAGTACCCCGGGAAGCCCATCTGCAGGATGACGCCCGTCTCGTACTCGGCCTGTGCGCGCACGTTCGCGGGGATGCCGTCCGGATACCGGAATTCGAGGCCGTTCTCGACCTCCTTGACGAACCAGCTCTCCTCGGTCTCACCGGCGGGCACCGGAAAGCGGGGCATGTAGTTCGCCGACTCGTTGAACTCGACGTTGCACCGCTCGGCGATCAGCAGAGTGTTGTCGCACGCCTCGGGATTGTCGCGGAACACTTGCCGCATCTCCGCAGCGCTCTTGACGTAGTACCCGTCGCCGTCGAACTTGAAGCGGTTGGGATCATCGAGCGTCGAGCCGGACTGGACGCACAAAAGCGCGGCGTGGGATGTGGCGTCGTGCTGGTGCGTGTAGTGCAGATCGTTCGTGCCGACGAGCGGGATCGAGAGGTCCTTGGCGATCTTCAGCAGGTCGCCCGTGACACGCCGTTCGATCTCGAGACCGTGGTCCATGATCTCGGCGAAGTAGTTGTCCTTGCCGAAGATGTCCTGGAACTCCGCGGCCGCGGCGCGCGCCGCGTCGTACTGACCGAGCCGCAGTCGGGTTTGGATCTCGCCCGACGGGCATCCGGTCGTGGCGATCAGGCCCGCACTGTAGGTCTGGAGGAGCTCGCGGTCCATGCGGGGCTTGAAGTAATAGCCCTCGAGCGACGCCTTCGAGCTCAGCCGGAAGAGATTGTGCATCCCTTCCGTCGTCTCGCTGAGCAGAGTCATGTGCGTGTACGCGCCCGAACCGGACACGTCGTCTCGGTTCTGCTCGGGAGTCCCCCACCGCACCCGCGACTTGTCCGAGCGATGGGTTCCCGGGGTCACATACGCCTCGATGCCGATGATCGGCTTGATGCCGGCGGCGTGGGCTTTCCGGTAGAACTCGAAGGCCGCGAACGTGTTGCCGTGGTCCGTGACGGCGATCGCCGGCATGTCCAACCGCGCCGCCTCCTGGACCATCGCGCCGATGCGGGCGGCCCCGTCAAGCATCGAGTATTCGCTGTGCACGTGCAGGTGAACGAAGGAGTCGGATGCCACCCGACGAGTCTACGTCGGAGGGTCCGACAGAGCTCCGACATCTAGGCTGATCGCATGGCCACTCCTGAGTTCATCCTGTCGTTGCGCGAGAAGATCGGGCATGAGCCGCTCAGTCTCGTCGGGGTCACCGCCGTGGTCTTCCGGGACGAGAAGATCCTCCTGGGAAAGCGCGCCGACAACGGCGCGTGGCAGTGCGTCTCGGGCATCGTGGATCCGGGTGAAGAGCCCGCGGATGCGGCCGTCCGTGAGTGCTGGGAAGAGGCGGGCGTCGTCGTGAAGGCCACGCGTCTCGCGATCGTTCAACAGATCCCCCGCATCACCTACACCAACGGCGATCAGGCCGACTACCTCGATCTGGTCTTCCGCTGCGACTGGGTGTCGGGCACGCCCCACCCCGCCGACGGCGAGCTCACCGAGGTGGGCTGGTACGGATTGGGAGAACTCGTGGATGTCGAGCCGTTCCACGTCCGCAAGATCGCCCTCGCGCTCGCGGAGGACGACCCAGCCGTGTTCTCGGGCGGCCGCTGAGGGTCAGCCCTGGCGTCGGCGCACGAGCTCTTCGCGCACTTCGCGGCGGAGAACCTTCCCGACGAGCGACCGCGGGAGCGTGTCGAAGGAAACGATCGCACGCGGCACCTTGTACGCCGCCAGGTGAGAGCGGACGAGGTCACGGATCGCCTCGGCATCGAAATCCGCACCCTCGCGCATGACGACCGCCGCCGTCACCACTTCGCCTCCGTCGGCGCGCGGGATGCCCACGACCGCCGCATCGACGAGATCCGGGTTGAGGAGGAGCGCATTCTCGACCTCGCTCGGGCTGATGTTGAAACCGCCCGTGATGATGAGTTCCTTGATGCGATCGACGACCGTGACGAAACCGCCGGCGTCCGCTGTGACGATGTCACCCGTGCGCAGCCACCCTCCGGCGAGGAGCGTACGCGCCGTCTCATCGGGTTGTTTCCAGTAACCCTGGAACACCTGCGGGCCCCGCACCAGCAGTTCGCCCGGTTCTCCGGAGGCGCGGTCGACGGTCGGATCCTCGGGGTCGACCACCCGGATGTCGGTACTCGGGAACGGTAGGCCGACGGTGCCCGTCCGGCGGAGGGGGCCCATCGGATTGCCGATGCTGATGGGTGAGGACTCGGTCATACCATAGCCCTCGACGAGGATCCCCCCGGTGGCCTTCTCCCACCGCTGCACGGTCGCCGCCGGGAGCGCCATGGCGCCGGAGATGGCATTGCGCAGCGATGACAGGTCGATGCCGGCGCGCGACGTCGCGCGTGCGAGCGCGTCGTAGATCGGGGGCACGGCGGGAAGGAACGTGGGTGGCGTGCGACGGATCGCATCCATCGTCATGCCGACCTCGAACGTGGGGAACAGCACAATCCGCGCGCCGATCGAGATCGCGGTGGTCAGGCACAGGGTCAGTCCGTACGCGTGGAAGAGCGGGAGGACGGCGTAGAACACTTCGCCGCCGGGCACGAGCCCGGGCACCCATGCGACGGACTGTGCGGCGTTGGATCGCAGATTGCCGTGAGTGAGGATGGCGGCCTTCGGACGCCCGGTGGTGCCGCTCGTGAACTGCAGCACGGCGGTGTCGTCGAGTGCGGGGCGCGGCACCTTCCGCGACACCCGTCGCGCGCCGGCGACATCCGACCAGGCGATGACACCCTTCGCGGTGGGGCGCTGCGTCAGCGCCGCGCGCGATTCGCGTGCCTTCTTCACCGGAAGTCGCAGCATGGCGCGCATGCGCCAGGGCATGGCGTCCGGGAGTGTCACGGCGACGATGTGCGCCGGACGGATGTCGGAGGGGAACTCCGCGATCGTGTCGGCAACGGCATCCCACACGATCGCGACGGTCGCGTAGTGGACTTCGAACAAGTGCCGCAATTCGGGCGCCGTGTAACGCGGATTGTGTTCCACGACGATCGCGCCGAGCCGCTGCGCCGCGTAGAACGCGACGACGTGCTGCGGGCAGTTCGGCAGAATGAGGGCGACACGGTCACCGGCGCGCACGCCACGACGGCGGAGACCTTCGGCCGCGCGCGCCACCTGTTCACCCAGCTCGGCATATGTCGTGACGGCTCCGAAGAACTCCAGCGCGACGCGCTGCGGATATCGTGCGACGGCCTCGTCGAGCATGTCGACGAGCGTCTGGGTGACCGGCTCGATCTCGGCCGGCACCCCTTCCGCGTAGGACGACAACCAGGGGCGGGATGCGAGCGGGTTCACACGCTCAGCCTAGGCACCCCGGTGTACCGGCGCGGGAATGTGCGCGACGAGGTGCTCAGTCGCCGCGAAGGACCTCGAGCGCATGCGCGAGATCATCCGGGTACGCCGAGGAGAATGTGACCCGCTCGTTCGTGGCCGGATGCGCGAAAGACAACTCGCGGGCATGCAACCACTGGCGGTTCAGGCCCAGGTGGGCGGAGAGGGTCGGATCGCTGCCGTAGAGCGGGTCGCCGACACACGGATGCCGATGGGCTGCCATGTGCACGCGGATCTGATGCGTGCGCCCGGTTTCAAGATGCACCTCGACGAGCGCCGCGCGCGGGAAGGCCTCGAGCGTCTCGTAGTGCGTGATCGAGTCCTTACCGGAGGGCGTGACCGCGAACTTCCACGAGTGGGAGGGATGCCGTCCGATCGGTGCATCGATCGTGCCCGCGAGCGGGTCGGGGTGGCCCTGTACGACCGCGTGATAGATCTTTTCGACCTCACGCTCTTTGAACGCGCGTTTGAGCGCCGTGTAGGCGCGCTCGGTCTTCGCGACGACCATCAGGCCACTCGTGCCGACATCGAGTCGGTGCACGACCCCCTGCCGCTCGGCGGCACCGGTGGTCGCGATCCGGAACCCGGCGGCCGCCAGGGCGCCGAGAACCGTCGGCCCTTCCCAGCCGACGGACGGGTGCGCGGCGACACCGGAAGGCTTGTCGACGACGACGATGTCGTCGTCGTCGTGCACGATGCCCAGGTCCGCGACGGCGATCGGGATGATCTCCGGTGCGCGCTTGTCTTCCCATTCCACGTCGAGCCAACTGCCGCCGCGCAATCGGTCGGACTTGCCGACGAGTCGGCCGTCCATCCGCACGCCGCCGCCTTCAATGACGTCGGCGGCGAAGGTGCGGGAGAACCCGAGCATCTTCGCCAGCGCCGCGTCGACTCGCGAACCGTCCAAGCCGTCGGGTACCGGCAGCGTTCGAGATTCCACGTCAGTCATCCGTCCGCAACGGCGACGCATCGGTGGTCGCCACCGGCGTCTCGGATTCCGTGTCGGCCTCCTCCGCGCGCGACGCGCGTGTATCGCGCGTGCCGTCCAGTTGCAGGCCGATCAAGACGAGGAGCGCGACGACGATCATCATCGTGACGATGAACATGTCCGCGACGTTGTAGATGGCCGGCATCATCCACGGTGTGTAGATGAAGTCGATGACGTGGCCGACCGCAAAGCCCGGCTCACGCACGAGTCGGTCGGTGAGGTTGCCGAGGATGCCGCCGAGAAGGAGTCCGAGGACCACCGCCCATCGGCGCGAGCGCACACGCGCGGCAGCCAGGAACACGATCAGCCCGGCGGCGAACGCCAGGATGATCGTGAAGATCCAGGTAACCTCCTCGCCGAGCGAGAAGGCGGCGCCCGGGTTGCGGGTCAGGTAGAGCTGCAGGAAGTCACCGAGGACCGGGACCGTCTCCTGGTAAGGCAGGTTCTCGAGCGCGAGGTACTTCGTGAACTGGTCGGCGGCCAGCACCAGGACGGCGAGAATCGCCGTGAGGGTGCCGGCCGCCGCCGCACGCAAAGGTGTTCTGTCGATCAAAGCCTTCAGCGGCCGGCAGTCGAGGTGGCGCCGGTGACGTCGAGGTCGCGGAGCTTCTCCTCGATGAAACCGCGCAGCTGGTTGCGGTAGTCGCTCTCGAACTGGCGCAGTTCGCTGATTCGGGTCTCGAGCGTGGCGCGCTCGGCATCGAGGCGGGCGCGCTCGTCGCGACCCTTGGCCTCGGCCTCGGCGACGATCGCCTGGGCGTGGGCCTCAGCCTCGGAGATCAGCTTGTCGCGCTGGGCAATGCCCTCGGCGACATGCTCATCGTGCAGGCGCTGTGCGAGTTCGATGATGCCGGCGGACGCGGCGGCACCGCCACCGGCGACCGGAGCGGGCTGTGCAGCGGCGACCGGAGCGGGAACCTCTTCGACGATCTCGGGCTCCGCCTCGGGCTCGGCCTCGACGACCTCTTCCACGACGACCTCGTCTGCGGGAGCGGCTGCTGCCGGGGTCTCGCCGGACTCGTAAGCGGCAAGCTTCGTCTTCAGCTCTTCGTTCTCGGCGATCGTCTTACGCCACTCGACGACGATCTCGTCGAGGAAGTCGTCGACCTCATCCGGGTCGAAGCCCTCCTTGAAGCGGACGTGCTGGAACTGCTTCGTGACGACGTCTTCGGGGGTCAAAGCCATGGTGTTTCCTCTTTCGGGGCTCACGACGCGGGCCGAGTCGGGGCGGCGTCTCCTACAGCGTGCCGTACAGACTCAGCGCCGTACGGTCTTCAGCATAGCCCGCCACATCACCTGGATGCGAGAAGGGCGTCAGAGGCGCGCGATGACGCGGACGATCGTCAGCAAGACGAAACACGCCATCATCGTGACCGGAAATCCCAGGTCAAGGGCGATTGGGCCGATCCGCAACGGAGGGAGGAGCCGGCGGAAGAATCGCAACGGAGGATCGGTGACCGTGAAGACTGCTTCGGCGAGCACGAGCCCGATTCCCTGCGGCCGCCACTCGCGGTTGAACATCGGGATGTACTCGAGGATCAGCCGCGCAAGCAGCACCAGGATGTACAGCAGGAGAAGGACGTCGGCGACCGTAGCCACCCACCGTACGATCTCCACTACGCGGTGAAGGCGGCGGTCTCGGGGTCGGCCTGCGCGAGCGTGCCATCACCGGAGACGGCGACGTTTTCGGGCGACAGCAGGAACACCTTGCTGGTCACACGCTCGATGCGGCCGTACAACCCGAGCGAGAGTCCGCTGGCGAAGTCGATCAGGCGGCGGGCGTCCGCATCGCTCATCTGGGAAAGGTTGATGATCACCGGGATGCCGTCACGGAAGTTTTCGGCGATGATCTGCGCGTCGCGATACTGCTTGGGGTGCACCGTGAGGATCTCGCTGACCGTGCCGGAGGTCGGCTGACGCACAACGGTCGGGCGGTGCAGCGGCGTCACCGGTGCGGCCTTCTCCACCGTGCGCTCGCGGCGCGCGGGCGCCTCGGCAGCAGTCTCTTCGTAGGCCTCTTCCTCGTCGGCGAGGCCCAGGTACACCATGGTCTTCTTGAGCGGGTTCGACATCGGCATCCTCCGTTTGCTCGTCTGTTCTGAGGCTAATCGCGCACGGGCCGTGGACCCGTGATTGCCGAGCCGATCCGCAGGTGTGTCGCGCCCGCGGCGATCGCTTCGGCAAAATCTCCCGACATTCCGGCCGACATCCACGTCGCATCCGGGACGACACGACGGACGGACGCACCGGCCTCGGCGAGCCGGGCAAAGGCATCTGCCGGCTCGACGCCCAACGGCGCGACGGCCATGACGCCGCGGACGCGGAGGGAGGCGCACGAGAAGGCGACGTGCTCCGCCAATGCGGACACATCCGCCGGGACAGCTCCCCCACGGCCCGGGTCGTCGGTGAGGTTCACTTGCAAGAACACATCGAGCGGTGGGGCGTCCGGATCGGCCGCGTGCAGTGCGTCGGCGAGTCGGTCGCGGTCGACCGAGTGCACGCAGTCGGATGCTGCGCGGATCGCGCGGGCTTTCTTGGTCTGGATCTGCCCGACGAAATGCCACTGCACGCCGTCGAGGTTCGGGAGCTCATCGCGCTTTGCGGTGAGCTCCTGCTGCCGGCTTTCGCCGACGTCGCGGACTCCGAGTTCGTGCAGTCGCGTGATCAGCTCCGCGGGGTGGAACTTCGTCACGACGATGCGGGTGAGCTCCAACGGGTCGCGGCCCACCGATCTCGCGGCATCGAAGATGCGCGCATCGAGATCGGCGAGCCGCGCATGCAGATCCACCGTTGTCACTGAGCCTTGTCGATCGGTTACTTCAGGAAGTCGGGGATGTCCAGATCGTCATCGCCGAAGACCGAGTCGTACGGTTCGGTCGATGCCGTCACCGAGACCGGCTGGCGCTCTTCGGCCACCACGACCTCGCGCGCGGCTTCATCGGCAGACACCTGCGGCAGAACGGGCGGAACGACCGTGCGCTGGGCCGTGATCGGCTCGATGCGCGTCTGCGGTTCACCGCCGTCGAATCCCGCGGCGATGACGGTGACCCGCACCTCGTCGCCCAGCGTGTCGTCGATGACGGTACCGAAGATGATGTTGGCTTCGGGGTGCGCCGCCTCCTTGACGAGCTGCGCAGCATCGTTGATCTCGAAGATGCCGAGGTTCGACCCGCCCTGGATCGACAGCAGCACCCCATGCGCGCCCTCGATCGATGCTTCGAGCAACGGGGACTCGACCGCGAGTTCGGCAGCCTTGATCGCACGGTCAGCACCGCGCGCCGAGCCGATGCCCATGAGCGCAGATCCGGCGCCCTGCATGACAGACTTCACGTCCGCGAAGTCGAGGTTGATGAGACCCGGCGTCGTGATCAAGTCGGTGATGCCCTGGACACCGGCGAGGAGCACCTGGTCTGCGGTCGCGAATGCCTCGATCATCGAGATGCCGCGGTCGCTGATCTCCAGCAACCGGTCGTTCGGCACGACGATGAGGGTGTCGACTTCTTCCTTGAGCTTCGCGACGCCGGCTTCGGCCTGGCTCTGACGGCGTCGACCCTCGAAGGAGAAGGGCTTGGTGACGACACCGATCGTGAGCGCGCCGATCGACTTGGCGATCCGGGCGACGACGGGGGCACCACCGGTGCCGGTTCCGCCACCCTCACCGGCGGTGACGAAGACCATGTCGGCGCCCGCAAGCGCTTCTTCGATCTCCTCCGCGTGGTCTTCTGCGGCGCGGCGACCCACCTCTGGGTCGGCGCCGGCACCGAGGCCGCGCGTGAGCTCACGTCCGACATCGAGCTTGACGTCCGCGTCGCTCATCAGGAGCGCTTGGGCGTCGGTGTTCACCGCGATGAACTCCACACCCCGCAACCCCAGGTCGATCATCCGATTGACGGCGTTCACGCCACCGCCACCTACACCCACGACCTTGATCACCGCGAGGTAGTTCTGGTTCTGGCTCATGCCGGCTCCTTCGTGTCCCGAACCACTGTCTGTAAACCTTGAACCTCTAGTTGAGGTTTAAAGAATTGCCGAGTATGCAATTCCTTGACTTGAAGGTATGCGGGGCGACGCACACGCGGCCCGAGGCGGTGGGCGTGTCGCGCAGAAAGATCCGGGAGTTCGCTCAGCGGACGACGACGGCGTCCGGCGCGGACACGTCATAGCTGTAGACGCCCTCTGGCGGACGTGCCGCCATGATCGTCTCGAGCGCAATCGCTTTGTACTCGGAGTCGTCGGCATTGCCCCAGACGACCGAGGTTCCCGGTCCGCCGAGAGAAAGCGTCACGTCGTTGGCCGTCGTTGCCGTCATGCCGGTCACCTGCGCCCGGATGCTGTCCGGCAAGGCGCGGAACACCGTGCCGACCGCCTCGAACGCGGGTGACCCCACTCCCCCGGTGACCTCGATCACGGGGTGTCCGGCGGGCGGCTCGGCCGTCGTCGACAGTGCGACACCGGCGGCATCGACGAGCGTGTATCCGGCGGCGGATTGCACCGACCCGATCGGTGTGCGCTCGACGATCCGGACGACGAGGTCATGCGGCGGACGCGCCTCGAGCGTGTAGGTCTCCACGAGAGGGAACTGCACGAGTGCGGCCTTGACCTCCGACGAGTCCACGAGCGACAGCGGCACTCCGATCTGACCGGAGAGTGCCGCTTCGACCGCCCCGGGATCCAGGCTGGATGTGCCGACGACCTGCACGCGCTCGACGGCGAACAATGGGCTGTAGGCGGCGCCGAGCGTGCCGAGGACGAGAAGCATGAATGCGGATGCGATGCCGATCCACAGCATCCGCCGCCGCCGTTGACGGGCCGTGAAGCGGCGGACCTCGGCGCGCAGCGCACGGCGGCGCGCCCGCGCGGCGGCCCACACATCACGGACACCGACCTCGGGGTCGACGCCCGGTGCGGGCTCTACCGCAGGCGCGAGCGGCACCGGGCGGACAGCGTCCTCCGGCACGTCATGCCACAACGACTCCATCGGCGCGGTGCCATCGGGATCGATCGCGCGCGTCTCGGGCGCCGTGATCGGCGGACCGATGGGCGTGAACGCGATCTCCTGCTCGGGGTTCGCCGCCGGCCTCGAGCCGGGCGTCGACGCCGGCAGCGGCGTAGGCCGTTGCATCGGCTAGTCCTGCGCTCCGGAGAGGGCCTGCAGCACCTGCGGGATGATCAAATGCACGTTGCCACAGCCGAGCGTGATGATGTAGTCGCCGTCACGGGCGACCGAGGCCGCATAGTCGGCCGCCTGTTGCCAGTCGGCGACGTAGTGAACGTGCGACGGATCGGCGAAGGCATCGCTGACGAGCTCGCCCGTGACCCCCGGAACGGGGTCTTCGCGCGCCCCGTAGACGTCGAGCATGACCGTGTGGTCGGCGTGGGTTTCGAGCACTTCGGCGAACTCGCGGTACATCTCCTGCGTGCGCGAATATGTATGAGGCTGCTGGATCGCAATGATCCGGCCCGCGCCCACGACGCTCCGCGCCGCCGCAAGTGCGGCCGCGACCTCGGTCGGGTGGTGCGCATAGTCGTCGAAGACGCTGACGCCGCGCTCGACGCCGTGGAGTTCGAACCGGCGCACCGTTCCACCGAAACCCTCGACCGCGCGCAGGGCCGGCTCGAGCGCGAACCCGAGTGTCAGGAGAACCGCGACGGCGCCACCGGCGTTGATCGCATTGTGGGCGCCGGGAACGGCCAGTGCGCCGTCGACCGTGACCCCGGCGTGCGTGAGCGTGAAGCGCACGGGACCGGAGGTGACGATATCTCCGACCCGGACGTCGGCGGCGGCATCCGTGCCGAACGTGATGACGTTCGGGTGTGTCAACGCCGCGGCCACGCGCTGCGCGCCGGGGTCGTCGGAGGAGATCACGACCGCCTCACGGGCCTCGTTCCCGAAGCGCACGAATCCGTCGTAGAACGCGTCGCGAGATTCCCAATGATCGAGGTGGTCGGGGTCGACGTTCGTGACGAGGGCGATGGACGTGTCGTACAGCAGGAAGGTGCCGTCGGACTCGTCCGCCTCGATGACGAAGAGATCATCTGCACCGGTGCCACTGGAGATGCCGAGGTCGGAAATGACGCCGCCGCTGACGAACGTGGGGTCGGCGTCGAGTGCGCGCAACGCCGTGACGAGCATGCCGGTCGAGGTCGTCTTGCCGTGGGCGCCGGCCACCGACACGAGGCGGCGGCCGCCGATGAGCCAGTGCAACGCCTGCGAGCGGTGGATGACGTGCAGGCCACGCTCCTTCGCGAGGAGGAACTCCGGGTTCTGCGGCCAGATCGCGCCGGTGTGGATCACCGTGTCGACGTCGTCCGGAAGGTTCGCGGCATCGTGGCCGACGTGCACGGTCGCACCGCGGGTGGCGAGGGCGCGGAGGGCCGCACTGTCGGCACGGTCAGATCCCGAGACGCGGATGCCGCGGTCCAGGAACATCCCGGCGAGTCCCGACATGCCGGATCCTCCGATGCCGATGAAGTGCGCGGCCGTGATGTCCGCAGGGATCGGGAGGGTGAGGTCGGGTCGAATCATGGCTCGACAAGTCTAGATCGCCGCACCTCGGGCCCGGCCGAGGGCGCGCCCGAGGTGGACAGCACGATCCGGACGGGGTACGAACGACGTATGGATGTCCGCTCCCTCATCGCCCTGGATCCGGCATCCGCTGCCCCGCCGTTCGAACAGGTGCGCAGTCAGGTGATGGATGCCGTGTCCTCCGGAGCCCTCGTCGCCGGCTCTCGGATGCCGACCGTGCGGCGCCTCGCCGATGACCTGGGGCTCGCGCCGGGCACCGTGGCGCGCGCGTACCGCGAACTGGAGGCATCCGGCTTCATCGAGACCCGCGGGCGGAATGGCAGCTTCGTCTCGCCGCAGGGCGACGCCGCCGTGCAGCAAGCCCAGCGCGCTGCGACAGCCTTCGCCGAGCAGATCCGCAGCCTGAATCTGGATGTCGATCAGGCGCTCGCGCTGGTCTCCGCCGCACTGCGCGCCTGACCAGCCTCACGGCGCAGGTTTCAGCGGGCGAGCGTGGCGTCGATCATCGCGACGACGTTCTCGGTGCCCGCGCGCGTGCCGACCGTCGCGGCGGCAGTGCGCATCGCGGCCAGCGCGGCGGCATCCTGCAGGAGCGGGACGATCTCCGACGCCAGACGGGCCGGGACGAATTCCGCATCGGGGATGATTCTCGCCGCCCCCGCGCGCACGGCCGAGGCCGCATTCAGCGCCTGCTCGCCGTTGCCCACGGCATAGGGCACGTAGACGGCGGGGATGCCGAGCGCGCTGACCTCGGCGACGGTCGCCGACCCCGATCGCGAGACGATCAGATCCGCCAGCGCGAAGGCGAGGTCCATGCGGTCCAGGTACGGCACGACGTGATAATCCGGATGCCCGGGGTCGGTCGCCTCGTTGCGCTCCCCCGTTGCGTGCACGAGCTGCCACCCGGCGTCCACGATGTCCCGCCAGGATTCGGCAAGCGTGTCGTTGAGCCGACGCGCACCGAGCGATCCGCCGAAAACGAGGAGCACGGGGCGTGCGGGATCGAGCCCGAACGCTGCGGCGGCCTCGGTGCGCCGGGCAGCGCGATCAAGTTCGACGATCTCGCGCCGTAACGGCATGCCGACGACGCGTCCACCGCGGATCGGTGTGCCCTCGAAGACGACGCCGACGCCGGCTGCCGCGCGGGCACCGAGGACGTTGGCGAGCCCGGGCTTCGCATTGGCTTCGTGGACGACGTACGGCACGCCTTCTCGGCGTGCAGCGAGGTAGGCGGGCGCCGACGCGTATCCACCGAAGCCGACCACCACATCGACGCCGTGGGCGCGGATATGCGTGCGCACCTGTGCGATCGCGCGGAAGAAGCTCCCCGGGAAGCGGACGGCGGCCCCGTTCGGCCGCCGCGGGAACGGCACCTTGTCGACGAAGAGCAGCTCATACCCGCGTTCGGGAACGAGTCTGGTCTCGAGCCCTTCCCGCGTACCGAGCACGAGAACGGATGCCTGGGCGTCCCGTGCCCGGAGCGCATCGGCGACGGCGAGAAGCGGATTGACGTGACCGGCTGTTCCGCCGCCGGCCAACAGGTAAGTCGTCACCGGATCGAGACTACCGCGCGCGGACGGGACGCCCGGGTCGCTGAACGGGAACGGCGATCTCGGTGCGCGCCGGCAGACTCCGCGCGAAAGACAGGAGGACACCGCAGGCGAGAAGCACCGACAGCAGGGCCGTGCCACCCTGCGACATGAACGGCAGCGGGACGCCGAGCACGGGGAAGATGCGCAGGACGACGCCGATGTTGACGACGGCCTGACCGACGACCCAGACCGTGATCCCCCCGGCGACGATGCGCACGAACGGGTCGTGGGTCTTGCGGATCACATGGAAGGAGCCGACCGCGAACAGGGTGAACAGGGCGAGGACGACCAGGCATCCGATCAGCCCGAGCTCTTCACCGAGGATCGCAAAGATGTAGTCGTTGGATTGCGCGGGCAACCAGCCGTACTTCTCGCGCGAGTTGCCGAGGCCCAAGCCGAAGATGCCACCGTTGGCGAGTCCCCAGACGCCGTGCACGGCCTGATAGCAGTCGCCGACGGCGGCGTAGTAGCAGTCCAGCGTGTCGACGTTGAAGTTGCTCAGGATGCGGGCCATGCGGTTCGGGCTCGTGACCGCGAACACGGCGACGACCGCCACCACCAGCAGCAGCGGCAGCACGAAGATGCGCAGCTTCACGCCGGAGAAGAAGAGGCATCCCAGAAGGATGGCCATCAGGATCATGGCGGTTCCCAGGTCGTGCCCACCGAGGACGGTGCCGATCACCAGGCCGCCCACCGGGACGACCGGGATGAAGACGTGGCGCCACAGGCCGAGCAGCGTCTGCTTGCGGTAGAGGACATACCCGAGCCACAGCGCGAGGGAGAGCTTGAGGAACTCCGACGGTTGCATCTGCATACCGGCGATGTTGATCCAGTTGCGGTTTCCGGCGTCGTTGACGCCGAGGCCGGGGACGAAGACCAGCAGCTGGAAGGCCGTGGTGACGATCAACGCCGGCCACGCGATCTTCTTCCAGAACGACACCGGGAAGCGGCTCGCCACGAACATCAGGGGGATGCCGATGATCGCGAAGACGCCCTGCTTGAGCACGACCTCGAACGGGCTTTCGCCGTCGGCCACGGATCGCGCCATCGTCGCGGACAGGACCATCACGAGGCCGAAGCCGGTGAGCAGGAGCGCCGTCGACGCGATCAGGAGGAACTCGCTCGGCACCGGCGTGAACACCCGGCCGAGTGAGACGCGCGCCGCGTATCCCTGCGGCTCGGGAGTCAGGTCAGGAGTCGGATTGGCCGGACGGGTCCGGTGCGATGTCGTGGTGGCCACCGATCCCCCTCCCGATCCGCTGGCGGACGGCGTCGGCGAAACGCCGCCCCCGGTCCGAATAGGACTCGAACTGATCGAAGGATGCCGCAGCCGGAGCGAGGAGGACCACGTCTCCGTCACGCGCGACACCCGCCGCCAGGTCGACGACCTCTGTCATGACGTCTTCAGTCTGGGCGTGGTCGACCTCGAACACGGGAACCGCGGGCGCGTGTCGTGCGAACGCCTCCGCGATCTCCCTCCGCGAGGTCCCGATGACGATCGCGGCCTTCACGCGCGACCCGCGGCCGGCGACCAGCCCTGCGATGTCGACACCCTTCAGGAGCCCCCCGACAACCCACACGGCGCCGGGATAGGCGGCCAGCGATGAGTCCGCCGCGTGCGGATTGGTGGCCTTCGAATCGTCGACCCAGGTGACGCCGGCGGCGACCGCGATGACCTCGATCCGGTGCGGGTCGAGCTGGAAGTCACGGAGCGCGTTGCGGATGGCTTCCGGAGTGACGCCGAGCGCACGTGACAGTGCCGCCGCCGCCAGCGTGTTGGCGACGATGTGCGGGGCGGAGAGCCCTCGCTCGGCGAGCTCGGCGATCGTGGTCAGCTCGAGCGCACTCGTGTGGCGTTCCTCCAGGAACGCACGGTCCACGAGGATGCCGTCGACCACGCCGAGGTCACTCGGTCCAGGCACACCGAGATCGAAGCCGATGGCACGGCATCCATCGAGGACCTCCGCATCCTCGACCATCTCCCGGGTGGCGATGTCGGACTTGTTGTAGACGCAGGCCACACGGGTGAGCTGATACACGAACGCTTTAGCATCGCGATACGCGCGGGCGGAGCCGTGCCACTCGAGGTGGTCGTCGGCGAGGTTGAGGCACACGCTCGCGGCGGGTGAGAGCGGGTCCGGTCCGCTCTGCAGCGAGAGGTACCAGAGCTGGTGGCTGGAGAGTTCGACGACCAGGACATCGAATCCGGCGGGGTCACGGACGGCATCGAGCACCGGCACGCCGATGTTTCCGCACGGCGCCGCACGAAGCCCCCCGGCGGCGAGCATGGTCGCCGCCAGCCGGGTCGTGGTGGTCTTGCCGTTGGTGCCTGTGATGAGGAGCCAATCGGCCGGGCTGCCATCGGGTCGCGTGATCTTGTCGCGCACGCGCCACGCGAGCTCGACATCGCCCCACAGGGCGATTCCCGCGTCGCGGACCCAGGAGATCACCGGGTGGTGCGGCGGGAATCCGGGCGACGCGACCACGACCTCGGGGGCGAACTCCGACAACGACTCGGGGACGCTGCCCAGCGGCCCGGTCCACAGGCGTGCGCCGATGACCGGCAGCAGACGCCCATATTCCTCGTCCGCCCGCTCGGTGAAGACGTAGACGTCCGCGCCCAGCTCGGCGAGGGTGTCGGCGACCGCGAAACCGGTGACGGACAAACCCAGCACGGCGACGCGGAGACCCGTCCAATCGGCGTGCCAGCTCGTCAGCGAATCCAGACGCGTGGTCATAGTGCGGCGAGCCAGGCGACGTAGAACAGACCCACCCCGGCCACCGCGAGCATGCCCGCGATGATCCACATGCGCACGACGATCGTGATCTCCGGCCAGCCGCGCATCTCGAGATGGTGGTGGAACGGACTCATCAGGAACAGACGCTTGCCGCCCGTCGCCTTGAAGTAGTAGCGCTGCAGGATCACCGAACCCGGGCCGATGATGAAGACACCCGCGATGACGACCGCGAGGATCTCGGTGCGCGAGAGCACCGACATCGCCACGATGACGCCGCCGATCGCCATCGAGCCGACGTCGCCCATGAAGATCTTCGCCTTCGGAGCGTTCCACCACATGAACCCGACGAGGGCTCCGACGAAGGATGCCGCGATGATCGTGAGGTCCATCGGGTCACGCGTCGGGTAGCACGCCGAGACGTAGGTGTCGACGAGGTCGCTGCTGTGGCAACGCTGCTGGAACTGCCAGAACGTCACGAGGCTGTAGGCCGAGATCGTGAAGATGCCGGCACCGGTGGCCAGGCCATCCAGTCCGTCGGTCAGGTTGGTCGCATTCGACCAGGCGACCGAGAGGAACGACACCCAGACGAGATAGAGGATCCAGCCGACGATCGCGCCGAGCGCCATGAAGGAGAGCATCGGGATGTCGCGGAAGAACGAGATGTAGGGCGACCCGGGAGTCTGGTTGTACGTATTGGGGAAGTTCAGCGCAACGATGCCGAACGGCACCGCGACCGCGATCTGTCCGATCACTTTTCGCCATCCCGAGAGACCGAGACTGCGCTGCTGACGAACCTTCATGTAGTCGTCGATGAAGCCGACGACGCCGAGCCCCACCATCATCCAGATGACCAAGAGGCCCGAGATCGTCGGCGGAGCGCCGCCTGTGAGCGTGCCCACGAGGTAGCCGATGACCGCGCCGAGGATGAAGATGACACCACCCATCGTGGGCGTGCCGCGCTTGGCGTGGTGGTTCGGGTTGCTCGCATCGTCGGGGGTGCGGATCACCTGACCCCAGCCGAGCTTCTCGAACAGGCGGATGAAGAGCGGCGTCAGGAACAGCGTGAACGCGAGCGAGATCGTGGCGGCGGCAAGGAGAGATCTCACGAGAACGATTCTCCCAGACGATCACCGAGATGCCGGAGTCCGGCGGAGTTCGAGGACTTCACGAGCACGCGGTCGCCGTCGCGCAGCTCACCCAGCAGGTAGTCATAGGCTTCGTCGGCCGTCGCGAAGAACACCGCTTCGCCGTCCCAGGACCCCTCGCCGATCGCGGAGATGAAGAGGCGACGCGCGTCCGGGCCGACCACAACGATCCGCTCGATCCGCAGGCGCACCGCGAGAAGCCCCACGCGATCGTGCTCTTCGCCGGCGTACTCTCCGAGTTCACTCATCGCGCCGAGGACGGCGACTTTGCGCTGGCCGGGTTCCACGATCTGTGCGAGCGTGCGCAGGGCCGCGGCCATCGAGTCGGGACTCGCGTTGTAGGCATCGTTGATGATGCGGACGCGATCCGAGCCGAGGGGCTGCATCCGCCACCGTTCGGCGATCTCGACCGTCTCCAGCCGCGCGATCGCATCCGCGAGGGGAACCCCGATCTCCCGTGCCGCGGTCAGCGCCGCAAGGGCGTTCATGACGTGATGCTCACCGAGCACTCGCAGGCGCAGCGGCATCCGCTTCTCCCCCACGACGATCGTGCAGGTCGTACCGGATGCCGTGACCTCGACGTCCTCCGCACGCATCTCGGCAGCGGAGCCCCGCCCGAACCACCGCACGGAGACGCCCCGCGACTCCGCGACGGCCGCCATGGTGACCACGCGGGCGTCGTCGGCGTTGAGGACAGCAATTCCGCCGGGGCGGATCGCCTCGACCAACTCGGTCTTCGCTTTGAGGGTCGCCTCCACGCCGCCGAAACCGCCGGCGTGGGCGAGGCCGACCATCAGCACGACGCCGATGTCGGGCGTGACGAGTCCGGCCAATCGCGCGATCTGGCCGGGGCCCGCCGCACCGAACTCGCACACGAGGTAGCGCGTCTCCGGCGTGACGCGGAGCATCGTCAGGGGCGCGCCGACCTCGTTGTTGAACGACGCGCGGGGCGCGACTGTCTCGCCCTCGTCCTGCAGGATGCGCTCGAGGAGGTTCTTCGTCGTGGTCTTGCCGTTGGACCCCGTGATGCCGACCACGGTGAGGTTGCCTCCGGCGCGCACGCGCGCGACGACCTCGCGGGCGAGGTCTGCGAGAGCGGCGATGACATCGGGTACGACGATCTGGGTGATGGCGGCATCCACCCGATGCTCGACGATCGCCAGCGACGCCCCTGCTTCGGCCACCCCGGGAACGAAGAGGTGACCGTCCGTGGTCTCCCCGGGTTTCGCGACGAAGATGTCACCGGGCGCGATCATCCGCGAGTCGGTGTCGACGGCGCCTTCCACGACGGTCGTGGGCGCATCGGCGCCGAACGGCTCCAGGGTTCCTGAAACAGCTGTGGCCACCTCGGCCAGGGTCATGCGGATCATGGTGTCTGGTTCCTCACGCCGGCGGGCGCGTCACGGTGTCACGGGGAGCAAAGGCGTCGTCGAGTCGGACGGCATGACCCGGTAGTGCGTGAGCACCTGTGTCATGGCCTTCTTGAACGACGTGCGGTTGGCCGACGACATGCGAACCGTCTGGGGCTCGTCGAAGACCGTGATGACAACGTACTTCGGATCGTCGGCGGGCGCGTAGCCGACAAGCGACGTGAAGTAGACGCCGTCCTTGTATCCGCCCGCGCCGTTACGGACCTGCGCGGTACCCGTCTTGCCCGCCATCCGGTAGCCCGGGATCGCGATGTCCTCGGCGAGCGTGCCCTGAACGAAGACGTTCTCCAGCATCTGTCCGACCTGCGCCGCGGTCTCCGGCTTGATGACCTGTACCGGGTCGGGCAGCTCCGGTGCCGTCACGGTGCCGTCATCGCTCGTGCACGACTCGACGAACGACAGCGGCTGGCGCACACCGCCGTTCGCGATCGTCTGGTAGACGCTCGCGACCTGCGGAACCGTCACGGTGAAGGCCTGACCGAACGTGGTCGCGTAGTAGGTCTGGTTGTCCCAGTCGGCGACCTCGTGGTAGCTGCCGGACGGCTCGGCCGACCAGTCGAGCGCCGTCCCCTGACCGACGCCGAACTTCTTCAGGTAGTCGAGACGGGTCTGAGGATCGATCATCGCGCCGAACTGCGACAGCGAGACGTTCGACGAGCGCACGAGTGCGCCGTTGAGCGTCAGTGTCATCGGGTCGTGCTTCTCGTCGTCGTTGATCACGGCGCCGTTGGGGAACTCCATGCGATCCGGGTCGTAGACCGACGTGAACGGCGTCAGGACGCCGACATCGATGCCGGTCGCCGCCGTGACGGGCTTGAACGTCGACCCCGGCTCATACGAGTAGCGCAGGAGCTTCGACGAGCGACTCTCGGCGTCGGATGCTCCCGGATCGTTCGGGTCCACCGTCTCGGACTCGGCCGCGGCGCGGATCTTCCCGGTCGCCGTCTCGACGACCATGATTCCGCCCCAATTGGCCTGCAGGCGATCGGTTTCTTCCGCGATCAGCTGCTGCATGTACCACTGCAGGTCCGAGTCGATCGTCAGGCGGAGGGTGCCGCCGTCGGTCGCGGGGGTTTCCACCTCGGTGCCCGGGATGATGACCCCGTCGGCACCGCGCTGGTAGGTGAGCTTTCCGTCTGCGCCGGCCAGGCACGAGTCCTGCAGGCTCTCGAGACCTTCCAGGGGGGTGCCGTCCGACCCCACGAAGCCGATCAGGTTCCCGGCCACGGCGCCATCCGGGTACGTGCGCGACGGATCCGTCGGGAAGGCGAGGAACGGAACCCTCAGATCGGCGAGTGCCCGGTATTCCTCCGTCGACACCCGTTGCTTGATCAGCGCGTACTGGGACTCGGGGTTGATGGCCAGAGCATCCGCCACGATCTTGATGACGTCGTCGGCGGACTGGCCCGTGATGGCCGCGATCTGTGCCGCGAGCGACTCCCACGGGACGATCACCGGGTCATCGTTCTCGTCCTTGATCAGCACGCCGTCGGCATCGCGCTGCGGAGCGCCCTTGATCGCCAGAGCGGGATCGATCTGCACGTCGTAGCGCACCGTACTGTCAGCCAGCACCGTGCCCGTCGTGTCGACGATGTCACCGCGGGCACCGTGGAGAGTGACCGTCGTCCCGGTCGCGTAGTCCTGCGAATCCTTGACGTGGTCGCTCGCGTTGACCACCTGGATGTCGACCAGACGCACGACGAACGCCGAGAGGACGACGAGGACGACAGCGAGGGCGACGACGGTGCGGCGGCGCGGGCTGCGGGTGGCTCGAGTCGTCATATATCTCAGTGTGTGGCGGGGGTCGGCAGACCCTCGGCGATCGCAGGGGGTGTCGAAGAATCCGCGGTCAGGATGGCCGCATCAACGGTGGCGCCGCTGCTGAGGCTGGATGCGGGATCGGTGACGAGCGGTACCCCACCCACGAGAGCGTTGGGGACCGCCGCCTTCGTCAGTGCGTCGATCGACGTCGCCCCGGTCGCGCCGGCGCTGTCACCGATGATCGCGTGGTCGCTCAGGCGGAGGTAGCTGGGGGGCTGACCGACGACCATGCCGAGAGCGGAGGCGTTGGCGGCCAGATACTGCGGCGAGCTGAGGCCGGCAACCTGGTCTTCGAGCATCTGCTTCTGCCAGCCAAGAGCGCGGTTCTCCTGGGTCAGCGTCGCGATGTCGTACGACGTCTGGGTCGTGAGGACCGACAGGCCCATCTGGGTCGCGCCGATCAGCAGCGCCCCCGCGACGGCGACCAGCCCGTAGAGCAAACGGGGGCGACGCGCGGGTTGCGGGGCGGCAACGGCCCGCAGTCGAGGCGTGCGCGCACGCTCGGGTGCGGGGAGGGCGACAGCCAGCAGATCAGCGCTCACGAGGCCTCCCTCACTCGTTCGGCGGCGCGCAAACGCACCGGGGTGGCGCGCGGGTTGCGCGCGCGCTCCTCATCGGATGCCAGTTCGGCGCCCTTGGTGATGAGACGGAAGCGGGGGGCGTGCTCCGGCAACTCGACCGGCAGCCGCGGCGGCGCGGTCGAGGCGGCGGCATCCGCGAAGACGCGCTTCACGAGCCGGTCTTCGAGGGACTGGTAGGACATGACGACGATGCGGGCACCGACGTTCAGCACGCCGAGCGCCGCGGGCATCGCGTTCTCGAGAACGGCGAGTTCGGCGTTGACCTCGATGCGGAGGGCCTGGAAGACACGCTTGGCCGGGTGTCCACGTCCTTCACGCTGCACGGCGACGGGGGTCGCGGCGATGAGGATCTCCACGAGCTGGCCGGAGCGCTCGATGGGCGCCGTGGCTCGTGCCGCGATGATCGCTCGCGCGTAGCGGCCGGCGAGTTTCTCTTCTCCGTAACGTTCGAAGATGCGACGCAGGTCACCCTCGCCGTACGTGGCGACGATGTCGGCCGCCGTCGTGCCCGCGGTCTGGTCCATGCGCATGTCCAGCGGCGCATCCTGCGAGTAGGCGAAGCCACGACCGGCTTCATCGAGCTGCAGCGACGAGACCCCGAGATCGAACAGGATGCCGTCGACCTGCGGCGCGCCGGCCGAAGCGACCGCCTCGGCGATGCCGTCGTAGACCGTGTGGACCAACGTGACGCGATCTCCGAAACGAGCGAGCCGCTCCCCCGCAATGCGCAGGGCGTCGGTGTCACGGTCGAGCCCGATCAGGCGAGTGTTCGGAAAGCGTTCCAGAAGCGCCTCGGAGTGCCCACCCATGCCCTCGGTGGCATCGACCAGGACGGCGCCGTCGCGTTGCAGAGCCGGGCCGAGCAACTCGACGCAGCGGTCGAGGAGAACGGGAGTGTGGATGTCGTGGAGGTCCATGATGTGAGGGCCGTGATTCGGAGTCGTGATCCCCATCCGCCGCGACCTGGCACCGGGGAAGTGTGTCAGGGCGTGCGGCTGGGAGTCACGGCCACGAATCAGAACAAGCCCGGGATCACCTCCTGCTCCATGTCCGAATAGCTGTCTTCGTTGTCGGCGGCGTAGTCGCTCCAGGCCTGCGCGTCCCAGATCTCGGCGTGCGCACCGACACCGGTCACGATGAGGTCGCGCCCGAGGCTGGCGTAGGTCCGCAGGTGCGGCGGCAGGGTGATGCGGCTCTGGCTGTCGGGCTTCTCGTCGCTCGCGCCGGCGAGGAACATGCGCTGGAAGTCGCGCGCCTGCTTGTTGGTGAGCGGCGCTTCGCGGATCTTCTCGTAGACGCGCTCGAACTCCTTCGTGCTGAACACGTAGAGGCACCGCTCCTGGCCGCGCGTGACAACGACACCGTCACCGAGATCCGTGCGGAATTTGGCGGGAAGAATGACGCGGCCCTTGTCGTCGAGCTTGGGGGTGTAGGTGCCCAGCAGCATCGCACCCTCCCCCTTCGTCGACCCGGCCGTCGTCTATGGGCACCACTTTACTCCACTTCCCTCCACATCACTATCCTTTTGTCCGCCTTTCCGGCTCGATACGCCCACGCACACAAAAAAAGCACCGACCCGGAGGTCGGTGCTTTCTGCGTGCGCGGCCCGCTCGGGGCGCGCGGACTACTCGGTGCCGTTGCGACGGTCCCAGCGGTCGTTGATGCGGTCCATGAAGGACGAGGATGCGGGGGCTGCGGGAGTGGACTTCCGCTCGCCCGTGGTGGCACGAGTCGCTGTGCCGCCGTTGCGATTGGGGGTCACTGCGAGGACGACCCCGACAACCATCACGACGAACGCGAGAACCCCGACGACGACGAGGTCGGTGGAGACGCCGGCGATGAGACCACCGAGGCCGAGGAGCACCAGGATCGAGCCGTAGACGATGTTGCGATAGCTCAACGTCTGACCTTCTCGGGGCGCAGTGACCACGTCGGCGTCCTTGCTCATGAGATGACGTTCCATCTCATCGAGCAGACGCTGTTCCTGCTCTGACAGTGGCATGCATCCCCCTCGGGCTCCCGTGCACTGATTCTACGCATGCACTCGAGAACTAGGCTAGGCCCGTGAGCGCTCCTGCGGACCCGATCGAGGCTGTTTCCCAGCGACTGGAAAGATTCACCGCCCAGCAGCGGGCGTCCGCGGACGCGTGGGGCGAAGAAGCGGCCGGTTTCGTGCAGTCCGGCACCGCGGCCGTCACCGGCGGAAAGCGTTTCCGTGCGCGATTCTGCCTCACGGGGTGGCGTGCCGTGGCCGAGTACCGCGGCGGGCGCCCGCTCCCCATCGCGGACGACGCCATCGCCGCGGCTGCCGCTCTGGAGATCTTCCACGCGGCGGCGCTCGTGCACGACGACATCATCGACAACTCGGACACGCGACGCGGACACCCCGCCGCACATCGCGCCTTCGAGGCCGGCCACTGGGACGCGGGCTGGGCCGGGGATGCCGGTGGCTTCGGCCGCTCGGCAGCGATCTTGCTGGGCGATCTGCTCGTCGCCTGGAGCGACGATCTCCTGGAGGAGGGAATCCGATCGAGCGCTTACGCGGCGGACGCGCGGGAGATCTACGCCATGATGCGTCGCGAAGTCACCGTGGGTCAGTTCCTCGACCTCGCCGAAGAAGCCGCCTACCTGACGGCTCCGGACAGCGCTCAGGCCGAGCGAGCACTGCGTGTGGCCTCACTGAAGTCCGCGCGCTATTCGATCCAGCATCCGCTTCTGCTCGGCGGTGCCCTCGCCGGCGCCAGCGCGGCGCAATCCGATGCGCTCAGCGGTTTCGGTCATCCGCTCGGCCTCGCGTTCCAGCTGCGCGATGACGTGCTGGGGGTGTTCGGTGACAGCGCCGTGACCGGCAAGCCCTCCGGCGATGACCTGCGCGAAGGGAAACGGACGCTCCTGATCGCCTACGCCCGCGAGGCACTCGCGCCCGGAGCGCGTCGCGTCGTGGACGAGCTGATCGGCGACCCGACGCTGGACGAATCCCAGATTTCGGCGCTCCAGCAGACGATCATCGATTCCGGAGCGCTCGCACGCGTCGAGGAACACATCACGCGCTACGCCGACGACGGCGACCGCGCGCTGCGTGGAGCTCCGCTCGGCACATCGGCCGTCGGCGTCCTCCGTGACCTCGCGCACGAGGCGACGGTCCGCATCGCCTGACGTCAGGCGAGTGTCTGGGCGACGCGCCGCACCTCGGCTTTGCGCCCCTCGCGCAGGGCCGCGATCGGCGCTCGACCGATGGCCTCTTCGTGGCTGAGCAGCCAGTCGATCGCTTCGTCGTCGGTGAATCCCGCATCCTGCAGGACGATCACGGTGCCACGGAGCGACGGCAGCGGGTGATCGTCGATCACGAAGACCTCGGGAACCGCGAAGACACCGGTCCGCCGCGAACCGATCAGGAACTTGTCGTCGAGCAGACGCCGGACGCGCCCCAGCGACTCATCGAGGCGCTCCACGAGGTCGGGCATCGTCAGCCACTCGGTCGGTGTCATTTCAGGGGTCTGGCCAGTCACCCCTCCACTATTCCACCGCCGCGACCCTTCGGGATGCCGCGTCGCGCTCGCACCGGAAATCACTCCAGTCACACCAGCCCCTTCTTTATCACCCGTTGACAGGAGTTGACATCCGTGACACGGTGGCCAGGTCAAAAGAAGGGAAGATCTTGCGACGACTTCACACCCTGGCGTCTCGATCATTCACGGTGCCCACGGCCGTCCTCGGGACGATCGCGCTGTCACTGACGGCGACTCCCGCAGGCGCGGTCGACGGCGAACGCACACACAGCCGGCCGCTGGCTCCGCTCCCTCTCCGGGCAGCCGCACCGCTCGTGGTGCCCGCATCCGTCCTCACCCCTTCGCACACCGTCGCGCCGGGCGACACCGTCAGCGCGATCGCCGCACGCTACGGGCTCACCACCGCCGATGTCCTCGCGTGGAACGGTCTCGGATGGAGTTCCATCATCCGGCCCGGGCAGGTCCTGACGCTCACGGGCGCCGTCGCGGCACCCGTTGCAGCCGCCCCCGCTGCGGCGCCGACCGTGGCGGCCGTTCACACGGTCGTCGGCGGCGAGACCTTGTGGGCCATCGCGCAGGCGCAAGGCGTCGGTCTCACAGATCTTCTGGCGACCAACGGCCTCACCCGCGGATCGATCATCTATCCCGGACAGGAGCTCGCCATCCCCGGCGCTGCCGCGCCGGCATCCCCCACGATGATCCCGACAGCCGTCGTCGAGGCCGCTCCGGTCGCGCCGATCGTGACGCTCGATGCCGAGCAGATCGCGAACGCGCAGATCATCATCGAGGTGGGTCGAGGTCTCGGCGTCTCCGACCGTGGCATCGCGATCGCTCTCGCGACCGCAATGGTCGAGTCCTGGATCCGCAATCTCGACTGGGGCGACCGGGACTCGTTGGGGCTCTTCCAGCAGCGGCCGAGCCAAGGCTGGGGCGCGGAGGGCGAGGTGCGTGATGCGCGCCGCGCCGCCGCGGCGTTCTTCGGTGGCCCGCACGACCCCAACGGATCGCTCACGCAGGGACTCCTCGACGTGCCCGGTTGGCAGGAGATGGAGTTCGGCGCGGTCGCCCAGACCGTCCAGCGCTCGGCATACCCGGAACGGTATGCACCGTGGGAGACCCAGGCGACGGCATGGGTCGCCGCGTACGGGTAGAGACGATCCAGGGTGAGGCGTTCCCGGCCTCACAGGGTCTGATCCGTAGAATCTCGTAAGTGAGCACGAGCCAGCAGACGGACCCGCTGATCGGCCGTCTGGTCGACGGTCGATACCGCGTCCGCGCTCGCATTGCCCGCGGTGGCATGGCGACGGTCTACGTCGCGACCGATTTGCGCCTCGAACGCCGAGTCGCCCTCAAAGTCATGCACGGACATCTGTCCGACGACACCGTGTTCCAGGGTCGGTTCATCCAAGAGGCGCGCGCCGCCGCCCGACTGGCCGATCCGCACGTCGTCAACGTCTTCGACCAGGGCCAGGACGGCGAACTCGCCTATCTCGTCATGGAGTACCTCCCGGGCATCACGATGCGCGAGCTGCTGCGCGAGCAGCGCCGACTCACGATCCCCCAGACCATCACGATCATGGATGCTGTGCTCTCCGGCCTCGCAGCCGCCCACCGCGCCGGGATCGTGCACCGCGACGTCAAGCCCGAAAACGTCCTGCTCGCCGAAGACGGTCGCATCAAGATCGGCGACTTCGGGCTCGCCCGCGCGACGACGGCGAACACGGCGACCGGGCAGATGCTGCTCGGAACGATCGCCTACCTCGCGCCCGAGCTCGTCACCCGCGGCACGGCCGACGCGCGAAGCGACATCTACGCACTCGGCATCATGCTCTACGAAATGCTCGTCGGCGAGCAGCCCTACAAGGGTGAGCAACCGATGCAGATCGCGTACCAGCACGCGACCGATTCGGTTCCTCGCCCCAGCGCGAAGAACCCGGGCGTGCCCGAGCAGTTCGACGAGCTCGTCATGTGGGCGACCGAACGCGAACCCGACGACCGGCCGACCGACGCCCGCGTCATGCTCGAGCGTCTCCGCGAGATCGAAAAGGATCTCGGTGTCTTCCCGCACGTCGTGCGTACCGTTGCGCCGGGCGTGACCCGTGACGAAGACACGTACGACTCCGGTGAGATGACGAAGGTCATGCCGGGCACCTTCACCGCGCCCACCGTGACGGATGCCTCCGACAACGCCACGCGCCTCCGCACGCGGACGCGCCGGAACTCCGTCAAGGGCGGCTGGTTGATCACTCTCGTGCTGCTCCTCGCCGGGCTCGCCGCCGGCGCCGGCTGGTGGTTCGGCTCGGGGCCGGGCTCGCTCGTCGCCGTCACCGATGTCTCGGGCAAATCGATCGAAGAGGCGACGGCTCTGCTGGCGGAGCAGTCACTCGTCGCTGTCGCAGGCCAGGATCACAGCCGCGATGTACCCACGGGGCAGGCAATCGGTACGGATCCCCCCGCGGGCGCTCGCGTCGACAAGGACAGTGAGATCACCGTCGTGATCTCGCTGGGACCGGCATCCCACGATCTTCCGGAAATGTCGGGGGTGAGCGTGGATGCGGCCACCGCGACGCTCGCGGAGTTCTTCATCACACCCTCCGGCGACCCGACGACGTACTTCACGGATGCCGCGGACGGCACCGTCATCGGCGCGCGGATCACTCCGCCCGGCGGCGGCGAGGCGGTGGACTGCACGACCGGCTGCACGGCACTCGAGGGATCGACGGTCGCTTTCGACGTGTCGCTCGGCCCGATCCCCGACGTCGTCGGAGAGACGGTCGACACCGCCACGTCGACCCTGAAGGGCGTCGAGCTCGAGTCGAGTGTCGTCGAGGAGTTCAGCTCCGACGTCGACAAGGGCATCGTGATCGGGATCGGCGAGAACGAGGGCAATTTCCGCCCCGGCGACACGGTGACCCTCATCGTCTCGAAGGGTCCGCAGCTCTTCGAGGTGCCGAGCGTCGTGGGGATGAGCCGTGATGCAGCCAAGTCGGCGCTCGATGACGCGGGCTTCCGCCACTCCTACTCCGGCCTGTGGGATGCCTGGCCGGATGGCTTCACCAAGGTCACCAGTCAGGACCCCGAGGCCGGCGACATGCGTGCGCGCGGCACCACGATCACCCTGCAGCTGACCGTCACTGGCTGACCCGCCGCGGCCCGCACCTCTTCCGGCGGAAGCCGGCGCCCGCAGCGGTTCAGCGCTTCTCGAGCTCCTCGGCAACGAGGAAAGCCAGCTCGAGCGACTGCTTGTGGTTCAGGCGCGGGTCGCACAGGCTCTCGTAGCGCGTCGCGAGGGTCGCCTCGTCGATCTGCTCCGACCCACCCAGGCACTCCGTCACGTCATCGCCCGTGAGCTCGACGTGGATGCCGCCCGCGAACGTCCCGACGGCGCGGTGCGCCTCGAAGAAGCCGCGGACCTCGTCCACCACGTCGTCGAAGCGACGGGTCTTGTAGCCGGTGGGCGTCGTGATCCCGTTGCCGTGCATGGGATCGGTGACCCACAGCGGCGTCGCGCCGGAGTCGCGCACGGCCTCGAGCAGCGGCGGCAGGGCGTCACGGATCTTGCCGGCGCCCATGCGGGTGATGAACGTGAGTCGGCCGGGTTCGCGCTCGGGATCGAGCTTGTCGATCAGTTCCAGAGCGGTTTCGGGAGTCGTCGAAGGTCCGAGCTTGACCCCGATGGGGTTGCGGATCTTCGAGAAGTAGTCGATGTGGGCACCATCGAGGTCGCGTGTGCGCTCCCCGATCCACAGGAAGTGTCCGGACGTGTTGTACGGCGTGCCGGTGCGCGAATCGATGCGGGTCATCGGCCGTTCGTAGTCCATCAGCAGACCCTCGTGGCCCGTGTAGAACTCGACCCCGCGAAGCTCGTCGAAGTTCGCTCCGGCGGCCTCCATGAACTTGATGGCGCGGTCGATCTCGGCCGCGAGTCGCTCGTACGCCTGGTTGGCGGGGTTCTGCGCGAAGCCCTTGTTCCAGGAGTGGACTTCACGGAGGTCCGCGAATCCACCCTGCGTGAACGCGCGGATCAGGTTGATGGTCGACGCCGCCGTGTGGTAGCCCTTCAGCAGTCGCTGCGGGTCCGGCTGACGCGAGGCCTCGGTGAAGTCGTACCCGTTGACGATGTCGCCCCGGTACGCCGGAAGCGTGACGTCGCCGCGGGTCTCCGTGTCGCTCGAGCGCGGCTTGGCGAACTGCCCGGCCATGCGGCCCATCTTCACGACCGGCATCGACGCACCGTAGGTGAGGACGACGGCCATCTGCAGCACGGTCTTGACGCGGTTGCGGATCTGCTCGGCGGTCGCGCCGGCGAACGTCTCGGCGCAGTCGCCGCCCTGCAGCAAGAAGGCCCGACCGGATGCGGCGCGCGCGAGGCGCTCACGCAGATTGTCGACCTCACCGGCGAAGACCAGCGGGGGCAGCGTCGCGATCTCGTCGGACACCGCCGTCACGGCGTCGAGGTCGGTCCAATTCGGCTGCTGCTTGATCGGGAGCGAGCGCCAGTGATCGAGGTCGTCGTGCAGGGTGGGCATCCGGCCAGTCTAGTGGCGGCATCCTGCCGGTGGATGCCGGATGACACCCCTGCGCGCCTCACTCGGGCGGGCGACGGTCCTTCACCGTCGACGCGTACACATCGTCGTATCTCTGCTCGCCGAGGCGCTGGAGCGCGACCATGATCTCGTCGGTGACGGAACGCAGGATGTAGCGATCGCTTTCCATACCGTGGAAGCGGGAGAAGTCGAGGGGCGCCCCGATCACCATGCCGACCCGGCCGATGCGCGGAATCGACCGGCCGATCGGCATGATCGCCCCCGTGTCGACCATCACGACCGGGACGACCGGGACACGAGCCTCGAGCGCCATCCGTGCCAGGCCCGTGCGACCACGGTACAGCTGGCCATCCGGGCTGCGCGTGCCCTCGGGATAGACACCCAGAAGATCACCGCGGCCGAGGACTTGGAGTCCGGTGTTGAGCGAATCCTCCGAGGCTTTGCCGCCCGTCCGGTCGATCGCGATCTGGCCGCTCGCCTTCATGAAGACGCGTGTGGCCCAACCCTTGATGCCCTTGCCGGTGAAATAGTCGCTCTTCGCGAGGAAGGACATACGGCGATCGATCATGAGGGGGAGGAAGACCGAGTCACTCACCGACAGGTGGTTGCTGGCGAGGATCGCCGCTCCGGATGCCGGGATGTTCGTGCGTCCGACGATCCAGGGCCGGAAGATCGCCTTGACGATCGGCCCGATCACGACGTACTTCATGATCCAGTAGAACACCGTCAGGTCCGTAGTCTCGCGAGATCGGCGACGCCGACGAGGCCCGCATCGTTGCCGAGCGTCGCCGTGACGAATCGGGCGGTCGGGCGCTCCCCGAAGCCGGGAAGGGAGGTCTCATAGGCGATGCGGGTGGGCTCCAGCAGGTCCTCGCCGAGCTCCGCCACTCCCCCGCCGATGACGAACAGCTCGGGGTCGAGGACGGCCTGGAAGGCGCCGCACGCTTCACCGAGTGCCGTCGCGACCCGGCGCACGGCTTCGAGCGCGCCGGCATCCTGCTCGGAGAGCAACAACTTCAGATCCGCGCCGGGGACGATGCCCGCCGCTGTCCGGTGGGCGGCGAGGCGCGACCCGATTCCGCCGCCGTCGGCGATGTCGGCGATCTCCCGTTGCAGTGCGCGTCCGGACGCGTACTGCTCGAGGCACCCGTTCTGGCCGCAGCCGCACGGGCGACCGCCGCGGACGAAGCGCAGGTGCCCGAGCTCTGCGGCGCTGCCGTTGGCGCCGATGAGGAGCGATCCGTCACCGACAGCCGCACCGCCGACGCCCGTGCCGAGGGTGATCATGACCATGTCGGTCGATCCCCGGCCGGCGCCGAACCGATACTCGCCCCAGCCCGCGGCGTTGGCATCGTTCTCAAGCGTGACGGGTCGCCCGATCTGCGCCTCGAACTGCGCCCGCAACGGCGCGTTCTGCCAATCGATGTTCGGCGCGTGCAACATGACGGAGCGCGTGCGATCGATGAACCCCGCAGCGGCGACTCCGACGGCGTGTACCTCGTGGCGCGACGCGAGGTCGCCGACCATCGCGGCCACAGCATCCGCGAGCGCTCCCGTGTCGACGGGAGTCGGGACACGAAGCTGCTCGATGATGGTGCCATCGAGGGCGACGACGCCCCCGGCGATCTTGGTGCCACCGATATCGATGCCGACGTTGAGCACACTGCTCCTCTCCGCCGACACCGGCGGTGCGGCATCGGAGAGTCTAGTGTGGACTCCACAGTCCTTCGGGGTACGCGAACCGGTGTTACCCGAATGGGGCGCGGCATCCGTGGGACTGAGTTTCATCAGCAGTTAGACTCAATCCCAGTCGTCATCACCCGACGCTACCCGGTACACAAAGGAGTTGCCGCCCATGAGCGCCGTCCAATTCGAAGTCCCCGCGATCGTCCCCGCCGATCCGCAGGCGAACGTCGCTGATCTTCTCGTCGAACGCGTCAAGGCGACCCCGTCGCTCGCGCTGTTTGCCGTCCCCGAGGGTGACGGCTGGCGGGACATCACCGCCGCCGAGTTCGAACGCGAAGTCATCGCGCTCGCAAAGGGGTTCGCCGCCGCCGGCATCGAGCCCGGCGAAAAGGTGGGCTTCATCGCCCGGACCACCTATCACTGGACGCTGGTCGACTTCGCCCTGTTCTACGCGGGCGCCGTCATGGTTCCGGTCTACGAGACGAGCTCGGCCGCACAGGTCAGCTGGATCCTCTCCGACTCGGGCGCCACCTGGGTCATCGGCGAGTCGGAGGAGCACGCCGCGCGGATCGCCGAAATCCGCAGCGATGTCCCCCTCATCCGCCAGGCCTGGACGATGGCCGCGGGAGACCTCGACACGCTGACCGCCGCCGGCACCGACATCACCGATGACGAGATCGTGCGCCGTCGCTCGATCGCCGTCGGCGCCGACATCGCGACGCTCATCTACACGTCCGGGTCGACCGGACGCCCCAAGGGCTGCGTCCTCACGCACAGCAACTTCGTGGAGCTCTGCCGCAACTCCGCGGTCGCGCTGAACGAAGTGCTCACGGTACCGAACTCCTCCACCCTGCTGTTCATCACGACGGCGCACATCTTCGCCCGCTTCATCTCGATCCTCGACATCCACGCGGGTGTGAAGACCGGCCACCAGCCCGACACGAAACAGCTGCTGCCCGCGCTCGGTTCCTTCAAGCCGACGTTCCTGCTGGCCGTTCCGCGCGTGTTCGAGAAGGTCTACAACTCGGCCGAGCAGAAGGCCGAGGCCGGCGGCAAGGGCAAGATCTTCCGCGCCGCCGCCCACACCGCGATCGAGCACTCTCGCCTGCTGCAGGAGGGCAAGAAGATCTCCCTCGGCACGAAGATCAAGTTCGCCGTGTTCGACCGGCTGGTCTACAGCAAGCTGCGCGATGCCATGGGCGGCCGCGTGCAGTACGCCGTCTCGGGTTCGGCTCCCCTGGGTCCGCGCCTCGGACACTTCTTCCACAGCCTGGGCGTCACGATCCTCGAAGGTTACGGCCTGACCGAGACGACGGCGCCGGCGACGGTCAACCTCGCGACGAAGTCGAAGATCGGATCGGTGGGCCCCGTGCTCCCCGGTGTCGGCGTGCGCCTCGCCGAGGACGGCGAAGTCGAGGTTCGCGGGGTCAACGTCTTCAAGGAGTACTGGCGCAACCCCGAGGCCACGGCGGAAGCGTTCGACGGCGACTGGTTCCGCACCGGCGACGTCGGCGCCTTCGACGAAGAGGGATTCCTCACGATCACGGGCCGCAAGAAGGAGATCATCGTCACGGCCGGCGGCAAGAACGTCGCGCCGGCCGCGCTGGAAGATCCCATCCGCGCGAACCCGATCGTCGGGCAGGTCGTCGTCGTCGGCGACCAGAAGCCCTTCATCTCGGCCCTCGTGACTCTCGACCCCGAGATGCTCCCGGCATGGCTCGCCAACAATGGCCTGGACCGCGGCATGTCGCTGACGGATGCCGCAGCCAACCCGAAGGTGCGCGAAGAGATCCAGCGCGCGATCGACATCGCGAACAAGAAGGTCTCGCGCGCGGAGTCGATCCGCAAGTTTGCCATCCTCGACACCGAGTGGACGGAAGCGTCCGGCCACCTCACCCCGAAGATGAGCATCAAGCGCAGCGTGATCATGACGGACTTCGCGGATGCCGTCGAAGACCTGTACAGCGTGCCGGTCTCGACGACGAACATCCCGCTCGGCGGCTGAGCACGCGTCACAACGACAACGACCGGTGGAGCTTCGGCTCCCCGGTCGTTGTGCGTGCGCGAGGTTTCGACTCAGAACCAGCTGGACTCGCGGATCTCGCGCATCGCCTGGCGCCGCGTGTCGGCGGGCAGACGGTCGAGGTAGAGCTTGCCGTCGAGGTGATCGGTCTCGTGCTGAAGCGCCTGGGCCAACAAGCCTTCGCCTTCCAGCACGACCTCGTTGCCCTCGAGATCGGTGCCGATGACCTTCGCCCACGGGTAACGGATCGCGTCGTGCCAGAGCCCGGGGACGGACAGGCATCCTTCACCGACCGGCTGCGGCTCTCCTGACACGTCGACGAGCACAGGGTTCAGCACATAGCCGATGTCGCCGTCGATGTTGTAGCTGAAGGCGCGCAGGCCGACGCCGATCTGGGGCGCCGCGACCCCGGCGCGTCCCGCGGGCTCCACCGAGTCGAGAAGGTCGCGCACGAGGGCACGGATGCCGTCGTCGACGACGTCGATGGGCGCACTCGGCGCGCGGAGTACGGGGTCGCCGAACAGGCGGATCGGACGAACAGGCATCAGGCAGCAGCCGGGACGCGCAGGCCCTCGACGACGGTCGCGGCCAGTTCGCGAGCGGCCTGGCGCGTCTCGGGCTGGAGATCGCGGAACGACACGGCACTCCCCGACGCGATGTGCGGGTCGTAGGGCATGCGGACGACGGCGCGCACGCGGCTCCGGAAATGGGCTTCGAGCTCACTCGCTCGCACGAGCGCGGCGCCAGGCCGGGCCGTGTTGAGCACCACGACCGCGCGTCGCGCCTGCTCGGCGAAGCCGTTGGTTTCCAGCCACGTGAGGGTTTCGGCGGCGAGCCGCGCCTCGTCGATGCTCAAACCGGCAACGATCACCAATTCGTCGGCGCGGTCGAGGGTCGCCTCCATGACGGAGTGCACGATGCCCGTGCCGGTATCGGTGAGCACGATCGAGTAGAAGTGCGCGGCGATCTCCGCGACCTGCTGGTAGTCCGCATCGCTGAATGCTTCCGACACGTGCGGATCGGTCTCCGAAGCGAGGACGTCCAGTCGGGTCTCGTCCCGCGAGACGATGCGGGAGATGTCGTTGAATCCGTGCACGTCGGCGCGGGCACGCACGAGATCACGGACCGTCTGGCCGCTCGCCCGTCCGACGCGATCGGCCAGCGTGCCGCGGTCGGGATTGGCATCGACGGCGATGACACGATCGTCGCGCGCATCGGCGAGGGCCATCCCGAGCAGAGTCGTCACGGTCGTCTTGCCGACCCCACCCTTGCGTGAGAGCACGGGGACGAACCGCGCCCCACCCGTCAGCGGCGCAGCGATTCGTCGGTCGAGTTGCTTGCGGTCCCGAGCACGCTTACTGTCGCCGAGGTTGATCCGGCGGCCGGACAGCGTGTAGACGATGTGCTGCCACGTGCCCTCGGGCTCCGAACGCACGATGTGTGCCGGGTCGAGCAGGCGATCGGAGGTCAACAGGTCGGAGCTCTCACGGTCTGCTTCGAAATCACCGAGACGCCGTGACTGCAGAGCGATATCGGACGTCCGCGGACGGACCCGCTCGTGGTGATCGAGGTCATGTGCGGCAGCGATCTCGACGGACGTCTCCGTCACCGGCACGCGGGTCGCATCACCGACGCGCGCGACGCTGCCGGCATCCGAGGCGGTAGACGGCGCGAGTGCAGGCTCGGTGGGTTTCGTCGGCGCCTCAGCGGCGACGAGCGCGACGTCATCGAGCACGACGTCGTCATCGTCGAAATCATCGTCGTCGCCCAGTGGCGGGACCACGATCTCGACGTGCGCCGTCGAGCCGTCGACGATCCCCACGCCCGACACATCGACGCTCTCGGTCGTGTTCAGAACGCCATGGTCGGGGTCTTTCGACGAATTCTCGTCATGGTCATGACTCACGGTGCACTCTCCCAGAATGTTCTCGGATGCGAGGCATCCAACATCACAGGCTACTCGGCGGGCCGGACGACGACCAAAAGGTCCCCGGCTTCGACGGCTGCTGTCCCGGTGATGGCGAGGCGCTCGACGGTCCCGTCGACGGGTGCGGTGATGGCCGCCTCCATCTTCATGGCCTCGATCGAGGCGATCGGCTGGCCCGCCTTCACCACGTCACCGACGTCCGCCTTGATCGTGACGACTCCGGCGAACGGTGCGGCCACCTGGCCCGCCCTGCTGGTGTCGGCCTTTTCGACCGTCACTTTGTCGACGGTGATCGAACGATCACGCACCCAGACCGGGCGGAGTTGCCCGTTGAGGGTCGTCATGACGGTGCGCATGCCCGCGGCATCCGGCTCACCGATCGCTTCGAGACCGACGTACAGCTGGACGCCGGGGTCGATTTCCGCGACGTGCTCTTCGCCCGGCTTGAGCCCGTAGAAGTAGTCGGGCGTGCCGAGCGCCGACAGATCGCCGTAGGCCGCACGGGTGGCTTCGAACTCCTTCGCCGGCCCGGGGAACAGCAGTCGGTTGAGGGTGCGGCGGCGCGTTGCGGCGTCACCGACGAGCCCGTCCTCCTCGTCCGCGGTCAGCGCCGGGATCTCGATCTTGATCTCGCGTCCGGCGAGGACCTTGGTCCGGAAGGGCTCCGGCCATCCTCCGGGGAGGTCGCCCAGTTCACCGGCCATGAATCCCACGACCGAATCGGGGATGTCGTAGTTCTGCGGGTTCTGCTCGAAATCGGCCGGGTCGGCCTTCGCCGCGACCAGGGCGAGAGCGAGGTCGCCGACGACCTTCGACGACGGCGTGACCTTGGGGATGCGTCCGAGGATGCGGTCGGCCGCCGCGTACATGTCCTCGATGCGCTCGAAGTCATCGGCCATACCCAGGGCGATCGCCTGCTGACGCAGGTTGGACAGCTGCCCACCGGGGATCTCATGGTGGTAGACGCGCCCCGTGGGGCCCGGGAGGCCCGACTCGAACGGGCGGTACAGGTGGCGCACGCCCTCCCAGTACGGCTCGAGGTCGCTGACGCTCTGCAGCGACAGGCCCGTGTCGCGATCGGTGTGCGCGAGCGCTGCCACCAGCGCCGACAGGGACGGCTGACTCGTCGTGCCGGCCAACGGCGCGGCGGCCGCATCCACGGCGTCGGCGCCGGCGGCGCTCGCGGCCAGCAGCGTCGCCAGCTGCCCACCCGCCGTGTCGTGCGTGTGGACCTGAACCGGCAGATCGAAACGCTCGCGCAGCGCGCGGACGAGAGTCGCCGCGGCTGCCGGGCGCAGCAGACCTGCCATGTCCTTGATCGCGAGGATGTGCGCGCCCGAGCCGGCGATGCGCTCCGCGAGCTTCAGGTAGTAGTCGAGCGTGTACAGGTTCTCGGCCGGATTCAGCAGATCACCCGTGTAGCAGAGCGCCACTTCGGCGACGGAGGTTCCCGTCTCGAGCACAGCGGAGATCGCGGGGAGCATCTGGTCGACGTCGTTGAGCGCATCGAAGATGCGGAAGATGTCGACCCCGGATGCGGCCGCTTCCTTCACGAAGGCATCCGTGACTTCCGTGGGCCGTGGTGTGTAGCCGACCGTGTTGCGCCCACGGAGCAACATCTGGATGGGGATGTTGGGCATGGCGTCGCGGAGGGCCTCGAGTCGCTCCCAGGGGTCTTCTGCGAGGAAGCGCAGAGCGACGTCGTAGGTCGCGCCGCCCCACGCTTCGACCGAGAGCAGTTGCGGCGTCATGCGAGCGAGGTGCGGCCCGACGCGCACGAGATCACGCGTGCGCACGCGGGTCGCGAGCAGCGACTGGTGCGCGTCCCGGAATGTCGTCTCCGTGACGGCGAGAGCCGTCTGCGCGCGCAGTGCCTGAGCGAATCCGGCGGGACCGAGCTCACGCAGTCGTTGACGGTTTCCGCTGGGCGGCGGCGCCAGGAGGTCGAGTTCGGGAAGCTTGCTTCCCGGCGAGACCGAGATCGGCTTCTCGCCGTAGGGCTGATTCACGGTCACATCGGCCAGCCAGTTGAGCAGCTTCGTCGCGCGGTCGCGCGAGGGGTTGCTCGTGAGCAGCTCAGGACGCTCGTCGATGAACGACGTCGACAGGTCGCCGGCGACGAAGGCCGGGTCGTTCAGTACGGCCCGCAGGAACGGCACGTTGGTCGAGACTCCGCGGATGCGGTACTCCGCCAACGCACGCTTGGCGCGCGCGACCGCCGCCGGGAAGTCGCGGCCGCGGCAGGTGAGCTTGGCGAGCATAGAGTCGAAGTGCGGGCTGATCTGCGACCCGGCTGCCGTCGTGCCGCCGTCCAGGCGGATGCCGGCGCCACCGGGCGACCGGTACGTCGTGATGCGGCCGGTGTCGGGGCGGAATCCCTGGGACGGGTCCTCCGTCGTGATGCGGGTCTGCAGCGCCGCACCGCGCAGGTGGATGTTCTCCTGCTGCAGTCCGAGCTCGGCGAGCGTCGCCCCGGCCGCGATCAGCATCTGCGACTGGACGAGGTCGACGTCGGTGACCTCTTCCGTCACGGTGTGCTCGACCTGGATGCGCGGGTTCATCTCGATGAAGACGGCTTCACCGGTGCGGGGACCGGCGGTCTCGAGGAGGAACTCGACGGTGCCCGCGTTGACATAGCCGATCGAGCGGGCGAACGCGACCGCATGAGCGTGCAGGGCGTCGCGGATCGTGGGATCGAGGTTCGGCGCGGGCGCGATCTCGATGACCTTCTGATGGCGGCGCTGCACCGAGCAGTCGCGCTCGAACAGGTGCACCGTATCCCCGGCGGCATCGGCCAGGATCTGGACTTCGATGTGTCGTGGGCGCATGACGGCTTGTTCGAGGAACACGCGCGCATCACCGAAGGCGGCGCCGGCCTCGCGCATCGCCTCGGCGATCGCGGGGGGCAACTCGCCCGGCGTCTCGACGCGGCGCATGCCGCGGCCGCCACCGCCGGCGACGGCCTTGACGAAGATCGGGAAGCCGATGTCAGCGGCTTGCGCGACGAGCACGTCGACGTCGTCCGCGGCGGGCGTGGAACGCAGCACGGGCACGCCCGCGGCGATCGCGTGCTCTTTCGCCGTGACCTTGTTGCCGGCCATCTCGAGGGCGAGCGAGGGCGGGCCGATGAAGGTGATGCCGTTCTCGGCCGCCCGAGCGGCGAGTTCCGGATTCTCGGACAGGAATCCGTAGCCCGGGTAGATCGCATCGGCGCCGGAGGCGAGCGCCACGCGGATGATCTCCTCGACATCGAGGTAGGCGCGGACGGGGTGGCCCTTCTCGCCGATCTCGTACGACTCGTCGGCTTTCTGCCGGTGCAGCGAGCCGCGATCCTCCCACGGGAAGACGGCGACCGTTCGGGCGCCGAGTTCAACGGCCGCTCGGAAAGCGCGAATGGCGATTTCGCCGCGGTTCGCGACCAGGATTTTGCGGAACATGCTCACCTCATTGGGATGCCGGGGCTCCAGTGCATCGGGCCACCGTCGGCGGGCTGAGTACCCTTACAGCCTAGGGGACGGTAACGTAGAGCCTCGTGCACGTACTTTCCGTCAGCTCCCTCAAGGGTGGCGTCGGCAAGACCACCGTGACCCTCGGACTCGCCTCGGCGGCGTTCGCCCGTGGGGTGCGAACTCTTGTCGTCGACCTCGACCCGCAGTCTGACGTGTCCACGGGGATGGACATCCAAGTCGCCGGACGCCTGAATGTCGCCGATGTCCTGGCGAATCCGAAGGAAAAGGTGGTCCGTCAGGCCATCACGTCCAGCGGCTGGGCGAAGGTGCACCCGGGCACGATCGATGTCATGATCGGCAGCCCGTCGGCCATCAACTTCGATGGACCGCATCCGAGCGTCCGCGATGTGTGGAAGCTCGAAGAGGCCCTCGCCACGATCGAAGCCGATTACGACCTGGTCCTCATCGATTGCGCCCCGTCGCTGAACGCATTGACGCGCACGGCGTGGGCAGCATCCGACCGGGTCATCGTCGTGACCGAACCGGGTCTGTTCTCCGTCGCCGCCGCTGACCGCGCGTTGCGCGCGATCGAGGAGATCCGCCGAGGTCTTTCGCCGCGTCTGCAACCCCTCGGCATCGTCGTCAACCGGGTCCGCCCGCAGTCGATCGAGCACCAATTCCGCATCAAGGAACTGCGCGACATGTTCGGCCCCCTGGTCCTGTCGCCTCAGCTGCCCGAGCGCACATCGCTCCAGCAGGCGCAGGGTGCCGCGAAGCCGCTGCACATCTGGCCGGGCGACTCGGCCCAGGAGCTCGCGGGCGATTTCGATGCCCTGCTCGACCGTGTCATGCGCACCGGCCGCATCGCCGCCGGCGAACAGCGCGCCTGACCCCTCGTCCCACTTCGGGCGCCCCTCGTCCCACTTGTGGCGACCCTTGTCCCACTTGTGGTCGGTTTCAGGCGCCGAAAACAACCACCTTTGGGACATGCCTCTGAAGAGGCCTCTTGTCGAGCGAGTCAACCACTTTTGGGACATGCCTCTGAAGAGGCCCCTTGTCCCACTTGTGGTCGGTTTCAGGCGCCGAAATCAACCACTTTCGGGACATGCACCGAGAGACCCCCGGCCCCGGCGGCCTCAGGCGGAGCGTGCGGAGCGACGCGCGGAGAGCTCGTCGACGGGATCCGGAGCCTGCGGGTCGAAGTCGAGCAGCGTCGATTCGACCTCGTGCAGGACCTTGCCGACCGCGATGCCGAAGACGCCCTGACCACGGCTGACGAGGTCGATGACCTCATCGTTGGACGTGCAGAGATAGACCGACGCGCCATCGCTCATGAGCGTCGTGCCGGCGAGATCGCGGATGCCGGCGGCGCGAAGCTGCTCGACGGCCGTGCGGATCTGCTGCAACGAGATACCGGTGTCGAGCAGGCGCTTGACGAGCTTGAGTACGAGGATGTCGCGGAACCCGTAGAGCCGCTGGGAACCCGAGCCGCTGGCTCCGCGGACGGTGGGCTCGACCAACTCGGTGCGGGCCCAGTAATCCAGCTGGCGATACGTGATCCCCGCGGCGCGCGCGGCGACCGCACCGCGGTAGCCTACTTCGTCGTCCATCTGCGGCAGACCGTCGGTGAAAAGAAGGTCCGTGGCGAAGGGTGTTTCGCCGAACGCGTCATGCGCGGTCATCGTGGCCTCCTGCGTGCGATCGGGATGCTTCCACGCTAGAGGAGCGGGAGCCCACCGGCAACGACATCCGTGTGGAAGTCGGGGGCGTGTCGCGACCGCGCATCACGGAGTCAGTCGATCCAGCGCGGTCTGGACGAACCCCGCACGCACATCGTCGAGTCGGCGGAGCAGCTCGGGTGCGATTTCGTTCGCGCGCGCGCGGGACCCGGCATCCGCTCGGCGCAGCAGGGGCGCGAGCGCACTCTCGACGAGCGCGACGTCGCGTTCCGCTGCCTGTCGGATGGTCCGAAGATGACGCGGCTGGATGCCGTGCGCCTCGAGCGCCACGAGCGCACGCAGCAAAGCCAACGCTCGTTCGTCGTACGTGTCGGCCGCGATCAGCAGACCGGCCGAGACGGCATCGCCGAGCAGACCGGCCTTGGCGCCGGATGCGGCGAGAAGTTCATCGCGGCGATATCGGCGCGGTGTCTCCAGAATCGACGGCGGGACGGCGACATCGCCCGCGCCGTCATGCGCGTCGAGGTACTCCCGGATGCGAGCGAGCTTGAAGTCGTGATCACGCTGGAGCGTCAGCGCCGTGCGCAACCGTTCGAGATCCGCCGGCGAGAACTTGCGATAGCCCGACTCGGTGCGCACGGGCGTGACAATGCCCTGCACTTCCAGGAAGCGCAACTTGCTGGCGGTGAGGTGCGGGAACTCGGGCGCGAGGCGCGCGAGCACCTGGCCGATGCTGAGGTGCCCCGTCGCCGCTGAGCGACTGCGGGGAGAGGACGCCGGCGTCACGCCCCGGTCGCCTGACCGCGGTCAAGCGGAGCGACGAAGAAGTTCAGCCGGAACTTGCCGATGCGCACCTCGGCACCGTCGGTGAGGAGGGCGCGATCCGCACGCTCCCCGTTGACGTAGGTCCCGTTGAGCGACCGCTGATCGACGAGCTCGAAGATGTTGCCCGTGCGGGTGATCTCAGCGTGTCGGCGCGAGACGGTCACATCATCGAAGAAGATGTCTGCTTCCGGATGACGGCCGACCGTCGTGACGTCACCGTCGAGGAGATACCGGGCGCCGGCTGTCGGACCGGAGCGAACCAGCAGCAGCGCGGAGCGCGAGGGAAGCGCGTTGATCGCCTCGACCTCGACGTCGGTCAGCTCCATACCGAACGGCACGAACGACAGGTCGGAATCGTGTCCGAAGGTCTGGGTCGTGTCCGTGAACCCGGTGTCGCCCCCGCGGTGGATACCCGCGGGCACGGCAGAACCGTCGCCTTCCGGGGTTCCCGGCTGGCCGATTCGATCGTTCTCGTCCACGTTGTCCTCCTGCTCCCACCCTAACGGATCGGCTTCCCCCCGGGAGGCCCGATCCGAGACGCATCTGTGGCCAGTGTTGCGCCCTGTTTCGCATTCTGAGCAGCCTGGCCGCCGCCTTCGTACTCTGAGTTCACCACCCACATCGTCAGGAGAAACCCGTGTCCACGTCGCATACCCGCCTCACGCCCCCCTCGGTGCGTCAGGATGCGGTCTGCATGTGCGCGCTCGGTCACACCTGCACGTCGTTCGCGCCGGGTCACGCCGTCCACCTGATCCAGTCGCGGCTCGTCTCGGCGACGCCGAGTGAGTGGGTCGACGCGATCGTCACGTCGACCGCGGCGGACGGCACGATCGTCGTCCATACCGTCACGGACGGCACGCAGCTCACGGTGTGGAACGGCGCCGGAGCCGCGGACACGGTCTCCCCCGGTTTGCCGGTCGCCTTCCACGGTCGCTACCACGTGCTGAATGTCGGCGGCCGCCTGTTCAACGCTCTGGCGCTGTAACGGACCGCGCGCGATGGCTCACGCCATCGACATCGCATCCTTCATCGCCATGCAGGCATCCATGCACGCCTGGCAGGAGTCCGCACACATCTTGCAGACGACACTGTCGTCGGCATGCATCATGCACATGTCCATGCACGTCTGACACATCGCGATGCAGGCGTCCAGCATCGCCATCATGGATGCCGGTGTCATCCCCTGCATGCGCATCATCGATCGCATCATGGTGTTGCACATATCGGCGCAGTTCATGCAGGCCGGAGCGCAGTCCATCATCTGCGCCGAACACACCGTGCACGCCTGCTCGCATGCGGCGCAGGCGTCCATGCACGCCTGCATGATGGCCATGTCCATCGCGGGCATGCCCTCCATCGACATCATGTCTTCGGACATGGCGTTCATCATCATCGCGTCCATCACGCACCCCTTTCGCTCGAGGCGGTCGCACCCGGCTCTGCCTGTCGAGGGGCCACCTGGCGCCATGCTAGGCCTCCGTTCCGACACTCGAAAGCCCTGGGTAGGCTCGATCGTGTGATGTCACAAGGAATTCACAAAGCCCATCCCCGCCGTCGCTCCGGCATCCGTTCGCTTCTCGCCGTGATCGTGGCGATCGCACTCGTGGGCGTCGCCTCGCCCGCTTTCGCCCACGACGAACTCGTCGGCGCCGCCCCGGCGACCGGAGCGCAGGTCGATGCGCTGCCGCCGGAAATCGTCCTCACATTCAGCGGCGTGCTGCTCGATGAGCCGGCAGCCACGGAAGTGGTCGTCACGGATGCCGGTGGCGCCTCGCTCACCGGCGGCGATCCCGTGCTCGACGGGACGAAGCTCACGCAGCCGCTCACGGGGACGGCGTCCGGCGTCGTCTCCGTCATCTGGCGCGTCGTCTCCAGCGACGGGCACCCGGTCTCCGGCGAGTACAGCTTCACGGTTGGCGACCCCGCGGTGGCTCCCCTCGGCACGGAGACTCCGCTCCCCGGTCCACCCATGAGCGACACCGGGATGGGCGCCGTCTGGATCGTCCTCCTCGTCGCTGCGGTGGCCCTCGGCGGAGCGCTCGTGGCGGTGCTGATCGCGCGGGCCCGCGGCCGGCGTGAGGGCTAGGCTGGAGACATGCCTCACTACAACGTCGTCATCCTCGGCGCCGGCCCTGGCGGCTATGTCGCGGCCGTCCGCGCCGCACAGCTCGGCCAGTCGGTCGCCATCATCGAAGAGAAGTATTGGGGCGGTGTCTGCCTCAACGTCGGCTGCATCCCGTCCAAGGCACTTCTTCGCAACGCCGACCTCGCGCACGTCTTCCACGACCAGGCCGAGCTCTTCGGCATTTCGGGCGATGTGTCGTTCGACTTCGGCGTCGCGTGGGACCGCAGCCGCAAGGTGTCCGAGACACACGTCAAGGGCATCCACTTCTTGATGAAGAAGAACAAGGTCACGGAGTACGAGGGTCGCGGCACCTTCACCGGTCCGAACGCGATCACGGTTGCACGCTCGGACGGCCAGACCGAAGAGGTCACCTTCGACAACGCCATCATCGCCACGGGCTCGCGCGTGCGTTTGTTGCCGGGCGTGCAGCTCAGCGACAACGTCGTCACGTACGAAGAGCAGATCATGACGCGGGAGCTTCCGGGCTCGATCGTCATCGTCGGCGCCGGCGCGATCGGCATGGAGTTCGCTTTCGTCCTCCACAACTACGGCGTCAAGGTCACGATCATCGAGTTCCTCGACCGGGCGCTCCCGAACGAGGATGCCGACGTCTCGAAGGAAATCGCCCGTCAGTACAAGAAGTACGGGATCGACATCCTCACCTCGACCAAGGTCGAGACCGTCACCGATCACGGCGATCACGTCACGGTGACCTACACGCCCAACGCCGGCGGCGACACGCAGTCGATCGACGCCGACAAGGTACTCATGTCCATCGGCTTCGCGCCGAACGTCGAGAACTTCGGCCTGGACGCGACCGGAGTCGCGCTCACGGACCGCGGCGCGATCGGCATCGACGACTACATGCGCACCAACGTGCCGCACATCTACGCGATCGGTGACGTCACGGCCAAGCTGCAGCTGGCCCACGTGGCCGAGGCTCAGGCCGTCGTCGCGGCCGAGACCATCGCCGGCGCCGAAACGCAGACGCTGGGCGACTACCGCATGATGCCGCGCGCCACGTTCTGCTCGCCGCAGGTCGCGTCGTTCGGCCTGACCGAGCAGCAGGCCCGGGACGCCGGCTACGACGTCAAGGTCTCGAAGTTCCCGTTCTCGGCCAACGGCAAGGCCAACGGCCTGGGAGAGCCGATCGGCTTCGTCAAGCTCATCGCCGACGGCGAGCACCTCGAGCTCCTCGGTGGACACCTGATCGGCCCCGATGTCTCGGAGCTGCTGCCCGAGCTCACGCTCGCGCAGAAGTGGGACCTCACGGCCCTCGAAGCGGCGCGGAACGTGCACACGCACCCGACGCTGTCGGAGGCTCTGCAGGAAGGCTTCCACGGCCTCGCCGGTCACATGATCAACATGTGAGATCAGCTCTCATCTGACGCCGCCCAGGGAAACCAGGGCGGCGTCAGTGCGTTACACGCCGAGTGTGCGGGCGAGTTTCGAGTCGGATGCCGCCACGCGTCCGCCGGCGCGCAGCACCGCAGCGGTGGCTGCGGCGAGGAGCGCGGCGCGAGCTGCCGCGTCGGTCGGCGCGGCGGGGCCCAGTTCGAATTCCCACTCCCGCCAGTTTGACGTGATGCCACGGCGCTCGTCGGTGGCCTGCACGTGATCGTCAACGAACTCGGCGATGAGTCCGCCGTCGGCGTCGGTCAGGGCATACGCAGCGCGGGCGTTGCGGATGCGGGCGAGCGCCGTCAGCGGTCCGGGCGCGATCGCGGCGACTGCGGTGGCCACGGCATCCGGCACGACGATGCCGTCGGTGTCGTCGAGCGGCCAGTGCGTCTCGACGCGACCCCCGTCCACGCCACGAGGGCCCTTGATGTGCCACCCCTCGTCGGGACCACCGGAACGGCGGCGAACGGCGTAGCCGGCCCGGCCGAGAGTCACGTCATCGAGGTCGAGGTACCGCGCGTCGAGGTCGCGGTGCTCGGGACCGTCCACCCGGGCCACACCCGGGAGACCGGTCCAGTCCGGCAGCGCCGTCGCATCATCGACATCGAAGGTCAGCTCGATCTCGAGCGAGACGGCGCCGCCGGAATCGGTCACTCGTCGCGACCGTCGACATCCGGGTTGATGTCGTCCTGCGCCTCGACGAAGTGGAACTCCGCCGCGGTCGGCCCGTCAGCGTCGCCCGTGTTTTCGAGCGCTCCCCCGCGTTCGTAGACGATCTGGGTCTCGCTGTACGGCATGATCAGCCGATCGAGAGTGTCGTCTTCCAGGGGAAGAACCTGCCCGTCGAGCGGGCCTCCGTGCAGTCGTGCAATGGCCATGGTGGACCTCCTCGTTTCAGCCTATCCCCGCGTGGCGACACCGACTCCCGCACGCCGTACGCTCAGTGGGTCGGGAATCCCAGGCTGATCTGGCTCTCGCTCGGGTCCGGCCACCGGGTCGTGACGACTTTGCGCCGCGTGTAGAACGAGAAGGCCTCGGGTCCGTACATGTGCGTGTCGCCGAAGAGCGAGTCCTTCCAACCGCCGAACGAGAACGCCCCGATCGGCACCGGGATCGGCACGTTGATGCCGACCATGCCGACCTCGATGTCGTACTCGAACTGGCGGGCCGTTTTGCCGTCGCGGGTGAAGACCGCGGTGCCGTTCGCGTAGCGGTTGCTGTTGATGAGGGCGACAGCCTCGTCGAATGTCGCGACGCGCACGACCGAGAGCACCGGGCCGAAGATCTCCTCGTCGTAGACGCGCATGCCGGGGGTGACACCGTCGACCAGGGACGGACCGATGAAGAACCCGTCGCCGTCGAACTCGCGCTCGCGACCGTCGACGACGACGCGTGCGCCCTCCGACGCCGCACCGGCGACGAATCCCGTCACGCGGTCCAGCGCATCCCGCGTGATGAGCGGTCCCATCTCGCTCGTGGGGTCGAATCCGTCGCCGACCACGAGGGTCCCGATGCGCTCCGTGACCTTCTCGACGAGCGAGTCAGCCACATCGCCGACGGCGACGACGACCGAAACGGCCATGCAGCGCTCCCCCGCCGAGCCGTAGGCGGCCGACACGGCGGCGTCGGCCGCGGCATCCAGATCGGCGTCGGGCATGACGATCATGTGATTCTTCGCGCCGCCGAGAGCCTGCACGCGCTTGCCGTTCTCGGCCGCTCGCGCATAGATGTAACGTGCGATCGGCGTCGACCCGACGAACGAGACGGCGCGGATGATCGGGTCATCCAGAATCGCATCGACGGCCTCTTTGTCGCCGTGGACGATGTTGAGGATGCCGGCCGGCAACCCCGCTTCGGCGAAGGCCTCGGCAAGCCAGACCGCCGCCGACGGGTCACGCTCGGAGGGCTTGAGGATCACGGCATTGCCCGCGGCGATCGCCGTCGTGACCATCCACAGCGGCACCATCACCGGGAAGTTGAACGGCGTGATGCACGCCACGACGCCGATCGGCTGACGCACCTGGTGCACGTCGACGCCGCCGGCGACCTGCTCCGAGTAGTCGCCCTTGAGATGGTGCATGAGGCTCGTGCAGAATTCGACGTTCTCGAGCCCACGGGCGACCTCACCGAGCGCATCATCGACCGTCTTGCCGTGCTCAGCCGTGATGATGCGGGCAAGCTCGTCGGAGCGCGACGAGATGATTTCGCGCAGACGGAACATCACCTGCTGGCGCTTGCCGAGCCCGGTGTCCCGCCAGCCGCGCTGTGCCGCCTGTGCCGCGCGGGCGCTCTCGTGTACGAACTCGGCGGATGCGAGCACAACCTCGCCGGTCTGCTGCCCCGTCGCGGGGTTGAACACCGGGCCGCGGCGCCCGGCATCGTCGGCGATGCGCCGGCCGGCAACGACGTGCGGCACCGTGGCGAAAGTGCGGGTGGGGGTATCGATGGTCATGGGATGCTTCCTGTCAGACGTGGGCGGGGGTGGCGTCGAGCGCGGGGTCGTAGCCGCGCAGTGCGCCGTCGGGGGTGGCGAGCCGGGCGACGAGCGTGCAGTCCTTGCCGCCGAGGCCTTCGTCGGCCAACTGTGCGAGTTGTGCGTGCGCGAGCGTTGCGGCCGGCAGATGCACACCGACCTGCTCGCCGGCGGCAAGGGCCAGGCCGCAGTCCTTCAGCGCGAGGTCGACCGAGAAGGTCGGCGCGAAGTTGTTGTTGGCGGCGGCTTTCTCGAGCACGCCCGGCACGGGATACCACGTGCGCATCGCCCACGACGATCCCGACGAGACCGAAGCCACCCGCCAGAAAGTCTCGGCATCCAATCCCAGTTCTTCCGCGAGCTGCGAGCCTTCGGACATCGCCATCACGTTGATGAACAGCATCATGTTGTTGACGAGTTTCGCGGCGATACCGGCGCCGGCGTCGCCGCAGGAGATGACGTTGCCCGCCATCGGCGCGACGATCTCGGTGACCCGAGCGACATCGGCGGGCTCTCCTCCGAGCATGAACGTGAGGGTGCCGGCTTCGGCTCCCGCCGTGCCGCCGGAGATCGGCGCGTCGACGAAAGTGAGTCCGCGCGCGGATGCTTCGGTGTGACACCAACGTGACGTTTCGACATCGACCGTGGAGGTGTCGAGCAGGATCATGTCGGGTGTCGCGTGGGCGAAAATGCCGTCGGCGCCGCCGTAGACCTCGCGGACATGGGCGGGCTTGGGGAGCGACGTGATGCACACCGTGGCGCCCTGGAGCGCATCGGCGACGGATGCCGCGAGGGCGACTCCTCCCGCCGCAGCGGCCGCGGCGGCCGCGGGGTTCAGGTCGACGCCGCGGACGGTGTGACCGGCCTCGACGAGGTGAGCCGTCATCGGCGCACCCATCCGGCCGAGCCCGATCCACGCGATCTGGAGGTGGGATGAAGACATGACGACTCCCTGCATCATCGAAGGTGTGCCGCGGGACGACCTCGTCCACGCGATGAAGCCAGGCTAGGCGCCGGAGGCCTGCATCTCAATGCACACGCGGACGACACTCTTGCACGAGCGCTGTGCGCTGGCGCACACTGATGAGGTGAACGCGACCGCGCCAGAACCACCTCTCGACGCCTTGATGACCTTCCTCGCGGTCGCGCGGCTGGGCCGGTACACCGCCGCCGGCGCAGTGCTGGGCATCAACCACTCCACGGTGTCGCGCCGCATTGCCGCGCTCGAGGCGGCGATGGGCGGACGGCTCCTCGTGCGGGGCACGGGCGGATGGGAGGTCACCGATCTCGGTCGCCGGGCCGTCGGCACAGCGGAACGCATCGAGAGCTCGATGCGGGAACTCCTCGACGGTGAGGACGGCGATCCCGTGCACGGGATGGTGCGCATCGCGGCACCGGATGCCTTCACATCGGTGTTCCTCGCGCCCGCGATGGCGGCGCTCCGGGAGGAGCATCCCGCTCTCGCCGTCGAGCTTCTCTCCGCGACGCAGCGCGTACGCCAGAACCGTTCGGGCGTCGATCTGGAGATCGTCGTCGGTCGTCCGCAGGTTCTGCGTGCCTATGCGACACCGATCTGCGCCTACGCACTGCGGCTCTACGCGACCGCCGACTATCTCGCGGTGCACGGAGAGCCGGCATCCGTCGCCGATCTGGCGAACCACCCGCTCGTCTATTACGTCGAGAGTTCGCTGCAAGTCGACGAACTCGACCGCGCGCTGCAGGAGCTCCCCGATTCTCCACCCTCCGTGCGATCGACGAGCGTCTTCGCGCACGTCGAGGCGACCGCGGCGGGCGCGGGCATCGGGATCCTGCCCGACTTCCTGGGCGACCGCGACGCGCGCCTGGTGCGCGTGCTCGACGGGCGGTACGAGCATCCCCTCGCGTACTGGGCGGTCGCGCGTGACGAGGGCACCCGCAATCCCGCGGTGGCCGAGACGCTCCGGGCGATCACCGAGCACATCCGCGTGGCGCAGGGAAGGCCGGCCAGCGCCTAGACTCGGGTGCCGATGAAGCCCTTCCTGCTCCTGGCCACCCGCGCCGAAGATCGCCCCGCCGACGACGAGTACGCGCTGTTTCAGCGATTCACCGGTCTCGCGTCCCGCGATCTCGTTCGCGTACGGATGGAAGCCGGTCCGCTCGGCGCCATCGATCTCGACGACTACTCCGGGATCTTCGTCGGGGGCGGACCGTTCAACGCCTCGGACCCGCCCGAGAAGAAATCCGCAGTGCAGCGCCGGGTCGAAGCCGAGTTCGCGTCACTGCTGGATGACGTCGTCGCGCGCGACTTCCCGTTCTTCGGCGCGTGTTACGGCGTCGGTACCCTCGGCACGCACCAGGGCGCGGTGATCGACGGCACGTTTCGCGAGCCGATCAGTGTCATCGATGTGGCGCTGACACCCGAGGGCGCCGCCGATCCGGTTCTCGCCGGGATGCCGGAGACCTTCGCCGCGTTCGTCGGTCATAAAGAAGCGATCACCGTCCTGCCACCGTCGGCGACGCTCTTGGTGCGTGGCGACGGATGCCCAGTCCAGATGTTCCGGGTCGGTCAGAACGTCTACGCGACCCAGTTCCACCCGGAGTGCGATGTCGAGGGGATATCGACCCGCATCCGCGTGTATGCCGGGCACGGCTACTTCGGCGAGGGCGAACTGGATGCCACGCTCGAGGCCGTCCGGCGGCTCCCGGTCGTGCACACCGGCTCGATCCTCCGCCGGTTCACCGAGCGCTACGGCCGCTGACCCGCTGGCGCGATTCAGTGGGCGCAGATGGATGCTTCCCGTCGGGGAAGCGACGATCTGCGCCCACGGAAGCTCAGCGCAGGGGCTGGGCGTGCCAGATGCGGTCGATGTAGTCGCGCATCGACCGGTCGGACGAGAAGAATCCGCTGCGGGCGACGTTGAGGATCGCCGCGTGGGTCCACGCATCCTGATCGGCGTACGCGGCGTCGACCTTCTCCTGCGCCGCGATGTAGGTCGAGTAGTCGGCCAGGACCATGAAGCGGTCGTCGTAGAGCAGGTTCGACACGATCGGCTCGAAGACGCTCTTGTCGCCGCCGGAGAAGGCACCCGAGGCGATCAGATCGATCGCGCGGCGCAGGCTCTCATCGCCCTGGTAGAAGTCGGCCGGCTTGTAACCGCGCGCCCACAGCGCCTCGACTTCGGGCTCGCTCATCCCGAAGAGGAAGAAGTTGTCGTCGCCGACGAGCCGGCGGATCTCGACGTTCGCGCCATCGTCCGTCCCGATCGTGAGCGCACCGTTGAGGGCGAACTTCATGTTGCCCGTGCCGGATGCTTCCTTGCCCGCGAGCGAGATCTGCTCGGACAGGTCCGCCGCCGGAATCAGCCGTTCCGCGAGCGTCACGTTGTAGTTCGGCGGGAACAGCACCTTCAACCGTCCCTCGACGCGCGGGTCGTCGTTGACGACCGAGCCGACGGCGTTGATGAGGTGGATGATGCGTTTGGCCATCGCGTAGCCCGGCGCCGCCTTCGCGCCGAAGATGAACGTGCGCGGCTGGATGTCGGATGCCGCCACCCGCCCTGAGATGATGCTCTCGTACTGCGTGACGATGTGGAGCACCTTCAGCATCTGGCGCTTGTACTCGTGCAACCGCTTGACCATGACGTCGAGCATGTGGCCGTCGCTGACGGTGAACCCGTCGCGGACCAGCAGCACGTCGTTCAGGTGCCGCTTGTTGGCCGCCTTCACCGAGGCGAATGCCTCGCGGAAGAGCGGGTCCTCAGCGGAGGCTTCCAGTTCGCGCAGTCGCTCGAGGTCGGTGAGCCAGCCGGTGCCGATCGCCTCGGTGATGAGGTCGGACAGACCCGGGTTCGCGAGCCGGATGAAACGGCGCGGGGTGATGCCGTTCGTGACGTTGGTGAACTTGCCCGGGTAGAACTCGTTGAAGTCGGGCAGGACCTTGTCCCGCAGGAGCTGCGAGTGCAGCTCCGCGACGCCGTTGACCTTCGCGCCGGCGACCGTGGCGAGGAAGGCCATGCGCACCGACCGCTCAGGGAACTCGCTGATGATCGACATGTTGCGGAGGCGCATTTCGTCATCGCCGAAGCGCTCGCGCACGGCATCCAAGAACTCGTCGTTGATGCGGTAGATGATCTCGAGGTGCCGCGGCAGGAGTCGGCCGAGCAGGTCGACCGACCAGACTTCGAGCGCTTCCGGCAACAGCGTGTGGCACGTGTAGGCGAAGCACTGCTGCGTGATCGCCCACGCCTCATCCCAGTCGAGCTTCTTCTCGTCGAGGAGCACGCGCATGAACTCGGGCACACCGATGACGGGATGCGTGTCGTTCAGCTGGAAGATGACGCGGTCGGGCAGGTTGGCGAGGTCGAAGTCCGGCGCCAGCTGGTGGTCGAAGAAGTCTTTGATGGATGCCGCGACGAAGAAGTACTGCTGCTGAAGTCGCAACTCCTTGCCCTGCGGGGTGGAGTCCTCGGGATAGAGCACCTTCGAAATGTTCTCCGCGAAGGTCTGCGACCGGACGGCCTCGGCATAGTCGCCCGCGTTGAAGACGCGCAGGTCGAACCGGTTGGTGGCTTCTGCACTCCAGAGGCGGAGCGTGTTGACGCGGCCGTTCTGGTAGCCGGGGACCATGTAGTTGTACGGGATCGCCAGCACGTTCCACGCCGGAATCCAGCGGCTGCGTTCCGTGCCCTCGTCGTCGTAGTGCTCGGTGTAGCCGCCGAACGAGACGGGCTGGGCGGCCTCGGGGTGCGGGAACTCCCAGGGTGAACCCATCGTGAGCCACGAGTCGGGCTGCTCGATCTGCTGGCCGTCCTGGAACGTCTGCCGGAAGATTCCGTACTCGTAGCGGATGCCGTAGCCGATGTTGGGGACACCCATCGTGGCGAGCGAGTCGATGAAGCAGGCGGCGAGGCGCCCGAGTCCGCCGTTGCCGAGGCCGGGCTCGACTTCCGCCGCGCGGAGGTCCTCGATGTCGATGCCGCACTCCGCCATCGCGGTCGTGGCGATCGAGGTCAGGCCGCTCGCGAGCAGGTTGTTGTCGAGCTGGCGGCCGAGGAGGTACTCCGCCGAGAGGTAGCAGACGCCCTTGACCTGCGCGACGCGCTGGCGGCGGAGGTCTTCCAGCCATCGCGCCATGAGGTAGTCGCGCACCGTCATCGCGAACGCGAAGTACCGGTCGTTCGCGCTGGCGGCCGACAGCGGTACGCCACGCTCGTAATTGAGGTTGCGCAGGAACTGACGCACGAAGCCGTCGACCGTGCTGGCGGGTCCCGCGACCGGCGCGAGCGCCAACGGGTGGGTCGCCTGAAGCGGGTGAGAGGCTGCCGCAGCAGTGGAACTGGGACCGGTTACAGGTTCATGTTCTGACACGGTCCCACGCTAATGCCCCGCCGGACTCGGTGCACACCAGAACGCCGGTTGTAACACAGGGATTACCCGCGCGTCATGTCCCCGTTCGCTCCCGATCCTCGGCTGCGCGCGCCGCGGAGAGCTCGGCCGTCGTGACACGGACGGCATCCTCCGCCCGGCGCACGCGGCGCTGCGCGAACGTCGTCGCGCCGAACCGCGCGCGCACACGGTCGTCGCGCTCTTCGACGAGCGTCATGATGTACGCCGTGGCGATGAGGATCACCTGCGCCGACAGATTGAACCAGATGAGCAGCGCGATCAACGCACCGAACGATGCGAGCAGGGGGTTGGATGCTGCCCCACCGAGAAAGAGGCCCGACAGCTGTTGCAGCACGGTCAGTCCGACGGCGCCGAGGAGCGCACCCGTCCACAGCGCACGGGCCGGGGCCCGGACACCCGAGAGCGTGCGGAACAGCACCGCGATGGCGACGGCATCCAACGCGAACGTCACGACGATCGCGAAGATCCGACTCCCCCACGTGACGAGGGGGTCATCGCTCGCGACGCCGAGCCACGAGGCGACCGTGCTGAGCCCCGCCGTGCCGAGCACCGTGACGACCGCCGAGGCGGCCAGGGCTCCGCCTGCGCCGATCGCGAGAGCGAGGTTGCGCAGCAGCACCCAGATGAAGAGGACGTCATCGGTCAGCTGGTCGCAGATCGCGCGCATCGCGGTGCGGAGCGACCCGATCGCGCCGATCGCCGCACCGATCAGACCGACGAGCGCCAGGATGCCGGCGACGGAAAGCCCCGCGGGCGCCGTGATCTCATCGAGGTCGATGAGGCCGCCCTCGCCCACGAGCCCGGGGATGGCGCTGTCGACCGCGTCGACCAACGCGCTCCACGCAGCCGGGTTTCCGCTGAGCCACAGTGCCGCCGCCGAGAAGCCCAGCAGCACGCCGGCGAACACGCTGAACAGCGTGCGGTAGGTGACGCTGTCGGCGAGGACCGGACCGCGCCGCTCGCTGTACCGGAGGAACGCGCGAACCGGAACCAGGGTCAGTGCCCAGGCGATGAGACGCGCGATGTTCATGCCGCCCAGAATATGCGCGACCACCGACATCGAGTGGGGCCTTGACAGGTCACTCCTTCAGCGAACCGCAACATGAATCCCTATCCACGCTCCGGCGAGCAAGTACGGGCCGAAGGGAATTCGGGTGCGACCTGAACCACGTCGCAACGCGAGCAGAATCGTCGCCGCGAGTCCTCCCAGAACGAAAGCGGAGACAACCCCGAGCGCGAATGCACCCCATCCCATCCACCCCAGCGCCATTCCGAGCGCACCCGCGAGCTTGACGTCCCCACCGCCCATTCCTCGCGCTGAAAGCGCCCGAAGCGCGCACAGAAACGCAAAGTAGAGCGCACCACATGCTCCCGCCCGCAGCGCCGATTGCCAGGGCTCGCCCATGACGCACACAGCAACGAAGGCCGCACCGAAAACGCCGTAGGCCGGCAGAACGATCCGGTTGGGAAGGCGGTGCGTCGACATGTCGATCACCGTGAGCGCCACTGAGATGATCGCCAGATAGAGGTATGCCGCGACCAGCAGCAGCGCCGGCGAGGTGGACGACGCACCTAACGACGTCCCGATGATGACTACTGTCATCACGAACGCTCCTGCAATGCCTGCCGCCACCACGCCTGTTCGCACTTCGGCGGGTACCGAATAGACACGGTGTCCGCTACGCGACATTGTCAGCGACGGCGCTGCGGTCCCACCCGCAGATAGTCGCGGTCCGAAGCCTGCGAGGGCGTGACCAGCACTGCGTCGGCGATACTCCACAGCCCCGCCGCACCCGATCAACAGGCCGATCGCCGCTATCAGAAACCAAACCACCCACATATGAGGAGAGTATTGACACTCCTGCCTGCACGCCTGTGTCTATCCACAGCCCGCCCCTGACCGTCGTCGCCCGATGAGAATGCCCTGCTCATGTGAGAATTGAGCGAGCCGGCGACACCCTAGGCATCCAGAACGTCGATCCGCACGACGATCGAATCACCCGCGGCAATGGCCTCAGCGTCCCGGACGGTCTTTTTGAGTGGGAGAACGTAGACACCCCTCGCCGCGTCGGGGAAGAGTGACGTGCGCCATTCGGAGCCGCCGACCGCGACAGCAACACGGACCGAGCCGAACCCGCGCATCGGACGCGGGATCTGCCGGATCATCGCACTGATATCGTGCGGAACCTCCGCAAGATAGATGTCTTCACGGCGCGCAGACCAGCGGAAGACCTCGCCCTCGAACTCCAGATGCATGCGCACAGCGTAGCGGCGCGCGGATTCATCACTCTTGATCGTGTCTCTGCGGGCGACATCACACCTGTGCGCCAGGTCAGGCACGGAGTACTCGAGTGGATGGGAGCCACCGGCCGAAGATGCTGCGGCTCGCGCTTGAGCGCCAAGGCCCGATCACGGGTGGATGATCACGGGCGTGCCGGGCGGGAGTTGGGCCAGGCGGTCGGTGGCGGCCGCATCCAGGTAGATGCATCCGAACGAGACGTCGCCCGACCGCACCTTGTAGTAGTGGAACGCGGTCACGGCGGCCTCTCCCCCGTCGAACCCGGCCATCGCCGGCGACTGCACGCCGAGGTACGTCAGCGCGTGCCCCTGCGTGTAGGCGAACTCGGGAACCACCGTCGTCCACATCACGAACGTGCGCCCGACCGGGGTCGGCGTCGACGGCTTGCCCCATGCGAAGTCGTCGGCGACGCGCTCCGCTCCGGCACCGCTGATGATGTCGATCGTGTGCGCGGCAAGGTGCACTTCGACGTACTCCGCGACGGGGCGTAGCTCGATATCCGCCACCCGGAGCCAACCGACGGTCTGCGCCGCGTTCCCATTCGGCGGCACGCCCTGCCGGCCCGCGAGCATGACCTTGACCCAGTGCGTATCGTGCACGATCACCGGGACGGTCGTGCCACCGTAGGCAGCCTCTCGAGGCAAGTACCCGATGGGCTCCCCCGTCTGGTCGGCGAAGATCGGCGCCGCTCCGAGCGGTTGGGCAAGCTCGCCGGTGAGCGCACCGAACGGGTCATCGTCGACGGGCATTGCCGGAGTGACCGACCACACGTCGATCTGAGTCAGGGTCGCGACGTCGTAGACGGTCGTGTTCTCGGGAGCGCCGATGACGGCTCCGGATGCGGGATCGTCGGCGGGGGCCGTCGCCGAGGCGGCCGGGGCGACAGGGGCCTCTGCGGCCTCCGCGTTCGGCGGCGGGGCGAGCGCTACCGCGGCGACCAGCGCCACACCGCCGAGGGCGGCGAGCGCGGTGACGATCCAGGGCGCTTTGCTCACTCTTCTATCGTTGCGCGTTTTCCGGTGGGCCGGGTGCGGTGGAGTGGTGGCGAGGCGCCGATGTGCTCACCGTGGTCTCGGTACACCGCGCCTGCGGCGCGGCACTCGACCACCGGGGTACGGGAGCCGCAGTCGAGACGCGCCGAGGGTTCACCAATGCGGGTGGATGTCGGTGCGCAGCAGGCGGTCGTAGACGTCGGTCACTGCGGTGTTGAAGCCGGACAGGTCGACGTCGATCTCGCCGGCGGCGGCGTTCGACTCGGCCTGTGCGATGTTCCGGGCACCGGGGATCACGCTCGTGACGCCCGTGCGCGATGCGATCCAGGCGAGGGTCGCCGCCGGCAGCGTCACACCTTCGGGGACCGCTGCGGCGAGCTCCTGCACCGCGCGCAGGCCCGTCTCGAAGTCCACGCCGGAGAACGTCTCGCCGCGGTCGAACGCTTCGCCGTGCCGGTTGTACGCGCGGTGGTCGTTCGCCGCGAACGTCGTCGCGGCCGAGTATTTGCCGCTCAGAAGGCCCGAGGCCAGCGGAACGCGCGCGAAGATTGCGACACCGGCATCCAACGCTTTCGGCAACACCTCGTCGAGAGGCTTCAGCCGGAACGGGTTGAAGATGATCTGCACGTTCGTCACGTTCGGACGGGCGATCGCCGACAGCGCTTGCGCGCACGTCTCGACCGACACTCCGTACGCCGCGATCGCGCCGTCGGCAACCAGCTCGTCGAGTGCGTCGTACGTGGCGTCAGCATCGATCACGGCCGACGGCGGGCAGTGAAGCTGCACGAGATCGAGCGTGTCCACGCCGAGGTTACGGCGCGAGCGCTCGGTCCAGGCGCGGAAGTTCTCCGGCGTATAGTTCTCGGGCTCCTGCGCGACGCGGCGTCCCATCTTGGTGGCCACGGTGATCCCGTTGCCCGGACGGGACGCCAGGAAGCGACCGATCAGCTGCTCACTGCGTCCGTCGCCGTAGACGTCAGCGGTGTCAAAGAGCGTCACGCCCGCGTCGGCGGATGCCGCCAGCACGGTGAGCGCGTCATCCTCGCTCACGTCACCCCAATCGGCGCCGAGCTGCCACGTGCCGAGGCCGATGGCGGAGACCGAGCGGGAGGTACGGCCGAGCGGGTTGTGGTTCATAGTGCCAGCGTACGGTTGCGGGGGTCTCGGTACACCCGCGCCTGCGGCGCGCCACTCGACCACCGGAGAGAGGGCGCCGTGCTCGACCAGTGCGGGCGACGCATCCCCTCACGCATGCAGCCCCGCGTACCAGGCCACGCCGCCCGAGCCGCGGCACGATGAAGCGAGGGCCGGGGATGCTCCCCCGGCCCTCGCTGGTCCTACCCGTGCGTCAGGCGCGCGCCTTCGCCCGGCCCTTGCCCTGCACCTTGATCGTGCCGGTTACAGCCTCGCTCTCGACCTCCGCGCCGCGGCGGGCGGCACGGACCTCAGCGAACGAGGTGCCGTAGTACGCGGCCTCCATGAGGGTCTTCATGTCCGCGATCATCGGCATCCGCGGGTTGGCGGGTGCGCACTGGTCGCCGTAGGCGGCCATCGCCAGGTCGTGCAGGCCCGCGATGAACGCGGTCTCGTCGACGCCCTGCGCCTGGAACGACCGCTCGATCCCGACGCGGTCGCGCAGGTCCTCCACGGCGCGGGCGTAGCTTTCGACACCCTCCTCCGGGGTGGATGCCGGCAGACCCAGGTGCTTCGCGATCTCCTGGAAACGCTCGGGCGCGATGTAGCGCTCGTACTTCGGCCAGCTCGTGAGCTTGGTCGGCACGGTGCCGTTGTACCGGATCACGTGCGGCAGGTAGGTCGCGTTCGTGCGGCCGTGCGCCAGCTTGTACGTCGCACCCGTGACGTGGGCCATCGCGTGCACGATCCCCAGGAACGCGTTTCCGAACGCCATGCCCGAGATGGATGCCGCATTGTGCATCTTCTCGCGGGCCTTGATGTCGGCGGCATCCGTCGACCCGGGAACAGCCTTCGCGCTGCGCTCGATGTTCTCGAAGATGAGCTTGATCGCGTGCAGGCACAGGCCATCGGTGTAGTCGTTGGCGTACACCGACACGAACGCCTCGGTGGCGTGCGTGAGGGCGTCGAAGCCGGCGTCGGCCACGAGGAACCCGGGCAGCACCCGCGTGAGCTCGGGGTCGATGATCGCGACCGAAGGTGTCAGCGCGTAATCGGCGAGCGGGTACTTCATTCCGGTCTCGTCATCGGTGATCACGGCGAACGGCGTCATCTCCGACCCGGTGCCCGACGTCGTCGGGATGCAGACGAGCTTGGCGAGCTTGCCCATCTCGGGGAAGGTGAAGGCGCGCTTGCGCACATCGAAGAACTTCTCGCGCATGTCGGAGAACTCGATCTCGGGGTTCTCATACAGCAGCCACATGACCTTGGCGGCATCCATCGGCGACCCACCACCGAGAGCGATGATCGTGTCCGGGTTGAACTGGCGCATCTGCTCGGCACCGGCCTTGACCTCCGACACCTTCGGCTCGGGGCGCACCTGGTTGATCATCTGCACCTGCACGCGGTTCTCGCGGCGGTTCAGGACATCGATGATCTTGTCGACATAGCCGAGCTGAGTCATGGTCTGGTCGGTGACGATCGTCACACGCTCGAGCCCGCGCATGTCGGCGAGGTACTTGATCGAGTTCGGCTCGAAGTAGGTCTTGGCCGGGATCTTGAACCACTGCAGGTTGTTGTTGCGCCGTCCGACGCGCTTCACGTTCAAAAGGTTCACCGCCGAGACGTTGTTGGAGACCGAGTTGTGACCGTACGAGCCGCAGCCGAGCGTGAGGCTGGGCATGAAGGCGTTGTAGATGTCGCCGATGCCCCCGAGCGCCGACGGGCTGTTCTCGATGATGCGGACGGCCTTGACGACCGCCGCGAAATCGGCGATGACCTGCTGGTCGTTCGAGTGGATCGCACCCGAGTGACCGAGACCGTCGAAGTCGACCATCTGACGCGCGAGATCGATGCCCTCCGCGGGTGTTGCCGCACGGAGCACGGCGAGCACCGGAGCGAGCTTTTCGCGGGTGAGCGGCTCGTGCGGACCGACACCCGAGACATCCGCGAGGATGATCGAGGTGTCCTCGGGAACCGAGAATCCGGCATGCTCGGCGATCCACTGCGGCGACTGGCCGACGACCGTGGGGTTGAGCTTCGCGCCGGCGCAGTTCTCACTGCCGGCGGTGACACCGAAGATGAACTCCTCCAGCATCCGTTTCTCGTCTGCCGTGGCGCGGTAGGCGTGCAGACGGTCGAACTCGGCGAGCGCTTCGTCGGCGATCGGCGCGTCGAGGATGACGGCCTGCTCCGATGCACACACCATGCCCATGTCAAACGACTTCGACAGCACGATGTCGTTGACGGCGCGGCCGACGTTGGCGGTCCGCTCGATGAAAGCGGGGACGTTGCCCGCGCCCACGCCGAGGGCCGGCTTGCCGCACGAGTACGCAGCGCGCACCATCGCGTTGCCACCGGTCGCGAGGATGAGTGCGACACCGGGGTGGTTCATGAGCTCACCCGAGGCCTCCATGGAGGGCTCGGTGATCCACTGGATGCAGTTCTCCGGTGCGCCGGCAGCGACGGCCGCATCGCGGACGATCTTCGCCGCGGCGGCGGAACAGTTCTGTGCCGACGGGTGGAACCCGAAGACGATGGGGTTGCGGGTCTTCAGCGCGATGAGCGACTTGAAGATCGCGGTCGAGGTGGGGTTCGTCACCGGGGTGAGCGCGCAGATGACGCCCACGGGATCGGCGATCTCGGTGATGCCGGTCAGCGCGTCGTGCGAGATGACGCCGACCGTCTTCTGCTTGATGATCGAGTTGGTCACGTGCTCGCACGCGAACATGTTCTTGACGGCCTTGTCTTCGAACAGGCCTCGGCCGGTCTCTTCGACGGCCATGACGGCGAGGTCGCCGTGGTGATGGAGGGCGGCCACCGATGCTTTGCGCACGATGTGGTCGACCTGCTCCTGCGTGAAGGTTGCATACTCTGCGAGCGCGACCTGCGCGTTATCGACCAGAGCATCGATCGAGATGGACATGACGGGTTCTCCTCACCCGGCACGGATGGCAACATCCGCACCATTGCTGACCGGGTCGAGATCGTGTCTCTCGGCCTTCTTTCCCCAGTATGCACCTTGTGGTCTGACCACACAAGTCCCGCGGAGATCCAATGCTTCCGCCTCTCTGAAGGAGTGCGCCGCGCCCCACGTGCGACATGATGTGTCCATGACGAAGGATGTCGGCGCACACACCGCCCCGCCGCGACTCCTCTCCCCCTTCGTCCGGTTCCTGGCACTCACGCTCGCGGTCGTCGGGTGCCTCGTCGCCGCGTTCGAATTCCGACTCGTCGGCGACGCGATCGAGCGCAGCAACCTGGCCGCGTTCTACGCGCAGCCGGCGAGCGCGACCGACGGCGCCTCGGGCAGCATGATCCGCAGTGAAGAGCTCATCGGCGTCCCCTTCGATGCCCGCGCGTGGCGCATCATGTATCGCACGACCGACACGACCGGGGCCACCGTCGTGTCGACCGGCATCGTCGTCGCGCCGCTCGAGCCCCCCACGAGGCCGCGGACCGTGCTCGCGTGGGGGCATCCGACGACCGGCACCGCCGCGGACTGCGCCCCCTCGCGCTCGTTCGACCCGTTCAGCGGCATCGAGGGGCTCCGGTTCATGCTCGATCGGGGATACGTCGTCGCCGCCACCGACTATGTCGGCATGGGCACCGACGGCCCGGACTCGTACCTCGTCGGTGAGACCGCCGGCAACGCGATGTTGGATGCCGTCCGCGCCGCGGAATCGCTGACGGCGAGCGGCGCCGGAACCGACGTCGTGATGTGGGGCCACTCGCAGGGCGGGCAGGCGGCCTTGTTCGCCGCGCAGCTCGCGCCGACCTATGCACCCGAGCTGACCGTGAAAGCCGTGGCGGCCGCAGCACCCGCTGCCGATCTCACCGCGCTGATGGGTGACCATCTCACGGATGTGTCAGGGGTGACGATCGGCTCGTACGCGTTCACCGCGTTCTCGCAGGTCTACGCCGATCGCGGCGCGACGCTCGATGCGATCCTGACCCCCGAGGCGCAGGCGATCCTCCCGGAGGTGAACCGCCTGTGCCTGCTCACCAACATCGAGGAACTGCACCGCATCGCGGACCCCGTCGTCGGCAACTTCGTCACGGTCGATCCGACGACGGTCGAGCCCTGGGAGACCCTTCTCACCGAGAACTCCGCGGGCGGCGCCACGTTCGACGCCCCCCTCTTCATCGCGCAAGGCCTCGACGACGAACTCGTCCTGCCCGCCGCGACGAAGACGTTCGCCGCGCACGAGGCTGCGCAGGGCATAAACGTCACGCTGCACGAGATCGGCGGCGCCACACATGGCACGATCGCCTACCTGACGCTGACCTCGCTCATGGCCTGGCTCGACAAGGTCGGCGCCTGACGATTCAGCGCGCGAGGCACCGCGAGCGAGATCGCCGCACGAAGCGCGACCCGATGATCACCGCGGTGCGGGGCGATGCGGATGAGCCCCGTCATGATGCGACCGCGACTCTCCTCCACACGCCCAGCGTACGTCCCGGTCATGTTCGTGTGTTCCGCCCGCTCTCCCGCTAGCGTCAGGTCAGGGGAAGGAGAACGCCATGGCGGAGTTCGACACGGTCATCATCGGCGCGGGCGTTTCGGGGGTTACGGCCGCGAAGCTCCTCCACCGCGCGGGCCAGCGCGTCGTCGTCCTCGAAGCGCGCGACCGGATCGGCGGACGCACGTGGACCGATCGGACGGACGGCGATCCCACCGACCGCGGCGCCTCATGGATCCACGGCATCGATGACAGCCCGGTGGCAGAGGCAGCGACCGCGTTCGGCATGCGGATGGTGGAGTTCACCGTCGGCGGCTACCAGCCCGACAGTCGCCCGATCGCGCACTACTCCCCCGCCGGCATCAGGCTGACCGATAACGAAGCCGCCGCCTACGTCGCCGACATCCACGCGGTGAACGCGGAACTCGTCGAGGTGATCGCGGCATCCGCCCCAGGGGATTCGTATCGCGACGTCACCGAGGTCGCGCTCGCCCGTCAGGGCTGGAGCGCCGAGCGCGCGCAGCGGGTGCGCGAGTACGTCGAGCATCGCGCCGAAGAGCAGTACGGCGTGTGGATCGAAGAGATGGGCGCGCACGGGCTCGACGACGACACCGTCAACGGTGACGAGGTCGTCTTCCCTGACGGTTACGACCAGCTGGCGGCGCATATCGCCGAGGGGCTCGACATCCGCCTGCACCAGGTCGTCGACACGGTCACCTGGTCTGCCGACGGTGTCGACGTCCGCACCGCGCACGGCGAGGAGTTTCGGGCGGCGAGCGCCATCGTCACGGTGCCGATCGGGGTACTCACCTCGGGTGCGTTCACGATCGACCCCCCACTCCCCGAGACGCACGCCGATCCGCTGAGCCGCCTGAAGATGAACGCGTTCGAGAAGATCTTCCTGACGTTCCCGGAGAAGTTCTGGGACGAGGACGTCTACGCGATCCGCCAACAGGGGCCGGAGGGCCGCTGGTGGCACTCCTGGTACGACCTGTCGACCCTCCACGGCACGCCCACCCTGCTCACCTTCGCCGCCGGCCCGGCTGCCGTGCAGACGCGAGGGTGGGATGCCGGGGACATCGTCGACGACGTGATGACCCAGCTGCGTCGCCTCTACGGCGAGGGCGTACCGGATCCGACCGGCGTGAAGATGACCGCCTGGCAGGATGACCCGTTCTCCCACGGCGCGTACGCCTACATGGCGATCGGCTCCCTCCCCGAAGAGCACGACCAGCTCGCTGTGCCGATCGGCGGGGTGCTGCACCTCGCCGGCGAAGCCACCTGGAGCGATGACCCGGCGACGGTCCCGGGCGCGATGCTCTCCGGACACCGCGCCGCGCAGAACGTGCTGGGGCAGGACCTTCCGATCGAAGACATCTGGGCCTGACGGCTGGAGACCGAAGGAGCACGGTCCGAAGAGCCCGGACCTGGCTCCTGCCTAGCGAACCACCACGCGGCGCCGCACCCGTGCGTTGAGGCGCTCGGACATGACGAGGCCGAGCGCCACGAGCACGGCGAGGAAAAGCGGCAAGATCCACATGCCCGTCCACGCCGAGATCGCGCCGAACAGGGGCGGGGCGAACGTCGAGCCGGTGTACGCCGCGGCCATCTGGATGCCGATGATGGCCTGAGAATTGCGACGCCCGAAGTTCACGGGGGTGGAGTGGATGATCGCGGGATAGATCGGCGCGCATCCGAGCCCGAGGATGACCAGTCCTGCGAGCGCGACCACGGTGGTCTCGAGCGGGAGCGCCAGCAACACGGCGCCGAGAGCGACCGTCACGAATCCGCCGCGGATCAACTGCTGATCCCCGATGCGGTCGGCGAAGAAGCCCGCGAGAAAGCGTCCTGCGGTGATGCCGAGCAGGAAGAGCGATGCGAAAGCCGCCGCGGTCGCGGGGGCGACGCCGCGTTCGGTAACGAGATAGCTGGGCGCCCAGAGGATCGCGGTGCTCTCCAGCGCGCAGTACGCGAAAAAGGCCGTGAGGATCAGCAGGACGCCGGGGATCCGGATCGCCTGCGCGAGCGGAACGTGCGTGCGTCCGGCGGGATCGTCGCTTTCTTCGTGCGCATCTGCGTTCGGGGAGACGGGATTGACCTTGCCCCACAGCGGGATGCTGATGAGCAACGCGAAGGTGAGTACCGCTTGGAGGATACCGACGATCAGGTAGGCGCTGGACCATCCCCAGCCGGAGGTGAGGGTGTAGCTCATGATGAACGGGCTGATCGACGCGCCGAGGCCCCAGCATCCGTGCAACCAGTTCATGTGCCGGGCGGCGTAGTGCACGGCGACGTAGTTGTTCAGGGCCGCGTCGACCGCGCCCGCACCGAGACCATACGGGATCGCCCACAGGCACAGCATCCAGAACGAGCCGGAGGTCGAGAAGCCGAACAGCGCGGCCGCCGTCAGGCCGACGCTGACGGCCGTGACGACGCCGACGCCGAACCGGCGCGTGACCCGCTCCGAGGCGAGACTGGAGACAATCGTGCCGCCCGCGATGATCATCGTGATGATCCCCGCGAAGGCGATGGGAACGCCGAGGTCCTGATGCATCACCGGCCATCCGGCCCCGATGAGCGAATCGGGCAGACCGAGGCTGATGAAGGCGATGTAGATGATCGCGAGGAGGAGGGAGTACACGGCGGAGCGGGCTGCCTTTCACGGGAGTGTGACAAGAACACGAGAACCGTCGCGTTCCCTTGTGATGACAGGAAACCGGACGGCTCGAATGCTCCGATCGTACCGGGCCAGCGACGGTCGCCCGCCGGGTGCAGGTCAGCGCAACCAGTTCGGCTGGCTAAACAGTGCGCAGTCCACCTGCGGGTGTGTAGTCTGCGGCTATTGATCACGGGAACGCTCCCATCGTTGGCCGCGCCGACGAACGCAACCGATTAGGCGCGGCTCTGGCGTCTGCCCAAAATCACCAGGCGACGGTCCTGGTGCTCGTGGGTGATCCGGGAATCGGGAAAACCGCCCTGATCGGCGACTTTCTCGACAACGAATGGCCGTTCCGACTTCGGACGCTTCGTGTGGACGGGTTTGCAGCCGAGGCTGACCTGCCCTACGCCGGTATTGATCGTCTGGTGTTGGATCTCCACGATCAGATTGCGTCGCTCCCGGAAGGACTGGCGAGAGCTCAGCGTGGCAACCGGTCGGTCGGTGGGTCTGCCTCCCGACCAATATCAGGTCGGTTTGGCGCTCCTCTCACTATTGGGCGCTACCGACGAGCCCGTGGTGTGCGTTGTCGATGATGCGTACTTGCTTGACGAGGCCGGAGCCGGCTGCACTCGTTGCTCTGGCCGGCCTCGAGGTCGTCCAGATAGGTGGACTCGACACGCTCTCCGCCATCGAGCTGCTCAACGCACAGCGAGTCCACCGGCTCGGCCCTCACCTGGCCGTGAAAGTTGTCGAGCAGCTGGGGGGCCACCCGCTCGCCATTGCTGAACTCGCCAATCACGCCGACTTGGAACGCCTGGCCCGGCGCGCGCTCTCTCTGGAGCCGCTCCCTCCTGGTGAGCTCCTCCAGGGTCTCTACCGAGACGAGATCGATACGCTGCCGGCGGACTCGCGGCATCTCGCGCTCCTCGCGGTTACGGACACGACGGGAGACGCCGACGTGGTTCGTCTGGGTGCGGCTCAAAGACATCCGCAGCGGCGCACTCATCTACGCGATCCGCAGAGCGGCGGCGGGGAGCACAATTCAGTCGACGGATGTGCTCCGTCGGGGAGCGAGCGCGCTTCGCCCGAGCCTGCAAGAGGCGCACGCGACTGCGGTTCCCGACCTCACGATGCGCGAGAGTCAGGTCCTCGACCTGATCACTGGGGGCCTCACGAACCGTGAGATCGGCGCAAGACTCGGTCTTGCTGAGAAGACAGTCAAGAACTATGTGAGCGGGCTGCTGGCCAAGCTGGGCATGGAACGGCGAACTCAAGCCGCGGTCTACGGAGCTGAACTCAAACACACGGCCCTGTGGAACCCTCCGCCTGAGGTTCAGTCCGTCTTGACGACCGTGAGAAGGATCACGGAGTCTTCGACAGCGTCGAGCGAGTGGAGTCCGTCCGGGACGGTCAAGAGGTCGCCGGGAGACCCATTCCACGATACGTCGCCGGATCTGAGGAGCACGCGGCCGTCGAGTACCTGCAGTGTTGCCTCGCCGGGGTTTTGGTGTTCGGCCAACCCTTCCCCGGCGCGGAGCGCGATAAGCGTCTGACGGAGTCGGTGCTCGTGGCCTCCGAAAACGGTCTTCGCGCTCCTGCCGCTGGAAGCCTCTTTCGCCTGCCCGAGTTCGTGCCGTGCGAGGGCGATGAGCGAGGTCTTCTGCATGATGACGATTCCCATGGTCGGGTGATGACGGTGCGAGGATACACGGGGACCGGGCACTGCGAAAGTAGGATCTGCCCCACCGACCCGATGAAGGTTCGAGCAATCACTGCTCGCTGGTGGGTGCCGATGACAACGAGCGCGGCACCGCTTGCCCGGTGGAGCAGCGCAGCTGCGGGATTCTCACGGACAAGTATCTGTTCGACCGGAAGCTCCGGGTTAGCAGCGGTCACTGCGAGGGCGGCCTCACGGAGGATCTTCTGATGCTGGGCCTTCACGTGGATCGGTGACGCCAATAGTGCAACTGCCCCCTCGACGCGTGGGAGTGGCAGTTGCCATGCGTGCACGATGGCGAGGGTGGTGGCGGCGCTGCCAGCCTCTGTCACAAAGAGGGGCTTGACCCCTGATCT
>NZ_JAODOR010000026.1 GCF_025398275.1 Microbacterium memoriense | reverse complement strand
GCCGGATGAAGGATGCCGCGGGACGCCTGCTCAGTCGGCGCAGGCCACGCAGGTGAGTGCGCCCGGGCGAATCTCCAGCCGCTCGGCCGGAATCGCCCGCCCGCAGCGCGCACAGACACCGTAGGTCCCGGCATCCATCCGCACCAGCGCAGCCTCCAGGGCGGCACGCTCGGCCTGCGTCGCCCGGCGCAGCGCATCGATCCGCTGCCATTCGCCCGACAGCGTCGAGCCCTCGGGGTCGTGCTCGTCATCGGCCGTGGCATCGGCGCGGTCGGCTCGGATGCTGTCATCGTCGCGGCGAAGACGCTCGAGTACGGCATCGAGCTCCCGCATCCGCTCCTCGAGCACCGACCGATCCATCCTCCGAGGCTACGCCCGGATCACGACGCGACGGCCGTGTCAACCGGGTTCACGAGCAGGCGGCGAGCGATGGATGCTGGATTCCCGACGGAAGGAGTCGCCATGTCCGACCCGCAATCCCCTCCCCAGCCCCCGCAGGTGCCGCAACCGCCCGAGCCGCCGCAGGCTCCCACCGACGAGCAGACGACCGACAGCGATGGGATGCCGACGACCACTCAGCTGGAGGAACCCAGCACGGAGACCCCTCCCGGTGAAGAGCCGAAGGCTCCGGACGGCGAGCCCGACACCGCGAGCCACAAGGCGACGGGCATCGGCGTCGTCGACTGACCGACCTCCCCTCCTCCCCTCCCTCGCCGAGTGCGCCGGATAAGACCGAGTGCGCCGGATATCCGCGCGTCTCAACCAGCGCACTCGGCAAGAACCAGCGCGCTCGGCGCCGCGCGGGCGGCCCGCCTAGAATGAAGGCATTCAAGGAAGTCACCTTTCGCGTCGGCGAAAGGGTCCTGTGAGTCTGGAGCCCCGCCGCGTGAGCACCCCCACCATCCCCGTCGCCGACACCGTCGAGAACGCCGTCGCCACTCCGGAGAAAGAGCAGCCCTACGGTGCGCTCGGCCTGAAGAGCGACGAGTACGCGCAGATCAAGACGATCCTCGGCCGCCGCCCCACCTCCGGTGAGCTCGCGATGTACTCCGTCATGTGGAGCGAGCACTGCTCGTACAAGTCGTCGAAGATCTACCTCCGCCGCTTCGGCGAGAAGGTCACCGACGAGATGAAGACCCGACTCATGGTCGGCATGGGCCAGAACGCCGGTGTCGTCGACGTCGGCGAGGGCTGGGCGGTGACCTTCAAGGTCGAGTCGCACAACCACCCGAGCTACATCGAGCCGTTCCAGGGCGCCGCGACCGGCGTCGGCGGCATCGTCCGCGACATCATCTCGATGGGTGCCCGTCCGGTCGCGATCATGGACCAGCTGCGCTTCGGCGCGATCGACCACCCCGACACGGCCCGGGTCGTGCACGGCGTGACGAGCGGCATCAGCTTCTACGGCAACTGCCTGGGCCTGCCCAACATCGGCGGCGAAACCGTCTTCGACGCCGTCTACCAGGGCAACCCGCTCGTCAACGCGCTCGCGGTCGGCGTCATGCGGCACGAAGACATCAAACTCGCCAACGCCACCGGCGCCGGCAACAAGGTCGTGCTCTTCGGTGCACGCACGGGTGGTGACGGCATCGGCGGTGCGTCGATCCTCGCGTCCGACACCTTCGCCGACGGCGGTCCGACCAAGCGTCCCGCCGTGCAGGTCGGCGACCCGTTTGCCGAAAAGGTGCTCATCGAATGCTGCCTCGAGCTGTACCAGGGTGAGCTCGTCGAAGCCATCCAAGACCTCGGTGCCGCGGGCATCTCGTGCGCGACGAGCGAGCTGGCCGCCAACGGCGGCAGCGGCATGCGCGTCGACCTCGAGAACGTGCTTCTCCGCGACCCGACGCTGACGCCCGAAGAGATCCTGATGAGCGAAAGCCAGGAGCGCATGATGGCGATCGTGGCGCCCGAGAAGCTCGAGGCGTTCCTCGCGGTCGTCGGCAAGTGGGACGTCGAGACCAGCGTTCTGGGCGAAGTGACCGGCGACGGCCGCCTGCAGATCTTCTGGCACGGCGAGCAGATCGTCGACGTCGACCCCTCCACCGTCGCCGTCGACGGGCCGGTGTACGAACGCCCGGTCGCCTACCCGACCTGGATCGATGCGCTCCGCGAGGACTCGGCATCCGCCCTGCCCCGGACGGATGACCCCGACACACTGCGCCGCCAGTTCCTCCAGCTCGTGGCCAGCCCGAACCTCGCCGACACCTCCTGGATCACCAACCAATACGACTACTACGTCATGGGCAACACGGCCCTCAGCTTCCCCGACGATGCCGGCATGATCCGCGTCGACGAGGAAAGCGGCCTGGGCTTCGCGATCGCGACGGACTGCAACGGACGTTTCTGCCAGCTCGACCCGTACGCCGGCGCGCAGCTGGCCCTCGCCGAGGCCTATCGCAACGTCGCCGTCACGGGCGCGGTTCCCACCGCCGTGACCGACTGCCTCAACTTCGGCAGCCCGGAAAACCCCGAGGTCATGTGGCAGTTCGGCCAGGCCGTCGACGGTCTCGCCGACGCGTGCCTCGAGCTCGGCGTCCCGGTCACCGGTGGCAATGTGAGCTTCTACAACCAGACCGGCGACACCCCGATCTTCCCGACGCCGGTCGTCGGCGTACTCGGGATCATCGACGACGTCGCCCGCCGCATCCCGTCGGGCTGGCAGGATGCCGGCGAGAACATCTACCTGCTCGGCGTCACCTCCACCGAGCTCAGCGGATCGGCGTGGGCCGGCACGATCCACGGCCACCTCGGCGGTCGTCCGCCGGCTGTCGATCTCGGCCAGGAGAAGCGGCTGGCCGAGCTCATCCACGCCGCGTCGCAGCAGGAGCTCGTCTCGTCCGCACACGATCTCTCCGAAGGCGGCCTGGGCCAGGCCCTCGCCGAGGGCGTCATGCGTTTCGGCGTCGGCGCACGCGTCTGGCTGCGCGAGATCATGGAGCGGGACGGGGTGGATGCCGCGACCGCGCTCTTCAGCGAATCCACCGGACGAGTGATCGTCTCGGTGCCGCGCGAGGAAGACGTCAAGTTCCGCGGGCTCTGCGAAGGCCGCGGCTACCCGGTGCTGCGCATCGGCGTGACCGACCCGGCCGCGGACGGCGACGAAGCGGCCCTCGAGGTGCAGGATGTCTTCACGTTGACCGTGTCGGAGCTCCGCGGCAGCTCGCAGGCGACGCTGCCCGGCGTGTTCGGCGCCACTGTCACCGAACCCGTAGGCTGAACGCCATGACCGATCAGGACGAGTACGCCGGCATGAACGAGGCGCGCACGCGCCGCACACGCATCATCGCGTGGGTGGTGATCGTCTCGCTCATCCTCGTCGGTGGCGGTGCGACCGTCCTCGCTCTCCTCTTTGGCTGAGACGCGACGAGCTCGGGGACGCTTCTCAGCGGTGGCGACTAGCATGACGCTGTGGATCCGCTTTGGGCAACTGTCGCCGAGTTCTGGTGGATGGGGCCGACAGTGATCGGGGCCGGCACCGTCGGCTTCCTCACCCTGCGCCAGCAACGAACGGTGCGCGCCCGCAAGCTCGAGTACGACGCTGCGCGTGAGGACCTCCGCCGCGAACGCCTGCATGCGACGAGCACCCGGATGGACGTCCGCGTCACGCGCGCCGAGCTCGCGCGGGTTCAGGCCGAGCGTTTCGCCGGTCGCGCCGACACGGCCGCTGTGGGCGCGGCACGCCACGCTCTCGACCGCGCCCAACGCGAGGCGCGCGCGGCAGCCGCGGCGGTCCGCGCGCGGAGGGCCCACGTCAGCGCAGCCCGCGCCGCGCTGCCCGCGGCGACGCGGGATCCGGCATCCCTCCCGCTGGCCAAGCTCATGAGCACCCACGATGCGGTGACAGCGCAATGGATGCAGTACGAGACCGACCCCGCCAAGCTCATCGCCTTTCCGACGATGAGCGACGGTCGGGTTCCCCAGACGGCCGCGTTC
>NZ_JAODOR010000025.1 GCF_025398275.1 Microbacterium memoriense | reverse complement strand
CTATTTGATTCCCACCAGCTGATCGGCGGTGGTTTGGTCAGCATAGAACTTCTGCTCGAACTCTGCGGGTGGGATGTCGCCGAGGTAGCCGTGGAGGCGTTGAGTGTTGTGCCAGTGCACCCATCCGAGGGTCGCGAGCTCGAGGTCCTCGACCGTCTTCCAGGGTCCGGGGCGAGCGGGTCCGCGGACGAGTTCGGTCTTGTAGTAGCCGTTGACGGTCTCGGCCAGGGCATTGATGCTCCTATATTTCGCAAGTCGTTCAGGCTGCCAGTTGGGGAGGATTGGCGTCGTGTCTGATGGCGCCGTCCAGTGGCGGTAGCAGGTGGTAGATCTCGCGGGCGAGGTATCGCTTCAGGCAGCGGATGATTTCTCGTTTTGAGAGCCCCTCGGCGGTGCGCCTGGTGACGTACGCGATCGTCGGCTCATGCCATCGCATTCGTACGATGACGGCGCGGTAGAGCGCGGCGTTGGCTTGTCTGTTGCCGCCCCGGTTCAGGCGGTGGCGGCCGTTGGTCTTGCCGGATCCGGCAGGAATCGGACAGGCACCACACATCTTCGCGAACGCGGCTTCTGAGCGAATTCGAGTGCTGTTGTCGCCGGCGGTGACGAGCATCTCCGCGGCGATATCGAGCCCGATCCCGACAGCCTCGACGAGCTGAGGCGCGGCAGCTCGGGTCTGCTTCTTGAGATGCCGACTGTGAATCTTGATCTCTTCGTGGAGATCGAACCAGCGTCGCGCGAGTGAGCCGAGGACGTGTCGCATGGCTGTGTTCGGATCGGTCAGCGAGTTCTCGGAGGGGAGTTGGGCGCACGCCGCAACGAGCTTGAAGTCGGTGAGGTGTTCGAGCTCGCTGCGGAGTTCGTCGCTGGCCGTGACGAGCGTCGCTTTGAGGGTGATCATGGCCGTGGTTCGAGATTTCACGGCGGTATCTCGGGCGATCTTGATCAGTCGGAGTGCTTCTATCGCACCGTCCGCGGTCTTCGGCTGAGCCATGGTGATGCCGGAAAGCACTTGGCGGGCGGCGTGCTCAGCGTCGATGGTGTCGCTCTTGCCAGACATGCGTCGTTCCCCTTTCCGGGGCGGGCGATGAACCTCGAGGACTGTCTGAGCGTGGCGGCGGAGGAACCGGGCGAGGCCGACTCCGTAGGAGCCTGTTCCCTCGACTCCGAACGACACCAGCTGCCCGTCGGGGCCGACGTAGGAATGGCAGAAAGCGAGCAGCTGCTCATACCCTGCGATCGTTGCAGGGATGAACAGTTCGGTGAGTCGGCCACCGAATCCGTCGAGCAGGACGGCGACGTGCTCGTCCTTGTGAGTGTCGACGCCGACGATGACATCGTCGTGTCGTAGTTGCATGCTGGGCATGGGCGTTGGGTCTCCTTCTCAGATCCTTCGGTCATTGCCAGCTGGTCGGGCGGGCGGACAGGACTGCGATGAGACCCTGGTTGAGTCAGGCTCCTATCAGGTCACTGCCCGCTCGGCCAGCCGGTCCGGGCGTCGTTGTTGCACCGGTCGACACGTCAACGCCAAGGCACCCGCAGGACCGGTCATAACAAGGGTCAGACCGATGCAACAACGACACCATGATGCTCGCAGTCATAGCTGTCGCCGACGGTCCCAATCGACGGCGTCGCGCCGATCTCCGCGAGTCGTTCTCCGTAGCGAATCGACGTGAATTGAGACCCTGCGTCGCTGTGACACCTCAGATCCTCGTGGTGATGACCTCTCGACCAGCGGGCCATCTCGATCGCGTCGAGGACCATTTCGGTGCGCATGTGTGACGCGCAGCGCCACCCGACGATCGTCCGGCTGAACGCGTCGATGATGAAGCAGACATACGCGACGCCCGCCCACGTCGGCACGAACGTCAGGTCGGTGACCCAGAGCCGGTTCGGGGCGGTCGCGGTGAACTCCCGCTTCACGAGATCCGGGTGCCGCGCCGACGTCGGATCAGGCCGGGTCGTCTTCACTCGCTTGCTCCGGGTTGCGCCCTCGATGCCGGCCACGCGCATGAGCCGACCGGTCTGGTCCCGGCCGATGTCGATCCCTGCTCGGCGGGCGGTCTTCCAGAGCTTGCGGACACCGTAGACGCAGTAGTTCGCGTTCCAGAGCGTCACCAGCTCCGGGATGAGGACCGCGTCACTGATCGTCCGGGCCGACGGCCCACGGTCTTTCGCCGCGTAGTACGTGCTCGGAGCCACCTGCAACAGGCTGCAGATGGGCTCGACTCCAAGCGGGCGACCTTCGACGATGTCGTCCTTGTTCGCGTCGATGAACGCGACTACTTCCGGTGTTGGCGGTCGAGCTCCGCCCCGAAGAAAGACGCGGCCCGCTTCAAGATCTCGTTCGCCCGCCGCAACTCCCGGACCTCCTGCTCGAGCTCCCGCACTCGACGCGCTTCCGCGGTGCTCACCCCGGCGACGTGACCGTCGTCGATGTCGGCCTGCTTGACCCACATCCTGACGGACTCGACGCCGTAGCCGAGCTGCGCAGCGACCCGATGGACCGTCCCATGCTCGGTCCCGAGCTCAGCCCGCAACGTTCGCACCATCCGGACCGCTGCGGCCTTCTCCTCCGGCGAATACCGACGCGTCGTCGGCTTCCCTGATGTCTGCTCTTTCGGCATAACCCCATCCTCGTTTCCAAGGTCAGGAGTCTCCAACAAACTCAGGGCGCTTCAATACCTCGCCCGCGAGATCTACCACCTGCTACCGCCACTGGACGGCGCCATCAGACACGACGCCAATCCTCCCCAACTGGCAGCCTGAACGACTTGCGAAATATAGGAGCATCAACGCGATGTCCGAGGCAGTCAACAACCTCCACAAGACCGAGCTCATCCGGCAGCGCGGACCCTGGCGGACGGTCGAGCAGGTCGAGCTGGCGACGCTCGAATGGGTGTGGTGGTGGAACAACCAGCGACTCCACGGCGAGCTCGACATGCGCACCCCCATCGAGGTCGAGGACGCGTACTACGCTGACCAAGAATCAGCCCAGCCGGCATCTACCGGACAAGGCTCCCGATGTGATGTCTCAGGACTTC
>NZ_JAODOR010000024.1 GCF_025398275.1 Microbacterium memoriense | reverse complement strand
ACGAAACGGGGTCAGCCCACCAGCCCCCCTGAGGTCCGAACAGCCGTCAAGGCAGGTCCTGTTCAACTTGCACAGAGGCAACTCAACAATGGATACCATGAGCATGAACCGAGTTATGAGGCCCATGATGCTGGGCGTCGAGGAGGTTCCGGCTGGCGAAGGCCGCAGTATGTCGGGGGAGTTGAAATTGGAGGATAGCCCGGTGGATGAGGGATTGCCATCGTCACACGTGATGACGCTTGTGAGTGTTGCGATGCCCGTATACAACGAAGAAGCTGGGATCGAAGCGTTTCATATGGAGCTCATGCGAGTCGTATCGCAGATCGATCGCGATTACGCATTCGAATTCATATATGTCAACGATGGCAGTCGAGATCGATCACTGGAGGTGCTGAAGGGGATCGCAGCTGAGGACTCCCGAGTCACGGTGGTCGATCTTTCTCGGAACTACGGGCACCAGGTCGCGATCACAGCAGCAATCGACAGATGTGTCGGCGATGCAGTTATCGTTATGGACTCAGACTTGCAGGATCCCCCCGCCGTGATACCCGAACTGATCGAGGCATGGGAGGCCGGAGCGGACGTCGCATACGCGCAGCGTCGCTCAAGGCAAGATTCCGCGATAAAGAAGCTGACTGCGTATTGGTACTACCGGCTCCTAGATGTTCTGTCGGACACCAAGATTCCTGCCGACACCGGCGACTTCAGACTGATGAGCAGGCGGGTAGTGGACGCGCTCGCTGAATATCGGGAGGCGAACAGATACATTCGGGGCATAGTCGCTTCGCTCGGTTACAACCAGGTAGCAGTTCCGTTCGACCGCGCGGCACGCGTCACGGGCGAGACGGCATACACCTGGCGTCGCATGATCTCCCTGGCAAGTGATGGGGTACTGGGCTTTTCGTCGAAGCCGCTGAGATTGATCTCTAGGACCGGCTTCGTCATTGCCGCATTGAGCGCATTGATAGGTCTCTATGCGATATTCGTGCGACTTTTCTTTCCAGAGGTCATCGTCCAAGGTTGGGCGTTTCTAGCGACAGGGATGTTCTTCCTCGGAGGCATCCAGCTCGTCATGCTGGGCATCGTTGGAGCGTATGTCGGTAGGATCTATACGGAGGTTCAGCGCCGACCGCGATATCTCTTGCAATCGGTATATCGCGCGGTGAACGATGACGGCACGCGCCATGCAAGTGTCATTCCAGAAAGTTCTGCACAGGGGTGAAGACTTCTCCTTCTGAATCGCGGCGGATCTTGACGTTTGCCACAATCGGGGTCATCAATACGGCTATTGACGTTTCGCTGTATGTGACACTGTCGGCCCTCGGCTTCGGAGTCATCTCCGCCAATTTCATATCGACCACCAGTGGTCTAATTGTTAGCTTCCTATTGAATGGGCGCTATACCTTCGGTGACATCCCTGGCTCCTTTCGGAGGCGAATAGTAACTTTTGTCATCGGAAACGTCATTGGCCTTTGGCTTCTCCAGCCTGCTGCCATATGGATCGGATCCGCATTCCTCGATGGCATTGTTCGTGAAGGTGGCTTTCTCTACGTCACCGCGCCGAAGTTGTTTGGGGTGGCGCTTGCCCTTGGGTGGAACTACCTTTGGTATAGACGCATCGTATTTGTGCCTGACGAGCAACGCCGCAGTATCGCGCTTCGAAGCTACCTACGTTCAGCGTATGCACCACTCGGACCATACGCGCGATCGGTTGCGAAGTACTTCTCATCCGCTCCAGTTGCATTTCGATTCATCGCACTTCTCCTAGCCGTCATTGCTGGTATTTCTGCAGTGATGTCTGTGGTGGAAGGTGAGTGGGACGACGATCACTCATGGGCGATTCCTCTTGGCGTTATCATTCTAGTTGCGCTGGTCGCCGCGCCGCTCTTCGCCGACGCGGCGAGACGTGGAGGCGCCGCACTCGACAGACTTCCCAAGGCTGGGAGGCTTCTCGCGCTCTTCGGCGGATCGCTGATTGCGCTAATGGTGGTGTGGCGCATTGGCTTTGCTGCGCTTCGATATCCAGGATTCGATGCCGGCGCAATCTTCCGCGTAAGCGGCTATATCGCTGACGGTGCAAGTGCGATGGGGAGCGAGGAAGGGGCGCGGTACTTTCCCATGTACCCCAATAACGTCCCTATGCTCGCGTTCTACAGCGCGATCTTCAGATTGACGGATTCGCTCCATGGTGGATCTGAGTATGGTCGACTTCTCGTCGCCATGAGTGTAAATGCTGTCGCCCTCGTCATTGCGTTCAGCTTTACAGTTATTGCGGCGTGGAAAATCGGCCGGAGCAGGCTTGTGCTCTTACTGCTCGCCCCGCTTACGGTGTTCATTATAGTCTCGCCGGTGGTTAGTGTTCCGTATTCGGACGCGCTTGCCGCCCCCTTTCCTGTCGCCGTGTTTGCGATCTGGCTAATGGCCAGGCGTCATCGCGGCTATATGGCGTTGGCTAGCTGGGTTCTAATAGGATGTGTCGTCGGTATTGGTATGTCCGTAAAGCCGACCGTCGGCGCAGTATTTGCTGCAGTAGTTGTCGTCGAGTTGATCATTCGATTCAGAAGAAAGAAAGGCAAGGCGCTAGCAGTTGCGTGGATAGCTGCGTCTGCATTTTTTCTGTGCATATTCTATCTTGTCGCCGTGCCCGCGTTTTCTAATCGCGCAGTTGCTCTCCCAAACTCGGCGGAGTCAGAGGCGATTCCATTCAGTCACTTCCTGGCAATGGGCGCACAAGGACTCGGCTCTTACAGTGCGGATGATGTTAATGCGATGGTCTCGACACCCCCTGATGAGCGACTGAAGTATGGCATCGATCTCTACATCAGCCGCGTCAAGGATATGGGTTTCGATGGTTACGTGCGATTCTTGATTCAGAAGGTCACCTGGACGCTTGGCGATGGAAGCTTCTTCCAATGGAAAGAAGGCGCTCAGATGGACTATGCATTTGAGAACAGCGATGACACCAGCTCATTGATCCAGAGTTACTACGACCTATACGGTAGCAATCGCGCGGTCCTTGCTCCGCTGTGGCAGTCTGCATGGCTTCTGACGCTTGCTTGTATCGCGCTGCCGCTCTTCTGCTCGAGGCGGGCCCTGCATACTGCGGAAATCACGGCAAGCAGAATTGCCATTCTGCTTTTGATCGTGTTCCTCGCGTTCTTTGAAGCACGTTCTCGTTATGTCTACCTGTATGTTCCGCTATTCGTGTTGTGCGCAGCTCAGAGTATCTGGGTGGTGACCGGCAGGGGTGCCCTCGGCGCGCGTAAGTTGAGTTTGCGCCTCGCCGAGAGGTCGATGCCAGCAGTCCAGGGGGAATGAGGACGCGGTTACGATGGAGAGTCACCATCAAAGTCTCCGGGCGGATCTACATGTTCGCGCCGGGAGTCGTCAGCTGTGATGGATACTCACAGGCGGACGGGCTCTTGCGGAGTGCTCGTACGCGAACGAGATAGTGTGGTGAGGTTCACACTCCGCTATGGGGAATTGACTACTTTGACCTGGATCGTGTCACTTTGGTGCGTAACGCTCACGGGTAGAGGGTGGCGAGGATCTCGGCGGCTTCGCCGGTCGGGGGCGTGGGCGCGGTGAGTTCGTGCCCGTCGATGCCGATCGTCACGTCCCGCAGGGGTCGCAGTGCGCGGATGACGCGGCGGATGCTCACGCCGGTGGTCTTGTGGAGGTGCCGGCTGATCGCGAGGGCGGCGAACACGACGGTGAGGTGCGCGTGGATCGAGTCCTCGGTCGACGCGAACATCGGCCTCGCGCGCAGGTCGGTCTTCGCCATCCGGAACGTCGCCTCGACCTCGAACAGGTCGTGATATGCGGCGACCACCTCCGCTGCAGAGGCCGTGATGGTGGGCAGGTTGGTGACGTAGCCCTTCAGCCCGATGTACTCACGCGCCTTCTCGACCCGCGCCCAGTTCACTCCTGGCCTCTCGCCGAGCGTGACGAACCGGTCCTTCTTCGCGGTCTCGTGCCCGCGGCGATCTGCTCGGCGCGTTCGATCTGCTTGTTCAACGTGATGTTGTCGCGGATCTTGCGTTTGTGGGAGTACTGCCACACCACCCGCCGCTGACGCGCCGCCGCCCCGGCACCCATGGTGCGGGTGGTCTCGATCGTCTCCCCGTCGATCACGATGTTCCCACCGTCGCGTAGTGCTCGGCCAAGTCGTAGGGCGTGCTGGAGGTGCGGGAGCCGACGATGAAAGAGAACCCGGCGTCTTCGAGCTTGTTCAGGTTCGAAGCCGACAGCATGCCCGCGTCGGCGACCACCACAATCTCGGTCGCCTGGTGCCGTTCCCGGAACGCGTCGAGGACGGGCAGCAGGGTGAGCGTCTCACCCCTGTTCCCAGCGAACTCGTGGACCTCGAGGGGGAACCCGCCCTGATCGACAAGCAGACCGACGAGGATCTGCGGGTCGACGCGGCGTTCCTTGCTCATCCCGACCCGCCGGAGGCGGTCCTCGCGTTCGGCTTCGAAATAGAGCGTGGTGCAGTCGTAGAGCACGACAGTGAGCGGGCCGTTCCGTGTCGCGTGCGTGTATGCGGCGGCGGCGAGCTGGGACCGCCAGTCCTGTGAGCCGCCCCCTTCATTCGGTCCGGACGTTCTGTGAGTCGTCGGTTTCCATTTGATGGGTGCACTGTCGAGCGTACTCAGCTGGGGGTAGGTAGCCGAGCGAGGAGTGCCGGCGGTGGTGGTTGTACTCGTCCTTCCAGTCGCCGATCACAACCTGCGCGTGCAGTAGCGAATAGAAGCTGGGCCTTGACCCCGGATC
>NZ_JAODOR010000023.1 GCF_025398275.1 Microbacterium memoriense | reverse complement strand
CCTCGCCCTGGATGCGCAGTTCCACTTGCGTCTGACGGATGCTGCAGGCAACGTCGTCGTGGCGGCGACCATGGCGGGCCTCCGCCCGACGATCGACAGTTATATCCGTGCCGGCGTCGCCCGTATCACCGACTGGGATGCCACGGCTGACCGGTTGCGACACGAGCACCACGACGTGCTCAGGGGCCTTGACCCTCGATCGTGGACACGGTGTCGGTTCGGTTATGCCGCTTCCGCGAGGGTAGCGGACGTGGTCTCCGCGTAGGCGGTCTCGTAGTTGTTCGGGGTGATCTGGCCGATCGCGGAGTGGCGCCTGCGGGTGTTGTAGCGGTTCGCCCATCGGAACACGGCCCGGTAGGCGGTGGCCGGGTCCGGGAACGCCGCCTGCCCTTCGAGGAGCTCCCGCTTGAGTGTGGCGTTGAAGCTCTCCGCGAGTGAGTTGTCGGCGCTCGTGCCCACTGCGCCCATGGACTGGACGATGTTGAGCTGCTCGCAGAGGGCTGCGTAGGCCTTCGAGGCGTAGACGCTGCCGTGGTCGCTGTGGAAGATCGCGCCGGCCAGCGTCCCGCGGTCACGGGCCGCAGCGCGCAGGGCGTCTTCGACGAGCCCTACGCGCATGTGGTCGGCGACCTGCCAACCCGCGAGCTTCCGTGACCCGAGGTCGATGCAGGTCGCGAGATACAGGTTCGACCCGTCCGCGATCGGGAGGTAGGTGATATCGCCCACGTATCGGCGGTTCGGCTCACCAATGGAGAAGTCCCGCTCGATCAGGTCGGGGAAGCGGCGTCCGGACTGGTCCGGGATCGTGGTCCTCACCCGTCGACGCAGCCGGATCCCCGCGAGCTGGTGTTCCCGCATCACCCGGGCGACCCGCTTGTGATTCACCCGCCCGGCCGCCGCGACGCCGTCGTTGAGGTCGGCGGTGATCCGCGGCGCCCCATAGGCGCGATCGCCACCCTGCGCGGGTTCCTGCAGCACACGGATTCGCGCCGCCAGCGCGGCGTCTGCGGCGGCCCTCGCGGCCCGTCCCGGGGCCGCCGCCAGCCAGGCGTAGAACGACGACCTCGCGATCTGAATGACCTCACACAACCGCTTCACGCCGCAGGCGTACTTGTGATCCTCAACGAACTGGAAGCGGTTCACCAGTTCGTCTCCCCGGCGAAATACTTCGCCGCCTGACGAAGGATGTCCCGCTCCGTCTGAAGCTTCAGCTTCTCCGCTTCCAGCCTCGCGTTCTCGGCCTCCAGCCGGAGGACCTTCGCCGCCTGTGACTCCACCCGCGCCGGCGCGGGCGTCGACGCTGTGCCGGTGGTCGTGATCCCCGAGCCGTGCTTCTCGACCCACTCCCGCAGCGCACCACGGGAGATCCCCAAATCGGCCGCGATCGCTTTCAGCGTCGCGCCCGGCGTGGACTCGTACAAATCCACCGCACGCTGCCGGAACTCGTCCGTGTAGTTCTTCCTTGCCATCCCTCAGATTCTCGCTTCCCCAGCATCGTGCTGGAATCAGCGTGTCCAAGATCAGGGGTCAAGCCCCGACCGCACCGACACCGGC
>NZ_JAODOR010000022.1 GCF_025398275.1 Microbacterium memoriense | reverse complement strand
CGATCCGGGGTCAAGGCCCTTCTTTGCGGGTATCGGTCACTGGCACGATCATCACCGTTGCGGGGAAGACCTTCCGGGCAAATGAGCTGAAAAGGGACGAGCAGGTGCGGATACTAGAGCTACCGTCGTGGGCGCGCGAGGTTATCGAAGAATGCCGATCCATCGCTACACGGAGCGGCCCGGATGCCCCACTTCTGCAGGGCTTGCGCGGCGGGATGCAGTCTCCGACTTACATACGTGCGCGCCTCGCTTCGCTGAAGCGCGAACACAGCGAAGCTCTCGAAGCGGCCGGAATCGACCTGCACGACTTTACTTTTCACACGCTGCGGCGCACGGTCTTGACCGCGGTGGACGAGGCTGCCGGGCGCGGTCACAGTCAAGCGCAGGCTGGTCATGCTGACGCGAAGACGACTGCCGGGTACATCTCCACGCCTCGAACGTTGCCCGTCATCGTCGGCACGGTCGGTGCGATCGATGAGGCTTTTGGGCATGCCTCATAAGTTTGAGTTCATTGCGTCCTTGACCGAGGAAGGTCGAGACCGAGGAAGGTCGAGACCGAGTGCGAATCAACGCCGTTGGCGATGGGTCCGCAGACGCTCGGCGCGTCGAAGCAGGACTGATCGCGCCATCGAACGGCAAGAAAGCACAAGCCGGGAAATGGTCACCTACTCGACTCCGCGACGCTCGCCCAGGATCAGGGGCAGCGAAGATATGGCGTCCGTAGTCTTGGGGAGCGCCGGGCACTTTGAAGGTTCGGTCTAGAGACCGCGGAGCGCGCGGGGTGAGAGCTCGCAATGATGTCGAGCGCGCAGACATCGCGCAGTTGATGGTGAGTTCTGGGGAAGACATAACGGTCAACGATTCCTATGGACTGGAGGGCGTCACGACCTGTTCGAATCTCAGCTCCACTTCCGCTGTGTTGGTCATCCGATTGCATGATTTGGGTGGGCAACATTCGCTGTGTCCGGGGATCGCCCGGAGCGCAGATCGCCACCCAAGTGTGGACCTAGTGACACTGGCCCCGCGCCCAGAGTTTCGCTTCCGACTGGTCCGCTGGCGTCGGCGATATCGAGTCAGTCAGAGGCCTCCAAGCGCCAAACGGCAACTCAAACGCGCCGCAGCACGGGCCTCTTCGTTCACCACGCGACCATTGCCGTCCAGGCCCTAAGCAGCTCGTCGCGAACTCGGCGCGGGCACCGCAAGCAGGTCGAGAGCGCCAGAAGGCGGCATCTTCAGCTCGACTAACACCGCACTCACGCGGCAGATGCGGCTCGCTACGCTCAGCCGTGGGTCCCGAGGATGGCTCGGGTTGAAGCACGAAGGAATAGCTGTGGGCACACGTACATCCAAGGCGAGATATGCCGTATTGACGGCCGGTGTGGCCGTGGGGCTGATCGGCCTCCTGGCGCCATCAACGGCAAGCGCGGCCGCCCCTGACGGGGAAGAGGCCGACCGCCAGGAATTGGTCTCGCTGTTCAGCTCGGTGGCACCGGAGTTCTTCGCGCGCGTCTCGCCGACGGTAGGACCCAGTTCCGTGGAGCAACTCTCGTCCGCACGTTCGTCGAGAGCGACTGACCGGGTCGAACTGCCCTCGGAAGCATCCGAGGCTGTTCTGGTGGGAAACGCTGAGGTCGGCCTTGCGCCACAGGACGCCGAGCACCTCGGCGAGGCGCTGCAGCTGCAGTCGAACGCAGTGGCATTCGTTGGAGAAACAGTGACACAGGTCGCGGTCGATAAGGGTGCCGGTCTTTATAGCTTGGCGAGCGTCCTCGCAGATGAGTCGGCGGGGGACCGATTCAGCTATGACCTGCAGAGTCCAGGGAACCTCCTTATCGAGATCGGCGACAACGGAGGAGCCCTCTTCCTCGACGACGACAACGTGGTGGGCGGTGCATATGCGCCGTGGGCCGTCGACGCCGCCGGCGTCGAAGTTCCCACGCACTACGTCGTCGAGGACGGTGCGCTGGTGCAAGTCGTCGACCACATTGGAGGAGGCTTCACCTATCCGATCATCGCCGACCCCACCTACTACGGTGAGTCGCTGATCAGTTCGGTCGTGACCCGCAATCCGGCCGCGGGGCGCGAGCTCTCGGTTCACACCTCGACCTGGTGGAAGACGACGGCAACGTTCGGGGGCACGGTCATATCAATCACGGTGCGCAACCAGGTGACCGATGAGTTCGCCCGGATCACCCCTTCGCCCTGGGACACCACGGGAGCTCGTCAGCAGGTCTCGTGCCACGCGTACTACGCCACGTTGAAGGATCCCTGGAACATCGAGCTGTGGCGACCTACTGTAGGGGAAGCCGCGACAGTCGCAGCGGCTTGTAACCCGTCATGAGGAAGGCTCGAAATGAGTAACAAACTCGGAGTGGCCGGGGGGACCGTGCTCATACTGATCGGCCTATTCCTGCTCGTGATGGTGCAATTCAACCTAAGCGCTCAAATGGATCGAGTCGACCGTGAAGGGATCGGAGGCAACATGTTCGCGCCGGACGTGCTCCCGCTCGGCGTTCTGGGCCTCTTGACCATTGCCATCGGCGTAGTGGTCCTGATCTACACGCACCGCCGGGAACAGCGACTGGCCGCTTCGGACGGCTGAGCATCACAAGCACACCCTCGCCGACGTAGCCCCCTGGGCGCCGTCTGGAGGGTTGGTACGCGTAGACCTCCGGTCGTGGCGCGACGCTCAAGCGTACGCCACGGTGCCGGAGGTCTCTGCGTTGCAGGGGAGCGGATCTCAGGCGGTCAGACGCCGGGCGGCTACTCCTACATCCTCGGTGTTTCGACCGCGACCTTGCGTCGGCCGAGGCGAGAGCAGCGAAAAGGATGGGTCATCTCTCTGCCCGTTCTTTGACCTCGATTCGGCTATTCCGTTCGAGCTGGAGGCACTGTCCCGAGCGAAGGGTTACCGGGCCTATGACGGGGTGAAGCTCGCACTCTCCATCGATGGCGCAACCCCGATCGGCGAGCTTGTCCTTGAGGTTCTACGCACACTGGAGCGAGACGCTGCGCGCACCTACGGACGCGTCGATGACTTTGCCGCTGGATCGATGAACCTCCTACCGGCTCCCACAGGTTGCTGCGGTAGAGCTCTATCCGTACGCGGCCAGCACTCAGAAATTGCGCGTACTCGACCTACTGGGCGGTTGACTGCGGACCGCGACACGAAACCTGGAGAGTATCGGCCAGACTCCATGCGAGAGCACCTGCTTCCCCTTCGTCGTGTCGATGCGACGCCCGACGGATTCCTGGAGCGTCCGACCCAGGCGCCCTACGGATCGTCGTTATCAGCTCGCCTTCGGCTTGCACACGATCTGGGCACTCCAAGGTGGTCTGCGAGTTGATCGCACGTCACCTCACGTTGCCGTCCTGTGGAGCGGATGTGGCGAGCTCGTGACCCTCCCTTGTCCTCGGCCTGTGTCGCGTCTAACAGATACCATCGCGGGTGTGAACTATTCGGTCGGCCGGCGCAGCAGCGACTCCCGGTTGCTTGACCTGCCATAGATGATGCGGCCGATCTTGCGGCTAGATTCGCCTACCTCGCGATTCCGGTAACCCAAGCCCGTATGCCGTAGAGAATTCCCCCCCCCGCGGGTCGACCGGGGAGTGAGTGCACGGTGCATGTGCATTTGATCACCCCGCGAGGGACGACTCCACTAACCAATCGGTATACTTGTGTCATGAATGTGAATGAGGCTTCGGAAGCGCTGGGCGTGTCGCCGCGACGCGTGCGCGCGATGATCAGCCAAGGCACCATTCCTGCCCAAATGGTGAAAGGACGCTGGCAGCTCCAGGACTACAACCCGCGGACCCAGCGCAGTCGGCGGCCCCTCTCTCCGAGTTCCCGGACAGCTCTCGTCGACACGCTCCGCACCCGGTCTCTTGGCACGCTCACCGCTCAGACGCGGGCGCGTACCGCCGACCGCCTCCGCGCGTTGCGCGACACTTCCGATCCAGCATCGCTCATCGCCAGCTGGTGGCCCGAGGGAGACGAAGGTGGCGACCCGTTCACCCGATCGTTGGTGCGGAACGCTCGGGCAGGCAACAACGCCTACCTCACAAAACTCGTCAAACCAAGAGCAAACGAGTACCTGCGGAGCCGCGAACGCCTCGCAGACATCCTGAAAACAGAGCGTGCCGTCCGCGGACTCAGCGTCCTCGAGCTCGCGGACGCATCCGGAGTGCAGTCGAAGATCATCAGCCATCTGGAAAAGGGGTTACGCGTCTCGTCACCTGCCGCAGCCCTCCGCACTCTCGCCGTCGTAGGCGTCCAACCGACCGCCCTGCCGGACCTGGAAATGAAATGACCCGGGTCCTCGAGGTGTGGCTCGAAGGTACCCACGCCGGGCAGTTCGTGCATGCCAACGACGGCGCCGTGACGTTCACCTACGACCAGGATGCACCCGACACCCCGATCTCCTTGTCCCTCCCGCGTGACGGGTCAGGCACACGAGCAAGTGCCTCCAACTTCCTCGAGAACATCCTTCCCGACCACGACACAACACGCGCTCGCATGGCGGCCGCGTACGGCGCATCATCACCTGACACGTTCGACCTCCTGCACGCTGCGGGTGGCGACATTGCGGGTGGGCTCGTAATCCTGCCCGAAGGAGAAGCGCCCACACCCGCCGACCGTGCGGAGCTGAACCCGGTCCTCGTTGAGGAGACCGCTGGACGTATCAGCAGCATCAAACGGGACCCGGACTCCTTCTACCCTTCCGAGGTGCCGGCCCGGTTCTCCCTCGCCGGCACGCAAGGCAAGTTCGCTCTCGCTGAAATCGATGGCTACTGGTACTGGTCGAACGCGACGCTACCGTCCACTCACATAATCAAGCCAGGAAACCCAAAGCTCCACGGCATCGAGAGAGCTGAGGTAGCGGCACTCGCACTGGCACCCCTAGCCGGTGTTCCCGCACCCGTAGCGACAGTCCTGAACGCCGAAGATCAGACGGCGTTCATGGTGGAGCGGTTCGACCGGGACCGGAGCCACGGGGACATCCCGAGAAGGCTGCACGCGGAGGATCTCGCCCAGTCCCTCGGTATCGGACCCAAGTCGAAGTACAACGTGTCAGTGAAGCAGGTCGCGGACATCATCGGGACCGTAGACGATGACGGCTCGATCCTGCGAAGTTTCCTCCGACAACTGACGTTCAACACTCTCATCGGCAACGCCGACGCGCACGCGAAGAACTACTCGCTCATGCTGGGATCACGCGGGGCACGCCTGGCGCCGCTTTACGACGCGGTTCCTGTCATGCTCTACCCGACATACGACCAGAAGCTCGCCATGCGCATCGCGGGGGCGCGTCACCCGCAAGCGGCGGGACCCGACCACTGGCGCAAACTCGCCCGCACCATTGGCGTCGATGAAGATGAGATGCAGTCGATCGTCACGAGCGTCGCATCCGGTATACGCGAACACAACGAATCCGCCTGGACCACCCTGGCCGTAGATCAAGGGGTACTAGTGCGCAACGCGGTCGATCGAAACGTGGACGTCGCCCTCGGGGTGAAGAAGCCCTCCGAAACAGCGCGAACGGGGACCATCACGGTCCAGGACGGGGTCCACCGCCGGAAGACCACCGCGTCGTCCACGCCTGGTTCCTTCGCGCCGAAGCGCAACTCCGCCCCGGTGGGTGAGCTGAGTGCGCAGATTGAAACCGAGTCGGACGGCTAGCGCATCACCTGCTCGGAGCGCTCCGACTCCACGCTGAGGCAGAACTGCTCTGTTCAGATCCAACTACTGTGTCTCACACAGGCGCCCCACGCGGCGTAGTAAGAGTGAGACACTCCGTCGCAACCGCATCTAGAGCACCCGCTCTCCCTCACCGAGGTGCTAGATCGTAGTAAAGGGTCCGGATTGCACGCAGGCGGTACGCGTGTGCGGATTAAGCAAGTCACGCATCAGCCCGCCGCATGTTGCGCGACGTGGCTACTCCGCACAAGTCGTCAGGTCATCGCAGTCCCCAGAACGTACCGGGTCGACGCTATCCGCGAGCGCGATTCTCCCCATGAGTGCATCAATCGCTGCCATGTGTCAGCTCGGGCCGTCTCAACATTCGGGCCTTGACCCCGGATCG
>NZ_JAODOR010000021.1 GCF_025398275.1 Microbacterium memoriense | reverse complement strand
AGCCGCCCGGTGGAGGACCGGCTTCCCCACATCCGCGCGGCGGCCTACCTCGGGTGGTGATTTTGGGAAGAGGCGATCCTGACGTGCGCGGCCATGCCCCCATCGCCGAATGTCGCCTCACCAAGATCGGTCGGATCGTTGGCGAGGACCAGCTGCTCCCATTCGTGCAACCTGCTGATCGAGATCGACTCCTGCGCCAAGAGAGCGGCTCTGGCGTGAGCGGTGAAAACGGCGACATGACGGTCGATGAGTTCGCCGTAGAGACGCAGGCGCCGGGTCATGCCCTGGAGGTTCGCGGACCCAGGCTGTGTGCGGTACTCGATCAGCGGCTCCTCGACGATATGGATCCTGCCGCCCGGCGTCAGGAGCCGGAGGAAGAAATCCCAATCCTCGAAACCCTCCCTCATATCGTCTGCGTACCCTCCCGCAGCCCTCCACAAGTGCCAGCGGAATACGGACGGGGCCGGGCACGAGTTACGTGCCAGAAAGTCCACTACGCTCCCGCCCACGGGGCGGACAACCCCTTCCGCTGTCCCGAACATCTCCAGCCACGATGAGGCCGCCACAACATCCTCGTCATCAAACGCGGGAACGGTTGCCGCCAGATAACCAGGACGGAAGCGATCGTCGCCGTCCAGGACTGCGACCAACTCAGACCTCACCGAACGGATCCCGGCGTTTCGTGCGGCGCTCACACCGGCGTTCAGCTGCCGCAGGACATTGACGCCCTCGCGTTCCAGATCGGCCAGCACCTCGATCGAGGCCGGATCAGTCGAGCCATCGTCGACCACGACAAGTTCATCTGCGGTCAGCGACTGCCGCAACACTGAGTCCACGGCCTCACGGACCATCAGCCCCTGGTTGAAGCTCGACACCACAACCGCAACGCTCCGACGCATCAGCACCACCTTCGCGACAAGCCTAGGGCCCGTCGCGAGCGGGACCGCAGAGGGACCGCCTTGCGGCCGGCCCTTGCCGCTCAGCAGGTGTCGAATGGGTGTGTAGTGTCTCCCAGGACTTGTGTGAGGATCGCTCTATGGCTGACCTGCTCCCGGCGATCGCTTTTGGAATCTGCGTGCTTGTCGATCTCGTCGCCATCGTCACCGTGTGGAGGGCGCCCGGTCTCATCAGGTCCCGGCGCACCCAGGCTTGGATCGCCGCGGTCGTGCTGCTCGTCGTCGCATTGCCGTATCTCGCGTTCGTCGGCATCCAGGGCGATCCCGATGTCTGGGACTTCTACCGGTCGGTCGGGCTCGCTCCGGTGCTGATCCTCGGTCCGCTTTCGGTCTGGGCCGTCTGCCTGCTTGTCCACACTCGCCCGGCATCGCGGAGCGTCGCGGATCGACCCGGTCTGGATGCCCAGCGCCTCTCACACCTGTAGTCACGCCGAACGGTCGAGTAAAGCGTTCACTGAGCGACGGTCATTCGCGCAGAGGGAAGCGCGTAGCGCGTCCATTCCGCTACGATCCGAAGACAATAGCGGCGGTTGTCGCCAACGTGACTGACGAGGCCATCTACGAGTGCGGGAGATTGATGCATTTGACCGATTCAGCGAGCATCCGGCAGCCTTTGTACGACCCACGTTGGTGGGCGGCATTCGTACTCTTTGTCGCAGTCGCCTTCGCCGGTGGGTGGGCTCTGTTCCAGCTGGGACTCGACAGCGGCGCCGCCGGCATGATCGCTTCCGCGCCCCTGCTCATGTTCGCCACGGTTACCCTCGTCTGGCGAAAGCGCGCGCTGAGCTCAGCACGGCGTCCCCCTTCGACGTGACGCGCTGAATCTCGCAGACGGGGCCACGGAGCTGGTCAGACCGCTTAGGGATCTAGTGCGGTACTCGACGAGCGCACACTCGCCTCTCCTCACATGGACCGGCATCCGTGCCGGCGGCTCGTTGCGCGCCAAGCAGAGCTCTTGATGTGGCAGGGTGCTCACATGCGAATGACTCTGGCATCTCTGGTGGTTGGACTCGGTGTCGTGATCACCATCGCGGCCGGAGCCGCGCTCTACAACTGGGGCGTCGTCGCCGATGAGACCGGAATCAGCGGCTGGAACCCGGCGCTTTGGATTCTCCTCTTCGGTGGCGTCGCAACCGCCGTGGTTGGGACGATTCAGATCGCGATCACGGCCGGGAACGCGCGAGCCCGATAGCTCGACGCCAACCATCGCGGGATCGCTCTGGCCGGGTCACCCCTTCCAAGTCGGAGGCGTGCGATCGGCGACGCGCAGACGGGCAACCGAAGCCCATAGCCGGGGCTGGACCCCGACGGTTAAGCTCACGGCATGGAGCGCAGGCGCAGGGCCACCGCGATGATGGTGTTGGCATGTGCGTCGATCCCGATCGGCGCCTTGTTGTTCGTGGCGTTGCGGTGGGCATTCACCACATGGAACGCGTGGCAGTTCTCGTTGCGACCTGAACTCGAGAACTGGACAGTCCCATCTTTGGGCACGGAAATGCCAGCGCTCGCGTGGGCCATTGTCTTTACGTTGCCCTCACTCATCGTCGCTTTCGTTCTCGTCCAGCGGCGCACTAGCTCCGCGCCCCTAACCAGCGCCTCGGGCCATCACCGTAACTGACATGCCGCCTGCTGAGCGACCCGCTTCCGCCCGCTGGTCGACCGCCTTGCGAGCTGAGTCGTCGCAGATGATCGAATCGGACCGCGATAGTAGGGTGCCGGTCAACACTGCCGTGCAGTGTGGGTGTTGAAGGAGGCGCCATGATCGCGGAGCTGAACAGGCTGGTGGATTTCGTCGAGGCGCACCTCGACGACAACATCGAAGTGAGCGCGGTGGCGACGACGCTGGGTACCACGGAGTATCACCTACGACGGATGTTCTCGTCGCTGGCGGGCATGCCGTTGTCGGAGTACATCCGACGCCGCCGAATGGCCGTCGCCGCGGCAGACGTCCTCGGGGACGGAGACTTGCTGGGCATCGCGGTGCGGTACGGCTACGGTTCCACCGAAGCGTTCGGGCGCGCGTTCCGATCTGTGCACGGTGCCGGGCCAACCAATATCCGTCGAGATGGCGGCCCCCTTCGTACACAACCACAGATCAGGTTTCGCCTGACAGTAGAAGGGAACACCACCATGGACACCCGTGTCGCCGATCGACCAGCATTCCGCCTCGTGGGCTACGCCGCCCGCGTGCCTCTCATCCACGAAGGCGTCAATCCGCACATCCAGACGCACATCGCATCGCTCCCCGCCAGCGAGCATGCGCGCCTGAAAGCGCTGAGCAACACCGACCCGGCCGGTCTCCTCCAGGTGAGCGCCGACGTCGACCCCGACTACACCGAAGGAACCGAGCTCAGCTACCTCCACGGCGTCGCGATCACCAAGGAAACTCCAACGCCCGACGGACTCGACGTGATCGAGGTTCCCGCGGGCGACTGGGCGGTCTTCCGCACCGAAGGCCCATATCCGAGCGCGCTTCAGGCTGTGTGGGCGGCAACCGCGACTGACTGGTTCCCGTCCAACCCCTGGCGACTTCGCCCCGGCCCTTCAATCGTCGCGGTGCTCGAACGCGCCGACGACTTCAGCACCGCCACCTGCGAACTCTGGCTCCCCGTGGAACGCGCCTAAGCGGTGGCCCGTCAAGCACCCCGAACCGGCGAGAACGACGTGCGTTCGAGGACCGTCCCGTCACACCCTTCCTCTTACTTGCGCGTCACGCTAGTATTGTGGTGTGAAGTTCACGGATCGGGACATCGAGGAGTACTGGCTCGGTGGTCCGGCACCGCGACGCGTGCCACCAGACGTCCGGAAGCGTCTGGCGCGCAAGCTCCAAATGCTCGAGGCGGCGGCGGAGCTGCAGGATCTGAGGATCCCGCCCTCAAACCACCTCGAGAAGCTGCAGGGTGACCGGGCGGGCAAGTACAGCATCCGGGTCAACGACCAATGGAGACTGGTCTTCGACTGGGACGGAGGGGAAGCAAACAATGCCGCATTCATCGACTATCACTGACGAGCTCTCGACGCCGGGTGAAATCCTGCTCGAGGAGTTTCTCGAACCGTTCGGGCTGAGCCAGTATGAGCTCGCCAAGCGCATCGGCGTCGATCAGGCACGCGTCTCGCGGATCGTCCGCGGCAAGCAGGCGATTACCGCGGACACCGCGTTGCGCCTAGGCGCGTTCTTCGGCACCACACCGCAGTTCTGGCTCCGGCTGCAGGAAGGCTACGACCTTGCGCTCGCCCGCACCGAAACGCCGACCAGCGCAATCCAGCCGCTGAGCGCCTGACCCTTCAACGCCCGCAAGACGACCGACTAGCGGGCGTTCGGGCGACTAGCGACCTTCGGGAGCAT
>NZ_JAODOR010000020.1 GCF_025398275.1 Microbacterium memoriense | reverse complement strand
GAACCAGTGACATTAAGCACTCACAAAAGGGCGCCAAGAGGTGCCGAACTCCACAGCTTGAGGCGTGCCGCTATGGTTCGCCGAAACCTCGTATCGGCAGACAGTTTCGGCGTGTAGCGGGACAGGTGAGCGTCTTTCGCTGGAGATATCGTCCCCTCGTTTACTTGGCAATTGCCGCCAGGTGTGATGTCTCAGGACTTCGGTGACGGATGTGCATCGGGAGATCGGTGACACTTCGCGTGTCAAGACATCGGTGACGTTTGCGGTTCCGGGGTCTTTCGGGGGCCGCGCGGGTGTCCGTTGCTGACGTAGCGGATGCCCGGTTCGGGCCAGGGGTGTTCGATGATGAGTTCTCCGGTGCTGACGCTGTAGAACGCGATCATTTCCTTGTCGCGGACGATGGTGACGAGTGTTCCGGCGAGGTGGCTGCCGATCTGGAACTTCACGCCCTTGACCTTGATCCCGCCGCTGACGGTGACGCGTCGAGTGTTCTCCGGGAGTAGTGCGCCTGCTGCCGCGACCGGTGAGGACGACGGCGTGGCAGCTACGAGCGGTCGCGGCGGTTCGGCCGCCGGCGTCGTGTCCCAGGCCTGCTGCGGGGTGACATGTCCAGGCAATCCTTGGTGGGGACGCTCGGTGTTGTAGATCATGTCGAACTCGTCGACCTGGGCCTGGAGCTCGCCGAGGGTCGCTGCCAGGGACTGCTTGTGGAGGTATCGGAACAGAGTTTGGTGGAAGCGCTCATTCTTGCCCTGCGTGGTCGGCTTGTAGGGCTTCCCGGTGATCGGTTGGACGCCGAGCCGGGTGACGTAGTCGACGAGCTGGCCGACGATCCCGCGGCGGGACGGGTTCAGTGCGACACCGTTGTCGGTGAGCAGGCGTTGCGGGACGCCGTGTGCTGCGATGCCTTTCGCGACGACGTGCACTGCGGCGTCGGAGGTCTCACCGGCGGCGACGTGGGACGCTACAGCGAGGCGGGAGTGGTCGTCGATGAGTTGGAAGATCACGCACTTGCGCCCGCCGGTGAGGACGTACTCGGTCGCGTCGAGCTGCCAGCATGCGTTCGGCGCGGGGTATACGAATCGGCGGTACGACGCGCGCGGCCGCTTGTTCGGCGCTACCCGGGCGACTCCCGCGTCACGGAACATACGCGACAGCGACGCCGTCGACGGCGCGGGCATCCCCATCGCGGCCATCTTCGCGTGGACGCTGATCGGCCCGTGATCCAGTCCTGACTGCTCCAGCGACGCGCGCACCCGCAGCGCTTGAGTCTTGATGTCGTCGCCCAGTTGCGTCGGTGAGGTGTGCGGCCTGCGTGATTTCGGCTCGAGCAGCGCAGCGGGCCCTTCAGCGATCGCGCGCGAACGCAGCAGGTAGAACGTCTTCCGCGAGATGCAGTGTTCGACGCAGAACGTCGTCACCGCTCCGCGCGGCGCGTCGTCGGGCCACTGCGCGATCGCGAGGCGGACACGGGGATCAACAGGTTCGTTTCTACTCACACCTACATCAGAGCGGTGGAAGTGTCACCGCGAACGACCCCAGAACCGTCACCGAAGTCCTGACGCAGAACCGTCACCGATGTCCTGCGAGATGACA
>NZ_JAODOR010000019.1 GCF_025398275.1 Microbacterium memoriense | reverse complement strand
GTCGGAGTCGCAGGCGGCGAGGATCATCCGGTTGGAAGCCGAGTTAGCGGTCTCGAGAGCGGAGCAGGTCAAGCTCGAGACGGAGCGGGACATCCTCCGTCAGGCGGCGAAGTATTTCGCTGCGGAGACGAACTGGTGAACCGCTTCCAGTTCGTCGAGGACCACAAGGACGCCTACGGCGTGAAGCGGTTGTGTGAGGTCATCGAGATCGCGAGGTCGTCGTTCTACGCGTGGCTGGCCGCAGCCCCGGGACGGGCCGCGCGAGCCGCGGACGACGCCCGGTTGGCGGCACGGATCCGGGTGCTGCAGGACCCCGCGCAGGGTGGTGACCGCGCCTACGGGGCACCGAGGATCACTGCCGACCTCAACGACGGCGTCCCCGCCGCCGGGCGGGTGAATCATAAGCGGGTCGCTCGGGTGATGCGGGAACACGCGCTCGCGGGGATCCGACTGCGCCGCCGGGTGAAGACCACGATCCCGGACCAGTCCGGACGGAAGTTCCTCGACCTGATCGGGCGGGACTTCAGCACCGGGGAGCCGAACCGCAGGTATGTCGGCGATATCACCTACCTCCCCATCGCGGACGGCAGCAACCTGTATCTGGCGACCTGCATCGACCTCGGGTCGCGCAAGCTCGCCGGCTGGCAGGTCGCCGACCACATGCGCACCGAACTCGTCGAAGGCGCTCTCCGCGGCGCGCAGCGCGACCGCGGATCGCTGGCCGGCGCAGTGTTCCACAGCGACCACGGCTCGGTCTACGCGTCGAAAGCCTACGCAGCACTCTGCGAGCAGCTCAAGGTGACCCAGTCCATGGGCGCGGTGGGCACGAGCGCCGACAACTCGCTGGCCGAGAGCTTCAACGCCGCGCTCAAACGCGAGCTCCTCCAAGGCGCGTCGGCGTTCCCCGATCAAGCCACCGCCTACCGGGCCGTGTTCCGGTGGACGAACCGATACAACACGCGCCGACGCCACTCCGCGATCGGCCAGATCACCCCGAACAGCTACGAGAACACCTACGCGGCCGCGAGATCAGCTACCCTCACGGAAGCGGCATAACCGAAATGACACCGTGTCCACGATCCGGGGTCAAGGCCCCAGAGACACCGAACCCGTCGATGCCAACAATGATGCCGTCGCGTCCGGCGATGTCGTGCACCCGAAGGATGCGGCGGCCTCGACGATCACGCGCAGCTGTGACAGATCCCGGAAGCACCCCTTCGCGGTACGCCGCATCCTGGTCCGCGGACCATTCACGGCTGGGCATCGACACGACGCG
>NZ_JAODOR010000002.1 GCF_025398275.1 Microbacterium memoriense | reverse complement strand
AGATCAGGGGTCAAGCCCCGGAAGTATCCGAGTTCGGGCGGTAACACGCTCGCACCGTCGGCGATCCAGCCGAGCGCTGATTCGTCGACCGGCTGCGGGTGAGTGCCCTGCGACACCTGAGGCAGTTGCTGTGGGTCGCCGAGCAGCAGCACGCGCTGGGCGCTGAGCGATACCGCGATCGTGTTGGCGAGGGAGAACTGTCCGGCCTCATCGATGACGAGCAGATCGAGCTGCTGTCGTGCGATCTGCTTCTCGTTCGAGAACGCCCAGGCGGTCGCGCCGATGACATAGCCACTGGGCTGGGCGCCTGCCCACGCGGAGATCTTCGCGGACTCGATCGATTCGTAGGGAGCCGGCCGGTCTCCGGACACATGGACGAGCAGCGCAGGGTCCACACCCGCGTTGACGATGCCGCTGAGCAGATTATCGATGACGGCGTGAGACTGCGCAGTGACACCAACCTTCCAGCCCTTGCGCACGAGCTCGGCGATCGCGTGGGCGCCGGTGTGTGTCTTACCGGTGCCGGGAGGTCCTTGCACCGCGAGGTACGAGCGGTCGACATCACGGATGGCGGCGGCGAGTGTGGTGGAATCAAGCACCTCGACGGGGGTGAGGTGGCCGGATTGAGTGCGAGGGTGTCGGCGGAGCAGGATGTCGCCCGCGGGATCTTGCGGCACGTCGGGGTAGGTAGCCAGCATGCGCCGGGCCCACTCGAGGATTGCGTTCCGTTGGGCGACGACTGCGATCGGCCCACCCGGAACGATCGCGATCGGCAGCGCCGAGTACGGTTCTTCGCCGCGTCGGAGCACCTCGCGCACGATCACCACGTCGTCTGCGGCGTCATCCTCGACCTCCGTGATGGTCGCCTCGTGTGCCGGGCGGGCGCGGGGGTCGTCACGCTCGGTGCGGGGAGCATCGCTGTCGCTCTCGTAGACGAGACGGGCGTTGACCTGATCGGATGCCTTGAACTTCGAGCCCGGTCCTGCAGCGCCAGTGAGGCGAAGAGTGCGCCGGAGGTTCTGCCGCGGAGTCTCGCGGTGCCAGTCCTGCACGACCTCGACGCCATGGATTGCGAGCACGTCGCGGTCGTCGGCCCATTCGTCGATGGGCTCGAGCAGACGGGCGAAGTGCTCCCACCAGCCCTTCTTGTCTTCCCGGCCGTAGTATCGGACGGCGGCCGCGGCGAGCGCCGCCGCGAAGCGCGACGGATCGTCTTGGACCGTCAGAGGGTCGCCGGCCAGTTGCTGGAGCGACTCGGAGAGCGTTGTCTCCTCAACCGCCAGCGCGCTCAGCGTCGGCTCAGCGCGCTCGACCGCTTCATCGGCATCCACCCTCGTCGAGGCATCCGGAGCGAGCGATCGCAGCCAGTCACGTAGGGCGAGCGTCGAGCGACAGTCGTACTCGTTGTACTCGGCGATCTTGTCGAGTTTCTGCTGGTACCCCTCAAAGTGTTCAAGGTCTCGAAGCTCGACCGCCTCGGCATACTCGACGATCGAGTCGCCTGCATTCGTCACTCCTTCTTCGTCACGCAAGTCGGCTCCCATGTAGAGCGGCTCGAGCTTCTTGATCGAGTAGGACGGAGACCCCACTCGAAGAGCGCCTCGCACAGTCGCGTATAGATCGACCAGCACGTGGCGACGAAAGAGATCGTCGACGATGTCTTCGCCGTATCCGTGCCGGATCGCCAACTGCGCCAGGTGCGTGCGCTCGTACGACGCGTAGTGATAGATGTGCATGTTCGGATGCTGCGCGCGTCGCGCCGTCACGTAGTCGAGAAAGTCGCGGAGTGCACGACCCTCTTCGGCGAAGTCGTGCGCCCAGAACGCCCGGAACGTGCCGTCCGCCTCGATGAGCCCGAACAGGTAGTCCAGGCCCCACTCGCGGCCCGCGTCGTCCGTGTAGAGCGGGTCGCCTTCGAAGTCGAAGAAGATGTCTCCGGGGTCTGGCGCAGGCAGCGCGAGGATCGGTGCCGCCGAGGTCACCTCGTAGGGCGGCGCCTCACCTTTCACTGCCTTCATCTGAAGCCGCGCCTGCGCACGAAGGTTCTCGAGGGTTCGCGCGCCGATACCTTCGACGCTTCCGGTGCTCTCGCCGAGCTGGTCGATCGTTCGAATGCGAGCCCTCGCAAGCCGCTCACGTTGCGAACGGCGAAGGTTCGCGACCAGAAGCACGTCGCGCTGCGCCTCGATCTCGGCTTCGCAATGGTCGCAGGCTCCACATATCGAGAAGCGCTCGTCACCCCACCTCACGGGGGAGCCGTCGGACCCCTCGTCATCGCGGATCCGCAAGAGCTCGAGCAGACGCAATCGCCGCAAACGGTAGACGGGCAGGAGATCCTGGACCAGGTGCGGCGACGGGGTTCCATCGCCCAACAGAAGCGATACTGTGTCGTCGACCGTGATGCCCTGGCGCTCGAGGACGTCAACGTAGGCGGCGAGCTGGAGGACCGCGGTGACCTTGTCGGAACGTGCGAGCTTGGTGTCCTCCACCCGGTAATGACCGTCTGCTTGACGAGTGATGAAGTCGGCGAAACCCACGAATGCGGTGCCGGTAGTCGCATCTTCTTCGAACATGGTCGCCTGGAACACGACGTCGGCGCCGTCTTCGAAGGCTTGGGCGCTGAGCGCGGCCGCCGCGCTCATTGATTCGCGGTTGAGCGGGTCAGGTCGCGCGAACTCGCGCACGCCTGTACCGAATTCGGCGCGGTACTGACGGAGTACGCGCAGTTCGTGTTCGTCGCCCAGCGCAGCGGTGCGGTTCATCAGCTTGTCTTCATTGACGACGAGCTTGTCGATGCGACCGCGTAGCTGATCGAGCTTGCGAAGGAACGCGAACTCGCACTTCGATGCCGTGGTGAGGTCGCTGGCCGAGGTGACGAGAGCGCCGTCAGAGAGGGTGAACAAAAGGGAGCCTTCCGAGAGGACAGTGTCGTGCGGGTTCCGCGAGCGCCGTGACAGTTGGACAGTAGCGGATCATGAGGATTGAGACGTGATACGCAGGCCCAGACTGGGCGCGGGCGGCCGTTGCTCTAGACAACGGCCGCCCGGACCTGGTCGGGCCGTCAGTATCCGACGGCGGTGAGCGCCTGATTCGCCTCGTCCGGGGTGAACTGGCCGCCATACTGGCTGGTTAGTTGGTCGTACAGCCCCTGCCGCGAGAATGAGGTCATATCAAGGTAGGACTGAGCGGACTCGACCGCCTCCGCGTTCCAGTCGGCTCCGACAGCATCAGCCGCCCAGGTGGCGACATCGATCGGAAAGCCCGAGCCGTACTCGCTCGACAGCTGGTCGATCAGGCCCTGCCGGGAGAAGCCGGTGAGGTCGAGATAGGAGCGCGCAGCTCCGAGCGCATTCTCCTGCTCCAGCGTGTACACCGGCTTCGGCGCCTCGCTGGTGATGCTCAGTTCGAGGCCCTCGGCGGGGTGTGAGCCGGCTCCCGGCTGCTGCGCCGTGACAACCCAGTCATCGCCTGCATCGCTTGCGGTGAGACTGAGGCCGACGGCATCGAGCATTCCGCGTGCCTCCGCGACGGTCGACCCGACCATGTCGGGTACCACGACCGTCTTCACCTCTTCCACAGCCTCTTTCGTCGGTGCTGCACTCGCCGCACCGCTCGGCGTGGTCCCGGCGGCCGACCGGGCTGAGTCGCGTCCCCCGTTGATGCCGCCGATGATGATGCTCACGACCACCAGCACGCCGATCACGATGAGCGTCCAGTGCCACCACTTCAGCTTCGGCAGGCGGCGGACAGTATCCGCCGCCGCGATGCTCGCGGGGGTGGCATCCGCGGCAGCCCACTGGGCCCCATCCCAGTACCGCTGTGCGCTGCCGCCGTGCGGGTCGGGGTACCACCCGGCCGGCGGGAGCGTGGACGAGATGTTGTTGCTGTCGGACACGACAGAGCCTTTCGGTCATTCGAGGCACACACCCCAGGTATGCGCCACCGGCAAATGGCCAGTCGATCAGGACACACCGTGCCTCCGACATTGGTTCCCCGTGCGGGCCCGTCTGGCTCCTGTTGGGAACTTTTGGGCGTCCAATTGCTGGGCTAATCGAACAGCCCTGCAAGAATGCGGCGGTGAGTACTACCAACCCCGGCCACGTCTTCGTCATCCGTGGAAACCTCAGAAACCTCGCGTGCTCGGCATGGATGCAGACCACCGACAAGCGGTTGCGTCCCGGCGGGCGCTGGGAAGTGGAGATCCCCGATGCGCCGCAGCGACTCAAGGCAACGGATCGTGCCGCCTTCGAAGCCGAACAGGTGTTCGCGATTCCGGTCTGGCCGCGCGGTGACGCGCCTGAACCGATCCCCTTTCTCACGGCCGTGCCGTTCTCCGGCGTGAAGACGGCTGACGACTTCCGTCCCCGCATCCGTGCGTTCGTCGAAGCGGCAGCGCCGATCGCACGCTCTCGTCCCACAGGCGACCGTCCCCGCCCGCTGCTCGCGATGCCACCCATCGGCTTCGGCCGCGGGGGAGGAAATCTCCACAAGGGCGACGTCATCCGCATGATCCTCGATGAAGCACGGATCCTCGTTGAAGAGTTCGAAGTCGACATCGCGATCGTCCTTAAGGATGGCCAGAAGGCCTACGCGCTCGCGCAGCAACTCCGGAAGTCGTCGGGAATTGATGCCTGGCCGGAGCTCAGCCCCGCCAAGATGGCACACGCTCACCGCCTGGGCGACCTCGCGCGCCACGGGCGGCTCGTGCCGTTCATGGGTGCCGGCGTCAGCGTGAGCGCGGGGGCACCGACCTGGGCGCAGCTCATCGAGCAACTGGCGGATCGTGCGGGTCTGGATGCCGATATCCGCGCGGCGCTCCTCGACGAAGCGCGGGATGTGCTCGACCAGGCGACCTTCGTCCGCCAAGCGATTGGTGCACGCTCACCCGAGGATCCACTCACATTCGTCCGCGCGATCGCCGACATCACGGACGTCGAGCGCTACGGGCTCGCGCCCGCACTGCTGGCCGCGCTCGAGAGCGAGCAGGCGATCACGCTCAACTACGACAGGCTGTTCGAGAAAGCAGCCGAAGACGGTGGGCTGCCGCGGCGGACGATCCCCAGCGCGGTGCCGCTCGACGTGGATCAGGACCGCTGGTTGCTGAAACTCCACGGCACGGTGGACGATCCGACCTCGATCGTGCTCACTCGCTCGGACTACCTCGGGTTCCACACCGAAAGAGCTGCGCTCAGCAGCATCGTCAAGGCGACCCTGATGACGCGCCATGTGCTGTTCGTCGGCTTCGGGATGAGCGATGACCACTTCCACGAGATCATCCACGACGTCCGCCGAGCGATGGAGTCCTCGGGCGCGAAGCTGCGTGGGGTCGGCACGGTTCTGACACTCAGAGACGACCCTCTCGATCGTGAGCTGCTCAGCGAGCTCGACTTCGTGCCGTTCGCGCCAGCCGCTCCCGAGCCCGATTTCGCGGCATCCGCCCGGCGCCTGGAGATCTTCCTCGACGCCGTGCTTGCGTTCGCGAGCGACTCGCACTCCTATCTGCTCGACACCAGCTACAACGACGGACTGTTGGCCGAGGAACGGATGCTGCGCGACGGGATCCTCCGGATGGTGAACACCCTTCCGGGTGACGCGAGGTCGACCACGTCGTGGAGCGTCGTCGCAGCGATGCTGAGCGACCTCGGCCTCGAGGAGACTCCCGCTCAGGGATCGACTCGGGGGCGCTGACCCGCGTCTCCGACAACGCGCTCGACCGCCTCGCGCAGAAACGGCTGCGGCGCGAAACCCGGCAGCGTGCTGCGTACGTCGTCCCACGCCTGCCCCAGTGGGATCTCGTGATGGCGCACGCCGTACAGCGCGGCGACTGCGGATGTGCGGCTGCGACCCTCCGCGCAGTGCAGGAACACGACCTTGCCCTCGGCGCGCAGGGTCGCGACGGCATCCGCTGCTTCGCGCAGCACGACGTCGAGATTGTCATTGCGGCCCTCCTGGTCGATCAACCACACCGGCACGCTCTCGATGTCGCCGGGCACCTGGCCCGTCCCCATGCGGCAGAGCGAAACGACGGCATCCACCTCGGCAGGCAGACGATCGAGAGCGGCGAGCGATCCGATCCATACTCCGTCGTCATGCGGATGCCGGAACAGAAAGTCACTCTGCGGATACACGGTCGCGCGCTCGGCGAGCGGCCACCCTTCGCGATCGGGTTCGCCGCGGCGTGCCGCGAGCACGGCGAGGCGGGTGAGGTCGTCGGCGCGGAGCCCCGGCCAGCCGTGCAACACTCGCGTGAACGACAGTGGAAGCGCGGTGGCGCCGTGGAGTGCACCCGCGAGCGAACCCGCGATCGCGGCGACCGTATCGGTGTCGCCCCCACCACGCACCGCCCGCTCCAGGGCATCGCGTAGCGAGGTTGCCCCCGCGATCGCCGAAAGCGCTGCCTGGAATGCCCGCACCACCCACCCGTTGCCCTGACGGAAGTCGCGCGGATGCGCCGCCGGAGTAAGTGCCTCGTCGATCAGCCCGCTCCATCGCTCGCGCCGCCCGGCGGGGATCAGCTCGAGTCCACCGCGGATGTCGAGCCGGCCGGCCAACACCGCGTGCCGGATCGCGAGAGACCACAGCGCGGTCGCGTCGGCGTTGTCGTCTTCCCAGTGGGTGAGACGCGCGATCTCGCCCGCAGCAGCGGCGAGTTCCGCGGGGGAGCGGTCGAGATAGCCCAGGGCGACCGGGCCCGTACGCATGAGCGATCCATTCCCGGCACTCCGTGCGGTCGCGTGGTGCAGCTCCTCGGAGCGCGCCCGCGCCGCCGCGGCGCTCGGGGTCTGCAGGTGCGCGAGCACGCTACGGGTCTGCGTGCCGACATCCTTCGCTGTCCGCGCCCAGTCGCGCCAGCGCGTGACGATCTCGTCTTGCGCGTCGCTCGACTCGAGCGTGCGGCCGGCGGCGAGCACCTGGAGGATCGGCATGGCCATGCTCGTGTCGTCCGTCCACTCGCCGAGGTCGTGGCCGAAGCATCCCACCCCGAATTCCGGGGTGAACGTGTCGGGATGCGCCGGGCCGAGCTCGTATTGCGAGCCGAGTGCGTCTCCTGCGGCTGAAGCGACGATCGCTCCGACGGCGCGGTCGAGCTGCTGAGCGGTGAGGTGTATCACTTCGCTCCTGTCATCGTCAGTCCCAGTGCCTCGCTGGCACGGGCGTACTTGTTCCGTAGTCGGGCTCGGACGCCCGGATGGAGCTTCTGCAATCGAGTGGGATCGAGGTTGTCGCGGATGTCCGCGGCTTTCACTACGCGCGCTCGCGGGTCGCCCGCGATCCGCGCGTAATACTCGTCGGTTGAGATCTCTGCACGCCTCGTCAGGAGCGCGACGAGTGCGAGAACCTTCGGGTGAATGCCCGCTGCCCATAGGTCGTCGATGGTCATGGGCGAGTCCTCGACGACGTCGTGGAGCCACCCGGCGCAGTGCTCGAGCGGCCGGGTCGTGGGGTCGAACCGCGCGGCGACCCGGGCGGCGTGCGCGACATACGGTGCGCCGGCTTTGTCGGTCTGGCCGCGATGGGCGATCACGGCGACCGTGCGTGCGAGCGCAACTTGGATGCTGGCATCCCACTCGTTCTTCTTGGCCGACACGCTCGTGCCGGTGGGCAACGGTGGGTGGGGGATCGGCAGATCGATCAGCTGGCGGTTGCCGGAAATTCGGTGCGCTCGTAGAAGAACTGCCAAAAGCCGTCAACGGGGGCATCGCCGTGGCACGTGTAGAAGGCGTGCGCGGAAACCGTCTCGAGGGGGATCGACACCGTCGCGCCGGTGAAGGGGGCGCCGATGTCTGGCAGGTCGCCGTACAGCTGGCCGTCGAGCGGACCGCCGAACAGCGCGCAGGGGATCGTTCCCTTGATTCCTTCACTCATGATGAACTCGTTTCTTTTAGCGCGAATGTGATCTAAAGGCAGTATGCAGTGGACCTCCGACATTGCGCAAGAGTGCGCTAAATTGAACGCGTGACCGGATACCGCGACAGCTCAGGCAGGCGATTGGATGACTACCCGCGACCCTCTGTCGCCGTCGACACGGCGGTCCTCACGGTCGTCGACGGCGCGCTCGCGGTGCTCCTCGTCCGAGCTGGCCGTTCAGACGACGAGTGGCGTCTCCCGGGGTCGTTTCTGCACGAGGGGGAAACGCTACGGGGTGCCGTGTTGCGTTCGCTGCGGGTGAAGGCCGGTGTTGAGGGACTTCGACCGCGCCAGCTGCACGTCTTCGACCGGCCTGGGCGTGACGATCGGGGATGGGTGCTTTCGGTCGCGCACGTCGATGTCGTTCGGGCAGACCGCGTGCCGATCTCGAAAGGCCACCAGCTCGCGCGAGTAGATGATCTTCCCGACCTGAAGTACGACCACGGCGAGATCGTCGCCTTCGCTGTCGATGCCCTCCGCACCGACTACCGCGGTACGCCCGATCCCGCTGCACTTCTCGAGGCGCCGTTCACAATGCGGCAGCTCCGCCTCATGCATGAGGCGGTGTCAGGGGAGCGGCTACTCCCGGACACTTTCCGTCGGGCGATGGCGCCGCGACTCCGTGCCACAGGGGAGATGCTCGTCGAGGGGCGTGGGCGACCGGCGGAACTATTTGAACGCGCGTGAGGCTCACGTTGGCCCTGACGCTCGTCGGACCTGACTTAGGTTCCGGAGAGCGTGCCAGGCTACCGAAACTGGCACGCGGGGTTCGCCGCGCTTAATCCGAGAACTTGAAACTCAGGTCGGCTTCGTTGTCAACGCTCCGGATGATCGAACCGTAGAACGCTTCCGTCTGGTCCTTCAGTACCTGCAGGCTGTTTGCGACGTACTTAGCCTTCTTGTCCTCACTGAGGATGGTGTTGACCATATCGGTGTCTTCGATTTCGGCGCTCAACCAACTCAGAATGCCGTTGCTCTCGATCGGATCTTCGAAGCGTTCATTGCTGTGCCCGATGAAGATGAAGGCAGGGATTGTCAGCGTGTACGCGTGGTCTCCGTCCTCGCTGATGGTCACCGCGGAGCCGTCGATACCGATCTTGGCGTCGAAACTGTATTGAATGAGTTTCGTGCGATCTCCGGCGGGTATCCGGATGCCCATCAGATTTCCATCAGAGTCGGCTCGTTCGAGTCCTTCAACGCGGAGGCTCGCCAGTGCGACTTCCTGCTTGGGAAGCACATACTTGACGACTTCGGAGCTCTGCGTGCTGATGCCTCCGAACAACCCAGCGAAGGTGAAAGGCCTCAGCGCGCCGCTGAACCCCACCCCAACGACTGCCGCCACCAGCAGGAGGGGCACGACGACAAGCGGCCACAGTCGCACTTTCGCGCGGAAGAACTTCATCGGACTCTCGTCTCTCGGCGGTCAGGACAAGATCAGCTTTCCGGACACTGTCGTATTCGCGCGCGAAGCCGCGCAGAACTGGATAACGTGTCGCGCGGCTGATCGATCAAGAGTCAGCACGGTCCGGATCGGTGCTTTCCGGTTCGTTTGCCTGCGGAGCGTTCGCCCGCTTTCGCTGGAACATGTTGCTAACCGCCCCCGCGGCTCCGGCGGCCGCATCTCTCATTGCTGCTCGAGCCTGCTCGGCCGCTGCTGCGGCGCGCGGTTGGTCGGCGATGCCGTCACCGTCGAGGTCGACAGGGCGAAAGGCTTGGGTCGCGCGATCTAGTGTCTGATCGCCGAGACGCTTCGCACCCACGGCGCCGGCGACTACACCCGATCGAACCCTCTCCAGTGCCTCACCAGCCGCCTCGCCCCAGCGCTTGGCTTGACCGAGATCGTGGCTTGCTTCGATCCCGAGCCTTTGGCGCAATTCGTGAACTTCAACGGCGATCTGATTACTCGACCTGACGGCGGACGGCGAATCGAAGGGGTTGAAGAGTACCTCCGAGTTCGCCTTCTGTACCGTGTCTTCCATCTGCGCGATCAGTGCCGCGGTACTGCTTCCGATCCGCGCTAGGCGGCTCTGCCGGGCCTTGACAAGCCCGAGGCGGTGCGCGTCCAGTTCACTGGGCGAGGAGTCGAGGACCCTGTCTAGTTCGAGGACCGAAACTCCGTCTTGGAGTTGGAATGTGCGAGCCAGGACTGCGAGCCACTCGAGAACCCTCGGCCCCGCGTCATTCGTGGCGCGGGCGATATCACCGAGTCCCGCCTTCCTTTGAAGCTTCTCGGCGATCGCATCGAGCTCTCGGAGCGCATAAGCCTGAGTGCGGGCGAGGGTTTGGGATGTCGCCTGCACCTTTGACCAGGTCACTTCGGAGACCCGCCCAACCTCGTGGCGTACGGTGAGGGCGTCCTCGACGATGAGGTCTACACCGATCATGTCCGCGAGTACGGCATCTTTCTGGCCCCGCAGGATGTCGTCGACCTTTTCGTTGATGATCTCTAGATACTCGACGATCTCGTCCATCTGCTCCTGCATCGCTCGCTGCTGCATCATCGTCGATAGTGCAGTTAGCGCGAAAGGGCCGCTCAAGAGCATCGAGGGCGCTTGCGCGATCTGGAGCCATTGCTTGATGTCGCCTCGCTGGCCCACCATGGCATGACTGACGCCCGGCGTGGATGTCGCCATCAGCCCGTACTTTCGAACGGCCTCCGCGGATTCAGTAGTGAGCTTGACCCATCGTCCGGAGTTGGATGCAATGTCGGCACCGATTTGAACGGCCGCTCCTGCCGTACCCGAGGCGGACCACATCTTGTGTAGGTCGAGACCTTTTGACGGAGCTCTGTCGAGCCCGGAATGGAGGAAAAAGCGCTCGACGTCGTTCGGGTCGCCGATCACCGCAATCCCGTCTCCGTCGGAAACCAGCTCGATGTCGGCGCCCATATTTCTCCCACTGCCGGTATTACCCGCACCCATTGCGGCTGACTCTCCTTGCAGAACGGTACCGCGTCAGGCCTACACTCTTCGGCGCGCACGAACTGCGATCATCCAGAACGAGAAGGTCGACCATTCCAAGCGATCCAAGCGATCCAAGCGATCCAAGCGATCCAAAGCGCAAGGCCAACGAAGCGATCCCAACGATCAGAGCCAAGCGAGCGAGATAAAGGCACGATGCACGATGCACGATGCACGCAGGCACCCGAGGTGGGCGGCGCCGTTTAGCGCCACCTCGCTACAGCTACCCACAACGCGTAAAAATACCTGGATAACGGCAAAAAACCAGCCTACCCTGGCGGCATGCGCGGAGGGCTGGAGCGATGGAAGCGGGGAGTCGGATCCCGTGGTTCTCGGAACGCCATCGCGTACGCGCTCGAGGGCACGTGCGACGCCCATCTGTCCTCCACGACGGGCGCCGAAGCGCTCGAGACCTACAGTGCGGCATCCGACTCGACCGTCTCTCGGTTCATCGTCGACAACGGCGTCATCACGACCGACCAACTGAATGCCGGCGGCCTTCGCGTCTGGCTCTCCGGATACGACCCGATCACGGGGGAGGAGCGCGGCCACCAGCGACTGAGCCCAGACGCTGACCTGCTGCTTGACGGGACGCTCAACCACCCGAAGTCGTTCAGTCTCGCGGCGCTGCTGCATCCGGAGCTCGCGGATGAGTTCGAGGGACTGCAAGACCGGCTGCGCGAACGCATCCTCCTCACTTGGCAGACCGAGCTCAACGCACGGCGCGGGCATGGCGGACTCATCCGTGAAGCGATCACGCGCATCGAGGTGGTCGAGCTGCATCATCGCCGATCGCGCGCGCTCGACCCACACATCCACCGTCACCTGTGGCTGAACATCAAGGTGCTCGGCGCGGACGGCAAGTGGTCGAACCTCGATTCGCGTGTCGCGATGAAACTGCACACCGTCGTCAACGCCGAAGGTGAGCTCGCCGCCCGCACCGATCCCGCGTGGATCGCCGCGCTCGCTCGCCACGGGTACACGCTCGACGACGCGGGGGAGATCGCCGAACTTGCCGGCGCCGTCCGACCGCTCTCGCGCCGCTCATCACAGATCGAGGCGAACCGCGCACGTTTGATCGCGGAGTGGGCGGCGGCGCACGGCGGTTCGGCGCCGAGCGCCGAGGTGCTGCAGCAGATTGACCGGCGCGCGTGGGCGGTCGCGCGACCGAACAAGCCAGCCGACCTCGACGAGGTGTCGTGGCAGTTGCGCATCCGCGACGAGATCGCGTCGATCGATCCTCACTTGCTCGCCGCACGGGCACCAATCACGATCGCTCCGACCGAGCTGCACGCGCTCGATCTGGACCTGCTCGCCGCCGCAGCGATCGTCGACGCGGACGACCGCTCCACGTCATGCGGCGGGCGCTTCAGCACTTTTGACCTTCGCGCCGGCGCGACACGTGCTCTCTCACGCACCGGCATCGTCGCGCCGCGTGAAGAACTCGACGGGGTGATCGCGCAGATCTCGACCCGCGCGACACAGACGGTCTACCGGCTCGTCGGGGAGGAGCCGCCGGCGCACGTGAAAGCCTTCATGGCGACCGAGACCGTGCGCGCGAAAATCCGCCTCGCCGGACGCCTCGATGCCCTCGCCCAGACGGGGCGCTCACTCTTGCCAGCCGAGCTGCGGCGGTTGTCAGAAAGCGAAGACATCTCGGTACTCGACGCGTCACAGAGCGTCGCTGCGTGCGCGATCGCCGGGACCGATGGCCTCGTGACGGTCACCGGCCCCGCCGGCACCGGCAAGACGACGATGCTTCGCACGGCATTCGCAGCTCTCCGGTCGCAGAAGCGGCGGATGGTCGTTGTCGCTCCGACACGGAAAGCCGCGTCGGTGGCCTCCCGCGAGATCGGGGCTGCGGCATCCAGCATTCATGCTCTGCTCGATGACCACGGCTATCGGTGGGGCGCCGACCAGGCCGGCGCGTTGGTGTGGACGCGGCTGCGGGTGGGCGAGGTTGATCCCGCCACGGGCGCTGTTTACGCCGGACCGACGCAGTACGCGCTGCGCGCTCGCGATCGGATCGTGGTCGACGAGGCGGGCATGGTCGAACTGCAGACGGCAAACGTTCTCGTCGAGCTCGCGCTCGAGCAGCGCGTGGGAATCGCGTTCGTCGGTGACCCGCACCAGGCGCTTCCGGTCGGGCACGCGGGCGCGATGGGCTCGGCGATCCGGTACGCGAACGCGGCCGTGGAGCTCGACACGGTGCATCGGTTCCGCGATCCGGAGTACGCGGCACTCACGCTCCGGCTCCGCGAAGCGAGCGATCGCGACGGTGCGCTGGTGGTCGCGGGCGAGCTCGCCGAGCGCGGCCATATCGTGCGGGTCGACCATCATGATGCGGCCCGTGAGCGGATGGTCGACGCCTACTTCGAATGGCACGCGCGCGGCAAGCGGGTCACGTTGGTGTCCGGCACCAACGCTGAGGCCGATGCCATCAACGACGCGATCCAGCAGCGTCGCGTCGACGAGGGCGAGCTGGATCCTTGTGTGGCCGCGTGGGGGATGGGGGATCAGCGCCTCCTTGTCGGCGACACCGTGCAGACCCGCCGCAACGATAAGTTCACCGGCGTCGAGAATCGTGCGCAGTGGATCGTACGCGGCATCCGCGTCGAGTTCGTGGACCTCGTGTCGGTGGGCGACAGCGGCGAGCTGCGACGCGTGTCGGCCGACTATGCGCGGGAGCACGTGCAGCTCTCCTACGCGTCGACGGTGCACGGCGTGCAGGGCGACACCGCCGACGCGTCGGTGGTCGGGCCCGATGTGGATGCTGCAGGGCTCTACGTCGGGCTCACCCGCGGGCGAGTGCACAACTCCGCGATCGTCGTCGCGCGGACTGATGCCGCGGCTCGCGAATGTCTCGCCGATTCGATGCAGCGCGGCATCCCCGAGTTGACGATGCAGGATGCCGTGCGCGCCGCTCAGGCGGAGATGCGGCGGGCAGCGCGGGATCGAGAAAAGAGCGTGGCCACCGGGCCCGCGGTTAGGGCGCCGAGCGTGGGACATGGGGTGGGGTGGTAGCGGCGACGGTCGGCGCACGGGACGTCCGCGGTCAGTGCTTCGAGCGCGGGTCGGATCTGCGAGCCCGACGCGGGCTTACCAACACTTAGGCTCCTATGTGTTGGTAAACTCGATTCGTGTCCTCATCTTCAACCGGTCCTGTCCCCGTTCAGCCGGTAACGTACGAGACCTGGGAGTGGACTCCGCGTGCGCCCGAAATACACTCACGTGCTGAGGTGCTGCGACAGACCGGACCTTACGCGGCAACCATCACCGCTTCTCTCGCGACGTGGTCGCCCGTCATCTCGAGCGAGGATTCGGCGGACGTCGAAGACGCGACTCGTCGACTGGTCGCGTTCGATCAGCATGCGCAGCGCAAACTGGGTCTGGGAAATCCCGCCCTCGGGCCGATGACCGCGATCCTGCTCCGCACCGAATCTGCCTCGAGCTCGCAGATCGAGCAGCTGACGACGTCCGCACGCCAGCTCGCCCTCGCCGAAATCGACGAGGGTGACAAAGCAAACGCGCTCACGGTCGTGGGTAATGTTCGCGCGATGGAGGCCGCGCTCCGACTAGCCGATGACATCAGCGAGGAGTCCATCCTCGCGATGCACAAGGCACTGATGCTTCATCATCCGGGCTTCAGCCCCGATGACGCCGGCCGATTCCGCACCGAGCAAGTCTGGATCGGACCGGGGGAGGCTGGCCCGCGCACAGCTGACTTCGTCGCGCCACATCACAACCGAATTGCCGAGGCGATCGAGGATCTCGTCCGCTTTGTCGGACGCCAGGACGTACCTGTGCTTGCGCAGGTCGCCGTCGCGCACGCACAGTTCGAGACGATCCACCCGTTCCCGGATGGCAACGGCCGGACCGGTCGCGCGCTTGCGCAGTCGATCCTGCGCAATAAGGGCCTCGTGGGTTCGACCGCCGTGCCGATCTCTGCCGGACTGCTCGTCGACGTCCCGCGCTACTTCGATGCCCTCGGCGAGTTTCGCGGCGGCGACGCCGGTCCGATCATCCGCGCCTTCGCCCGCGCGAGCCGTATTGCCGCAACGACGGGCTCACAGCTCGTGGACGATCTCGTCGAGCAGCTCGAAGAGTCGCGCGCGAAGATGGCGGGCATTCGCTCGGACGCCGCGGCGTGGAAAATCTTGCCCAGGCTCGTCGGCCAACCCGCGGTGAATGCGAATTACCTCAAGGACACACTGGGCCTCGGTGAGATGACCGCGCTCCGCGCACTCGACTCACTCATGGAGCGAAGAGTGCTCACCGAGACGACGGGCAGAAGCCGCGGGCGGGTCTGGCAGCATCGCGGCATCTTCGATGTTCTGGACTCGTATGCGGCGGTGATCCGCAGGATGTCGGCGCACTGAACTTTTCGGCCGGGACGACGCCCAACGTTCGTCATCCGCGGTCGCAGCCGTCGGTGATCGCTGCGCGAGGACTCTGCTTCTGATCGAACTCAGTGGCCGCACTCGCACTTCGCCGCGCCCGTGTGGCATGCGCCGTGCGCAGGGGAAGGGGCAGGTACATCGAGCGTGGGGTTCCGATCGAAGAATCCATGCGGAACGAGCGAGAATCCGGTCGTGTCGACCGGCATGATCGGCCAGTCCTCGGTACGGGGAAAATGCGTTAGGCCGAACGTGTGCCACAGCACAATGTCCTGTCCGTCGATTACGGCATCCCGCTCGATCCACCGATCGATCGTGCCGTACCCGTCGTTCTGATTGACCAGCTCGCCTGACGGATACCGCTCGGCGGGGTCGTATCGCGTGACCCAGAGGTCGTGTGTCGTGAACGCCGCTCGTCGTGCAATGGACGAGGACGGATCTGCGAGCAGGCTCGGCTGTCCTTCCGGACGCAGGATGTACCCGACCGGCTTGCCCACGATGTTGCACGACTCGGGGTTGACGACGTGCCATGCGCGGCCGCGCTTGCCGTCGGCGTCGCGCACACCGTCGCGCTCGGTCGCAAGTCGTCGTGTCGAGAGTGTGAACGCGTTCCCGTAGGGATTGTCCGGACCGACAGCAACCCGCTGAGCCTCGATCTCGTCAACGGCGTTGCTTACCCCATCGAGCATCACATCGAGGCGCGCGCTGAAGAGATGCTGGTGGTACGGAGCACCGATTCCCGGCGCGATCTCGGAGGCCCAGGGATAGTCGCTGCCATCGGGCTGGGCGCCGGGATACACGGAAGCGAACACGACGCCCGTCGCCTTGCACTCGAGCTCGATACGACCGTCGAGGTAGAAGTACCAATAGAAGCCGTAGTCGTAATTGCCCACCGTGATGAAGAAGGAGACGACGAGCCGACGGTTTCGTCGGACATCGGTGGAGTGGTAATACTCATCGGTGTGTTTCCAGAGGATCGATGCATCCTCTTCGTGCATGCAGATCGCGTTCCGGATCGTCTGCGGACGCCCGTCCGTCGCGGCGATCGTCGCGTCGAAGTATCGGATCTCGCCGAGGCAGTCGCAGCCGAGCTGCAAGGAGTTCGCCGACTTGCCAAGGGAGTATTCACCGGCATCGAAGTAGTTCTGCCAGAACCGCACGGGACTCGGATCACCGTACGGGACCACCATCTCGGCGATGGATGCGCGGTACAGGATCGACCGGTGTCGGTCACCGTCCGTGAACCCGATCTCGTGCAAGGTCAGCCCTTCGACCTGGTTGAAGCCGATACGGAAGCGCCACTTCTCCCACTCCACGACGTCGCCGTCGACCCGGAAACTCGGTCCTTCGGGCTGGGTGATCACGATGGGCTTCTGCGTGGTTCGCGGGGCCGGCAACTCTTCCGTGCGATGGAAGTTGTACCGCGCATGGGGAACGTCGAACACCTTGTCATCAATGAGCTGCAGCACTTCGCCGCTCACGAGGTCGACGTAGGCGACGATTCCATCGATCGGGTGCGCCCAGGCGTTGTCGTTGGGGTCTAGTTGGAGGAACGACAAACACCGAACGATGCGTTTGCCGTCTTCGCCGGGAAGCCCGAAGCGACCCGCCGACAGTGCCGATATGCGAACCAGTGCCACATCTTCGATGCCGCGAGTCGCCATCGCGGCCACCCAACCGTCGTGCTCTCGCAGCAAAGTCTCGATCCGGTCGAACTCTTCGAGCACGATCGGCGGCTGACCCTCTTCGGTCACATCGATCACACGGCGCGAAGAGACGAGACCAGCGGTCAGATCCGTTGTCACCTCGGTGACCGAACCATCGCGGCGGTCGAGCAGCACGTTGCCGACACGTCGCCTATCCGCAGAACCCTCAAGAACGCGAGTTTTCTCGGGCTCGATCAGGTTGACCAGCATGAAGGCGGTCGCTTCGTCATCGAATCCGTCGGCGAGGATGAGCGCGCGGTTCAGTTCGATCTCGGCAGCAGTCAGACGGTCGAGAGGCGAGAGCATACGGAGGGCTCCTAACGGCTGGCGGGCTCAGCGGCCCGCGAACCAGGTGGTCTTGAGGGCGGTGTAGTTGGCGAAGGCGTGCAAGGACAGATCGCGACCGAACCCCGATTGCTTCATGCCTCCGAACGGCGTGACGACGTCGAGCGCATCGACCGTATTCACCGAGACTGTTCCCGCGCGCAACGCGCGAGCGACCCGAAGCGATCGATGGATGTTATCGGTGAACACGGATGCCGCGAGTCCATAGTCGCTGTCGTTGGCGAGTCGGATGGCCTCCTCTTCGTCGTCGAACGGCGTGATCGCGAGCACCGGACCGAAGATCTCCTGCCGCCAGAGGTCGCTGTCCACGGGGACGTCGGCGAAAACCGTAGGAGTGATGTAATAACCACCAGAATCACCGTGGAGAACGTCGCCTCCGGACACCAAACGAGCGACGGCACGCGCGCTGTCGATATGAGCCTGTACCCGTGTCAGCTGCGTGTCGCTCACGAGCGGCCCCATCGTGGTCGCCGGGTCGAGAGGATCCCCGACGACGATGTCCTCCGCACGAGTTGCGATCCGCTCGGTGAGGTCCTCCGCGATCGACCGCTCAACCAACAGCCGGGAGTTGGCCGAGCACACCTGGCCACTGCAGGTGAAGATCCCCGCGAGTGCGAAGTCGACGACGGCGTCGAGGTCAGCGACATCGGCGAAGACGAGGTTGGCGCTCTTGCCGCCGCATTCCAGCCACACGGCCTTCATGTTCGAGCGGCTCGAGTACTCCAGGAACTTCTTCCCCACGACCGTCGAGCCCGTGAAAGCGATGACGTCGACGTCGGGGTGGAGTCCGAGGGCTTGCCCGGCCTCGTGACCGTATCCGGGGACGACATTCAGGACTCCCGCGGGCAGTCCCGCGTCGGTGGCGATCTCGGCTAGCCGGAGTGCCGAGAGCGGCGACTCCTCGGCCGGTTTCAGGACGACGCTGTTACCCGCCGCGAGGGCCGGCGCGATTTTCCAGATGGCCGTCTCGAGGGGATAGTTCCATGGGACAACGGCGCCCACCACACCGACCGGTTCACGGGTGACGATGGCGAGGTCGTTTCCGCTCGTGGGAGCAACCTCGCCGTACACCTTGTCGATGGCTTCGGCATACCACTGGAGGATGGCGGCGCTCCCTGGTACGTCGATCGTCGATGTGTCAGCGATGAGCTTGCCACCGTCGAGGCTGTCGAGCAGCGCGAGCTCATCCGCCGACTGACGTATCGCGTCGGCGATCGCGAGGAGCACTCGTTTGCGTTCACCCGGCGCGGACCGTGACCACGCGCCCGAATCGAAAGAGAGCCGCGCCGCACGGACAGCCCGGTCGATCTCGGCCTCACGTCCCCGTGCCACGTGAGCGAGCACAGACCCGTCGGCGGGATTGATCGTAGGAAACGTGGCTCCGTCGGCCGCTTCGACGAACGCGCCGTCGATGAAGGCGTGCGTACGGGGCTGGATTGTATCCGCGCGGCGTTTCCAGTCAGAATGCGTGTGCATGCTCGGTCTCCGGGCTTGTGGTCGGGGAAGTGGCGAGGGCATCGATGATCGTCTCCGCCATGAGGAGTGCTCCGTCCAGGGCTGCCTTATCGCCCGCGGCGCGAATCGACGCGTCTGCGAACGCAGCTTGGTGGTTCACGGCGGGGAGGCAGTCGATGCTCAGATACGGGTGAATGGCTCGAATCCGCCGGGACACATTTCCCATGTCGGTCGAGGCGGTGTTCATTCCGCCGGGACGGCTTTCGGTGATGTCCATGTCTCGTCCGAGTCGGGTCGCGTTCGCGGCGAAGGCGTGAGCGAGGCCCGCATCGTTGCGGAACTCCGAGTACCGTGGGCTGGTTTCACGGATTTCCACCTGGCAGCCCGTCGCGTGCGCGCCGGCTTCGAAACAGGAGACGACGCGGTGAAAGGCGGCGTCCAAGGCTTCGAGGTTCTCTGCGCGCACGTACCAGCTGCCCAAGGCGGAGCCGGGGATTGCGTTCGGCGCTGTTCCCGCCTCGCGGACGATTCCGTGCACGCGCACGGTTGGCGGGAGCTGCTGGCGGAGCAGTCCGATCGCGACTTGCGCGATCGTGAATGCGTCGGCGGCGTTGACACCCAACGTCGGGTAGGCCGACGCGTGCGATTCGCGGCCCGTGTATTCGACGTCGAAGTGGGCGACTGCGAGCGGGCGAGCGTAGAGCGCATCGGCCGGCCCCGGGTGGACCATCATCGCCAGATCGACACCGTCGAAGATGCCGGCGTCCAGGAGGTGCACCTTGCCGCCACCGCCCTCTTCGGCCGGGGTGCCGACGACTGTGACGATGGCGTCGAGGTGGTCTGCGAGGGGGATGAGTGCGGAGGCCGCCCCCACCGCCGCCGCCGCGATGATGTTGTGGCCGCATGCATGACCAAGCCCTGCGAGTGCGTCGTACTCCGCAACGACGGCCACCGTGCGCGACCCCTTCCCGAATGTGCCGGTGAAGGCCGTTTCGAGCCCGCCGACCCCCCGGCTCACCGACATCCCGAGATCCTCCAACGTCCCGGTAAGCAGCGCAACGGAGCGGTGCTCATCCCACGCAGTCTCGGGATCGGCATGGAGCGCGTGACTGACGCCGAGGATGAGGTCTCGGTGTCGGACGATCGCCTCGCCAGCGAGGGACTTGAACTCAGCAGTTGCGTCAGGCATGGATCACTCGTCCCCAGGGACCCCGTACGATGGCGCGGCAGTAGGGGAGAGCGCACGGGTCAGATAGTCGTCCTTCTGGGGGAGCCAGAGGTCGAGAAGACGGGCGAGCTCGCTGACGGGGTCGTCGTGGTCGTCGACGCGCAGGTCGGTCACTCGCCAGGACACCCCTTGGACGACGGCGAGTCCAGCCGAACGCAACTGGCCCGCTTCGCCGCCTGCTCGGTATGCGGCTTCGAGAGCTGCGATGAGCCGTACCTCGAGCGAACCTTCCGCCGTCTCGAACCCGGCGACCATCGCGTCGAGTACGCCGTCGTTATCGAGCAGGTTGCCCGCAGCGACACAGCCGTCGCCGACGGACTCACCGTGGATGCCGAGCGCCTGCGCGCCGGAATGCACCGCGACGCGGCCCTCACTGTCGACGATGGTGACCTGGCGATAGTCGGGATGATGCTCGGTGGCAAGAGCCGCCGCCAGAGCCTCGGCTGCAGTCGCGCCGCCTTCGAGGGCGTCGAGCGCGACGGGGCCGAGGGCTGGGTTGGTCACGTTCTGCGTCGCAACGGCGCCTGCCCCCGGGCGCAGATACGCGCACCGCGACGCGACGGCGGGACTTGAAGAGGAAATCACGATGCCGAAGGCTCCGTGGTCATGGGCAACGAGAGAAAGTGTCACGGGGTGACCTCGACATCGTCGGCGGGATCGCTGATGACGGCGGTCGCGTCGATCTCAACAAGCCACTCCGGGCGGGCCAGCGCGTCGACCACCAGGCCGGTGGAAACCGGATAGACGCCCTTCAGCCACCTACCCATCGTCCGGTACACCGGTTCGCGATACCGGATGTCTGTGAGATAAACGACGATCTTGACGATATCTTCGAGCCGGGAGCCTGCTTCCCGGAGCAGCATGTCGATGTTCGCCATCGCCTTCTCCGCCTGTGCCTCGACGTCGCCGATGCCGACGCTCTCACGAGTGTCGAGGTCCTGCCCGATCTGTCCGCGCAGGTAAACGACACCTCCCGCCACGACAGCTTGGCAGAGGTCGTTGTCGAGAGACTGCTCGGGGTAGGTCGTGCGGGTATTGAACGGTCTGATGCGTGTATGTGAACTCATCGGTCGATCTCCCCTCCCAGGGTGACAGCTTCGAGCCTCGTAATAGGCGATGTCACCGCGGCGGAATCGAGGTTCGGACGGTACGCCGCGTAGCTGCGCTGTATCGAAATATGGTCTGCGACGTGCTTGGCGTCGTGCCAGACCCCCCAGATGAAGCTCGATCCACGGCGGGACTGCCAAGGAAGCCCAAGGAAATAGATGCCCGATTCGGGTGAAACGCCTCGGCGGTGCAACGGGCGCCCTCGCTCATCGAGGGTACCGATCGGCAACCAGCTGTAGTCCGACGTGAAGCCCGTCGCCCACACGATAGACGTGACGCCCGCCGCCGCGAGGTCGAGCTCGCGAATCGGAGTGGTCACGCATTCGGGATCTGGTGCGAGCATGCGAGCTTCGGGCTCCTCGGGGAGATCGAGCCCGTTCCGGGTCACGTAGGCGTCGGCTTCGTCGAGAAGTCCGAGGTAATTGGTGTCGCCGGCGGCGATGTTCTGTGCGAGGTCATCTGCGAAGCCGACCGTCCCGTCGGCGTACGAGCTCGCCCGGCCGACGAGGACGATGCCCTCAGTAGCGAGCGCACGGAAGTCGACAGTGTGGCCGCCCCCCGCGCCGCTGACCGCGATGGTGACGTGTTCGGCGCCCAGCGGAGGAGTCGAGGCATCCCACTTGTCGAGCACTCCGAGCCACCAGACGAAGTCTCGTCCTCGGTAGGCGCGCGGCGGGCGATCGTGTGGACCCACTGCGAGATAGACCTGGCGTCCGGAGCGTTGCAGTTCGGCCGCGATCTGTACGCCGGACGACCCGGCCCCGACCACGAGGACGGCGCCGGCCGGAAGCTGATGAGGATTACGGTAGCTCGACGAATGAATCTGCGTGATGCCGGGCTGGGCGGGAATCAGGGGAGGGATGGCGGGCGTCTGAAACGCGCCCGTCGCCGACACCACGAACTCCGCGAGGTACGTTCCCTCACTCGACTCGACAAAAAACCCCCGGCGGCCATCCGCACGGCGGACCTTGGTGACGTCAACGCCACACCGGACCGGCGCGGCGAACTTCTCGGCGTAGGCGCTCATGTACCCCGCGACCTGGTCTTTCGTCGGGAATCCGTCGGGGCCGACATCCGCAAACTCCATCCCGGGAAACCGGTCGTGCCACGCGGGCCCGTTGGCGACAAGCGAGTCCCAACGCTCTGACCGCCAACGCTCGGCGATCCGTCCCCGCTCGAGAACGACGTGACGGATGCCGAACCGTGACAGATGCTCACTCATTGCGACGCCCGCCTGGCCGGCGCCGACCACGAGCACCTCCACTTCGTTGAACGCGTCAGGGTGGGCGTCGCTGGTGGATTCGACCTGGGGGGAAACCATGCGTGTCACTGCGGCCTTCGTGTTGAGGAGCGGGGTCTCCATGAGTCTCGGAAACCGCGCGGGCGCAAGCAAATAGCTGAAGACGGTGATATATATCTAAAATGCAGATCTAGAAACCTCCGCAATATCAGCGCAACAAATTCGAAATACGAGGCATCCGTGCGGGCTCCCCATAAACCAGACATATCTCTGACGCAATTGCGCTATTTCGTCGCGGCGGCGGAACAGGGCAGCATGACGTGGGCCGCCGACGAGCTGTTCGTCGCGCAGTCGGCGATCTCGACCTCGATCGCCAATCTCGAGAGATCGCTCGGCACGCAACTTCTGATCAGGCGCCGCGCGAAAGGGTTGCAGCTCACTACCCAGGGAGTCGAGTTCCTGCAACGCAGCCGCGGGATACTCGCCGCGGTCGATGACGCAGTTGCCGCGCTCCGCCCAGAGAATACCTCGGGCCGCATCAACGTCGGCTGCTTCCGAACTCTGGCGCCGTTCTACCTCCCGAGCATCGTCAGTGCCCTCGAGGTAGACCATCCGGAACTCCAGCTCGATGTCTCCGAACTGCTCGCCGACGGGGTGAATGAGGCACTGCAAGATCAGGCGATCGAAATCGCCCTCACCTACGATCTCGGTCTCGATGGGGATATCGAGCGAGAGGTCCTGGCGCAGGTGCCGCTCTACGCGGCGGTGGGCGCAACCCATCCGATGGCGCAGCGCACGAGCGTCCGGCTCTCCGAACTGGTGAACGAATCCATGGTGCTGCTCGATCTCCCCGTCAGTCGCGACTACTTCCTTCAAGCCTTTGCCGACCACGGCCTTCGGCCCGCGGTGCGTTACCGCTTCGCGAACTTCGAAGGGGTTCGCGCCATGGTGGCCAGCGGCCACGGGTTCACGCTTCTGAACCAGCAGCCGAAGCTCGGATACACCTACTCGGGGAGCGAGCTTCATCGGCTCAGCATCGTCGAGCCGACGCGCCCGCTGGATATCGTCCTCGCTCGACGCGCTTCCGCGACCCCGATGAGCCGCAAAGCCGCGCTCTTCGCCGGCGAAGCGCGCCACGCTGTCGCCCGACTGATGGGTGGCGCGACGGAAGAGCGTCAGTCTGCGTCGTAAACCAGCGTGCCGCCGACGACCGTTCGCCGCACGCGTGCGCTTCCCAGCGCGCTGATCTCTCCGATGTTGCGGTCGATCCAGACCAGGTCGGCGAGCATTCCCTCCCGCAGAGCACCCGTCTGAGAGTCAAGTCGGTTCACGTGCGCCGCATTCGCCAAGTAGGCATCGAGAGCCTGACCTAGTTCGAGCGACTGCTCCGCGAGCAGGGGGTTGGTGAAGACCTGGGCTCCGATCGCGTGCGGATCCTCGGGCACACCTGTGCGAGTCACCGCGGCGCGTACGGACCATAGCGGGTTCGGGTCGGTCACAGGCCAGTCGCTACCGCCGACGATGCGTCCGCCCTGCCGGGCGATGTCGGCGAACGGGAAGTGTCGCCGTGCGCGTTCTGCTCCCAGAAGCGGCAGTTTTCGGGTCTCGATCTCTTCGTCCATCCGCGCCCACAGTGCGGTGACGTTGGCGCTCACATCAAGCGCTCCGAAGCGGGGGCTGTCTACCTCGTCGACGATGTCGAGGTGCGCGATGTGATGGCGAAGGGTGGTCACGCCGTTGTGCTGGCGGACCGCTTCCAGCGCGTCCAGACAACTGCGCACGGCGGCGTCACCGACCGCGTGATAGTGGATCTGGAAACCCGCGGCATCCAACGCGACGCTCAGTTCTTCGAGTCGGTTGTCCGGGACGAAAGTGACGCCGCGATCGTCGCCGAAGCCTTCGAAGGGAGCGAGCATCGCCGCGGTACGGTTCTCGACCATGCCGTCCACCATCACTTTGACCGTGCCCGCATCCAGTCGGCGACTTCCTTCAAGTCGATCGCGGGTGACCTCGAAGTCGCCGATCTGCTCGATTCCGCGGGTCCGGTCCCACCATAGGGCCAGGACAACACGCGCCGTCAGGAGGCCCCGACGGTCCAGATCCTCGTAGACGGGCAACGCGTTGGGGCCGATGTCGGATACGCCGACGGCGGCGTCCTGCCAGGCGGTGATGCCCACTGAATGGAGCCGCTGCTGGGCGGCGAGGAGCGCCTCGGCGAGGACGTTCGAATCGGGATCCGGCGTGAGTGCGCTGACCAGTCCGACGGCGCTTTCGAGCAACATCCCCGTCGGCTCGCCGTTCTCGTCGCGAAGGATGCGGCCGTCAGCTGGGTCTTCCGTTCGTGAATCGATCCCGGCCGCTACGAGGGCTGCGCTGTTCACCCACACACCGTGCGCGTCGTGGCTGAACAGCACGACCGGTCGATCGGGGACGACCGTATCGAGCTCGCTGGCCGTCGGGAAGCCTCCGGGGAACACATCGCCGAACCACCCGCCGCCGGTCAGCGCCTCGGCGGTCGGGTTCGCGCGAGCGAAGTCCGCGATGCGTTGTAGGTACTGACCTCGATCGTGGACGGGCGCCAGGTCGATACCGATGAGCTGCAAGCCGGCGAGGAGTGGATGGACGTGCGCATCCTGAAACCCGGGAAGCAGCGTGCCATTTCGAAGGTCGATAACCTCGTCGGCTGCGAGGTCGGGTGCCTCGCCGAGCACGACTCTCTCGATCCGCTCGCCGCGGGTCAGTACGTGACCCCGCGCGAACTCGCCGCCGCCCAGATAGAGGTGCCCATTGGTGTACAGGGTGCTCATCATTCGCGTCCTCGACTCTCCTACGGTTGGTAGTTCAGCCTCCGCGCGCTGTGTTTCTTATGTGTTACGGCGATATTGCCGATGATTTACTTCAAAAATATTGATGTAGTGTCTCGCTCATCCCTATTTGCTGTGTGCGAGTCGGGTCCGGAAGCTAGACGAAACCACCCGACCAGTCCTCGGAAGGACCTCACATGCTCCGTCCCACTCGCACCCTGCGCACAGCAGCACTCGCCGGCGTCACCGCCGTCTCGCTGTTTGCCCTCACTGCTTGCACCGGCACGGCGGGTGGCGACGCCAGCGGCGCCGCCGCCGGCTCCGATTCCGTCACGATGGGTATTCAGCCCTGGCTCGGCTACGGCCCGTGGTACATCGCTCAGGAAAAGGGCTACTTCGGTGACGAAGACGTGGATGTGACCATCACCAACTTCACCAATGACGCCGACATGAGTGCGGCCTTCGCGTCGGACCGTGTGCAACTCGCCAACGTCGCGAGCCACTCGGCACTGCAGCTCGTCGAGCAGGGACTCGACATCTCGATTGTGCTTCTGCTCGACGCCTCGCTCACGGCAGACGCGATCCTCACCGACGGATCGATCACGGATGTGGCTGACCTTGCGGGTCAACGTGTCGCATTCGAGGAGGGGTCGGTCAGCAACCTGCTGCTCGGCTACGCCCTCGGGGAAGCAGGCCTGAGCCTCGACGACATCACTCCGGTGCCCATGGACCCGTCAGAAGCGGCGACCGCGCTGATCGGCGGAAGCGTTCCGGCTGCCGTGACATACGAGCCGTACATCTCAGAAGCACGCAAAGCAACGGACGGCTTCGAGATCATCTATACGGCGGCAGAAAACGCCGGCCTCATCAGCGACGTGCTGATCGTCGACAACGACTACCTCGACGAGCACCCCGACATCGTCCAGAAGGTCGTCAACGCCTGGGGTCCCGCGGTCGAGTTCTACCGTTCCGACACAGACGAGGCGCGTGGGATCATCGCGGAGAACGTCGGCAGCGACGTCGAGGCCCTCGAAACCGCCTTCGACGGGGTGGAGTTCTACTCCCTCGAGGACAACAAGACGGTGTTCCCTGGTGATTACCTGCAGACCGTCCTGCCGTCAGTGGAGGACGTCGCAACTCAGATCGGGCTCCTCAAGGGCGGTGCTGACCTGACGAGCCTCGTCGACACCAGGCTCGTCGAGGAGGCTCCGTGACCATCGCCCCGACGCGAAAGCCTGATCCGATGACGATCTCACCAGCCACAGCACCCGCCGCGCGCAGCAAGCGCGCGGCGGGTGCCGCCCGCCCCATCGCCGGCGCACCGCTCACGCGGCGTCAGTACGTGACGATTTCGGTGCTTGGATTCATCGCACTCCTGGCCGTCTGGACCGCCATCACGGTGTCGGAGCTGGTCAATCCCCTGTTCCTCCCCTCTCCGATCGCCGTGGTCCAGAAGTTGGGAGAGCAAGCCGCCAATGGCGAGCTCTGGGCGGATATCGGTGTGAGCACGTACCGGGTCATGGTCGGGTTCCTCGCCAGCACGGTGCTGGCCGTGCCGCTCGGCGTCCTGTGCGGTTCGCTCGCCCGTGTCGAAGCGGCCGTCGAGCCCATCATCGACTTCATCCGGTATATGCCGGTCGTCGCGTTCGTCCCTTTGACCATCCTCTGGGTCGGTACCGACGACACGCAGAAGTTCCTCATCATCTTCCTCGGCACGTTCTTCCAACAGGTTCTGTTGTTCTCAGATGCCGTGCGTCGCGTGCCGGTCTCGTATCGAAACCTCGGCGCGACCCTCGGTCTCACGCGCACCCAGATCCTGGTCCGGATCATCTTTCCCGCGGCGCTGCCACGCATCTGGGATGCGCTGCGCATCAGCCTCGGATGGGCCTGGACCTGGCTTGTCGTCGCGGAGCTCGTCGCCGCCACCTCGGGCATGGGCTACCGCATCACCCAGGCCCAGCGCTTTCTCGAAACGGACCTCATCATCGGCTACGTGATCGTGCTCGGGCTGCTCGGGTTGATCTTCGACCAGATCATGCGAGCGCTCGGCCGCAACTTCTTCCGTTACTTGAAGGGACGTTCCTGATGTCGTCAGTCACGATCGCACAGCCGAAGGTCTTCGTCGACAGTGTCAACAAGAGCTTCGGAGAAGTCCACGCTCTCAGTGACGTCACGCTCACCCTCGGTGACCGCGAGTTCGTCTCCGTGGTCGGAGCATCTGGATGTGGCAAGAGCACGTTGCTCTCGATCATCGCCGGCCTCGAAGCGCCGACCGATGGCGAAACTTCTATCAACGGAACCGCTATCCGGGGACCAGGCCGTGACCGCGGAGTCGTTTTCCAATCGGCGACTCTGCTTCCCTGGCTGTCCGCCATCGACAACGTCATCTTCGCCCTGCGAGGGGAAGCCGACATGTCGCGGCGCGAACGAACCGATCGCGCGAGGGATGTGCTCTCTCAGGTGGGACTCGCAGGCTTCGAAGACTCCTTCCCGGCACAGTTGTCGGGTGGCATGCAGCAGCGCGTCGCGCTCGCGCGCTCCCTGGCCTACGGCCCCGAAGTGCTGCTCATGGACGAGCCGTTCGGCGCACTCGACGCGCTCACGCGCCGAACGATGCAGGAACTGCTGACGACGGTGTGGGAGCGCAACCGGATGACGGTCATGCTCATCACGCACGATATCGAAGAGGCCGTATTCCTCTCGGACCGCGTCGTGGCGATGACACCCCGACCGGGCAAGGTCCGTGCGGAGTTCGACATCGAGCTTCCACGCCCTCGCGACCCGGAGATCATCGGCAGCCCGGAGTTCCACCACTACTACAGCGAGATTCTCGGACTCATCCACCATGTCTGACGCCGGCGACACCTTCGACTACATCGTGGTCGGCGGTGGCACCGCCGGTTGCATTGTCGCCGCCCGATTGAGCGAGGACCCCACCGTCACCGTGTGCCTGGTCGAGGCCGGTCCTAGTGACGAGCACGAAGAACGGGCCGGATCCATCCGGCGGTGGGCGGAGATGCTGGAGGGCGAGTACGACCGGGACTACCGCAGCGTCGAGCAGGAACGCGGAAATTCCTTTATCCGGCAATCTCGGCTCCGGATCCTCGGCGGCTGCTCGACTGCGAACACCATGATCAGCTGGCGACCGCTGCGCGGTGACCTCGACGAATGGGCCGCGATGGGCGTCGCGGGCTGGGCGTACGAAACAATATCCCCTTACTACGACCGCATCGCGGCCCCGATCGCTCCGGTGGACGCAAACGATCAGAATCCGTATGTCGCGGATGCCGTCGCCGCAGCGGCATCCGCTCTCGGGCTGCCTCCACGAGCAACGTGGAACGACACGGAATTCACCGAGGGCGCCGGATTCTTCGAGATCGGGTACGACCCTGCGACCAACCTGCGGTCGTCGACCTCCCGTGCGTACCTGCACGGCGTCGAGCGCGCGAATCTCACAATCGTCCTCGAGGCGCTCGTGGACACGGTGATCCTGGACGCGTGGCGCGCGGTGGGCGTGAGAACCCTCGTGGCGGGGGAAGAACGCACACTGCACGCCCGGCGTGAGGTGATCATCAGCTGCGGCGCCATCGACAGTCCCGCGCTTCTCATGCGCTCGGGCATCGGTCCGAAGCCCGTTCTGGACGCCGCGGGCATCGACGTGCTGATCGAGCTCCCCGGCGTCGGGGAGAATCTCCAGGATCATGCGGAGGGTCTCATCGTGTGGGAGGCGCGGGGCGAACGAAGCGACGTGTGCGCAACGGGCTGGGACGCGGGATACGCGCTGCGCGTGGACGAGGCGAGTGCGGTCCCGGACATCTCCACGCACATCCCCTTGCACTCATGGGCTGTTCACGCAGAACGCTACGGCGCGGAGATCCCCGACAACCACGTGTCTTTCGCACCCAACGTGGCAAAGCCTCGCAGCCGCGGCAGAGTGTGGATCACCTCGTCAGAGCCGGATGCGGCTCCATCAATCGACTATCGCGCGTTCACGGATGCGACCGGACGCGACGAACGGATGCTTATCGAAGGCATCCGACTCGCCCGACGCGTCGCCGAGCAAGAACCGTTCGCCTCCCACCTCGTGCGCGAGGTGTTCCCCGGTGCGCATGTCCAGTCCGACAAAGAGCTCTCGGAAGTCCTGCGGGCTACCCACCAGACCGTGTACCACGTCTCGTGCACGTGTCGAATGGGGGCCGATGGCGATCCACTCGCTGTCCTCGACAGCGAACTCCGGGTGCGAGGGGCATCAGGTCTCCGCGTTGTCGATGCTTCCGTCTTGCCGTCCCTCTCCGCGCTGAACCCCGTCGGGCTGGTCATGACAGTCGCCGAGAGAGCAGTCGACCTCATCCGGGACGCTGCGCCCGCCGGGCCGACCGTGCGCCACGGGGATGTGGTCGGGATACCGCAATGACGGACGTCTCTCTCGGCCCACGAATGCCCGCGTTGCGACACGGCGTGGCGATCTTGCGCCTCCTTGCGGGGAGGACCGAGCCCGTCGGCGCCGCGGCGATCGCACGACGACTTGATCTGCCGCGCAGTTCGACGTACCAAATCCTCCAGGTCCTCGCGGACGAAGGGCTCGTTCTGCACATTCCCGAAGCGCAGGGCTACACGCTCGCCAGCGGCGTCTTCGAGCTCGGTACCGCCTACCTCCGGCACCAGCCTCTCGAGCACCTCGCCCGACCTCTTCTGAGAGAGCTCTCGTCGGCAGTGCGGCACACCGCGCACTTCGGCATGCTGTACGGACACGAAGTGCTCTACCTCCTCAAGGAGCAGCCGCCCCACGCAGCGACTCTCGTCACCGATATCGGCGTCCGTCTTCCCGCTCAGCTCACTGCGACCGGGCGGTCGATGCTCGCGATGCTCTCGCCCCAGCAGGTGACCGCGACCTTCGGGACGCACAACGTTTTCATCGATCGCACGGGCCGTGGACCTCACTCCATACGTGAACTGAAGGAGCTGCTCGCGGCCGACCGCGCACGCGGCTGGAGTATCGAGGACGGTCACACCACGGACGGAGTTGCGTGCATCGCTGCGGCGGTGATCGACAAGCACGCGATGCCCGTCGCGAGCTTCTCTGTCTCATTTCTCGCCGGTCGAGAATCGGACGAGGCGGCACGGGCACGCATCGGACGCGCCGTCCATGATGCCGCAGCCCGACTCACCCGGCGTCTTGGTGGCACCGCGGGATCGTCCCGCGCCGCACTCGCAGGCTGAGTTCGTCCGGCTCGGCGTGTTCGCGGGTCAGTGGCGCACCGTCGTCGGGGTGATCTCCGTGAAGAACCGCGAGAATACGTCTTCCCCGGCGACGGAAGCGGTGCCGGCGGCCACAGCCATAGACCACCCGATCGCGGCCGAGGTGGGTGTATGACCCGTGGGTCCACCCGCACGCAACTCATGCACGAGCGTCGGGCAACAGAACAACGCCCTTCGCATAATCCGTTCCCAGTCCACCGGGAGGATGTCACGTGCGGCCATCTCAGACAGGAGCGGTCGCCAGACATGGGCGACCTTGGAAGTGAGGAAGTCGGCCCGCATATCGCTCAGCTGAAAGTCGTGGTCGACCTCGAGGACGCCATTCCGAAAGCTCACGGTCGCGGTGTACCGATCTGAGGCGACCGCAGGCTCGTACAGCCAGAAGGGGTGCGCGAAGATGTTGTGGAACGTTGCCTTCACTTCCGCGAGGAGAGCGGGCATGTGCTTCCCGGCGAGTGCAGGGTCGAACTGCACGAGTCTGGCTTCGCCCGAAGCCTCCCGTTCGAACCACACGTTGGCATTGTGTGCATCGCCGTGAGCCACGACCGCGGCCGGCCCGAGGTGGCCAGGCGACAGCGCGTCTGCGGCGTCGGCGAGGATGGCGCCGATCGTCTCCTCGTATTCGACGCCGTTGATGACCCATGTGGCATCCCGAATCGCCTCCCACGAAAGTACGACATCTCCGAGCGCGTGCTCCTTCGCGGCATAGAAGCGCGCCACACGCCCTCCTTCGCCGGGCTCGCGGATGCCGTCGACGTCCAGGAGGCGATCACGGAACAACCGATGAACCGGTTCGCCGGCGAGCTCCGTGATACTCGCTTCGTGCAGCGTTGCGATCATGCGTGTCGCGCTGAGGACGTCGAGCTCGCGTTGAGCGGACAACACCTCCGTCCGCGTGATGGAGTCGGGGAAAAATCCGTCTGCCTCCGCGGAACGACACACGTCGGACAGCCTGTCGTCGCTTCTGAGGTGGTAGATCAGAATCTGCCTACCGGGCTCGCCGCACGCGAACACCGGGACGTCGACGGGGTAGCCTGCCTCGTCGAGGAGCTCGGCGTTGTAGTACTCCTGGATCGTCTCGTCCTCACCTTCTTCGGCGTGGAACTTGAAGAAGAATCGGCGGCCATCGTTGAGCTCCGTGGTCCCGTTGAGTGAATTCAGGCTGTACACGTCCCGATTGATCGTCACCCGCGACGCTCCGACACCCGTGACCTCGCCGATGAGGAGGACGAGCGCCGCCTGTGCTTGCGACTCGTGACCTGAGTGATAGAGATCGCGAGCCTCCCGCGCGAGCGGTCGCTGACTGGCGGTCGATGCTGTCTGATCCATGCGATTCACGCTAATGGCGCGGCTATCGGCACTCGAGGACGAGGCGCTTCCCTTCGTCTGATATTTCGGATTCCGCGCGCGAAGCCATCGTCTGAAATATCAGACGCGCGATCCCGACGACGGGCCAACGCAACAGACATGTGGTGCTTACATGGACGCCATGACACACACCGTCCGCGCTCTTCGCGTGCATCGAGACCTCATGACGGATGTCGGTGAGATCTCGGCACCCGACATCGGGGAGAACGAGGTGCGGGTGGGAGTCGCCGCGGCAGGTGTGTGCGGGTCCGACATTCACGCTGTGCAGACGGGCGCGTGGATCGAGTACTGGCCTGCCACGCTGGGCCATGAGGTGGTGGGAACGATCACCGAGAGCCGCAGTCCGGACCTCGCGGTGGGCACGGCTGTGGCCATCGACTCCCGCATACCCTGCCGCGCCTGCGCTGACTGTGCCGTCGCTCCACAGCTGTGTGCTCGATTGACGTGGCTCGGGGAGTCTCGACCGGGGGGCTTCGCCGAAGAGGTGGTTGTGCCAGCGGCCGGCGTCTATCCGTTCGATGCGGCCATCCTCCCGATGGAGGTCGCAGTCCTCGCCGAGCCGTTGGCGGTCGTCCTGAGTGCGCTCCTCCGGCTGCCTCGCGATGCCGCGCGGGTGTTGATCCTCGGGTACGGACCGATCGGAGCGCTCAGCCACCTCGTGCTCCGAAGCCGCGGCATCGACGTCATCGTCGCCGAATCCGACCCCGGCCGGCTGGCCGCCGCCGCGGCGCGCGGGGCGATCTCGGCTTCCACAGGCAGGGAACGCGTCGATGCAGTTATCGACGCGGCCGGATATCCGGGGTCGGTGGCCACCGCCTTCACCGCCGTCCGCCGAGGCGGAACGGTCGTCGTGGTGGCGCTGGGTGACCACGCGATCGATGTCTCCGCTCAGGAGCTCGTCGAGAAGTGCGTCACCATTGCGCCTTCCATCGGCTTCGACGATGACGGTATCCCGACTGCGCTCGCCGTCTTGGCAGCGTCGCCGTCCGCCTTCGCCGACGTCGTCAGTGACAGGATCGTCCTCGACGAGCTGGCGAAGCGCCTCGCTGAGCCCACTCCTACGCTCGGCAAGATCGTGGTGACCCTCGCATGACTCGGCGCTACCTCATCACCGGTGGTACGAGCGGCATCGGTCGGGCTGTTGCTGCGTACCTTTCGGAGCGTGGACACCGGGTACTCATCACCGGAACCAGCGCGGCGACCGTCGGCGACGCTCTTGAGGCGGGAGTTTCCGAGCTGGGCGCCGTCGCCGACGTCACGGACCCGAGGAGCGTAGCGACGGCTTTCGATACCGCTGCCGCCATCTTCGGTGGTCTCGACGGGGTGTTCGCCAACGCTGGCATCGACGGCGAAGGCAAAGCCGCTCAAGACCTTGACCCCGAGCGCTACCGACAGGTCATGGAAGTCAACGCGGTGGGTCCGCTCGTGGTGGCGCAGGCTGCTTACCGTCATCTCACCCGGCCCGGCACGCTGGTGATCAATGCGTCCGTGAATGCGATCCGCCCCGAGGCAGGATTCGCCGACTACAACGCCAGCAAGGCGGCGGCCCTCGCGCTGGCGAAGACACTTGCTCTCGAGTGGAGCGCCGACGGGATCTCGGTGACATCCGTCTGCCCCGGGTACTTCCCATCGAGGATGACGAGCGACTGGCTCAGCGATCCGATCACATCGAGAGTGCTACTGCAGCACATCCCCGCAGGACGCTTCGGGCAGCTCGATGAGATCGGAGCGCTCCTCGAGTTCCTCCTCGGACCGCAAGCCCCCTTCCTCACCGGCGCCGCGATAACAATCGACGGCGGACGCAACATCTGACACATGAGAGCGAGCACCATCATGACCTCACAATCCATTCGCGAACGCGGCCGTTGGGCAGACATGTCCGACGCTGAGCGCGACGATCTCACAACGCGGGGTATCGGTCGCGTTTTCGACCCCGAACTGAGGGAATCCGTCCTCGAGATCCTGGAGGACGTACGAGACAACGGGGACGACGCCCTCATCCGCGCCCTCGCCAAATTCGACAAAGTCGAAGTGGACCGCTCTGACATCCGCGTCTCCGACGAAGAGTTCGACGCCGCAGCGGACTCGATCAACCCGGAAATGCTGGCCGCGATCCGCGAATCCATCGCCTTCGTCCGTCGCTACAACGAGCAGCTCATCGCCGAGGACGCGGACTGGAGCTTTGAAACCGCGCCCGGAGTCATGGTCGGTGAGCGCACGAGCCCCATCGAGAGCGTCGGCCTGTTCGTACCCGCAGGCAAGGGCTCATTCCCGTCTGTGCTCGTCCAACTGGGAACGCCGGCCGTGGTCGCTGGTGTTCAGCGTATTGCCGTCGTTACCCCACCGGTCCCGGGAACAGGCGGCAAGGTCGACCCCGCGGTGCTCGTGGTCGCGCGCGAACTCGGGATCACCGACGTGTTCCGAGCCAACGGCCCGGCCGGAATCGGCGCGCTCGCCTTCGGCACCCAGAGTGTCCCCGCCGTGCGGAAGGTGGTCGGTCCGGGTAGTCCGCCCGTGGCCGTCGCCCAAATCGAGGTGCAGCGGTTCGGAGTGGTCAGCAACATGCTTCTCGGGCCCAGCGAGAGCCTGATCCTGGCGGACGATTCCGCTGACCCGCGGTTGCTCGCAGCGGACCTGCTCAACGAAGCGGAACACGGGCCGGACTCGTCGAGCGTCCTCGTCACGCCGTCCGAAGAACTGCTCGCAGCCGTGCAGATCGAGCTTGCTGTGCAGATTGCCGAGCTGCCGGCACCGCGAGACGAATACGCCCGGCTGGCGATGCGCAATGGCGGCGCGGTCCTCGTTGACTCCATCGAAGAAGGCGCAGAGGTCGCCAACGTCTACGCCCCCGAGCACATGCAGCTTGTCGTCCGGGACGAGGAGAGCACACTCGACCTCCTCACCGATGCCGCCGAGATCCTTGTCGGTCAATACACCACGGTTTCCATGGCGAACTTCGTCCTCGGATGTCCCGCGGCTCTGCCGACGAGTGGGTATGCGAAAGTGTCGAGCGGCATCACCGCACACACCTTCCGCAAGAAGCGCGCAGTCGCACGAGCCACGCCGGACGGACTGCGCGCCCTCGCGCCCACCGTCCTCGCCTTCGCTGAGCACGAGGGATTCCCCGCACACGGTGCCTCCGTCGCCATCCGGGTGTGAACCGATGAAGCTGAGTGAGGCATTCCAATTCATCGGACTGACGAGAGGACGGGCGACGGGGGCGTACTCACATCTCCACACGATCGGTGACGTCCATCGCGCGGCATTGCGAGCGCTGCCGCGCGGCATCTCCGACTATGTCGACGGAGGTGCCGACACCGAGACCACCCTGGAGGCGAATCGGGCGGCATTCAACCGGCTTCGCTGGCAGCCCGACTCGCTCGTCCCTGCTGACGTCGTCGACACGTCGAAGACGCTCGCGGGGGACAAGTGGGCGATGCCGATCGGACTGGCGCCCACCGGGTACACACGGATGATCCACCCCGCCGGAGAAATCGGGGTCGCGGAAGCTGCCGCCGCAGCCGGAGTTCCGTACGTGCTGTCGACGGTGGCGACCACAACGATCGAGGACGTGGCAGCCGCGAGCACGGCGCCCTGGTCACAGCTGTACACGATGCGCGACCGCGACGTCACGAACGACCTGATCCGTCGGGCGGACGCGGCCGGCTCACCGGTCCTCGAAGTCGCGGTCGACACGGCGGTCGCGGGTAATCGCGTACGGGATCGCCGCAACGGACTCATCATTCCGCCGCGAATGACGCTTGCCACCCTCGGAGGAATCGCCGTCAAGCCGCGCTACTGGTCGAGCATGCTGGCGAACGAGTCATTTGACTTCGTACAGGTGAAGAAGAGTGTCCGATCGGGAACTCTACCGGGCGGCTCGATCGCCGACATCACCGCCGGGTTCGACGCCGCACTCGACTGGGATGAGATCGCCCGGATCCGGAAACTCTGGCCGCGGACTTTGCTCTTGAAAGGACCAATCGGGCCCCACGACGCCGTGCGCGCACAGGAACTCGGTGTCGACGGCGTTCACCTCTCCAACCACGGCGGTCGCCAGCTCGATAGGGTGATCGCGCCTATCGAACTCACCGGACCCGTCCGCGCGGCACTGGGTCGAGATGCCCTTGTGGTCGTCGATTCCGGCGTTCGGAACGGCGGAGACGTCGCGTTCGCACTCGCGCTCGGCGCGGATGCCGCCTTCATCGGCCGTCCTTACATCTGGGGACTTGCTGCCGGGGGAGGTGACGGCGTCGCACGCGTGCTGGCGATCCTCCACGCCGAACTGGCTCGCACGATGGCGCTCGTGGGTGCACCGTCCATCGCCGCGCTCCGAGATCGCGGACCGCGCCTCATCGCCCAACGCGGGAGCGAGAACACATGACTTCCGGAACCACCCTCGCAGGGCAGCCACGATCCCTCGCTGCCAGCCCTAGGAGCACCTCGATGGAACGCCCCAAGACCGTCGCGGATGTCGTCGCTGACGTTGTCGCCCGCCACAGCCCGGTCGTCTTCAGCCTGATGGGCAACGGCAACGCGCACTTCGTCGCAAGCCTGACCTCTCGCGGGCATCGTGTGGTCGACGTCCGACACGAGACCGCGACCGTTGCTGCAGCGCATAGCTTTGCGCTCGCCGGCGGCGGTGTCGCGGCAGCCTCCGCCACGTACGGTGCAGGTTTCACCAACCTGCTGACCTCGCTGGCGGAAGCTCGGCTGACCCGCGTCCCGGCGGTGGTCATCGTGGGCACCGCGCCGACGAGCGGCCCTCGCGCGATTGACATCGACCAGCTCGCAGCTGCGGCCGCCGTGTACGTGCGGACGCTCGTCGTCGGCACCCACGACGCCGCCGCGCAGACTGAGCTCGCCTACGAGATCGCCCGACGCGACCGCGTTCCGGTCATCGTTGCGCTTCCGTACGACCTCGTTGACGCACCCGCAGCTCCGAACGGTTCAGTCCCCACTCTCTCTTCCGACGACGTGCTGCGCACCCATGAACTCGCGGTCGCTGAACCGGTGTCGCGCGAGGATGCCGCGGAGGTTGCGGGGATCTTGCTGAGAGCGCATCGGCCGCTGATCCTCGCGGGCCGCGGCGCCGTGATCGCTCAGGCAGGAGAAGCACTGCGAGAAATCGGCGACCGGGTAGGGGCACTGTCCGTCAGCTCGCTCATGGCACACGGGGTTGTCGACTCACCGTGGGATCTCGGGATCGCCGGTGGCTTCTCGACGCCGGAAGCCGCGGACCTGATCAAACAGGCAGACGTCGTCCTCGTCGTCGGCGCGAGCATGAATCTCTGGCAGATGCGCTACAACTCGCTGATCGACGATGGTGCACACGTCATTCAAGTCGACACCCTCTCCGGTGCGACGCACCCACGTGTCAACGCCTTTCATCGGGCGGATGCGCGAGCGTTCGCTGTCTCCGTGCTGAACAGTCTCGCCGCCGGGAACCAGGCTGGATGGAGAGCTGGCGCGATCCTGCCTCAACGGGATCCCGAGGCCTTCGAGGAACTCGCGCCCGACGGTCGACTTGACCCGCGCGCGGTGATGGAACAGCTCGAGGACATCCTCCCCGCGGAGCGGACAATCACCCAAGACAATGGACACTTCATGGGGTGGGCGCCTCGTCACCTGAGCGCTCCGGATCCAGAGGCCATGCTCCTTCCTGGCCTCGGGCTTCACTGCATCGGACTCGGGGCAGGTTCACTTATCGGCGTTGCGGCAGCGCGCACCGATCGACTGCCGGTGCTCGTAACTGGAGACGGTGGCTTCCTCATGGAGTTGAGTGAACTGGACACACTGGTCCGGGAGGTGCCCTCAGCGCTGGTGATCGTCATGAACGATGCTGCCTTCGGAATGGAAGTGCATCAGTACGGCGCCCGCGGACTCGACACGAGCTCGATGCGCTTCAGCGAAGTCGACTTCGCCGCAGTTGCGCGAGCCATGGGCGGATCCGGCGCGAAGATCCGCACGCTCGCACAACTAAACAGCATCGAAGAATGGCTCAGCGGTGGAGCGCAGGGCGTCTTCGTTGCCGACGTGGCGATCTCTCCAGAGGTGGTCGCAGACTGGCTGCTCCTCAGCAATCGGTACAACGGCGTCCCCTCGAGATGAAGGAACCGGGGGAGCCCGGAAGCCGCGGTGCATCCTTGAGATCGAGGCTCGGCGCTTCGAGCTCGAGGCTCGGGGCTTCGCCCTGCCATGCTTGAGCAATGGGACAATCCGCTGATCTCCTCGCGGTACTGATCGACGCCGACAACGTCTCGGCATCCAAGATTGGTGCAGTCCTCACGGAGGTTGCCCGATTCGGCACGGCGTCTGTCAAGCGCATATACGGAGATTGGACGAACACGCAGCTCAGCACATGGAAGCAGACGGCGAACGAGCACGTCATCCAACCAGTGCAGCAATTCGCGAACACCGTAGGCAAGAACGCGACCGACAGCGCTCTGATCATCGATGCGATGGATCTGCTGTATACGCGTCGCTTCAGCGGATTCTGCATCGTTTCGTCGGACAGCGACTTCACGCGCCTTGCGACGCGCATCCGTGAGGAGGGCGTCACTGTGCACGGGTTCGGTGAACGGAAGACTCCGGCGGCGTTTAGAAACGCGTGCGACACCTTCACTTATCTTGATGTGCTCGAGGTGCCCAAAGATGAGCCCGCCGCCGCGGCGCCCGCACGGAAGTCGGCGTCGGAGCTTCGGCAGGACACCAAGCTCGTGGCGGGTCTCCGTTCATGCATTACAACGGCGTCCGGCGAAGAGGGTTGGGCCAACCTCTCCAACGTCGGCTCGCTCATGCGCAAGCAGCAGCCCGACTTCGATTCGCGCAACTGGGGCTACGCCAAGCTCTCCGACCTTGTGAAAGTGATCGGATTGTTCGTGTTGGAACCACGACCCGCCGGTGGCCTACAGATTCGCAGCAAGTCCAAATAGGACGCGCGCGGCATTGGTGCGCCGACGGCTGTGCATCTGTCGACGCTCGTTTGCGAGCTTTCGCTCGGTGGTCGGTGACCAGTCGCGGGCTGTGCTGGCGTGCGCCTCCACCGCCACACAGCGAGACTCTCGAGTGCTGGGTCTAGCCACCGAGAAGGCGACCGTAGAAGCCGAGCGCCATTGGGACGGTGACACCCATGACCGCAACCAGCAGGCCAGCGCTCCAGATCATGCGAACGCGTTTCGCGCCGACGACCTCACGATGCAGCGCATCGAAGCCGGGTATGTCGGGCTCGTGCTGCGGCTCGGCGGTCCACGTCGTGGCATCGCGAACCAGCGCTGACAACTCAGCCGTCTGCGTCTGATCGAGCCGCGGCGGCTGTTTCTTCAGCCAACGGGTGAGTCTCGCGGCATCCACCACCGCGAAATCCGCAGGCTGTTCACGGATGGTGATCTGCTTGGCGCCGACGATGGCGATGACTCCGGCCGTGGGAACGTCGGTCCCCGCGGCCGCGGACAGGATTTTCTGAGTCCTCGCCGCCTCGAAGCGAGTGTTGCGCAGATGGTCCTTCGCCTGTCCGTTGACGAGCAGTCGGCGGCTGCCGACCCACACCCGCGCGTCCTCATGGAACTTGGTGTTGATCGTGAACACACCCGAGGCTCCGACGACGACGTGGTCGATATCGCTACCGCGCGTCCCGATCGGCACCGAGTGGAGGACGGTCCAACCTTCGCCGAGTGAGTCAAGACGGCGGGCGACGTCGATCTCACCGAGCGCGCCGACGTACCAGGGGCGAGACTCGTCCGACAACGGAGACCGCCCGAAGACCCGCGCGAGCGCGCCGCGAGGCGGGACGTCGGCGTGGACGCGCAAGCACTCGGCCATGACGGATGCCGCGGCGACAGTCCCGAACCTTGACGAGGCCGGCGCGGGAGAGTCGAGCGGCAGCTGAGGGGGGAGTTCAGATGTCATCGGGTTGAGTCTAGGGAGGTGGAGGCTGCCGGCGTGCGCAGGTCGACGAGCGAGCGCAGGTCGTCCCCGCACCGAGCATTGGAACGAACGGGTCTTACGTGCCGGTGCCGCCGTGCAACGGTCACGACGGGCGGGAGCTCCATCGGCAAACGCACACCGACCGACTTGCGTGCGCCTGCAACCGCAGTCGCTTGCCATCGTCACGGACACGAAAGGGTGTGCCACCTGGCGATAGCAGCAACCGGTCAGCGCGGCGTGGCTTGCCGACAATAGAATCCCATAGGAGCCAGTTCGCACCTGTACGCGCCTTGCAGGCGCAGCGTGTCGACCGTCGCCCGTTAATGGGCATGAGCTGAGGATCAGAAACAGTTGAGCAGATTCCACGTCAGCCAGATCGAGACCTACGTTCGTGATCTCTACGAGTCAGACCACTGGATCGACGGGCTAGATGACGTCAATAATCTTTCACGCTTGCTGGCTCTGTGGGCACTCGAACTAACTCTTGGCGACGCTGACGAGTCCTCTTCGACGGTCGAGGTGACCGACGGTGGCGAGGACCGAGGTATCGACGCTGTCGGGGTGAATACGACCATGAAGGAAGTCGTCTTCGTTCAGTCGAAGTGGCGGCAGGACGGCACGGGTTCCATGGCGCTCGGCGACGTGTTGAAGTTCCTTCAAGGTGTCCGCTCGCTTCTCGGAATGCGCGTGGAAGGCGAACCGGTGCACGCGACGGAGGAGATGCGGCAGGCCGTTCAGTCGCTGCTTAGGACACCGGGCGCTCGAATCCGACTCGTTACCGTCACTACGGCCTCGGAGCCGCTGAGTGCGGAGGTTTCTCAACCAATCGAGGAGCTCCTAGCATCGCTCAACGATCTGCCTGGGACCGAGCCGATGGCACTCCACCGACATTTGGGACAGTCAGCTCTTTTCAACGCCATCGCTGAACGCGATCGACCGTCGGTGGACATCGAACTTCAGATTCTTGACTGGGGCAAGTCGGCCGAGCCTCAGAAGATGTACTACGGAAGAGTGAGCGCTGCCCAGGTTGCAGAGTGGTTTAGCGACCACGGGGCCGACCTGTTCGCCGACAATATTCGGGTCGTGATTCCACGTTCTGACATCAACGATGGGATTCTGCAGACGATACAGAGCGAGCCAGAGAACTTCTCCTACTACAACAACGGAATCACGATCCTCGCGCGCTCGATCGAATTGGGACTGGGCGGCGCTCTCAGCCGTGACGTCGGGTACTTCAAACTGTCGGGCGCGAGCATTGTCAATGGGGCTCAGACGGTGTCGACGCTTGGTGCCGTCCGTGGTGGCGAATTCGAGGCGAATCTCGGAGGTGCGTACGTAATCGTTCGTTGCATCGAGGTGCCGGAAGGGGAAGAGGGCCTCGGGCAGAGCATCACGAGGTACGCGAACACGCAGAATGAGGTTTCAAGTCAGGACTTCGCTTTCCTGGACGAGCAACAGCATCGGTTGGCGAGGGAACTCCAAGTGTTGGGGTTCGAGTACATCGTTCGCTCCGCTGAGGTGCCGCGGTCGAGCGATCCAAACAAGGTGATTGAGATTCGTGACGCGGCAGTTGCGCTCGCGTGCTCACATCCGAAGCTCAACTACGCGATCATCGCCAAACGCGAAGTGTCGCGCCTCTTCTCTGAGGGCCCGGTCTACTCGGCACTATTCAACTCGGCGACTGACCCTCTGGCGTTGTCCCGGGCGGTGGCAGTTACGGCAGAGGTCGATCGCGTGCTCGATTCTCACGAGGTCGACACGGACGGCGTCGAGGCTGGGGTCGCGATCCACGCGCGACGAGTCATTGCGCACGTCATCATGCGAGAGATAGGGTCCAGCGTCCTCGCCAATCCGTCCGCTGAATTTAGTGCGGTGCTGGCTGGCGTCGAGGCCAAGGCGACGCTCCTGCTAAAGGCGCTGACCGCCGTCTTCCCAGACAATGCGTATCCGGGCAACGTGTTCAAGAACCAGGCGCGCGTTCAGCAGCTTCTCGACGACGCTGAAGCGATGGTGAAGTAGCTGCTTATGGCCTGCCGGCTGGCTGGACATAAGCTCGCGCTGACCCTCCCACCACGTCGATGCTCGATCGAGGTGCGCCTTCGTCAACTGTGCGTTCGAGGATCGCCCCTCCGAGCAAGCCTGGGCGCGTTGGCGGACTGACCAACCAGATCGATTGAGGGGCCCGCGTCGCGACCGAGGAGTACCTGCGCGAGGTGTTGGGGAAGGTCGACGCAGCGGATCCACTTCCCAGCTCCCACCAGGTTCTGCCCGACATCCCGACGCCAGCAAGGACGAGCTTCGGCCGTTTCTTTAGCCGAGTGTCACCATCCGACATGTCTTTAACGAGCCCGGCGACCACATTTGTTGTCAGCTTCTGCACGCAACCTCTGTGGAGAAGGAGTCGGGCGGTCATCTTCCGCGTGAATTCGCGGCTCGGGGACCGCTCGAATTACATGTATGTAGTTCGCGGGGATCGTTCTCTCCACAGAATCTGCTCTCTAAGCCCCCTGAAAGGCCATCTACGCGACGTTTCTCCACAAGTTGTCCACATACCTATCCATGCGTTCGTTAGGCCGTTGTCGGAGCGTGTGCTTAGAGTTGAAGGGCAAGCAAGAAGCCCCGATCGCTGAAACTCGAGCGGGGCTCGGAAGTTGCAGCAGATCGGGGCTGAGGTGTCTTGGTGGACTCCTCGACTCTAGAGGCCCAGATGGCCTCGACCAAACGCCGGGCGGCACGCCTGGCCGGCGGGGATCTGCTTCCCTCTCCGCAGGAAGGAAGCATCATGACGAAGGCATCGTCACGGTCGTCCGGGAAGCCCTCGAAGGCCTCGCTGAGCAAGGCGGGACGGACCCTCGCGTCCAACTCGTCGAGCAAGCCGGCCAAGTCGAAGGCCGGCTCGACGCTCGGCAAGGGCTAAGGCCCATGGGGCCAGCTGGACTTCGTTCCGGCTGGCCCTCCCTGCCTACGCTTCACGTGACGAGGCGCGTCGTGGTTCGCTTTCACTCTCGCGGCTTTCGCCCACCCGAGGGGCGAGAAAGCAGCACCATCATGAGTAGTTCCGCCTCCTTCAACGAAGATGCCTTTCGCAAGATCGCCGAGGATGCGGTCACCAATGTGGCCGCGGAGCAGACCCGCGACCTCGAGCGTCTCCGCGAGCAATACGCCGGTCGCCCGGTCGTAGAGATCAAGCCTGCGCTGCAGGCGCTGTTCGCCGGGTACGACGGCTCGATCACCGACCCGGAGTTGTCGGACTGGGCGCAACTGATCTCGGACAACACCCGGATCGCGATGGCTCCAGCGCCGATCGATTGGAGCCGTTGATGGGCGGCATCGATCCCGAGTACCTTAAGCACCCGTACCTCTACGTCCCGTGGGTCGGAGACGGCAGGCTAGACACGATCGAGGGCGGCAAAGCGATCGGGCTCTATGTCGCACAGCACTACAAGGTGCGCCCGACGATTCTCTGCCCGTTGAAGTCGAATGCGGCGTATCACGATGAGTTCAAGAAGCTGACAGTCGTCACCGAGCGCTCTGGTTTCGTCGGGGAGAACGGTGTCGTGATCGCCTGGTGCCCGACCCGCAAGGTCATGCAGAAGCTACACGGCCGCCAGAACATCGTCGTGCTTGTCGAGTGGCCCAGCGAGCGCTTCGACGCCTGGGCGAAGCTCGTGGGCGCTTACAACGTCGTCACCGGCGAGGTCATGAACGCGGACTTGTCTGAATCCGGGCTGAAGGCGCTGGAGGGCATCGTCTGGGAGGGGTACAACGGTTGGCACGACTCCATCGCCGAAACCCTGACCACTGCGCACCTCAAGGAGCTCGCGGCGCTCGGCGAGTACGACCGTGCCATCGTTCTCGAGTACGCCGCGCAGCACCGCGGGGAAACCAGCATTCAGCGACTCGGGAAGATCCTCGACCGTTACGAGCGGGGACTGGCGGCCGCGTAGGCCTTGAATACGTCAGAGAGCCCCGGAAGGTGAACTGCTCCGGGGCTTTCTGCTAAGTCGTTAGCGGATCGCGGTGTTGCGGGCGCGGTCACGCCCGCAACGTGCCTCTATCGCGCACTGCCCGCTTAGGGATCGTTTGGGACGTACTGGACCCTCGACCACGATTGAGAGCGCCCGGCCCCAGAGTTCAGCCCTTCACTACGCGACCCGGTGACGACGGAGCCCTACAGGTCGAGATCCAACGCGTGGACAGCGCTGATGTGTGTGCCAGCAGGATAGGCCTGCGCCCTGTATCTGTCGCGGATGCTGACCGCAGACTCGTTTGGATGCTCGAGAAGGTACTTACCGACGTCAATGTACTCCTGAAGACGCCCGTCGCTGAGCGAGTCAATCGGCCACACAGGATCCCGATACCTGTGCACGAGGGCAAGTGCGGTCCAGTAGAGGCCGATACCGGGGAATGCGGCAATGGGGATCTCGTGTCCGTGAACCGCGTCGGGCGACAGAAGTGGTCTCTCGACGCTGGCGCAGACGATCGCCATGCGAAGCCCGAGTGCGCCGTTCTGTTCTGCCAGCGCTGCGTTGATTTTCGACGTCGTTAGCAAGCCCGCTACTTTTAGTGCTCTAGTCACTTCTCTCCGGAAGTTGAGCGGCTTCTCCAGCGGCAGATCCAGCGCAGAGGCGATCTGCCGGTCGAGTGCGCGCGAGGCGCGGTCCGTCTCGATGATGCGCTGGAAGTCAAAGCCCGCGCCTGTGTCGTCGCGGGACCCTGTGGGGCGATCGAGCGTGACTTCATTACGGATCGAGATCAGCTGCTCATCGACGTTCTCCACCAGAGCCGCCGTCAGCGCGAAACGTCGACGAACCGACCGACTGACAGGACCGAGAGCTTGATAGGACAGGTCATGCTCGATCTCCGCCCACGCGTGTTCGACGACACTGCGGATCTGGATCTCGACCACCGCCGGCGACAACGGTGGCTGACGGACGCTGGCCCTGAGCAGTTCCGGGAGGTCTTCATTGCCCGAGGCCCACGGCATTGTCGCAACGAACTGGATCGACCGATACCCGAACTCGGTGTCGTCGAGGGTTTCGGCTTTATTTACGTAGGTGCCTTCGCGCACGTTCAGTTTGCTGCGCAAAGCTTGTTCTACCCACGGCGCGTCGTCGCGAAAGTACGTGATAATCCGCAACCCGATGACATCCTCGATGATCAGAGCAGGCTCAGTCCTGAGCTTCTTGCGGAGCTTCCGCTCGAAGGAATCGCGGTCCTTTACACGCCAGGTGATCGCGTGCACGCGTATGCGCGGGTCTTCGTTCAGCGCGTCAGTTATCCGCTGCTTGAGATCCTTGGCGTTGTTCTTGTAAGCATCACGATGGCCGTCATAGACGCTGAGCTCCCAGGCGATGCGGCCTTCCTGTTGCGGAGTCAGCGACATGATCGGCATCGTATCGGCCCGGGCGGGGTACTCGCGTCCGTCGCTACCGTGGATCGCCGCCCCGGAGCGATGCCGACGACCCCAACGCACGTTGACCGGCTCGGCGTGCATATCGAGAGTTCAGCGTGGGGAGCGCCTCGTCGGTGGTAGCGGGCAGCGTCAAGAGCGGCGCGACATCGGGCGCCGGTTCCGGCCGTTCGGTGGTCAGTCACGACCGATTGAGGCTACTGGCAGTGAGCTGCGCGGGTTTCATTGCCGTGGAAGTGGGCTTGGTGGTCGGCTCCACTGTGTGTCACGCGAGGAAACGTGTCTACCGCGAGTTTGCGCGTCCGCGATTACAGCTCGGCCTGCCTCAACGCCACGAAGTCTGGACGGGGTCCAGTAGGAACAGGCAACTGCTCTCCTCGTAGTGGTCAATCGTCGCTACGAAGTGCAAGTTGCTGCCCACGCCGACGCTGTCGGGTTGCGCACCCGTCCAGTGCAGGTCGGAGGTAGCGTTCACGTCTCGATACTGGAAGGAGGGACCCGGTGCGGAGATTTCGCTGAAGTCGCCGGCTCCGATCAGGAAGTCGTAGCGCGTGCTCGCCCCGTCGTGCGAGTTCATCGCGCCGATGTGGCCGTTGAACTCGACGGTCCCGCCTGCATGTGCTGATGCGAACGCGGCGATGTCAGGCGAGCAATAGTCAGTGAGGGCGAGCAGCGCCGCGAACTCCGGGTTGTTCTCCGAGGTGATAAACGCCGGAGCCGCGGAGTTCGTCGGTGTCGGCTCACTTGGAGGCGTCTCGCTGGGAGTAGCGTCGATGGTGGCCGTGGCCGTGGCAGTGGATGACGGAGTCTCAGCGGGCTCAGCAGTCGAGTCGTCGCCCCTCAGGGCGTTCATGATTATCAACACCGCGATCAACACGACGACGATGGCGACCAGCGCGCCGTAAAGGATCCACGGCGTCTTCGGTTTCGGCCGACGGATTGTGAGTTCGCTGCTGATCTTGCCCGTGTTAGTGGACACGAGCTCCCAGCCCTGCGCCCGCCACTTCGCGGCGGTGCGCGTTTCCATGCCGCGGACTGCCTTAACTGTCTGCGTCTGATACTTGACGTCGCCATCCTCGGCGCCCATGATGATCCCAGTTCTGCGGCGCCAAACCCAGTGCGCAGCTTTCAAAGGATACTGATTTTGAGAGCGTCCGCCGGCGTACGGTGCGGCTGTTCAGTGATCGCGATGGAACGCGTCGGTGGACGCGCACTGCGATCATCACCACATAGGAAAACAGGACCGCTTGATGAAGTCGTTGGTCAATCGCTCGGGTCAATGAGCCGAGTCGAGGGCGCGGATCATGTCCTTGAGCTCGGCGACTTCTGCGCGGAGCGATTCGACTTGGGATTCGGTCGCGATGGCTGTCCTCTCGGCCTCGAGTGACACGCGTTCGACGATCCACGATGCCAGCGTGGCGGTGACGACACCGATCAGGGCGATCCCGCCGATCATCAGGCCGACGGCCACGATTCTTCCCGTGACGGTCACGGGGTAGTAGTCGCCGTAACCCACGGTGGTGATGGTGACGAAGGCCCACCAGATCGCGTCGGCAAAGTTCTTGATCGATCCACCGCTGTTCTGCTCGGCGTCCAATACGGCAAGTCCCGCGAGGAAGACCGTGAGAACCGTGGCGCCGACGGTATAGATCGCGACCTTGCCGCGAAGCATCGAACCGGTCGTGCGCTGGATGAGGGCGAGGACCGTGAGGAATCGCATCAGACGGAGCGGACGAAGCATGGGCAGCGCGACGATCGCGAGGTCCAGCAGGTGACGATAGAACCATTGCCACCGACGGTCGGCGAGGGTCAGCCGCACGACGTAGTCAACGAGGAACACCGCCCACGTCAGCCACAGCACCACTTCGGCGACGGCCTCAAGCGCACCTTGAGGCTTGGCAAGAATCTGTGTGGCATAGGCCGCAAGGAACGCGCACGCCGCGATCGTTAGCGGCCATTCCACGGCGCGCTCCCAGCGCGCGAGTCGTTCCCCATACACACGCCGATTATCGTCCATGGGGAGCCGCGCCGTTGCCACGCGGTGGACCACTTCCATTGGCGCCAGAGGGATGCCAGCGTACGTAGACGTCCCGTTAGAGCGCAACGCCTGGATAAAGGATCCCGAGCGTGCGTGGCGCCCGCCATCGCTCGTCCCGCAAGTCGGCGACGGGTTAGACCTTGATCCCGAACGCGCGCAGCAGCGGGATGCGGGGGATCATCCGTCGTGGGCCGAGCTGGATCGTGGGGATCGTCCCACTCTCGATGCCGAGCTTGATCGTGCGGTAGTCGACGCCAACGAGCTTGGCGGCATCCTTCATGGTCAGCGCGAGGCAATCCTGTGATCGATTCATTGATCCATCCCTTTCGTGAGCCATCATTGACGGTCATCTTTCGTCGCAAGCTACCACAGTCGTGAGCCAAGATCGACACTCTTCTTCGCTAAACGTGTGAAGCCGTGGAATAGTGGCGTCATGGCACAGCTAGAGGCGTATGACATCAGCGACGATCGTGTGCAGCTCGGCAGTGGGGTGAGTGTGCCGCGTACGTGGCATGTGCGCGTCGTGGGGGAGCAGAACGTCGCCGGCGCGATCACTGCGCGGGTGGAGTGGGATGCGGCGCTCGGGCGGCCTGTTGTCGCGTTCGCTGCGGTCGAGCGCACGGAGGCTGGTGTCGACATCACGAGTCAGATGCTCCGTGAAGTGCGCACGCACTGGATCCTGGCGCGGTCCGCGCTCGACGTCGTCACGGTCGAGACCGAGGACGGGAAGGCCGTCGGAGCTCAGGAGTTCCTCGGGGAGCAACTCGAGCGCGACGACCGGACGACGGCCGACGCCGTCGACGATGCGGTCGCGGTCTATCGCGTCGGCACCGCGCTCAGCTTCCCGCCGCTCAAGCTCGTCGCCGACACCCTGAAGATCAGTCAGAGCACCGCCACGCGCCTCATGAGTCGGGCGCGCGAGCTCGGTATCGCGCCGGAGATCCGCCTGCAGGAGCCCCGGAGGGCACCAGCGATCGACCCGTTCTCCTCTGGTCCCACGACGCCGCAATGCGGCGGTCCTGGAGCCCTGGACCGGCCATCGCGCGGTCTGTGACAATGCTGAGCATATTGCTTCACGTGCACCTGCGGGACGCGGGTGAACGTATCAAAGTGCTCAAACTTGCGGCTTCCAAATTTGAGGGCAAATGTGACAGAATGAAGGGGCTTAGAACAGGCCCGGTCAGCGGTCATATTTTGCCCGTTTTTTGCCCGTACATCATTTCAAACCAGTTGTTTTCGGACGTAGGTTGATGTCGTCGAGGTTCTGAAAATCCGCGTAATTCCGCGGAAGTTGTGGCTATGAGTCGCTATGCAGAATGCTCAATCTCGTTTTCGAATCCCTCCAGGGGTATCTATGCGGTTCGACGCATACCGTCGCGCTCACGGATGCCGCCCGCCACCGCCCGCGAGCACCGCACGGTAGCCCTCGCGGAAGCTCGGATACCTGAACGAAAACCCTGTCGAGCGCAGGAGGGCGTTGGAGATCCGCTTGTCGCCGGCGGACTGCCGCCCGGTCGCCTCACCCTGAGCCGGCGGAGCAACGCCCATCTCCGCGGCGAGAAAGCGCAGCACCTCATCCAGCCGCGCCGGCTCGTCATCGCTACCCAGCACGAGCGGTGGGGGAGCGTCGAGACCGGCGAGGTGCACGAGAGCAGCAGCGGCATCATCACGATGGATGCGGTTCGTATGCGGCGACGCAGCGGGTGCCGCGAGGCGGGCGGTGCCTGAGCGCACCTGCTCGATGAGCCGCTCGCGCCCAGGACCATAAATGCCTGACAGTCTCACCAGCGTCGCGTTCGGAGCCCGTGAGTGCAGGAGCTCTTCGGCTTCGAGCAACACGTCGGCGGTGGCCGTGCCTCCCGTGGCGGGAGTGGACTCGGTCACCGTCGCGCCGCCGTCGACGTCGTAGGCCGCCGTCGACGAGACCACAAGCAGGCGAGGGTCTGCCTGCGACGCCTCGATGCCGTCGAGCACATGCCGGAGCCCGGTCACATACGTTTCGCGGTAGGCCTCAGCGGTGCGACTCCCGGCGGCAAACGCGACCACCACGACGGTGGTGTCGCCATCGATCGTGGGGACCTCGCGGCGCAGATCCACGGAGCGCCCCTCGATCGGTGCTCTCAGCAGTTCCGCTCTGCGGCGCATGCCGACCACGCGATGTCCCTGCGCCGCGAACCGCAGGCCGACTTCGGTGCCGAGGTCGCCGCATCCGGCAATGATCACTGTCATGTGATCAACCCTTTCACCGCGGCGGGATGCGCGCTGCTATCGCGGGGGGAAAGGCAGTCCGCATTCCGTTCAGCGTACGGCGATCTCCAGATGCCGCGGCTGCAAAGGGATGATGTCTCCGGGGTGGATCATCGGGTACTGACCGAACAGTCCGGTGAGAGACGACACGTAATAGGTGTCCATGCAGAAGCGGTCTTCGACTCCCCGCCAGGTGTCGCCCGACGCGACGGTGTAGTCGAGCAGGGTGCCGTCGGGCCCCGTGCGCACCTCGCCCTGGGCGGTGCCGGCGGCACCGGTGTCGATCGGGCGCCCGATGTCGGTCGCTTCCGCGTGGAAGTTCGGGAGGCTCGCCCAATTGATCGAGGCGAGCATAGGGTACCCCTGCTGCGTGCGCGGGCACGCCGCGAAATCGAGTCCTTCTGCCCGGCGCGCGTCGACGGCGGCTGCCTCGGTGAAGGCGTACACCTCGCCTTGCGTGATCTGCCCGATGTTCGTGATGAAGTTGATGGTCGCGAACGCGCGCGAGTCCAGGCAGAAGCGCTCGACGATGGCCTTGTACGAGTCACCGCCGGCGACGGTGTAGATCGTCGCCCGTCCGTCTGGATCGGATGCAGTGACCGTGCCGTTGGCGCCGTAGCGAGGGCCCATGTCGGTGCCGGCAGGGTTCGGGCCGCACGCCTCATCGACGACTGATTGATGGTCGCCGATCGGCCCGCTGAGAGGGTTCACGTTGTCGCCGGGCTTCGCCGAGGGGGTCTGGTCCTCGGTATCCTGGCGGGCTGCCGGCGTCTGCGCCTTGGGCGTCGGCTCCTGGCCAGAAGTCCCGAACGCACACCGTGTCAGTGTGAGAGCGACCAGCGCGGCAGTGAGTGTCAGAGTTCCGACCCGTAGAACAGTCATCGCAAGACAATCTATCGGCGCCCCGGTTGTGTCGCCTGGATCATCGTGCAACCGTGAAGTGATGGACGCATCCGAAGACCAGACTTCTGCGAACGTGGCTCAGGGTAAGCGGCCGTGGTGGCTCGCCACCACCTCGCCCACCGTCGCGGTGGTGTTGACGGTGATCTGGGCCGGCCTGTTCCTGTGGAGCGCGCTGGCTGGCGGAACGTGGGATGCCTTCCACATCGTTCGCGTCAGCGTCACCGCGCTCTTGACCACCGTCTACGCCATCACGGCCGGCTACCTCGCCCGACGCGGCTAAGTCTCAGCCCGCTACGGCCGCAAACGCCTCGGCGTGGGCCCTGACTGTTGTCGCCCCGCGCAACAGCTTCGACACCGGGCATCGCGCCTCCGCTGCCGCGAGAAGCGCTTCGGTTTCGGCCGTGCTCCCGCCCTCGAGCGAGAGGTACGCATCCACCTGGAACTCGAAGCCCGGACCGGGGTCAGCATCCACCAACGCGACCTCGACACGCACAGCCGTCCGTGCGGCCCCGCTCAAAAGAACCTGCGCGGTCGCATTGAGGCACGTCGCCCACGCGAGCGCCAGCAACTGCTCCGGGTTGGATGCCGCCGGATCGAGGTCGGTGCCCAACGGTGAGGACACCGGGACGTCCATGCCCCCGACGACCCGGCTCCAGCCGTCGGCGCCGTCGGTGTTGATGATCTCGGTCCGGTACCTCACGCTCATTCCTCGATTATAATTGGACGCGGTACAAGAACAGCGCTGCACTGGTCGCCGAGCAAGGGAAGCACGAAACGAGATGGCGACATCGGGCACTGCCGTTGTGGAATTCGCGGACGTCACGAAGACGTTCGGCGATCACGCGGACGAACCTCCCGCGCTCCACGACATCACCCTGACGATCGATCGCGGCGAGATCTTCGGCGTCATCGGCGAGAGCGGCGCCGGCAAATCGACGTTCCTGCGGATGATCAACGGACTCACGTCGCCGGACTCCGGCTCGCTGACGGTGCTCGGACAGCCCGTGGCAACCCTCGCGCGTGGGCCGCTGCGCGACCTGCGCCGCGACATCGGCGTGGTGTTCCAGAGCATCGACCTGCTCACCAGCCGCACGGTGCGGCGCAACGTCGCGCTTCCGCTCCGGCTACGGCGCGGAACCAGCGACGCGATGTCACGCGATGAAGAGCGAAAGGCCGTCGATGACATCCTCGCGTTCGTCGGACTCACGCACCGCGCCGATCACTACCCGGCGCAGCTGAGCGGGGGAGAGCAGCAGCGCGTCGGTCTTGCCCGCGCGCTCATCACGCGCCCGTCACTGCTGCTCTGCGACGAGCCGACCTCGTCGCTCGACACGTCGACCACGGCCGAGGTGCTGCGCGTGCTCGAAGGCGCCCGCGAGCGCTACGGCACGACGGTGATCGTGATCACCCACGATCTCGACGTCGTCAAAGCGATCTGCGATCGGGTGGCGCTCTTCGAGCGCGGCCGGCTCCGCGAGGAGTTCCGTATCGAGAAGACGGACTACCGGACGCTGCCGGACTACTACGAGCAGGTCAAACGGGAGCTCCTGCCGTGACCTGGCTCACCGACCTGCTCGCCGAGTACGGCGACGACATTCTCGAGGCGCTCGCCGAGACCGGCTACATGCTGGTCGTCTCGCTGGTGGCCGCGGTGGTCATCGGGCTGCCCCTCGGGGTGACCGTGTTCCTCACTCGCGCGGGCGGCTTCGCCGAGAACCGCGCGCTGTGGCGCGTTGCGAACCTCTACATCAACATCGTCCGCTCGTTCCCGTTCCTGCTTCTGGTTGTCTTCCTCATCCCGTTCACCCGTCTCGTGATGGGGACGACCTTCGGTACGCAGGCCGCGACCCTGCCGTTGTGCTTCGTCGCGGTCGCGATCTACGCGCGCCTGGTCGAACAGATCCTGCTCGAAGTGCCGCCCGGAATCTCCCGTGTTGCGACCGCGATGGGCGCCACGGTGCCGCAAGCGGTGGGCCAGTTCTTCCTCCCCGAGGCGCGCTCCGGTCTCGTCTACGCGCTCACGTCGGCCGCGATCAGCCTGCTGTCGTACTCGACCGTGCTCGGGGTCGTGGGTGGCGGGGGGATCGGTGACTTCGCCATGCGCTACGGCTACCAGGAGTACAACAACGCCCTGATGTACCTCACCATCGCGATCATCATCGTCTGCGTGCTGCTGATCCAACTGATCGGCCACCGCATTTCCGTCCGCCTCGACCACCGTTGATACCCACAAGGAACTCCATGCGCTCTTCGTCCCTGCCCGGCCTCGGCCTGCTGCTCGCCTCTGTCCTGCTCGTGTCGGGATGCGCGGCATCCACCACCAACCAGGCCGAGACCGTGACCCTCCAGGTCGCGGCCGTCACGTCACCGATGACGGATGTCGTCGAAGCCGCCGGCGAGGCGATCGAAGACGGCTACGAGATCGAGCTCGTCGAGGTCGCCGACTACGTCACCGCGAACACGATTCTGCAGGCCGGCGACGTCGACGCGAACTTCTCGCAGCACGTGCCCTACATGGAATCGTTCAATGCGGGCAACGACGGCACGCTCGTCGGCATCCAGCCCGTGTACGACTTCATCATCGCGTTCTACTCGAAGACCCTGACCGACATCGACGGCCTGCCGACGGGCGCCACCGTCGCGATACCGAACGATCCCTCCAACACCGGGCGGGCGCTGCGGCTGCTCGCGAACGAGGGCATCATCACCCTCGACCCGGCGATCGACCCGTACGCGGCGACCCCGGACGACATCACCGAGAACCCGAAAGAGCTCGAGTTTCTGCAGGTCGCGATCAGCGCGCTGAACACCGCGTACGACGAAGCCGACCTTGTCTTCCAGTGGCCGTCGCACATCTCGGCGCTCGGGCTGAACCCGCAGGACGATGGCCTGATCACCGAACTCGACGACACCTTCGCGCTGAATCTCGTGGTGCGGGGCGAGGATGCCGATTCGGCCGCGACGGCGGCGTTGCAGAAGGCGTTCACGAGTGACGAGGTGCGCGCGGTCATCGAAGCGAACGGGACGATCACCACCGCGTTCTGAGGGTTGACGATCGCGCATCGTCGGTCAGCGCGGGGTCGCGACGTTCGGCGCGAGGCGGTGGCGAGGGTTCGCTGAGGGATTTGGCGCGGAGAGCGTTTCGGATCGGATGCGCGCCGCTCTCCGGCTAGCCTCGGCCCATGAGCGTTGCCCTCGACGTCCCGCTTGCCGATGGAAGAGTGCTCCGTGCGTACGACTCGGGCGGAAGCGGCCCGGTCATCATGTGGTTCCACGGCTCTCCCCAGACCGGGCGCGTCCTGTCGCCGATTCTCGACGCGGCGGCGGCACGCGGCATCCGGATGCTGTCCTACGCACGCCCGTCCTATGGTGGGTCGACACCGAGGATCGGGCGCGATGTGGCGTCCGCCGCGGCGGACACGGCGGCGGTCGCGGATGCCGCCGGTGTCGAACGGTTCGCGACCCTGGGCGCCTCCGGGGGAGGACCGCACGCGCTCGCCGGAGCTGCGCTCCTTCCCGACCGTGTGACGGCGGCCGCGACCCTCGCCGGGATCGCGCCGTTCGAGGACGACCCGGGGTGGTGGGGCGGCATGGCGGCGCCCGGCGGTCTCCACGCGGCCCGCGACGGCCGCGATGCGCGGGCGTTGTTCGCCGAGACCGAGGTGTTCGAGCCGACCAGCTTCACCGACGCCGACTACGCCGCCCTTGACGGGCGGTGGGGGCCGCTCGGCGAGGATGTGGGCGCGTCCGGAGAGTGGGGCGATGACGGGCTCATCGACGACGATGTCGCCTTCACCCGGCCGTGGGGCGTCGACCTCGCCGACATTCGTGTGCCCGTGCTCCTGGTGCAGGGGAGTGATGATCGGGTGATTCCGCCCGAGCACGCGGAGCGGTTGCATCGCAGCATCCGCGCGTCGCAGCTGTGGCGCCGCGCGGGGGCAGGGCACATCTCGGTGCTCGATGCCGTGCCCGACGCGATGGACTGGCTCCTGGCGCAGGAGCGGTGACCGCACTGCGCTGACGTGTCGGAGGTCGGTCGTAGTCTGCCGGTGTGGCCACTCTCGACGATGTGCGCGCGATCGCCGCCGGCTTGCCGGGCAGTGAGGAGCGCGCGACGACCGGCGGCGCCGCGTGGTTCGTGCGCGGCAAGCTGTATGCGTGGGAATGCCACCCCTGGCCCAGCATCCCGGTCGATATGCGCGAGATCATCGCATCGGAGCTCGTCGTCGGGGTGAAGGTCGCCGACCGTATGGATGCCGTGGCCCTGCGCGAAATGGCCCCCGAGGTGTTTTTGCGCACGACGACGCGCTGGGGTGAGCCGAAGGTCGCGTTCCGCATGGCGGGTATCGAGGGAGATCATCTCGCGGAGCTGGTGACCGAGGCCTGGCGTGTGCAGGCGCCGAGGTATCTCCGTCGCGAGCACGGTGGCGTGGACATTTAGGCTCGTGATCGTGCGTGGAATCTGGGGTGTGGCCTTCGCTCTGTTCCTGGCCGTGTGTGTCGTGGGATGTGCTCCGGGTACCTCGTCGTCGGGCACTTCGACGGTGACCGTCGCGTCGGTCATCGACGGTGACACGATCGAGACGAGTGCCGGCACGGTGCGCATCATCGGCATCGATGCGCCGGAACGTGATGTCTGCGGCTATACGGAAGCCTCGGCACTCGTGTCGTCGCTCCTCGTGCCGGGCGCTGTGGTCGACCTCGAGTTGCCCGACGGGCAGAACGACGCCGACAGGCACGGCCGGATGCTGCGCTACGTCACCACGGACCAGGGGATCGACGTCGCGTCATCGTTGTTGGCCGCCGGTCTCGCCGTCGCCCGGTACGACTCGGCCGACGGCTACCCCGCGCATCCGCGCGAGGCTGACTACCGCGCCGCGCAGGTCGCGTCGATCGGCGGGGACGGGGCCGTGATCACGGTGGACTGCGCCGGCGCCGCCGTGGTGCCCCCGCCGTCAGGGGAGTGGTGGACGCAGTACACCTCGTGCACGAAGCTCAAGAGCAACGCCGCCGGGCATCCGATCGGACCGTACTCGCGTGACAACCATCCCGGCGCCTACGCATGGTTCGCCACCGGGACCGGCAACAACGGCGACGGCGATGGCGACGGATGGGCGTGCGAGTAGGGGCTAACCCACGTGCGCGGTCCGCACCTGCTCACCCTGCGGGAGGAGCTCGCTCTTCGTGCCTCGGATCATGCAGACGGCGATCAGTGAGGCGGCGACCATGGTGATGGCGGAGGCGAGAAACACCGCCGAGTAGCCATCCGTGAACGTGGCGAACGGGATGCTTCCCGATGCCGCGGAGTCTTCGGCCGCGCGCGCATAGATCGCGGTGAAGACCGACAGGCCGATGGAGCCACCGATCTGCGTCGCCGCGTTCACCGTTGCCGAGGCGGCGCCGGCGTCGTGCGCGGCGACTCCGGTGAGTGCGAGATTCTGCAGGGGAACGAAGATCGCCGCGAGCCCGGCGCCGAGCAGCACCAGAGCCGGGAGGACCTGGGTGACGTAGTCGCCATCCGGGGTGATGAAGCTGAGGACGAAGAGTCCGGCGGCAGCGAACAGCGGACCGACGATCATCAGGATGCGGGGGCCGATCGTCGGCAGCAGCTTCGTGAGAATCGGCACGACGATCAGGATCACGACGGTCATCGCGACGTTCGCCAGACCCGCGACGAGGGGCTCCATGCCCAGAACGATCTGGAAATGGAACGTCAGGTAGAGCGTCGCGCCGATCAGCACGCTGCCGACGATCGTCTGGATGAGGAAGGCCCCGCCGCGCACGCGGTTCAGGATGATGCGAAGAGGGAGGAGGGGCTGTGCCACCCGCGACTCGATCAGCACGAACACGGCGAGGAGCGCCACGCCGAGCGCAAGGAAGCCGATGGTGTCGAGGTTGCCCCAGCCTTGCTCGGCGAGGCTGAAGCCGTAGACGAGTGAACCGAGACCGAGGCCCACGGTGATGGCTCCCCACATGTCGTACGTGTTGTCGCCGTCGGCCTTGCTCTCGCGAAGGAAGAGCGCGCCGCCGATCATCCCGACGATGACGAAGACGACGTTCACCAGAAGGCACCACCGCCAGCTCGTGAACTCGGTGAGTGCGCCGCCGAGCAAGAGGCCGATCGCGGCTCCCGTTCCGCCGATGATCCCGAAGACGGCGAAAGCCGTGTTGCGGTCGCGGCCAGAGGCGAAGGTGACGGTCAGCAACGAGAGCGCAGCCGGCGCGAGCAGAGCCGCGAACAAACCCTGCAATCCGCGGGCGATGATCAGCTCCGTTCCGGTCTGGGCGAGGCCGCCGAACGCGGAAGCGGCGCCGAATCCGATCATTCCGACCATGAAGCTGCGCTTGCGTCCCCAATAGTCGGCGATGCGCCCGCCGAGCAGCAGCAGCGCGCCGAAGACGAGAACGTACGCCGTGATGACCCACTGGCGTTCCACATCGGAGAGCCCGAGCTCCTGCTGAGCCTGCGGCAGGGCGATGGTGACGATCGTGGCGTCGAGGACGACAACCAGCTGGGTGAGCGCCAGGACAGCTAGCGTCCACCAACGATGAATGGGGGGCAGGGAAAAAGACAAAGAAAAACCCTCCAGGCTTCTCAGAACGAAGTGCTGGAGGTTTCGAGCCTCGGACAAACAGTGCACGAGGTGCCTGCGCCTACCCCGACCGCCGTGGCCGAACAGGCTTCAATTCTACCGCATGGACATCGTGCGGGACGCGCGAGCGGCTCTCCCGCCTGCTCGCTCCACCAGCCCGTCCGCCCGCCAGCCCGCCCGCCTGCGGCGGTGGCGCGTGGCCGCCGGCGGGCCAGGAGCCGCGGTGTCCCGGGGCGGGTTTCGGTGATCGCTTAGAGTCGGATGCGGTGCGATTCCGCGCATCCACCCTCTCTCGCGTCGACACCTCTGACGTCGATGCGCGCGCATTCCCCTTCTCGGAGGCCCCATGTCGACCGCGACCGCATCGCGCTACCGCATCGAACCGACTGTTCTGCAGGCTCTTCGCAACCCACGCCTGCTGACCCGCGAGGTGCTCGCAGGGCTCGTCGTCGCACTGGCGCTGATTCCCGAAGCGATCGCGTTCTCGATCATCGCGGGTGTCGATCCGCGGCTCGGCCTCTTCTCGTCGTTCATCATGGCCGTCGCGATCTCGTTCCTCGGCGGCCGCCCGGCGATGATCACGGCGGCGACGGGTGCAGTCGCGCTCGTCATCGCGCCCGTCGCCCGTGAGTACGGCATGGACTACTTCATTGCGACCGTGATACTGGGCGGACTCATCCAGATCGTCCTCGCCGTGCTGGGTGTCGCGAAGCTCATGCGGTTCATCCCGCGGTCCGTGATGGTCGGCTTCGTCAACGCGCTGGCGATCCTCATCTTCACGGCGCAGTTCCCGCAGCTCGTCGACGTGCCGTGGCTCGTGTATCCGCTCGTCGCCGTGGGGCTCGCGATCATGTATCTCATGCCGCGGATCACGAGAGTGATCCCCGCGCCCCTCGTCGCGATCGTGCTGCTGACGGCCGCGGTCGTCGTGTTCGCGTGGAATGTGCCGAACGTCGGCGATCAGGGCGAGTTGCCGACCAGCCTGCCCGAGCTCTTCCTGCCGCAGGTGCCGCTGACGCTCGAGACTCTGCAGATCATCGCCCCGTTCGCGCTCGCGATGGCGGTGGTCGGCCTTCTTGAATCTCTCATGACCGCGAAGCTCGTCGACGACATCACCGACACCCACTCGCGCAAGACGCGCGAAGCGCTCGGTCAGGGCGCGGCGAACATCCTCTCCGGCGCGTTCGGCGGGATGGGCGGTTGCGCGATGATCGGCCAGACCATGATCAACGTCAAGGCCTCGGGCGCGCGCACGCGTATCTCGACCTTCCTCGCCGGTGTCTTTCTACTGGTGCTGATCCTCGCGCTCGGGGACGTTGTCGCCATCATCCCGATGGCCGCGCTCGTCGCCGTCATGGTCGTCGTATCGATAGCGACGTTCGATTGGCACAGCATCCGACCTGCGACGATCAAGCGGATGCCGAAGAGCGAGACCGCCGTCATGCTGATCACGGTCGTGGCGACCGTCTGGACGCACAACCTCGCGATCGGCGTCGTGCTCGGCGTGGTCGCCGCGATGGTGATGTTCGCGCGCCGCGTCGCCCACTTCGTCACGGTGACGCGCACAGCCTCCGAGGGGGTGGCGCACTACATCGTCGACGGCGAACTCTTCTTCGCGTCGAGCAACGACCTCACGACCCAGTTCGACTACTCAGGCGATCCCGAACGCGTCGTGATCGACATGACGCGCTCACACGTGTGGGATGCGTCGACGGTCGCGGCCCTCGATGCGATCGTCACGAAGTACGAACGGCTGGGCAAGAGCGTCACCATCGAGGGGCTCAACGACACCGCCGCGGCGCTCCACCGCCGACTGACGGGCAACCTCGGCGCCGAGCACTGACGCGGCGGACCGCCCGAAGTCCACGCGCATCCACCAGAATGGTTCTTCGTGACTGGGGAAACCGAAGAGGGCTCGGCGTATTGGTACGCCGACACGGATGAGGCGACCAATGCTGCCGTGCTGCAGGCGCTCCGCAGCTACCGTGCGGCCGAGATGGCGATGCGCCGGCGCACTCAGCAATCCATGGACATGGGCGAGAACGAACTGCTGGTCCTCCGCTACCTCGCACGCGCGAGCAAGCGCGATGAACCGGTCACCCCGGTCCACCTCGCCCGCTACCTCGGCATCACGTCCGCGTCGACGACGGCCCTGCTCGATCGCCTTTCGCGCAGCGGCCACGTCACGCGCATGGCGAACCCGGCCGACCGGCGTAGCATTCTGATCACGTCGAGCGCCAAGGCTGAGGAAGAAGTGCGTCACACGTTGTCGGCGATGCACGCGCGCATGATGGATGTCGTGCGGCCGATGACCGGCGCCGATCGGGCGAGTGTCATCGGCTTCTTGCAGGCGATGCGCGACGCCGTCGACGAGATCGACGCGTAGCGGGTTTCAGCGCGTCGGCGTGAGCTCTGCGGTGGCGTCTGCGGCGTCGGACAGAGAAGAGAAGAACGCGATCACGTCGCGGCGTTCCTCGGCGGACATGTCTGCCATCAGGTCCGCGAGGCGTCCTTCGAAGACCTCATAGGTCGACGCGATCGCCTGCTCCGCATCAGCGGTAGCCTCGATGAAGATGCTGCGCCGGTCGCCCGGATTGCTGGCCCGCACGACCATCCCCGCCTTCTCGAGACGGTCGAGGAGGGCAGTGGTGGATGCCGAGCTCACGCCCAAGTGGCGGGCGATCTCACTCGGCTTCACGTCGTGCTCGCTCGCGCGCTCGCTGAGAAGAAAACGAAGGATCGCCAACTCGTTCTCGCCGAGGCCGGTGTGCGTGCGCACGCGCACGAGCATGGCGGCATCCGCCGCGCGGAATCGTTCGTAGGCACGCAAGACCGCATCCACGGTCTGCACGTCGTCGAGATCGGTCACGTTCACCCCCATGCCGCTTCGGCACATTTCTAGCTACTCGATCGGTTTACTATACACCCGTCGACTATCTCGCTTGACTAACTACTTTTCTTATGAGTAACCTTTCGGAAGAGCAATACCGACCTTGAGGAGCGCAGCATGGGACGTCTCTACTACGGCAACACCACCGACGGGATCGAGATCCCCGACCGTGAGCTCGCACATCTTCGCGTCCTTGCGACGACGAAGTTGCGTCGCTCCGAAAGCTTCTCGGTGTCGTGGACGAGCCGGGACTGCCCCGAAGGACGCTCGACGATCTGGCTGCACTGCTCGATCCCGCTCCGCTTCGAGCTCGACAAGGCCGAAGAAGTCCTCGATCGCCGTTACCTCGAGGAGTTGGCCAACGCCGCCAACAGCTCGGGCGGCGTCACGCTCGACCTCACTGCTGCTGAACCCGTCGCGCGCCCCGTAGCCGTGACGTCCGACCTGCGGAGGGCCGCATGAGCCTCACGATTCCCGGAGTCGCCAGCCCGACCTGGGCGCGCGTCGACGCCGGCCTCTACGTCGTCTCGCGGGCGGGGGAGTACCTCGGCTCGGTCGACCGATCACACAACGGCGCGTACCTGGCCTTCGATGGACGGGCGACGCCGGTCGGTCGCTATGACACGCTGAGCGAAGCCAAGCGTGCGGTGCTGTCGGTGCCCGATCCCGAAGCGGCCCGGCGCGATCGTCAGGCGCAACGCGTGTATCAGCGGGTCGCGGCAGTGTCGGGCGTCGTCGCGGGCGGGCTTGCCTTGACGGCGGGAACGGTCGTTCCGTTCCTCTGAGTCCTGGCGGCGCCGGCTACGAGGAGGCGATCAGTGCTTCGTCGGTCTTCAGCTGCAAATAGGTGCACAGACTCGCCAAGGCCAACAGGTCCTGAGCGAGCTGGGAGACGGCGACGCTGTCGAGGTCGAAAGTTTCTGCACGCGGCTCGAAGGTGACGACCCACTTCGGGATGCCGTCCGAGATCACCGGCTGGATGTAGGTGACGGTCGACACAGTGCGAAGCGTCACGACGACGAGACCCGACTCGGGACCGGCGGTGAAGTCCTTCTCCAGAACGTCGACGGCAGTGTCGACGTGCTGCTCGGAGCGGAACTGCTCCACCCAGGACTGAACCCGGGCTTGATCGCGGTACGGCATAGAACCTCATCTTGACTTCAGTGCCGACAGTGGCACACGTCTATTATGCGTCAGCTGTGCTGTATCCACCGCCACCCGCGTGCCTCCCGGCGGTATCTCCGTGGCGCTGGCAGGATCTTCCGGTGTGGGGGCTTCTCGCGCGCGGGCGTCGGTCGTGGGTGCGACCGTCGCGGGTGCGTTTCTGGTTGCGGCCATCGGTGTGGCGACCGTCACCGTGGGGCCCACGATCTGGTCGGTGGCGACAGCGGAAGTATCGGGGGTCGACACCACCCTCACGCTCGACGCCGAAGGCGCGTCGGCCTCGGTGCCTCTCGACGCGGGGTGGTCGTTTTCTCGTGCATTGTTCGACGACACGCGGGCCACACTTCGCAGCCCCGATGGGGTCATGACGCTTCAGGTGCACCTCTTGGTCGAGGCCGACCCCGAAGCGGCGGCGGCAGCTCAGACGGTTCCGAACGTCGTCTTCGATTCCGAGCCGGTCGGCTCCGTCACCGTCCTCCACGCGCGTACCGATGCGCGATCGACCGTAGGTGCCGTTGTCGAGGAGGGTGCGGTGCTCGCTTTCACGAGCACCGCACCCGAGACGTACGACGCAGAGCTCGCCGCGTTCCTCTCCCGCGTGGAGTTCTCCCGAATTGCGGTGACGCCGTGAGACGGATCGTGACCATTGCCGTATGCGCGCTTGTCGTGGCGAGCCTGACTGCTTGTGCGCCCGAACTCCGGGCGTCGTGGACGCCGGCCGGGTGGGATGTGGACGGGCAGATTGTCGCTGCATCCGTTCCGGGAGGACCGGATGTCGGGGACCCGGCATCCGTCGACACGCTGGATATGAGGCTGCGCAACGACGACATCGGAATCGACGCGCGGTGGGCGGCACTCCCGGGAAACCCGGCGATCAACGCGGTCCTCGAAGGACTCGTGCGCACCGCCGTCTCCGACCGCGCCAGCGTCTCGGGGATGGGCTATCGACCCGAGGTGTTCGACGCCGGCGCAGGGCTCGGCGAGCGTGGGTGTGCGCCCGGCGCGACAACTACCCGGGCGACCGAGGTGCTCGGCGATCGGAGTGGTGTCGTCATCGTCTGCGAGATCGCCCTCGCGCGCGGATCGGTGTTCGCCGAGAGCATCCGCACCGTGACCGGCGTCGATGGCGTCGTTGCGAGCGACGAGACGACAACGATCTACACCGACCTGTCCACGGGCATGGTCGTGACCGGTGCCGACCTGTTCACCGACCCGGCCGCGCTGTGGACGATGACCGTCGACACCCTGCGCCGGACCTTCGGAAGCCTGAGCCTCGCGCCGGTCCGCGCACCCGACGCCGAACAACTCGCGCACTTCGCGGGTGTTCTCGAGCAGGCGAGCTTGCAGGACGGCAAGATCAGCATCCCCGTCCCGGATAGCCTGCACGCGCCCGAGCTCGACGGTCTCGTGCGTTGGCAGGGTCGCAGTCGTGACGAAAAGCGCGCCGTCGAGTTCACCACTGCGGTGGCATCCTCCGCGCTCACCCCGATGGGCCTGGCCGTCGGCGATGCCGTCGGTGCGTACGCAGGTCCGATGAGCGCGGGCTCCGGTTTCGAACGGATGCCCTGCGACCTCGTGCCGTGCATGGCGATGACCCTGGATGACGGCCCCTCGTCGCTCACCCCGGGATTCCTCGATGTGCTCGAGGCCGAACAGTCGGCCGCCACCTTCTTCATGCTCGGCAAGAACGCACAGCGTCACCCCGAGACCGTGGCGCGCGTCGCCGCCGACGGCCACCAGGTCGGCAACCACACGTGGGACCACCCGTATCTCACCGACCTGACCGATGAGCAGGTGCGGGCCCAACTCGGCGACACCCGCGCGCTGTTGCAGCAGTTATCGGGCCAGTCCGTCGGAACCTTCCGGCCACCCGGCGGTTTCATCGACGATCACGTCCTCGCTCTCGCCGCCCAGCCGGCGATCATGTGGAGCGTCGACACGCGGGACTGGGCCGGTCCGAGCGACGAGGAGCTCCTCACGTTCGCGATCGAGCGGCCCGAGCGGAGCACCATCATGCTCATGCACGACATTCAGAACGGCAGTGCGCGGGTCTTCGGTGATGTCGTCGCGGGGCTCCGCGATCGCGGACTCTCCCTCGTGACGATCGATCAGCTGTTCGGGGGAGCGGTCCCCGTCGGCATCGTGCGGCACGGGCCGCTGCTCTGATCGCGGATCAGTGCGCGGCGTCGTACGCGTCGAGAACGGATGCCGGCACGCGCCCACGCTCGGACACGGTGTAGCCGTTCTCGGCCGCCCACGCGCGGATCGGCGCGTAGTCGCGCTGACCGGCTCGCTTCTGCGCCGCCCCGCGCGCACCGCGGCCGCCCGGGGCGCCGCCGCTCCGCGCCGACACCGAGCGCGCGGCCGCGATGAACGGTGCGAACGCAGCACGCAGAGCATCGGCGTTGTCTTCGGTGAGATCGATCTCGTACGCGGTGCCGTCGAGCGAGAACAAGACGGTCTCGCCGGAACCGATCTCCAGAACCGATCCGTCTAGGTCGTCAACGAGCTGATGCACAATTCTGCGGGCCATGGGGGAAGTGTAGTCAGGGGAGGAGCCCGCCACGCCGCGCTCTGGCAACCGCGGCGTGGCGTGTCCCCGCGTCGAGCTTGGCCATCGCCGACTGCAGGTACGACTTGACGGTGCCTTCGCGCAGCGTCAACGTCGCGGCGATCTCTGCGTTGGTCTGACCGAGCGCGGCACAGGAGAGCACATCGAGTTCGCGCCGCGACAAGCGCACGTCGAGGACTTCGGCCGGCTCCGTGTCGTCGCGAGACATCTCCGACAGGCGCGCTTCGAGCACCGACAAGCGCCGCCGGATCGAGGCATCCGGCACATCGGCGGCGATGCCGCGCAGTTCGGCGTACGTCTCGCGGAGCTGTTCGCGCGTCGCCGCATCGACGCGCGGTACCGGAGCGGACGGTGTGGGCGCAGGCAAGAGCGCGAGGCGTTTGTGGACTTCATCCCGCACGCGCAGTTCGGTCGCGAGGTCTCCGGCGACCTGCAACGCTGTGCGCGCGGTGCCCTCACCGAAGGGTGCCGGCATCCATGATCCGCAATACAAGACGCCGCGGGCGCGACCGGCGAGGAGAATAGGCACCGCGAAGAGGGTCGAGATGCCCTCACCCAGCACGGCGCGGTCGTAGTCGTGCGTGATGTTGCGGGATGACCGGTAGTCGAGGGCGAGCCGCGGACGCTTCTCGACGAGAGCGCGTCCGCCGAGACCGCGTGACGCGTGGACGACGAGCCCCGACAGGTGTTGCGTGCGATTTCCGACGACGGACGTGACTTCGACCATGTTGGCGGTTTCGAACCCGCCGAAAGCAACGGGGAATCCGGTGCGCTGGGCGAGGTCGCCCACGGCCCGAGAGAGTAACTCGGTCTCGCTGGCGAGGGCGGGGAGTGCCATCGCTCTACCTACTTCCGGGGGTGACGGCCACGTCACCCGTTTCGTAGCGTCGAGGCTACCACGCGACCCGTCGAGGAAGACCGGCCGCACGAGCACACGCTCACCCCATGAGGCAAGGAGGCCACATGTCACCGTCCCCCACCGATGCCGCCCCACCGGGAGGCATCGACTACGTCGCGGTCGAAGGATCGCCGCGGTTCGTCGAACTCAAGAAGAAGCACCGCAGTTTCGTCTGGCCCCTCACGGTCGCCTTCATCGTCTGGTACTTCGTCTTCGTCCTGCTGTCGTCGTTTGCGACCGAGTTCATGTCGACCCGGGTCTGGGGTGACATCACCGTCGGGCTCCTGATGGGCCTCGGACAGTTCGTCACGACCTTCGCGATCACCATGTGGTACGTCTCGTACGCCAACCGCACGCTGGACCCCATCTCGTCGGAGATCCGCGGCGACCTCGAGCGACAGGAGGCGGGCCAATGACGCTCGCAGCCGCACCGACCAGCGGCGCGAACGACCCGGTACTCAACATCGCGATCTTCGGCGCCTTCGTGGCCGTGACGCTGTTCATCGTCATCCGCGCCAGTCGCAACAACAAAACGGCCGCGGACTACTACGCGGCCGGTCGCTCGTTCACCGGTCCGCAGAACGGGTTCGCGATCGCCGGGGACTACCTCTCGGCGGCATCGTTCCTCGGTATCGTCGGCGCGATCGCGATCAACGGATACGACGGTTTCCTGTACTCCATCGGGTTCCTGGTCGCGTGGCTCGTCGCTCTCCTTCTCGTCGCCGAGCTCATGCGCAACACCGGCAAATTCACGATGGCCGATGTGCTCTCATTCCGGCTCAAGCAGGGGCCGGTCCGGATGGCGGCGGCTCTGACGACCCTCGCGGTCTGCTTCTTCTATCTGCTCGCGCAGATGGCCGGTGCCGGGGGACTCGTCTCATTGCTGCTCGGGATCAACGACAAGATCGGACAGTCCGTCGTCGTCGCCGTCGTCGGTGTGCTGATGATCGTCTACGTCCTGATCGGTGGCATGAAGGGTACGACCTGGGTGCAGATCGTGAAGGCATTCCTTCTCATCGGCGGCGCGATCGTCATGACCATCTGGGTTCTGGCGATCAACGGGTTCAACCTCAACACGCTGCTCGAATCGGCCGTGGCTGCCTCGACCACCGACCCGAAGGACGCGATCCTCGGACCCGGGCTGCAGTACGGCCAGAACCCGTGGGACTTCATCTCGCTCGCCATCGCGCTCGTCCTCGGTACGGCGGGTCTGCCGCACGTGCTCATGCGCTTCTACACCGTGCCGACCGCGAAGGAAGCGCGTCGCTCTGTCGTCTGGGCGATCTGGCTGATCGGCCTGTTCTACCTGCTGACGCTCGTGCTCGGCTACGGCGCGGGCGCGCTCGTCGGACCGGACGTGATCAAAGCAGCGCCGGGTGGTGTGAATTCGGCCGCGCCACTGCTCGCGCAAGCGCTCGGCGGGCCGTTGCTGCTCGGCTTCATCTCGGCGGTCGCGTTCGCGACGATCCTCGCGGTCGTCGCCGGACTCACGATCACGGCGGCCGCCTCGTTCGCGCACGATATCTACGCGAACGTCGTCAAGAAGGGCAACGTCCCGCCGGACGGCGAAGTCAAGGTCGCCCGCCGCACCGTGATCGTCATCGGGATCCTCGCGGTCATCGGCGGCATCGGCGTGCAAGGGCAGAACGTGGCGTTCCTCGTGGCGCTGGCCTTCGCGGTGGCGGCCTCGGCCAACCTGCCGACGATCATCTATTCGCTCTTCTGGCGCAAGTTCACGACCCGCGGTGCGGTGTGGAGCATGTACGGAGGCCTTGCGGCAGCCGTCATCCTCATCGTGCTCTCGCCCGTGTTCTGGGGCACCGAGACGAGCGTGTTCAAGAACGTCGGCACGGCGATCTGGCCGCTCAACAACCCCGGGATCGTCTCGATCCCGCTCGGGTTCTTCCTCGGCTGGCTGGGGTCTGTGACTTCGACCCGCAAGGAAAGCCCGGAGAAGGCCGCGGAGATGGAGGTACGGTCGCTGACCGGTTACGGCGCGGAAAAGGCCGTGGATCACTGATCCGCTGACAACGATCGACACAGCGAGGCCGGGGTGATGTCGTCACCCCGGCCTCGCTCGGTGCCGTCCGGCGGCCTACACGCCGGACGGGTCGGCGGCGGCGACGCGCTCTTCGAGGTCGAGGAGATAGCGCTTCCGCTCGGGATGTCCGCCGTACTCGCCGATCGAGCCGTCGCTGCGGACGACGCGGTGGGCCGGGATCACGAGCGAGATCGGGGTGCGCGCACACGCCGAGCCCACCGCACGGTTCGCACCGGGTGAGCCCGCCTCGATGGCGATCTCGGCGTACGACGCCGTCTGCCCGAAGGGGATGCGGGTGACCGCCTCGAGCGCGGCACGCACGAACCCGGTGGTCACGCCGAGATCGAGCGGCAGATCGAAGCGCCGCCGCTCTCCCGCGAAGTACTCGTCGAGCTGCGTGCGCACGTCCGCGGTGGCCGCGGCATCCGCGACCGGCACGGCATGCCGCAGGAGGCCGATCCGTTGCACGGCGTCGCCGGCCGGGCCCTCGAGGAACTCCAGGTGGGCGAGGCCCTCATCGGTGACGACGATGAGGGCCTCGCCGATCGGTGTCGGGTGCACCGAAAACGCTGCGTGGGTCATGCCTCCATGATGACCGGATGCCCGCGCGTCACCTGTCGCTCCGCCTCGATCGGTGGACAGTCGGTCACAACACCCGGTTGGGGAGGAAGCTCTGCGGCCCAATTGCGGCGATATCGGCCGGTCTACCGCGATTCTTACCAGGGGGAAGCCTAAGGTGGCACGTGTGTGGCGAGCAGATGGCGGAGCTGTGCGAGGCGTGAACGAGGCCGAGCACGAGATTTCGGTGTCCCCAGGCGACCTCGATCTGTCCGAACCCGGGGTGACTGTGCAACATGTCGCGGCCTCCGAACGGGGGCGTATCAGGGAAGAGGCAGCGCAGCTGGGTGGCCTCTCGACGCTGCTGCACTACACCGACGTGGGCGACGCGGGCATCGACATCACGAAAGCGCACCCGGGCAGCTTGCCGCAGTTCATCACCGGGCGCTCGACGCTCCTCTCCAACCTCTTCCGCGATGAAGTGGCGTTGCGCACGGCCCGCATCGCTGCGGAGCGCATCGCTGCCAAAGACGTCGAACTCCGCACGACGCGGGGCCTGGACACCGTCAACCTCGCTGTCGGGGTGGCCGCGTGGCGGATCGGCGGCGTTCCGTACGCCGCACCGGTTCTGCTCCGACCGCTGGCGATCCGTCGTCATCACACCGACTTCGATCTGAAGCTGCACGGCGCCTTCACCATCAATCCCGAGCTTGTCGAAGCCGCCCGCACGCACTTCGGCATCGTGATCGACGGCCGCGCCCTCGCCGCGCTCGCTGACGAGGGCGGGCTGTTCAAGCCGCAACCCGTGATCGATCACCTCCGCGCCCTCACGGCTCACATCGACACCTTCACGGTGCAGCCGCGGCTCGTCGTGTCCACCTTCGCCGACGTCGCCGGTGCGATGGAGCGGGATGCCGCTGACCTCGACCATCCCTTCCTCAATGCGCTCGCCGGACACGTCTCCGACCGCGAGGCCGTCTCGCTCGTGCGCGGCCTGCCGAAGATCATCGGCGCGGATGACCGGCCTCCGGCGTCTGACCGCCTGCTCCTCGATGCCGATGCCGAGCAGGAAGCCGTCCTCGCTCGTATCGCGACGGGACAGTCCCTTGCCGTCCACACGTTGCCGGGTACCGGCGGCACGCAGACCGTCATCAACGCGGTCGGCGAACTCGTGCGCGCCGGCAAGCGGGTCCTCGTCGTCAGCGCTCGACGATCGACCCTCGAGGGCGTGCGTCACCGCCTCGCCGGCATCGGCCTGCCGGGTCTCGCCGTCTCGCCCGGTCAGCTGCGCCGCGACCTCATCCGCGCCATCGCGCGGAACGAAAAGGCCGTGCCTCCCAAGGTCGCCGATGTCGACGACGCCCTCGTGCGCCTGCGAACCGTGCTGCGCGATTATCGCGTTTCGCTGACGCACCGGCATCCGCAGATCGGCGTCTCACCCCTCGAGGCGCTCCGCACCCTCACGACGATCGCCGCCGGAGTCCCGCAGCCGAGCGCGCAGACGCGCTTCGACCTCGCCACCCTCCGCACGCTCAGCACACGCCGCGCCGAAGCTGCCACGACCCTGTCGACGGCAGCGCGGTTGGGCGAATTCCGCTTCGGTCCCGACGACTCACCGTGGTACGGCGTCGCGTTCGCGACTACGGAAGAGGCACGGTCGGCGCACGCGCTCGCCGGGCGTCTGCACCGAACCGACGTGCCCTCGATCCTCGAGCGTGGGTACGAGCTGATCGGTCAGACCCGGATGCGGCCGTTCGCGACCGTCAGCGAGCTCGGCGGCTACATCCAGCTCCTGCAGGGCATTCGCGCGTCGCTCGACCGCTTCAGCATGACCGTCTTCGAGCGTCCGCTGGACGAGCTCATCCAGGCGCACGGGCCGCGGCGCGATTCGTCCACGATGTCGGGTCCGCAGCGTCGTCGGCTCAAGCACCTGTCGAAGGAGTATGTCCGCCCGGGCATGCACATCACCGACATGCACGAAGCACTTCTGCGCGTGCAGCAGCAACGTGCCCAATGGGAGCGGCTGGTGGATGCCGGCGTCACCCCCGAGATCCCGCTCGGGCTCGACGACGTCGCCACCGCGTGGCAGCGAGTGAACGCCGATCTCGGTGAACTCGATGGCGCGCTCGGCCGCACCGATGCCCTTGCCGCGCTGCCGATCCCGCAGTTGCTCCGCACGATCGCCGGTCTGGCCGCCGAGTCGGACGTGTTCGACAACCTGGTGGAGCGGGCGACCCTCCGCGGAGAACTCGCGGCCATGGGTCTCGAGCCGTTGCTGACCGAACTGTCGATGCGCCACGTGCCGGAAGGCGATGTCGCCGCCGAATTCGAGTTCGCCTGGTGGCAGTCGGCTCTCGAAGCGATGCTGCGCTCGGATCGCGCTCTCCTCGGTGCCAACACGTCGGTCGTCGATCGCCTCGAGCGCGACTATCGGCTGGTCGACGAAGCGCACGCCGGCTCGGCCGGGCCCCTGCTTGCGGCCGAGCTCGCGACCCGCTGGAAGATCTCGATCGTCGATGAGGCGAATGAGACCTCGGCGCTGAAGCACGCGCTGCGCGGCAACTCGGCCACCACGGCCGAGATCGTGCGGGCCGCTCCGACGCTCCTTCGCACCCTCGCGCCCGTGTGGCTCGCCTCACCGTACGAAGTGCCGGCGATCCCGGATGCCGTCGTCTTCGACGTCGTCATCATCGCCGATGCGGCCGCACTGTGCCTGAGCGAAGCCGCACCGGCCCTCCGCCGTGGTCGCCAGGTCGTCGTCTTCGGTGACCCCGTCACGCAGAAGCCGACCCCGTTCCGGATTTCGGCCGGCATGCCCGCCGACGACGAAGACGAACCCGAGGTTCCGTTCGACGACGTGAGTGTGTTCGCGCGCCTCGCCGAGCTCATCCCGGTCGAGACGCTGACCCGCAGCTACCGCGCCGGGGGCGAAGACCTCGCCCAGCTTGTGAACGATGCGTTCTACGGCGGGGAGATCGTCTCGTTGCCGTGGGCCGGCTCGTACCTCGGGCGCGGCAGCCTGAGTGTCGACTACGTCGAAGGCGGCACAGGAACGCCCGATCCGATCACCGGCGCCGTCGAGAGCCCGGATGCCGAGCTCGCCCGCGTCGTCACGCTGGTCGTCGAGCACGCCGTCAATCGCCCCACGGAGTCCCTCATGGTGGTCACGGCATCCACCCGGCACGCCGAGCGTGTGCGCGCAGCGGTCGCCGCGGCCTTCGCCGGGCGCTCCGACGTCGCGGACTTCGTCGGCCGCGACACGGCCGAGCCGTTCGCGGTGCTCGGACTCGAGGAATCGGTCGCCGAGAGCCGCGATCGCGTGATCTTCTCGCTCGGATTCGGCTTGACCAAGCACGGCCGCGTTCTCAGCGACTTCGGTGACCTGTCGGGCCCCGACGGCGAGCGTCTGCTCACGGTCGGGATGACCCGCGCGCGTCGGTCGATGGTGATCGTCTCGTCGATCCGTCCGTCGGCCTTCGACGAAGGACGCCTGGAATCGGGCGCCGCGACCCTCATGACGATCCTCGGCGGGATCGCCGCCCGCGCCCGCGAATCGCGCCTGGAAGATCTCGCCGACCCGCTCACGCTCACGCTGGCGCAGCATCTGCGCAGCCTCGGGGTCTCGGTCGATGTGGATTATCACGGCCGCCTGCCGCTCGTCGCGCAGTACAAGGGCAAGGCCGTCGTCACCGAGAGTGATTCGGATGCGATCGGCGAGAGCCTGCGCGAGACCCTGCGTCTGCGCCCGCAGATCCTGCGGCGTCTGGGCTGGCACTACATCCGTGTGCACGCCTTCGACCTGTACAGCGACCCGGCCGGCGTGGCATCGCGCATCGCGGCGATCCTCGGCGTGCAACCCGAGACGCCCACCGCGCAGACCCCCACCCAGCCGATCGATGTCCCCTGACCGTCAGCGCATCGTCCGGGTGCAGGGCCGTCGGCGCGCACAGCTGACGCCCGCGCCCGGGACGATCCCCGAGCCGGTGAAGGCCGATGAGGCGGCCGCGCCGGTTGCGGAGAGGCCGTCGGAGTCCGGGCCCAACGACGAGCGCCTGCGGCTCGACGTCCCCCCGCACTATTGAGGCGGTTGCGTCTCCGGGGGGATCTCGCCGGCGCTGCGGGCCGGTGTATCGATCAGCGGGGGATTGGCCGCTCAGGCGCGCTCGCGCTCCAGCAGGTCGCGGATCTGGATGAGCAGCTCCTGCTCGGTGGGAAGCTTGGCCTCTTCCTCGACGACGCCCGCCTTCGCGGCCTGGCGTGCCTTGAAGTGGTTCATCGGCAGGACGAACACGAAGTAGACCACGAGCGCGACCGCGAGGAAGCTGATGACCGCGCTGACGAGGCCCCCGATCGGGAAGGTGACCGGTCCGTGGAGCCCCTGGATCGTGGGTCCGACCGCACCGGTCGCTTCGTCGGCCTTCCACACGAGCTCAATGAGCGGCGTGATGATCGCGGCAACGATCGCGTTGACGACGGCGGTGAAGGCCGCGCCGATGACGACAGCGACCGCGAGGTCGATGACATTGCCGCGCATGATGAATTCTTTGAAGCCCTGAATCATGTCAGCGACCTTTCTGGGTGGTGGCGGCTGCCGGCTTACGATCCCGACGACGCGGGCGAGGTTTTCGCCTCAGTTTTCGATGATGTCGAAGTTGTCGTCGACGCGCTACCCCCTCCGCCGCTGACACTGGCGCTGGGGGCCGCCGCACGCGAATCGGTGCGATAGAAGCCGCCCCCGTTGAAGGTGACCCCGATCGAGCCGTACTGCTTGCGCAGGGCGCCACCGCACTCGGGGCACTCGGTCAGTGTCGCGTCCGAGAACGACTGGACGGCGTCGAAACGGTGGCCGCAGTGCGTGCAGGCATAGGCGTAGGTGGGCATGGGTCCTCGGTGGGGGGTTCAGCGCCGGTGCGGCGCGAGGGTGACAGTACGAGTGGGGGTGACGACGCCCGTGACGGGCTGGTCGTGGAGGTCGCGGGGCACGTCATCGACCAGTTCGGAGTCGAAGATCACGGCGTAGACAGGCGGGCAGTGCTCCATCGACCCGAGCGTCTTGTCGAAGTATCCGCGCCCCCATCCCAAACGCATGCCGGTGCGATCGACGGCTGCGGCGGGGATCACGAGAAGGTCGACATCGTTGACCGCGAGCGGGCTCAGAACCTCACCGGTCGGCTCGGGCATGCCGAAGAGTCCGTCGGCGATCTCGCCGTCAGGATCGGCGACCGCCCAGTCGAGCAAACCGTCGACGCGGGTGATCGGTAGCAGTACGCGGATGCCGCGGGCCACCGCATCGCGGATGAACTCCTGGGTGCCGGGCTCGGTCGGAGACGAGAGGAAGCAGGACAGCGAGCGGGCACCGAGCTCATCGACGAGGGCGTCGAGCTGCTCTTTCACGCCGGCTGCGGCAGTCTCATGTGCCGCTTCGGAGCGCAGCTGTCGGCGTTCGCGTAGGTCGGCGCGGAGTGCGCGCTTCGCGTCGTCGATGCCGTCCGTCATGGTCCGATTGTAGGCGGCGAACGTGTGGTCGTCTGTTTCGCCCGCGATACGTCACCGTCACAGGTGCTGGGTAGGGTGGTCCCATGAGCCGCACTCCCATCAAGGCCGTCATCCCCGCCGCGGGACTGGGCACTCGCTTCCTTCCGGCAACCAAGGCGATGCCGAAGGAAATGCTTCCTGTCGTCGACAAGCCGGCGATCCAATACGTCGTCGAAGAGGCGGTCGCCGCCGGGATCGACGACGTCCTGATCATTCTCGGGCGCAACAAGAACAACATCTCCAATCACTTCGACTCGATGCCCGAGCTCGAATCCAATCTGCTCAAGAAGGGCGATCAGGAGAAGCTCGATCGCGTCTTGCACTCCAACGACCTCGCCGACATCCACTACGTGCGTCAGGGCGAGCCCAAGGGGCTCGGTCACGCCGTGCTCCGCGCGCGCAACCACGTCGGCGACTCCACGTTCGCCGTGCTGCTCGGCGACGACCTGATCGACGAGCGCGACCCGCTGTTGCCGAAGATGCTCGCCGAGAATGCGGCATCCGGACTCACCGTCGTCGCCCTCATGGAGGTCGACCCGGAGCACATCCACATGTACGGCGCGGCGGCCGTCGAGCCGACCGATGACCCCGACGTCGTGCGGGTGACGGGTCTCGTGGAGAAGCCCAACAAAGAAGACGCGCCGTCCAACTACGCCGTCATCGGGCGGTACGTGCTCACCCCGGGCGTGTTCGACATCCTCGAGCGCACCGAACCGGGCAAGGGCGGCGAGATCCAGCTGACCGACGCGCTGCAGGAGCTCGCCACGACCGACGGCGTGCTCGGCGTCGTGTTCCGCGGTCGCCGCTACGACACCGGCGATAGAGTGGACTACATCAAGGCCATCGTGCAGTTGGCTGCGGACCGTACGGACCTCGGACCCGACCTGCGCCCCTGGCTGAAGGACTTCGCGGCGCAGCTCTGACGTCGCCTCGCCGAGGGGGAAGACCGTGGACCTGACGGTACCTCGGCAGCACGGGCCGATCTCGATCCGACTGGTCAAGCAACGCGATGCGCGGGTCATCCAGAACGAGTTGCTCAGCAACCGCGGATGGTTGCGCCCGTGGGAGGCCACGAGCCCGGACGGGCCGGTCTCGTTCGACATGCGCTCCGGCATTCGCCGTCTGCTGCAGCAGTACCGCGACGGCGGGGGGATCCCGCTCGTCATGGAGTACAACGGTGACATCGCCGGCCAGCTGAACGTCTGGGGGATCGCGCGCGGCTCTTTGGCCTCGGCGACGATCGGCTACTGGGTGAGCGAGCGGTTCGCCGGACTGGACATCACGCCCACCAGTGTGGCGCTGGCCACCGACCTGTGCTTCCGCGAAATGCGGCTGCACCGGATGGAGATCTGCATCCGTCCCGAGAACGTCGCGAGCCTGCGTGTCGTCGAAAAGCTCGGCTTCCGCTACGAAGGTCTGCGGCGACGGTTCATCCACATCGCGGGGGACTGGCGCGACCACTATGTGTTCGCCCTCGTGCGGGAGGACGTCCCCGAGGGAGTGCTGGAGCGGTGGATCTCCGGGCGCGTTCCCGCGGATGCTGCCGCCATCCCGCCGGCGGATCGCCTGCCGATCTGACCTCACGCCGCTGTCCGCGACCTTCAACCTCGAGTCGAACTTCAGACACGCGGTCGGATGACCGGGTCTCGCGGGCGTCGGGACCTAGCGTGGTCCCCATGGGTGGGCAGGTTCTCGGAGGCGGCGTGGTCGTCCTCGTCGCGGTCGTGCTGTGGCTCGTCTATCTGCTGCCGTCGTGGCACGGCAGGCATCAGTACAACGCCGCCGAACGCAACGCCGTCCGCCTGAGCCAGGCGCTTCGCGTGCTCGCCGAAACGAGCGAAACGCCCCGTGAAGTGCAACTCGAACTCAACGCGCGCACGGCGCTGGCGCAACAGCGGCTCGCTCGCCGCGTGCAGTCCGAACGCGAGCACGCACAGCTCGAGAACGCGAAAGCGGAGCTGGCCGTCGAACGTGCCCAGGCACGGATGGATGCCGCCCTCGCCCGCGAGCGCGCTGCCGCCGAAGCCGCCGCTGCGTCAGCCGTTCCCGCTGTCCGTCGAGCTCGCGCGCGTCGCCGCGCGCGCCTCGGTGCCACCGCCGTCGGGCTGGTCGCCGTCGCACTGGCGGTCTGGGGCGCGATCGATCTGATCTTCACCGGGTCGCAGCTTCTGCTGTGGTCGGCCGTCGCTGTCGCCGGTGCATCCGTGCTCATGCTGCAGCGCATGGCGACCGTGCAGCGCCGCTCGGTGCAGCGCGAGACCGTCGCGATGGCGCCGCGACTCGCCGGCGATGTGCAAGACGTCTCGCTGTCGTCTGACCGCGTCGCATGGACACCTCGGGAGCTTCCGCGGCCGCTGACAGCGTCCGCTGGATCACGCGCCGCCGCTGTCCTCGACCAAGCAGAAGCGCGCGAGGCCCTCCGTCGCGCCGCGGTCGACGAAGCAATGCGTGCCCGCGCGGAACGCGCTCGCCCCACGTCTCTGGAAGCCGCGCGCGCGGCACGCATCGACGAGTTCGCCGGGGGCGCTGCCGCCGGAGACGACGCGATCGAAGCACACGTCCGGCAGCTCCTCGAGCGCCGCGCCTCCGGCCAGTGAGCCGAGTTCAGGTAGCCCGCGGCGGCGTGATAGCCTGACGGAGGTTCACGGGCCTATGGCGCAGTTGGTAGCGCGCCTCGTTCGCATCGAGGAGGTCAGGAGTTCGAATCTCCTTAGGTCCACCAACGCAGAAATGCCCCCGCTTGCGGGGGCGTTTCTGCGTTAACGGTGCCGTGATTCGAACTCGGCGGAGATCCGCGTCGCGTCGGCCGCATCGACGGTCTCACCGCGCGCGGAGCATCTCGCAGACGAGGGTGCGCGGCGCTGCCTGGTCCGCGACGACAAGGCCGCGCCCACTGTGTACCTACGGGTCCACGGTAACGCGCGCGGGCGGTCGGATCGTACGCTCAGACGGTCACGCCGGCACGGGTTGCCGTGTGGCCGCCTCCAGTCGCTCTGCGGCCAGTGCCTCCGCAGCCGCGAGCGGGGTGACCCCACGGGCATCCGCGTCCGCGAACACGCGGCGCACGGTGTCGCCGATCGCCGCGACCCGATCCATCGTTTCTGCCCGCGTGCGCTCGTGGCGGGCTTCGCCGTCGAGATAGACGACGCCGCCGGCGTTCACCACGAAGTCGGGTGCGTACACGATGCCGCGCGCGGCGAGCCGGTCGGCGCCGGATCGGTGGGCGAGCGGGTTGTTCGCCGGGCCGCACACGGCGCGTGCGCCGAGGCTGTCGATGACCTCGTCGGTGAGGATCCCGCCGATCCCGGCCGGCACGAAGACGTCGGCTGGGAGCAGGTGCTCGGCACCGGGTTCGGCCCATTCCGCGCCGAGATCAGCCGCGAGGGAGCGCGCGGCCGGATTGATGTCGGTGACCGTGAGTCGGGCGCCCTCGGCGCTCAGTCGCACGGCGAGGCGGCTGCCGACCTGACCGAGACCCGAGATCGTGAAGGACCTCCCGGCGACGTCTGGTGATCCGGTGAGGCGTTCGAGTGTCGCGCGGAGCGACTCGTAGACGCCGAGGCTCGTGGGCCCGGCCGGTTCTCCCGAACCGCCCACCGTATCGGGGAGTCCGACGACGTGATCGGTGCGTTCGCTGACGACCAGCATGTCCTGCGTCGTCGAGCCGACATCCTCCGCGGTACGGTACAGCCCGCCGAGCGACTCGACCGCGTCTCCCAGATCGAGGTAGGCCGCGCGCCGACGCTCGGGGTCGAGCGTCGTGCCGGGCGGCAGACAGATCACGGACTTGCCTCCGCCGGCATCCAGACCTGCCGCCGCATTTTTCAGCGTCATCGCGGCCGACAAACGCAGGGCATCGCCGAGGGCGTCGGTCCAGTGCGGATAGGTCCACAGGCGCGCCCCGCCGAGAGCGGGACCGAGGGCCGACGAGTGCACCGCGACGATGATCACCAGTCCGCTGCGGCGGCCCGTGATCACCTCCACGCGCTCGTGGGAGAAATCGGGCAGGGGCATGGTGTGCGTCATCGCATCCTCTTTCGGCTGGCCTTGTGGGCTGTGCTCTGTGGGCACCGCGGCGTTGCGGTACTCCCTTCCATTGTGCCTCGTCTCGGCCAGTGGGTGGGTCGGCGGGGTCGTTGCCGGCAGAAGCCGTGCGGGCCGGTTGCGGGCGTGCGGGCGTGTTGCGGGCGTGCGGGCAACAGGAGATTCTGTGCCGAGGGGGTCCTGGAACGCGGATTTCTCCGGGGGACCGACCAATTCTCCTGTGGACGTCACGCGGGCGGGTAGCGAGGGGAGGGGGCGAGCGCCCGGAGTCTCCTCCCCAGGTCCGTATTCGGCTCAACGATCCACAGATGGGGGCTTCCGGGGTCTTCGGGATGGTCCCGCGGGCGATCGTGGTCAGATGTCGCACCGTCTTCCGCTCTGTCGCGAGAGTCGCCCCATCGCGTCGGCGTACATCGCCCGGCGTCGGAGGCGGAGGGATTCCCTTCCCGGACAATGGCCGGTGGTGACGCGGGCCGAGCTCCGGGCGCAGGGGATGACATCTCGTGACATCGCGGACGCCGTGCAGGCGGGGCAACTCGTCCGTCCCTGGAAGAATGCCTACCTGCGTGCGGACGTCGACGAGTCCTGCCGCCGCGCGGTCGCCGCGGGTGGCCGGCTCGCGTGCGTATCGGAGCTCATCCGGTGGGGCGTGTTCGTGCTGGATCACTCCGCGCTGCACATCGCGGTGCCCAAGACCAGTTCGCGCCTTCCTGCTACTCATTCCGGTGTCCGTAGACACTGGACTCTGACGTCCGCGGACGGGTGGGCCAGCGTCGCAATCGTCGACGCGCTGGTGCAAGCCATGGTGTGCCAACCCGTGCGTGCCGCGATCGCGACGCTGGACTCCGCGCTGCACCTCGGGCTCATCGACGCAGATCAGCTCCACGTGGTGCTGGGGTCGCTTCCCCGTCGCCTGCGCATCGTGCGTCGGCTGTTCGACGCGCGTGCCGAGTCGGGAGCAGAGACCTTCATGCGGCTGATCCTGAGGACCCTCGGGTGCGCGTTCGCCCTGCAGGTGGTCATCGTCACCGTCGGAAGGGTCGACTTCGTCGTCGATGGCTGGCTGATCGTCGAATGCGACAGCAAGGCTCATCACGCGAGTTGGGAGCAGCAACGAGAGGACCGACGCCGCGACCAGGCGGCGGCGGCGCTCGGGTTCGCGACCTATCGGCCGATTGCCGAGGACATCTTCTGGCACGCGGAATCGGTCGTCGCGGCGTTGCGCGGTCTGCTCGCCCTGCGCTCCACGGTGCTGGCCTGACGGGTCCCGGCGCCGGCCGGCGCACGCCGCTGGCTGTTCCGCCTACAGGACTTTTCGCCCCAGATGCCGCCGCGACGGCTCCAGAGGCGGCTCGGGGACGAATTCTCCTGTCGGCGGAACGTGGACCGTGCCCGGTAGGAGGGCTGGATAGGCTCGACGCCATGAGTGCCGAGAACCTCCCCACCCGCAGTCGGCTGGTCCACGACGCGCTGCGCGCCGCGGGTATCGCCGGAGAGATCATCGTCCTTCCCGATGCCGCCGCCACCGCCGTGCTCGCGGCCGAAGCTCTCGGAGTGGAGGTCGGGGCAATCGCCAACAGCCTGGTGTTCTGGTCCGACGGCGAGGCGCTGCTCGTCATGACGAGCGGGGCGCACCGAGTCGACACCGCGGCGCTCGCGGCGAGACTCGGGCGCGGGAAGATCCAGCGGGCCACGGCCGAACAGGTGCGCGAAGCGACCGGACAGGCGATCGGTGGGGTCGCCCCCACCGGACACCCCGCGCGGCTTCCGACGATCGTCGACGAGGCGCTTGCCGAGTTCTCCGAGATCTGGGCGGCCGGCGGCACGCCCCACACGGTGTTCCCGCTCAGCTATGACGAACTGGTTCGGCTCACAGCGGGCACGGTTGCGAAGGTCGACTGAGGTCACCTCACGGTCACTGGGCGCCGTACAGGCGTCGCGTGAGGTCGGCCGCCGCGTCTCCCACGAGCAGCGCCACCTCGGCGCCGTCACGCCCGCTGTCCTCCGGCCACGTCACCGCGAGCGCCGCCGCCGGCCATCCGGTGTGGTCTCGGACCGCGACCGCGACCGAACGCAGCCCCAGCGTGACCTCGCCGTCCTCGGTGGCGAGCCCTTCCGCGCGCACGGCGCGGAGCACCTCGCGCAACTCGCCGGGGCGACGCGGCCCTCGGCCCGTGCGGTCGGCGAACGCGGCCGCGTCCGGGTAGAGCGCGCGTACTTGCTCCCGGGGGAGGAGAGCGAGCATGGCACGGCCGGTCGCGGTCAGATGCGCCGGAAGCCGGACTCCGACGTCGGTCACGAGCGCCGGCCGGCGGGGCGCCCTCTCCTCGACGATGTAGAGCACATCACGCCCGATCATCACGGCAAGATGGGCGTTCTCTCCAGCATGATCGGCGAGAGACGCGACAAGCGGACGGCCGAGCCGGGCGAGTGGTTGCTGGCGCGCATAACCGCCCGCGAGCTCGAAAGCGGCGGCGCCGAGTCCCCACCGACGCTCCGATTCCAGGTGCACGACGAACCCGTGCGCGGCCATCGCGGCCAGCAGGTGATACAGGCTCGATCGCGGGATCTCGAGCGAATCGGCTATCGTCCGTGCGGCAACCGGACCGCGTTGCCGCGCCAGGAACGAGAGCACGCGCAGGGTTTGGTCGGCGGCAGGCACTTGCGCGGTGTCTGGGATCACAGACACAGGATCGCACGAGCCGGTGGCATCCGGCATCCACTCGGAGTGGAATCAGACCATGCCCACCCCTGTCACCCTCGGCGCGCACCCGCTCACGATCGACGAGCTCGTCGCCGTCGCCCGCGAGGGAGCGCCGGTCGAGATCGATCCCGCCGCGATCGTGCGGGTCGCCGCGGCGCGTGCGCTCGTCGAGCAGCTGGCCGACGACCCCGATCCGCACTACGGAATCTCGACCGGATTCGGTGCGTTGGCGACGACGTTCATCGCCCCCGAACGCCGCCGCCAGCTGCAGGCGAGCCTCATCCGCTCGCACGCGGCGGGCACCGGCGCCGAGGTCGAGCGCGAAGTGATCCGCGCGCTCATGGCTCTGCGCCTGCAGACCCTGGCCTCGGGGCGCACCGGAGTCCGACCCGTCGTCGTGGAGACCTATGCCGCGATGCTCAACGCCGGGATCACCCCGATCGTGCGCGAATACGGATCGCTCGGATGCTCGGGCGATCTCGCGCCGCTCGCCCACGTCGCGCTCGCCGCGATGGGGGAGGGCACGGTGCGCGGCGAGGGTGAGGGCGATGACGAGATGGATGCCGCCGCCGCCCTCGCCGCGGCCGGCATCGCGCCGCTCGTGCTCGAGGAAAAGGAGGGACTCGCACTCATCAACGGCACCGACGGGATGCTGGGCATGCTCGCGCTGGCCCTCCACGATCTCGATACGCTCCTCACGACCGCCGACCTGACCGCCGCGATCTCGATCGAGAGTCAACTCGGCACCGACGCGGTGTTCGCCGACGATCTCATGGCGCTGCGACCTCAGGCGGGACAAGCCGCGTCAGCAGCGAACCTCCGGGCGTTCCTCGCCGGATCCCCGATCGTCGCGAGTCACCGCGACCCGGCCGTCTGCACCCGCGTGCAGGACGCCTACTCGCTGCGCTGCTCACCCCAGGTGCACGGGGCCGCGCGGGACACTGCCCAGCACGCCCGCATGATCGCGACGCGGGAGCTCGCGGCATCCGTCGACAACCCCGTGATCACGGCGGACGGCCGGGTGGAGTCCAACGGCAACTTCCACGGCGCACCGGTCGCGTACGTCCTCGACTTCCTCGCGATCGCCGTCGCCGATCTCGCCTCGATCGCCGAGCGCCGCACCGACCGCGCCCTCGATCCTGCGCGCAGCCACGGGCTCCCCCCGTTCCTCGCCGACGAAGTGGGCGTCGACTCGGGACTCATGATCGCCCAATATGCCGCGGCAGGCATCGTCTCGGAACTCAAGCGCCTGGCCGTGCCCGCATCGGTCGATTCGATCCCGTCTTCAGCGATGCAGGAAGACCACGTCTCGATGGGGTGGGCAGCCGCGCGCAAGCTCCGCCGCGGGATCGACGGACTCGCCCGTGTGCTGGCGATCGAACTCGTCACCGGATGCCGTGCCCTCGACCTTCGTGCCCCGCTGCAGCCCGGAGCCGCCACCGGTGCTACGCGGGATGTCCTGCGGGTCGTGGTCGCCGGGCCCGGTCCGGATCGTTTCGTCTCGCCCGACATCGAAGCGGCCACGGCGCTCGTCCTCTCGGGCGCCATCGCGGCAGCCGCCACCGCCCAGATCTCCTCGGAGGACCCGTCATGACCGCACCTCGACAGCCGATCCGGGCCCCGCGCGGACCCGAGCGCACCGCGAAGAGCTGGGGCGCCGAGGCCGCCAAACGCATGCTGATGAACAACCTCGACCCCGATGTCGCCGAGCATCCCGAAGACCTCGTCGTGTACGGCGGCACGGGGAAAGCTGCCCGCAACTGGGCGGCGTACGACGCGATCATCCGCACGCTCGACGAACTCGAGCCGGACGAGACCCTCCTCGTGCAATCCGGCAAGCCGGTCGGCGTCTTCCGCACGCACGAGTGGGCGCCGCGCGTGCTGATCGCGAACTCGAACCTCGTCGGGGATTGGGCGACGTGGCCCGAGTTCCGGCGACTCGAAGAGCTCGGCCTCACGATGTACGGGCAGATGACGGCCGGATCGTGGATCTACATCGGCACGCAGGGGATCCTCCAGGGCACGTACGAGACGTTTGCCGCGGTCGCGCGCTCGCTCGACCGCGAGGACCTTTCCGGCACGCTCACCCTCACGGCGGGCGCCGGGGGCATGGGCGGGGCGCAACCGCTCGCGGTCACGATGAACGGTGGCGCGGTGCTCATCGTCGATGTCGATGAGTCGCGGCTGCGGCGTCGCGTCGACCACGGATACCTCGACGAGTACACGACCGATCTCGACGCCGCCGCCGCGCGGGTCTCCGCCGCTCGGGATGCGGGTCGGGCGCTCAGCGTCGGCGTCGTCGGAAACGCCGCCGAGATCTTCCCCGAGCTGCTCCGCCGCGGAGTGCGCATCGACATCGTGACCGATCAGACGAGCGCGCACGACCCGCTCGCGTACCTTCCGATCGGGGTGTCGATGCGCGAGTGGAAGGAGATGGCGGCGTCGGACCCGGATGCCTTCACCGACCGCGCTCGAGCCTCGATGGCGGTGCATGTCGCGGCGATGGTCGGCTTTCTGGACGAGGGCGCCGCGGTCTTCGATTACGGCAACTCGCTCCGGCGCGAGGCCGAGCTCGGCGGGTGCGAGCGGGCGTTCGCGTTCCCCGGGTTCGTGCCCGCCTACATCCGCCCCTTGTTCGCGGAAGGACGCGGACCCTTCCGGTGGGTCGCGTTGTCCGGAGACCCGGACGACATCGCCAAGACCGATCGCGCCGTCGCCGCGCTCTTCCCCGAGGATGCGGCGCTGCACCGCTGGCTCGAGAAGGCCGGTTCGACGGTCCACTTCGAGGGGTTGCCGGCGCGGATCTGCTGGCTCGGCTACCAGGAGCGCCACCTCGCCGGCCTGAAGTTCAACGAGATGGTCGCGTCGGGGGAGCTCGCGGGGCCCATCGTCATCGGGCGTGATCATCTCGACGCGGGCTCGGTCGCCTCGCCGTACCGCGAGACCGAGGCGATGGCGGACGGTTCGGACGCGATCGCCGACTGGCCGTTGCTCAACGCGCTGCTGAACACAGCATCCGGGGCGTCGTGGGTCTCGATCCATCACGGCGGCGGCGTCGGTATCGGGCGATCGATCCATGCCGGTCAGGTGACTGTCGCCGATGGGACGCCGCTCGCCGCCGAGAAGCTCGCCCGCGTGCTCACGAATGACCCGGGAACGGGCGTCATGCGCCACGTGGATGCCGGCTACGACCGGGCACGCGAGGTCGCGCGCGAGCGCGGACTGAAAGTGCCGATGCTGTGACCACGACCCTGATCACCCACATCGGCGAGCTGACGACGAACGTCGCCACCCCCGCCGATCCCTGTGGCACGCGGCACGATGCCGCCGTGCTGATCGCCGACGGCCGCATCGCCTGGACCGGCCCCGCCGCCGACGCCCCCGGCGAAGAGGAGCGGCGGGTCGTAGATGCGCGCGGGCGCGCGGTGTTGCCGGGGTTCGTCGACAGCCACACACATGTCGTGTTCGGCGGGGATCGGGCTGATGAGTTCGAAGCGCGGATGGCGGGGCAGGCGTATGCCGCTGGCGGCATTCGCCGCACCGTCGCGGCGACCCGTGCGGCATCCGATGACGAACTGCGGGTCCGACTGGCCGGATTCGTCGCGGAGATGCAGGCGCAGGGCACGACGACCTTCGAGGTCAAGACTGGATACGACCTCACCATGTCCGGCGAGGAGCGGCTCGCGCGCCTCGCCGCCGAAGTGACCCCCGAGGTCACCTTCCTCGGGGCTCACGTCGTCCCCGCCGAGTACGTCGACGACCGCGCCGCCTACGTCGACCTCGTCTGCGGGGTGATGTTGGATGCCGTCCGACCGCACGCCCGGTGGATCGATGTGTTCTGCGAGACCGGAGCGTTCACGCCCGCCGAGACCGAGCGGATCCTGCGGGCCGGGATCGCCGCGGGGCTCCGGCCCCGCGTGCACGGCAACCAACTCGGCGCGGGCGACGGGGCCCGTCTTGCCGCCGCGCTCGGGGCGGCATCCGTCGATCACTGCACCTATTTGAGTGATGCCGACGTTGCCGCGCTCGCCGCGGGCGACACCGTCGCGACCCTTCTCCCGGGCGTCGAGTTCTCGACCCGGCATCCGTACCCGGACGCGCGACGGCTGCTCGACGCGGGAGTCACCGTGGCCCTCGCGAGCGACTGCAATCCGGGCACGAGCTTCACGACGTCGATTCCCCTCATGATCGCCCTCGCCGTCCGCGAGATGGGGATGACGGTCGCCGAGGCCGTCTGGGCCGCGACCGCCGGCGGCGCACGCGCCCTCGAACGCACGGATGTCGGGGCGCTCGCCGTCGGCATGCGCGCCGACCTCGTGATCCTCGACGCCCCGACCCGGACGCATCTCGCCTATCGGCCGGGCGTGCCGCTCGTTCACGCCGTCTACAAGGACGGGATCGCGCTGCGCTGAACGGGCTCAGCGTCCGGGGGCATCGAAAGACCAGGCATCCGGGTCGATCGCCGTCGCGACGTCCCACTCGGGCGTCTCCCACCGGAAGGTCGCGACCGCGCACGTCGGCATGTGGCCGATGTCGCCGTCCGAGAGCCCGGCAGCCAGCATCGTCATCCCCGGATCGTGCGCGACGATCATGACCGATTCGACCCCGCGCTCTGCGGCGGCGGCCAACAGCGTCTTCGGCGCCGAACCGTAGAGTTCGGACGACAGCTCAGGGTCGAGCTCGAACCGTGCGCCGAAGAAGCCGGCCGTCGTCCGTGCGCGGAGGGCAGTCGAGGCGAGGATCGCGTCGATCGTGATCCCGGTCGCCGCGAGCCGCTCTGCCATCGCGGGGGCATCGCGCAGACCGCGGGGATTCAGCGGGCGTTCGTGGTCGTCGAGCTCAGGGGTGCCCCAGTCGCTCTTCGCGTGCCGCACCAGGATGAGGGTCGTCATATCGTCGCCTTTCGCGTGTGGAGTCCCGCGAGCAGTTCCAGCACGCACAGCGCCGCGAGCCGCACCGTCCGACCGTCGGGAGCGTCGGCCGTCGCATCGACTTCGACGATGTCGGCAGTGCGCACGCGCGGATCGCCCGACACCGCGCGGACGAGAGCGCGGAGTTCCCACGCCTGCAGACCGCCGGGCACGGATGCCGGGCACCCCGGCGCGACGGCGCGATCGCAGACGTCCACGTCGATGTCGAGATGGATGCCACCCTCCCCGGCCCCGGCGACCGCGAGTGCCTCGGCAGCGACATCGGCGAGCCCGCGGCGGCGAACGTCGTCGACCGTGATGACCGTGATCCCGAGATCTGCGGCGCGCCGGGCGTACGCGGCGGAATTGGCGAAGTCTGCGATGCCGACCTGCACGATCCGCGCGGAGTCGAGCCCGTCGTCGACGAGCCGACGCACGGGCGAGCCGTTGGACACCCCGTCGCGCAGATCGAAGTGGGCGTCGAGCGTGATGAGTCCGCCGGCATCCGCTCCCTGCGTCACGGCGTAGGTGATCGAGTTGTCGCCGCCGAGCGCGATCACGAGCGCTGCCTGAGCGGCGAGCGTCCGCACGCGTTCCCGCAGCGCGGCCTCACCCGCAGGGCCGTCCGCGTCGACGTCGCCGACGTCCGCGATCCGCAGGAGTGCGCCGAGATCGACGGGCGGCGGGCCGATCAGGGTCGGACTGAAACGGCGCAGTGCCGCGCGCACGGCCGCCGGTGTCGCGTGCGCGCCGGTCGGCGACAGGGACGTGCGGAACGCGGGCGCGCCGAGCAGCACCGCATCCATCTCCTCGTCGGACGGAACGGGCCAGTCGCCGGCGCGCGGCCAGAGATCGTCGTGGGAGAACGCCATCAGCCGACGTAGACCCAGGCCGACCGGCCGCTGCCGAGCATCACGCGCTCGCGCCGGTACAGCTGCACTTCGTACTCGTCGGCGGCGTCGATCTCATCGAGTGTGACGTGCAGGACCTTGCCGACCACCTTGTCGAGGGGGTTGCCGGTGTGTCGGATGACGGGGTGGACCGAGAGCCCTGACACATCGACGACGCGTTGGTCGGTGATTTCGGTGTAGTCGATCGTGTAGCAGGGCAAGGTGTCGCCTTCGCCCGCCACGATGCGTCCGAACGTGTCGAGTTGCACCTCGGCGAATTGGAGCGTGCCGTAGGTGAACAACAGCTCGTCGTCCGGTCCCTCGCTCACGATCCTCAGGCTACTCGCGCCGAGCGCGTCAGCCCAGTAGTGCGTGGGAGATCGAGAAGATCGCGAGGCCGGCGAGAGCACCGACGATCGTGCCGTTCAAGCGGATGTACTGGAGGTCACGTCCGACCATCAGCTCGATCTTCTCGGTGGTCTCGGCGGGATCCCACTTCTCGACCGTGTCGGTGATGATCGACGCGATGTCGTGGCGGTAGCGGTCGACGAGGAAGACGGCGGCATCGGCGACACGGTCATCGACACGGCGCTGGAGGGCGGTGTCGGTCGACAGGCGCGAACCCACTTCGCCGAGTGCGGCGGTGACCCGGCGGCGCAGGGCGCTGTCCGGATCGTCGAGGGAGCGCAGGAGTCCCGCCTTCGCCGTGTTCCAGGCTTCGGCGGCGAGCGCCTGCACACGCGGGCTGTCGAACACGGCGATCTTCGCGTCTTCCAGGCGCGCGATCGTCGCCGGATCGTGCTGCAGGTTGCCGGCGAGACGGGTGAGATACGCGTCGATCGCGATCCGCGCGGGGTGGTGCGGGTCAGCCTGAACGGCGGCGGCGAACTTCACGGCTTCGTTGTACACCGTGTCATCGACGAGTCGCATCGCGACCGAGGGCACCCACGAGGGCAGGCGCCGCGAGACCAGGCCGCTGAACGAGTCGCGGTTGGCGGTCAGCCACGTCGAGATCGAGTCGATTCCGAGGTCGACGGCGCCGCGGTGGGCATCCGCGTCGACGACGCGCCCCAGCCATCCACCCAGCGCCTCGGCCCACGAGGGACTCAGCAGATGCTCGCGAGCGAGATCGGCGATGAGGTCCTGCACTTCGTCGTCGCTGAGAGCCGTGAGGACTCCCGAGGCCATTGCCGACGCCTCGCGTGCGACCGTTTCCGCGTGCGCGGGATCGCGCAGCCACTCGCCGGCCTTCGCCGCGATCCCGGTCGATTCGAGCTTCGCGCGGACGACCGATCCCTCGAGGAAGTTGGTCTCGACGAATTCACCCAGGCTCCGGCCGATCTCGTCCTTGCGCCGCGGGATGATCGCGGTGTGCGGGATCGGAATGCCGAGCGGATGCCGGAAGAGCGCCGTCACGGCGAACCAGTCCGCGAGTGCACCGACCATGCCGCCTTCCGCGGCAGCGCGGACATACGACATCCAGGGGTACTGCTCCTGCAGCACGAAGGCGATCACGAACACGACCGCCATGAGGATCAGCGCACCGAGCGCGACGCCCTTCATGACGCGGAGGGCTCGGCGACGCTCCTGATCGGCGGGGCTGAGGAGCTCAGTCGGGGTGCGGGCCATCAGGCTATGGTGTCACGCGCACCGCCGAGGAGCGCCAGGCGCTACCGGCGCGTATTCTGGCGGGCGTGATCGACGACATCAAGAAGCGCGCCCTGCACCGCACCAGCATCCTCGAGGGACAGGTGCGCGGACTTGCGAAGATGATCGAGAACGAGGATTACTGCATGGACATCATCGCCCAGTCTCGGGCGATCCAGAAAGCGCTCGCGTCGCTCGACAAGCTACTGATCGAGAATCACCTGCGCACGCACGTGGCGCACATGTTCGCCGAAGGCGGCGAGGACCGAGAGCGAGCGGTCGCGGAGCTGCTCAAGGCCTACGATCTCGAGACCCGCTGAGGGTCAGCTGCGGACGGGGCCGAGCCACGCCGAGGCGACCGTGGCGTGGGCCGACTCGGGGTCGGACGGGTGGAACATCCCGGCCAACACGTCGCGGTACAGGCGGCTGAGCTCGGAGCGGGTGAAATAAGACGATCCGCCGGCGACCAGCATCGCCTCGTCGACGATCTGCTTGGCCGCCACGACCGCGCGATGCTTGAGTCCGGAGAGTCTCGCGAACCAGAGGGCGCCGTGATCGGCCTGGTCGTCGATGTCGCGCGCGAGCGCGTCGATCTGGGGGAGGAGGCCGTCGTAGGCGAGGGCCATCTCGGCGATGCGCCAGCGGATGTCGGGGTCGTCGCTGTAGGGCTTGCCGGTCTTCTTCGAGGTGCGGTGCATCGCGGTCTCGACCGCGAGATCGAGCGCGCGGCGCGCGATACCGGTGTAGACCGACGCCAGCAGGACCTCGAAGACGCTGAAGATGCCGAAGACGATCGGATCGGGGTTCGGCCCCGGAGCGACCCGGCGGACGACCCGGTCCGCCGGGGCCACGGCCCCGCGCAGTTCGGTCGTGCGTGACTGGGTCCCCCGCATCCCGAGCGTGTCCCAGTCGTCGCGGGTGTGGACGGCATCCGTCCGCGGCACGAACGCGTAGATCAGCTGCGGCGCGTCGGGATCCGTGGTGTCCAGGCCGTGGAGCCCCAGCTGCGTCCAGACGGGACCGAGCGACGTGAAGATCTTCGTCCCTGTGAACGAGTAACCGCCGTCTTCGTGCGGCACGGCTGTCGTGTCGCTGCCGAAGAGCACCAGGTCGTTGCCGGCCTCGCTGATCCCGAACGCGAACACCTCACCGCCGACAGCACCCTCCTGCACGAACCGCAGATCGTCGATCCCGCGGTCGGCGAGAACCTGGGCGACACCCGTCCACACGAGGTGCATGTTGATCGCCAGAGCGGTGGCCGGGGCCGCGGATGCCAGGCGCTGCTGCAGGATGGCGGCCTCGGCGAGCCCCAGACCCGCGCCGCCGAACGCCGTGGGGACGAGGATCGCGAGATACCCGGCATCCCGGAGCTCGGCGAGGTCTTCCTCCGGGAACCGGTTCTCGGCGTCGACGGCCGCCGCGCGAGAACGGATGCGTTCGAGAAGGTCGTCGGGAAGCACGAGGGTCGGGTCGAATGAGCTCACGATCCCATCCTGCCCCTGTCGGGGCAGGACGGGGCAGGATGGAGGGATGATCTCCACCGACTTGGCCGTCGCCCTGCGCGACGCGGGTCTCGTGTGGCGGCCGACCTCCGGGGATCGGTTTCAGCTGGACGAGCCGGAGTTCGAGGCCGATGTCTTCACCGTGAGTGAGATGACGATCGAGCCGCGTCAGTACCCGACCGGCGCGATCCTCGCCTTCAACGGTACGACCGAGTGGGCGCTGGATTCCGTTGCGCAGGGAGATGCGCTCTGGTTGCCGCGCGAAGACCAACTGCGTGAGTTGCTGCGCGGCGCGTTCCGGCTGCTCGAGCGCACGGACGATTCGCACCGCGTCGAGATCGAGTTCGCGGGGGAGCGGTCGACGTTCGAGCATCCCCAACCGGAGGATGCGTATGCGCTCGCGCTGCTGCACGTGCTCCGTCGGATCGCCTGAGTCCCCTCAGCGCAGCGCCGCGTGCAGGTGCGCGAGAGTGTCCTCCGGCTTGTCGCGGTGCGGCGAATGCCCGGCGCCGGCGACGACCGACATCGTCACGACCGGGTTCTGTCGCACGTCGTCTGCCACCGCCCCGGTGAAGATCGAGTACACGGTCGGGTCGCTCGCGATGATGTGGGTGGGCACGGTGAGCCTCGCCGCCGCCGCCCGCACGTCCCACGGCGTGTTCTGGATGCTGGTCTGCTCGACGGCCCAGCGGCTCGCCTGCCGGGCGGACAGCGCCTTGAGCTCGATGTCGTGCGGGTGCCACTCGGGATGTTCCGCGCGCACGGCGTCTTCTGTCGGATCGGCGAAGGCGCGCGCCTGGCTTCGCCGTACGACCTGACGGTCGCGGTCGCTGAGATGGAGACCCGGGTCGATCAGGACGAGGCGGCGCGTCCACGCGGGCACGTCCGCGCTGGCGAGCGTCGCGGCGGCACCGCCCAGCGAGTGCCCGATGACGAGATCCCACGGTTCGCCGTCCGGCGCGCCGGTGTGGACGACATCGGCGGCGTACGCGGCGATCGAGTAGTCGAGCGCGCGCGGCGCGAGCCCGTGACCGCGGAGATCGACCGCCTGCGCCAGCCAGCCGGCATCCGCCAACGCGACGCCGTAGCGCCACATGAGCGCGCCATTCGAGCCGAGACCGTGGATCAGCAGTGCATGCCGCGTGGCGCGCGGAGATCCCCAGGAGAGCGTCGGGAGCATAACGGGTGCAGGCATGAATCCAGCGTACGAGCCGCGCGGTCAGGTTATGACGTCGACCGGGGCGGTGTCCGGGATCGGGCTCACATCGCGCCCGCGCAGATCGGGGAAGCCTCGGACGAACACGGCAGAGACGATCACACCGACGATCGCGAATGCGGCCGCCGCCCAGTACGCTCCGGCGGGACCGACGCCGTCGATCAAGAAGCCGGCGATCGCCGAGCCGAGTGCCGCACCGATGAGCTGCCCGGTGCCGATCCAGCCGTAGGCCTCGGCGGTGTCGCTGAATCTGACGCTGGCCGAGGTCATCGCGAACATCATCGCGAGTGCCGGTGCGATCCCGACTCCGGCCACCAGAAGCGATGCCGAGACCCACCACGCGGTCGTCGAGGTGATGTCGACGACGGCGAAGACGGTCAGCACCAGTCCGAGGGTGACCGCGCCGAATCGGCGGGCCATCGACCAGGGACTGATCGGAACGTGCCCGAACGCGAGGCCACCCGCGAGACTGCCGATCGCGAAGACCGCGAGGACGAGGCCCGCCTCCAACCCGCCGTGGCCGAACGTGGCCACGACGCCGGCCTCGACGGCAGCGCACGCGCCGATCAGGAGGAAGCCGGTGACGGTCGCCAGCAGCACGACAGGGCTGCGCAGGACCTTGCCGAATGCGCGGCGACTGCGCGGGATCCGCACGCGCCCGACCTCGGGGGAGAGGATGAACCACGCGCCGCCGCCGAGAAGGATCGCGACGATCAACAGCAGTCCCGGGACGGTGCCGACCTGCGTCGCGACGACCGTGATGACGACCGGCGCGAGGATCCAGATGATCTCCTGCAGACTCGCGTCGAGCGAGAAGAGCGGTGTCAACTGGCGGGAGTTCACAAGCTTCGGATAGATCGTGCGGACGGCCGATTGCACCGGCGGCGTCGACAGACCCGCCAGCAAGCCGAAGACCATGTATCCGGTGATCTCCATCGGCACGAGCGCGAGCACGAGAATCGCGGCTGCGCAGACGGCGGTCGTCAGGGTCAGCACGCGGCGGATTCCCCAGATGCCCATCCAGCGGCTCGTGACCGGACCGCTGGTCGCCTGTCCGATCGAGGCGGCCGCCAGGACGAGGCCGGCCGCGCCGTAGGAACCGGTCACCTGCTCGACGTGCAGCAGGATCGCCAAGCTCGTCATGCCGTTGGGAAACCGTGCCGTCAGCTGTGCCGCAATGATGCGCGCCACGCCCGGCGCGCGCAACAATTCCCGGTATCCCGCCACCCCTCCACGCTACCGCTCACGCGCCTGCGTCCGACACACCGACGACACGCCGAGACGAGTTTCCACAGGGGAAGTGATGTCGGTGGCCCGGCGTAGCGTCCGGTCTGTGGATGGATGCCGGGGCCGCGCGCGAAATGCGCGTGATTCAGGGTTTTTCCGACGCGACGAAAAGAGGCGTTCCTGTGGATGAAACGGTGGACAACATGTGTTGTACCTGTTGAGAGCGGTGCAAAACTACACGGATGTAACTACTAGCCCTTGTGGTGCTATCCAATGTCCGTACCCATATGTAGTATTGGAGTCCCGGTGGAGGTCTGCCGGACACCGGCACCTCACGGGCACCACCCACGGGACGATTTCAGGGGAGAAAACAGAGAACATGGCGATCACGGTTTACACGAAGCCTTCATGCGTGCAGTGCAATGCGACCTACCGCGCACTCGACTCGAAGGGCATCGAGTACGACATCCTCGACCTGTCGGAAGACCCGGCGGCGCTCGAGCACGTCAAGTCGCTCGGTTACCTGCAGGCTCCCGTGGTCGTCACCGACGAGGATCACTGGTCGGGCTTCCGTCCCGACAAGATCGACGAGCTCGCCAGCCGCCTCGCCTGACGTCCCGTCTGGCGACGCTCGATTCACCGAAGGCAGGAGTGCGGACATGCTGACAGCCACACGCGCTCCACTGCTCGTCTACTTTTCGAGTATCTCGGGCAACACGGCGCGCTTCGTCGAGAAGCTGGGGCTCCCCGCCGTCCGCATTCCGCTACTTCCGTCTGACCCTGCCGCCGTGGTCGATGAGCCCTACGTGCTCATCACTCCCACCTACGGCGGCGGACAGGGACGTGGCGAGGAGAAGGGCGCCGTTCCCAAGCAAGTCATCCGCTTCCTCAACGACGAGGGAAACCGGACGAACCTCCGCGGAGTGATCTCCGCGGGCAACACCAATTTCGGCGCGGCTTTCTGCCTCGCCGGCGACATCATCAGTCGCAAGTGCTCCGTGCCGCACTTGTATCGACTAGAACTTTTCGGCACGCCAGAGGACGTCACCCGCGTGGGTGACGGATTGGAACGATGGTGGAAGCTGCAGTGACCGAGACGATCTTCAAGAACGACGCGCGATTCGAGGGCCTCGACTACCACGCCCTCAACGCGATGCTGAATCTGTACGGCGAGGACGGGAAGATCCAGTTCGACGCCGACAAGCGCGCCGCGCGGGAGTACTTCCTCCAGCACGTCAACCAGAACACGGTGTTCTTCCACTCGCTCAAGGAGCGCCTGGACTACCTCGTGGAGAAGGAGTACTACGAGGGCGCCGTGCTCGAGAAGTACTCCCTCGACTTCATTCAGAAGCTCAACGACTTCGCCTACGGCAAGAAGTTCCGCTTCGAGACATTCCTCGGCGCGTTCAAGTACTACACGAGCTACACGCTGAAGACCTTCGACGGCAAGCGCTACCTCGAGCGCTTCGAAGACCGCGTCGTCATGACCGCTCTCGGCCTCGCAGACGGCGACGAAAAGCTCGCGCACGACCTCGTCGAGGAGATCCTGTCGGGCCGCTTCCAGCCCGCGACACCCACGTTCCTGAACTCCGGCAAGGCCCAGCGTGGCGAGCTCGTCTCGTGCTTCCTGCTGCGCATCGAAGACAACATGGAGTCGATCTCGCGCGGCATCAACTCGTCTCTGCAGCTGAGTAAGCGCGGCGGCGGCGTGGCGCTGCTGCTGTCGAACATCCGCGAAGCCGGCGCACCGATCAAGCAGATCGAGAACCAGTCCTCGGGCATCATCCCCGTCATGAAGCTGCTCGAAGACAGCTTCAGCTACGCCAACCAGCTGGGTGCGCGTCAGGGCGCCGGCGCGGTCTACCTGTCGGCTCACCACCCCGACATCATGAAGTTCCTCGACACGAAGCGTGAGAACGCCGACGAGAAGATCCGCATCAAGACGCTGTCACTCGGTGTCGTCGTCCCCGACATCACGTTCGAGCTCGCGAAGAACGGTGAGGACATGTACCTGTTCTCCCCGTACGACGTGGAGAAGGTCTACGGCGTGCCGTTCGGCGACATCTCGGTCACCGAGAAGTACCGCGAGATGGTCGATGACTCGCGCATCAAGAAGACCAAGATCAACGCGCGCGAGTTCTTCCAGACGATCGCCGAGATCCAGTTCGAGTCCGGCTATCCGTACATCCTGTTCGAAGACACGGTGAACAAGGCGAACCCGATCAAGGGCCGCATCAACATGTCGAACCTCTGCAGCGAGATCCTGCAGGTGAACACGCCGACGACCTACAACGAGGACCTCTCGTACAAGGAAATCGGCAAGGACATCTCGTGCAACCTCGGTTCGATGAACATCGCTCTGTCGATGGATGCCGATGACCTGGGTCAGACCGTCGAAACGGCGATTCGTGCGCTCAGCGCCGTCAGCGAGCAGAGCCACATCGCGTCGGTCCGATCGATCGAGGACGGCAACGACCGTTCGCACGCGATCGGTCTGGGGCAGATGAACCTGCACGGGTACCTTGCTCGCGAGCACGTCTACTACGGCTCCGAAGAGGGCATCGACTTCACGAACATCTACTTCTACACGGTGCTCTTCCACGCCCTGCGCGCGTCGAACAACCTCGCCATCGAGAAGGGTGAGGCCTTCGACGGGTTCGAAGACTCGACGTACGCGAGCGGTGCGTTCTTCGACAAGTACATCGACCGCGCGTGGGTTCCGGAGACCGAGAAGGTCAAAGAACTGTTCGCCGGAAAGCACATCCCGACGCAGGACGACTGGACGGCTCTGAAGGCATCCATCCAGCAGCACGGTATCTACAACCAGAACCTGCAGGCGGTACCGCCGACCGGGTCGATCTCGTACATCAACAACTCGACGAGCTCGATCCACCCGATCGCCTCGAAGATCGAGATCCGCAAGGAAGGCAAGCTCGGCCGCGTCTACTACCCGGCCGCGTTCATGACGAACGACAACCTGGACTACTACCAGGACGCGTATGAGATCGGCTACGAGAAGGTCATCGACACGTACGCCGCGGCGACGCAGCACGTCGACCAGGGCCTGTCGCTGACGCTGTTCTTCAAGGACACCGCCACGACGCGCGACATCAACAAGGCGCAGATCTACGCATGGCGCAAGGGCATCAAGACGATCTACTACATCCGTCTGCGGCAGATGGCGCTCGAGGGCACGGACATGTCCGAGTGCGTCTCGTGCATGCTGTGACCCGTCTCGAGATCAACGACCGGAATCTGGAACTGACATGACCCCCGAACCGCTCAAGCTGCTCAGCAGCGTGCAGGCCATCAACTGGAACCGCATCGAGGACGACAAGGACCTCGAGGTCTGGAACCGTCTGGTGAACAACTTCTGGCTGCCCGAGAAGGTGCCGCTCAGCAACGACATCCAGTCGTGGAACACCCTGACGCCCGACGAGCAGCTGCTCACGATGCGCGTGTTCACCGGGCTCACGCTCCTCGACACGATCCAGGGCACGGTGGGCGCCGTGTCGCTCATCCCGGACGCGATCACGCCGCACGAGGAGGCCGTCTACACGAACATCGCGTTCATGGAGTCGGTGCACGCCAAGAGCTACTCCTCGATCTTCTCGACCCTCGCGTCGACGAAGGAGATCGACGAAGCGTTCCGCTGGTCGGTGGAGAACCCGAACCTTCAGAAGAAGGCTCAGATCGTCATGGACTATTACCGCGGCGATGATCCGCTCAAGCGCAAGGTCGCCTCGACCCTGCTCGAGAGCTTCCTGTTCTACTCGGGTTTCTATCTGCCGATGCACTGGTCGTCGCGCGCGAAGCTGACGAACACGGCAGACCTGATCCGCCTCATCATTCGCGATGAGGCCGTGCACGGGTATTACATCGGGTACAAGTTCCAGAAGGGCCTCGAGAAGGTCACGCAGGCCGAGCGCGACGAGCTCAAGGACTACACGTTCTCGCTGCTGTACGAGCTCTACGACAACGAGGTGCAGTACACGCAAGACCTGTACGACGGGGTCGGTCTCACCGAGGACGTCAAGAAGTTCCTGCACTACAACGCGAACAAGGCGCTGATGAACCTCGGCTACGAGGCGATGTTCCCGGCGACGGTGACGAACGTGAACCCGGCGATTCTGTCGGCTCTCTCGCCCAACGCGGACGAGAACCACGACTTCTTCTCCGGCTCCGGCTCCAGCTATGTCATCGGCAAGGCCGAAGCCACCGAAGACGACGACTGGGACTTCTGAGAACCCCGGGAGCGCACCTAGCTGCCGGCGCTCACGATCCCGAGTTCGTATGCCAGGATCACCGCTTGGACACGATTGGGTAAGTGGAGTTTCACGAGGATGCGTCCGAAGTGGGCCTTGACAGTGGATTCGCTGAGATGGAGCGTCTCCGCGATCTCGGCGTTCGTCAGGCCTCGACCGACATGCAGGAAGACGTCTCGCTCACGGTCGGTCAGTTCTGAGAGCGCGTCCTGCTGAGCCCGCTGGTTGCCGGGGGTCAGCTGAGGGAGCGCGAGTTCGATGAGCTTGGACGTGAGGCGAGGAGAGATCACGGCGTCGCCGGTGGCGATGGTACGGATCGCCGCGACGAGTTCGGCCGGTCTCGTGTTCTTCAGGAGGAACCCGGCGGCTCCGGCCTGGAGCGCACCGAACGCGAACTCGTCGAGGTCGTACGTGGTCAGAACCAGCACCCGTGCGCGGGGGAGCCGGGTGCAGAGTTCCCGGGTCGCGTCGATACCATCCATGCGAGGCATCCGCACGTCCATGAGGATGACATCGGGAGAAAGAACCGTGGCAGCGTCGATAGCGGCCGCACCGTCGGATGCCTCGCCCACGACGTGGATGTCGCTCTCGGCTTCGAGCACGAGCCGCAGCCCGTAGCGGACGAGTTCTTGATCGTCGGCGATCAGCACGCGGATACGGGGCTGCGGTGTGTCGTCTGCGGTCATCAGGGCTCCATCTGAAGGTGCACGAAAAGCCGCCAGCCGCCGCCCGGCCGAGGACCCGCCTCCACGTGACCATCGTAGAACGCGGCTCGCTCCCGGATGCCGACGAGCCCTCTGCCGGGATCGGTGACGGGCGGCACGGGGTCGGATCGATCCTCCACCAGGATTGATATCTCCGTGTCGGTGAACGAGAGTGTCACGAGCACGTCGCGCACGTCGCGCGCGTGACGCAAGATGTTCGTCAGCGCCTCCTGCACGATGCGGTAGACGGTGAGGCCGACGACGGCGTCCGCGGCGAGTGTTCCGGTCTGCTGGAGACGAATCGGGAGCCCTGCCAGTCGCGACTCCTCGATCAATGCGGGTAGTCGCTCGATGCGGGGTTGTCCGGAGGGGTGGCGGAGTGCATGATCGTCGTTTCGCACCGCGTGGAGCAGACGCCGCATCTCGGTAAGCGTCTGCCGCCCGGTATCGGCGACTCGTCCGATCGCTCGCCGAGATTCCTCGGGACGGGACGCGGCGGACGCGTATGCCCCATCCGCGACGGCGATCATCACAGCGAGGCTGTGAGCGATCACATCGTGCATCTCCCGCGAGATTCTCTCTCGTTCCATCGACGCTGCGATATGCGCCTCCTGATCCCGCTCGCGACGCATCTGCTCCGCGCGTTCGATGAGCCCGCGCAGTTCGCTCCGTCGATGCCCGACATTGAGTCCCAGCAGCGTGCAGATCAGCGCGACAACGACCATGAACAGCGTGATGCTGAGCCAGTCCACCGGCCATGCTTCGCCATCCGCGCGAGACGCGAGACCCCAGAGCGGTGGGCCGATTCGAATGCGGAACGCCAGGATCAGTGCGGACACGACGCACGACACGAAGGCAAGAGCAAACGCGGCCCACGCGCGACGGGCCGGCGCGCGCACTCCGGTGCGGTACAGCGCGGCGCACAACACCACGGCTTCGGCGCCGGACCCACCGGCAAAGGATGCCGGCAAGAGAGCCAGCACGGCGATGAACGCCGCAACCGGATACCGTCGCGCCGACACGATGGCCGAGACTCCCGCAACGAACAACAGCAGCAGCGTCCAGACCGGTGTCGCCAGCGGCGACTCGAGGGAGAGATACCCGAGGACCAGCGAGACCGGCACATAGACGGCAAGAACACCGAGAGTCGAGCGCGGCAAACGTGATTCTCCCGCGGGGTCGCTGTCGGGCGCCGCCGTGGTGGCGACGCCCGACAGCGACAGTGGCTTCATCTTCATACGTCTCTCGTTCGTAGCGCGATCGCACCGGCGGTGAGTGCGGCCACTGCCCAGATGGAGGCGATCAACCAGCCCGCGCCGACGCTGATGTGGCCGCTCCAGAGGTCGAGGAACACAGAGCCATCCGCGCTTGCCCTGCTCATCGCATCGCCCGCGTTCCCCAACTGAACAATACGGAGAACTCGTGAGGTCAAGCCGAAAGGAAGCAGAGAAGCGGCAACGGGGAGCAGCAGTGTGGCCAGAAAAACGATGATGGATCCCGCCGTCGTCGATCGCACGAGTGCTCCCACCCCCACGCCGAACACCGCGCAGAGTCCGAGATACATCGAGGAGCTCACGAGCGCCAGGACGACCCCTGGTGCGGTCAGCGGCGCGGCGAGCCCGAACTGTGCATACATCGGGGTGGTGATCGCCCACGCACTGAACAGGGTGATGGCAGCAGCGGCCGTCGTTGCCGCGAAGGCGACGATTGCCTTCGCGCGGAGAACGCGCAACCGGTCGGGCACGGCGATGAAGGTCGGCTGGACGCCGCCCGACGAATACTCGGAGCCGATCACCGTCACTCCGATGACACCGGCGATGATCTGTCCGATGACGACTGTCGGAACCGTGACATCAGCCATCATGCGTTCGATCGAGAAGACCGACGGCGCCCCGGACGATTCCAGTGTCACGCCGAGGAACACGCTGCCACCTACCCCGATCAGGAAGATTCCGATCAGCGCCATGACGGGAGACGGCAAGCTGAAGAGCTTGATCCACTCGGAACGCAGGACGTAGCTGAACGGCGGGCGGCGCGTGCGGGCGTCCGCCCGCCCCCGGTGCCCAGTGAGGGCCATCACTTTCCTCCTCCGATCGATCCCCGCGCTGTCGCACGATATTCCGTATCCTCTGCCGTGAGCGCGAGATAGGCATCCTCGAGAGAGCCCTCGACGGTCGTGATCTCGTAGAGGACGATCCCGGCGGCGGCCGCGGCGCGCGCAACGCTCTCCGCGTCAAGGTTGGCGACCTCCAACGAGTTGTCCGCTCCCGTCGTCACCGTCACATCCGGTCCCGCGACGGCGTGCATCAGCCGTTCCACTTCTCGGGTGCGCACGCGCACCACCGAGCGGGTCGCGGACGTGATCACCTCGTGTAGGGGACCGTCTGCCAGAATCGCCCCCCTCCCGATGACAAGAAGATGATCAGCCGTCTGCGTCATCTCGCTCATCAGATGCGAGGACAGCAGCACGGTTCTGCCCTCCGCGGCGAGTTGGCGCAGGAAGCCGCGGATCCACAGGATCCCATCCGGGTCGAGTCCGTTGACCGGCTCGTCGAGGATGATCGTCTGCGGATCTCCCAGCAACGCCGCAGCGATGCCGAGCCGCTGGTTCATGCCGAGCGAGAAACCGCCCACCCGCTGATCGGCCACGGCATCCAGGCCCGCCAGGTCGATGACCTCGCGCACACGTGCGGCGCCGATTCCGTGGGTTGCCGCGATCGCCAGCAGATGCTTATAGGCCGTTCGGCGCTTGTGCGCTGAGCGGGCGTCGAGCAGAACGCCGACCTCGCGCAGAGGCGCCGGTAGATCCACATACGGACGACCATTGACCTCCGCCATACCCGCGGTCGGGCGGTCTAAGCCCACGATCATTCGCATCGTCGTCGACTTTCCCGCGCCATTCGGCCCCAGGAAGCCCGTCACTTTGCCGGGCTCGACGGTGAAGGAGATCCCGTCGACCGCAACTTTCGCGCCGTAGTGTTTCGTCAGAGAGTGAACTCGGATCATCACATGCCTTTCATTCACCGACAACGCTACGAACCACGACGCATCGGCACATCGGGCTGCAGTATCGAGAAAAGCGATGAGGCAGTACCAGGGTCCACACCCGCGTTGTCCGGATGTGCGAGAGTCGAGAGCCTTGCCCGCGGGACGTGCGCTCGCGCGATGCGCGTGCCGGCCGATTACCCGTGGGTCGGCGCAGGAGTCATCGCCGTCGACGCGGGGGGTCGTCGTCCCGAGCACACCGCACCCGGGCCAACGGACCTGTCGCCGGGCGACCCGCGGCAGCGTGGGCCTCGCCTGCCGGTCGCGATCGAGGACATCGACGGACCGGTCGCGAGGGTCGTCGGAGGCGTCAGAATTCCCCGACGCTACGGGGTGTCACGTCGTGCGACGCGGGTCAGTCGTACCCGAGGACTACGCAGACAGCGGTGTCGGTCGACGGTTCGAGCGTGCGCGGGGGTTGGTCTTCGTCCACGTTCCCACGCTAGGGCTGTTCATCTGCACGACGAGCCGCGGCTCGCCGTGACAATTCGCACGGCCGAGCCTGCGGCGCCGGGGCCGCTCTGCTTCTAGACTCTGTGACGTGGCAGAGAATCCCGCATCCGTCGATGCCCCCCGCTTCAGCCCGGTGATCGCGCTGCTCGCGGTGTCGGCGATGTGGGAGGGCCAGCTCTCCGTTGTGCTGAAAGACCTCGGTATCTCCACCCGCAAGTTCGCGCTCCTCGGGCACATCTACGCCGAACCGGGGATCTCCTTCTCGGAGCTCGCGCGCCGTTCGCACATCACGGTGCAGTCGGCGCACACCGCAGTACGCACGCTCGTGGACGACGGCCTGGTCGAGGATGCGACGTCCCACGCCGGCGCGGCGAGTGACCTGAATGTCACGCCTCGGGGGGTGCAGGTTCTGCGCACGGCCAAGGACCGCCTCGCGCAGCTCGACGGGGCACTGTCCGAGCGCTTGCCGAAAGTTGCGCAGTCGCTCGACGGCATCCGTGCAGGGATCGTCTGACCTTCACGTAGGCTGAAGGCATGATCCGCACTCCGCACGCTCTCTTCCGCGCGCTCGCGATCGCCGAAGCGGTGTCGTGGACACTGCTGATCACCGGGCTCATCCTGCGCGCGACGCTCGGGTGGAGCATCGCCGTGACGATCGGTGGCGGCATCCACGGGTTCGTCTTCCTGTCGTACGCGGCGACGGCGATCCTCGTCGCTCTCAACAATCGGCGGCGGTTGGCTCCGACGCTTCTCGCCCTCGTGGCCGCCATCGTCCCCTACGCCACGATCCCGGTGGAGCTGTGGTTGCAGCGTCGGGGGTTGCTCGCGGGGGAGTGGCTGACGGTCGTCGCGCCCGTCGACACCCGCTGGTACGACGGGGTGTTGGCGTGGTTCCTTCGCCGTCCGTGGGTGCTCGCGCTCCTGATCGCGGGGGCCGTGGCGGCGCTCTTCGTCATCCTGCTGCTGATCGGCCCTCCCGGCGGAAAGTAAGGCGTGATGACCGGCCCGGGACGACGATGCGGAACCCGCGACGCGTCGACCCCACGTGTGCCGCGCCGGCGACGAGGAGCTCGGCAGCCAGTGCGAGGCGCGCGACGAGGCCTCGACACCGATACGAAGCGGCTCGTGCGCCTGTTCCTGCAGCCCGCGCTCGTCGCCTGGGCGCTCTGGGCGACCGCGCGCGACTGACTGGTCGCCCCCGCCGCTCTGGCTCACGGGTCCTATCCGGCTTTCGCCGGCCCGCGATGGTCGTTCCTGGCATCCGCCCCGCCGCTTTTGCCCGTCTCACCGGTCCGTATTCAGTCTGCGCGGAATGGTGACGCCGGCGAATCCCCGCAATTCCGCGGCTGGCATCCGTGCCGGTGGCGCGCAGACTGAATACGGCACCGATCGGCGGCGACACGTGTGGGGACGGGAAGGGGTGGCGTGGTCAGCGCTTTGTCGACACCGTGACCGTGAACTTCGTGTCGCGTGCGACCTGACGGGTGGGTCCGACCAGACGCTCGAGTGCCGGGCGGAAGCCCAGTGGCGAGTTCCAGACGGCCCAGAGTTCGCCGCCGGGTCGCAGCACGCGCCCGGCGTCGGCGAACAGGCGCGGGGCCACCTGATCGGTGACCGCGCCGCCGGAGTGGAACGGCGGGTTCAGCGCGATGAAGGAGGCGCTTGCGCTGGCACGCTGTTGCAGGGCATCGTCCCGCACCACCTCGATGCGGTCCGCGACCCCGTTGGCCGCCGCGGTCGCGCGGGCCGAGGCGACGGCGATCGATGACTGGTCGGTCGCGTACACCGACGCATCCGGATGCTGCACCGCGAGCCGCGCCGCGACGATGCCCGTGCCGCAGGCCAGGTCGATCCACGGGTCATCCACCGTGCCCCCGGCGGGACGATCCGGCAAGTGCGTCAGCAGCATCCGCGTGCCGATGTCCAGGCGCGTGCCCGCGAAAGCGCCGCCGAACGCCCGCACGGCGAGGCCGTCGACCTCGCCTGCCGCGGGTTCGGGAGCGGGGCCTCGGCGCGGACCCTGCGCGATGAGGACACGCGACTTCTGGCGTGCATGCGTGACATCGAGCGTGTCGAAGAACGACCGCAAGACATCGTTCATCGTGAGGGACATGTGCTTGAGGCGGCCACCCGCGAAGACGACGACGTTGTCCGGGGCGTAAGCGGCGAGGACGGCGGCGATGTCGCGGAGTTCATCGAGCGAGCGGGGGAGTCGCAGTAACACCACACGAGCGCCCTGCACGAGCTCCGCGCCGAGGGGCATCGACTGCACGCGGTCCGCGAGCTGCAGCTCTTCGGCATTCGCGGCCAGCGCCCGTTCGCCGGTGAGCGAATCCTGGTGCACCCGGATGCCCGTTGCTCCGTCGAACGCGGCGGCGAGGCCGAGAGCGCCGTAGCTGTCGCCGATCACGACGAGTTCGCCGGGCCCGAGCTCCGCGCGCAGCATCGCCGATTCGTCGAGCAAGAGTCGATCGGCCGCATCGAAGGCGACGAGCCCGGGCGCTTCGACATCGGGGCGTCGGCGGAGCGCATCAAAGGGGAAAGTCATGAGGGGTCTCCGGCATCGGTATCGGCATAGTGCAGGCGCGCGTCAGCGGGGGTGCATTCGTCGCCGATGCGGATGCCGGGGGCGATCGCGCCGGCCGCTCGCAGCTCGAACAACGCGTCCACCGTGCGGCGACGCAGCTCCCACGGATCGATCGTGTTGACGTAGATCTTCGTGCCGCCCTCGAAGCCGGCAGGCGTGGAAATCCGCCATTTCAGGACGACGCGCCACGGCATGGGCCACGGCGCGCCGGGGGGACGGTAATGCCACTCTTCGTTCGTGGGCACGTGCACGCCGGTCGCGGCGTGGAGGGCGTGTACGAGGTCGGAGACGGCACGGATGCCGGCATCCGAGTGGTCTTGCGGCAGGTTCGCCGTCGACGTCGAGAACACCTCGAGGGCCGGATAGCGGTGACCGACGCCGGCGAAGGCGACCGCGCCGTCGGTCGACGCCACGACGAGGCTTTCGGCGACCGCGAGATCGGCGATCTCGTGTTGGTAGAGCTGGCGATCGGCCGACAGCAGCCGGAGCTCGTGATCGACCTGAGGTCCGTGGTCGTCGATCGCGACGAGCTGCTTGTGCAGGTGCTCGAACGAGGCGCCCGCGGGGCGGAGCCAGTTCTGGAAGACGGTGACATAGGCCGCGTTGGGCTGGGCCGCCTGGATTTCGGCGAGCGAGCGCACGGTGAACTCGATGTAGGCCGCGTGTTCGTCCGGTGTGAGCGTGCCGGCCGACGCGAGCTGATCGTCGGTGCTCGCGCCGTCGACGACGTGGCGTCGCGCGACGATGACATCGTGCGACCCACCGAGGAGATCGAGCGCGGCTTCCTCGAGCGACGCCTGCGGAAGGCCGCTCGAGTCCGCCCGGATCGCCGCGAGCGTCTCGATGTGCGCGCGGCCCTCGGGGGTCGAAAGGTACTCCTGCGCCCATTCGAAGAGCGCCGCGGGCTGACGGAATCCGTGGTTCTCGCGCCAGTACTCGGCTGAGACGATCTCGAACAGGTTGCCGAAGCGGCGGAACTCCGCGACCGTGTCGTGCAGGTTCGCGGCGGGCACGTGTCGGTGCAGGACGAAGTCACTCCCGACGAGCCGCGCTTTTTCCGGTGTCGTCTCGAGCGCACGGTCTTCGCAGAACGCGCAGAGGCGACCGTGGTCGCCGGGTTCGAGCGCACGGACCTCGTCGCGTGGAGGGGCGATCGGCCGATGCGCGCGGCCGGGGACCGTCCAGACACGGGTGCCGGTCAGCGGTCCGATCTGCTTGACCGTTCCGTCCGGAAGCCGTCGGATCGCCGGTCGTGCCCCATCGCTCACCCCCTCAGCCTACCCAGTGCGGGCATACTGGCCATATGCGGACTCTGGCGCGATGGATGTTGGCGGGGGGCATGGTCTTCGCGGGCCTGTCCCATCTGTTCTGGGCGCGGAAGGAATTCCAGGCACAGGTGCCGGATCTCATCACCGAAGTCCTGCCGATCGACAAGGACGGGGTCGTGGTGGCTTCGGGTGCCGTGGAGATGATGTTGGGCGCCGCCCTCGTCGTGCTCCCGAAGGAGCGTCGGCGGGTCGGGCTGATCCTTGCGGGCTTCTTCCTCGCGATCTTCCCGGGAAACATCGCCCAGGCGATGGACAAGCGCCCCGCGTTCGGTCTCGACAACGACACGGCGAGGTGGGCGCGACTGGCCTTCCAGCCACTGCTCGTGGCCTGGGCGCTCTGGTCCACACGCGACTGATCGTGCGCTCAGCGCCCCACAGGAACCTTCACCGTGCCGGTCTCGGCGGCGAGGCGCTCGCGGTCGACCCGGTCGATGTCGTGCAACGAGATCCCCTTGGTCTCGCGGAGTGAGATCACAGCGACCAACGTGATGGCGGCGGCGGCGGCGAGATAGAACGCGATGCCGACCCAGGAGCCTGTCGCCGACAGGATCGCGGTCGCGATGATCGGCGCGAGTGAGCCCGCGAAGATCGAGGTGACCTGGTAGCCGAGCGAGACACCCGAGTAGCGCATGCGTGTCGGGAACATCTCCGACATGATCGCCGGCTGCGGCGCGTACATGAAGGAGTGGATCACGAGGCCCAGGCAGATTGCCAGGATGATCGTCACCGGATCTTTCGTGTCGAACATCGGGAAGGCCACGAATCCCCAGCCGGCGGCAGCGACGGCGCCGATCGCGTAGACCGGCTTGCGGCCGATGCGGTCGGCGAGGCCACCGACGAGCGGGATCACGATCATGTGCACGACGTGTGCGATCGCGATCATGCCGAGGATCGCCGAGGTGTCCATCTCGAGCGCGAGCTTGAGGTAGGTGATCGAGAAGGTCACCACGAGGTAGTACATGATGTTTTCCGCGAACCGGAGACCCATCGCGGTGATGACGCCGCGCGGGTAGCGCCGGAGGACCTCGAAGACGCCGTAGCGGACGTGTTCTTCCTGGGCGACTTCCTTCTGCGACTCGAGGAAGATCGGGGCATCGGTGATCTTCGTGCGGATGTAGTAGCCGACCGCGACGATCACGACGGAGAGCCAGAAGGCGATGCGCCAGCCCCAGCTGAGGAAGTCATCCTGAGACAGTGCCCGACTGAGGATCAGGAGGACAACCGTGGCGATCAGGTTTCCGATCGGCACGGCGGCCTGAGGGAACGACGACCAGAAGCCGCGGCTCTTGTTAGGCGAGTGCTCGGCGACGAGCAGCACGCCACCGCCCCATTCGCCGCCGACGGCGAAGCCCTGCGCGAAGCGGAGCAGCACGAGGAGGATCGGCGCGAGGTAGCCGACCTGCTGGAACGTGGGCAGGCATCCCATCAGGAACGTCGCGACGCCGACCAGGACGATCGCGACCTGCAGGAGCTTCTTGCGCCCGTACTTGTCGCCGAAGTGACCGAAGACGATGCCACCGAGGGGGCGTGCGACGAAGCCGACGGCATAGGTCACGAACGCGGCGATGATGCCGGCGTAGGGGTCATCGGATGGGGGGAACATGATCGGGCCGAAGACGAGCGTCGCGGCCGTGGCATAGAGGAAGAACTCATACCATTCGACGACGGTGCCGGCCATGGATGCGGTGACGACGCGACGAAGGCTGGAGACCTTCTCGTCGGATGCGGGCGCTGTTGCCATGCGCTGATACCTCCTTGTAGAGCGCGGGACGGCACCGGGGAGTGCCGATCAGCGACGCTACCTGAAATGTGATTCAGGTACAAGGTTCAGATGCGCACACTGCGTGTGCGCGGGCGCTCAGGGATCAGGCGACAGGCGTTTCCGTGGGATGCAGGCGGACGCGGACGATGTTCGTCGTCTCGTCCATGTCGGCGACCGTGGGATAGGCCTTCACGAAGTCGGAGAACGAGCGGTGCCCGAGCGCCTTCTCGCTGAAGGACGGATCCATCCGCTTGAGCAGGTTCTTCACCGCGGACAGGTGCAGCCACTCGTCGTCGGTGCGCACCTGCTCGAGCTTGAGCGCCCGGCTCAGCAGCTCGGATGCGGGGTCTTCCGCGGGCTTGCGTCGGCGTGACGAGGAGGAGGCCCCGGCATCCGCCTTCTTCTGCGCAGCCTGCGTCGCGGGAGGTGGCACGACGCCGGGAAGGGAGTCGTAGGCGTCGAACTGATCACACGCCGCGGCGAGCGACTTCGCGGTGGACCCGGCCACGCCGACACCGACGACGATCCGACCGAGCCGCTTGCAGCGCTGCGCGAGCGGGACGTAGTCGCTGTCACCGGCGACGATCACGACGTGCGTGAGGTCCGGGAGGCGGAACATGTCCTCGACCGTGTCGACGGCGAGGCGGATGTCGGCGCCGTTCTTCGCGTACGCGGCGGCGGGGAAGAGCTGGACCAGATCGACGGCGCGCGCGACGAGCTGCGACCGGTAGAACGCGTTGACCGGCGACGACCAGTCGGCATAGGCGCGGGTCAGCACAAGAGTGCCGAACGATGCCGCGTAATCGATGATCGCGCCGACGTCGATCGTCGCGTCCTTGAGTCGCTGGGCGATCGTGGGCTCATCGGGGTCGGCGATGATCTTCTGCCGGTCGCCGGCGTAGGCGTTGCGCCCATGCACCCGGTCGTACCAGCTCATGACGATGTTGTCGAAGTCGAGATACACCGCGACACGGGGATTCTGCGGATCGGGCATGTCATCGCTCCTGGGGGTAGGCCACGCCCAGCTGGGCGCGGATCGAGTCGAGCGCGTGCATGATCGCGACGGATTCGCCGAACGCCAGCAGGTCGCTGTCGGTGCGGCCCGCGGCGATGATCTCCTCGGCGGCGAGGGCTTGGAACTGCATGCCACGACCGGGAACGTCGGAGACGTACTCCTCGAGGAGCGTGCCATCGGTCGCGGTCACACGGAAGGACGTCGGTGTGTACCAGACCGCGTCGATGTCGATGCGCGCGCGGGTTCCCACGATGTGGGCGATATTGGGGCCCGCGGCGCGGGACGATGTGATGAGCGATGACACCCCGCCGGCCGTGTGGGTGCTGGAGATGACGGCCTCGGTGTCAGCGCCGGTCTCGGCGAGACGTCCGACCGCGCGGATCTCCTCCATCGGGCCGAGGATGTCCCAGGCGAACGACACGGGATAGATGCCGAGATCGAGCAGCGCGCCGCCGCCGAGCTCCAGAGCGTTGAGTCGGTGCGCCGGGTCGGTCGGCAGGCTCTGGGTGTGATCGGCGATCACGGCGCGCACGTCTCCCAGGGCGCCGTCGGCGACGAGCTCACGGATGCGGATCATGTGCGGCAGGTACCGCGTCCACATCGCTTCCATCGCCAGCAGGCCCTTCGAGCGCGCGAGATCCTGGATTTCGGCGGCTTCACCGGCATCCAACGTCACGGGCTTCTCGATCAGGACGTGCTTGCCCGCCTCGAGGGCGAGGAGCGCGTGGTCCCGATGGTGGCTGTGCGGCGAGGCGACATAGACGATGTCGACCTCGGGATCGGCGACCAGGTCCTCGTAGGAGCCGTGAGCGCGCGGGATCTGGAACTCGGCCGCGAAGGCTTCGGCGGCATCAGGGCGGCGGGAGCCGACGGCAACCAGGTCAAGGTCTGCCGTGCGCAGATCCTTCGCGAAAGCGTGGGCGATGCCGCCCGGAGCGAGGATTCCCCAGCGCAGTCCAGTCATGCCTCGAGCCTATCGGCGTGCGGCTCGCCGACGGTGCGTACCGAATACAGGATTCTTCCGCCCGAGACCGGCAGAGTCGGGCGAAATCAGGGCTTTCGGGGCGAGCGATCCTGCATACGGTACGCGGCCGGAAGAGCGCGGGGTGCGTAGGCTCGGACGGTGACCGAACACAGTGATCTCCCCGCCGACGTCGCGCTGGAGCGCTTCCGCGAGCTGCTGCGCATCCCGACCGTGTCGCATGCCGATCAAGCCGACATCGACTGGGCGCCGTTCGATGAGTTCCTTGCCGCGCTCGTGCGGCTGTATCCGCGCACCCACGCGGTACTGGGTCGCGAGGTCATCGCCGGGCACTCCCTGCTCTACCACTGGAGCGGGGCGACCTCAGCCGACCCGCTCGTGCTGATGGCGCATCTGGATGTCGTTCCGGTCGCCCCGGAGGAGTGGACGCATCCACCGTTCGCCGCCGAGATCATTGGGACGGGGGAGGATGCCGAGATCCGCGCGCGCGGCGCGATCGATGACAAAGGGTCACTCGTCGCGATCCTGGAAGCCGTCGAACACCTCGTCGAGAGTGGCCATGCGCCCGCCCGGGACGTCTATCTCTCGTTCGGGCACAACGAGGAGACGGCCGGTGATGGCGCGCAAGAGATCGTCCGCGTGTTGCAGTCCCGAGGTGTCCGGCCCGGGCTCGTTCTCGACGAAGGCGGCGCGGTCGTCGACGGCGTGGTACCCGGCGTCACGGTTCCCACCGCGATGGTCGGCGTGGCCGAGCGCGGCGTCATGACGGTGCACCTCACGGCGCGGGAAGCGGGCGGCCACGCGTCGACGCCGCCGGTGATGCCGGCGACCGTCCGCCTCGCGCGGGCGATCGACCGGGTGCACCGGCGGCCGTTCCCCACCCGAATCGCGCCGCCCGTGCGGGCCCTCTTCGCGACGCTTGCGCCCCATACCCACGGGCCGCTGCGCTGGGTGTTCGCTCACCTGGCTGTGACCGGGCCTCTGTTGGCAGCCGTCTTCCCGCGGCTCGGCCCCGAGATGAACGCACTCGTGCGCACCACCGCTGTCGCGACCGAGCTCTCCGGTGCGCCGGCGGAGAACGTCTTGGCGACGACCGCACGGGCCTCGATCAACATCCGCCTGCTCACCGGGGACACTGTCGCGTCGGCGGAGCGGCATGTGCGTCGCGCCGTCGCTGACCCGAGCATCGAGGTCGATGTGCGGCACGGCTCGGATCCGTCGCCGGTCTCGCCGTGGCAGGGTGAACCCTGGCGCCGCATCGCGACCGCGGTCGCTTCCGCGCTGGGTGAGGACATCGTCACGACGCCGTACATTCAGCTCGGCGCGAGTGACAGTCGCTGGTTCACCTCCCTCAGCGCTCACGTCTACCGGTTCACCCCGTTCCATCTCACGCGCGCGGAACGCGACGCGCTCCACTCGCACAACGAGCGCATCCGCGTCGACGTGTGGCTGCGCGGAATCGGGTTCTACCGCGACCTCATCCGCGCGAGTTGACCGCGAGCGCAAGGATCGCCGCCTGAGCGGGGCCATCGGGCCGACTCGGCATGCCGATCTCCGCAGAATGTTGCGATCTCCGCAGCCGGAAGCGCGTGCGCGTGCGGAGAAGGCGACATTCTGCGGAGTTCGTTCGGGTGGATGCGGGAGACAGGGGGGCGGGTCAGTGCGGGGCGTGGTATTCGGTGTCGCCGCGCTTCCAGTAGCCCTTCACGATCACCTGGTCCGGCGCCAACGCCCATCGACCCAGGAGCAGTGCGCGGCCGGGCTTCACGATGGCCTGCTCGGCGGCGATGAAACCCAGCACCGCGCCGTCCGGCCGGTCGACGGCCGTCAGCGCATCCAGGTGCGCGGCGAGCGCCGAACCCGGCGCGGCGGAACCGCGCTGGACGAAGGAGACGTCGATGCCCGCGGGCGTCTCGAGCGGCACCGGGTGCACGCCCTCGAGGATCACCCGACCGGATGCCGCGGCATCCATCTGCGCGACGAACCTGCGGATCGCCGGGATCGCCGTCTCGTCTCCCGCGAGCAGCCAGGCGTCGGGGCGACCGACGAGGACCTTCGAACCGCGCGGTCCGCCGATCGCCGCCGTCGATCCGATCGGGGCGCTCGCCGCCCACGGGGCCGCGATGCCGTCGTCGCCGTGGATCGCGAACTCGAGGTCGAGCCACCCCGCGTCCGCATCCCACGCGAGCGGCGTGTACTCGCGGCTCGGCGCAGCGCGCAGGTCGTCGATCGAGGCGTCGGCGGCTCCCGCGAAGAAGACCCGGATGTGATCATCGGCGCCGAGCGAGGTGAAGCCGATGAGCTCATCGCCCTCGACGCGCACCCGCACATAGGTGGGCGTGATCCAGGTGCGTGCCGCGGTGCGCACGCGACGGAAGCGGAGATCGAGTCCGCGCGGCTCAAGCCTGAAGGTGGTGGTCATGTCACTCCGATTCATTCCCACAGCACGACGAGGCGCTCGCCGAGCTTCTCGACGCGTGCCGGGGTGTCGTAGAGGGCGCTCAGGTGCGGCGCGGTGATGACCTCGTCGACCGGGCCGTGGTGCACGACGCGGCCGCTGCGCATCGCGATGATGTCGTCGGCGAACTGTGCGGCGACGTTGATGTCGTGGAGCACGACGACGATCGTCATGTCGCGCTCGGCGCACTCGCGCCGCAGCAGCCTCATGAGACTCACGGCGTGCCGCGGATCGAGGTTGTTGAGCGGCTCGTCGAGCAGCAGGTGATCGGTGTCCTGAGCGATCGCCATCGCCACGAACGCACGCTGGCGCTGCCCGCCGGAGAGCTCGTCGAGGAAGCGGCGGCGCACGGCGCCCAGGTCGAGCAGCGCGATCGCCCGCTCGATGCGGGAGCGGTCTTGCGGCGTGCGCCCCGACCCGCCGTGCGGGAAGCGCCCGTACGCGACGAGGTCTTCGACGCTGAGCCGGATCGCCAGGTGGTTGTCCTGGCGGAGGATCGCCAGGCGGCGCGCGACCTCGCGCGATCCGGCGGTGTGCACATCCACACCGTCGACCGTGATCGTGCCCTCGGTCGTCTGGATGAGCCGTCCGATCGCTGAGAGCAGCGTCGATTTGCCGGCGCCGTTCGGGCCGATGATCGCCGTGAGGCCACGCCCGATCTCGACCGTGACGTCGTCGACAGCGACGAGCCCGCCGTGTCTTTTTGAGACCGCATCGGTACGGATCATGTCAGCGGGCCTTTCCGGTGAGGACGAGGATGATGAAGAACAGCCCGCCGGCGAACTCGATCACGACGGGCAACTCGGTCGAGAAGCCCAGCACGCGGTCGAGGATCAGCTGACCGCCCACGAGCGCGACGGCGCCGATGGCGATCGCGGCGGGGATGCTCCGCAGGTGGCGGTGCCCGACGGCGCCGTACGCGAGGTTCGCGACGATGAGCCCGAAGAACGTGACCGGCCCGACGAGAGCCGTGGATGCCGCCACCAGCGCCGCGACCACGACCACGACGTGCATGACGGTGCGCCGATGCTCCACGCCGAGTGAGATCGCCGTCGTCTCCCCGAGCGACAAGACGTCCAGTGCGCGCCGGAGCGGCCAGAGCGAGGCGATCGCAAGAGCCACCAGCAGTCCGGTGGGAAGGAGGAGCTCCCGGTCGATCGAGGTGAAGCTCGCGAACGCCAGGTTCTGCACGATCGCGAAAGTGTCGGGGTCGAGCAGGCGCTGGAGGAACGAGGTGACGGAGCGGAAGAGGACTCCCAGCACGAGACCGGCCAGGACGATGACGTGCAGGTCGAGTCGGCGTCGGAGGAACAGCCACCAGTACAGCAACACGATCGACCCCGCCATCAGGACGAGTTCGACCGTCCACGACGCGAGCGGCGGGGCGGAGACCAAGAGCGCGGGACCGATCGCGAACGCGACGACCACCTGGATGGCGAGGAAGACGGCGTCGAAGCCCATGATCCCGGGCGTGAGGATGCGGTTGGCCGTGATCGTCTGGAACAGCACGGTCGACACTCCGACGGCTGCGGCCGCGATCACCATGCCCGCGATCGTGCGGGTGCGGATGTCGAGCGCGTACTCCCAGCGGGTCGGCAGATCGGTGAACAGATACAGCACGATCGCCAGGACCGCCAGCGCGGTCAGCGCGGCCAGCCTCAGGGCGGGGGAGCGGAGAGCTGCTCGCGTCGTGGCGGTCATCGGACGCTCCCCGCCACGGGACGGCGCCCGCGTGCCGGCCGCGCCGCATCCGACGGCTGCGCGGTGCCGAGGAGCATCCAGAGGAAGACGATGCCCCCGAGAACGCCCATGACGATCGAGATCGGCAACTCGAACGGAAAGCGCACGAGACGCCCGACGATGTCGCAGAGGAGTACCAGTGACGCGCCGAGCAGCGCGACGATCGGCACGGATCGCCGCATGTTGTCGCCCACCCAGCGGCTGACGATGTTCGGCGCGATGAGCCCGAGAAAGGGGATCGCGCCGGTGACGACGACCATGACGCCGGTGACGATCCCGATGATGCCGACGCCGAGCGCCATGACGCCGCGCGTGTTGAGGCCGAGTCCGCGTGCGGTGTCCTCGCCCAAACCCGCGACGGTGAACCGGTCGGCGGCGATCCAGGCGATGAGGGCGGCTGCGGCGGCAACCCACAGCATTTCGTACCGGCCGCGGATGATCCCCGAGAAGTCGCCGATGCCCCAGCTGAGAAGCTCCTGCAGCATGTCGGCGCGATACGCGATGAACGTCGTGACGGCACCGATGACGCCGGCATAGAGGATGCCGACGATCGGCACGAGGACACTCGAGCGTGACGGGATGCGGCGGACGAGGGCGAGGAACCCGATGACGCCGAGGAGCGCTCCGACCGATGCGATCACCGCCGTGAGCCCCAACGGCAGGCCGGGGGAGAGGAGAAGAAGCAGCAGGAGGGCGAAGCTGGCGGCATCCGTCGCTCCGGTCGTGCTGGGTTCGACGAAGCGGTTGCGGGTGAGCAGCTGCATGATCAGCCCGGTCACGGCGAAGGCGATCCCGGCGAGGATGAGCGCGACGGTGCGCGGAACACGGCTGGCGAAGAGGATGAAGCCGTCGAGATCGGCGACGCCGATGAACAGCGAAACCGTCGCGAGGGCGGCCGTGGAGACCACCCCCGCGACGATCAGCGTCGTGGGGGACAGGCGTTTCAGAAGTCCGCTCCCCGCGTGTGGGGGAACAAGGTCAGCTCGCGACCGCGTCGTGGACCGACTCGAGGACGGTCTGGATCGCGGTGAGCCCATTGATCACGATGTAGAGCTCGCTCGCCGGCAGGTAGACGATCTGCCCCTCCTGCGACGCGGTCGTGCGCTCGACGATCTCGTTCGAGAGCGCCTCTTCGGCGGTGCTGCCTTCACCTGTCGCCGCGCCACGGTCGAACGCGATGATCCAGTCCGGGTTCGCCGTCAGGATGAACTCGTTCGTGACGGTGTCTCCGTGGGGCGAGCCTTCCGCGCCGGGGAGTTCGGCCGCCGCAACCGCGGGGGTGAAACCGAGCTCATCGAAGAAGTATCCGAAGCGCGAGCCCTCGCCGAACGCACCGTACTCGCCGCCGGAGATCGACAGGACGAGCGCCGTACCCGAGGCCTCGGACTGGATCGTGGCGGTGAGCTCCTCGATGCCCGCCGTCAGCTCGGCGACCTTCTCCTCTTCGCCGAAGACCTCGCCGAGCTGAGCGGCCCGCACGAGACCTGCAGCGGGGTCGAACGTGCCGCCGTACGTGCCGGTGAGGTCGATCGTGGTGGCGATCTTCGCGAGTTCGTCGTATTGCCCCGTGCTCCGCGCCGCCGTGACGATGAGGTCGGGTTCGAGCTCGTTGACGGCCTCGAAGTCGGGCTCGAACAGCGTGCCCACCTTCGGGAGATCCGCGTACTCGGAGAGGTAATCCGGAAGGGCGATCTCCGGGATGCCGATGACCGAGTCGCCGGCGCCGATCGCGTGCAGCGTATCGAGGGTCGCGATGTCGAAGGTCACGACGGCCTGCGGCTGGAACGGCACCTCGACCGACCCGCGCGTCGCGTCGGTGTCTTCCTGCCAGGACGTCTCGCCTTCGTTCTCCACCTGGATGAGGGCGGGGTGGGCGTTTGCGACGGTGACTGTCGCCACGGCGGTGGGGTTCGCTTCGTCTGCCGTTGCGGCCGGCGAGGAGCATGCGGTCACAGTCAGGGCGACGGCCGCAAGGCCGACGAGCGGCCCGAGCGTGCGGGATGAGGTGATCATGGAGGTAAGCCTACCCTTACTTCGCACCTCGCCAAAAGCCGGGATCAGGGGATGAGCACGACCTTGCCGTCGACGCCAGCCGCCACGAGCTGGTGCGCCGCAGCCGCATCGGCCAAGGGCACCTGCGCGCCGACTTCCACCGTGAACCGTCCGGTTGCCAGCAGCGCGAGCGTCACCGGGATCGCTTCTGCCCGCCACGCCTTCTCCCCAGCGCTCAGCGGCACGGGGCTTCCCCCCATGAAGGCGCGGATGCCGAGGTCAGCGGCATCCTTCCCCCGCACGAGCGTCGCGATCCGGTGTCGATCGGCGACGAGAGCGAGCGAGCTCTGCAGAGCCTCGTCGGTGCCGGCGATGTCGATTGCGGCGGTGACGCCCTGCGGTGCGGCGGCACGAACGCGATCTTCGAGTCCCGGCGCGTAGGAGATCGGCGTCGCCCCGAGAGCGCGCACCCGATCGGCGCGGCGATCGCTCGTCGTCGCGAGGACCGTGGCGCCCCAGAGGACCGCGAACTGGATGGCGGCCTGTCCGACGGCGCCCGAGCCGCCGTGGACGAGCACCGTGTCGCCGGGGCCGACGGCGAGCGAGCGGAGGGTCTGGTACGCGGTGCCGGCGGGGATGCCGAGCGCGGCGCCCTCGGCGGCCGTGACCTGCGGCGGACGGATGGCGGCCTGTGCGGGAGTGACGACGACGTCGGTCGCATAGAGCCCGGCGGCGCCGAACAGGACCACGGCGTCGCCGACGCGGAATCCCTCGACGCCGTCTCCGACAGCGGACACGACTCCGGCGCCGTCGCCGCCCACGCGGCGAGGCTCGACGATGTCTCCCGATGCCCGGGCACCGGAGCGCAGTTTCAGATCGAGCGGATTGACCCCGGCTGCCTCGATGCGCACGCCCAGCTCGCCCGGGCCGGGAGAGGGCGTCGGGACGTGGGTGACGGTGAGGACCTCGGGCCCTCCGAACGCGGTGTACGTGATCGCGGTGCTCATATGCGTGCCAACTTCCTCGTTGTCGCGGCTATTCCGCCGCGTGTCATCCTCCGGCGAGGGCCTTCGTCACGCGTTGCAACGAGACCGCCTCGGCGGTGCCCAGCTGCTGAGCGAAAACACTCACCCGCAACTCTTCCAGTAACCAGCGGCTTCGGGTCAGTGTCGCCGATGCATTGGACGGGAGCGGCACGGTGCCACCGGCATCCGTATAGGCCGTCACCGCCCGCTCGAATTCGGTCATCCGCTGCCGGTCTCGGCCCGGGTTGTCTCCGAGCGCCTGCACGCGCAGCAGCGCGCCCTGAAGATAGCGGGGGAGATGGGCCAGCCGAACCAGGCCCGTGTGCGCGAGGAATCCGGGGAAGATGAGGCCCGCGACCTGCGTTTTCACATCCCCCAACGGGGTGAGGAGTGTCATCGAGTTCTGTGCGCGGACCGCCCGATCGACGTCCCGTTGCAGTGTGAGGATGCGCGCCGTGAGCGACACGGCCTGGAAGAGTTCGTCGACGACGGCGGCGGAGAACGCATCCCGTACCGCCTCGAACTGTTCGGGAGTGCGCGGATTCGGCACCGTCCGGTCGAGCACGGCGTCCGCGACGGCGACGCGAGCGTCTTCGATGAGGGCTTTCGCCGACGGATAGGGCGAGGTCGCGAGCACGAGCTTCTCGGCGGCCGTGAGGTGCTCGAGGACGTACGCGCTCGGTGATGGCACGGCCAGGAGAAGGAGCCGTCGGACACCGGCCCGGGTGAGGCGCGCGGCACGTTCGGGAGTGGCCTCGATGCGGAGGGCGACGCTCGTCTTCTCATCGATGAGAGCGGGGTACCCGCGCACGACGCCGCCCGCTACCCGCGAGTCGACGACATCGGGCAAGGTGCCCACGTCCCACGTCGTGATCCCGGTGCGCTCGGTCACACTCGTACCGGCCGCCGTCGTCCCACTTTCGGCAGGGGATGTCCCACTTTCGGTCGATTCCGGTGCTCCAGACCAGCCTTTTGTGGGACGAGGTCCGCGGGATGAGTCTGAGGGATGCGCGAGCGAGCGTGCGACCTGCTCGCGTGCGCGGCCCGCAAGCTGCGCCTGCAGCTCTGCGAGGTTGTGCGCACTGCCGACGGTCCGGCCGCGCGGATCGACCGCGCGGAAACCCATCGTGAGATGGGCGGGCACGCGCGAGAGATCGAAGTCGGCCGGGGTGACGGGTTGATTCGCGACGCGTTGGATGCGGGAGGCCAACGCCGCCCGCAAGGACAGCGGCGGCAGGCCCGCGTGCGACTCGGGACCCGAGCCGATGAGTTCGTCGCCGAGGGTGGCCGCCCAATCGGCGGCGGGCACGACGTGACGCCGGATCGCTTTCGGCAGAGCGCGCAGCAGTGCGGTGATGAGTTCGCCCCGCAGCCCCGGCACCTGCCAGTCGAAGCCGTCCTCGCGGAGTTGGGCGAGGAGGGCGAGCGGGACGACGACGCTCACACCATCATCCGGGGCACCCGGCTCGAAGCGATACGCGAGGGAGAGCGTCTGATCCCCCTGAATCCACCGCGTCGGGAAATCGCGCTCGTCGGCGCGGGATGCGTCGCCCTGCAGGTCGGCCTCGGTCATCTCGAGAAGGCGCGGAGTCTGTGCCGATGTCTCGCGCCACCACGTCTCGAAGGACCGGACGTCGAAGACATCGCGGGGGATCCGGGTGTCGTAGAACGCGAAGACCGCTTCGTCGCCGACGAGGATGTCCCGCCGTCGCTCGCGCTCCTCGACCTTCTCCAATCGTCGCCGCAGTTCGTGGTTGCGCCGCTCGAACGCCGTCAGACGCTTGTCGAGGTAGTGCGTGTTCCACTCGCCCTCGACGAGCGCATCGCGCACGAACAGTTCGCGGGCGAGTTCTCGGTCGATCCGAGCCAACTGCACGCGCCGTCGCGGGATGATCTCGATCCCGAAGAGCGTGACTTTCTCGGCGGCGACGGCGGCGCCGGCATCCTTCGACCAGTGCGGGTCGGTGATCGTGCGGTGCGCGAGATCGCCCGCCAGCTCTTCGGCCCAGGCCGGGTCGATCGCGGCGACGGTGCGGGCGTAGAGCCGCGAGGTCTCGACCAGTTCGGCCGCCATCACCGCATCGGGAGACGCCTTGCGCAATCCCGATCCGGGGAAGATCGAGAACTTCGCACCGCGCGCGCCGCGATACTCCGCGAGCGGACGCCGCTTGGGGTCCGTGCGCTGCGTGGAGCGCGTGTCGAGGATGCCGATGTGCGACAGCAGGCCGGACAGGATCGCCCGGTGGATGAGCGCGGGGTCCGCCGCCGAACCGGTCGCCGAGTCGGCGTCGGTGCGCGAACGTCCATCGGCATCGCGGGTGAGCTGCCGCAACTGCCGGTGCACGTCGAACCATTCCCGCACCCGCACGTAGTTGAGGAACTCGCTGCGGCAGAGTCGACGGAAGGCGCTCGACCCGAGTTCGCGCTGCTGTTCCTGGAGGTGGTTCCACAGGTTCAGCAGCGTGAGGAAGTCGCTCGTCGGGTCGATGAACCGTGCATGCATGCGGTCGGCCTGCTCGCGTTGTGCGCCGTCCTCGGCGGAGGGGCGCTCGCGCACGTCCTGGATCGAGAGCCCGGCGACGATCGCGAGGACGTCGTGGGTCACGCCGAGCCGGCGGGCTTCTTGCAGCATCCGGGCGAAGCGCGGGTCGATCGGCAGGCGAGCGATCTCGCGCCCCCACCGCGTGAGCTTCGGCGTGCTCCGGCCGATCTCGATCGCGCGCAACTCGGTGAGCAGGTCGAGTGCCGCCTTCACTCCGCGGGAGTCCGGGGGAGTGAGGAAGGGGAACTCCGAGATATCACCGAAGCCGAGCGCGAGCATCTGCAGGATCACCGACGCGAGCGAGGTGCGCAGGATCTCCGGCTCGGTGAACTCCGGACGGGCGTCGAAGTCGTCTTCGGCGTACAGGCGGATCGCGATGCCGTCGGACGTGCGCCCCGCGCGGCCGGAGCGCTGCTGGGCCGACGCCTGCGAGATCGCTTCGATCGGGAGACGCTGCACTTTCGAGCGTGCGCTGTAGCGCGAAATGCGGGCGGTGCCCGCGTCGACGACGTACCGGATGCCGGGGACCGTCAGACTCGTCTCGGCGACGTTGGTCGCGAGGATCACACGCCGGCGCACGCCGGCGATCGATGACGCTTCGAACACGCGATGCTGGTCGGCGGACGACAGTCGGCCGTAGAGCGGGAGCACCTCGGTCGGCCGGGCATCCTGCGCGTACATGCCGCGAACGGCATCCATCGCGTCGCGGATCTCGGCCTCCCCAGGGAGGAAGACCAGCACGTCGCCGCTGGATTCGCGGTCGAGCTCGCGCAGCGCCGCCGCGAGGGCGTCGACGTCGTCCTCGGTCTCCGTCGCCGGACGATAGCGGATCTCGACCGGATAGGTCCGCCCCGATACCTCGATGATCGGCACCACACGAGTGCCGCCCGCCGAGAAATGCCGCGCGAAGCTTTCCGGGTCGATCGTGGCCGAGGTCACGATGACTTTCAGGTCCGGCCGTTCCGGAAGGATGCGGGTCAGGTAGCCGAGGAGGAAGTCGATGTTGAGGGACCGCTCGTGCGCCTCATCGATGATGATCGTGTCGTAGCGCCGCAGCAGTCGGTCGCGGTGGATTTCGTTGAGCAGGATGCCGTCGGTGACCAGCGCGACCTTCGTGTCGGCGGACACCTGGTCGGTGAAGCGCACTTTGTAGCCGACCGCACCGCCGAGGGGGACCTGCATCTCGTGCGCGATGCGCTCGGCGATCGTGCGTGCCGCGATGCGCCGTGGCTGCGTGTGCGCGATTTTCTCGCGACCGAGCTCGAGACAGATCTTCGGCAGCTGCGTGGTCTTGCCCGACCCCGTCGCGCCGGCGACGATCACGACCTGATGGTCCTTGATCGCGCGCGCGATCTCGTCGCGCGCGGCGCTGACGGGCAGCTCCGGCGGATACGAGATGACGGGTTCGGCAGAAGGCATAGCCCTCCATCGTATGCGGCCTCAGGAGGCGGTGGGCACCGGAGTCACGAAGCGCGATACCTCCACGATCGCATCGAAGTACGACAGCACCGTGTGGGGGATATCGCCGAGGGGCGTCGAGAACACTGCGAGGAGCAGGCGCTTGGAATCCGGTTGCGGGTACCAGTACTGCGCGACGAGGCGGCGCTGAGTGAACTCCTGGCCATCCTCGACCCCGATCGTCTCGTCGATGCGGTGCACCCGCACGGTCTCGCCGCCCTGGAACGGCCGGCGCACGGCGGTCGGTGCGAGCTCAGGCGCGATCGTCGGCAGACTCTCCTCGAGGACACGGAGGACTCGGTCGGGCGAGGTGCCGATCGCGGGGCTCATCCGCATCCGGTCGTCGTCGTACAGCGTAAGGGTGGCCGACATCGGATCACCGGGAGAGAGCTCGGTCTGCAGGAGCAGCAGGCGCGCCTGCGCCTCGCGCGCCGCCGCGGCGGCCGAGACGAGGTCGTCGCGCATCCGCCGTCGGGCGGTCGCGTGCTGATCTGCGGTGCCGAGCGTTCCGCGCGCGATGTCCGTCGCCGACGTCCGCGCTGCCTCATCGGAGGCGAGGTCGACCCGCCACCACGTGCCGATCAGGCGGAAGGACAGCTCCGGCGAAGGGTCCCCGCTCACAGCTTGTCGAGATCGCCGCGCATGAGCGTCAACGTGCCGTCCCAGAGCGGCGTGAGCTCTGCCGGCAGCCCGTCGATCGCGGGCCCGATATCGAGGCGACGACTGGCTTCGGTGTCGTCCCGCGCGATGAAGTCGAGTTGGTCGGCACCGTCGGGCATCGTGTCGCGCACCGCGACGAGCATGGCCGTGAGCGACTCGGTCGAGAGGGGCTCTGCACCGCTCACGAAGACGGCGACGCTCAGCACGGTCGATGCGCCGGACTGGCTCTCCAGGATGCCGGTATCGACGACGCGTGGCTCAGCGGCCAGGACGGCGGCGTGGATCTCGGGATACAGCAATTCGCTCTCGCTTTCGGTGGAGGTCGTCACGGGCGCAGGCGATGCCGCAGGGTTGCAGGCGGTGACGGCAGACAGGGCGAGCGCGGCTCCGACGGCCACCGCGATGAGGCGTGAGGGTGAAGGGAGGTGCGCCATCAGTCTTCCGTCCACGAGTAGTAGGTGCTGTCATAACCGTAGGTGTTCTCATCGCCGATGAAGTACGCATCGAGGTCGTCCTGCGTGGACGCGGGGACGCTGTCGATCTGGCTCTGCAGCGTCGCGTTGTACGCGGCACCGTTGTGGATGCCGGCCACGCCGTCGGACGCCAGCGGCGACGGTGTCGTGATCGTGGTCCAGTTCGGCTGCTGCTGCGCGTAGCCGCCTGTGCCCAGGGAGATGATCGAGTCCAGGCGCGGCACCGGGTCGCCGTCGTGCTGGACCGACACGACCGTCGTCGTCGAGGGGATCGGCATGCTGTCGATCGGCGAGCCGGCGACGACCACGGCATCCCAGTTGTAGTCGGAGTTGTAGGCGGCCAGGTGTCCCGCCATGATTCCGCCCTGACTGAACCCCACGAGCATGACCGGATCGTTGGGGCTGACGCCAGCCTCCTGCATCGCGGCGAGCACCGCACGCTCGTACTGCGACCGCAAAGACGGGGTCAGCATGAGGGCGAGGTTGCTGTCGAGGTCGTTGACGGCGCCTTGGTCGCCGTTGAGACGCGAAAGCCACTCCTGTGTACTCGGCAGGGCGACGCGCCAGCGCACGACGCCGTCGGCATCGACGACCTGTGTGACCTTGATGACGGTGTTCTCGGCGGAGGTCATGACGTTGCCGTCCTCATCGCGCATGAGGGAACCGTCGGGATTGCGGAGGGGCTCATGCCCCAGCTTGTCGACGTAGGCCGCGTCCTTCAGCGCGCTGGACAGGTCGGTCGGCTCACCGGGATCGCTGCCCTTCTCACTCTTGGTGCGGTCGTAGGCGTGGGGTTTCGGCGTCGGCTTCGTGACATCCGACAGGATGCTGGCGAGGAGGAAGCCGGCGAGGATCCCGACGACGAGAGCGGCGATCATGGGCCCGATCACCGGGATCATCGACAGGAGTGCGTAGACGAGGACCAGGATCAGGATCGTGCCGAGCACGGCGAGGACCGTCGCCACGAGGCGTTGCAGTTCGTCCCAGAGGTCCTGGAGGAAGTCGCCCACCCATCGGCCGAGATCGGCGAGGAACGATCCGATGTCCTCGAAGAAATTGCCGACCTTGTCGAGCCAGCTTTCGTTCGTGGCATCGATCGCGGTGTCGATGAGCGACATCGCGCGCTGCGCGGCGGCTTCCATGTCGCGGCGCGCGGCCTCGTGCTGGTCGCGTGCCGCGGTGGCCGAACCGTCATGGCGCCGCGCGGTGCCCTGTGCATCGGCCAGGCGGCGCTCGGCGGCCTCGATCGTTCCCGCCGGAGCGGCGGCATCCTCGAGATTGCGGAGGTGGCGAGTCAGCGCCGCGACCTGGGAGTCGGCCTGATCGCCGTAGTTCTGCGCCGTGGCTTCGCTTGCATCGGCGTCGTTCGCATTCTTGTGTGCCGTCCGCAGAGCGGCGGCGTACTCGGTCAGCGCGGTCGCCGTGCCGTAATAGCGCCCGTACGCATCGTCGAGGTCGCCGGCGACCTGGTTGCTCTTGTCGCGAAGCGCATCGAGCGACTTCGCTTCGCTGGCGTACGCGAGTGAACGCAGATCGTCGGCGGCACGCTGGATGCGGCTTGCGGACGACGCATAGGTCGACGCGCGCTCGGCGAGGGCGTCCGGGTTTCCGGGAAGTGCCATCAGCGGCCGTCTCCGCTCGGCGGTGTGGGGGCGGGTCCGGGAGTGGGCGACGGGGTGGGGCTCGGGGTGGGTGCAGGTGCCGGCTCTTGAGCGTCGGCGATGGCCTTGTTGAGCTCGTCGACTGCTTTGCCGTCACCCAACGCGGAATCCGCGAGCGCCGCGGCCAGGTCGGTGTCGAGATCGTCGAAGGTGTCGACGACGGCCCGCAGGTACTCGGCGATGAAGGTGAGGTTCTCTTCGAGCTTGCCGCGCGCGACGTCCCACTTACCGCCGAAGTCGCGCACCTTCCCCGCGAGACCATCGTGCCCGGTGTAGTCGGCGGTCTCGTCGGCGATGCGCTCGGCGCCGCCGAAATCGCCCGCGATCCGGTCAGCGCTGCTCGCGCTGGCGAGCACCTCGCTGACATCGATCTTCAGATCTGCCACGACCGCCCCTTCCGTCGGGTCCAACCTAAGCGAGATCCCACGGCCGGGCGATGGGCACAACAACCCATGCCCCGCTCGTTCCTCGCAAGAGGGCGGTGCGGGTGCCTACGCTGGAGGCATGACGACGATCCCCACCCTCACGCTCAACGACGGCCACACGATTCCGCAGCTAGGCTTCGGGGTGTTCAAGGTCGACCCCGCCGAGACCGAACGCATCGTCTCGGACGCGCTCGAAGCGGGTTACCGACACATCGACACGGCCGCGCTCTACGGCAACGAAGAGGGCGTCGGCCGCGCGCTCGCCGCGAGCGGCATCCCGCGTGACGAACTCTTCATCACGACCAAGCTGTGGAACGACCGGCAGGCAGGCGAGGCACCGCTCGCTGCGATCGATGAAAGCCTCGGCAAGCTCGGACTCGATCACGTCGATCTCTACCTCGTGCACTGGCCGGCGCCCGCAAACGGCAACTACGTCAACGCGTGGGAGAAGATGGTCCAGATCCGGGATGCCGGCAAGGCCACGAGCATCGGCGTCTCGAACCACCTTCCCGCACACCTGGAAGAGATCATCACCGCGACCGGGGTCACCCCGGCGGTCGATCAGATCGAACTGCACCCGGCATACCAGCAGCGTGACGTGACCGGATTCGCGGCAGAGCACGGCATCCTCATCGAGGCATGGGGTCCGCTCGGTCAGGGTAAGTACCCGCTGTTCGACGAGCAGCCGGTCGCGTCCGCCGCGGCCGCGCACGGCAAGACCCCGGCACAGGTCGTCCTCCGCTGGCACCTGCAGCAGGGATTCATCGTGTTCCCCAAGTCGACGAGTGCCGCCCGCATCCGCGAGAACCTCGACGTGTTCGATTTCGAACTCACCGCCGACGAGCAGGCCGCGATCACCGCGCTCGAGCGCGGCGGCCGGGTATCGGTCCACCCCGATGAGGTGAACTGACGGGTCAGATCCAGCCCGGCATCCAGTTGTGCAGGCGGTAGAAGTCGTACGGCACCTGCGTGGCCGACCACAGCGGGTACCAGAAGATCGACAGCGCGATCACGACGCCGAGGAACACCAGCACGACCCGCTGACCGGCCAGGCGCCGGTCAGCGGGGGCGTGCGCGGTACCCGTGATGTCACGCAAGGCGAACGTCAAGGCCAGCAGAAGGAACGGCCACATGACGATCGTGTAGAACTGGAAGATCGTGCGCTCCGGGTACATCACCCAGGGCAACCAGGTGGCCGCGATCGCGACCAGCACGACGGCGTGGCGCCAATCGCGCGCCACGACGAAGCGGAAGACGAGATAGATCATCGCGGCCATGCTCGCGTACCACAGCAGCGGGTTCGGCATGCTGTAGAGGATCTCGAGGCATCCGCTGGATCCGCCGGTACACCCGTTCTCGCCGTCCGCGGTGCTCCCGGCATACATCGACGTCGGACGCCACAGCAACGGCCACACCCACGCCGGGCTCATATAGCTGTGCGGTGAGCTCATGCCGGTCATCGAGGTGTAGATCGTCTCGTGATAGCGCCACAGGCTTTGCAGCGAGAGAGGCACCCAGCTGAAGAATCCGGTCGCCGGGGAGCCGTCGGCGGCATGGCGGTCGTAGCCGCCGTCGCTCGTGAGCCAGCCGGTCCATGACGCGAGATAGACCACGAAGGCGACCGGCACGAGCAGAAGGAAGGATGCCGCGCCCTGGCGGACAGCATCCATCGGCCAGAATGTGACACCCAGACGGCGGCGCTCCAGCGCATCGGTCACAACGAGGTAGAGCCCGATCGCGGCCAGCACCCAGACGCCCGACCACTTGACCGCCGTGGCGGCGCCCGCAGCGGCACCGGCGGCGATGACCCAGGGACGGTTCCACAGGATCACGCCCCACGCGGGAGGTTCGTCATCGCGCATACGCCTGGCGACGGCGGCCGCGAGGCGATCGAGATGCCGTCGTCGATCGAGCACCGTGAACCAGAAGGCGAGAAGGACGAAGAACGTGAGGAAGATGTCGAGCAGCGCGACCCGACTCATGACGATCCCGAGTCCGTCGATCGCCAAGAGGAACGACGCGACGCTCGCGAAGACGGTGGAGCCGGTCAGGGCCTTCGCGAGGAAGAAGAGGACGAGGACGCAGGCTGTGCCGAACAGGGCTGTCGCGACGCGCCAGCCGACCGACGATTCGGGCCCGAAGAGGGCCATGCCGGCGCCGATGAGGAACTTTCCGAGCGGCGGGTGGACGACGAAGCTCGCGGCGGTCGTGAAGATGTCGGTCTCGCCGGCGGCGAAACGTGCGTCCGCACCCTCGGGCCACGTCGCGGCGTAGCCGAGATTCCACTGGCTCCACGCATCCTTGACGTAGTAGGTCTCGTCGAAGACGAGCGAGTGCGGATTGCCGAGGTTCCAGAATCGCAGGATCGCGGCCAGAAGCGTGATGAGGACCGGCGCGAGCCATCCGTACAGCCGCTGCAGGCGCGGCTCCGCGGCCAGGCGCGTGCGCCAGTCGTCGTAGAAGGAAGGCCGCTCGGCAGGCGGCAGCGGCGGGGCGGTGCTCGTCACGACGACCAGCCTATGCTGGGGCGGTGATCATCCTCGCGGCGACCCCCATCGGCAACCTCGCGGATGCCTCCGGACGCCTGCGCACCGCGCTCGAGACGGCAACCGTCGTCGCGGCGGAGGACACGCGGACGACCCAGCGGCTGCTGCAGGGGCTGGGGATCGAGAACCGCCCCCGGCTGATCGCTCTCCACGACCACAACGAGAAGCAGCGCGCGGCCGAGCTCGTCGCGCGCGCACGGGATGAAGACCTGCTCGTCTTGAGCGACGCCGGCATGCCGACCGTGAGCGACCCCGGCTTCGCCCTGGTCGCCGAAGCCGTCGCGCAGGGCGTGACGGTCACGGCCCTTCCCGGTCCGAGCGCCGTCATCACGGCCCTCGCCGTTGCGGGCCTTCCCACCGATCGGTTCACGTTCGAAGGATTCCCTCCGCGGAAGACGGGGGAGCAGCGTCGGACGTTCGGTGCGCTTTCGGCCGAGCCGCGCACGATGGTGTTCTTCGAAGCGCCGTCACGGCTCGCGTCGACGCTCGAGACCATGGCGGGCGCGTTCGGCGCCGATCGGCCTGCCGCTGTCTGCCGGGAACTCACCAAGATGTTCGAGGAAGTCGTGCGGGGGCCGCTGGGCGAGCTGGCCACGTGGGCGGCGGACGGCGTGCGCGGCGAGATCGTCGTCGTCGTCGGGGGCGCGCCGGTGCGCGACGTGTCCGCCGCGGATGCCGTCGCCCAGGTGCAGACGCTCGTCAGCGGCGGCATCCGTTTGAAGGACGCCGCCGCTGAGGTGGCTGCACTGACCGGATTGAGTTCCCGCGATCTCTATCAAGCGGTGTTGGCCGCGCGCTGAAGGGTCAGCCCTTGACCGATCCGGCGGTCAGGCCCCCGACGATGTAGCGCTGCAGCGTGAGGAACAGCACCAGCACCGGGATCGAGGCGAGGATCGCTCCGGCCGCGAACAGTCCCCAGTTGCTGGACAACTGGTTCGAGACCCACTGGAACATCCCGACCGCGAGAGTCCAGTTGTCCTCCGAGACGAGCACGATCTTGCTGATGATGTAGTCGCCGAAGGAAGCGATGAACGCGAGCAGACCCACCACCGCCAGGATCGGGGTGACCAGCGGCATGATGATGCGCCAGAAGATCTGCGCGTGCGTCGCGCCGTCGATCTTGGCCGACTCGTCGAGCTCCTGCGGGATCGTGTTGAAGTAGCCGTACATCAGGAAGGTGTTCACGCCGAGTGCGCCGCCGAGGTAGATGCAGATCAGCGAGATCTTCGAGTTAAGGCCGAGGACCGGGAACACTTCGCCGATCGAGAGGAGCATGAGGAAGATCGCAACGAACGCGAGCGCCTGCGGGAACATCTGGATGATGAGCAGCGCGGTCAGGCCCACGCGCCGACCGCTGAAGCGGAAGCGCGAGAAGGCATAGGCTGCGGCTGCCCCCATGATCACCGCGCCGAGGGCAGCGGAGACACCGACGATGAGGGTGTTGCCGTACCAGGTCCAATACCGCGTGTCCGAGAGGGCTTGGTAGTTGCCGAGATCGAACGCGCGGAAGAGGCTGTTGCTGCCCGACAGGCTTCCGCCCGGGTTGAACGACGCCGACAAGATGTATACCAGCGGGAAGACCGCATAGAAGATGACGACGATGGCCAGCAGATACTTCCAGCCGACATTCAGTGCCCACCTCTTGCGGACTGCGTTTCGCCTGCTCGCGTCGAGCTGGACGGATGCCTTCGCCTCGCGGGCGGTGGTTTCGGTGGGAGCGGACATCACGAGTACTCCTCGAGCTTCTTGGTCTGACGGAAGGCGATGGCCGAGATGATGGCGACGACGAAGAACACGAGGATCGACAGGGCGCTCGCCAGGCCGTAGTCGGCCTTACCGCCGGAGACGCCGGAGATGTCCCAGATCGCGGAGATCAGAATGTCGGTGTACCCCAGCGTGTAGGGAGCCCCGGGGATGACCGGTCCACCGCTGTTGAACATGTAGATGATCGTGAAGTTGTTGAAACTGAACGCGAACGACGAGATCAGCAGCGGCGCGGTGGCCACAAGCACGAGCGGCAGGATGATCGAGCGGAGCTTGCGGAACGAGCCCGCGCCGTCGATCTCGGCGGCCTCGAGCGCATCCGCTGGCAACGCTTGAATCGCTCCCGTGCAGACCAGGAAGAAATACGGGAAGGTCAGCCACACGTTGACGAAGAGCACGGCGAATCTGGCCAGCCACGGGTCGCCGAGCCAATCGATCGACGCGCCGCCGAAGAAGAACTCGTTGATGACACCGAACTCGCTGTTGAACATGCCTCGCCAGAGCAACGCCGACATGAAGGCGGGGAATGCGTACGGGAGGATGAACAGCGTCCGGAGGATCTTGCGCCCCTTGAGGCGCTCGTCGTTGTAGATGATGGCAAGCACGAGCCCCATCGCGAACGGAACCGCGACCGAGAGGAAGGCCCACGCGAACGTCCACGCGGTCACGAGCGCGAGCGGCTGGATCATCGAGGAATCGGTGAAGAGGCGGAGGAAGTTGTCGAGCCCGACCGTCACGACCCAGCCGGTCGGGAGGCTCTGGCCGTCATCGGAGGTGAAGAGACCGGCATCCGTCGCGCGGTACACCGTGTCGGTGGACGTGTCGGTGATGGTCTGGGCGCTTTCGTCCCAGACGAGGTTCGAGATGTAGACCGCGCCCGACGAGCCGTCGCGGGTGCGGATCGAGCCGTCGTTCGGGTCGTCGGAGACGGGGACCCGAAGAGCAGTGATCTCGTCCTGCATGCTGAGGATCTGGTTGATCGACAGGACGTTCCAGCCGGGCACCTCTTTCGGGGCGCTCGTCGACGTCGTCTCGCCGATGACCTCGAGCGGCTGATCGGGGGAGCCGGCCTTGATCTCGCCGTCATCGACGATCGCGAAACCGTACGTGCCGCCCTGCTCGATGATCGACAGCGGGTAGGTGGGGGAATCGTCCACGCGACGTTCGCCCTGGATGAGGGCGGCCTGGACCGCTTGCTCCTGCGATCCGACGTGCCCGGCGCCGTAATTCGTGAAGGCGATGTAGGCCGTGTACGCGAAGATGAAGACCTGGAAGATCAGGAGGAACGCGAGTCCCGGCAACAGGTACTTCAGGGGCAGTGCGCGCTTGGTGAAATAGACGATGTCGGCGGCGAGCAGCAGCAGGACGGCGACGGCGAGAATCCTCCACGACTCCGCCTGGAATGCGGCGATGATGCCCAGCAGACCGAACGCGTTGATCACGGCCATGATGCCGAGCTTCACGAGGAAGCCCCATCCGATGCCGTTCCAGCGTCGCGCGTGGGGTTCCGGTGTGCTCTTGCGGTCAACCTGTGGGACCGACATATGCGTCTCCTTCTCGAGGGAGGGGTGTTCCGGGCGTGGGGAGGACCCCACGCCCGGAACAGGGATGTCAGCCGATGGCCGCTTCGACGTCGGCGACCATGGTGGTCCACGTCGATGCCGGGTCGGCGCCCTTGATGATCTGTACCTGAGCAGTGTTCCACAGCTCCCAGACCGCACCCATCTGGGGGATCGAGGGCTGCGGTACGCCGTTCGCGGCGGACGCGAGGAAGCCGGCGACCACGGGGTCGGAGGCGACCTTCTCTGCGACGGACTTCCACGCGGGGAGGCGCGGGTCGGCGTCGTACAGGGCCTGCTGTGCCTCGTCGGTGGCGAGGTACGTCGTCAGGAACTGCTGGGCGACCAGCGCGTTCTCGCTCTGCGAGCTCACGTAGAAGCCCTGCACGCCCACGAACGGAGCAGCCGTCTCGCCGCCCGCGGACGGGATCGGGTTGACCGTGATGTTCACGCCTTGCGCGGTCAGCGCCTCGATGGCCCAGGGTCCCTGGATCGTGTACGCGGCCTTGCCGGTGGCGAACAGCTCGTTGTTGATGTCGTAGTCGATCGTCGTCGAGACGTACCCGGTGCCGGTTTCGCCGTTGGCGCCGAGCCACGTCGCGAACGCGGTGCCCGCGTCGCCGCCCATGCCGACCTCGGCCGTGTACGAACCCGACGCATCCTGCACGAAGACCGGAGCGCCGAAGGACGTCTGGAAGCCGTACATCGTGTACGCGTCACCGGTCTGACCGGCCGTGTTGATCACGAACGGGCGCTCAGCGCCGGCAGCCTGGGCCGCGGCGACCATGTCGTCGAAGGTGGCCGGAGCGTCTTCGCCGACGAGGTCGGTGTTCTGGACCAGCGCGATGCTTTCGAGCGCGTACGGGAAGCCGTAGACCTGTCCGTCGTAGGTGAACGCGTCGATCGCGACCTGCTCGAGCTGCTCGGCAGAGGCGCCGAGGTCGACGGTGTCGATCACACCGGCTTCGACGAACGCGCCGAGGAAGTCGTGGGCACCGATCGTGATGTCCGGGCCGTTGCCGGTCGGGACCTGGTTGATGAAGTCGGTGCGGATGTCCTCGAAGTTCTTCTGGACGAGCTCGATCTTGCCGCCCGTCTCTTCTTCGAACGCCTTCGCGGCCGCTTCGATCGCGGGCTTCCGGTTCTCGTCCGTCCAGATCGTGAGGGTCACGCCGCTCGCGTCGATCGCCTCTTCGGTCTCGCTTGCTGCGGGGGTCGTGCTGCCCGAGCAGCCGGCCAGCAACAGGGTGGACGCCGCAAGGGCTGCGACGCCGATGCTCATCTTTCGCATGGATCTTCCTTCCGTGGTGGGTGTATCTCTAGGTGCGGTGCCTCGGAGGCGTACCCCGTCGGCGGGTGGGGATGCCGTCACGGATCATCACCCGGTGAGCCTTATGCGGCGCGGGGGCGACATCGCCTCGCGCTGCTCTCAGCGTGCCGGGGAAAGCGGCCGTTGTCAGCAGGGGTTCGTGCATATTCGGCAACGAAAGGGTCACGGTCGGCTGTAGCGACACGGTGTGACGTTCATCGGTTCGGTTCCTCGTTGTCCGCAACTCAGGGCTGTGACCGGTCACAGCTTCCGCGATCAGCCTACGTCGCCGTTGCGCGCGGGACGACCTTTCGTTATCGAACTGTGACCGGTCACAGAAGGTTTGGTATGACCACACTCGGACACGGGGAAGGAGCGATAGAGTCACCGTCGTGGGATCGCCAGACACTTCGCGCAAACCGACGATCCGCGACGTCGCGGCCGTTGCGGGTGTCTCGTACGGCACGGTCTCGCGTGTCATCAACGGCGGGCACTGGGTATCGCCGGATGCCCGCGCCGCCGTCGAGGACGCGATCCGCGCGACGGGGTACACCGCCAACCATGCGGCCCGCGCCCTCGCGACCGGCCGGGCGAACTCGTTGGCATTTTTGCTGACCGAGCCGCAGAATCTGCTCTTCTCCGACCCGACCTTCGCGCTGCTCCTGCGCGGAGCGACCGAAGCGCTCACGAAGAGGTCGATGACGCTCGTCCTCCTGATCGCCGACACGGTCGACGAACAGGCCAACGTCGAGCGCTACGTGCGCGCCGGCCACGTCGATGGCGTCCTCCTGGTCTCGTCCCACGAGTCCGATCGGTTGCTGGCATCCCTCGTCGCCGCGGGTATCCCGACCGTGTGCACCGGCATCCCGCTCGGCGAAACCGCCGGAATCCCCACCGTGTCGGTCGACGAGGTCGCGTCCGCCCGCATGATGACGCGGTATCTGATCGATGAGGGACATCGCCGCATCGCCCTCATCACCGGCCCCAACGACACGCCGGGTGGGCGGTTCCGCCTGGTGGGATTTCGCGAGGAAATGGGCGACGCGTTCGATCCCGACCTCGTCGAGCAGGGGAGCTACGAACAGGCCACCGGCGACGCCGCCATGACGGCGCTCCTCCAACGCGCGCCCGACATCGATGCCGTCTTCGCGGCCAGTGATGTCATGGCGGTGGGCGCGATCGCGGCCCTCCGCCGTGCCGGCAAGCGGGTCCCCGAGGATGTCGCCGTGGCGGGATTCGACGATTCCGGCCTCGCGGCCACCCACGCGCCGCCGCTGACGACGGTCCGCCAGCCGTGGGCGCAGATCAGCGCGACGATGGTCGACATGCTCCTCGAGGTCATCGCGGGCACCGCCGTGCCCTCGGTTGTCCTGCCGACGACGCTCGTTGTGCGCGAGACCGCCTGAGCGAGCGCGTCACACGAGCCAGAGGGTCGCGCGGCGCCGCCTAGAATCGACGGGTGAGCACCGGCCGATCCTTCTACATCACGACGCCCATCTACTACCCGTCCGACCTGCCCCACATCGGGCACGGGTACACGACGGTCGCCGTCGACGCACTCGCGCGCTGGCACCGCCAGGCGGGCGATGACACGTGGATGCTCACCGGCACCGACGAGCACGGGCAGAAGATGCTGCGGGCCGCGTCCGCCAACGGTGTGACGCCGCAGGAGTGGGTCGACAAGCTGGTCGAGGGCTCCTGGTTCCCGCTGCTGGACACCCTCGAAGTGGCCAACGACGACTTCATCCGCACGACTCAGCCGCGGCACGAAGAACGCGTGCAGCAGTTCGTCCAGACGCTGTACGACCGTGGGTACATCTATGCCGGCGAGTACGAAGCGCTGTACTGCGTCGGGTGCGAAGAGTTCAAGCCCGAATCCGAGATCGTCGACGGGACCGGCGCGTTCGAGGGCCTGAAGGTCTGCGCCATCCACTCGAAGCCGCTCGAGCTGCTCCAGGAGAAGAACTACTTCTTCAAACTCAGCGAGTTCGCCGAGCCCCTTCTGGAGCTGTACAAGAACGAACCCGATTTCGTCCGCCCCGAGTCGGCGCGCAACGAAGTCGTGTCGTTCGTCAAGAGCGGCCTGAAGGATCTGTCGATCTCGCGCTCGGCGTTCGACTGGGGTATCCGCGTGCCGTGGGACGACAGTCACGTCATCTACGTGTGGGTCGACGCCCTGTTGAACTACGCGACCGCCGTCGGCTACGGCACGGATCCCGCCGAGTTCGAACGCCGCTGGCCGGCGTTCCACATCGTCGGCAAGGACATCCTGCGCTTCCACGCTGTCATCTGGCCCGCCATGCTGATGGCCGCCGGACTCGACGTGCCGCGCGGGGTCTTCGCTCACGGATGGTTGCTCGTCGGGGGCGAGAAGATGTCGAAGTCGAAGCTCACCGGCATCGTACCCACCGAGATCACGGATGTCTTCGGTGCCGATGCGTATCGGTTCTACTTCCTCTCGGCGATCGCTTTCGGCCAGGACGGTTCGTTCTCGTGGGAAGACCTCTCGGCGCGGTACCAAGCCGAGCTCGCCAACGGCTTCGGGAACCTCGCATCGCGGACGACCGCGATGATCGAGAAATACTTCCAGGGTTCCGTTCCGCCACCTGCCGCATACTCCGAGGGTGACCTGCGGATCCAGCAGATCGTGGCGCACGCCGCGACGGCCGCGGACGCCGCGATCGATCGCTTCCGGCCGGACGAGGCGATCTCCGCGATCTGGACGATCGTCGACGCGCTGAACGGATACATCACGGAGAACGAGCCGTGGGCACTCGCGAAGGACGATGCATCGCGCCCGCGGCTCGGCACGGTGCTGTACACGGCGGCCGAGGGTCTGCGTGCACTCACGGTGCTGCTGAGCCCGGTCATGCCCGAGTCCACCGGCAAGCTCTGGGAGGCGCTCGGGATTCCGGGTCGCCTGGTCGATGAGCCGATCCGCGCTGCCGGCACCTGGGGGCGACTTGCGCCGGGCACAGCGGTGAACGCCCTCTCCCCGCTGTTCCCGCGTATCGAGCAATCCTGACCTGTCGCCCCGTGTCCCACTCTGTGCGGGCCTTGTCCCACTTTGTGCGGACCTTGTCCCGCATAAGGCTGGTTCGGCAGCGTCAGAACGACCGAAAGTGGGACAAGCATGAGTGAGAGTGCAGCATCGGGGCTGGTCCCCGCGGATCCCTCGCAGTACGTTCGCGTCCGCGAGAAGGGCGCGCGCGACGTGTCGTATCCCGCGGCACCCGACCCGCTGCCCGTGCCGGTGTACGACAATCACGCCCACCTCGAGATCGAGGACGGCGAAGGACTCGACCTGGACGACCACCTCGCACGTGCACGCGCGGTCGGCGTCGCCGGTGTCGTGCAGGCCAGCGGTGACGTCGACTCCAGCCGGTGGTCCGCGTGGGCCGCGGCATCCCACGCCGGTGTTCTCTCGGCCGTCGCGATCCATCCGAACGAGGCGCCCGCGTATGTCGAGCGCGGCATACTCGCCGACGCGATCGCCGTGATCGATGAGCTCGCCGCGCAGCCGCGGGTGCGGGCGATCGGAGAAACCGGGCTGGACTTCTTCCGCACGGGGGAGGAAGGACACGCCGCGCAGTTCGAGAGCTTCGAAGCGCACATCGCGCTCGCGAAGAAGCACGACATCGCGATGCAGATCCACGACCGCGAGGCGCATGACGCAGTGCTGGAAACCCTCGCCCGTGTCGGCGCTCCGGACAAGACTGTGTTCCACTGCTTCTCCGGAGACGCGGCGATGGCGCGGATCGCCGCCGACCACGGCTACTGGCTGAGTTTTGCCGGGAATGTCACTTTCAAGAACGCGCAGAATCTGCGCGACGCCCTGGCGCTCACCCCGCGGCAGCGGATTCTCGTCGAGACCGATGCGCCCTTCCTCACCCCGACGCCGCTTCGTGGACGCCCGAACGCGCCCTACCTGATCCCGGTCACCGTTCGGTTCATGGCCGCTGAGCTGGGCGTGGACCTCGCCGAGTTCTGCACGCAGCTGGCCGCCAACACCGTCGAGGTCTACGGCGAGTTCTAGCCGCTCGCGCGGAGCGCCAACGGGCCCAATCGTATGGGCTGTGGGGCGGATGCGGGCGTGTGGTGCTGGTGGGGCGCGCTGGAGCGCTCGTGCCATACGACTCGATGCGTCGGACGGAGTCACGACGGCCGGAGGCGCCGGCGGGCGCGAGTGCCAACCGGCCCAGTCGTATGGGCTGTGGTGCGGATGTGGGCGCGTGGGGCTGGTGTGGCGCGCGGGAGCGCCCGTGCCATACGACTCGACGCGAGCGCTAGCGGGTCGTCGAGCCCCGGACGATCTCCCACGGCAGATCGATGACCCGCGGCTCCGACCCGGACACCTCGCCGAGGCGCGCGAACATCGTCTCGGCAGCCAGCTCCGGATGCACGCACACGTGCGTGATCCCGAGGCGGTCGTTCAGCGCGCAGTCGGTCGTGCATAGCGCCACGAGCTGCAGATCGCGCGGGATCACCCGTCCGGTCGCCTCGAGTTGGAGATAGATCTCGGGGCCTTCCTCGCAGAACGAGAAGATCGCGTCGGCGCCGGCATCCAGCAGCGTCCGCACTTCGCGGGCGAGCCGACGGCGGCCCGGATCCACGCGCGCCACGATCGGGGTCCGGCTGCGCACCGCGGTCCATGCGAGGTAGGCGCTCTCACCGATCTGATCGCGCGGCACTTCGCTTTCGTCCACCAGCAGTCCGATGCGCTCCGCGCCGGCATCGGCCAAGAGCGCCAACGCGGCGCGCACGGCCGAGTCGTACCCGGTGCGGATGCTGAGGCCCGCCGCTCCGGCGATGTACAGATCGTTCGCGACAACGGGGACGCCGCGGGTCACCGCTTCGCGGAGGACAGCGCGGTCGTCGGCCGGATCGGGAAAGTAGAGCACATCGATCTGCGCGCGCTGGACCAGGTCGGGTCGGGAATCGGGGAGGACGGTGACGGCGAAGCCGTGCGCGGCGGAGGCGCGCACGAGCGCGTTGAGCTGGCGCGTACGCCGCAACGCTCGGCGCTCGGCGGCGTCGTCCTCGGGGGTGTCCGACATGACGAAGCCGACCGACATCGTGCGTCCTCCGCGGAGGGCTGCCGCGGAGCGGTTCGGCGAGTATCCGAGCTCAGCGGCGACGGCTTTGATGCGGGCGCGGGTCTCCGGGCGCAGGTTCCCGCGGTCGTTGAGGGCCTGGCTCGTCGCGGCGGTCGATACACCCGCGCGCTCGGCGACATCGCGGAGCGTGACCGCACGCGTCGCCGCGGGGGTCATGACAGATCCCGGTCGTCGGCGTCGAACACGGTGGCGATCGCGTCGGTCCAGGCCGTTCCCGATCCGGATGCGGCATGCGTGTGCCCGCGTGCGATCAGCGAGTGCAGCAGCGCTCCGGAGAAGTGACGGAGCGCCGCTTCGGTTTCCGGGCCCGCCCCGCGGGCCCGCGCGCGTTCGATCTCGGCATCCAGAACGCCGTGCACGTGCGCGCGCAGGGCGACGACGGCGGGGGCGACCTCGTGCACGCGCCGCGCGGCGGCGTGCCGTTGCGCGGCGGTCGCGACGATCAGCTGGGCTTCGCCGAGCGTCGCGAACTCGTCGATGGGGGCGTGGATGCGGATCGTGTCGAGGTCGAGGAGGTCGATCCCGGGGAGTGCGCGCACGCCCGGATCGACGTTGCGCGGCATGCCGAGGTCGATCACGAGCTGATCGTGGGAATGGCCGGCGCGTGCGGCGCCGTGTTCCTCCGCGGTGAGGGCGTAGGTGTCCGTGACCGTCGTGCAGGTCACCACGACGTCGGCGGTCGCCGCCTCGGCCGCATAGTCGTCGGCGCTGACCGCGCGCAGGTGCTCGCGCTGCGCGAAGCGACTGTGGCCCGACCGGGAATGCACCCGGATGTCCGTCGCCCCGACGTCACGGAGCGCGGCGAGAGAAGCGGCGGCATAGCGCCCGGAGCCGACGAGCAGCACCCGGGCGTCTTCCCACGAGGAGATGCGGGAGCCGGCCAGCTCGACGGCCAGGCGCACGAGCGAGCGACCGGACTCGCCGAGCCGCGTGGAGTTCTTCACGGCACGCGACGTCTCGGTCGCACGCTGGAAGAGGTGTTCCAGGGCGGACGTGGTCAGGCCGTCACGGCGTGCGGCATCGAGCGCGCGGCGGACCTGCCCGGCGATCTCGTCCTCGCCGACGGCGACGGAGTCGAGCCCGGAGGCCACGGCGAACAGGTGGTGGGCGACCCGGTTGCCGTGTGCGAAATCGACCGTCTCGCGAACCGCGCGGAACGGCAGGTCGGTGAGGTCGGCCAGTTGCTCCATCGCGGCATCCATCGCGGGGACGGGGGATCCGTCGGCGAGATCGAAGTACGCCTCGAACCGATTGCACGTCGACAGGACGACCGCACCCCGGATCGATTCGTGCGCCTCGCGCAGACGCGGAGCGACGTCGTCACCGATCACCGACAGGCGTTCGAGCGAGGCCAGCGGAGTGGTGCGCTGATGAGCGGACAGACAGACGAGCACGCGCAGAACACCTCCGAGGATCCCGGCTAGTATAACGATTAACTGATCACGCAGCGTCACCCGAGGAGTTCATCATTCCGGCTTTGCATCATCCCTTCCACGCGCACGATACGCGGAACTCCCGCCTCGTGAAGGCGCTTCGCGGTGAGCGACCCGCGAAGACTCCCGTGTGGTTCATGCGTCAAGCCGGACGATCGCTGCCGGAGTATCGGGCTCTGCGCAATCAGGGAACCATGCTGGAGGCGTGCCTCGACCCGGCGCTCGCGAGCGAGATCACGATGCAGCCGGTACGACGACACAAGGTGGATGCCGCCGTCTTCTTCAGCGACATCATCGTGCCGCTGGCACTTCTCGGGCTCGACGTGCAGATCGCACCGGGGCGCGGTCCCGTCTTCAGCGAGCCGGTGCGCACGGCGGCCCAGATCGCCGAGGTCATCCGGATCGATCCCGCCCTCGTCCGCGAGCGTGGCGACGCGGTCGCGGATGCCGTCACGCGCACGACCGCGATGCTGGCGGAGGAGTCCGAGGTGCGCGGCGAGCCTCTGCCGCTCATCGGGTTCGCGGGGGCGCCGTTCACGCTCGCGGCCTATCTCGTGGAGGGGGGGCCGTCGAAAGACCACATGGCGGCCCGGAGCCTCATCCATGCCGAACCGACCGCGTGGGAAGACCTCACGATGTGGCTCGCCGACGTGACCGGACAGTTCCTCGCGCTGCAGGTCGAGGCGGGCGCGAGCGTCGCGCAACTCTTCGATTCCTGGGCAGGCGCGCTCGCTCCCGACGACTACCGCCGCGCTGTGCTTCCCGCCTCGGTCCGGGCGCTCGAGCCGGTGCGGGCATTCGACGTGCCGATCATCCACTTCGGTGTCGGCACGGGCGAGATCCTCACCGATATGGCCTCGATCGGCGTCGACGGCCTGGGCGTCGACTACCGCGTCCCGCTCGACGACGCGGTCCGTCGCGTCGGGCGCGACGTGACACTGCAGGGCAACTTCGACCCCGCACTGCTGTTCGCGCCGGACGAGGTCCGCGTCGCTGCCGCCCATCGCATCCTCGCCGAGGGGCTCGCCGCCCGCGCGCACGTGTTCAACCTCGGTCACGGTGTGCCGATGGATGCCGATCCTGCCGTGCTCACCGCCCTCGTCGAGACGGTGCACGCCTGGCGGGCCCCGTGAGCGTCGCCGACCTCCTCGTCATCGGAGGCGGCATCGCGGGCCTCGCGATCGCGCACGATGCTGCGAAGGCGGGCCTGCAGGTCACGGTCCTCGAGGCTGCAGATCGCGTCGGGGGGCTTCTGCAGCGCGCGGAACTCGACGGTGTCGCCTTCGACATCGGCGCCGAATCGTTCGCGACCCGCACCTCCGGTGTCGCTGGCCTGATCGCGGATGCCGGTCTTCCCCTCGCCGTCGTCACCCCAGCGCCGGGCGGCGCCCACCTCCTCACGACAGGCCCAGGCGGCCTCCTTCGTGCGGCGCTCCCGCGGCGGACGGTGCTCGGGATCCCCGCCGATCCGTTCGCGGCGGACGTCGTGCGGATCCTCGGAGCCGACGGTTCCGCGCGCCTCGCCGCGGAGCGTGACCTTCCGCCGCTGAGCGGTGCCGACGAGCCGTCGCTGGCCGAGCTCGTCACGGAGCGCTGCGGCCCGTTGGTGCTCGAACGCCTCGTCGAGCCGCTGTGTCGCAGCGTCTACTCGCAGCCGGCACAGGCCGTTCGTCTTTCGCGGTTGCACCCGGCTCTGTGGCGCGCGGCGGTCTCCTATGGCTCGCTCCTCGCCGGCGCGGACGCCTGCGCGACCGATGACCGTGCCGGTGCCGCAGTCGGCGGGATCAACGGGGGCATGTGGCGTCTGGCCGCCGAGCTCGACCGCGCCGCACAGGACCAGGGCGCTCGCATCCGCACGGGCGTGAGCGTCCTCGCTGTCGCGGCAGACGACGGCCATGTCGCCGTCACGACAGCCGGAGCTGTCGTCCGCGCGCGCCATGTGGTCATCGCGACGGGCGCCGCCGCGGCGCGCGCGCTCCTCGATCCGGCGGGCGCGCAGACCGCGGACACGACGCCCCGTGTGCGCGTCGTGGCCGCTCTCGTCGACAACCCCGCGTTCGATCCCCGTCCCGTCGGCTCCGGCGTGATCGTCGCCCCCGGGGTGCCCTCGGCGGCGAAAGCGCTCACCCACGCGAATGCGAAGTGGCCGTGGTTGGCCGAGACGCTGCCGGTGGGTCGCCACCTCTTCCGCCTGTCGGCACGCGATGCCGATGCCCCCGGGCTCGAGACGCCCGCCGACGTCGCGCGGGAGATCGCGTTGCTGACCGGGACACCCGTGGATGCGGCGGACGTCATCGCGCTGACCTCTGCCGAGTACGCGGATGCCGTCTCCCGCGCGCCCGTCGATGAGCGCCGCCTGACGGAGCTCAGTGACGCCGGCATCCACCTCGCCGGTGCCGCCGTGGCCGGCACGGGGCTCGCGTCCGTTCTTCCGCACGCCCGCGATCTCGCGGCATCCTTTTCATCCACGTCCTCAAGGAGCACCGCATGAGCGACCAGAATCCCTTCGGCTACACCCTCTTCGCGATCCTCGCCGGGCCTCGCCCCCGCACCGCAGCGCCGTCCGGTGCCGCCCTCGATGAGCTGTCGACGGTCATCGACGGTCTTCCCGCGGGCGGCGTGACCGTGCGCGGCCTGTACGACGTGACCGGCATGCGGGCCGACGCCGACCTCATGGTCTGGCTGCACGGCGAAGACCCCGCGGCGCTGCAGGCGGCACTCCGAGCGATCCGGCGCACCGCGCTCCTCGGCGGGTACGCCAACATCTGGAGCGCGATGGGCGTGCACCGTGAGGCGGAGTTCAACAAGCGGCACGTGCCGGGGTACCTCCGGGGCGAGCACGCGCGGCAGTGGCTGTGCCTGTACCCGTTCGTACGCAGCTACGAGTGGTACCTGCTCCCCGATGCCGAGCGCTCCGCGATGCTGATGGAGCACGGGCGCAAGGGGGCCGCCTTCACCGACGTCGTGGCGAACACCGTGTCGACATTCGGCCTGAGCGACTATGAGTGGCTTCTGCCGCTCGAAAGCGACGAGCTCACGAGCCTCGTCGACATGATGCGCGAGCTCCGCGCCACCGAGGCTCGGCGCCACGTGCGGGAAGAAGTTCCGTTCTACACCGGACGGCGGGTCGAGGTTTCCGAGCTCGCGGAGGTGCTGAGCTGATGGCCGAGAACATCGGTGCAGGCTTCCGCCCGAAGCCGCCACGCGCCACGCGTGCCGAGGTCGCCGAGGAGTGCGCGGTCGCCGGCGCGACGGACGCGAACTGCGCTGGCGAGCCCCACGCGACGACGCCGCAGACCTACGACGCGCTGTTGCTGCTCGGCTTCGGCGGGCCGGAGGGGCAGGACGACGTCATCCCCTTCCTGCGCAATGTGACGGCCGGCCGGGGCATCCCCGACGAGCGCTTGGAAGAAGTCGCGCACCACTATCGCCATTTCGGCGGCGTCTCGCCGATCAACCAGCACAACCGCGAACTGAAGGCGGCGCTGGAAGCGGAGATCGCGGCGCGTGATCTCGGGCTTCCGGTGTACTGGGGCAACCGCAACTGGATGCCGTACGTCACCGATGCCGTGCAGCAGGCGCACGACGACGGGCACCGGCGCTTCCTTGCGATCGCGACGAGCGCCTACTCGTCGTATTCGTCGTGCCGTCAGTATCGCGAAGACCTTGCGGATGCCGTCGAGGCCACGGCACTGTCGCTGCAGGTGCAGATCGACAAAGTGCGGCCCTTCTTCGATCACCCAGGCTTCGTCGAGCCCTTCACCGAGGGCGTGCGTGCGGCGCTCGAAGACCTCCGCGGGCGGGGACTCGACCTCGACACCGAGGTCGAGGTGCTCTTCTCGACGCATTCGATCCCGAACGCCGACGCTGACCGGTCCGGTCCGCCCGAGCTCGCTCTCGGCGCGGGCGGGGCCTACGTCGCCCAGCACACGGCGGTTGCGCAGCGCGTCATGGCCGATCTCGGCGTGGGAACGACCTGGCAGCTCGTCTTCCAGAGCCGGTCCGGCCCACCGCAGGTGCCGTGGCTCGAGCCCGACATCAACGACGCGATGGAGGAGCTGCCCGCGCGGGGACGGAAGGCCGTCGTGATCGTGCCGCTCGGGTTCGTGAGCGACCACATGGAGGTCCTCTGGGACCTCGACACCGAAGCGATGGAAACCGCCGAGCGACTGGGTCTTCAGGCGCTGCGCACACCGACCCCGGGCACGCACCCCGAGTACGTCCGCGGCCTCATCGACCTCGTCCAGGAGCGCGTCGCGGGCACGCCGCCGGCGGATCGCCCGCACCGGACCGACCTCGGCCCCTGGTACGACGTCTGCCGGACGGGATGCTGCGAGAACACACGCCTCGGCTTCCAGCCGGCGCTGGCGGGACTCGCGCCGTGAGCGCACTGCGCCTCGGTACCCGGGCGAGTCTGCTCGCGACCACGCAGTCGGGCCACGTCGCCGATGCCCTCCGCGCCGCCACCGGGCGCGATGTGGAGCTCGTCCCGATCACGACGGCCGGGGACGTGTTGACCGGGCCGCTCGCTCAGCTCGGCGGCACCGGCGTGTTCGTCGCGGCGCTCCGCGATGCCCTGTTGCGCGGTGATTGCGACCTCGTCGTGCACTCGATGAAGGACCTCCCGACGGGCGATGTACCCGGTTTGCAGATCGCCGCGGTTCCGGCGCGGGCATCGGCACGGGATGCGCTGTGCGCGCGCGACGGACTGAGCCTTGACGAGTTGCCGCAGGGCGCCCGCGTCGGCAGCGGTTCGCCGCGTCGGGTCGCGCAGCTTCTGCGCCGCCGCCCCGATCTCGACGTCGCCGGCATCCGCGGCAACGTCGACACCCGGCTGCGCAAAGTGGATGAGGGTGAATTCGACGCGATCGTCCTCGCCGAAGCCGGACTCACGCGCATCGCCCGCACCGCACGCATCACCGAGCTGTTCGCGGATGGCGCCTGGCCGACGTCCGCCGGGCAAGGCGCACTCGCCGTGGAGGTGCGTTCGGGGGACGCGATCGGCGCGGATGTCGCGCTGATCTCCGAGACCGCCTCAGCCGAGGTCGCTCTGCTGGAGCGTGCCGTGCTCCGCCGTCTCGAGGCGGGGTGTGCCGCTCCCGTGGGTATCGGTGCGAGCCACGTGCCGGGAGATGACCGAGTGGCGCTCGTCGCCGAGGTCTATGCGCTGGACGGTGCCCGCGCGGTCCGCGTCGAGCGGACCTTCGCCCGCACCGCGGTCGCCGACGAGGCCGGACGCGCGCATGCTGCGGACGTCGTCGTCACGGAACTGCTGGATGCCGGAGCGGGCGACCTGGCCGACCTCGCCGGGAGCTCCCGGTGACGGACGGAACGCTCCGCCCCGGAGCCCTCGCCGGAGCGCGCGTGTTCGTGCCGCGCGGAGGTGCGTGGGGCGAGCGGGTGAGTCGCGAGATCGAACGTCGCGGCGCGCACGCCGTCGTCGCACCGGTGATCGGGTCCGCACCGCCGCGGGACATCGTCGCGCGCGATCGCACCTTCGCGGCGCTCGCCGCGGGGGAGTACGAGTGGCTGTTCGTCACGAGTGCGGCCGGCGTCGAACAGCTCGTCGCGCACGGCATCACCCTCCCCCCGGCGACACAGGTCGCGACGGTCGGGCCAGCCACCGCTCGCGCGCTGACCGAGATGGGCGCGACCGTCGCGTTCGTGCCGACCGGGCGATCGTCGGCCGCAACGATGATCGCGCAGTGGGGCGTGGGCCGTGCCGCCGCGACGACCGGACGGTGTCTCGTGTTGCGCTCCGACCTTGCCGCCGCGGTCGTCAGCGACGAGCTGGAGGTGCAGGGCCACGCCGTCGACGTGTGCATCGGCTACCGCACGGTCGGCATCGACCTTCCCCCGGAGACCGTGGAAGCGCTGCGCACCGGTTCGTTCGACGTCGTGCTGCTGACATCGCTGAGCGTGGCGCGAGAACTGCGTCGCCAGGTCGGCGTGCTCGATGCGCGTACTCTGTTCGCGTCGATCGGTCCCGGCACGACGAAGGATGCCCGCCATCTCGGGTTCGACGTCGGCCACACCGCGCACACGCAGACTGTCGACGCTCTCCTGGCCGAACTCGATGCACGTTCCGGATCGGAGGATCCCCGATGACCGACTTCCCCACCCGCCGCTTGCGGCGTCTGCGCGGCACCCCGGCGCTGCGTCGTCTCGTCGCCGAGCACGACCTGACTCCGCGCCGGCTCGTGCTCCCCGTGTTCGTGAAAGAAGGGATCGCCACCGCGCAGCCGATCGCGACGATGCCGGGCGTGAGTCAGCATCCGCTCGACGGGCTCGCTGCCCTCGTCGACGAGGCGGTCGCCGCCGGTATCGGCGGGATCATGCTGTTCGGTGTTCCCGAGCACCGTGATGCGGTGGGCTCCGGCGCGACCGACCCCGCCGGCATCCTGAACCGTGCCATCACGGTGGCCGCCGCGGCCGCCCGGGGCCGGATCACCGTCCAGGCTGATCTGTGTCTGGACGAGTTCACCGACCACGGCCACTGCGGTGTGCTCGCGGATGACGGCAGCATCGACAACGACGCGACGCTCGAGGTCTATGCGCGGATGGCGGTGGCGCAGGCGCGCGCGGGCGCCGACATCCTGGGGCTCTCGGGGATGATGGACGGGCAGATCGCGGCCTGCCGAGCCGCGCTCGATGCCGACGGCCGCACCGACATCGTGCTCCTGGCGTATTCGGCGAAGTATGCCTCGGCGTTCTACGGACCGTTCCGCGACGCTGTCGAATCGACGCTCACCGGCGACCGCCGGACGTACCAGCTCGACGCCGCGAACGGCCGCGAAGGAGTGCAGGAAGCTCTCGCCGACATCGATGAGGGCGCGGACATCGTGATGGTCAAGCCCGCGGGGACGTCGCTCGACGTGCTCGCACGGGTCAGTGACCTGTCCGCTGTCCCGGTCTGGGCCTATCAGGTGTCGGGGGAGTACGCCCTGATCGAGCATGCCGCGGCATCCGGTCTGATCGACCGTGACCGCGCGATCGGCGAGAGCCTGATCGCGATCCGACGCGCCGGCGCCGAGGCGATTCTGACCTATTGGGCGATCGAGGTCGCCGGGTGGCTGCGCGCCGGAAGGGACCTGACATGACCGCCACGAATGACGAGCTCTTCGCCCGCGCCCGCGCCGTGATTCCGGGGGGCGTCGATTCGCCCGTGCGCGCGTACGGGTCGGTCGGCGGGACGCCGCGGTTCATCGTCGACGCGTCCGGTCCGTATGTCACGGATGCCGAGGGCCGTCGCTACGTCGATCTCGTCGCGTCCTGGGGTCCGGCCTTGCTCGGTCATGCGCATCCCGAGGTCGTCGCCGCGGTGCAGGCCGCCGCGGCGCGCGGTCTGTCGTTCGGCGCGCCGACGCCGGCCGAAGCGGAACTCGTCGAGGAGATCATCACGCGCGTGCCGTTCGTGGAGCGCGCGCGGCTGGTGTCGACCGGAACGGAAGCGACCATGACGGCGATCCGTCTCGCACGCGGTGCGACCGGTCGCGACCTGCTGATCAAATTCGCGGGCCACTATCACGGACACTCCGACGGGCTCCTCGCCGCCGCCGGGTCCGGCCTCGCGACGTACGCGCTGCCCGGGTCGGCGGGGGTTCCCGAGGCCGTCGCCGCGCAGACGCTCGTCGTGCCCTACAACGACCGCGCCGCACTCGAGGCGGCGTTCGCCGCTCATCCCGGGCGGATCGCCGCGGTCATCACCGAGGCCGCTGCCGCCAACATGGGGGTCGTCGCCCCGGCATCCGGGTTCACCACATTCCTCGCCGAGCTCTGCCGCCGCGAGGGGGCGCTGCTCATCAGCGATGAGGTGCTCACGGGGTTCCGTGCCGCGCGCGGGGGCTATGCGCAGGTGCTCCGAGAGGCGGGGGAGACCCTCGCGCCGGACCTCGTGACGTTCGGCAAGGTCATCGGCGGCGGGCTTCCGGTGGCGGCAGTCGGTGGTCGAGCCGACGTCATGGAGATGCTCGCGCCGATGGGTCCCGTCTACCAAGCCGGGACGCTCAGCGGGAACCCGGTGGCGGTCGCGGCGGGCCTGGCGACGCTGCGGCTCGCCGACGACGACGTGTATGCGCGGGTCGCTGCGGCATCCGAGATCGTGTCGGGCGCCGTATCTGCGGCGCTGTGGACCGCGGGCGTTCCGCACGTCGTGCAGCGCGCCGGGACACTGTTCAGTGTGTTCTTCGGCGCGGAGGTCGCGGACGGAGTTCCCGACTACGCGACGGCGCAGCGGCAGGACTCGGCCGCGTACGGACGGTTCTTCCACGCGATGTTGGATGCCGGTGTCTCGCTGCCGCCGTCGGCGTACGAGGCCTGGTTCCTGACGGCTGCGCACGACGACGAGGCCCTCGGGCAGGTCCTCGCGGCCCTTCCCGCCGCCGCTGCCGCGGCGGGCCGCTGACAGCGGAGCGCCGCCTGATCTCGCGCGCCGACGTTTCGATGGCGCACTTTGTGCCTTCCTCCCGCTGACAGGGCAGAATGAGCCCACTTTTTTCCCGATGATGATGGTGGGGGTGTGATGTCTCAGGACTT
>NZ_JAODOR010000018.1 GCF_025398275.1 Microbacterium memoriense | reverse complement strand
CATTTCGGTGGGGTGAGATTCCTTTGGATCAAGTCCAGTCCTTCTTCCGGAGGGGCTGGCGTTATGGATTGTCAGTGATGGCATCCTTTTGGTCAGTTCAAACTCGCGGATTCGAGCCTATTCCGGTTCGTTGATGCAAAATTCTTTTACGGAGAGTTTGATCCTGGCTCAGGATGAACGCTGGCGGCGTGCTTAACACATGCAAGTCGAACGGTGATGCCAAGCTTGCTTGGTGGATCAGTGGCGAACGGGTGAGTAACACGTGAGCAATCTGCCCTTGACTCTGGGATAAGCGCTGGAAACGGCGTCTAATACTGGATATGAGCTGTGGCCGCATGGTCGGCAGTTGGAAAGAATTTCGGTCAAGGATGAGCTCGCGGCCTATCAGCTTGTTGGTGAGGTAATGGCTCACCAAGGCGTCGACGGGTAGCCGGCCTGAGAGGGTGACCGGCCACACTGGGACTGAGACACGGCCCAGACTCCTACGGGAGGCAGCAGTGGGGAATATTGCACAATGGGCGCAAGCCTGATGCAGCAACGCCGCGTGAGGGACGACGGCCTTCGGGTTGTAAACCTCTTTTAGCAGGGAAGAAGCGAAAGTGACGGTACCTGCAGAAAAAGCACCGGCTAACTACGTGCCAGCAGCCGCGGTAATACGTAGGGTGCAAGCGTTATCCGGAATTATTGGGCGTAAAGAGCTCGTAGGCGGTTTGTCACGTCTGCTGTGAAAACTGGAGGCTCAACCTCCAGCCTGCAGTGGGTACGGGCAGACTAGAGTGCGGTAGGGGAGATTGGAATTCCTGGTGTAGCGGTGGAATGCGCAGATATCAGGAGGAACACCGATGGCGAAGGCAGATCTCTGGGCCGTAACTGACGCTGAGGAGCGAAAGGGTGGGGAGCAAACAGGCTTAGATACCCTGGTAGTCCACCCCGTAAACGTTGGGAACTAGTTGTGGGGTCCATTCCACGGATTCCGTGACGCAGCTAACGCATTAAGTTCCCCGCCTGGGGAGTACGGCCGCAAGGCTAAAACTCAAAGGAATTGACGGGGACCCGCACAAGCGGCGGAGCATGCGGATTAATTCGATGCAACGCGAAGAACCTTACCAAGGCTTGACATATACGAGAACGGGCTAGAAATAGTCAACTCTTTGGACACTCGTAAACAGGTGGTGCATGGTTGTCGTCAGCTCGTGTCGTGAGATGTTGGGTTAAGTCCCGCAACGAGCGCAACCCTCGTTCTATGTTGCCAGCACGTAATGGTGGGAACTCATGGGATACTGCCGGGGTCAACTCGGAGGAAGGTGGGGATGACGTCAAATCATCATGCCCCTTATGTCTTGGGCTTCACGCATGCTACAATGGCCGGTACAAAGGGCTGCAATACCGTAAGGTGGAGCGAATCCCAAAAAGCCGGTCCCAGTTCGGATTGAGGTCTGCAACTCGACCTCATGAAGTCGGAGTCGCTAGTAATCGCAGATCAGCAACGCTGCGGTGAATACGTTCCCGGGTCTTGTACACACCGCCCGTCAAGTCATGAAAGTCGGTAACACCTGAAGCCGGTGGCCCAACCCTTGTGGAGGGAGCCGTCGAAGGTGGGATTGGTAATTAGGACTAAGTCGTAACAAGGTAGCCGTACCGGAAGGTGCGGCTGGATCACCTCCTTTCTAAGGAGCACTGCACTCTTCGGAGTGACAGAGCCGGTTTCGGGACGAATGTTCTCGACCGGAGCTCATGGGTGGAACATTTGACAAGGTGTCGAGGATCGGATCTTCGAGTTAGTACGGCCTTCGGGTTTGGAACGCTGGGGGGCGAGGGAGTCGGCATATGCACGCTGTTGGGTCCTGAGGGACCGGATGACCTCGTGAGGGGTTTGACGAATCTCAGGACCTTGTCTGGCTGCCCGTGAGGGGTGGTTGGGGGAGGTACCGCCCGTACTTTGAGAACTACACAGTGGACGCGAGCATCTTCGAGCCGGCCTTTTGGCTGGTTCGTAATAGATGATCTTAAAGATCATTAGTCAATTTCATGTCGGCCGTGAGGCCGATGTCGATTCTGATAAAACTCATGTGAATCAAGTCTTTAAGAGCAAACGGTGAATGCCTTGGCATCTGGAGCCGAAGAAGGACGTAGCAATCTGCGATAAGCCTCGGGGAGTGGATAAGCACACTGTGATCCGAGGGTGTCCGAATGGGGAAACCCCGCTGGGCGGCGTGCCGACCTAGTGACTCCCGCCTGAATATATAGGGCGGGTAGAGGGAACGTGGGGAAGTGAAACATCTCAGTACCCACAGGAAGAGAAAGCAACCGCGATTCCGTTAGTAGTGGCGAGCGAAACCGGAACAGGCTAAACCGAGTACGTGTGATATCCGGCAGGAGTTGCGTATTCGGGGTTGTGGGACTTTTCAGGTTGCTCTGCCGAGCAGCCGGCGTTACAAGAAGGTATAGACGAACCGCATTGAAAGGCGGGTCATAGAGGGTGACAACCCCGTAGTCGAAATGCTTCTCTTGGCGCGAAGAGTATCCCAAGTATCACGGGGCCCGAGAAATCCCGTGTGAATCTGTCAGGACCACCTGATAAGCCTAAATACTCCCAGATGACCGATAGCGGACAAGTACCGTGAGGGAAAGGTGAAAAGTACCCCGGGAGGGGAGTGAAATAGTACCTGAAACCGTTTGCTTACAAACCGTTGGAGCAGCCTTAGTAGCTGTGACAGCGTGCCTTTTGAAGAATGAGCCTGCGAGTTAGCGATATGTGGCGAGGTTAACCCGTGAGGGGTAGCCGTAGCGAAAGCGAGTCTGAATAGGGCGATTCAGTCGCATGTCCTAGACCCGAAGCGAAGTGATCTATCCATGGCCAGGTTGAAGCGACGGTAAGACGTCGTGGAGGACCGAACCCACTTAGGTTGAAAACTGAGGGGATGAGCTGTGGATAGGGGTGAAAGGCCAATCAAACTTCGTGATAGCTGGTTCTCTCCGAAATGCATTTAGGTGCAGCGTTGCGTGTTTCTTGCCGGAGGTAGAGCTACTGGATGGCCGATGGGCCCTACAAGGTTACTGACGTCAGCCAAACTCCGAATGCCGGTAAGTGAGAGCGCAGCAGTGAGACAGTGGGGGATAAGCTTCATTGTCGAGAGGGAAACAACCCAGACCACCAACTAAGGTCCCAAAGCGCGTGCTAAGTGGGAAAGGATGTGGAGTTGCCTTGACAACCAGGAGGTTGGCTTAGAAGCAGCCACCCTTGAAAGAGTGCGTAATAGCTCACTGGTCAAGTGATTCCGCGCCGACAATGTAACGGGGCTCAAGCACGCCACCGAAGTTGTGGCATTGACATTATTGGTAGGCCTTCGTGGTCCAGCCGTGTTGATGGGTAGGAGAGCGTCGTGTGGCCAGCGAAGCGGCGGTGTGAACCAGCCGTGGAGGCTACACGAGTGAGAATGCAGGCATGAGTAGCGAAAGACATGTGAGAAACATGTCCTCCGAAAGACCAAGGGTTCCAGGGTCAAGCTAATCTTCCCTGGGTAAGTCGGGACCTAAGGCGAGGCCGACAGGCGTAGTCGATGGACAACGGGTTGATATTCCCGTACCGGCGAAGAACCGCCCAAGCTAATCCAGTAGTGCTAAGTATCTGAATCCCTGTGATGGATCCCTTCGGGGTGAAGCTCGGGGCCTAGCGTACGACCCCATTCTGGTGCGGTTAGCGTATTAACAGGTGTGACGCAGGAAGGTAGCCCAAGCCAGGCGATGGTAGTCCTGGTGCAAGTGCGTAGGCCGAGTCGTAGGCAAATCCGCGACTCATACAGGCTGAGACACGATGCGGATAAAAAGTGGGTGATCCTATGCTGCCAAGAAAAGCATCGACGCGAGGTTCAAGCCGCCCGTACCCCAAACCGACTCAGGTGGTCAGGTAGAGAATACCAAGGAGATCGAGAGAATCGTGGTTAAGGAACTCGGCAAAATGCCCCCGTAACTTCGGGAGAAGGGGGGCCTTCGGCGTATAGGGATTTACTCCCAAAAGCGTTTGGAGGCCGCAGAGACTAGTGGGTAGCGACTGTTTACTAAAAACACAGGTCCGTGCCAAGTCGCAAGACGATGTATACGGACTGACGCCTGCCCGGTGCTGGAAGGTTAAGAGGACCGGTTAGCCGCAAGGCGAAGCTGAGAATTTAAGCCCCAGTAAACGGCGGTGGTAACTATAACCATCCTAAGGTAGCGAAATTCCTTGTCGGGTAAGTTCCGACCTGCACGAATGGCGTAACGACTTCCCAACTGTCTCAACCGCGAACTCGGCGAAATTGCATTACGAGTAAAGATGCTCGTTACGCGCAGCAGGACGGAAAGACCCCGTGACCTTTACTATAGCTTTGTATTGGTGTTCGGTGTGGCTTGTGTAGGATAGGTGGGAGACTGTGAAGCGTGGACGCCAGTTCATGTGGAGTCATTGTTGAAATACCACTCTGGTCACTCTGGATATCTAACTTCGAACCGTAATCCGGTTCAGGGACAGTGCATGGTGGGTAGTTTAACTGGGGCGGTTGCCTCCCAAAAAGTAACGGAGGCGCCCAAAGGTTCCCTCAATCTGGTTGGCAATCAGATGGCGAGTGTAAGTGCACAAGGGAGCTTGACTGTGAGACTGACAGGTCGAGCAGGGACGAAAGTCGGGACTAGTGATCCGGCAGTGGCTTGTGGAAGCGCTGTCGCTCAACGGATAAAAGGTACCTCGGGGATAACAGGCTGATCTTGCCCAAGAGTCCATATCGACGGCATGGTTTGGCACCTCGATGTCGGCTCGTCGCATCCTGGGGCTGGAGTAGGTCCCAAGGGTTGGGCTGTTCGCCCATTAAAGCGGTACGCGAGCTGGGTTTAGAACGTCGTGAGACAGTTCGGTCCCTATCCGCTGCGCGCGCAGGAAATTTGAGAGGATCTGACCCTAGTACGAGAGGACCGGGTTGGACGAACCTCTGGTGTGTCAGTTGTTCCGCCAGGAGCACCGCTGATTAGCTACGTTCGGGATGGATAACCGCTGAAAGCATCTAAGCGGGAAGCCGGCCTCAAGATGAGATTTCCATGCCTTCGGGCGAGAGGCTCCCAGCCAGACTACTGGGTTGATAGGCGAGATGTGGAAGCGCGGTAACGCGTGAAGCTGACTCGTACTAATAAGCCGATGACTTGATAACACACCGTTTTTGGTGCTTGCGTCCACTGAGTGGTTCTCGATGTACGGTCGAGAACCGCATGACATTCATTTGTTATGCTGATTGAAACATCAATAGTGTTTCGGCGGCCATAGCGTGAGGGAAACGCCCGGTTACATTCCGAACCCGGAAGCTAAGCCTCACAGCGCCGATGGTACTGCAGGGGGGACCCTGTGGGAGAGTAGGACACCGCCGGACTTCTTTCGTGAAAAGGCCACCCAAGGTTGGGTGGCCTTTTCTCGTTAAC